>NZ_CP040932.1:0-1351204 GCF_006351965.1 Oceanicola sp. D3
GCAACAGCCCGCGTGGCGGCTCCCGCAGCCGCAGCCGCAACCGTGGCCCCTGCCCCGGCGCCAGAAGCGCGCGCCGTGGTGCAGCACCCGCCCCGCAAGCTGGCCCAGCCCTCGCGCCGCGCGCAGGCCGAGGCCCAGCCCACGCTGGCCTTCGACCCCGAAGAAGCCCGCTTCGAGCTGCCCCCGCTCTCGCTGCTCTCCCCCGCCAAGGCGGTGGACCGCAGCCACCTCTCCGACGAGGCGCTGGAAGAGAACGCCCGGATGCTCGAAACCGTGCTCGATGACTATGGCGTGCGCGGCGAGATCGTTTCGGTCCGCCCCGGCCCGGTTGTCACCATGTACGAGCTGGAGCCCGCGCCCGGCCTCAAGGCCTCCCGCGTGATCGGCCTGGCCGATGATATCGCGCGCTCCATGTCGGCCCTCTCCGCCCGCGTCTCCACCGTGCCCGGCCGCTCGGTGATCGGGATCGAACTCCCCAACGAACGCCGCGAAATGGTGAACTTCCGCGAGATCCTCTCCGGCAAGGACTATGGCGACGGCAACCACCGCCTGCCCCTCGCGCTCGGCAAGGACATCGGCGGCGAGCCGGTTGTGGCCAACCTCGCCAAAATGCCTCACCTGCTGATTGCGGGCACCACCGGCTCGGGTAAATCCGTGGCCATCAACACCATGATCCTCTCACTGCTCTACACGCTCCCGCCCGAGGAGCTGCGGATGGTGATGATCGACCCGAAGATGCTCGAACTCTCCGTCTATGACGGCATCCCGCACCTGCTTTCGCCCGTGGTGACCGACCCGAAAAAGGCCGTCGTCGCGCTCAAATGGGTCGTCGGCGAGATGGAGGATCGCTACCGCAAGATGTCCAAGATGGGCGTGCGGAATATCGAGGGCTACAACGCCCGGGTGCGTGACACGCTGGCCAAGGGCGAGATGTTCAGCCGCACGATCCAGACCGGCTTTGACGATGACACCGGCGATCCGATCTTCGAAACCGAAGAGTTCAAGCCCGAGACCCTGCCCTTCATCGTCGTCATCGTCGACGAGATGGCAGACCTGATGATGGTCGCCGGCAAGGAGATCGAGGCCTGCATCCAGCGCCTCGCGCAGATGGCCCGTGCCTCCGGTATCCACCTCATCATGGCCACCCAGCGCCCCTCGGTCGACGTGATCACCGGCACGATCAAGGCCAACTTCCCCACCCGGATCTCCTTCCAGGTGACCTCCAAGATCGACAGCCGCACCATCCTGGGCGAAATGGGCGCCGAACAGCTCCTCGGCATGGGCGACATGCTCTACATGGCTGGCGGCGGGCGCATCACCCGCGTCCACGGGCCGTTCTGCTCGGACGAAGAGGTTGAAGAAGTCGTGAACCACCTCAAGAGCTTCGGCGCGCCCGAATACGTGAGCGGCGTGGTTGAAGGCCCGGATGACGATAAGGAATCCGACATCGACCTCGTGCTTGGCCTCGGCGGCAACACCGATGGTGAAGATGCGCTCTACGATCAGGCCGTTCAGGTGGTGATCCAGGATCGCAAATGCTCGACCAGCTACATCCAGCGCAAGCTCGCCATCGGCTACAACAAGGCCGCCCGGCTGGTGGAGCAGATGGAAGACAACGGGCTGGTGACGGCGGCCAACCACGTCGGCAAACGCGAGATCTTGGCGCCTGAGCAAAACTGACGATCGGTGGGGGTCACCCAACCGGCGTCCCCGCCCTCATCCTGCTCCTGCGCGATCTCTCCCGAACACCGTAGGGTGGGCAATCTGCCCACCTTCCGCCCGGCCCGTTAACCACGATTGGGCCAAAAACTCGTATGCATCGGATGTGCATGATCTGTGCATAACATGTTGCCCTGCCGAGTTCCGGCAATGTTCACATCGGCAACCTTTTGGAACGTGGCACAAATCCGCTGTTAACGGATAGCTGGGGTCAACACCCCAAACTCGCCGCCTTGTTATCGCATATCAGGCTCAAACCCCCTAAGTAGGGCGTTAACGGGCACATCGCCCTGCACGTAACAAGAAAGGCGCCGCATGAAACTCCTGCGCACCCTGTTTTCTCTGATCGGGGCCCCTGCCCTGCTGATGGCCCTCGCTCTTCCGGCTGCTGCCCAGAAGGCCTCGCTTTCGGAATTGTCGAAGTATCTCAACAACTTCACCACCGCGACGGGGGAGTTTACCCAGATCAACGGCGATGGCACCATCTCCACCGGCCAGATCTACATCCACCGCCCCGGGCGCATTCGCTTTGAGTATAACAAGCCCGATGAAAGCCTCGTCATGGCGGGCGGCGGACAGGTGGCGATCTTCGACTCCAAGTCCAATACCGGCCCCGAGCAATACCCTCTGCGCCGCACGCCGCTCTCTATCATATTGGCCCGCAAGGTAGATTTTGGCCGCTCCGGCATGATCACCGGCCATAAGTCAGACGGCAAAACCACCACCATCCGCGCTCAGGATCCCGAGCACCCGGAGTATGGCCATATCGAGCTGGTTTTCACCTCTTCGCCCGTCGAGTTGCGCCAGTGGATCATCACAGATGATGCTGGCAATCAGACCACGGTGGTGCTTGGCGCGCTGAAGAAGGGCGGAAACCTGCGCTCTTCGCTCTTCAACATCCCGGCAGAGACCCAGCGCCGCGGCAACTGACACCCGGAAAACTCGGCATGGGGCCCCGCCACACGGCGCGGCCCCCTTGCCTTAACATTGCTGCCTCAGGCCTTACCGCAGGCCGCCAGTTGGGCGCGGTAAACCTCTGAACGCGCACCCACTTCTCCGGCAACCCGCACAAGCCACGGCTTGGCATTGTAGCTCGCTTTGCGATAGCCGGTGTGCCCTTCGTGATAGGCCAGATACTGGTTGCGCGCATCGGTCAGCGCGATGCCGTTCCGCTCGCGGGTCTGGTTCATGTACCAGCCCATGAAGTCGGTCGCGTCCTGAATGTCATCGCGCTTGGCGCGGCGGTTTCCGGTTTGGTCCTTATACTCCTGCCAAGTCGCATCAAGCGCCTGAGAGTAGCCGAAAGCCGAGCTTTGCCGCCCCATCGGGATCACCCCGAGCGACCATTTGAAGGGCGTCCGCGCATCGCCGTCAAACTTGCTTTCCTGATAGATCGTCGCCATCTGCACGTGCACCGGCACGTTCCAGCGCCGCTCGGTGCGCTTCATCGCCCGCAAGTACTTGGGCCGCTCATCTACCAGGGCACATGCATTTTCCAGGTTGCGCGGGCTTTCCAGCTCACGCCCACCACCGCAGCCCGCAAGTAGGGCCATTACCAGCACACAGCCGATTTTCCTGAACATTGTCGCTCGCTCGCCTCGTTGCGCGGTCTTTGCCGCTTTGGGGCCAGAATAAGCGAAATTGACGCGCGGGGGAACGCCCAACTGCGCGGGGCGCATCACATTTCAGATCAGAAGGGCCAAGGCGAGCGGCAGGGCGGCGACCGATAGCAGGGTGGAGGCCACGACGAGGCCCGCCACGGCGGTGCTGTCGGCCCCGAAGCGTTCGGCCAGTAAGTAATTCGTAACCGCAATCGGTGTTATGAGTTGCAACACCAGCACGGCAAACGCGGTGCCGGTGAGGCCAAAGGCCCAGCCTGCGCCCACAGCGATACCCGCACAAAGCGTCGCCTTCAGCAGCGAAAGCCAGAACGAGCGGCCAAGGTCGCCGGGCTTCAGCCGCGCCACGGCCACGCCGAGGGTGATGAGCATCAGCGGGATGGCGACCTGCGCGATAAGGTCGATGGTGTTGGTGATCCAAACCGGGGTTTGCCAGCCCTGCCACAAAAAGAGCGCGCCCGCCGCGGTGCCAACAACAACGGGTTCTTTGAGCGATTTCAGTGGATTGCCGCCACCCGAGACGAGCCAGATGCCGAAGGTGAAGCTGAGCATCGCCATGATCGCAAAGATCACCACGGCAAAGCCAAGCCCCTCTTCACCAAAGGCAAAGAGCGCCAGCGGCAGGCCGAGGTTGCCGGTGTTGCCGAAGATCAGCGGCGCAAGATAGGTCCGCCGATCCAGCTTGAGGATGAAGGCGACAAGGTAAAACACTGCAATAACAGTGAGGTAAGCCGCAATGGCCGCAAGAGAAACCGCCGTAAGCGCCTGCGGGTCGATCTCGGTTTTCATCAGCGCGCCGAAGATCAGGCAGGGAATCGCAAGGGTCATCACCAGCCGGGTGATGAAGCGCATCGGATAGTCTTGCCCGAGCTTGACCCAGACAAACCCGATGGCCGCCAGAATGAACACGGGCGCGACGATTTGCGCCACTGTCAGAACGAGGTTCACACACTGTTTCCCTGTTTTTCCGGGCCGATTTATAGACATCGCCCTTGGCCTGCACTAACCATCAGCACGTGGGGAGCACAATGGTATGATGAAAACCCGGGCGAAATATCACCTCGGTCAAGTAGTAAAGCATCGCAAACACCCGTTTCGCGGGGTGGTTTTTGACGTCGACGCGATGTTTTCGAACACGGAGGAATGGTATGACGCCATTCCTGAAGAAAGCCGTCCGCCCAAGGACCAGCCGTTTTATCACCTGCTCGCGGAGAATGACCAAAGCTACTACGTGGCCTATGTCAGCGAGCAGAACCTGATTGCCGATTACTCCGGTGAGCCGGTAGACCACCCCGACCTGCCCGATCTGTTCGGGCCGTTCGAAGATGGTGTCTACCCGCTGCACTTCCAACTCAACTAACTGAAACCACGCGCTTTTTGTGCCCGACGGTCAGTAGCCGATGGCCGAGCCGTCCTTGCGCGGATCCGAGGCCCCAACCAGCACGCCCTCTGGCGTGATGCGGATGGCCTGCGCGCCGCCAATGGGCGCAGGCGGCGGCACCACCTTGTGCCCCATCTCGGCCAGCGCGGCGCGGGTGGCCTCGGGGAAGGGAGCCTCAAGCTGCAACTCGCCCTTCTCGGCAAACAGGCGTGGAAAGTCGATCGCCTCCTGCGGATCCATGCCGAAATCCAGCATGTTTGAGGCGAATCGCGCGTGCCCGGCCGCCTGATACTGCCCGCCCATCACGCCAAAGGGCATCTCCACCCGGCCGTCCTGCAGCATCATCCCGGGGATGATCGTGTGCATCGGCCGCTTGCCCGGGCCCGCCTCGTTGGGGTGGCCCTCTTCCAATGTGAAACCCGCGCCGCGGTTTTGCATCAGGATACCAAACTTGGGGCTGGCAAGGCCGGAGCCGAAGCTGTGGAAGATCGAATAGATGAGCGACAGCGCCATGCCGTCGCGGTCCACCACGCAAAGGTAAACCGTATCGCGGTGCACCGCCTCGGTCACGCTGGTGACCTGTGCCATCGCCCGCTTCGGGTCGATCAGCGCGGCAAGCTCTTGCGCGAGGCCGGGGCGCAGCAGGGCCCTCGGGTCTTTCATGGAGGCCGGGTCTGCGATGAGCCGGTTGCGGGCGTCATAGGCCAGCTTGATCGCTTCGGCCTCGATATGGCTGCGCTCCGGGCCGAGCGGGTCCATCCCGGCAATGTCGAATTCCGCGAGGATCGCGGCGAGCAGCAGGGCGGTGGTGCCTTGCCCGTTGGGCGGATGCTCGGCGATCTCGCGGCTGCGATAGGGGCCGGTGAGCGGGCTGCCCCAGTCGGCGCTGACGCTGGCGAAGTCTTGCAAGCTGTGGCTGGCCCCGGCGAGGGCGGCGCACATATCCTCGGCCACCTCGCCCTGATAGAACGCCTGCGGCCCCTCCGCCGCCACCCGGCGCAACACCTCGGCCTGGCCCGGGCTGCGGAAGATCTGACCAACCTCGGGGACGGCCCCGCCAATCAGGTAATGCTGGCGAGCCGCGCCCTGAAGCGTGGCCTCTGCGGCTTGCCAATCGCGGGCCACGCGCGGCGCCACGGGCACGCCCTCTTCGGCGTATCGGATGGCTGGAGCGAGGCTGGCGGCGAGCCCGTTGCGCCCGAAGCGCTCCGATAGGGCCGCGAAGCCCGCAATCGCGCCTGGCAGGGTAACGGCATGGGGCGAGGTCAGCGGAATGGTCGGGCCCGCTTCGCGCAGGGCCTGCACGTCGATGCCCGCAGGCGCCCGGCCTGAGCCGTTCAGTGCATGGATCTCCTCCGTCCCGGCGGGTTTAACCAAGGCAAAGCAGTCGCCACCGATTCCGGTGCTCTGCGGCTCGCAGATGCCCAGCAGAACCGCTGCCGCGATGCCCGCATCCACCGCATTGCCGCCCGCCTGCAGAATCTCCACCGCGACCTGCGCCGCAAGCGGGTGCGAGGTGGCGCAGAGGCCATTGGTTGCAAAGACAGGCGACCGCCCGGGAATTTCGAAATTGCGCATGAGTGTCCCTCCGGCGGCGAGACTAGGCGGCGCAGGGCGGGGCGGCAAGGCGATGATGATAGGGGAAAATAAGACCTCGACGCCACGCACTGGGTGGGGGCTATGAAGCGTGGCGCCGAGGGAAGCTATATGCAGCTACCCGTCTTGTTTGCCCTTTGATCCTGTCGCCGTTTGGGTGTGATCAGGACCATTTTGCGGCGCGAATTTCCAAAGGCGAAACAATGGTGTGCGTGGGGTGGATTGAGCGCGAGATTGGAACCGGGATTCCGGGTAAACCGGCTGGATTTATGGGCGGAGCGCTGCGAGCACTGCCGCATCAGGGCATGGTGGCAAAATCCAGCGAGAAGCTCAGACGATTCTGGCCACTGTCGCGGGTATAGTTGAGGTCTTTTGATAGCTGCCGGATCAGAAACCAGCCAAAGCCACCTTCCGGCAAAGCCTCCAGCGGCACATCAACCTCTGCGGCCTGACCCGCTGGCGCATCGAGCCCCGGCATGGCGCGACCGTGATCGGTGACGGTGCAGAAGATCCTGCGCTCCCCCTGAAGCACGTTGATCTCGATGACGCCAGAGGCCGCCTCGTCATAGGCATGCTCGACGACGTTGTTCAGCACCTCGGCCAGCACCAGCTCAACAGTGCCACGATCTTCATCTGAGAGGGCGAGCGGAGAGAGGTTGCCCAACACGTGCTCCAGCGCGCGGCGCACCTCCATCGGAGTGCTTGAAAGCACAATCCGAAGCGCATTGTTTGGGGGGCACGCAGCGGGCGCGGGCATGGGCTCGGTTGGGGCGATTGCGTGAACGCGGGCGCGGTTGGGCATGATGCTGCCCGGTCAGGCAGCGTTTTCGCCGGAGGCAAGGGCCGCCTCGGCAGAACTGTGGATGTTGAAGACCGTATCCATACGCGTCAGCTTGAAGACCTTTGCCACCGTTCGGCTGAGAGCCGCCAGTTCAAGCTTTGCCCCGGGATCAACCTGCTTCATCGCGCCCACCACGGCACCGAGGCCCGAGCTATCAAGAAAGCCGACCTCGCCCATATCGAGCACGATCCGCCCGGCGTGGCCCGCCGTCAGCTCGCGCATGGTTTCTTTGAAGGCAACGGCCACTGCCGCGTCAATCCGGCTTTCGTGCACGGTAACGAGCAGAATGTTGCCCTTCTGGCTTGCGTCTAGGTTCATGGCCTGCTCCGTGTCAGTTGGGCGTGCCTCAGGCCTAGACGCGAAACCTTACCATTCGGTATGCAAGTGGCAGAAATTTGCGGGGAGAGAGCAATGGCACGGGTTGGAATTGCGGGGGCGGCGCGCACGCCGATGGGCGGGTTTCAGGGAGCGTTTGCCACTGTCACAGCGGCTGAACTGGGCGGCGCGGCCATCAGGGCGGCGATGGATCAGGCCGGGGCCGAAGCGGCGGACGAGCTGCTGATGGGCTGCGTTCTGCCCGCAGGGCAAGGTCAGGCGCCCGCGCGGCAGGCGGGCTTTGCTGCCGGTCTGGGTGAGAGCCTGCCCGCGACCACGCTCAACAAGATGTGCGGCTCGGGCATGAAGGCCGCGATGGCCGCGTTTGACACCATTGCAGGCGGCGGGGCCGATGTGGTGATTGCCGGCGGGATGGAGAGCATGACCGGCGCGCCCTACCTGCTTCCCAAGATGCGCGGCGGGGCCCGCATTGGGCATGGCCAGGTGATCGACCACATGTTTCTCGACGGGCTGGAAGACGCCTATGACAAGGGCCGCCTGATGGGCACCTTCGCCGAGGATTGCGCCGAGACGTTCCAGTTTACCCGGCAGGCACAGGATGACTACGCGCTTGCCTCGCTGGAAAACGCGCTCAGCGCCCAGAAGGAGGGCCGTTTTGAGGGCGAGATCACGCCCGTTACGGTAAAAGGCCGCCGGGGTGAGACCGTGGTGGGCGAGGATGAGCAACCCGGCAACGCGCGGCCTGACAAGATTCCCACGCTCAAGCCCGCTTTCCGCGAGGGCGGAACGGTGACGGCGGCCAACTCTTCAAGCATTTCCGACGGCGCGGCGGCGCTGGTGCTGGCGGGTGAAGGTTCTGGCCTGCCGATCCGCGCCCATATCCTCGGCCATGCCTCCCACGCGCAAGCGCCCGGCTGGTTCACCACCGCACCGGTGCCAGCCGCGCAGAAGCTGCTGAAGCGGCTTGGCTGGAGCGTGGAGGATGTGGACCTTTGGGAAGTGAACGAAGCCTTCGCTGTGGTGCCCATGGCCTTCATGCACGAAATGGGCGTGAGCCGCGACAAGATCAACGTCAACGGCGGGGCCTGCGCACTGGGCCATCCGATTGGCGCAAGCGGTGCCCGGATCATTGTAACGCTGCTCAACGCGCTGGAAAAACGCGACCTCAAGCGCGGCGTGGCTGCCATTTGCATCGGCGGAGGCGAGGGCACGGCCATCGCGATTGAGCGTGCCTGAGGTGGATTACGCCGCGCTGGCGAAGGTTATTGAAAGCCTGACAGAGAACGAGACCGACGAGGTCGCGCTGATGGCAACGCTGGCCTGTGAGATCCACCATTCTGACGACCGGTTCGACTGGACAGGCTTCTACCGCGTCACCGAGCCCGGGATGCTGAAGATCGGCCCCTATCAAGGCGGACATGGCTGCCTGCAAATCCCCTTTGGCAAGGGTGTCTGCGGCACCTGCGCCGAGACGGGAGAGGTGCAGCTTGTCGATGATGTCGAGGCCTTTCCCGGCCATATCGCCTGCGCCGCAACCACCCGATCGGAAATCGTGTTGCCGGTGCATGGGGCCTCCGGGCGGCTTATCGGTGTGCTCGATATCGACAGCGACCAGCCCGCCGCTTTCACGGAGGCCGACGCAGAGGGGCTGGGGCGGGTGCTGAATGCGGTTTTTGGCAACGGAGGTCACTGGCGATGAGCCTGCAAGGAAGCTGCCTCTGCGGCGCGATCCGCTTCGAGGTGACCGGCAAGCCGCAGGGCGTTTCTGTCTGCCACTGCGGGCAGTGCCGCCGCCAGTCGGGGCATCTTTGGGCTTCGGCCTATGTGAAAGACGATGAGCTTTCTATTCATGGCGAACCGCAGTGGTATGCCTCTTCTGCGGAGGCCAAACGCGGCTTTTGCCCCACCTGCGGCAGCTTCCTGTTCTGGAAGCACCGTGACGAAGACACCACCAGCTTCGCGTTGGGCGCCATCGACGGCCCCACCGGCCTGACCCTGCAAAAGCACATCTTCACCGCCGACAAGGGCGACTATTACGAGATCAGCGATGGGGTGGAGCAGCGGTGAGCGACACCTATGCCCCGCCGGACACGCCGCTGGACGTGCTCCACCACGACCATGAGCTGCTTGCCGTCAACAAGCCCTCCGGCCTGCTCTCGGTGCCGGGCAAGGGCGAACATCTGGCTGATTGCCTGCTGTCGCGGGTGCAGGCGGCCTTCCCCGAAGCTCTGCTGGTGCACCGGCTGGACCGCGACACCAGCGGCGTCATGGTCTTTGCCCTCACCCCACACGCCCAGCGCCACCTTGGCCTGCAGTTCGAGCATCGGCGAACCAAGAAGCAGTATGTGGCGCGGGTCTGGGGCGAGATGGCGGAGGCCGAGGGCGAGGTGGACCTGCCGCTGATTGTGGATTGGCCCAACCGGCCACGGCAGATGGTGGACCATGAAAACGGCAAGCCTGCGCTGACCCGTTGGAAACGGCTCAAGGCCAAGGATGGCGAGAGCCGGGTGCGGTTGATGCCCGAGACGGGGCGCAGCCACCAGCTGCGCGTGCATATGCGCGAAATCGGCCACCCGATCCTCGGTGATCCGTTTTACGCCACTGGCCCCGCGCTGGAGTTCCCCCGCCTGATGCTCCACGCCGAGATGCTCCGCGTGCTGCACCCGGATGGCGGAAGGGGTGTGAGTTTCAAGGCGAAGGCGCCGTTTTAAGAGCCGCTCTTCGCCGCGCTCGTGCACAGTGAGGGGCGGATGAGCGGCCTAGCGCGCGTATTTCGCGGCGTTGCTCTCGATCTCTGCAATCTGGTCGGCCATCGCCTTTTGATAGGCGGGGCGGGAAAGGCAGCGGTCTCGGTAGGCGACCAGTGTTGGGTGGTCTTCGATCAGGTTCAGCCCGTCGAGCCCGTGCAGCACGGCGGCCATCATCAAGTCGGAGACGCAGAAGGTATCGCCAAGCAGGTAGTCCTTGTCGCCCAGCGCACTTGCCAGCCGTTTCAGCTTTTTTCCCGCCATCGCGCGGAGGGTCGGGGCGACCCGCTCTGCTGCCTCGCGGTCCTCCACGAAGGTCTGGACGGTGCCGACCACGCCGGTCAGCGGCTCGATAGAGTTCAGCGCGGCGAAAACCCAGCTGAGGGCGGCGTAACGATCCACCTCCGGGGGCAGAAGCACGTCGCTGGACTCGGCGATCCGCCATACGATCGCGCCGCTCTCGAACATCGGCGCACCGTCGATCTCCAACACGGGAATCTGGCCGAAGGGTTGCCGCGCCAGATGCTCCGGCTTGCCTTGGCCACCCATCTCGACATGGGCCATCTCGTAGCCCAACCCGGCCTCCAGCAGGGCCCAGCGCACCCGGAAGTCGCGCACCTGACCCTTGGCGAAGTCGGGCACCCACTCATAGCCCCAGACGGTCAGCTTGCTGTCTTTCATGATGCCCTCCGCGCTTGATGTGTTGATATCAACATGGAACGTGAAGGAGGGCAAGCCCGCCAGCACATGCCGGCGGGCTTGGGCTTCAGTAGCCGACAGTGGCGGCGTCTACCCGGCGGGGGTCGGAAGCGCCGAAGAGCAGCCCGCTCTCCTTGTCGACCATGATCGATTGGGTCGAGCCCATCACCGTTTTGCGCGCCACCTTGTGACCCTTCTGTTCAAGGATCGCGATGGTGTCGGGGCTGATGCCTTCTTCGATGCGGATCTCGTCGGGCAGCCATTGGTGGTGGATGCGGGGGGCGGTGGAGGCTTCGGCGATGTTCATGCCGTGGTCGATCACGTTCATGATGACCTGCAAGGTGGTGGTGATGATGCGGCTGCCACCCGGGCTACCCGTCACCATGAACACCTCGCCATCTTTCATCACCAGCGTCGGGCTCATCGACGACAGCGGGCGTTTGCCGCCCTCCACCGCGTTGGCATCCCCGCCGATCAGCCCGTAGGCATTGGGCACGCCGGGCTTGGCGGCGAAGTCGTCCATTTCGTTGTTCATCAACACGCCGGTGCCCTCGGCCACCATTCCCGAGCCGTAGGAGAAGTTGATGGTGTAGGTGTTGGACACCGCGTTGCCGTCCTTGTCGACAATCGAGAAATGGGTGGTCTCGTTGCTTTCGTAGGGCGCGAGATTACCCGGCTTGATGGTGCTGGAGGGTGTGGCCACGTTGCGGCTGATCTCGCCCCGGATGGCTGCGGCGTAGTCCTTTGAGGTGATTTCGGCCAGCGGCACATCGACGTAGTCGCTATCACCCAGATACTCGGAACGGTCGGCGTAGGCGCGCTTCATCGCCTCGGCCATCAGGTGGATCGTCTCCGCCGAGTTATGGCCGAGGAAGCCTACCGGATACTCCTCCAGCACGTTGAGGATCTGCACGATATGCGCCCCGCCAGACGACGGCGGCGGCATCGAGACGATCTCGTAGCCACGGTAGCTGCCGGTGACGGGCTCGCGCAGCACCGCCTTGTAGTTCGCCATGTCCTCGGGTGTGATCCGCCCGCCCGCGTCCATCACCGCCTTGCTGATCGCCTCGGCCACCGCGCCCTCGTAAAAGCCTGCTGGCCCCTCGTCGGCGATCTTCTGAAGTGTCTGCGCCAGATCGGCCTGCACCAGCCGCTCACCGGGCTCGTAAAAAGCGCCGCCTTCCTTGTAGAAGATCGCCTCGGAGGAGGGATGCGCCTTAAGCCGCTTTTCGAGCCCCTTCAGGCTGTCGGCAAGGCCCGGTGTCACGTCGATCCCGTCGCGGGCGAGCGCGATGGCAGGGGCGACGACCTCGGCCATCGTCATGGTCCCGTACTCCTCCAGCGCCATCTGCATGCCCGCAACGGTGCCGGGCACGCCGGTGGCCAGCCCGGTGAAGCGGCTGAGGTTGCTATCGGCATTGCCCTCGGCGTCCAGAAACATGTCGCGGTCGGCGCTCGCGGGCGCCATCTCGCGGTAATCAATCGCCTTGGTCTCACCACTCTCTGCGTCATGCACGATCATGAAGCCGCCGCCGCCAAGGTTGCCCGCGCGGGGCAGGGTGACGGCCAGGGCGAAGGCCACGGCCACGCCCGCATCCACCGCGTTGCCGCCGGCCTGCAAGATGTCGAGCCCGACCTGCGCGGCCACCGCCTCCTGCGCCGAGACCATGCCGTTTTGCGCGTAGACCGGATGAATCCGGTCGTCGCCCGAGAAGATCGCCGCTTCCTGCGCCACCCCCGGCGCGGCGACAAGCGAAAGGGCCAGTGCCCCCGCGATGACTGGTTTCATGTCTCTCTCCCTGTTGTTGTGAGGTTCGTGCTCGCAAACCTGTGATGTGGCGCGCCAGAAGCAAGTCGCTCGGCAGCTTTTCGCCCATGGGTTGCGTATCACCGCGAAACCTCCGTGCCAGACCTCTCACACCGCCGAAACGCGCGTCCCCAATCTTGCGGCAGCGTCAAAACGCCCTCCTTTTCCTTGGGGGGAGGGTCTTTTAATTCCAAGTTTTGAATGTATCTATTCCCCAAGACCAAACGTCAGGAGGACACCATGGCCTTGCGCATCAACGATACCGTCCCGAACCTCACCTTCCCGACCGACCTCGGCGAGCTCACGCTGCACGACTGGATCGGTGACAGCTGGGCGGTCATTTTTTCCCACCCGAAAGACTTCACCCCGGTCTGCACCACCGAGTTCGGCGCAGTCGCCCAGCTTGCCGACGAGTGGGAGAAGCGCGGCACCAAGGTGCTTGGCGTTTCCGTCGACGGGGCGGAAGATCACAAGAAATGGAAGGGTGACATCGAAGCCTTTGGCGGTGCCAAGGCGGGCTTCCCGATTGTGGCCGACACCGACCTGACCTTTTCCAAGGCCTTCGACATGCTGCCCGCCGATGCCTACCTGCCCGATGGCCGCACCCCGGCCGACAGCGCGACTGTTCGCTCGGTCTTTATCGTTGCGCCCAACAAGAAGGTGCAGCTGATGATGACCTATCCGATGTCGGTCGGTCGCAACTTTGCCGAGGTGCTGCGTGCGCTCGACGGGCTGCAACGCACCTACGAACAGCCGCTGGCCACCCCCGCCAACTGGGAAACCGGGCAGGACGTGATCGTGGCTCTGGCGCTGGACGATGCGGCGGCGGAAGAGAAGTACGGCGCGCTCGACAAGAAGCTGCCCTACCTGCGCTTTGCCAAGAACCCGGGCTAAGCCCGCAACATCCCATGAACGTGAAAAAGCCCCGTTGGAGTGAACGGGGCTTTTTTGCTAACCTCCACTGTGAAAGGGGCACCGGGGCAACGCCCGGTCTCCGCGCAGAGGATTGAATGACGCACCCATACCGGCGGATTTTCGCCGCGCTTGTTCTGCTTTCAGGGGTGGCTGTGACCACTCTTCCGCCGCTCTCCGCTCAGGACGTGGGGGATGCTGCGGCTGAGCCAGAAGACGGGGCCGGGCTGGTGATCGGTGACGCTGCCGACCTCACTGAAGAGGGCGTTGATACCGAAGGGATCGTTGGCGAGGACGTGCAGGTAACGTGGGGCGACGATGGCGTGCCCATTGTGCGCGTGGCGATGCCGGCGACTGTCTTCATGCCGATTGAAGAGGAGGAGATGGAGGACATGTACTTCACCCTTCAGGAAGAGCTCAACCGGCTGGGCTGCGACGCGGGCACCGTCGATGGCGATTGGGGCCGAAACTCTGAGCGGGCCATGGCGCGGCTGCGGGATGCGGTGCCCGACATCGCCGAGATGGAGCTTTCGATCACCCTCGCCGGGCTGTTGCAAAAGATGCCCGAGGGCACCTGCCCGCTGGTCTGCTCTGTGCGTGAGGTGAAGGTGGATAACCGTTGTGAGTTGAAGACCTGCCCTTCAGGCCAGTATCTCGACACGCGCGGCTCCTGTCGGGTGCGGCAGGCCAAGGCCTCCAAACCGAAGCGCGCCACCAGCAGTGGCGGCAGCGGGGGTGGCGGAGGCCGCAAATGTGCAACCTACAACGGTCGGACCTACTGCAATTGAGGCCGGCCGAGGGAGCGAGAAAGGGACGATGATGCTGAGATGGATCCTTGCGGCCACACTCATGGCCAGCCTGCCTGCCACACCGGCGGTGGCCGAGTTGAAGCTGCGTGTGAGCTTCTCGGAAAAGCAGGTGCGCTCGCGCGGGCTTGGGCGCTCGAACGACACCTGCCGCACCACCTATGACATCAAGCAGTTCGGCGGACTGCTGGCGATTGAAACCGTGAAGTCCAACTGCAAGACCTTCGAGATCGGGGCCAAGCGCGGAGCCGACGGTTCGGCCTCTGCGCTGGTGTTTGAGGGCCCCTCCAGCCGTTCCACCAAGAGCTGCGCCTACACGGCCAAAACCCGCACGGAACGCTGCAGCGATGGCTCACGCGTGCGCCTGCCACCCGGCATCAAGGTGGACTACAAGGCAAATGTCGAAACCCGGGCCCGTTACAACCTGACCCGCAGCGGGCTGACGGCGACGATGGGCATCAACCGGGTGCTGACCGATGCCGAAGGCAGCAAGCAGGTGATGGAAGCGGGCTTTCGGATGGTGGTGGCCTTGCAGGGCAACACCTGCAAGCTGACCGAGCTTGTCTCTTCTGCCACCACCAAGGTCGCCGAAGCCGGGCGAGGCCGGGTGGTAAAGGCGGCTCCGCAACGGGAAAGCCGCAAGATGATCAAGGCCGAGTCCTGTCAGGTCATTAGCCGCTGAAGATGTTTCGACTGAGCAGTATATTCCGCCGGGCTGGCGCGCGTCCTGCTGTGCAGCCCTTCGACGGTGGCCCGCTTGCCCCTGAAGCTCCCTTTGTTGCGGTGGGCGATGTGCATGGCTGCGATCATCTGCTGGAAAGGTTGATCGACAAGCTCGAAGCAGAAGCACTGGGCCTGCCGATTGTTTTTGTTGGCGATTATGTCGACCGGGGCGAGGCTTCGGCG
The DNA here is from genome assembly GCF_006351965.1 of Oceanicola sp. D3. Classification (NCBI taxonomy): domain Bacteria; kingdom Pseudomonadati; phylum Pseudomonadota; class Alphaproteobacteria; order Rhodobacterales; family Roseobacteraceae; genus Oceanicola; species Oceanicola sp. D3. Next base: position 15,370 of record NZ_CP040932.1, read on the forward strand.
GCCGTGCTGCGGCGGCTGAAGACATTTTGCGCCGACGGGAAGGCCACCTGCCTGCGCGGGAACCATGAAGAGATGATGCTCGACTTCGCCCAAGGCAAATACCCGCGCTGGCTGAGACATGGCGGGCTGCAAACGCTGTCGAGCTTCGGGCTCGGCGCGGGTGTGTCGGAGACCGGCGGGCCGGGGCTGGAGGCTGCCCAGGCAGGGCTGGCGGAAGTGCTGGAAGCTGAGGGCCTGCTGGACTGGATCAAGGACATGCCCCGCCAGTGGCAAAGCGGCAATGTTGCCGTCACTCACGCGGGCGCCGACCCCGCCCGCCCGCTGGACGCGCAATCTAACTCGCTCACCAACGGGCACCCCGACTTCTTTTCGACCCCGCGCAGCGATGGCACATGGATCATCCACGGCCATTACATCCGTGACACGGCGGAGGTCGCGCCCGGTCGTATTGCGATAGACACCGGCGCTTTTGCCACGGGGCGGCTGACGGCGGTGGTGGTGGCCGCCGGTGAAGACCCGCGCTTTATCGAGGCTTGAGCGGCACAGGAGCTATTTGCCACTCCCGAAAGAGGGCGCGGCGGCCAAGCCTCTTCAACATGCAAAAGGGCCCGAGGTTTCCCCCGGGCCCTTCGCTAATCCGAAAGTGAGTGGCCTCAGTCGGCCTTCTCTTCTTTCTTGATCTCTTCGCCGGTCTCCTGATCGACGACTTTCATCGACAGGCGCACCTTGCCGCGATCGTCAAAGCCCAGCAGCTTCACCTTCACGTCCTGACCTTCGGTCAGCTGGTCGCTGGGGTGGTTCAGGCGGGTATTGGCGATCTGGCTGACGTGCACGAGGCCGTCACGCTTGCCGAAGAAGTTCACGAAGGCGCCGAAGTCGACGATCTTCACGACCTTGCCGTTGTAGATCTTGCCTTCTTCCGGCTCGGCGACGATCGAGTGGATCATCTCGCGGGCCTTCTCGATGCAATCGGCATTCGGCGAGGCGATCTTGATGACGCCATCGTCGTTGATGTCGACCTTGGCACCCGAAACCTCGACGATCTCGCGGATCACCTTGCCGCCCGAGCCGATCACTTCACGGATCTTGTCGGTGGGCACGTTCATGGTTTCGATCCGCGGGGCGTGCGCCGAGAACTCGGTGCGGCCAGCGGTCAGCGCCTTGGACATCTCGCCGAGGATATGCAGACGGGCGTCCTTGGCCTGGGCCAGGGCGGTTTTCATGATCTCGGGCGTGATGCCCGCAACCTTGATATCCATCTGCAGCGAGGTGATGCCGTCTTCGGTGCCTGCCACCTTGAAGTCCATGTCGCCGAGGTGATCCTCGTCGCCAAGGATGTCGGTCAGGATGGCGTAGTCGCCGTCTTCTTCCAGCACCAGGCCCATGGCCACACCGGCCACCGGGGCCTTCAGCGGCACACCGGCGTCCATCATCGAGAGCGAACCGCCACAGACGGAGGCCATCGAGGACGAGCCGTTGGATTCGGTGATCTCGGAGACCACGCGAATGGTGTAGGGGAAGTCGGTCGGCGCGGGCAGCACCGCCTGAAGCGCACGCCATGCCAGCTTGCCGTGGCCGATTTCGCGGCGACCGGTAAAGCCGAAGCGGCCAACCTCACCTACCGAGTAGGGCGGGAAGTTGTAGTGCAGCATGAAGTTGCTGCGGTAGTTGGCGTGCAGCGCGTCGATGATCTGCTCATCATCGCCGGTGCCGAGGGTGGTGACCACGAGGCCCTGCGTCTCGCCACGGGTGAACAGCGCCGAACCGTGGGTTCGGGGCAGCAGGCCGACTTCGCTGACGATGTCGCGCACCTCAGTGGTGGAGCGACCGTCGATCCGCTTGCCGGTTTTGACAACGTCACCGCGCAGGATGCTGCTTTCGAGCTTCTTGAGGGCCGAACCGAGGTTTGCATCCTCTTTCTGCTCGTCGGTCAGCGCCTCAAGGATCTTCTCCTTGGCGGCGGAGACGGCAGAGGTGCGCTCCTGCTTGTCGAGGATCGCGTAGGCGGCGCGCATGTCGGCTTCGCCAGCGGCCTTCACGGCCTCATAGAGCTCGGAGTAATCCGGCGGCTGGTAGTCGAAGGGCTCTTTGGCGGCCTCTTCGGCCAGGTCGATGATCAGGTCGATCACCGGCTGGATCTGCTCATGCGCGAAGGTCACGGCGCCCAGCATCTCGTCTTCGGACAGCTCGTAAGCTTCCGATTCCACCATCATCACCGCGTCCTTGGTGCCGGCGACCACGAGGTCGAGGCGCTGGTCGGGGTTCAGGCGCAGCTGGTCCATGTCCTGCACTTCGGGGTTCAGCACATATTCGCCATCTTCAAAGCCGACGCGGGCGGCGGCAATCGGGCCCATGAAGGGGGCACCGGAGATGGTGAGCGCGGCCGAAGCGGCGATCATCGCCACGATGTCAGGGTCGTTGACCAGATCGTGGGAGAGCACGGTGCAGATCACCAGAACTTCGTTTTTGAAGCCGGGAACAAACAGCGGGCGGATCGGACGGTCGATCAGGCGCGAGGTGAGCGTCTCTTTCTCGGTCGGACGGCCTTCACGCTTGAAGAAGCCACCGGGGACTTTACCGGCGGCGTAGTATTTCTCGTTGTAGTGCACGGTCAGCGGGAAAAAATCCTGCCCGGGCTTTTGCGTTTTCGCAAAGGTCACGTTGGCCATGACAGAGGTTTCGCCCAGCGTGGCGATCACCGAGCCATCGGCCTGGCGGGCCACACGGCCCGTTTCGAGAGTGAGGGTCTCTTCGCCCCACTCCATGCTTTTCGTCGTAATTTTGAACATATTCGTTTCCTGTGGGGGAGCACTCCCGGGCGTATCCCGGGTCTCCCGTTTGAGTGGCGGCCCCATTGCCGCCGGCCCCTTTCATCTATTCCATCGAGCACCGGGGCCTTGGTGCAACGTCTCAGATGGCCGGGCCATACAGGAAAGTTGGAGCGATGGGAAGCGTTGAGACGTGTGCTCAGCGCAGGCACATCGCAGCCGGGCCAGCGGGGGCCCTCCTATTCCGCCAGTCGCTGTCGCGGCAGGGTGATGCGGCGGGTCATGCCTTCGGGGCGCAGATCGGTATGCAGCGTGCCATCAAGCTGGCCTTCGATCGCCATGGAGATCAACCTTGTGCCAAAGCCCTCCGGCTTGCCTTGCTCTGTTGTCGCGCGCCCGGTCTCTTCCCACAGGATATTGAGCGCATCGCCCTCCACGCCCCAGCGCACCGAAAGTCGGCCTTCGGCGGCGACCAGGGCACCATATTTGGCTGCATTTGTTGCCAGTTCGTGCAGGGCGAGCGAGAGAGAGGTGCTGGCGCGGGGGCCAAGCACCACTTCGGGGCCGTCAAGCGCGGTGATGTGCTGGGCACCATAGGGCGTGAGCAGGGTTGTGAGCAGGTCGCGCAGCGAGATCCTGTCTCCCACCGGCTTGCCGGCTTCGATGATCGGGGCCAGCAGGTTGTGCGCCTTGGCCAGCGCCTGCAACCGTGCCTCCAGCTCCGAGGCATCCTCGCCATTGGAATGGCTGAGGCGCACCATGCCGGAGACCACGGTAAAGAGGTTTTTCACCCGGTGGTTCAACTCCTCCACCAGCAATTGCCGCTCGGCCAGCGCCTGATGCAGGCGGATCTCGCTTTCGACGATCCCGGCGATGTCTTCCAGCGCCTTCAACTGCTCTTGCGACCACTCGTGCGCCTCTGAGTCTATCGCGCAGAACGAGCCCAGAACCTCGCCGCCCGGGCCATGCACAGGCACACCGAGATAGGCCACCACGCCCATATCGGCCACCGCGCCATTGCCCGCGAGCAGCGGGTGGACAGTGGCATCAACCACAGCCAAGGAGGTGCGGGAGGATACGACATATTGGCAGAATGAATGGCTCAGCGGCGTTTCCCGCTCTTCCACCCCGGCTTCGTCGAGGCCGGACTGCGCCTTGAAAAACTGCTTTTGGTCATTCACCAGCGAGAGCAGCCCAACCGGCGCGCCGGTGATTTGCCGGGCCAGCCGCACCGCGCGGTCGTAGACCTCTTCGGGGACGGTATCCATCAGCCCGGTTTGCTTGAGGTCGGCCAGTCGCTCGGTGCGCCCAAGCTCGGCCCTGTGGCCCTCGGGTTCGGCTGTTGGAAAACTCGGCACGGTGGCCATCAGCGCCGCCTTTCTTGCGTGTCGTTCGACCCAAGGAATTATCAGGCCAAGCGCGGGGGGACCATTGCATTTATGGCTGGAACCAGCGGTTTGGGGCACTTTCCGGCCTTTCGAAGGCCGACAAACGGGGCGTGTGTGTCTTAGGACATCCGGGAACAGCCGGAAGGTACGTGCTAACCCAGCGTCAGGAGATGTGCCGCGGGGTTTTGGAGATGCCATAGGCCTTGCGCGCGGTGACGAGGCGAAGGTCTTGCGGGTCCATCCCGATGCTCATCATGGTGTGCCGGTCATACCGGGCTCGCGCGCGGGCCGGGTTGTGGGCGGTGCCAAACAGGCGGTCGATCCAGGCCATCCCGGCGGTGACGTGGAAGGTGGCGTGATGGTCCTGATAGTGGTGCGCCATATGCTCGCGCGTCACCCACTTGCCGAAGCGGCCCTTGGGCACGTTGAGATGCGCCAGCGTGTGGCAGTATTCGTAAAAGGTGAAGGCCGAAGCTGAACCGACGAAAAGCGCGACCCACGCAAACTCCACCGCGGGCCACAGCCCCACGAAGGGCCAGAGCACCAGCAGATGCGCCGCGAAGGATATGGCGGCAAAACGGAGCGGAAACCAGTGATCGTCGCCGGTGAAAAACTCTTCGTCGGCGGGAAACTCGTGGTGGCCGATGTGGCTGCGATAGAGCTTGTTGAACGGGCTCTGCGCGGTGGGCGGCTCGCGGTGGTAGATAAAGCGGTGGATCAAATACTCGTTGAACCACTGGATCACCACGCCATAGGCCAGCGCCGCCAACATCCAGAGCTGAAAGTCGAACATCAGCAGCCCAAGGCCCGCCAGCCAGAATGGGAACAGCCGGTGCAGCCCACCCATGTGGATGATGATGCGCAATGCAGGGATCATCTGCCTCCTCCTGCGGCCAAGTCTGGCCGTGCCCGCCCGACCCGGTCAACCGGAACGCCACGTCGGCGCAGAAGGGCGCGCAAACGAAAAAGGGGCAGCCCGCAGGCCACCCCTTCGATCTTGTCCCTGGCGTTCCGTCTTAGCGGCGGATGCCCAGCTTGCCGATGAGATCCCGGTAGCGGGCCTCGTCTTTGTTTTTCAGGTAGTCCAACAGCTTACGGCGCTGAGCCACGAGCTTGAGAAGGCCACGGCGACCGTGGTTGTCCTTCTTGTGGGTCTTGAAGTGCTCGGTGAGCGTGCTGATGCGCGAGGAAAGGATGGCAATCTGCACTTCGGGCGAACCGGTGTCGCCTTCTTTGGTGCCGTGTTCCTTGATGACGCGGGCTTTTTCTTCAGCGGTAATCGACATCGGGGTCTCCTTTGGTTGGTGTTTGCGGGCGCAAGCCGGGATGTCGTCCAGCAGGGTCCATGGAGTGTGCCTCCCGGGCGGTGCCGGGCGACAGGGGGCGCGTATAGGCGATGGCGGCGCGGATGGGAAGGTGATTCGTGCGGCTTGCCCTGCGCCCGGCCTTACTCGGCATTGGCCGGGGGGATTTCTCCGGGCTCGGCCTGCGGCGGGTCTTGCTGCGGCGCCTCTCCGCCGCCTTCGGCATTGCTGCCTCCGCCTTCGGGTGCAGGCAATTGCTCGTCTACCCGTTGCTCCACCTCGGCTTCGGTTTGCTCCTCCTCCAGCTCGACATCCAGCTCTGCCGCCCATTCGGCCAGAATTGGGATAAAATCGACCTGACTGAGGAGATAGGCGAGGACGGAGACGAGCACCGTTGCGCCGACCACCGAGCCAAGGCCAAAGGCCATGCCGCGCAAGAGTTGAAAGGCTACCAGCCGCCAGAACTGGGCGTAGACCCGCAGGAACTTGTGATCGTTCAGCTTGGCGACTTCGTCACGCAACGCCACGATCTCGTTGCGCAAATCGGTGCGGGTGGCATCGTGCTCCACTTCGGCCTCGGCTGCCACCTGAGGGGGCGCGGGCTTGGAGGAGAGGTGCGGATCAGGGTCACTCATGGGATGAACCCTAGTCGAATATCCAGCTTTGAAAACCCGTCAGAACGGCGCGGGTCAAACCGTGGCTGAGGCCGACATCGGCACCAGCTGGATATCCTCGGGCGAAAGCGTGCTGCCACCGTGCACCACGCCGATGAGTTCGCCATCGGCGTAGACTTCCACAGCATCGCTGTTGGCCTCGCCCAGAGTGATCTCGGGGGGCGCGTCGCTCACGATATCATCCCAGAGCAGGGCGAGGCTGTCTTCTCCGGGCTCGAAATCCATGATCTCGGCCACGGTCTCTTCCACGAGGTCGGGGCCTAGGCGGAACAGATCGGCCCCGTCGCCACCGGTTGCCACGTCACCATCGCCCAGCAGCAGAATGTCATCACCTGGGCCGCCATTCAGCCAGTCAACGCCGAGGTCATCGTCGCCCGCGAGCCTGTCATTTCCGGTGCCGCCCTGAAGGTTATCCTGCCCATCGCCGCCAAACAGAACGTCATCGCCGAGCCCGCCTTCCAACTGGTCGGCATCGTCGCCGCCCAGCAAGGTATCGGCCCCGTCACCCCCTGTTAGCCGGTCTTCGCCCGCGCCGCCAAGAAGTGCATCATTGCCGGCACCGCCCCAGAGCGCATCATCACCGGCGCCCCCCTCAAGGCGATCGTCATCTGCCTCGCCAAAAAGGCTATCAGCGCCCGCGCCGCCGTGGATGGTATCGTTTCCGGCTTCTCCGAAGGCAACATCATCGCCCTCGTATGCCGTGATCTGATCGTCGCCCTCATAGCCCTGCAGAATGTCATCGCCCGCGCCGCCATCCAGCAGGTCGGCGCCGATGGTGCCGGTTTGGGTGCTGCCGCCATCGGGCTCTGTCGGGTTCAGCGCGCCGGCCTCGCCCAGCACGGCTGGTTCCTCCGTCGGGTCGATCGACGTGGATTGGGTGGTGCTTTGGCCGCTTTCGTCGAACTCTGCGGCATCCTCATCCGCATCGTCGCCGCTCTCGACGACACCGATCACGGCAGAGCCCACGAGAACCGCGCCCATGATACCAAACAGCAAGAACATCCCGGCTACCCCGCAACAGCCCTTTCGGCGCCGGGCAGCACAAGAGCCGACCGGTCGCACAGTCACTGCCTTGGGGATAAGGCCCAGATGTGGGCAATTCCCTTACGCGGGATGGAATTGTGCCTAGATTATGCAACAAATGCTAATCACCTGCCGCGCCCGGTCTGGCATGCGGCGCGGCTTGCGGAGATGATCTGCCTATGGTTTCCGATTGGCTCATTCCTCTGTTGTTCTTACTGCTCGCCCTCGCGCTGATTGCGCTCTGGCTTCGCCTGCGCGCGCGGCGCAGGGCGGAGATGGCGAGCGCGGCGGAGGCTGGTGGCGCTGCGGGCATGGGCGAGACCGTGGTGGACCCCGATCAGCCGGAGGCCTTCCCGCCGGAGATCATGGCCGTGCGCGAGGAGTTGTCGCGCATCCGGGCAGAGGAGGAGGCGGAAGCGGCGGCGAAACGGGAGGCTGATGCGGTGGACGCGCCCGAGCCTGCGCCAGAAGACGAGGCTGGTGAGCCTGTCGCCGAGGAGGTGGTTGAGGAGATCGCTGAGGGGCCGGTTGCGCGCGATGTGGATGAGGATGGCGGCGTGCCGGACACGCCTGCGGAGGAGGGTGCCTCGGAAGCAAGCGCGGGGTTGGCGGAGGAGGCCGAAGCTGAGCAGGCAGAACCAGAGGGTGAGGCAGAAGGCGCCGAGCCTGCCCCGGAGGCTGTGGACGACGAGCCGGAACCGCAAGTCGATGTGGCTGCCGAGGAACCCGATGAAATGCCGGGCGAGGAAGAGGCTGAGGAGGCGGGCGACCGATACGATTCTGAGGGCCGACTGATCCTGCCCATGGCCACGGGGGATGTGATCGTTGCCACCGAAATGCCCCGGAGGCTGGAACTCACCGTCACGCGCCAATGGCCGATTCCGAGCGTGCAGGGATTTGACCCGCAAGCCGAGCGCTTGGTGGTGCTCTACGACGGGCCGGAAGCCTCGGATGTGGTGATGCTGCCCATGGTGGATGGGCGCTGGCAGGTTAGCCTTGGCGGGCGGCCTGTGGTGCAGGTGGAATGCGCCTCTGGCCCGGAGGCGCTGGCCGGGGCGCTCGAAATCAACCCCGCCGCAGCCTAGCCCCAGGGCCGGGGCTGCTCGGTATAGGCGATATAAAGCGGGTGTTTGGGCTGGCCGTGCTTGGTGAGCCCGAGATGAAACAGGGGCCAGCCGCCCTGCCGCAGCAAGGCCTCTACCGTCCGGCCCCGATCCAGATGCTCGCCATGACTGCCCCATGCGCAGATGACCCTATCGGCCCAACTGCAGCTTTCGAGGATCGCCATATCGTTTTCCGGCCCCACCGGATCGGCGGCGGCGCGCATGGCCTTCGGGTCAGTGTCGCGCCAGGCGAAGATGTTGGTGACACGGAAGCTGCCGAAGCCCAGCGTGCGCGCCCGCCGCTCGCAGCGCTCTACCGTTGGGTCGTTTTGCACCTCGGTGGCGGTGGAGGGGTTGAGCATGATGAAAAGCGCCTTCTCGCCCTGCGGCTCCCATGTGCGGGTCAGCAGGTAGCGGTAGCGCTCGCAATCGGAGTAGACGGCGGTGGAGGGCGCATCGCCCTTGGTGTGGGTTCGGGTGATCATGACTGCTCATCCGTCCTTCGAGACGTCTTCGCAGCCGGAGCGAAGAGACGGCGAGGCCGTGGATGAGCCGCCCGGCTCACCGGTTCAGAACCCGCGCGGGGTGAAACTCGCCGCCCATGTAGCGGCCTAGGGCTACGGCGCGGCCTTGGTGTGCAGCCCAGCATTCCTCGCCAAATTCTGCATCCGAAGCCACGACAGGCGCAGGGTTGCCGTGCGCGATGCGGTTGGCTGAGGCCTCGTTGACAGTGACCCGCGCCAGCTCTTCCAGCCCGGCTTCTAGAGGCACCAGTAGCGCGTCGATCTCCGGAGTTCGCGCCAACTCTTCGACCTGCTCCAGCGTGACGGCGTTTTCAAGATCGAAGGGCCCCGACCAGCTGCGGCGCAGCGTGACGACATGGCCGAGGCAGCCCAGTGCCTCGCCCAGATCGCGGGCGATGGAGCGCACGTAGCCGCCCTTGCCGCACACCATCCGCAGCTCGGCGGTATCTGCATCGGGGCGGGCCGTAAGCTCGAGGCTCTCGACCCAGAGCGGGCGAGCCTGCACCTCGAAATCCTCGCCGTCGCGGGCCAGCGCATAGGCCCGTTCACCATCAATCTTGACGGCGGAAAACTTGGGCGGCACCTGCATGATGTCGCCGGTGAAGTGGCCAAGCGCGGCCCGGATTTCATCGTCGGAGGGGCGGGTTTCGGCTGTGGCGACCACCTCGCCTTCGGCGTCATCGGTGTTGGTCGCCGCGCCCAGACGCACGGTGAAGTCGTAGCACTTTTCGGCATCGGTGATGTAGGGCACGCATTTGGTGGCCTCGCCGAAGGCCACGGCCAGCAGCCCGGTGGCAGCCGGGTCGAGCGTGCCCGCATGGCCGGCCTTCTTGGCCTCAAGCGCCCAGCGCAGTTTGTTTACGCAGGCGGTGCTCGTCGGCCCGGCGGGCTTGTCGAGGATGATCCAGCCGGAAATGTCGCGTCCCTTACGGCGGGCCATGGGGCCTCCCTTGGTTTTGAGAGGCGCGGGGTAGCGCGGAGGCGCTGCGCGGTCAACCGGGGGCCGCGCAGCAGCGATGCGTCAGTTGCCCGCTGTATCCTCCAGCCCCTCGGGCGCACCGACCACGACGAAGTGCAGCCCGTCAGGGTCGACCAGCTGCCCGGCGACGCGCTGGATATCCTCCACCGTCACCGCCTCGACATAGCCGTTGCGGTTTTTGATGTAATCCACGCCGAGCTCTTCCATCTGGAGGCCAACGAGAATGTTGGCGATGCGCCCGTTGCCATCAAAGCGCAGCGGGTAGGCACCGGTGAGGTATTTCTTCGCCCGCTCCAGCTCTTCGGCGCTCACACCTTCTGTGGCGAGCTTTTCCCATTCGGCCTTCACCACATCAACGACCTGCGCCACGCGGCCATTGGCAGAGGCGACGTTGCCGCCGATGAGTTCGCCATAGTCCATTGGCGCGACATAGGCATAGATCCCGTAGGTCAGCCCGCGCTTTTCACGGACCTCTTCCATCAGGCGGCTGTTGAAGCCGCTGCCGCCCATGATCTGCATCATCACGAAAACGGGGAAGAAATCGGGGTCGTCCCGCTTGATGCCCTTTTGCCCGAAAGCCACCACCGATTGCGGCGTGTCATAGGGCACCACCGTGAGCCCGCCGGGCAAGTTGTAGTCGACATGTTCGGGCATCTCGGCGCCGGTTTCGGGCAAGCCTGAAAAGAGGCTGTCGAGCAGGTCGGAAAGCCCCTCGGCGTCGATGTCGCCCACGGCGGAGACATAGAGCCTGTCGCGGGCCATGACGCGGGCCTTGGCGTCGAGCATGTCTTCGCGGGTCAGCGCGGCGATGCTCTCTTCGGTGCCGTTCAGATCAGTGCCGTAGGGGTGAGCGCCCCATGCCAGCCGGTCCCATGTGTTTCCGGCGATCTTGTCGGGGTCATTGTCATTTGACTTGATAATGGACTGAACCTGCCCGCGCACCCTGTCGAGCGCGTCCTGATCGAAGCGGGGCTCTTCGATGGCCAGACGGAGAAGCTCAACCACCTCATCCATGTTCTCGGTCAGGAACTTGGCGGAGATTCTCAGCGCGTCATTGTGAACGTCGAAGTCGATCGAGGCGGCGAGGCTATCGCGCGCGGCGGCCCATTCGCGGGCGTTCATATCGCCAGCGCCTTCTTCAAGGATCGCTGTCATCAGGTTGATGGCTCCGCGCTTTCCGGGCGCATCCAGCGAGGCCCCGCCCTTGAAGCGAATCTCAAGCGCCACGAAGGGAATCGAGGGTTCGTTTACCAGCCATGCATCGACGCCGCCGGGCGAAGTGATTTCTTCAATCTCCACCTCGGCCTGCGCGACCAATGGCATAAGGGCAACCAGCAGCCCGCAGGCGATCCGCGTCATGAAGCTCATTGCGAAATCTCCTCGGTTTCCGGTTGCTGTGCCTCGGCCGGCGCGGGTGCGCTTGCGGGTTCGGGCGTTGGGTCTGCGGGGCGGGAGGCATAGCCGGTGACGGAGTTGCGGCTGTTCAGCACTTCGCGGGCAGCCTCCATTACATCCTCAGGCGTGACGGCCTGCAGCACCTCAGGCCAAGCCTGAATATCCTCCACCGTCAGCCCCGTGGTAAGCCCCTCGCCATAACGGCGGGCGAGACGCTGGAGATTGTCCTTGGCGTAGATCTCGCTGGCCTTCAGTTGCATCTTGATCCGCTCGAAATTGTCCATGTCGATCCCGTCCTCAAGGAAGGTCTCGATCACCCGGTCCATATCGGCCTCGGCCTCTTCAAGGCTGCGGCCGGGCACCGGCACCACGTAGAAGCCGAACTGGCCATCATCCAGACTGTTGCCGGAGTAGAAAGACGCGGAATAGACGGCGAGGCTTTCATCGAATTGCAGCATGCGCCCCATCAGCGAGGAGGTCGGCGGGCCGCCCATCAGCTCTGCGAGGAAGGTCAGCGCGGCGGCCTTTCCCTGTGCGCCGCTGTCGCGCTCCGGGGCGAGGTAGGTGCGCACCACATAGGGCTGCGAGATCCGGGGGTCTTCAAACTCCAGATGAACGGCGGCGCGGTGCGGCGGCTCCTGCGGGCGGGCGCGCGGCTTTAGCTCCGGGTTGGCGGGCAGAGGGCCGAAGTGGGTTTCGGCGAGGCGCTTCACCTCTTCGGGCTGCACATCACCGGCAACCACGAGGATGGCGTTGTTGGGCGAATAGTGGAGCTTGTAGAAGTCGAGCGCATCCTGCCGCGTCAACCCCTCCATCTCATGCTTCCAGCCGATGATCGGAATGCGGTAGGGATGATTCATCCACTGTGCGGCGCGGCGATCCTCTCCGAACAGGGCGGACGGATCATTTTCGATGCGTTGGTTGCGCTCTTCGAGGATCACCTGAAGCTCGGTGGCCACATCCTCATCGGTGATCAGGAGGTCTACCATCCGGTCGGCCTCCATCTTCATCATCAATTCCAGCCGGTCAGCGGCGACGCGCTGGAAGTAACCGGTATAATCCCAGGAGGTGAAGGCATTGTCGCTGCCGCCGTTCTCTTCGACCACGCGAGAAAACTCGCCGGGGACCAGATCATCGGTGCCCTGAAACAGCAGATGCTCCAGAAAGTGCGCGATGCCGCTCTTGCCGGGGGCCTCATCGGCGGCGCCGGTGCGATACCAGACCATGTTGACGACCACCGGCGCGCGGTGATCTTCGATCACCACAACGTCCATCCCGTTATCCAGCGAAAAGGTTGTAACCTCTTCAGCCGCAGCGGGCTGGGCGGCGAAAGCAAGGAGCGCGAACAAGGCGGCTCCGGCGCGGCGGATTGGGGTCATCAGCGCTCCTCTCAAATGATGCGAGGGCTACCCTAGGCATGGTGCGAATATGCGCAAGTGGGGCAACGGGGTTGTGAAGCCCGGTGTAACGCGCGCGGCCTTGCAGTTTGGTTAACGATTACTGATAGGCACCGCTGGGCGGGGCGGCGGGCGTCTTTGCTCCGGCGCGGCGGAAGCGCTGCAACTCGGCCTTCTGATCCAGCGACTGGCGGCGATAGGCCTTGTAATACACGTTCACGTTGGCGATCCGCTCCAGCAGCCGCCCATCGTTGCGCTTGCGATACTCGTAATCCTCTGCCGCCAGCACGCCGCGGATATTGCGCGTCAGGCCAAAGCGGGTGACGTGCCCGATCAGCCCTGGCTCGCCCCGGATTTCGCCGCTGCGGTTGAGGCTGTTGGGGTTGCCCCCCAGCGCGGCCACGGCATCCTTGAAGGGCGTCGCATCGGCGCGATTGCTCCCGCCCGGCGTGGGCGGCGGCAGGTCTCTGTAGCTTTCGGGTTGCTGGATCGGCTTGTTGGGCAGGATGGAAAACTCGTCGGGCGTGTCCTGCCCGCGCTGGATGTTCATCAGCTGCGGCTCGCGCGAGCAGGCCGCAACCAACGCGCATAGAGCCAGACCGAGCACCATGCGCCCGGCTGCCGTCTTCCACTTGTGAGCCCCTGAAACCACTCGGCTGTTCCTCAAGTCTTTTGCCCGTTCTAGCGCGTTTCACCGCCCTCGTCAGCCGCCTTTTTCTCGCCGGTCCAGAGGATCAGCCCAAAGGCCCCGGCAAAGATGAAAACATCGGCGAGGTTGAAGAGGTAGGGGTTGGAGATGCCGCAGCAGGACATGTTGAGAAAGTCGACCACGCCCGGGTGCAGCACCCGATCGAGCGCGTTGGCCAGCGCCCCGCCGATGACAAGCCCGGCAGAGGCAAAGGCGCGGGCCAAGGTAAAGCTGCGCATGGCCCAGATCAGCAGCAGCGCCGAAAGCACCACGGCCACGCCAATCAGAAAATAGGCCTGAAGCGGCGAGCCCTCGCCAAAGAGGCCGAAGTTGATGCCGTCGTTGTAGCCCAGACGGAACACGAGGAACGGCGGCCACACATCTTCGCGCAGGACCACCGGCAGGCGGACCACTTCAAGGATCCACCATTTTGAAAGCTGGTCGATCCCGAAGGCCAGAAGGGCGGATATGGTGAGCCAGCGCATCCCTCTTTGCCCGCTCAGTGCCGGAAGTGGCGCATGCCGGTGAAGACCATGGCAATGCCCGCCTCATCGGCGGCGGCAATTACCTCGTCATCCCGCATCGACCCGCCCGGCTGGATCACCGCCGTTGCGCCCGCCTCGACGGCGGCCATCAGGCCATCGGCGAAGGGGAAGAACGCATCGGAGGCCACAACGGAGCCTTTGGTCAGCGGCTCGGGGAGGCCCAGCGCCTCGGCCATATCAAGGCTCTTGCGGGCGGCGATGCGGCTGGAGTCCACACGGCTCATCTGGCCGGCCCCCACGCCCACGGTGGCGCCGTCCTTGACGTAGATGATCGCGTTGGATTTCACGTGTTTGCCCACGGTCCATGCAAAGAGCAGGTCGTTCAGTTGCTCATCGGTTGGCTGCACCTTGGTCACGACCTTCAGGTCATCCTTGGCGATGTGGCCCACGTCCTTGTCTTGCACCAGCATCCCGCCGCTGACCTGCCGATAGGTGAGCAGTGCCTCGCGCGGATCGGCCAATGCGCCAGTGGTGAGCAGCCGCAGGTTTTTCTTGGCGGCGAACACCGCCTTGGCCTCGTCATCGGCACGGGGGGCGATGACCACCTCGGTGAAGATCTCGGAGATGGCGCGGGCGGTGGCACCGTCGAGCGTGTGGTTCAGTGCGATGATGCCGCCGAAAGCGGAGGTGCGGTCACAGTCGAAGGCGCGGCGGTAGGCCTCTTCCAGCGTTTCGCCACGCGCCACGCCACAGGGGTTGGCGTGCTTGATGATTGCGCAGGCCGGGCCGTCTTGCACGGCGAACTCGCTGACCAGCTCGAAAGCGGCATCGGTGTCATTGATGTTGTTGTAGCTCAGCGCCTTGCCCTGATGCTGCTCGGCGGTGGCCACGCCGGGGCGGTTTGAACCATCGGTGTAGAACGCCGCGTTCTGATGCGGGTTTTCGCCATAGCGCATGGTGGAGGCCAGCGTGCCGGCAAAGGCGCGGCGGCGCGGGGTGGGCTGGCCGATTGCACCCGCCATCCAAGTGCTCACCGCCGCGTCATAGGCAGCGGTGCGGGCATAGGCGGTTTGGGCAAGCTGCTGGCGGAAGGCGAGGGTTGTTTTGCCGTCGTTCTCGTCCAGCTCGGCGATCAGGGAGGCGTAATCCTCGACATCGGTCACCACGTTCACGAAGGCATGGTTTTTGGCTGCAGCGCGGATCATCGCCGGGCCGCCGATGTCGATGTTTTCGATGCAGGTGTCGTAATCCGCGCCCTTCGCCACGGTGGCCTCGAAGGGATAGAGATTGACAACGAGCAGGTCGATCGGCTGGATCTCGTGCTCGTTCATCGCGGCCACATGCGCCTCGTTATCGCGCAGCGCAAGAAGCCCGCCGTGCACGCGCGGGTGCAGCGTTTTCACACGTCCGTCCATCATCTCTGGGAAGCCTGTCACATCGGCCACGTCGCGCACATCAATGCCCGCCTCGCGCAGCATCCCGGCGCTGCCGCCGGTTGACAGAATCTCAATGCCGCGCTTGGCCAGAAGCTCGGCAAGCTCCACCAGCCCTTCCTTGTCGGAAACGGAAAACAGCGCACGGCGGATCGGTTGCAGGTTACTCATCGGCATCGGCCCCCTCGGTCAGCCCTGCCCCGCGTCCTCATCCTCGGCGTCATCGTCGTAGGGCGCGCGGAGCGTATCTCGGATGGCGAGCGGGGTATCCTGTGCTTTCGCCAAGGTCCAGCCGATCTCGTGCCCGTAATCCATGACTTTGGCAGAAAGGACGATCTGACGCGCCGCTCTTGGCTTGATCCGCCCCTGTTCGAGGTAGACCGAAGGCTCCAGCGACAGCTCGGCACTGCCGGTGTAGCGGAAGACCCAGATCTCGCCTGATTTCAGCGCCATCGACACCGCCATGCCGCCCATGTCGATTGTCGCGTCGACATCGGGATGCAGGTGGAAATGTGCGGTAAAGGCCACGCCTTGAAGCTGCATGCGCGTCATCGCCGCGTCGAATGCGCGGCGGGCGTCTTCGGTGAAGGCGCGCAGGGTGTCGGTGCCAGACAGGAGGCGGCCCGCCGGGTCGAGGTTGAGCCGCCGCATGTGGGTGAGGCCGTGGGTGGAGCTATAGCCATCATGGCCCGCCAGCAGATGGATGCCGGTATCATCGGCAGTGCGTTCCACCTTCACTTGGCGCGGCACATCCTCCAGAAACTCGCCTCGCTGCCCGC
Source organism: Oceanicola sp. D3 (assembly GCF_006351965.1). Lineage (NCBI taxonomy): Bacteria > Pseudomonadati > Pseudomonadota > Alphaproteobacteria > Rhodobacterales > Roseobacteraceae > Oceanicola > Oceanicola sp. D3. The sequence goes on from NZ_CP040932.1 coordinate 31,310, forward strand.
TCGCCGTGGCCAGCCGGGACGAGGAGTAGCGCTCGACTGCGAGCGTGGAGTGTGAGGCGGTTGCACGGCCTGCACGGCGCCAGCTTTCACCAAAGCTCGCCCCCGAACCGCAGCCGACGATCACCGGGCGGCGGCCCGATGTCAGCTCGAAACCCAGCGTTGAGGCATGGGCGCGGGCCGAGGCGGGGCCCTGCGGGGGGCGGGCTGCATCGACAATGACGGTGGTGCGCCCGGCGGCGAGGCGCGCATAGCCCATCGACAGCCCTTCACCCGGCCCGTCGCGCACGCCAGACGCCACCAGCGCAGCATCCAGCCGCCCCTCCAGCCCACGCCCGCCGCCATGAAAGCGCGCAAGACCGCCATCGGCATGGCGCAGGGCGCGCAGGGTGGGGGTGATCCGGGCGATGGCACCGGTGAGGGGGCGGGGAATGGGGTGATCTGCCTCGACCAGCGCATGGGTGGCCCATGTGAGCAGCGTCAGCACCTCCATCAGCTCTTCGGGGTTGCGGGTGGGAATGCCGCCTTCGGCATCGACCTGCCGGTCGCATTCCTTCGACAGCGCCCGAAGGGCCGGGCCAACCCGGGCCTCCATGCCCTTCAGCGACAGACCGGCATAGATCAGCCCGGTCAGCGCCTCGAAACGCGGCAGCCCCGGCGCGGCAGACCGCCAGCGGCGTGACAGGAAGCGCGCCTGCCCGGCCAGCGCCTTGAAATAGGCTTGGCTCTGCTCGGAGTTTCGCCCGTTGAGCAGAAAGATCGCGTGGTTGATCCAGCGGATCAGCCGCCGCCCTGTGAGATCGGGCGTCCAGCCCGCGCCCTGACCCTGCCCGAAGCGCTCGATCCACAGCCATGTCCAAGCCTGCGCCTTCTTGCGTGCGCGCAGATCGCCAACGGCGGCTAGATCATCGAGCCATGAAAAACCCATCAGCGCCTCGGTGAAGTCGGGCGCTGGCGCAGGCATGTCCCAGATCGGGCGGTCATCGCCCTGCGCTTCCACGAGGTAGCCGGCGAAGAGATAGGTGCCCGCCACAAGCTGCCGCCCCTTGGCAAAGCTGCCGATGGTGCGCGGTTCGGGCTGGCTGGTGAAGGCCGTGGGCGGACGCGCCCAAGTGGCCAGCCGCGCTTGCAGCCGGTTGGCCATGCGCGTCCACTTCGCGGAGGGATGCTTTGCGAGGGTGCCTGCCATCATGCTCTCGGGTCGCCGTGTTGGGCGGTTTGTTGATTTTGGAATAGAATAAGGCGGCGCGGCGCGGGTGTCACCGGCGAAATGGGCCTGATTGGAAACGGGCGGAACCCGGCTTCCGCCTCCCCTGCCCTATGGCCCGGCCCTATTGCTTGTGCAAAACCGCGATGAAGAACCCGTCCATCCCGCCGCGCTCGCTCCAGAAATCCGGCCTGAGCCGCAGGCTGTTGCCCGCGCGCCAGCCATCTTCGATCCACTCCGCCTCGGGCCGGACGGGGTTGAGGCCGGCCACCTGCGCCTCTCCCTCTTCGGGCAAGAGCGAGCAGGTGCAGTAGACCAGCCGCCCGCCGGGCTTCAGCCAGTTCATCGCCCGCTCCAGCATCGCCGCCTGAAGCGCGAACAACTCCTTGAGGCCCTTGCCATCCTTCACATGGGGCAGATCGGGGTGGCGGCGGATGGTGCCGGTGGCCGAGCAGGGCGCGTCGAGCAGAATTGCGTCAAACTGCTCCTCCGGCTCCCATTTCAGCACATCGCCCGACACAAGCTGCGCGGCGAGGCCGGTACGCGAAAGATTCTCTTCCACCCGGCCGAGCCGCCGCGCTGAAAGATCCAGCGCCACCACATCTGCACCTGCCGCCGCGAGCTGCATGGTCTTGCCGCCGGGCGCGGCGCAGAGATCGAGCACCCGCTCGCCCGGCTGGGCGTTCAGCAGTTTGGCCGGCAGGGCTGCGGCGGCGTCTTGCACCCAGAAGGTACCCTCTGCGAACCCCGGCAGCGCGGTTACCTGCACGGGCCCGGTGATCCGGACGGATCCCGTGGGCAGCAGCGTGCCGCCCGTCGCCTCGGCCAGCGCCGCCGCATCGCCCTTTGCCGTCAGGTCCAGCGGCGCGCCTACACCGTGGGCGGCTTCAATCTGCGCCACCACGGCATTGCCATAGGCCGCCCCCAGCCGCCCGCGCAGCCAGTTTGACAGGCGTGTGGGCGGCGCGGCATCGAAGGCCGCCTGACCCTCTTGCGACACCTTGCGCAGCACTGCATTGGCCATGCCAGTCGCGCGTGGGCTGGCCTGCCGGGTCAGGCTCACCGCCTCGCTCACCACCCCGTGCGCCGCCTCGCCCAGCGCCAGAAGTTCCACCGTGGCCAGCCGCAGCACATCGCGCACGGGCGCGGGCGGTGCTTTTTTGAGGTAGGGCTTCAGGGCCGCATCGGCCGGGCCAATATTGCGCAGGGTAGCACCGGCCAGCCGCTGCGCACGCGCCAGCACCTCAGGCGGCGCCTGCGTAGCCGCCACAAGATCCGACATCATGATCCGCTGCGCCAGAACGCCCTTGATGAATGAAAGTGCCAGCTCCCGCGCCGCATCGGCCATGGGCCTTCCCCTTTTCCCGTCAGGTCTCGCGGGCTATATCACGAGCCGAGCCCTGACAAGGAGCGCCGTGATGGCCGACCGTCCCGAGACCAAGAAAGACCTGCCCCCTGAGGCCCAGCGCGCGTTGGCCGAGGCAGAAGAGCGCCGCAAGGCCGCGAAGGCCGATGAGCTACCGAAGGAACTCGGAGGCCGCGACGGCCCCGAACCGGTGCGCTATGGCGACTGGGAGAAAAAAGGGTTGGCGATCGACTTCTGAGGGGGCTCATCCGCCATTCGAGGCGTCCTCACCCGGGCGAAGAGGGCCCAGGAGGGGTCCGATGAGCCCGCTTGGCCTAGCTTTCGCTTAGCCCCAGAACATCTAGCATCGAGTAATGTCCGGGCTTGCGGCCCTGCCCCCAGAGCGCCGCCTTCAGCGCGCCCTTGGCAAAGAGGCTCCGGTCGGTCGCGCTGTGCGAGATCGTCAGCCGCTCGCCCGGCCCGGCGAAGATCACGTCATGCTCGCCGATGATGTCGCCGCCGCGGATGGCCGAAAAGCCGATCTGCCCGCGCTTGCGCGCCCCGGTGATCCCGTCGCGCGCGGCCTCATACACCTCTTTCAGCCCATGACCGCGCCCCTCGGCAGCCGCCTCGCCCAGCATCAGCGCAGTGCCAGAGGGCGCGTCCACCTTGTGCCGGTGATGCGCCTCGACCACCTCGATGTCGAAGTCTTCGTCGAGCGCAGCGGCCACTTTCTTCACCAGAACTGTCAGCAGGTTGACCCCGAGAGACATATTGCCTGCCCGCACGATCACCGCGTGGCGCGCGGCGAGGTCGATTTTCTCGATGTCGGCATCCGTAAGCCCGGTGGTGCCGATCACATGCACAGCCCGCGCCTGCGCGGCCAGCGCGGCCATCTCCACCGTTGCAGCGGGGGCGGTGAAGTCGATTACCGCTTGCGCCTTTGCCATGGCCTCCAACGGATCTGCCGTGACTTGCACGCCCAGCGCTGCGCCGCCCATGGCTTCGCCCACGTCGCGGCCAATCCACTCGTGGCCCTCGCGCTCCAGCGCTCCGGCCAGCCGCATCACCGGGCTCTCCTGCACGCTCTGCACCAGCATCCGGCCCATCCGGCCGGAGGCTCCCATCACCACGATCCCGGGCACATCCATCATCTCGCATCGTCCTTCTTGCGTTCGGCCCCGTTTAGCTGACGCGGCGGTGCGGCGCAAAGCCCGCCTTGCGCGAGCCGAACCGGCGTCTTATGTCCGGGCCATGGCGAAGAACAAGTTTCATGAAGGGTCCGGCCCCTCGCAGCGTCAGCTCCGCGTGGGTGAAACCATTCGGCGGGCGTTGGCACAGGTGCTTCAGCGCGGCGAGGTGCATGACGATGACCTCGGGCGAATCTCGATCACCGTCAGCGAAGTGCGCTGCTCCCCCGATCTGAAAGTGGCCACAGCCTATGTGATGCCGCTTGGCGGCTTTCATGCCCAAGAGGCGTTGGAGGCCCTGCGCCGCAACCGCTCGGAGCTGCGCCGCGCCGTCAACAAATCGCTGGCGCTCAAGTTTTCGCCCGAGTTGCGCTTTCAGCTCGATGAAACCTTCGATCGGATGGATGACACCCGGCGGATGTTTTCGGAAGAGCGTGTGCGGCGCGACATCGAAGCCGATGAAGATGATGACGCCGCGGATTAAGCGCCTTCTGGCCCCGCTGCTTGCGCTGCTCACCGCTGCGCCGCTCTCTGCCGCGCCAGCCTGCCGCGACATCGCCCATCAGGGCCGCGCCTATACGCTTTGCACGCTGGATGCCGCGGCAGATGATATTCGCCTGTTTCACTCCGACGGCGGCAGGGTCATCGGCAGTTTCGCCCGGCTGGAAGATATGCTGGCGGAGGAGGGGCTTGCCCTGACCTTCGCGATGAACGCGGGCATGTATCACGAAGATCGCAGGCCAGTTGGCCTTTACCTCGAAGAGGGCCGCCAGACGGCGCCGCTTGTTGCCAACCCGGGGCCGGGCAACTTTGGCCTCCTGCCCAACGGCGTCTTCTGCCTGATGGAGAACCGCGCCGCCGTTGTGGAAACCCTCGCCTATCGCGCCAACCCACCCGCCTGCCGCTACGCCTCGCAATCCGGCCCGATGCTGGTGCTGGACGGCAAGCTGCACCCGCGCTTTCTGAAAGACAGCACTTCGCGGCATTTTCGCAATGGCGTGGGCGTCGCGGCGGATGGCCAGACCGTGCATTTCGTCATCTCCGACGAGCGGGTCACCTTCTGGGAGTTTGGCACCCTGTTTCGTGATGCGCTCAAAACCCCGAATGCGCTGTATTTCGACGGCTCCGTCTCGCGGCTCTTTGCCCCCTCGATCGGGCGGCATGACACCGGGTTTCCGCTCGGGCCGCTGGTGGGTGCCGTGGTGCCGAAAGGCTGATTTCGCGGCTTTCCGGCAAGGCCCCGCCTGCTTCGCCCCAGCCCCGAAACGCCCGACAAAACCCCTCGCAGAATCGCTCCGCCCCATGCTACCCCTAGTGGCATGAACGCGCCCCGCCCCAATATAGGCCCTGAGACGAGCCTCGATCTGCCGCAAATCCGGCAACTCGACGAAACGGTTATCAACCGGATCGCCGCGGGCGAGGTGGTTGAGCGCCCGGCGTCCGCCGTCAAAGAGCTGATTGAGAATGCGCTTGATGCGGGGGCGACCCGGATCGACGTGACGATCTCACACGGCGGCAAGACCCTGATCCGCGTCACAGACGATGGCTGCGGCATTCCCGCCGCTGATCTGCCGCTGGCGCTCTCGCGCCACGCCACCTCCAAGATCGACGGCTCTGATCTGCTGGAAATCCGCTCCTTCGGCTTTCGCGGCGAGGCACTGCCCTCGCTCGGCGCGGTGGGGCGGCTGGTGATCACCTCCCGTTGCGCGTCCGGCGATGCCGCGCAGATTTCCTGCACCGGCGGCACCCTCGGCGAAGTAAAGCCCGCTGCGCTCACATCCGGCACGGTGGTTGAGCTGCGCGATCTGTTTTATGCCACCCCGGCGCGCCTTAAGTTCCTTCGCTCCGACCGGGCGGAAACTCAGGCCATATCAGAGGTGGTGAAACGGCTGGCGATGGCCGAGCCTTTCACCAGCTTCACCCTACGCGACGAAACCTCCGGCGAGCCCCGCACCACCTTTCGCGCCGATGCGCAATCGGGCGATCTCTTTGACGCACTCGCAGGCCGGCTCGCCACCGTGCTGGGGCGCGACTTTGCCGAAAACGCGATCCGCCTGGATGCCGAGCGCGAGGGGCTGCACCTAACGGGCTACGCGGCGCTGCCGACCTATTCGCGCGGCTCCTCGGTGGCGCAATTTCTCTTCGTCAACGGGCGGCCGGTGAAGGACAAGCTGCTGATCGGCGCGCTGCGCGGCGCCTATGCCGACTACCTCAGCCGCGACCGCCACCCGGCGGCAGTGCTGTTTCTTGATGTCGACCCGCAGCGGGTGGATGTGAACGTGCATCCGGCCAAATCGGAAGTGCGCTTTCGCGAACCGGGCGTGGCGCGGGGGCTGATCGTTTCAGGCATTCGCCATGCGCTGGCCGAAGCAGGACACCGCGCCTCAACCACCGTGGCGGGCGAGGTGCTGGGGGCGATGACGCCTGAACGGGCGGCGGGGGAGCCGCCGCGTGTGTATCAGATGGACCGGCCCGCGAGCGAACGCGCGCAGAGCTACCGGTTCCCATCGCCGGTGATTGAGCCGATGGGTTTTGCCGAAGCGCCAACGGGCCGGGTCGAGGACACGCCGCAGGGCGTGGATGAGCCCCTCACCCACCACCCGCTAGGCGCGGCGCGGGGGCAGGTGCACGAAAATTACATCATCGCCCAAACCGAGACCGGCATGGTCATTGTCGATCAGCACGCCGCCCATGAGCGCCTCGTCTACGAAAAGCTGAAACGCCAGATGGCCGAAAACGGCGTGGCCGCGCAGGCGCTGCTGATCCCCGAGATCGTGGAACTTTCGGCGCAGGATGCCGCGACCCTGCTGACCCATGCAGAAACCTTCACCCGCATGGGGCTGACGCTGGAGCCCTTCGGCGCCGGCTCCATCGCCGTGCGCGAAACCCCAGCGATTCTCGGGGAGATCAACGCCGAGGCCCTGCTGCGCGATGTGCTGGACGAGCTGGATGACATTGGCGAAAGCCAGCTGGTGCAGGAAAAGATCGAAGCGATCCTCTCGCGCGTCGCCTGCCACGGCTCCATCCGCTCAGGCCGCCGCATGCGCGCCGAGGAGATGAACGCCCTGCTGCGCGAGATGGAAGCCACCCCCCACTCCGGCCAGTGCAACCACGGGCGGCCCACCTATGTGGAACTGAAGCTGCACGATATCGAGCGGCTCTTCGGGCGGCGATGAACGAAACGGCCCCCTTCACCCTCCGGCTGGACGATCCGGCCACGCTGGCGCTGTTGGCCGGGGCCCTCATCGCCCTTGTGCTGCTGGCGCTGCTCATCACCACTGTGCGCCGTGCGGGCCGGGCCGCCGAGGCTGCCGGGCAGATTGGAACCGTGTCGCGCGCGGTAGAAGCCTTGGCGCAGGGGCAGCACGAGCTTGGCGGGCGGATCGCCTCGGTGTCTGAAAGCCAGCAAAACGGGCAGGCTCAGATCGTCTCTGCCATGGAGGCCCGGCTGGCCGAGGTGCAGGCACAGATGGCCGACCGGTTGCATCAGACGGCGCTGCATTCAGCACGCACTCTCAACGATATGAAGGAGAAGGTGACCGAGACCCTCACCGGCTCTTCCAAGGCCACCACCACCTCGCTGACCCAATTGACCGAGCGGCTGGCGCAGATCGACAAGGCGCAGGCGAATATCGAGAAGCTCTCTGGCGATGTGCTGGGGTTGCAGGACATTCTCTCCAACAAGCAGACCCGGGGTGCCTTTGGGGAGATTCAGCTGAACGATATCGTCTCCAAGGCGCTCCCCCGCGACAGCTACACGCTGCAGGCCACTCTGGCGAACGGCAAGCGGGCGGATTGCCTGATTCACCTGCCGAACCCGCCCGGGCCCATCGTCATTGACGCCAAGTTTCCGCTGGAGGCCTACGAACAGCTTCGCAATGCCGCGAGTGATGCAGATAAGACTGCCGCCGCCCGGGCGATGCGCACGGCGGTGAAGGCCCATATCTCCGCCATCTCCGAGAAGTACATTGTGGAAGGCGAAACCGCCGACGGGGCACTGATGTTTTTGCCGTCCGAGGCGGTTTATGCCGAGTTGCATGCCAACTTCCCCGAGGTTGTGCGCGAGGGTTTTGCCGCGCGGGTCTGGATCGTTTCACCCACCACCTGCATGGCAACGCTCAACACCATGCGGGCGGTGCTGAAGGACGCGCGGATGCGGGAGCAGGCGGGCGCGATCCGCAAGGAACTGGCGCTGCTGCATGGCGATGTTGAGCGGCTGGGCACCCGCGTTGGCAACCTTGACCGACACTTCGGGCAGGCGGCGAAAGACATCGAAGATATCAAGATCTCAGCCGAGAAGGCTGGCAAGCGGGCACATCGGCTCGACAGCTTCGATTTTGAGGAACTTGCACCGGCGGATAGCGGGCAGGGTGTCCCCCTCACTGGCCCACCTTCCGGCTCCACACGCTGAAACCTGCTCAATTCGCGGGCAATGGCGTGAATTTGAACGTCATCCAGCCGCCGAGTTGAACCTCCCCGTGACCCACGCGTTATAGTCTGATCGGTACGGCGCAGAATCACCCCGCGCCGGTGACCGCATTTGAACAGCTCAGGGCTTTACGGAGGAGAGAGATTTCATGATCGAATGGCAGGGTAAACGGTATTGGATTATTGGTGCAGGCTCCGCGCTTGGCCGGGCTCTGGCCGATCAACTCTCTCGTGTGGGCGCCGAACTGGTGCTGACCAGCGCCGAGCCCGAAGCCATGGAAAAGCTGGCCGAGATGCTACCCGGCAAGGCCTCGGCGATGACGGCCGACGTCTCGGATGCTGAAGCCATGAGCGTGGCCGCGAAGGATGTTGGCGCTGTTGATGGCGTGATTTACCTGCCCGATGGCCAGGGCGGCCATGGGGCCCGCACGTGGGACACTGCCGCGATCAAGAAGGTGATCGACCGTAATCTCGATGGCGCGTTGAACACCGTTGGCGCGGTGCTGCCCGGCATGGTGGAGGCCGACAAGGGCCACCTGCTGCTGGTCGCTGGCCTCTCAGCCTACCGTGGGCTGCCCGGAGAAATCGGCTATGGCACCTCGATGGCTGCGGTGATGCACCTTGCCGAAGAACTCTATGCCGAGCTGCGCAACTCCGGCGTTCAGGTGCAGCTGGCCTGCCCGGGCCACGTGATTGAGCCCGAGCCGACCGCAGAGGGAGACACCCCCGCCGCCCTGCCCCCCTCGGTGATGACCTCGGAGGCCGCCGCGCGGGAGCTCTTTGAGCATATGAACGATGATGTCTTCCAGCGGAGCTTCCCAACGATGCGGGGCTGGGTTGTGCGGTTGTCGCAGCTGATGCCCAACTGGCTCTACTACCGCCTGTTCCGCTCGCAGCTCTGAGGGGCTGGAAACCCCGGGCGCGCAGTGTCAGACTTCGCACAGGAGGTGCGGCCATGCTCGATATATCCATGCAGAAGATCGTCCGGGTCATCGCGCTTGCGCGGGAATACGGCAGCGACGGTGTTTCAACCCGCAGCTACATCGCTGAGCTGAACGAGGACGAGCAATCGAGCCTCGTGGCGCTGATGTGGGTGGGGCGCGGCAGCTATGATGCGGATGACATCGAAGAGGCGCGCCGTATGGCGGTGGCCGAGAAGACCACGCCGACCGAAACCTATCTTGGCGGCGAGCCGCAGCTTGCCGATATGCTGGAAGACGGGTTGGATGCGCTTGATATTAACGTGGCTGAGGCCGAGGACCATTTGCGCGAGCGGCCCTGAGGCCATTCCTTTGCGCCGCCGCAGAGTTGCGGGCGAGCTGACTCCGCATCAGCGGGCCACTCCTCTGTCAGCCCTTCTTGGGGCGCTCCTCAACCGGCCCGCCCGCTTTTTTCCAGCCTGCGAAACCGTCGGTGATGTGGCTCACGCCCTCTAGCCCCATCTCCTGCGCAACCTTTGCCGACAGCGCCGAGCGCCAGCCCGACGCGCAATAAAATACGAAGCGCCCGCCGCTTTGGAACTGCTCCTTGGCATAAGGGCTTTCTGGGTCGATCCAGAACTCCAGCATCCCGCGCGGGCAGTGGAAGGCGCCGGGGATCATCCCCTCCCGGTCAAGCTCGCGCGGATCGCGCAGATCAACGAAGGTAACGCCCGGCTGGCCATGCGCGCCCAGCACCTGTGCCGCCGGGGCGTGTGACACCACCGCATTGGCCTCGGCCACCATATCCTTTACCCGTTTCATCGCCTTCTCCCCCTCGGTCTTGCTTGACTTCATCCGCCTACCGGAACACCTAGCCTAGACAGGAGGATATGACATGGCCCCGCGCAAGGAAAAGAAGCCTCAGGCGGTTTATACGCTGCTGGTGGAAGTGGGCCGCAAGCCCGGTGACGGCCTGCCCGACGGGGCGAAGGGCGCGGCGCTGATGTGCTATGCCGCGGGCGTGGACGAGGCCGAAGCTGTGCGCGAGACAGTGGCCATCCTCAAGCAGGCCGACATGGCCCCGCTCGATGTCACCGGCTACGGCACGCTGGAAGAGCGCGAGGCGCAGGGCCATGAGATTGGCGAGGATGAGCGCGGGCTGATGGCCCGGGCCGCGGAAGAGAACGCCGTGATCGTGGCCCAGATGACTCCCTTCTTCGATGAGAGCACCCATGAAGGCGGGGAGGCCTGATGGCCGACCGCCTGCTTCAGGTCATTGCGACAACCGAACAGATCGACACGGTGGTGGACTGCCTGAAGGAGCTGCCCCCGGATCACTGGTGGCGTCTGCCTGCCGACAAGGATGAGGGCCGCCAGATGCTCTGCGTGGCGCTCTTCAAAGGCGATACGCAGGAGGTGATGGACGCCATTAGTGACGCGCTGGAGAGCGAGAAAGACTGGCGACTCTTCTCAGTGCCCACCGAGGCCAGCCTGCCGGAACTCGATGACGACGATGAGGAAAGCCGCCGCGCCGAGAAGGAGAGCGTGAGCGCCCGCGAAGAGATCTATCGCGAGGTACGGCAGGGCACGGCGCTGACGGTCGATTACCTTGTGATGACGGCGCTGGCGGCGATGGTGGCGGCCATTGGTCTGAGCCAGGGGCAGGTGGCGGTGGTTATCGGCGCGATGGTCATTGCGCCCTTGCTTGGCCCGATCATGGCCTTCGCCTTCGGCACCGCGCTGGGCAACTTTGCGCTGCTCGGCGTTGCAACGCGCGCCCTTGGGGCGGGGCTGTTGGTGGCCACGGCAGTGGGTATTGCTCTGGGGCTCATCATGCCCGGCTCCTACCCCGACACGTCGATGATGGATTTCTCCGGAGTACTCAGCCTGCGCACCGTGGCTCTGCCCCTCGCGGGCGGGGCAGTGGCCGCGCTGATGATGTCGGGCGGGCAGACCACCGGCCTTGTCGGCGTCATGGTGGCCGCCGCCCTGCTACCCCCTCTCGCCGCCTTTGGTCTCTTCGTCGGCGTCTGGGATATTCCCAATGCGCTACGGGCATTGGCGACGGTGATGACGAATATCGTGGCCATCAACCTTGCCGCGCAGGTTGTATTTCTGCTCAAGGGCATTCGCCCCCGCCGCTGGGAAGGCTCCGACCATAAAACCAGCGTTCGGGTGGCGCTTGGGGCGTCGGGGGCCTTGGTGCTGCTCATGGCGCTGGCGCTTTGGGCAGCGGGCCACGGTTACGTGCCGGGGATCTAATCCGCCGCTATGCAGGGCAATTAACCGAGAATTCCCACCAATACCCCAAGCCCGCCCCATTTGTGCCGCGCTTTCCCGCCTAGATGGAAAGCGACTGAAAATGAGGCCTGTGCGCACCCATGAAACAATCAATTGCCGCGATCAAATGGGCGCTCAACGCCGTGATGATCGCAGCCATGCTGGGCATGGGCTGGCTTGGCTACAAGTTTGTGACCGAGCCGGGATACCTCGCGGAATTGGCGCTCGGGCTCGAGAGAGATGACGCCGGATGGGCCGCCCCCGGCCTTGATATGGAGGGCGTTGCGCCCGCAGACGACAGGGTTGTGACCTCGCGCCTGCCGCAGGCCAGCGGTGCCCCGCAGAAGAGCGCAACCAACACCCAACGCCGCGTGAGCAACAGCTCAGGCAGCGGAACGACATCGAGCACGGGCACCTATGCCCCGCGCACCACGGCAACCGACGGGCTTCGGACCGTTCGCCGCAAGAAAGAAGAATCCGCGCCGGCCTATGCACCGCCGGTGGCGCAAAGAAAGGTGATCCGGGTTGGCGAGTGACCAGCCCCCGGACCACGACGAGAGAGCAACAAAGAGGGCGGGCATGGTGCCCGGCTGCACCGAAGGAAGAACTGACGGGCCAGATGCCCGGGTGAACGGAAAGGCAGGCAAGATATGGCACAAGTGCGGATAATCCTGATCGTCGCTGTCCTCGCCGTAATGGGCGTGATCGGCTACATGCAATATGCGTCTGTTTCTGGCGTAAGCGGCGCGCTCGACGCGGCTGACGGCGAAGACTACGCCGCGCTCGACGAGAGCGCAGATACCAAGCGCTCCACAGCCTCCAGCGGCTATTCCGGCGGCAACCTCATCAAGTCGACCAAAACCACCAGCCGCGTTGGCGGTGACAAGACGATCACCATTCAGCGCAAGGCCCCAAGCCTTTGGACGCGCATCCGCATGTGGTTTGGCTACCAGCCCGAAGATGCCCACCGCCGCGACTTTGCCCGCCTCAAGGCCCAGCGCGAAGCCGAGGCTCGCCGCAACAAGGGTGTGAATTCGGCCACCGGTCGCAAGGAAAGCACCGCGCGCGTTTCCTCGTCTGGCTCTAGTGTGAAGCGCAAGGCCGCTCCGAACAAGTCGGTCGCCAGCGCGCTCGGCAACTAAGGCCGCCGGGCCTTAGGATACCGATACGCAATCAGGGGCCATTTGCGAAGTACGCAATGCGCCCCAACGCGCGATCCGGCGTTACTGCCGCGCCTTAGGCCGCCTGCAACGCCTCCGCTGCCCAGAGCCGCGCTTCGTAGCCCGAGAGCATGCGGCGGGCGGCGGGGCCGTAACCTTCCCCGGTTTGCGGATCAAGCTCGGGGAAGATCTCGCAAATCTCCGCCACGATCTCTGCCTCGAAGCTGTGCTGCATCTGGCCGCCCGGCAAAAAGCTCTCGGTCGGGAGCCCTTCGGAGAACACCACCTGGTGACGGTCGAAGAGTAGGTGCACATATTCCACCTCGCCCCCCTCAAGCCGGGTAACCGAGCTGCCGTTGACCAGCTCTTTGGCAGCTACAAGCACCTCCCCATCACCAAACAGAAGTTCCGCGAGCGGATCGCGGATCATCAGCCGGTGAAGCGGTGAGATTGTCAGCGCGCGATGCTGGCCGAAGGTGCCTTCGCGGATATGAATCGGTGCCATTGCCCCCTCTGCGGGCACGGCTCGGCGCCCGATCCAGCGCAGCGGCTGCGGGCCATCGTCATGTGTGAGCACCATGTCACCCGGCAAAAGGCTCTCCACCGGCACTTCGCCGTCCGGCGTGGCGATCATCGTGCCCGCGACGAAGCAGGGCACCTGATCGAGCTTGACGAAGCCTGTATCTGTATGGCCCAGCCCGTCGCTGATGGCGTAGGTGAAGGTGACTTCTTCATCATCCCCATCGCTGTCGACGGTAATCGTGCCATCGGCGTTGAGCGTAACGGTCTGGCCTGTGCCGAGCGTCACGCTATCCCCGGCGGTGACGGCCACCCCGTTGATATGGGTGATCGTCATCGTCGCGCCGGTTGGGCTGACGTCGTTTCCGGTAAGGTCGAATTCCTTGCTGAAGTCCGTGCCCATGGTCAGGTTGTCGGTGATGGCCACGAGGTCCGTCTGCACCGAGTCGGCGGCGATCAGAAGGTTGGAGTCATACGAACTGTCGGAGGTATCCGCGATGCCGATCCGGATCGTGTTTTCCTCGCCCGCGTTCACCGGCATGGTCAGCGTCATCGTCACCGTGAAGCCATCCATCTCGGTGTTGAAGACGCTGCCCATGTTGTCGATGAAGAGGTTGGAATTGTCGGCGTGGTTGACGTTGATCACCGAGGTATCGCCCGAGCCAACCTCCAGCTCGACGTATTCGCCGTTCACCCAGACAGCGACGATGTCGTTGTAGATCGAGTCTGCATACTCCGGGTACTCGTCGGAGGAGAAGACGAACTGGATGGTCATCACATCGCCTTCAGGGATGAAGGTCGCGTCCAGATAGGACGCATCATAGGTGCGCGTCCCGGCTATCTCTTCAAAGTCGCTGTCCGGCGGATCCGAGTTGAACCAACCGGTGTTCATGTTGCTCGAGGTGTTGGTGTCTTGGTTGGCGTCGCCGGAGCTGTTGGTAAAATCCGTTGCCCGCCCGGTGGAGAGGATTACGCCGCTATCTCCCGGCAGAACACCGGGCGAGGTGCTATTGCCGCCCGTATAGATGCCCGATGACCGGTCGTCGCCGGAATAGGTGGCCGAGACCACCTGAACGCTGTCACCAAAGATGGTGTTTGCCATATTGGTGGCGGTGGCGTTGGTGTTGATTGAAAGTTCCGATGCCGCAACCATGCTCTGTCCTCAATGAGCCGTCGGCATGGCACGAGGGCGCGGCACGGGGCCGGTCCTTCGGGGGTGGCTCGGTGCGCGGGTTTTCCCGTCTCTCCGGCCTCTGCTCTTCGCCCTGCCTCGGGTCGATTTTCTCGTTTTGTCGAAAATTGCCACGATTTCGGCGGCTTGTCAGCACATTTGGCTGGCGGTGGCACAGGCTGTGGGGCGGCGGCAACAGCGCCTTGCCCCGGGGCGGCCCGATCGAAACTGGTGCCCGGCAAGCGGAGGCGGTATTTCGGGGGCAAAAGGAGCCCCCGCCATGACGACCGACCCCGTAGAGCTGACCCGCGCACTCGTGCAGTGCCCTTCTGTGACACCCGAGGAGGGCGGAGCGCTGGTGCTGCTGGAAGACCGGCTTTCGGCAGCCGGTTTCGCCTGCACCCGAGTGGATCGCGGCGGCGTATCCAACCTGTTTGCCCGCTGGGGCCGCGCGGGCAACGGCAAGTCCTTCGGCTTCAACGGCCACACGGATGTGGTGCCGGTGGGCGATGAGGCCGCGTGGACCTTTCCGCCCTTCGGCGCACAGGAGGATGATGGCTGGCTCTATGGTCGGGGGGCGACCGACATGAAAAGCGGTGTGGCCGCTTTCGTGGCCGCGGCCATCGACTTTGTGCAGGATACCCCGCCGGAGGGCTCGGTGGTTTTAGCGATTACCGGTGACGAGGAGGGCGATGCGCTGGATGGCACCACCGCGCTGCTGGACTGGATGGCCGAGAATGGCGAGCGGATGGATGTGTGCATCGTCGGTGAGCCGACCTCGCTCGAAGAGATGGGCGACATGATGAAGATCGGGCGACGCGGCTCGATGAACGCCCATTACGTGCTGCGCGGCAAACAGGGCCACAGCGCCTATCCGCATCGCGCCATCAACCCGGTGGCCGCGATGGCTCGGCTCTGCGACAGGCTCGCCAGCCGCGAGCTCGACATGGGCACCGAGCATTTTGACGCCTCCACGCTGGCGCTCACCACCATCGACGTGGGCAATGTGGCGACCAACGTGATCCCGGCGCAGGCGCGGGCCACGGCGAACATCCGGTTTAATGATGAGCACACCGGTGAGGGCCTGACCGAGTGGCTGAAGGCCGAGGGAGACCGGGTGGCCGAGGAGTTTGGCGTAGAGGTCGACCTGACGGTGAAGGTGAGCGGCGAGGCCTTCCTGACCCCGCCGGGTGAACTTTCGGCGCTGGTGAGCGGAGCGGTGGAGGCGGTGACGGGCCGCGCGCCGGAACCCAGCACCACGGGCGGGACGAGCGATGCGCGTTTCGTAAAAAGCCATTGCCCAGTGGTGGAATTCGGCCTTGTCGGGCACCGGATGCATCAGGTGGATGAGCGGGTGCGAGTCGAGCAGATTGGCCAGTTGAAAGAGGTGTATGGCCAGATGCTGGCGGCCTATTTCGCCGAGGCGTGAACCCACAAATGTTGTTTTGTGGGGCGAGGCAGGTTAGCTTTGGGCCATGCCTCGCCTGTCTATAGATATCACCGCCGAAGAGCACCGGAAGCTGAAGGCCATTGCCGCGCTTCGGGGGCAGTCGATCAAGGATTTCGTGATGAGCCAGGCGCTGGGGGATGACAGGGGCGCGGCGAGCGATGAGGAGAAGGCTGCGCTGGAAGAGTTGCGGGCGTTTCTTGCGCCCCGCCTTGACGCTATCGAGCGCGGTGAAACCTACGAAGTGTCGATGGATGAGATTATTCGCGAGGCCAAGGCCCGCCGGGCTGGCTGATGGCAGAATGGCGGCTGACGGCAGGCTCTCGGGCCGACCTGAGGGATATCTGGGCTTACAGCTATGACCAATGGGGCGAGGCGCGCGCTTCAAGCTACCTTTCCGAACTTGAAGAACGGTTCGAGCGGCTCGCCCGCCTGCCCTTTCGGGACTGGGGCGATATTCGCCCGGGGTTGCGGTCGAGTCGGGCCGAGCGGCATGTGGTGTTCTGGCAGTTTGACGCCGAAGGCGTCCCGGCAATCGCAGCCATCCTGCACGAGCGCATGAACTTTTTGGACCACCTCAAACAGCGCATGGGACCAACACCCGAATGACCCTCACCATCACCCCGACCCACGACCTAGATGCCTGCTTTGCGCTGCGCCGCGAGGTGTTCATGCGCGAGCAGGGGTTTTCGGAGGCGGAGGAGTTTGACGGCAAGGATGGAGCGGCGTTGCATTTGCTGGCGAGCGAGCGTGGCGAGCCGGTGGGCACGGCGCGGGTGTTTGTGGACGAAGGACGGATCGGGCGGATTTGCGTGGTGCAGAGGGCGCGGGGCACTGGGCTGGGCGCGGCGCTGGTGCGGGCGGGGATGGACCTGCTGCGCGAGCGGGGCGCCACCCGCGTGGTGCTGGATGCGCAGGTGCGGGCGATGGGGTTTTACGAGCGGCTGGGATTTACTGCTGAAGGCGATGTCTTTGACGACGGGGGTGTGCCGCACCGGAGGATGACGGCGGAGTTGGAATGACAACGGGCACCCCCCTGCACATCGCCCGGACCGAAGATTTTGCCACGTGCCTCGGGTTGCGGATGGAGGTTTTCGTGGCGGAGCAGGGGGTTCCTGCGGAGGTCGAAAACGACCACGAGGACACCGGGGCGGTGCACTTGTTGGCGCGTCTCGGGGGCAAACCAGTGGGCACGGCGCGAGTGATGCGCGATGGCGCGACTGGCAAGATCGGGCGGGTTTGTGTGCTGAAACACCTACGAGGCACTGGCCTTGGGCTGGCGCTCATGCAAGCAGCGCTTGATGAGCTGCGGGCGATGGGCGGGATAAACCGTGTGATCCTTGGCGCGCAGGTCTCGGCGCTTCCGTTCTACGCCCGGCTCGGCTTCTCACCTTATGGAGAGGCGTTCGACTCAGTCGGCATCGCTCATGTGATGATGGAACGGGCGCTCTAGGCACGGCTACGGGCGGAGAGCAAAATCGCGCGGCCCTGCGAAATCCGCTGTTGCCTTGGCCCATGCCCTGCTACCTCTTTCCTCATGGCCGAGCTCCCAACGAAAAAAGACATTCTGGACTGGATCGCCGCCCACCCGGAGGCTTCCAGCAAACGCGATATCGCCAAGGCGTTCCACATCAAGGGCGCGGCGCGGATCGACCTAAAGCGGATGCTGCGCGAGCTTGAGGACGAGGGCCACCTCGCCAAGAAAAAGCGCAGTTACCGCGACCCCGAGAAGCTGCCGCCGGTGGGCGTGCTGACCGTCGTTGGCCCCGATGTGGATGGTGACCTGATGGCTCGCCCGATGGAGTGGCATGGCGAGGGACCGGAGCCGAAGGTGCTGATGATCCTGCGCAGCGCCGATGGCGCGCTGGGCGCGGGAGATCGGATCCTAGCCAAGCTGCGCGAGGTGAAGGGCGAGGAGCACCATTACGAGGGCCGGCTTATCCGCAAGATCGTCACCAACCCCAAGCGCATCCTTGGTATCTATCGCAAGAGCGCCGAGGGCGGGCGCATCCTGCCGATCGACAAGGGCGCGGACCGCGAATGGACAGTGGCCAAGGATGCCACAGCGGGCGCGAAGGATGGCGAGCTGGTCGAGGCCGAGCAGGCCGGGCCCAAGGGGCGCATGGGGCTTCCCAAGGCGCGAGTGGTGGAGCGGTTGGGCGATCCGAGCAAGCCAAAGGCGGTTTCGCTGATTGCCATCCACCAGCACGGGATTCCCGACGCCTTCGACGATGCAACCATCGCCGAGGCCGACACGATGAAGCCCGCTGGCCTAAAGGGCCGCGAAGACCTGCGCGATGTGCCACTGATCACCATCGACCCGGCAGATGCGCGCGACCATGACGATGCCTGCTACGCCCACCCCGACGACGACCCGAAGAACGAGGGTGGCCATGTGATCTGGGTCGCGATTGCCGATGTGGCGCATTACGTGCGCCCCGGCTCGGCACTGGACCGGGAGGCCCGGGAGCGGGGCAATTCCACCTACTTCCCCGACAGGGTGGTGCCGATGCTGCCCGATCGGCTTTCGGGCGATCTTTGCAGCCTGCACGAAGGCGTGCCGCGAGCCTGTATCGCCGTGAAGATGCGGGTGGATGCCCATGGCGAGCTGGTCGGCTGGGAGTTTGTGCGCGGGTTGATGCGCTCGGCTGCCTCGCTGAACTACGAAGAGGTGCAGCAGGGGATGGACGGCGCACCCAACGACAAGGTCGGGCCGTTGATGGAGGAGGTGATCAAGCCGCTCTACGCCGCCTACCACGCGCTGGTCGACGCCCGAAACCGCCGCCAGCCGCTCGATCTCGATCTGCCCGAGCGCCAGATCGTGCTGGCCGAGGACGGCACCGTGCAGTCGGTCCAGTTCAAGGACCGGCTCGATGCCCACCGGCTGATCGAGGAGTTCATGGTGCTGGCCAATGTCTGCGCCGGCAAGGAACTGGTCAAGAAGCGCCAGCCCCTCCTGTTCCGCGTCCATGAAGAGCCCTCGCCGGAAAAACTCGATGCCCTGCGCGAAACCGCTCAGGCGTCCGGCCTCTCCCTCGCCAAGGGCCAGGTGCTGAAAACCGAGCACCTCAACCGCCTCCTCGCGCAGGCCGCGGGCACCGATCAGGCCGAGCTGATAAACCTCTCCACCCTGCGCTCGATGACCCAGGCCTACTATTCGCCCGAGCATATCGGCCACTTCGGCCTCGCGCTGGGCACCTACGCGCATTTCACCTCGCCCATCCGCCGCTACTCCGACCTCATCGTGCACCGCGCCCTCATCACCGCCAACGGCTGGGGCGATGACGGGCTGACCGAGCCCGACATCGAGGCGCTGGAGCAGACGGCGGTGCATATCTCCGAAACCGAGCGCCGCTCGATGACCGCCGAGCGTGACACCACCGACCGTTACCTCGCCTCCTACCTCTCCGAGCGCGTCGGCAACGAGTTCGGCGGGCGCATCTCCGGCATCGCCCGCTTCGGCGCCTTCGTCCGGCTCGATGAAACCGGCGCCGACGGCCTCATCCCTATCCGTTCGCTCGGGCAGGAGTATTTCCACTTCGACCGCGAGGCGCAGGAGCTGATGGGGGCCGACACAGGCCGTGTCATCGGCATCGGCCAGCGCGTGCTGGTCCGGCTGGCCGAGGCTGTGCCCGTCACCGGCGGCCTCCTGCTCGACCTGCTGGAAATCGAGGGCGCGGCGGTGAAGCCCGGCGCCTCGGCCAAGCGCGGACGCCCCACCCGGCGCAAAGAGGGCAGGGCGAAGGCCAAGACCTCCAAGTCCCGCAAGGTCGCCCGCCGCCGCCGTAACTGACCCGTGCTTTGGCGGCACGCCGATTTCCGCTATGCTGCCGCCAAAGATCTGGCAGCAGACGAGCAGAATCATGAAGGCACTCACGACCGGCGTTACAGCCGCGCTTCTGGCGGGCATGACCCAGGCCAGCCCTGCGGTTGTCGAAACCTCCATCCGCCCCATCGCCCGCCCCGCGCAGGGAGGCCTTCCGGTGGTTGAAGTCGCAAACCAGGCCTTCGAGCGCTGGATCGAGGCGTTCAAGGCCAAGGCCCGCGCAGAGGGCATCGACGCCGCCCTGCTGGAGCGCGCCTTCGAGGGCATCACCTACAACACCACCGTCATCCAGCGCGATCGCAACCAGAACGAATTCACCAAGACGATCTGGGATTATCTCGATACGGCGGCCTCCGACCTGCGCCGCGACAACGGCCAGAAGGCGCTCGCCCGCGAGATGAAAACGCTCACCGCCATCGAGGCCGAATACGGCGTCCCGAAAGAGATCGTCACCGCCATCTGGGGGCTCGAAAGCGCCTATGGAACCTTCAAGGGCGAGACCGACATCGTCGAGGCATTGGCCACCCTCGGTTTCGACGGGCGGCGCGGTGAGTTCTTCGAGGCCCAACTCATGGCCGCCTTCCAGATCCTGCAAGCGGGCGATACCGACCCGCGCGGCATGACCGGCAGCTGGGCCGGAGCGATGGGCCATACCCAGTTCATCCCCACCAGCTACCTCGCCCATGCCGTCGATTTCACCGGCGACGGCAAGCGCGACATCTGGGGCGACGACCCGACAGATGCGCTCGCCTCCACCGCCGCCTACCTCGCCGATGCCGGCTGGGTCACGGGCATGCCCTGGGGCATGGAAGTGGTCCTGCCCGAGGGCTTCGACTACGAGATCGCGGGCGAACACGTCGAGAAATTCGCCGCCGAGTGGAACGCGCTGGGCGTCCGCGACATCGAGGGCAACGAACTGCCCGACCACGGCCCTGCCTCCATCCGCCTTCCCGGCGGCGCCAAGGGCGCGGCCTTCCTCACCTACGGCAACTTCATGGTGCTCGAACGCTACAACACCGCCGACGCCTACGTCATCGCCGTCGGCCACCTCGCCGACCTCATCGGCGGCGGCAAGCGCATCCAGTCCGGCTGGCCCCGCGAAGACAGGGCCCTGACCCTGCCCGAACGCGAAGAGCTGCAAACCAGGCTGGAGGCCGCAGGCTTCGACCCGGGCGGGGTAGACGGCAAGATCGGCCCCAAAACCCTCGCCGCAGTGCGCGCGTACCAAAAGAGCATCGGCGTCACCCCCGACGGCTACGCCTCGCTGCATATCCTTCAGAAGCTGCGTTGAGCGGAGTTTTGCAATTCGTCGGGGAGCACGGTGCGCCTCCCCAGAAACGGGACGCAGCACCGAAGCTTCTCGGTGTGCCCCGCTTTGTTAGCGCGATGCTCGCCAGCTTGATCTGCTTCCCTTTGTTTGGGTGTGAAATACAGCCGCCCGGTCCCGAGGTGACCGCATCTGTAGACCTTGCAGGGATAGCAGAAGCGACTCGGGTACTTTCGCCTGGACCTAATTCGCTGACCCTCGTGAACCGATCAAGTGCGCCTGTCTGCATCTCTGGTGCTTTGGACCGGATCGTTGATTTCGAGGTTCGGCAAAAGGGCACGACAAACGTGCTTGGTGATCTAGGCAACAATCCCGGCTCGTTCGAGCCGACGGGCACAGAGGATGTGGAGACAGATAACTACCCGACGAGCGTGGCCAAGCAGCTGAACCCGAAGCAGCGCATTAGGGTGTCCGGATGGCTGCCGGGAATTGAAATTCCGGTCATACGGGACGCCACTGGACGAATGGTGAAAGGTGACACCAGCAAGGCGGTATTTGAGCTCTCCGCCGAAGTCCGCTATTTCGACTGCCGCTTCGCGACCTACGCTGACGCCGAGGCCGTCGGCGGCATCAGGATTGCGAGATCGGGGAGAGCGATAGCCGACATCCGCAAGCTGTTAGAGTAAGCTCAGGGACGACGGGTGAAGTCCAACAACCTGTGCAGAATGGTCGTTAAGGATACGGTGTGGTCGTGGAGCCTATCGAGGTCGAATTCAAAAAGTCATTCTGGCCCAGCGGCACGGGCGAGATCGTCGGATGGATCGAATGCGATATCACCTCGCTGGCGCGCCGCTTCCACGCTGCTGTCATCTCGGAAAATGGGCTTCGCTGCATCCTGCTGCGCCTGCCATCAGATGAAGTGGTCTCCATAACCGAGGCGGAAGAGCATCCGGACACATTTTGTGAGATTTATCTGGATGCAAGCCTGCAGGAGTCGCTAGTCGCCAACACCGCACTCCGGAACCTTCTTTCCGGAGCAGGTACACTAACGCTGAACCACCCCGAAGCGTGAGGCCCGCGATGGACACAAACGAACAGCCGGATAGCGAAAAGGCCTGCAAGTACTTTTGCGGCATCCTCAACCTTGGCCCCTACCATCCCCACATCTCTTTCTATCGCTGTTCACTGGACGGCTGGATCGACGAGAAGATTGGCCTGTTCAGCAACGGAGAGGTTAGAAGCTACTCTGACGAGAAAGGCGACTTCCTGTCCGGCGAGCGTGTCTTCTCCGAAGAGGAGGCCTTGGGCGAGATGAATGCAGCATTTCAGGAATGCACGCGGGAAATGTTCCTCTCCGCCCGAACCTTGGCCGAGGCCGCACAAGCGCCGTTGATCGAAAATGTCATAGCCGAAGGCCTGACCGCAGGCGGCACACGCCTTCTGTCAACTCACTCCGCCATGACCATCGGGCAGGAGGCCATCGCGCGCGACCTCTATGTTCATTCGATGGAAGCCTTCGCGATAAATGGTCCGAACCGGACGCTGGTGATGGAATGCAGCATCCTCGAGCTGGACGATCCCATCACAACAGCCGAAGCAGCCATGGAGCAGCTAGAAGCCAATCTCAGGCGTGCGAGAGAGCAGGACCACTTCATCATGGTTCAGATCTGGTTGGACGACCTGTAGGGTGGGCAATCTGCCCACCACCCCGAGGCACCCCGTCACGCCCCTACCACCTCCACTGCCACAGCCGTCCCGTAGATCCCCATCATCAGCACGCTCTCGATGCCGATGCGCCCCGGCCCCTCCCTCTGGCGCAGGATCAGCCCGGCCATCAGTACCGCCGTCATCAAGAGGCCCGTCGCCAGCCAGTAGAGGTCGGCCATGCCCACCGCGTGGTAGAGCGAGCCGTCGCGGTAGGCGACGTCGGAGAACACGAGGAACAGCGTGTCGAAGGTGTTGCCGCCGATGATCCCGCCCACGGCCAGTTGCAGCGCCCCGCGCCGCACCGCCACCAGCGTTGTCACCAGCTCGGGCAGCGAGGTTACCACCGCCGTCACGAGGCTGCCCACGAGGCTGGAGGCCAGCCCGAAACGCGTCACGAACTCCTGCCCTGTTTGCCCGATCACCCAGCCGCAAAGCGCCATTGCCCCGGCCAGCGCAACGAACACCACCACAAGCCCACGCGCGCTCTTGTGGGCGTCCTCGGCATCTCCCGGGTCATCCGTGCGCGTGTCGCCCGTCTCCACCGGCTCCCACATCGGCTCTTCGCGCACGCTCGCCGCCAGCCGCACTCCTGCCGCATAGGCGATGAAGAGCGCCACCGACACCGGGTGAATGCCGAAATAGGCCACATCCGGCCCCGCCATTGCCGCAACCGGCAGGCTGAGCAGGATCAGCAGCATCACGCATTGAAAAAGGTTCGCAGGCTCGGCGGCGGCATGCTCAAGGTTGGCCCGCTTGTGCAGCGTATCGGCAATCGCGAGGAACAGCGTTTGCGCCGCGATCCCACCCACCGCGTTGGAAAAGGCAAAGGAGGCATCCCCCTGCGCCGCCACGGTGACGCTCACCACCACGCCCGAAAGCGATGTCGCCCCGCCCAGCAACACGCCGCCCACCAGCGCCTCGCCCACCGCCGTGCGGTCGGCGATGATGTCGGCCAGCGCGGTCGCCCGGATCGAGGCCACCACGACAATGCTCCCCGCCACGGTGAAGGCGACGAGGAGCCAAGTCAGCGATAGGTCTGTGAGCACGCCGTCAGGAGCGGCGCGCGATGGCCCGGAAGCCGAAGATCAGCAGGCAGGCGCCCGCGATCCCGACGATCAGCTGCGGAATGATCCGCTCGGCGGCATAGATCCCCAGCAGTTGCAGCAGCAGGTTGAGCACCAGCGCACCGACGATGCCGAGCACGATATTGGTGATGAGGCCGGTGTCGGCCTTCATGATCATGCTGGCGATCCAACCGGCGAGGCCGCCGATGATGATTGAGAGAATCAGTCCAAGACCCATGGGTCCATCCTTTCGGTTCAAGAAGGTGTTACCGTCTCAACCCGTCAGCCATGGGCGCGGTTCCCCGGTTCGAGCATGCCACACCGTTCAGGTGCTCACGCCACGTCCTCCCAAGGCACCATCACGGCCTGTTCAGCAATCTTCTGAGGCATCCAATCCCAGTAGGGATCCCATTCGCCCGGCGGGCCGCTTTCCAACAGGTGACGGATGCCAGCGAGGATCGGCTTGCGGACATGCTCCGGCGCGGCCACCAGCCGTTTGGCGTGCCTCATCCAGCGAAACGTCATCTGGTCAAAATCGCCGTGGTGGTGAATGTCGTCGAGCACCAGAAGCGCGATGCAGGGAAACCACGTGGCGCCATTGTCCGGGTCATGCCCGGTGAGTTCCACCACCTCCGCCGGATACCACCGCTCGCCTTTCGGAAAGCGGCAGCCCTCGGCATCCAGCACCGCGCGTAGCGCCTCCGCATGGCGCTCTGCATCCATCCCGTAATCCGCCATGGCCACCGCATCGACCATGCCGCGAAGTTCCTGCGCGATCTGCACCAGCGGCGCAATCACACGCTCGGGCGGCAGGCTCGTTTCCAGCTCCGGCAGCTCCGTGCCCAATTCATGCACCTCATCCACCACATGAAGCCCACGCGCCAGCGCCGCCCGCCGGGCTCGGGGTTGGCGCGCGACCGGCAGGGCGTCTGGCGTGAAGCCGATCTGTCCGTGCACCGCATCCCCGATCAGCAGCGCCATCGCATAGCCCGCCAGCTCCGCATCCTCGGACCGCGCGACCGCGGTCAGCGCAGTGATCCGTGACAGGTAATCATCATCGCAGGCCAGCTGAAGATCTGCCTCCAGTGGCACCGCCAGCAAGGCTGCATCGCCGCGCGCCTCCGCTGCGGGGCGCGAGGCTTGCGCCACGCAACGCAGGTCATGCAGAACCTGCCGCTTTGGCCAGTCGGAAAAGCTGATCATCCCGTAGGGTGGGCAATCTGCCCACCACCCCGGGCGGGATCAGTCGCGCAGCAGCTCATTGATGCCGGTCTTGGAGCGTGTCTTGGCGTCCACCCGCTTCACGATCACGGCGCAATAGAGGTTGATCCCGTTCTTGCTCGGCATCGAACCCGAGACGACCACCGAGTAGGGCGGCACCTCGCCATACATCACCTCGCCGGTCTCCCGGTCGACGATCTTGGTGGACTGACCGATGTAAACGCCCATGCCCAGCACCGAGCCTTCCCGCACGATGCAGCCTTCCACCACCTCGGAGCGCGCCCCGATGAAGCAGTTGTCTTCGATGATCGTCGGCCCCGCCTGCATTGGCTCCAGCACGCCGCCAATACCCACGCCGCCGCTCAGGTGCACGCCCTTGCCGATCTGCGCGCAGGAACCGACGGTAGCCCATGTATCCACCATGGTGCCCTCGTCCACATAGGCCCCGAGGTTCACGAAGGAGGGCATCAGCACCACGCCGGGCGCGATGTAGGCGCTCTTGCGAACAATCGCATTCGGCACCGCGCGGAAACCGGCGGCCTTCCACTGGTTGTCACCCCAGCCCTTGAACTTGCTGTCCACCTTGTCCCACCAGCCGCCACCCTGCGGCCCGCCGGATTGCTCTTCCATGTCCTTGATCCGGAACCCCAGCAGCACCGCCTTCTTGGCCCACTGGTTTACATGCCAGTCGCCGTTCTCACGCCGCTCCGCCACCCGCAGGCTGCCCCCGTCCAGCGCGGCCAGCGTATCTTCAATCGCCTCGCGGGTTTCGCCAGTGGTGGCGGGGGTAATTGCATCGCGGCCTTCCCAGGCGGCTTCGATGGCGGCTTCAAGCTGGGCGTTCGACATGGGGACATCCTCCGAAATCTGATCGCAACCGTCATAGCGCCCCGCCACACGGGCGCAACCCACCACGCGCCCGGCTTCCCTCTCCATCGCGCCCGCGATACCGTCCCCCCAACGAACAGGAAGGACGACCGATGAACGACGCCAGCCGCTTTCGCGACGCCGGAGAAGACAAGCGCACTGCCCATGAGGTGCCCGATACCCCGCAAACCCGCGCCCCGGCCTACACCCTCGCCTTTGCCGATGAAGATTTCCTCTGCCGCGACGAGCTGCGCCCCGTGCGCCTGCAACTCGAGCTGCTGAAGCCAGAGCTGCTGATGGAAGAGCACGGCATCCGCTCCACCGTGGTCCTCTTCGGCGGCGCGCGCATCCCCGAGCCCGCCAAGAAAGACACCGCCCGCACTGAGACGCTGGCAGAGCTTTCCGCGTTTTACGACGAGGCCCGCACCTTCGCCCGGCTGATGACAGAGCGTTCGCTGGCCTCAGGTGGCACCGAGGATGTGGTGGTTACAGGCGGCGGCCCCGGCGTGATGGAGGCCGGCAACCGCGGTGCGGCAGACGCCGGAGGACACTCCATCGGCCTCAACATCGTGCTGCCCCACGAGCAGGCGCCCAACGAATACGTCACGCCGGACCTCTGCTTCAACTTCCACTACTTCGCGATCCGCAAGATGCACTTCCTGATGCGCGCCCGTGCCGTCGCCGTCTTTCCCGGCGGCTTCGGCACGCTGGATGAAACCTTCGAGGCGCTCACCCTCATTCAGACCGGCCGCATGCAGAAGGTGCCCTTCCTCCTGTTCGGAAAGGCCTTTTGGGAAAAGATCATCAACTGGGATGCCCTGAAGGACGCAGGGACCATCAGCCCAGACGATCTTGACCTGTTCAAATTCGTGGACTCGGCGGAGGAGGCTGTTGCGGCCATCGACAGCTGGGAAGGCGCAGGTGAGAAGCGTGGGGAAATCCCGGGGCGGTAGGGCGCCCTTAATCGTCGATCCGCCGGGCCTCGTCTACCAGCATGATCGGGATACCGTCGCGGATGGGAAAGGCGAGGCCGGCGCGTTCGGAGATCAGTTCTCCGGCCTCGGAATCATAGCGCAACACGCCTTGGGTCTCGGGGCAGACCAAGGCCTCCAGCACATGGCGCTCGACCCCGGAATGGGCGGTGGCCGTTTCGTCGCTCATTGTAGCCGTTCCTCTCCGTCTTCGCCGCTGCGCAGGGCAAACTCGATCAGGGTTACCAGCGTCTCGCGCCGGGTTTCGAGTGAAGGCGCCTCCAGCAGCGCCTGTTTGTCTTCAACCTCGAAGGGGCAGAGCATCGAGAGCGAGTTGATGAGCAACTCGTCATCGGCTTCTTCGAGGCTGTCCCAATCCGTCGACAGGCCCTGCGCCTCGAAGTAGCGGCAGAGCTTGGGCATGAAACGTTCGCGGTTGAAGCCCTTGTCGTGCTCGGGTTGGCCGAGATCCCGGTCAAACCCCTTCCAGCAAGGTTTGACACGCCGATAGGGCGTGAAGCCCTCGACACTTTCCTGAATCCGGAAGCGCGAGATGCCGGTGAGGGTGACCATGTAGCGGCCATCCTCGGTTTCGGAAAACCCGGTGAGCCGCCCGGCGCAGCCGATCTTCTGCAACCGCCCCGGCTCGCACCCGCAGCCCTTGGGGCCTTCGCAGGGTTGGACCATGCCGATGAGGCGGGTGGAGGTTTTCAGCGCATCGTCGAGCATCGCAAGGTAGCGCGGCTCGAAGATGTGCAGCGGCAACCGGGCGCGCGGCAACAGCAGCGCTCCGGGCAGCGGGAAAATCGGGATCGTTTCGGGAAGATCGCCTGAGTGCATCATGGCCATCAAGGTAGGCCGCGCCGCGCGTCAGGCAAATATCATCGAGGAGAGTTTACGACGGCCCGTCAGCACCACCGGATCCTGCGGTTTCAGCGCATCGAAGATGGTGAAGAGCTGGGTCTTGGCTGCGCCATCGTTCCACTCGCGATCCCGGCGGAACAGTTCGAGCAGATGATCCACCGCCGCTTCGGTGTCGCCGTTGGCATGAAGCGCCGTGGCAAGGTCAAACCGGGCCTGATGGTTGTCGGGGTCCGCCTCGACGGCGGCCGTCAACTCGGCAACGGGGCCTGCGCTTTCGGCCTGTTTGAGCAGGTCGATCTGGGCGCGGGCAGCCTCCACCTCGGCGCTTGTCGCCACGGCTTCCGGCGCGTTGTTCAGCAGGGCGTCAGCTTGCTCCACCTGCCCGGCAGCAATATAGGCCCGCACCAGCCCGCCATAAGCCTGGGCGTTCTCTGGCTCTTCCTCAAGCACCCCGGCGAAAACCTCGGCGGCATCGGCGGCGGCGCCTTCTTCCAGCATTTCCTCAGCGGCGTTGATTGCATCGGCCAGCCCGCCATCGGCCTCTGGGGCCAGAGCGGCGATTTTGGCAACAAACTCCTTTAGCTGGCTTTCGGGCAGCGCGCCTTGAAAGCCGTCCACCGGCTGGCCTTGCCAGAAGGCATAGACCGTGGGAATGGACTGGATGCGCAGCTGCCCGGCGATGCCTTGGTTCTGGTCGACATCGACCTTGGCCATCTTCACCTTGCCCTTCTGGGCGGTCACGGCGGCCTCGAGCTGGGGGCCAAGCGTTTTGCAGGGGCCGCACCATGTGGCCCAGAAATCCACGATCACCGGCACGGTCTGCGACGCTTCGATGACCTCCGCCATGAAGTCGGCTTCGTTCACGTCCTTGATCAGGTCGCCTGCGGGGGCTTCGGTGTTGCCTTGGCCAAGTTCGAGCATTGGGGCCTCCATCATCTGTTGAACGGGTAGATGGAGCACTCAGCCCTTGTTTGCAAGGGCACCGGGCAGAGGCAGGCAGCCGGTTAGCCCGGCAGGGAGCACCAGTAGCGCTCCGGCGCGGTAGAGACGGGCAGCAAAATCGGGGGTGTCGCTCTTCAGGGTGACGGTTGCCGCGCTGGCGGAAATGACGGCCGCATCCTCGGGCAGCCCGGCAAGAAAGGCCTCGCCGGGAAACATCACAACCGCCGCCGGGGCCGCATCGGAGAACCGCATGACAAACGCCATGGTGGCGACCCATGCGATGAACAGAAGCGGGGCCCAGAGAGCAATGCGCTTAATAATCGTGGACATGCTCCACCATATCGCCGTTTTCGCGCAGGAAGGCGGCAAGATCGGTGACCTGCATCAGCACCAGTGATCGGGTGTCGCCGTAGCCCTGCCGCTCGCGGGCATAAAGCGCGCCGGGCAGCGGGGTGTCGGCGATTGCGGTGAGCATGATGTCGTCATTGCCGGCGATTTCGATGAAGTCAGCGCCGCGCTCGGCCATCTCTTTCATCAGTTCGGTGAGGGCGCGATAGCGTGGAGTTTCCAGCACCAGCCCTTCGGGGCGGCTTTCGATGATCTCGACGCCCTCCAACCCCTCAAGTTGAGCCCGCTCACCCTGCACCACCATCCGCAGCCGCAGCGCATCGGCGCCCACACCGGCCACCGCCTGTTCGATCACGCCCGCGTAAGCGGATTTGGCGGAAAATTCGATGCCCAGCGCCAAGCGGCGCTCATTGTCACGCTTGCTGCCTTCACTGGCTTCAGCGTGCTCGGCAATGTCGCCTTTGAAATCCCATTTGTACCACGGGGTTTGCTGAAGGAAGGCCGCATAGTCGCGGGCCTGCCGGGCAGAAACCTCATCCAGCGCGGCACGCTCAGAACCGCGAATCCATGTGTAGACGCGGCCCACCGTCTCTTCATAGGCAGCCTTCAGCATCAGCTCGGCGGTGAAGCTGACGCCGATCACATAGGCGGTTTGCTTGGTGGTCCAGTCAAAGCCGCCGTGCGCGGGCGAGGCCTTTGAGAGGGCACAGAGCGAGCCCCAAAAGCCGCCAACCGCGCGGAAATAGCCAAAGTCATGCGGGTCACCCGAAGAGATCACCTCGGCATAATCGTCATAGGCGTGAACGATGTGCCACTCGGGATAGGTCATCAGCGTGCGGCCCTCGGCGCGGTGCCATTCAGGCGTCAGCAGCGGCTCATACTCCTTGCGGATATAATCCTTGCCGCGACAGGCCACCTCGACGTAGCCCACGGGGGCCAGCAGCACGAGCAGCAGCAACACCGCCACCACCAGCAGCCGTTTGACCCATTTCCAGACCCAGCGGATCATTTGCGATCCAGGAACAGGCCCGCGAAGAGGGCAAAGCCCCCGAGGCCGATGTGGGGCAGGTTGGCGAGAATCTTGAAGCCGAAGGGCAGGTCAAGCACGCCGTTGGTGAAGATGCCCATGTCGAGATAGCCCGAACCGAAGGCGAGGCCCATCGCCCCGTCGGCGAGGTAGAGCGCGCCGAAGAGCAGCAGGAAGATCTTGCTCGCCCGGTGCGAGGTGAGCGCAGCGCCAAGCGCCCAGAGGGCGGAGACGAGGTGCAGGGCGTCATCGAAGATGTCGAGTTCGAAGATGCCGAAGGCCAGCCCCTCACTGTCGGTGATGCCGGGCACGTAGTTGAGCGCAGCGGCCCCGAGCAGGGCGAAGAAGTAACCGAAGGCGATGATGCGGAGTGTGGTCATAGGAGCCCCAGATAACTGTCCCAAAGGTTGTTGCGGAGCAGCAGCCCCGGGTCGATCTCGCGTTTGCGCGCGGCAAACTCCTGCGCGCGCGGGTAGGCCACCATGAGTTGGTCGAGCGTGGCGTGCGGGCGGTAGGGCAAGTAATAGGCCCCGCCGATGGCGTTGATACCGCCAATCAGGGCGCGGGTCATCCGGGCCATGTCGGCCTCGCCGCGCGCGGTCATTTCCTGGCTGAAGGACATGACGGCGGCGATGCGCGGCACCCGGGCGTAGGAGAGCCAGCTTGTGCTGTCGGTATCCACGAAGCGCAGGGTGACATTGAGAAACTCCTGATAACTGGCCGGGATCACCTCGCGGCAGACCTGGAGAAAGTCGGAGAAGCGGTCGAAGGGCACGAAATACTCGTGGAGGATATCGGTGCGGCGCTCGTCGCGGTCATCCAGCGTCACGACCGGCTCGTTCATCAGCGCGTTGCGATTGGCGGCCCCGGCGAGCATCGGCGCGGCGCGGGATTCCGTCCACCAGCGCCAGCGCTTCATCCGCTCGTTGCCAAGCTGCCAGCGGTAGAGACGCGCGGCGGCCTTGGAGGTGAACCCAGAGGCGTATTCGGCAGGCGGAATCTCGTCACTTTCAGGGTCTTCGCTGTAGGTGATCAGCAGCGCCTCTTCCATGAAGCGGGCACGGCCCACGTTGAGGCGGCCATAGCCCATGGGGATTTGCGGGTTATCCACGGCGGCGCGGAAGGCGGGGGCGAAGGCCTCGACCTCCATCCGCGTGAAGCTAGGGATGAGGCGCTGGTTTGGCACCATGTCCACCACCATCTCGGTGATCAGACCCACAAGGCCATAGCCACCCATTGCCATGGCGAAAAGCTCGGCGTTCTCCGTGCGGCTGGCGGTGACAAGCTCGCCATCGGGCAGCACCATCTGCACCTCGCGCACGGTGGCGCCCATCGGGCCATAAGGCACCGGCCAGCCGTGGGCATTGACCGAGAAGGTGGCAGCGAGCCCGAAATCGGAGTTGGATTGCATGACGGCGGGGCCAAAACCCTGCGGATCAAGCGCGGCGATCACCTCGTACCAGCGGGCACCTGCGTGGGCACGGTAGGTGCTTGCGGCGGTGTCAAGCTCCACGAAGGGGTTGCGATAGCTGATCGCCGTGCCCTCGCGAGGGATTGCCTGCCCACCCATCGAGTGCCGTGCCGCGCCAAGGTTCACCGGGCGGCCCTCCGCCTGCGCCTCTTTCAGCTCGGCGCGCAACTTGGCCACTAGCGCCTCGCCCGGATCGTCGGTGAGGATGACATGCTTGGCCACCGGGGTTTCGCTGAGGCCGGAGGCGTCGTTCATCGTGTTCACGCGGCCCTCGGGCGCAAGCGAGCGGGTGCCTGCCAGCACCGGCACGTCGCTCTTCAACCACTTGGCCCCGGCCACTCCTGCCGCCGCCCCCGCGCCAAAAACCACGGCCCTGCGGCCCAACTTGCCCATCACACACCCTCGCTTTTGCGCCATCTTGCCAATGGACGCCGCTCCGGAAAACGTAAAAACTGAGCAGCGGGGATTGCAGGGAGACA
Organism: Oceanicola sp. D3; assembly: GCF_006351965.1. Taxonomy (NCBI): domain Bacteria; kingdom Pseudomonadati; phylum Pseudomonadota; class Alphaproteobacteria; order Rhodobacterales; family Roseobacteraceae; genus Oceanicola; species Oceanicola sp. D3. The sequence goes on from NZ_CP040932.1 coordinate 63,028, forward strand.
ACCGTGGCACAAAGGATTCTATGCTTTGGCGACAGCAACACCTTCGGCACACCGCCGATGGAGGCCCACGGCGGACATGCGCGCTTTGGCCCCGACACCCGCTGGCCCCGGGTCATGGCAGAGGCCATGGGCGGGGTTGAGCTGATCGAAGAAGGGCTGCCGGGGCGCACCACCTGCCACGATGACCCGGTGATGGGCGCTTTCATGAACGCGGAGCCGGCCCTGCGAATTGCGCTGCGCAGCCATGCCCCGCTGGACCGACTGCTGATCATGTTGGGAACGAATGACCTCAAAGCCCGCTTTGCGCCCTCTGCCCGAAAGATCGCCGCCGGTCTTGCAGGACTGCTGGACATCGCGGCCAGCGCCCTCGAGGCGCCAAGAAGCCCCGGCCTGAAGATCACCCTGATCGCGCCGCCCGCGCCGATCGAGGCAGGGCTCTTCGCCGCGGAGTTTGCCGGGGCCGCCCGTATAAGGCCAGAGCTTGCTCCGGCCCTGAGGACCCTCGCAGCATCGCGTGGTCTGGATTTTTTTGACGCTGGGTCGCAAATATCGGTGAGCCCGGTGGACGGCATTCACATCGCGGCTTCCGACCATATTGCGCTTGGAAGGGCGCTGGCAGCACATCTCGGCTGATTTCGCCGCGCCTACGCGCGCCGACCGGGGGCGCCTCGCTTCGCTCGGCGTGGCCTGCGTCTCATCCGCATTTTCTGCCTCACCGTCGCGAGGACTGACAGGGGTTACCAGAAGAGATTTTGGGCCTCCGGCGGGGAGTATTTGGAGCAAGAAAATGAACAACTTGATTCAAATTGCCCGCACTTGCTCTCATTTTCTTGCCGTAAATACTCCCGGGGGTGTGGGGGCAGGCCCCCACTGTGCCGCCTGCTGCTCGCGCTACAGGTCGAATTCCGCGAAGACGGGGGCGTGGTCGGACGGTTTTTCCCAGCCGCGCACTGAGCGGAGGATGCGGCTGGAGTGGGCAGCGTTTGAGATATCGGGCGTGGCCCAGATATGGTCCAGCCGGCGGCCTTTGTCGGCGGCATCCCAATCTTTTGCACGGTAAGACCACCAGCTGTAGAGCAGCCCCTCGGGGATGTCCTTGCGGGTGATGTCGACCCATTTGCCCGCGTCCTGCGTCGCGCCCAGCGCCTCCACCTCAACGGGGGTATGAGAGACGATCTTCAGCAGTTTCTTGTGATCCCATACGTCATCTTCACGCGGGGCGATGTTGAGGTCTCCAACGAGAATGGCCTTTTCGGGTGTTTCGGCGTGGAAGGCATCGCGCATCTCGGAGAGGTAATCGAGCTTTTGGCCGAACTTTTCGTTCACCTCCCGGTCAGGCACATCGCCTCCTGCGGGGACGTAGAAGTTGTGGATTGTCACGCCGCTCTCAAGCTTGCCAGCGATGTGGCGGGCGTGGCCGAGCTTGGCGTAATCCGCCGCGCCAGCCTCTTCCATCGGCAGCTTGGAGAGGATCGCCACGCCGTTGTAGCCCTTCTGGCCGCGTGCAACCATGTGGGTGTAACCCAGCGCTTGAAAGATCTCGACCGGGATCTTGTCGACCGGGCTCTTGCACTCCTGCAGGCAGAGCACATCGGGGGTTTCCTCACGCATCAGACGCGCCACAAGATCGGCCCTGAGCCGCACCGAGTTGATGTTCCATGTTGCCAGTGAAAATGCCATGCCCGCCTCCGTTGTTCCGGGTCGGGATAGCGCGGGCGAAGCCGGGTTTCCACCCCTTGCCCTGCCGCAGCTGACAGCGCAGGCTCGGGCGCATGAAACAGCTCCTTGTCGCCGCCCTCCTTGCCCTTGCCGCCCTGCCGGGCCGGGCCGATGCCCCGCCGCAGGGGAGCTTCATGCTGGGCAGTTACATCTGGCCCGAGCACGTGCTGCCACGCTCGGTGGTGCTGACCTTCGAGGGCGAACAGATGCAGCTCCACTTCCTGTATCCGCTGCCTTTAGATCACGCGGCCTGCGACCGGGAGGGGGTATGCGAGCCAAGGGTGCAGGCCGCCACGGCAACCGCGCGGATCGATGCGGGAAAACTGGTGCTCGAGGCATTCGAGATCGACAGGGACGCTGCCATCGAGCCTTCCACCGTGACCCACGTCGGCATGCCGCAGGACGCCGTCTACACCAACTTCGCGATCAGCTTTCTCCAGATGGCCCGCTTTGCTCCAAACGCGCACGGGTTCACACTGGACAGCGCCGGCACGACGCTGGAGTTCTTCGAGGTGCGCGGTGACGACGCTTTGGCGATTGCCGCGCTGCCGGTGATCTTTGAGCAGTCCATTGCCAAGATGGCGGGCTGCGAGGTGCGGGCGCTGGCCCCCTTGCTGGCCGAGACCGAACCAACGGAGAAAGAGGCACGGTTTCAGCGGGTGGTGCGCGGCTTTGGCACCTCGTTGGACTATGATTTTGCAGCGCGCCGGGCCGCGCCGAGGATGGCGGAGCCGACCGAAGAAGAGAGGATGCAGGCGGCGAAGCTGCGGGCCGCCTCCGGACTGCCGGGGATGGTGGCGGGGATCTTTCGCACCTCCGAAGATGGAGGCGTCGACGAGTTCAGGGCACAGATGGGGCTGAAGATGTTCCGCGACGATGCCGAGGCCTTCGACGCTGTGGTGGCCGCCTATGGTGAAGCCCTGCCCGACATGATCGCCTTTTTGCGCTACGTGCCCACGGTGCCGGACCGGCTCAACGTTGACGGCCTCTGCGCAGACCCGTCGCTGGGCTTCATGGACTGACCTCCGCCACCGGGCGGCAAACAAAACATGGAATGCGCCGGAAGGCGCTCAATTGGATTGCGTTTGCACCCAGACGAGCGCGTCGTTCAGCGCGGCCATGAAGGCGGCGGGGTCTTCGATCTGCGGGATGTGGCCGAGGCCGTCCAGCTTCCAGAGGCGCGCGCCCTCCACCAGCGCGGCGAGTTGTTCGCCCTGGGCCAGCGGGGTTGCGGTGTCTTCCACGCCCCAGAGGATGCCGACCGGAAGCGTCAGCCCGCGCCAGCCCTCTTGGGTCACGCTGGCCGCGCCTTCGGGGCGAGTGACGAGGGTGGGCAGCCAGTCGGCCATGGCGGCGGTGGTGCCCGCGCGCTTCATCGGGGCGTTCAGCGTGGCCACATAGGGGGCGGCGCGCTCTTTCTTGTGCAGGAAGGCCTTCAGCATGGGCTTCATCGCCCAGGGGTTGGTGATGGTGGCCGAGACAGCAAGTTGGCGCAGCGGGCCGGATCGCAGCGGCAGCGGCGGCGGGCCGGGCTGAGCCTCAAGCCCGATGGCGCCGTCCACCACGATGAACCCGGCGAAGGCCTGCGGCTTGGCCATGACGGCCTCGGCCCCCGCGCCTGCGCCGAAGCTATGGGCCACCAGCACCGGCCGCACGTCGAGCGCTTCGGTCAGCGCCAGCACGCGCTGGCCCTGTGTCACACGGCTGTAGTCACCCGCCGCATCCCGCTCCGACCAGCCCATCGGGGGCATGTCGAAGGCGATGGCGCGGTAGCCTGCGCCCTCCAGCGCAACGATGGTTTCATCCCAGAAGGCCGACCAACCAACCGAGCCATGCACCAGCAGCACCGGGGTCGCTTCCTTGGGGCCGTAGTCTATCACGTAGACCTCGCCCATCGCGGTTTGCACCATGCTGCCCCAGCGGGCCGCTTCGGTTTGGGTTTCGCGCAGGGCGGCCATGCCGCGCAGCGCAAGCAGGGCAACGACGACGATCACCACCAGAACGGCGGCAAGCTTCAGGAGGAACTTGATGAAACGGCCCACGGGATTACTCGCTGATGGTGATGGGGGTGCCATCGGGCACCAGTGACCAGATCTCGCGCATCTCGGCATCGGTCACGGCAATGCAGCCGTTGGTCCAATCCCACGCGCGGTGCAGCCCGCCAATCCAGCCCCAGCCGTTAGCGATGCCGTGGATCATGATGTCGCCGCCGGGGCTGTGGCCCGCCGCCTCGGCACGGGCGCGGTCATCGGCATTGGGGTAGGAGATGTGCAGGCTGAGGTGGGCGATGGAGTTCGGGTTGCGCCAGTCAATCACGTAGCTGCCGGTGGGGGTGCGCTCGTCGCCCTCGCGGGCCTTGTGGCCCTCGGGCGCGGCACCGAGGCTGATGGTGTAGCTGGCGATTGCCTCGCCATTCCGCAGAAGGTCCATACGGCGGGCGGATTTGTCGACCAGGATCTCATCGGCCTGCGCCGCCTCGGGGGCCATAGCAGGGGCTGTGCCCGAACCGACGCGCGCCATTGCGGCGGTGTAGGCCACGAGGCCGAGGGCGAGGACGGCGAGGGTGGCCGCGATCTTCAGAACACGTTTCATGCGAGCGGTTTAGCACCCCGCTCACAGCCCGTCATCCTCGGGCTCGACCCGAGGATCTGCCAGACACCGAGAGATCCTCGGGTCAGGCCCGAGGATGACACCCAGCCGATGCAGGCACCAAAAAAAGGCCCGGGCGCAAACCCGGGCCAGTCCAACAGGGAGGTGTGGCCATTACCCCGGCCACGGAGGGATTTTTATGCCACCAGCCGGTAGCCGCCGCTCTCGGTCACCAGAAGGCGCGCGTTGCTCGGATCAGGCTCGATCTTCTGGCGTAGGCGGTAGATGTGGGTTTCCAGCGTGTGCGTGGTCACACCCGCGTTGTAGCCCCAGACCTCGTGCAGCAGGATATCGCGTGGCACCACGCCCTCGGATGCCCGGTAGAGGAACTTCAGGATGTTCGTCTCTTTCTCGGTGAGGCGAATTTTCTTCTCGGCGTCATCCACCAGCATCTTCATCGAGGGCTTGAAGGTATACGGCCCAAGCTGGAACACGGCATCTTCCGATTGCTCGTGCTGGCGCAGCTGGGCGCGGATGCGGGCCAGCAGCACCGGAAACTTGAAGGGTTTGGTCACATAGTCGTTCGCGCCCGCATCAAGGCCGAGGATGGTGTCGGCATCGCTGTCTTGGCCGGTGAGCATCAGGATCGGGCATTTGACCCCCTGCTTGCGCATCAGCTTGCACAGCTCGCGGCCATCGGTATCGGGCAGGGCCACGTCGAGGATCACCAAGTCGTAGATCGCGTTCTTGGCTTTTTCCATCGCGCCCGCGCCGTCTCCGGCTTCGAACACGTCAAAATCTTCTGTCATCACGAGCTGCTCGCTCAGCGCCTCGCGCAGGTCTTCGTCGTCATCGACGAGGAGAATTTTCTTCAGGTTGGCCATGGAAGGCTCCTTTCTTCTGCTCTCTCGGATGTGTGAACGGTGCACGAGCTCGGCAAGATTTGCTGCAAATCGCTCACGCAACCGTGTGCGAGGGGGCGGAAATGTTTCATATTCCTACGAAAACCCACTAGATGTGCCCCGAGTTCCCCTGAGGTTTCACGCATGAGCCTGCTGCCCACCCCACAAGAATTACGCGCCCGCGCCCGTGCCGATCTGCGGCTTGGGTTGCCTGTCGTGATCGTGGGCGAAGGGGAGGCGGCGCTGGTGATGGCCGCCGAGCAGGCCGCGCCGGAGCGCGTGGCCGAGCTGGCACAGGAGGGGGCCTACCTTGCAGTAACCGCCCGGCGGGCCGAGACGCTGAAGGCCCACGCCTATGACGGCGACATGGCGCGGCTGCTGCTCCCGAGTGACGGGCAGGCCGCTTGGGCGGCGGCGGTGGCCGATCCGGCGACCGACCTCGCAACGCCGATGAAAGGGCCATTCAACGCGCTTCGCGGGGGTGAGGGCTGCCCTGAGCTTGCCCGCGCGGGCATTCGGCTGGCGAAGGAGGCGCGGGTGCTGCCCGCCGTGCTGTTGGCCCCGCTGACCGGACCTGCACCAGAAGGCCTGACACGGATCGCCGCGAAGGTGGGAGACGCGCTGCCCCCCTTTGCGGAGGCTATTTCGGCCCGCCTGCCGATGCGGCTTGCGGGTGCAGGCCGGGTGCATGTGTTTCGCCCCGAAGACGGGGCCGAGGAGCATTACGTGATTGAGGTGGGCCGCCCGGATCGGGACGCGCCAGTGCTGACCCGCCTGCATTCGGCCTGTTTCACCGGCGATGTTCTGGGCTCGCTGAAGTGCGATTGTGGCCCCCAGCTCCACGCCGCCTTGGCCGCGATGGGAGCCGAGGGCGGCGGCATGCTGCTTTATCTCAACCAAGAGGGCCGCGGCATTGGGCTGGCCAACAAGATGCGCGCCTATTCTCTTCAGGATCAGGGGTTTGACACGGTGGAGGCCAACCATCGGCTGGGCTTTGAGGATGACGAGCGCGACTTCAGGATTGGCGCCGCCCTGCTTGGCAAAATGGGTGTTGGCCAGATACGGTTGATGACGAACAATCCCGCCAAGATCGCCATGATGGAGGCCCAGGGCGTAGAGGTGGTGGAACGGGTGCCGCTACAGGTGGGCCGCACCGCCGAGAATGAAGGGTATCTGGCCACGAAGGCCGCAAAGTCGGGGCATTTGCTATGACACCTGCCGCATTTCTGAACGCCGCCGCACGGCTTGAAGATTTCTCTCAGGCTGAAGTGGAGGCGGCGCTGGGGCTGCGGCTGACGGCCACGCGCAAATCGCAGGCCTGGGTCGGGTTCAATGCACCCGGGTCCGGGCCGTTCAGCGGCTTCGAGTTGCGCAGCCCCGGGCCTTCAGCGCGGTTCGGCGGGCTGCTGATTGCGCATTTCGGCCAGCCCGAGCCGATGACGCGGATGAAACCGCTGCTCGATCAGCTGCGGTTTCTCCGGATCGAGCCAAACCCGCCGGGCGCAGGCGGGCCGCCCACGGCGGGCCATTGGTTTCAACTCGGGCCACATGAGCTGGCCGCGACGGTTCTGCTTGGCGCGCCGGAGCGGGTGGCGGCGCTCGCCGTGCATGGCGCCTATCCGTGATGCGGCTCACCCCGCGCGGGCTCCTTTTTGAAGGCCACCTCTTCCCCGCAGTCATTGGCCGGGGTGGCGTGACGGCAAGCAAGCGTGAGGGCGACGGCGCGACGCCGGTGGGGCGGCACCGCATTCTGGCCTGCTACTACCGCGCTGATCGGGTGCCCGCGCCTGCCCCATGGGCCATTGCAATCGGGCCGCGTGACCTGTGGTCGGACGCGCCGGAAGGTGCAGCCTACAACACGCTGGTGCAGGCCCCCTACCCCGCCAGCCATGAGAAGATGCGCCGCGCAGACCGGCTTTATGACATCGTGCTGACGACGGATTGGAACACACCCGCAACCCCCGGCAGGGGCTCGGCCATCTTTCTGCATCGCTGGCGCAAACGCTGCCACCCGACCGAGGGCTGCATTGCCTTTCGCCCCGACCACCTCGCTTGGATCGCCGCCCGCGCTGCGCCCGGCACGGAGTTGCTCGTCAGGCCATGAAAAAGGCGGGCCAGAGCCGCGCTCTGCCCGCCTGTTTCGCAAGTCGACAAGGCCTCACCCTTTACGAATCTCGCCCGTCACCGGTGCGATCCGATCAGGCACCCGGTTTGCCAGAAAATCGGGCCGCGGCTGCGGCGCGGCATAGGGTGCAGTCACCCTGTTGGATACCGCATTATATACGAAAAACGCATTCGAGCGCGGATCGGGGGTGATGTTCCCGTTCGAGCCGTGCAGCGTGTTGCAATCGAAGAAAATCACGGTGCCAGTGGGCCCGGTGGCCGCGTCCAGCCCGTTCTCGCGCACCAGTCGGTCAATCGTTTGGGGCTGCGGCACGCCTACCTGCTGCTTTTTCAGCGACTCCTCGTGGTTGGCATCCGGCGTTTCCCCGGCGCAGGCCACAAACACCTCCTGCGAGCCCGGGACCAGCATCAGCGGCCCGTTGAACTCTGAGTTGTCGGTCAGCAGCACCGAGGCCGACACCGCGCGCATCCGGGGCATGCCGTCTTCCGCATGCCAAGTCTCGAAATCCGAGTGCCAGTAAAACTCCTTGCCGGTGAAGCCCGGTTTGTAGTTCAGCCGCGACTGGTGCAGATAAACTTCGTCCCCAAGCAGAAACTGGGCCACACCCGCCAAACGGCTGTCTTTGGCGAGCCGCGCAAAGAGCGGCGAATGCTCATCCAGCCGGAACACAGTGCGCACGGCGTCGCTCTCGGGTTCGGTAATCAGGTCTTCCCGGCGAATGCCGCCGGGATCGTCGCGCAGCGTGGCCGATGTTTCGACCAAGAGCGCCAACTCATCCTGAGAAAACACGTCGCGGCGTACGAGATAGCCGTTTTCGCGATACTGCTCGGCCTCGGCGCGTTCGATCGGCGCGCCCTCGTGCCAGTCGGACCACAGCACCGGATCCTTGCGCGCATGTAGTTGCTCTCCGCCGCGCAGCCGTGTGGGGTAAATGTCGGCTGGCGGCGTTTGAAATTGGTGTGGATTGAAGTCCATGAACCTTTCCTCCGTCTGTTGTCGGTCTCTGGGTCAGGCCGGGCGCTTATGGCCGGCACACAGACCATCAACACGCACAGGCGCATCAGGTTCACTTTTGTCTTTTGCTGTAGTTCCGCGCGACTTTAGCCGGGGGTGCGTTCCCCAAAGATGGCCGACCCCACGCGAATGTGGGTGGCGCCCAGAGCAATGGCCCGCTCGAAGTCGGCACTCATGCCCATGGAGAGGCCGGAGAGCCCGTTGCGCTTGGCCATCTTGGCAAGCAGCGCGAAGTGCAGCGAAGGCTCCTCATCCACCGGGGGGATGCACATGAGGCCCCGAACCGGCAGGGACAGTGCCGCGCACTCGGCCACGAAGCCATCCACCTCAGACGGCAGACAGCCCGCCTTTTGGGCCTCCTCGCCGGTGTTGACCTGAATGAAAAGGTCGGGGCAGCGCCCCAACTCATCGGCCAGCCGGGCAATGGTGGAGGCAATCTTGGGGCGGTCCACGGTGTGGATGGCGTCAAACAGCTCCATCGCCACCCGCGCCTTGTTGCTCTGGAGCGGGCCGATCAAGTGCAGATCGACACCCTCGAACCGCTCGCGGAAGCCGGGCCACTTGCCCTGCGCTTCCTGCACGCGATTCTCGCCAAAGCAACGGTGCCCCTCGCCCAGCACGGCCTCGACGCGCGCATCAGGCTGCACCTTGGAAACGGCGATGAGGGTAACATCCTCACGCGCCCGGCCCGCGCCTTCGCAGGCCTTGGCGATGCGGGCTTCTATGTCTTGTAATGCCAATCCAACACCCCATGCCGCTCGAGCGCATCGGTCAGCGGCTTCAGATCATCAGCGTATTTCTCCCAAGCGCGGGCCGAAGACTTATACATCGGCTGGCGAACCTGGTGGATCGACAGCGTCTTCACGTCACGCTTGTTCTTGTGGAAGTCGAGGCAAGCGTCTTCCCACTCCAACCCGGCGGCGGCGATCAGCTTGCGGCTCTGCACTTCCGGGTCATTCACCAACTCTTCGTATTTCACCTCGGTGAACGCATCGGGCGTCCGCTCGCGCCAAAACTCGATGTTGTCGACAAACTTGCGATAGAACAGGGCAAGGTGTTCGAAGTCGTATGCGTAGGTGTGCGTGTTCTCGGCAAAGACGTTCTTGTAGATCGACAAGAGCTGGTCGCGCGGGTCGCGGCGAACCACGATAATGCGGGCGTTCGGGATCAGCTCCTTTATGAGGCCGATGTAGCGGAAGTTCGAAATCGACTTGTCGGTCACGAGGTTCTCGAACTTGATGCGCTTGCGAAACTCGCTTTCTATCAAGCGCGGAAACGCTTCATACTGCTGCTCTTTCAGGGCGAAGTGATCTTTCCAAGCCGCATCGTTTCGGTCGCGCATCAGGCGGCGGCCAAGCTTTGTAATGACACCGATCTCACCGGCGCCCTCCACCTTGCTGTGGCTGGCGATGATCTGTTCCATCAACGTTGTCCCTGAGCGGGGCAGGCCGGTTACGATGATCGGGCCAAAACTCTCGTTGTCGAGCGGTGGTGAACTCTTGCGCCACTCAAAGCCCCGCAGAAGCTCGAGCGATGTATCATACTCCTTGTCGAAGCCTGCCTGTAGAAAGGGCGTGGCCTTGCCGATCAACCGGTTTGCCTCGTTCAAAAACCGAAACACTTTGTTGAAATCACCGATATCTTCCATGGCCTTGGCCAGAGCGAAACAAAGGTGTGCGCGCATCAACCCCTGGACATGCGGGTCGGCATAGACCTCCTGCAATTCACGGATAATCGGCTCGCCTCTTTTTATCTTCTTGCCCTGAAGCCAAGTGCGGTAAATCATGCCATTGCCGGGGCTGAAACGCAGAGCCTTGCGGAAGTGCTTTTCCGACTCGTCAAATTTGCCGAGCCGCTGGTAGAGCAAGCCAAGCGCCGACTGGATTTCCAAATCGCGCTTCACCAGCTTCGACAACTCAAGATAAGCCCGAACCGCCTCATCGAGGTCACCGGCATCCGCCAATGTCTCTGCAAGTTCACGCAGAATGACGGGCTCGCCTTTCTTGAGCGACAACGCCCGGTTCAGCGCTACCGTTGCCACCTTGAAGTCTCGAACGTTTCGCGCGATCCGCCCGATCTGAAAGTGCGCTTCCGCCGTTTGCGGTCGCACGGTGATGATTTCGTTATAGATCTCGTGCGCTTCCCGCATCTGCCCAGCAGATTGCAGCTTCATCGCGCGCTGATAGAGCTTAGGAATGTCCTTGATCTCGATGGTCGCCATCACCCGCCTGCCGTTCTCTTGCTGCTGATTGACGGCCCACCCCTACCCGATCCGCTGGCAGGAATGAATCCCAAAAAAGAAAAGAGCGGGCACAAGGCCCGCTCTTCCCTAAAGATTTTCGACTGCCTTAGAAGGCCATCGACAGACCCAGCGACCAGGTGTCGACGGTGTCGCCACCAACGTCGGAGAAGTCGGACGAGCCGTAACCGGCGAGAACCGATGCGCCGCCGCCGAGGTCGTATCCAGCGGAGAGACCCCAACCGGAAAGCTCGGTGCCGTCGATGTCGAACACACCGTAGTTGAAGTGCACGGACACAGCGTCGAACTGGTAGCCAGCACCGATGCCGACGTGGCTCAGGTCGAGGTCGGTGCCATCGATCGAGAAGTCGGTGTAGGTGAAGCCAGCGGTCAAGCCGGAGTCCAGCGTGACAGTCGCACCGAGACCAAGAGCAGACACTTTCGCGCCGGTCGCGGAGGTCGGGGTGCCGGTGCCGGTGTCGAGGTAGTCGATGATCGTGCCGAGCGTGACGATTTCAGCTTCCTGGTAACCAAGGCCGAGGGCCAGGTCAGCACCGCCGAGATCGGTCGAGTACTTGAAACCGATGGCGTAGCCGTCGTCGCGCGAACCGTCGTCGTCCATCTCGAGCGAGATTGCGACGCCGAAGTCACCAAAGGTGTTGTCGTAGCGAACGATCTGGCCGTCGTAGGCGCCGTCGAGCCAGTTGCCGTTGTAACCCAGGTGGACGGTCTCGTCGTCAGCAATCGAACCGGGGTTGCCGATGTTGCCCATGTCGGTCAGGGCCCAGTCAAGAGCGCCGTCGGTGTCACCCATGGTGATGGTACCGAACGAACCGGAGATGAAGACGAACGCGCCGCCATCGTCATCGGTGGAGAAGGCGCCGTTTTCGTCGAGATCAACGCCAGCACCGAAGGTGAGACCACCGTCGGTTTCACCGGACATACGGAATTCGACGTCGATATCTTGGAAGAACTCAGTCTCCATATCGGTGCCGCCGTTAATACCCATCTCGGCCCAGCCGGAGATGGTAACTTCTGCCGACGCGGCGCCAGCGAAGGCGACCAGCGCGGTCGAAGTGAGAAGAACCTTTTTCATCTTGTTTCCCTCGTTATCAAAGGTCAGCCCAATCCGGGGAATCCAGACTGGGTATGTGAGGCTGTTTCGCTCTTTCGCCGTGCGATTGCAATAATGGCGAAAACCGGGCGAGGGGACTCTCTGGCATATGGTGCAAACCTGCCACAGTGATCATAGCGGCCATCTAAGCCCTTATCCTATGCACGCGGCACCACGCGCCGTGGGCAAAAAGCCTTGTGGGGGTGGGGCCGCTCGGATAGACAGGCAAAAAAGCTTGAGAGGGGCAGCTTTTAATGACCTTCCGGAAGGGACTGCGGGCAGCGGGAATAACTGCGATGGTGCTGACGCTCTCCGCGTGCGGCGTGAGCGGGCGGCTGGGCAACAGCCTTGGCGGAAGCTCGGGTGGCAGCTCGGCAGGGATTCGCAATGCCCCGGCGCAGCCCCGCGAGACAGACCGACTCGGTCGGGAGATTGTTGGCGGGCGTGTTCGCACCTCCACCATCTGGGATCTCTTCGGCAACCGGGACGACCCGAACATCACCGTTGAGGTCAACAAGTACATCTGGCGTGCCTCGCTGGAAGTGCTGAACTTCATGCCGATCCAGACGGTGGACCCGTTCTCCGGCGTCATCGTCTTTGGCTACGGGCGCCCGCCCGGCGGTGGCAGCCCCTATCGCGCGACCGTCTATGTGCAGGATCCGGCCCTCGACGCCCGCTCGCTGAAGGTGGCGCTCCAGTCGCGCAACGGCGGGGCAGTCAGCGCCGATACGGTGCGCGCCGTCGAGGATGCAATCCTCACCCGCGCGCGGCAGCTGCGCATTCAGGACGGAAAGTTGTGATGGTGGGTTAACACCCACCCTACAGCCCGTTCACACCACAGATTCGCTCACGCAGCCCGGCGCCAACCCGCTGGACCCTGCGCCACGCCCGCCGTAAACACGCCGGGACCATATAGAATACCCGCAAGGCAGCGCAGATGACCCGTTTCACCCCCGCAGAGATTGAACCCAAGTGGCAAAAGGCCTGGGACGACGCCCAGACCTTCAAGGCGGAGCGCGACGAGAGCCGCCCCAAGTATTACGTGCTGGAGATGTTTCCCTACCCCTCCGGTCGCATCCACATGGGCCATGTGCGCAACTACTCGCTGGGCGACGTGGTGGCCCGCTACAAGCGCGCACAGGGCTTCAACGTGCTGCACCCGATGGGCTTCGATGCCTTCGGGATGCCCGCAGAGAACGCCGCGATGGCCACCGGCGGCCACCCGAAGGATTGGACCTACGGCAATATCGAAGACATGGTTGGTCAGATGAAGCCGCTGGGCCTCTCGCTGGACTGGTCGCGCATGTTCGCCACCTGCGACGTTGAATATTACGGCCAGCAGCAGGCGCTGTTTCTCGACATGCTGGAGGCCGGCTTCGTCACCCGCCGCAATGCCACGGTCAACTGGGATCCGGTCGACATGACCGTGCTCGCCAACGAGCAGGTGATCGACGGCAAGGGCTGGCGCTCTGGTGCCGAGGTGGAGCGCCGCGAGCTGACGCAATGGTTCTTCAAGATCTCCGACATGTCGGAAGAGCTGCTGGAGGCGTTGGATGGGCTGGAGGACTGGCCCGAGAAGGTGCGGCTGATGCAGTCCAACTGGATCGGCAAGTCGCGCGGCCTGCAGTTCAGCTTCGAGCGCACCGACGGCGGTGATCCGGTGACAGTCTATACCACCCGCCCCGACACGCTGATGGGCGCGAGCTTTGTCGGCATCTCGCCCGATCATCCGCTGGCGAAGGAGCTGGCCGAGCAAAGCCCCGAGGTCGCCGCCTTCCGCGCCGAATGCGCCAAGGGCGGCACCACGGCAGAAGAGCTTGAAACGGCGGAGAAAAAGGGCTTCGACACCGGCCTCACGGTGCGCCACCCCCTCGACCCGTCGAAAGAGCTGCCGATCTGGATCGCCAACTTCATCCTGATGGATTACGGCACCGGCGCGATCTTCGGCTGCCCGGCGCATGACGAGCGCGACTATGAGTTCGCCACCAAATACGGCCTGCCCATCACCTATACCTTCGCCCCCGCCGAGGGCGCGCTGGACGAAACCGCCGCCTTCACCCCGCCCAAAAGCGAGAAGGTGCGCTTTACCCGCGCCATCGCGGGTGACGAACTGCAAACCGGCGAAGAGGCCGTGGCCGCCGCAATCGCCCGCGCCGAATCCGAGGGCTGGGGCGAGGGTGTTACCAAGTTCCGCCTGCGCGACTGGGGGCTGTCCCGCCAGCGCTACTGGGGCTGCCCGATTCCGGTTGTGCATTGCGAGGCCTGCGGCGTGGTGCCGGAGAAAAAAGAGAACCTGCCCATCGAGCTGCCCTATGACGTGTCCTTCGACACGCCGGGCAACCCGCTGGACCGTCACCCCACGTGGCGCGACTGCGCCTGCCCGTCCTGCGGCGCGCCCGCCAAGCGCGAAACCGACACGATGGACACCTTCGTCGATTCGTCGTGGTACTTCGCCCGCTTCACCGCGCCCCGCGCCGAAACGCCGACCGTGGCGGAGGATGCGGACTACTGGATGAACGTCGACCAATACGTCGGTGGCATCGAGCACGCGATTCTGCACCTGCTCTACTCCCGCTTCTTCGCCCGCGCGATGCACGCCACCGGCCACCTGCCGGAAAAGTCGAAAGAGCCGTTCAATGCGCTGTTCACGCAGGGCATGGTGACGCACGCGATCTACCAGACCAAGAGCGCCGAGGGCCGCCCGGTCTATCACTACCCCGAGGATGTCACGGTGGGCGACGCAGGCGCGACCTTGAAAGACGGCACCCCGGTCGAGGTCATCCCCTCCGCCAAGATGTCGAAATCCAAAAACAACGTGGTCGACCCGCTGAACATCATCGAAAGCTACGGCGCCGATACCGCCCGCTGGTTCGTGCTCTCTGACAGCCCTCCCGAGCGCGACGTGGAGTGGACAGCCTCGGGCGCCGAAGCCGCCAACCGCCACCTCGCGCGGGTCTGGCGTCTGGCGGGCGAGATCGCGGCGGATGACAGCGCTGAAAGCGCCGAAGACGCCGCCCTGCAAAAGGCGCTGCATCGCACCATCGCGGATGTGACCGAGGGGGTCGAAAGCTTCGCCTTCAACACCTCCATCGCCAAGCTCTACGCCTTCACCAACACGCTCGCAAAGTCGAAGGCGGGCGGTGCAGCGAAGAAAGAGGCAATGGCGGCAATGGCCCAGCTCATGGCCCCGATGACGCCGCATCTGGCCGAGGAAGTCTGGCACATGCTGGGCCGTGACGGCCTCATCACCGAGGCCCCGTGGCCCAAGGCCGACCCGGCGCTGCTGGTCGAAGACACGGTAACCCTGCCGATTCAAGTGAACGGCAAGCGCCGGGCGGAGATCAGCGTGCCCAAGGATATGGACAAGGCCGAGGTTGAAAAGCTGGCGCTGGCGGAGGAGGCTGTGCAGCGCGCGTTGGACGGCAACGCGCCGAAAAAGGTGATCGTGGTGCCGGGACGGATCGTGAATGTGGTGGCGTAGGGCAACCGAGGCTCTCGTAGGCTGGGTGAAACCCAACCTCCGGCGGGCGACGCGGTGGGTTGCGCCCGCCCTGCTGCTCGCCGCCTGCGGCTTTGCTCCGCTGTACGGCCCCGGCGGGCCGGGCGACACGCTGCACGGGCAGATAGAAATCGCCGAACCCACCACGGAGAACGAGTTTGAGTTCGTCGCACGGGTAGAAACGCGGCTGGGCCGCGCAGCCGCCGCACCCATGCGGCTGGATTACACCATCACCACGCGCAGCGACGGGCTTGCGATCACCGCCGATCAGGAGACGCAGCGCTACAACCTCATCGGTGAGGTGCGCTATCAGGTGACCGACACCACCACGGGCAACGTGCTGTCCACCGGCCAGACCAACAGCTTCACCAGCTTTTCCGCCACCGGCACAACCGTGGCCACCACCACCGCCGAGCGGGATGCCCGCAAGCGGCTGATGGTGATTCTGGCCGATCAGGCCGTTACCCACCTGCTGGCCAGCGCCGAAACCTTCTTGCCGTGAGCGCGGCATGAAGCTTTCGACCCGCGACGCCAACGCCTTCTTCGCCAAGCCGACGCCCGGGCCCGGGATCCTGATTTCCGGGGCCGATGCCATGCGGGTGGCGCTGAAACGGCAGGATTTGCTGAAGGCTCTGGTGGGGCCGAACGGCGAAGAGGAAATGCGGCTCTCGCGCCTCTCTGGTGCCGATCTGCGCAGCGACCCTGCGGCACTGCTGGACGCGGTGCGCGGTGCGTCCTTCTTCCCCGGCCCGCGCGCGGTGCATGTGGAGGGGGCGACAGACGGGCTGACGGATGTTTTCGCCACCGCGCTGAGTGAATGGCAGGAGGGCGATGGCATGGTCGTGGCCACCGCCGGAAGCCTGAAGGCCAGCTCCAAGCTGCGCAAACTCTTCGAGAAAGACCCGCGCGCTCGCTTCGTGGCGATCTATGATGACCCGCCGAGCGCCGCAGAGATCAAGGACAGGCTAAGCGCGGCGGGGCTCGCGAATGTGGAGCATGCCGCGATGGAGGCGCTTGTGGCGCTGGCCTCGCACATAGACCCGGGTGATCTGCGCCAGTTCATCGAGAAGCTCTCGCTCTACAAACTTGGCGATTCCGCGCCGCTGAGCGAGGCCGAGATTGCCGCGCTTGCACCGGCCACAACAGAGGCCGGGGTGGATGAGCTGCTGAACGCCGCCGCCGAGGCAAAGCGCGACCAGATCGGCCCGCTGATGCAGCGTCTGGAAGGTCAGGGCGTTAACCCGACGACGCTTTGCATCATGGCGGGGATGCACTTTCGCACCCTGCATGTAGCCGCTTCCGACCCGGGCGGCCCCGCGCAGGGAATCGCCAAGATGCGCCCGCCGGTCTTTGGGCCGCGGCGCGACAGGATGATCCGGCAGGCGCAAAACTGGGGGCTGGCCCGGCTGGAACGGGCGCTGACACTGCTGCTCGACACCGACCTTGCCCTGCGCTCAGCAGGCCAGACCGCGCCGCAGATGGCGCAGGTAGAGCGGGCAATGATCCGGCTGGCGATGATGCCCCGCTAGGCCGCCGCTCGTTCAATCTTCGGGCTTGAGCACCACGGATAGCTCCGGCACCAGTTTGAAACTGCCCGAATCCAGATCGACCGCCTCTTCACGCAGGGCCTCGGCCTCGTCGGCGAAGCTGTAATGCATCTGCTTGGCGTCGGGCCGGTTGCCGGGCAGGCGGATGTTGCAGCCGAACACCCAGCTTTGCATCTCCTCCAGCGCAGAAAAAGCGAAACGGCCTGAACGCCTGTCATAGAGCACCGGCGCGACAGGCAGATCGCAGCTGTCGGGCTCCTGCGCCCCGGCCTCGGTGATGGCGAAGAACACGAACCCCTCGCTCTCATAGGCCAGCACACCGCCCGCCTTGCCGCGCACCAGATCACAAGGCGCAGGCAAAGGCGCGTAGATCGTGAACCCACCAAGGCTCAACGCGCAGGCTGCCACCGAGGCCGGGGCCTCCTGAGCCTGCGCCGCCGCCCCCGACGCGAGTGCGCTACAGAAAGAAAACGCGCACGTGATCGGATGAGCTCGCATATTCTTCTCCTATCATGCCGTATGAACCTTGGGTGTTGGTGCTGTCGTGCAGGTCGAATCCGTCGATATGATGCGGACTACCGAAAAACATGATGCCCCGCAGCTTCTGCCCCTCACCGGCCTTCTTCTTTAGCCAGTCAAGCACAGGATAGAAGGTGCCGTCAGCCTCATAAACGCCGGGCTCGCTGGCACGCACCCCGGTTGTGGGATGGGCCGGGCGGATGTAGCGGCGTGGGCGCTTGAGGTAGACCTCCAGGTAATCCGCCAGGGATCGCGCGCCGCGCGCCCGCCCGTGGCTGCACAATGGGCCGAACCGCTCTTCGGTGTAGCGCTGTCCCGTCCCGTTGAAGGGCCAGGCTGCGTCGACCAGAGCACTACTAACGCGGATGGCACATTGGTTGGTATATCCGTCGCTGCACGGGCTGCGGTTGTTGCGCACGTAGTTGGCCTGCGCTGCCTTGAAGCGCTCCCAATTCAGGCTCATCACACGTCCTCCTCTGGGGGCGCTCGGCAAAGGGGGCCGAGGCCCGGATAAATGACTTTGGTTCTTCAAACACAGAAAGTTTAGGCGCATCGGAGCGAGCGGCGCAACTTCCGGCTGTGCTCGGCCTTCCGGATTCACGGATTTTTCAGCAGGCCGCGAGATAGCCTTCTGCCGCCCGCCCGGCCCACCGCCCGGTGGCAAGGCAACCGGTGATCAGGTAGCCGCCCGTGGGGGCCTCCCAATCCAGCATTTCGCCAGCCACGAAGGTGCCGGGGCGGGCCTTGAGCATGAGCCCATTGTCCACCGCTTCGCGCCGCACACCGCCTGCCACGGAGATCGCCTCATCAATCGGGCGCGGGCCAGCGTGCCGGAGCGGCAGCGCCTTGACCAGAGTGGCCAACGCCCGGCCTTCCGGCAGGGGGCGACCGAACTCCATCAGCAGGGCACGGGCAGCGGGGGTGAGGCCGAGGCGTTTGCGCAGGCGGTTGCCAATGCTGTCTTTGCCGCCCCGCGCGAGGCGTGCGGCGACGTCATCGGTGCTCATGTCCGGCAGCAGGTCGAGCATCAGCGGCGCACCGTCTCGCGCTGCGGCGGAGACTTCATAAATCCCGCCACCTTCCAGCCCTCGGGCCGAGATCACAAACTCGCCCCGGCTTTGAAGCGGGCCAGCGGTGAGGCGGGTGCCTTTGACCGGGCTGCCCAGATGCGGAGCCATATGGGCGGACCAGTTGACCTCGAACCCCACGTTGGCGGGCTGAAACGGAGCAAGGGGCACGGCCTCGGCGGCAAGGATATCGGCCCAGGCCCCATCGGAGCCGAGCTTTGCCCAGCTTGCGCCGCCGAGAGCCAGCACAGTGGCCTTGGCCTCGATGCGCTGCACGCCTTCAGGGGTGGAGAAAAGCGCCGCCGCACCATCCCAGCCCTGCCAGCGCCAACGCGTGCGGATATCAACGCCATCCAACCGCGCCAGCCATGCCCGCAAGAGGGGCGAGGCCTTCATCGTCTTTGGAAAGACCCGGCCAGTCGTGCCGGTAAAGCAAGGCTGCCCCAGCGCTTCGGCCCAGCCCCGCACCTCACTGGGGCCGTAGGCCGATAGCATGGGCGCCAGCCAATCGGTGCCATAGGCCGCGGCAAAGCCCTCCTCCTCCTTGGTCAGGTTCAGGCCAGATTTGCCCGCCATCAAAAACTTCCGGCCCACAGAGGGCTTCGCCTCGGCCAGCAGCACACTGCGGCCTGCACCTGCAAGCACCTCCGCCGCTGCCAGCCCTGTCGGGCCACCGCCGATTACCAATACATCCATTGCCGCTCCTGCCATTTGGCCCATCTATGCCCCATGGAAGACACGCCGCCCATATGCCCCTTGTGCCACAGGCCCATTCCGGCGGATGTGCCGCAAAGCCGCCACCATCTTGTGCCCCGGCTGCGTGGCGGCAAGGGCGGGGACACGGTGCTGCTGCACCATATTTGCCACAAGGAAATTCACGCCACCCTGAGCGAAACCGAGCTGGCGCGGAGCTATGCCACACCCGAGGCGCTCAGAGCGCATCCAAGGCTGGCAAAGTTCATCGCTTGGGTCGCCAAACGTCCCCCCGGTTTCAATCCCCGATCAACAGGCTCCCGGCGCCGGGCACGGTGACGCCCCGGCACATCGCCTTGATGCCCGCGCGGGTTTCAGGTGTGGCGGCAATGGCGGCTTCACACAGGGCGGCGGCTTCCGGCAACAGGGCCTCCGGCTCCGCGAGTCTGTCGACCAAGCCCCAAGACACAGCCTCTTCGGCCCCGATCTTCTGGGCGGCCAGCAGGATCATCCGGGCACGGCCACGGCCCACGAGCGCCGTCAGCCGGGCCGGGTCGGAGGGTTGGGGGAGGTAGCCGAGCTTCATCACCGGGTAGAAAAACCTCGCGTCCGGCACCGAAATCCGGAGGTCGCAGGCCAGCACCATGCCAAAGGCCCCACCCGCCAGCGTGCCGTTCAGGGCGGCGATGGTGAGGGCGTCACTCTCGGCCACCGCGTGAGAAAGCCGCTCCCACAGCGGCGACGTGGCCAGCCCGGCCTTTGCGGCCTCAAGATCGGCCCCGGCCGAAAAGACCTTCCCCGCCCCGGTCAGCACCAGCGCGCCGCCCGGCGTGCCCTCCACCGCCTCGATCAGCGCCTCCAGCATCTCGCCGGTGAGCGAATTGGCCTTGTCCGGGCGGTCGATGGTGACGGTGCGCAACCCGCCCTCGTCGGCGACGCGGATCATATCAGGCCCACCTTGCGGCGTATCTCTTCATCCCTCAGCGACACCTCCGCCCCGCAAAACTCATCGGCCTCGGCAGAGCACATCCAGAGCAGCGTCTTGGCTGGCCAGTCAGGGGCGATGTGGTCGGACCAGTCAAGCTGGCTGACCGGGTTGATCCCGCTGGCCTTGATGTCGCGCTGCATCTGGGTGGCCACGGTGCCGGGCGAAAGCGAGATGGCGCGGATGCCGGCTTCGCCGTTTTCCTTGTCGGTCATACGGGTGAGCATCAGCGCCCCCGCCTTGGACGCGCAATAGGCCGACCATGCCTCAACCGGCCCATGCGCCGCGCCCGACCCGATGGTGAGGATCGTGCCACTGCCTTCGGCGAGCATCACGGGCAGGGCCGCGCGCATACCGTTAAAGACGCCCTTGAGATTGACGTCGATCACCTGTCCCCATGCTTCGGGATCGGCCTCGGCGAGATGCGTGATGGGCTCGAGTATGCCCGCATTGTTCACCAGCACGTCGAGCCGCCCGAATGTCTTCACGCAGGCATCGACGGCGGCTTCCATCTCCCAGAACCGGCTGACGTCGCAAGGGATGGCCAGCGCCACATCGGGGCCAAGTTCGCCTGCGAGGTCGGCCACGGCCTCTTCGCTGCGGGCCAGAAGGGCCACCTGCGCCCCGGCCGCGGCAAAGACACGCGCGGCTTCTGCCCCAATGCCACGACTTGCACCGGTGATCATCACTACCTTGCCGCTCATTTCCATGGCGCGCCCTCCTCTTTCGGCTTTCTTCCAGAGATAACGGAAAGGTGCCTGTCGTCCACCCGCTTCGAGCCATCGGGCACTTGACCCCGCCCGCGCCGCACGGGAGGATGACGCCACTTCATTTCTGCCCGAAAGGACTTTGCCCGATGAAACCATTCCTCCGCCTCACAGCTGCCGCGGCTGCGCTTTGCGCCGCCAGCCCCGCAGCATGGTCACTCACCGCTGAAGAGGCCTGGGAGGCCTGGGTCGGCATTGCCGCCGAATACGGCGAAGAGGTTACCGCCGCCAATACCTCCAAATCCGGCAACGTGCTCACCGCCTCGGGCGTGTCCGTGTCGATGGAGATGGAAGAATTGAACCTGTCGGGCGATCTGGGTGACGTAACCTTCACCGAGAATGGTGATGGCACCGTGGCAATCGCGGTTCCTTCCGCCTTCCAGATGATGATGGTTGCCGATCCGGAATATGGTGAGAAGGTCGAACTCACGCTCGACTTCGCCATGGAAGGCCTCGATATGACGGCGTCCGACGCCGATGGTGGGGGGGCAGCCTTCTCTTACGATGCACCTACGATGACCTTCACCCTGGGCGATATGACGGTGGATGGAGAGGCAGTGCCGATCAACTTTGTCGGCACAATCGGCGGCAGCACCGGCACCTATACAAAAGCGGGTGATATCGTGACTTCGGTGTTCAACGCCGACAGCCTGAAGATCGACTTCGATGGCCGCGATCCCGAAGGCGAAGGCCGGGGCAAGGGCACGATCAGCATGGCCGACATCAGCTCCACCTCCACCGGTAAAGGCCAACTTATCTTCATGGACCCGGAGGCCATTCCAGAGTTGCTGAAATCTGGCGCCTCGGTGCAGGGCTCCACCAAGGTTGGCGCCACCACCTTCGCAATCGAAGGCACCGATGCAGGCGAAAGCTTTGCGATTTCGGGCGATATGGACGGTGGCACCGGCTCGGTGAAGCTGGATGCCGATCAGGTGCTCTACGCTGTCAGCTACACCGGCTTCGACATGACCATGTCGGGCAGCGAGATCCCGTTGCCGGAAGTGACCGTCGGCCTTGGCGAGACCTCCTTCAACATGATTATGCCCATCGCCCAGTCTGACGCGCCCAAGCCCTACATGCTGGCCGTGGGCCTCAAAGACCTGACCATCGCAGACGGCATCTGGAACATGTTCGACCCGGGCACCGTGCTGCCGCGCGATCCGGCAACGCTCACCTTCAACCTCGCGGGCACCGGCAACTGGCTGATCGACATTCTCGACCCAGAGGCCATGGCCAACCCGCAGGGGATGCCCGGTGAGATCCACTCGCTGAACATCTCCGACGTGCTCCTGAAGGCAGCAGGCGCCGAGTTGACGGCAGAAGGCACTTTCACATTCGACAACACCGACCTGATGACCTTTGGCGGCATGCCCGCGCCCGATGGCACGCTGCGCGCCAAGCTTTCGGGGGCCAATGGCCTTTTGGACAAGCTGGTGACAATGGGCTACGTGCCCGCCGATCAGGCCAATGGCGTCAAGATGATGTCGGGCATGTTCTTCCGCCCCGGCGATGGCCCGGACGTGCTGACCACCGAGATTGGCGTGTCGCCCGATGGCACGGTTTCGGCCAACGGCATTCCGATCCCGCTGCAATGATCTTCTAAGATCTCGATAGAGGCCCCCGTTGCGCAATACGCACCGGGGGCCTTTTCTTTTCAGGCGTGGATTGCTGCCACCGCACCGTTGCTGTGCCGCTTTAACCGGCAATGGCTGTGCTGAGGCCATCGGTCTGTTCCAGCGGCCTTTTTGCCTCGGCCCCAGAGGCTAAACTCTCGTCAGCTGAATGCCTCCGCCCTCGAACTTCGGCCTTGGGTGGCGCGGGGCCCCGAACAGCCCGGCAGCGCATCCGATGCCCGTTTTTTCGGCGCTCCGGCCTTGCCTCGCATCGCCCCGGCGGCTAGCTCAGTTCGGCAGGTGCGACCGCCACCGCCGCGCAGAAGGACAGAAATGACAGATAGCACAAGCCTTGAGAGCCTGACCGAGGCGCTTCTTGCCGCCGCCCGCCGGGCTGGCGCGGAAGCCGCCGACGCAATGGCAGTGGCCGCCACCTCGCTCTCCATCGACACCCGCGCCGGGGCGCTGGAGCAGGCAGAACGCTCGGAGGGCACCGAGATCGGGCTGCGGGTTCTGGTTGGCAAAAGGCAGGCCTGCGTCTCAGGTTCCGACCTGCGGGCCGAGACGATGTACACGATGGCCGAGCGTGCAGTGGCCATGGCCCGGCTTGCCCCGGAAGACCCGCACTGCGGGCTCGCAAGCCCCGAGCAACTAGCGCAAGACTGGGACGTCGCCGCGCTGGAGCTGGCCGACCTTGGCAGCGAGCCGGAGGCCGCTGCGCTGCAAGAGGCCGCGCTGGCCTGCGAGGCTGCCGCCGCCGCTGTGGAAGGCGTGAGCCAGATCGAAGGCACCTCGGCAGGCTTTGGCCGCCATGCCATTCACCTCGCGGCGAGCAACGGCTTTGCGGGCGGCTACACCCGCACCGGCCATATGCTCTCGGCCTCTGCCATCACTGGCAGCGGCACCACGATGGACCGTGACCATTGCTATGAGCACCGTATCTTTGCCGCCGATCTGCCGTCACCGGAAGAGGTAGGCCGCAAGGCCGGTGAGCGCGCCGCTGCGCGTGCCGGTGCCAAGAAACCGCCATCGGGGCGCTTTGCCGTGCTCTATGATGAGCGTGCAGCCTCTTCACTGATCGGGCACCTGCTCTCTGCCGCAAACGGCGCTGCCGTGGCGCGCGGCTCCTCGTGGCTGGCTGGCAAAATGGGGGAGCTGGTACTGCCCGAGGCGCTTTCGCTGATCGAAGAACCGCTGCGCCCGCGCGTGTCTGGCTCCAAGCCCTTTGACGGCGAGGGGCTACCGACGCGCACCGCGCCCATCGTGGAAAACGGCCGCCTCGCCCGCTGGGTGCTCGATCTTGCCTCAGCCCGCAAACTGGGGCTGGAAAGCACCGGCAACGCAGCCCGCGGCACCTCGGCCCCGCCCTCACCTTCGGTGAGCAACCTCACCCTCACCCCCGGCACCGCCAGCCGCGACGAGCTTCTGCGCGACATGGGTACCGGCCTGCTGGTGACCTCGCTGATCGGCTCCACCATCAATCCCAACACCGGCGACTACTCGCGCGGGGCTTCGGGCTTCTGGGTGGAAAACGGCGAAATTGCCTATCCCGTGCATGAGTGCACCATTGCGGGCAACCTGCTGGAAATGCTGCCAACGCTGGTGGCCGCCAATGACGCCGAAGACCACAAATCGCGCCGCATTCCCTCGCTTCTCGTCGAAGGCCTCACCATTGCCGGAGCTTGAGGCCGCAGACGACCTGACGTTGCTGATGGATGCGGCGGAAATGGCGGGCGAGATCGCGCTGCGCTACTTTCGCGCCGAGCATCGCGTTTGGGACAAGGCCGATGGCGCAGGCCCGGTGACAGAGGCCGACCTCGCGGTTGACGCGATGCTGCGCAGCAAGCTGATGGGCGCGCGCCCCGATTATGGCTGGCTGTCCGAGGAGAGTGCTGACACGGCCGCACGGCTCGACAGGGAGCGCTGCTTCATCGTCGACCCGATCGACGGCACCCGCGCCTTTACGGCTGGTGAGCCAAGCTGGGCACATTCACTGGCCATCGCCGATGCGGGGCAGATCGTTGCCGGAGTGGTGGCAATGCCCGCCAAGAACGCCGTTTACGCTGCTGCAAAGGGCCGCGGATCCACACGCAATGGCGAGGCGCTGCGGGTGACGGCCACATCGGGGCCGGATGATGTGACAATCGTCACCGCCAAGCCAAACCTCGCGCCCCAGCTATGGCCCGGCGGCGTGCCGCGCCACAGCCGCCACTACCGCCCGTCACTGGCCTACCGCCTCGCACTGGTGGCCGAGGGGCGCTACGACGCGATGATAACCTTCCGCGACAGCTGGGAATGGGACATCGCTGCCGGAGCCCTGATCGTGGAAGAAGCCGGAGGCCGGGTGACGGACCGCCGGGGCACGCCGCTGCGCTTCAACACGCCAGATCGGCTGACGGCAGGCGTGATTGCCGCGAATGATGAGTTGCATGGCGGGCTGATGCAAAGGGTGACGAAAGACACCTGAAGCGACCGCTTGGGATGGGCGATGAAGGCCTGCTGAGCCGTATGCAGCGGCTCATCCGCCCTTCGAGGCGTCCTCTCCCGCGCCTGCATCCGGCTCCGAAAGCCCCCGCGCCAGCCGAAAGCCGATCCGCTGCGCCTTCTGCTCGCCCTTGGGTTTGGGCAGAGCGCGGAGGGTCACGTTGAGCTGGGTCACATGCTGCACCAGTTGCATCCGCCCGCCCGAGGGATCGCGCCCATAGAAGCTGACGATATCAGGCGCGAAAAAGCCGATGCCCTCGATCCGCAGCAGCCCCGCGCCGCCATCAATCATGCCCATGGCGATCTCTTCATCGGAGTCGAGCTGCTCTTCGAAGTTCTGGATATAAAGAATCAGCCGTTCGTAGGCCCATTCGGCAGGCGATTTCTCATCTGCCGGGCGGGTGCACATGGCATCGGGCAGCGGTTTTTGCTCGGCAGTCGCGGGCGCATCCGGATCGGCGTGAACAGCACGGGAGCGTGGCAGGGCGCTTGCCTCATGGGCCTCGGCCACGGTGCGGATATCGTCTTCCATCTCTTAGTTCACCCTAAAGATATATGCGTCATCCGGGCCAACCTCGCGGCTCACCTTGCCCGTGACATAGAGGTGGTTGAGGTGGCCCACGGCCTCGACCAGCGCCAGCCCGTAGGCACCGCCGGTGATCTGCCGCCCGAAGATCGGTTCGAAACAGTCATGCGCAGAGCCGGGCGTGGCGGAGAGGTGCTTCAGCAAGCGGGCAAGCGCCGTGTGGTGATTGTCGGCCATCTGCACCAGCCGCGCAGGCAGTCCGGTGAAGGGCAGCTTGTGGCCGGGCAGAACCAGTTGGTCACCACGGGCGTGCGCAGCCAGACGCGCGCAACTTTCCAGCCATTCGCCCACCGGGTCGGCCTCTGGCTCGGTGGGATAGACGCCGAGGTTGGGCGAGATGGAGGGCAAGAGCTGATCGCCGCCCAGCACAAGCGGCGCATCCTCGCACCAGAAGGTGGCATGATCGGGCGCGTGCCCCTGCCCCAGCCGCACATGCCAGCGCCGCCCGCCCATGGTGATGGCATCGCCCTCTGCGATCCGCGTAAATCCCAGCGGCAGTGGCACCGTCATATCGGCAAAGTTGAAGGGCCGCTCGTTGCAGCGTTTTTCGTAGATCTCGGGAGCCATCCCGGCGCGGCGCCAGAACAGCTTTTGCGCCTCCACCGGTCGCTCCTGCTCATCGAGTTGCAGCATCCGCGCAGTGAGCCAGGCCACCCGCGTTGCGACGATCTCGGCCCCCTGCTCGGCGAACCACCCGGCCAGACCGATATGATCGGGGTGGTGATGGGTGAGCACCACGCGGCGCACCGGCTTGCCGCCCATCGGGCCGGCCAGCACCTGCTCCATCTGTGCCCGGGCCTTCGCCCAGTTCATTCCACTGTCAATCAGCGTCCAGCCATCGCCCTCATCGAGCGCATAGAGGTTGACGTGATCGAGCGCCATCGGCAGCGGCAGGCGAAACCAGAGGATGCCGGGGGCAACCTCTACCGCCTCGCCGGGTTCGGGCGGGGTATCCCACGGGAAACTGAGGGGCTGTGCGTCCATAGGCTTGGACCTAGGCCATCAGCTCCTCGTTGGAAAGGGCATCCATCCCGTCCCCGCCCATCCGCACTTCGGCAGCAAGCCCCGCGTGCTGAGGCAGGAGCCGCTTGATGTAAAAGCGGGCAAGCCCGGCGCGCGGTCCGGTGTCTTTCTCGGTCATGGCGGAGGCGAGGTGGAAATGTGCGCCAAGCACCCGCGCAAAGGCCCGCAAGTAGGCCACGGCCACAGCACCGCGCGCCTCCATGTCCATCTCCAGCACAGCCTCGGTCAGCTCGCGCTGAACCTCGGCGGCATTCCACACCGCATCCGTCATCCGGGGGAAACGGCCGCGACCAGCCTCGGCGGCGTCCTGAACCTCGCTCAGCAGAGTCAGCGCCGCCTCGCCGCCATCCGCCAGCTTGCGGCCCACCAGATCGAGCGCCTGAATCCCATTGGTGCCCTCATAGATCGTGGTTACCCGCACATCGCGGTAAAACTGCGCCGCACCGGTTTCTTCGATGAAACCCATGCCACCATGCACCTGAATGCCCGTGGCGGACACTTCGCAGCCTACATCGGTGCCATAGGCCTTGGAGATCGGGGTGAGGAGCGCGGCGCGGGCGGCCCATGCGGCCTCGCCGGTGGCATTGGCCATGTCGAGCGCCACGGCATTGGCCAGCGCGATGGCCCGCGCGGCCTGAGTTTCGGCCTTCATCGTCATCAGCATCCGCCGCACATCGGGGAATTCGATGATGCTGCCCGAGCCGCCCACCTTGCCCTGCTTGCGCTCGGCGGCATAGGCCATTGCCGCCTGCGTGGCAGCCTCGGCCACGCCGATGCCCTGAATGCCCACGCCAAGGCGGGCGTTGTTCATCATGGTGAACATGGCCGCCATCCCGCCGTGTTCCTTGCCGATGAGCCAGCCCTTGGCGCCGTCATATTCCATCACCGCCGTGGGCGAGCCATGCAGGCCCATCTTGTGCTCAAGGCTGACCACACGGAGAGAATTGCGCTCGCCGGGAGAGCCATCCTCATTGGGGATATTGCGCGGCACCATGAAGAGGCTGATGCCCTTGGTGCCGGGCACCCCATCGGGCAAGCGCGCCAGCACGAGGTGGCAGACGTTCTCGGCAAAGTCCGCATCACCCCAGCTGATATAGATCTTCTGCCCGCTGATGCTGTACGTCCCGTCGCCGTTGGGCTCGGCCTTGCTGCGCAGCGCACCCACATCGGTGCCCGCCTGCGGCTCGGTCAGGTTCATCGTGCCCTGCCATTCGCCGCTGATGAGCTTGGGCAGGTAGGTGGCCTTGATCTGGTCAGAGGCGTGGTGCTCCAGCGCCTCGATCTGGCCCTGTGTCAGCAGCGGGTTGAGCGCCAACGACAGGCAGGCACCATTCATCATCTCGTTCACCGCTTCCATCAGCGCAATCGGCAGGCCCATGCCGCCATGCTCGGGGTCGGCGCTGATCCCGATCCAGCCCCCCTCGGCAATCGCCTTGTAGCCCTCGGCAAAGCCGGGCGATGTGCGCACCACGCCGTTTTCCAGCACCGCGGGGTGCAGGTCTCCGTTGCGTTGCAGCGGCCCCAGAACCTCGGTGCAGAGCCGACCGGCTTCGGTGAGGATCGCATCAACCATCTCACCGCCCGCCTCGGCAAAGCGCTCTGTCTGCGTCACCTGATCGTAGCCGACCACATGATTGAGCAGAAAGCGAAATTCATCGACGGGCGCGGTATATGGCATTGGCAGTTCCTCCTCAGCTGGCCTTGAGAGGCCACGCGACGCAGCATAAGAGATGAGACGGGCGTGCCCAAGCGAAAGGCACAAAACGCCGCGTCACGGAGAGAGCGGATGACCGAGAGGCTGGAAGGTGAGGCAGGGCTGACGCGGGCGGTGGAGCTACTGCGCGCGGGCAAGCTTGTGGCGATCCCGACCGAAACGGTCTACGGGCTCGCCGGCGATGCACGCGAAGGCGAAGCGGTCGCGGCGATCTTCGAGGCCAAGGGGCGGCCACGGTTCAACCCGCTGATCTGCCACCTTGCATCACTGGAGGCCGCCGGGCGGTTTGGGGTGATTGAGGGCGCGGCCCTGCGGCTGGCAGAGGCCTTCTGGCCCGGTCCGTTAACTCTGGTGGTGCCGCTCCGCGAGGCGGCGGGGCTTTCACCGCTGGTGACGGCGGGGCTGAACAGCGTGGCCCTCCGGGTGCCAGCCCTGCCCCTCGCCCACCGGCTGCTGGACGCCTTCGGCGGCCCGCTCGCCGCCCCTTCAGCGAATCCTTCAGGAAAGATCTCCCCCTCCACCGCTGCGCATGTGGCTGAAGGGCTTGAAGGGCGAATCGCGGCGGTGCTTGACGGCGGGCCAGCGGATGTGGGGCTTGAAAGCACGATCATCGACTGCACCGGGCCTGAACCACGCCTGCTGCGCCCCGGCGGTCTGCCGCTGGAAACGCTGGAGGCGGCGCTAGGCACCCCACTCGGGCGTGACGCTCCCACGGATGACACGGCCCCCTCGTCCCCCGGGCAGCTGTCATCCCATTATGCCCCGGGCAAGGCTGTGCGGCTGAACGTAACCACCCCGCCGGAGAGCAGCCTGTTTCTGGCCTTCGGTCCCGGCTTCCCGGCGGCAACGGCCAACCTTTCGCCATCCGGCGATCTGCGCGAGGCCGCCGCAAACCTCTTTGCGATGCTGCACAAGCTCGACGCGCTGCCGGGCGCAGAAATCGCCGTGGCGCCAATTCCGCAACGCGGCCTCGGGCTGGCGATCAACGACAGGCTCTCCCGCGCCGCCGCGCCGCGAGGTTGAGGCAAACGCCACCTGCGGCTTTCGGTGGCCTCGCTGCGCTCGGGAAGGGAACGGTCAGGCGCGGCCCGCGTCGCCGCTCAGCAGGCGAGGGTCAACGCCGAGGGAGTTCAGGGCCTCGGTCCACTTGTCGGCATCGCCGGTGCCAAAGACAATCTCGGGTGTGGCATCGCAAGTCAGCCAGCCATTGCGGGTGATTTCCCCCTCCAACTGGCCCGGGCCCCAGCCGGAATAGCCCAGCGCAAGAATCGCATTTTCCGGGCCTTTGCCGCGCGCCATGTCTTCCAGAATGTCGACCGTCGCTGTCATCCCAAAGCTGGGGCTCACCTCAAGCGTGGCCCCTTCGCTCCGGTAATCGGTGGAATGCAAGACAAAGCCGCGCCCATGTTCCACCGGACCGCCAACATAAATCGGCGTCTCGGCGCGGCTTGGCGGCAACTCGATATCGCTGGCGATATCCAACTGCTTGAGCAACTCGGAGAAGGTCAGGTCATCTGTCGTGCGGTTGACGATCAGCCCCATGGCGGCCTCGTCGGAATAGGCACAAACGTAGATCACGGCACGTTCGAATCGCGGATCGCCCATGCCGGGCATGGCGATGAGCAACTTTCCGGTGAGGTCCATCTCTTCTTGGTTCGAGGCGTTGAGCATAGCTCAATGATGGGGGGTGCGGGCGCGCGGTGCAAGGCATCGCTGCGGCGCATCGGCCACGCCACCTGCTCTCTCGCCCAAACGTGATTTCACCGGAGCCGTGCCGGGCCTATGCTGCGCCGTCATGAAAGCTCTCCTTGCCACCCTGCTTGCCCTCACGCTCTTCGCCCCCGTCGCAGGGGCGGGCACCTATGGCACCACGCCCGGCGAGGTGGTCAAGGCCGAGGTGCTGCCCGGCTGGACCACCAAGCGCGGCACGCGGATGGCCGCGCTGCGGCTCACCCTAGCGCCCGGCTGGAAGACCTATTGGCGCGCCCCCGGCGAAACCGGGATTCCGCCGCAATTTGATTGGTCTGCCTCGCGCAATCTGGCCCGCGTGACCCTGCATTGGCCTTCCCCACAGATCTTTGATGAAGCCGGGGTGCGCACCATCGGCTACAAGCGTGAGCTGGTGTTGCCGATAGAAATCACCCCAACCGACGCAGGCAAGCCGGTGGAACTGGCTGCGGATGTCGACCTTGGCGTGTGCGAGCACATCTGTGTGCCGGCCTCGCTCAGCTTCCGCGCGCCGCTCTCGGGCAAAGGCAGCTTCGACCCGGCGATTCAAGCCGCATTGAAAGCCCGGCCGATGACAGCGCGAGAAGCGGGCCTGTCGGGCGTCACCTGTGTGGTCGACCCGATATCGGACGGCGTGCGGGTGACCGCGAGCATCCCCGCAGAACGGATCGGTGGGCGCCGTGTGGCGGTGATCGAGCCGGGCATTCCAAGCGTCTGGGCCTCCGAAACCGAAACCCGCCGGGAGGGCAGCACATTGATGGCCAGCGCCGAAATGGTGCCCCCCGCAGGCCGGGCCTTGGCCCTGTCGCGCAAGGCCCTGCGGGTGACTTTGCTGGGCCGTGGCCGCGCCATCGACATTCAGGGCTGCCCCGCACCCTGAGCCGCGCCAAAACCCACAAAACTTGACCCAGCCACCCCGGCCCCTTAAATCCGCCCCATCCAAGGGAGCGCCTGACATGAACCTGAACCTCACCGCAATCGCCCTACCCGCGTTCTGCTTTGAGGTCTCTCATGCCTGCTCTTACTCTCTCCGCCGTTCCGCTCACCGCTGCTGACGGCACCGTTCTCACCCCACCCCTCAACCTGACCTTCGGCCCCGAGCGCACCGGCCTCGTGGGGCCAAACGGCGTGGGCAAATCCACCCTGCTTGGCCTTCTGGCAGGCTATCCACCGGGGCGTGGTACAATCGACCGGCAAGCAACGGCGGGGCAGCTTTTGCAGAGCTGGCCGGATCTGTCGATCACGCTCGGTGCGGCACTCGGACAAGACGAGCCGCTGGCGCGGATTGCGCGGATCGAGGCGGGCACACCGGAAGGGGATGACCTTGACCGCGCCGACTGGCTGCTGCCCGCCCGGATCGAGGCGGCTCTGGCGCGGGCCGGTTTGCCCGGGCTCGATCTGGCGCGGAGGCTCGGTAACCTCTCTGGCGGGCAGCGCACGCGAGTGGGGCTGGCACGGCTGCTGCTCGACAAGCCGGATATCCTGCTCATGGACGAGCCCACCAACAACCTTGATGCAGAAGGCCGGGCACTGGTGTCGGAGATCATCCGCAGTTGGCCGGGCGGGGTGGTGGTGGCAAGCCATGACCGGGCCCTGCTGGCGGAGATGGACCGGATCGTCGAGATCGCCCCGCAGGGCGCATTTGTGACGGGCGGTGGCTGGGCAGCGCATGTGGCTGCGCGGGATGCCCGGCAGGCCCGGGCAGCCACCGAGCTGGAGCGGGCGCGGCGCGAGGAGGCGCGCGTGGCGCGGGAGCTTCAGGCCGCGAAGGAAAAGGCCGCGCAGCGGGCGCAGGCGGGCAAGAAGGCGCGGGCGAGCGGCTCGCAGCCGAAGGTGTTGACCGATGCGATGGCTGATAGAGCGGGGCGCACGCAAGGCGCGGATAGGCGGCGCGCCGAGCGTCTTGAGGCCCGGGCCGAAGCGGCGCGGGAGGCAGCAGCGGCGCATGTCGGCCCGGCGCGGGCGCTGGAGATCGGCGCCGAGTCCACGCGGGGCGAGGCGGTGGTACTGCGGCTGGACGGCGTCATTCTGGAGCGTGGGGCGTTTCGGCTGGGGCCGGTGGACGCCGAGGTGGCCGCGGGCGAACGGGTAGCGCTAACCGGGCCCAACGGAGCGGGCAAGAGCACCCTGATCGCGGCCATTCGCGGGCAAATCGCGCTAACGGCTGGGCAGTTGTCCGTGACGGAGAACCTGGCCACGCTCGATCAGCACGCGGGCGACTTGGCGCCGGAGCAGAGCTTGTTGGAAAATGTCACGCGGCGCCATTCCGGCATGTCTCCCCACGATGCCCATGCGCTGCTCGCCCGCTACGGCTTTCAGAATGTGGCGGCGCAGAGGCCCGTGGCCCGGCTCTCCGGCGGAGAACGGCTGCGTGCAGCGCTGGCGATGGCGCTTGGTGGGCAGCCTCCGGCCCTGTTGCTGCTCGACGAGCCGACAAACCACCTCGACATTGAAACAGTGGAGCTGCTGGAAGAGGCGCTGCGGGGCTACACCGGCGCACTGCTGGTCACCAGCCACGACAGCACCTTTCGGCAGGCCATCGGGCTGACCCGCGAGATCGCGCTTTAGGGCAGCGTTGCAGAGGCAGCTCATCGGTCCTTACGGCCCTCTTCGCAGCTGCGATCAGGAGGCGATGCCCCGAAGCGCGGCCTCGGTCAGGCGGTGCGGCGGTGCGCGGCGATGAGGCCCAGCGCCCCCAGCGCGAACCCCAGCAGGATCAGCGCAAGCGCGCCAAGGAGGAAGAGGCCGAGCGCGGCAGCCAGCCCCGCTGCGGGCACCAGCGCCCCGAGCAGCGGCCAGACCGCGCCGGTCACAATTGCCCATCCCAACGTGGCGATGAACCAAAGCACCAATGCCACCGCCACCAGCCCCACAATGCCCGAAACCCCCCGCGCACCCGCGCGAAACTGCCCGGCCCGGCGCAGGGCCTGAAACTGGCGCAACACATCCTGTTGCATCGCCAGCAACGAAGGCACCACAAGGAGCACCAGAAACATGCCAAAGCCGAGGCCAAAGACCAGCGTCACCACCGTGGGCTTCAGAAACTGCGCCTGACTGGAGGGCTCATAGAGCAGCGGCGCAAGGCCGATCACCGTGGTGAGCGTGGTCAGCAGCACCGGGCGCAAACGGTCACAGGCACCATCGACGATGGCCGGAAACAGCCCGCGCTCACGGCTGTATTCATCCACCGTTGTCACCAACACGATACTATCGTTGATGATGATCCCAGACATTCCAATCAAGCCGACGACCGAGAACATCGAGAGCGGCAACTGCCAAATCTGATGGCCCCAGATTGCGCCGATAAGGCCAAACGGGATAACGGCCATGATCAGCAAAGGCCGGGTCCAGCTGGAAAAGATCCATGCCAGCACGAGATAGATGCCGATCATACAGGCCCCGAAGCCGAGGATGGCATCGGACAAAAACTCGCTTTCCTGCTCCGAAAGCCCGCTCATCCGTGAGGCAACGCCGTATTCCTGCTCGATCTCGGGCAGGATGACCTCCTGAAGTTGCAGCATGATCTCGGCAGCGCGGGCCGGGTCGCCATCATCAAGGTCGCCGGTGACGGAGACGAGGCGGATGCCATTTTCGCGGTCGATGGTGGAAAAGCCGGTCTGCCGACTGACCTTCACGATATCGGCCAGCGGCACGTAGGCCCCTTCCGGGGTGCGCATCATCGTGCGGTCGAGGAAATCGGCAGTCAGTTCCTCTTCCGGCAATTCCACGCGGATGGCAGAAGAGCGCGGACCATCGGGGAAGGTGGCCGCCTCGATGCCGCCAAGGCGGTTGCGCAGAACCGAGCCGAGATCGTCAATCGAGAAGCCCAGCTCCTGGCCCTGCGGCGTGAGGTCAAGGATCAGCTCTTCCTTGTCATAGCTGAGCGTGTCTTCCAGCGCCGAGACTTCGCCAAACTGCGAAAGCCGCGTTTTCAGCCCCTCTGCAGCGGCCTTCAGCGTGGCGACACTGGCGCCAGAAAGCTGCACATCCACCGCATCCCCGCCGGGGCCGCCGCGCCAGCCACGAAAGCTCACAATCTCCACCAGAGGATGCTTCTCGACGTTTTCCTGAAGGTCGGCCACGAACTTCGAGCTGGTGTAGGGCCTCAGGTCGGGGTCGATCAACTCGACGGCGATGGAGCCAAGCAGGTCTTCATCCTTGCTGTCCACCCCCGAAAGGCCCCGGCCCGTGTTGCCGCCGATCTCGGCCACCGCATAGGCCACCGGATTGCGGCCAAATTCTGCCTCGTATTGCGTGCCCAGCGCCTCGACGGCGGCCTGAAACATCCGCATCTGAGCCACTGTGTCGGCGCGGTCCGCCCCCGGCGCCATCGCGAAGTTGCCCGATACCGAGCCCTCCTCCGGCGCAGAGAAAAACCGCCACTGCACATTGCCGCGCACCAGTTCACCCACCTGCACCGCCAGCAGTACGAACACCGCCGCCAGCACCGGGTAGCGGGCCCAGACCACGGTGCGCATCAACCGGCGAAAGAGGTGGTCGCGCACCCATGAGAACCCCTTGTTGAACTGGCGCGAGGGCCAGTCATACCATGCCGGCTTTTTCTGTGTGGCTGCGAGCGCGTGGGCCATGTGGTTGGGCAGGATGACAAAGCACTCGATCAGAGAGGCGATCAGCACCGTGATGACGGTAAAGGGAATGTCGGCGATCATCTCGCCAAAGCGCCCCTCGATCACCGTCAGCCCGGCAAAGGCGATGACGGTGGTGATCGTGGCCGAAAACACCGGGCCAAACATGCGAATGGCGGCATTCTCGGCAGCCTGAAACGGCCCCTCGCCAAGCCTTCGCGCCCGAAAGTCAGCATGTTCGCCCACCACGATTGCGTCATCCACCACGATCCCCAGCGTGATCAGCAAGGCAAAGAGCGAGATCATGTTGAGCGTCAGCCCAGCGGCCCACATGATGGCGATTGCAGCGAACATCGACACCGGAATGCCCATCGCCACCCAGAAGGCGGTGCGCGCATTGAGAAACAGGAACAGCAGGCCAAGCACCAGCGCGAGGCCCATCAGCCCGTTCTCGATCAAAATGTTCAGCCGCCCCTCGATGGCCTCGGAGCGGGTGCGGATCAGGTCAATCTTCACCCCGGCGGGCAGGGTCAGCTCCAACTCTGCGGCCACCTCCTCCACCGATTCCTGAATGCCGATGGCATCGCCCTGCACAGAGCGGTCCACCCGCACCGAAACGGCAGGGTTGGGGCCGACGAAATAGGTGCGGTTGCGGTCTACCCCCTCCACCCGGATTTGCGCGAGGTCACCAATGGTGAGGTCCGGCTTGAGGACGATCCCGGCAATCTGGTCGGGGCTGCGCTTGGCCACCCCGGTGCGCACCCGCGCCGCCCCGCCCGAAACATCGCCCGCCGGGTCGGCCTCGGCCTCGGCGGCAATGGCATCGGCGATCTGCCGCATCGTCACATCGTTGTTGATGAGCTGAGCCGAGGGCACCTCGATGATGATCTCCGGCGCCGCAACGCCCCTGATCGTCGTGCGCGTCACCCCGGCCTCGAAGAGCCGGGCCACGAACTCATCGGCATAGCGCGCCAGCAGCTCCACCCCCACCGGGCCGGTGATGATCACATCCGTCACCCTGTCACGCCAGGCGGAGCGGGTAACAACGGGCTCATCGGCCTCTTCGGGCAGGTTGTTTATGCCATCCACCGCCTGCTGCACATCCTCGGCGGCACGGGCCATGTCATAATTGGCCTCAAACTCCAGCCGGATAGACCCGGACCCCTCGCGGGAGGTGGCATCGCTCTCCTCTACACCATCGACCGCCAGCAGCGCTGGCTCCAGCACGGCGATGATACCGCTGTCGACATCCTCTGCCCCCGCCCCGTCCCAAGCAATGGAAACGCGCACGCTGTCGAGCACGATGTCGGGGAAGAACTGCGCCCGCATCCGCGGAAAGGCTGCGACCCCGGCCGCGATCATCAGCACCAGCACAAGGTTGGCCGCCGTCTTGTGGCGGGTGAAGTAGCCCAGAATGCCCGTTGCCCGCCCAGCCATTTATCCGCCCATCCGGCTTTCGATTCGCTCCACCGTCTCGGCGGGAACGCGATCTTGCGCGAGTTGGGCGAGCACGCGCTCCTTGGCGTCGGCGGGCATGCGGTTGTTGCCCTCGATAAAGGCGATAAGCCGGGCGCGGCGCTCTGGCGTCAGCTCCACCAGATCCTCGGGTGTGGGCTCTGCGGGCGCGGGCGCGGCCTCGCCCAAGGCGCGGGCGCGGATGCCGGGGCCAACAAGCGGGCTGCGCTCGGAAACAATGAGTGCGCCCGCGTGGCCCTCGGCGCGGATGATGATCTCGTCGCCCTGCCGCCGGAGCACCTCAACCTGCGCCAGTTCAAGCCGCTCATCGGCGTTCAGCACCAGCACCGTGCCCGCCGCATCCACCGCCGTGGCGGGCACCACTGCCACGCCCTCAAGCGCTGGCTCTTCGATGGTGACGGTTACAAAATCGCCGGGCCGGAAGCCGCCGGTCTCGGACAGGTCGGCATAGATCACCCGGCCCGTCTGGCCCTCGCCCACTGCGCCGCTCACCCGGTCCAGCCGGCCTTCGGCCACGAGGTCGAGCCCGGACACATCGAGCCGAACCTGCATCGACGCAGGAATAAGCCGCCCATCTTCGCCCAGCAGGCGGGCGTATTGGGCGGTGCTGAGGCGGAAGGACACTTCCAGCGCGTCAGGGTCGATCAGCGAGGCCATCAGCTCGTTGGCAGCCACAAGCCCGCCCTCGACCACGGCGACATCGGCAAGGGTGCCAGAAAAGGACGCGCGGATTTCATGATCTGCCAGATCGCGCTCGGCGTTGGACAGACCAAGGCGCGCGCGGCTCACACCGTTGCGGCCCACATCCACGCGGCTTTGCGCCGAAGCCACGGCCTGACGTTTGGACAAAACGGATTGGTCGGCAGAGGCCGCAGCAAGCTGGGCCTCTTCGACGGCGGCGGCCGAGCCCACGCCGCGCTCGCGCAAACTTTCCTGCCGCGCAAGGGCTTGCTCGCGCAGCGCGGCCTGACGCTCGGCGGCGGCCTGATCGTCACGCGCAAGCACAAGGGCCCGCTCTGCGTCTGCCAGCTCAGCCTCTGCCTCGGCCAGATCGGTGCGGGCATTTTCCAGCGCCGCCTCGGCATTCACCGGGTCGATCCGCGCCAGAAGTTCGCCCGCCTCAACAGTGCCACCCTCGGTAAAGGCCTCAGACAGCTCAACGATCCGCCCGCCAACCACAGCGCGGATATCCAGCGTGCGCTCGCTCAGAACCTCGCCAAACGCCGTCATCACCGGCACGGCGCGGCCCGGCTCGATCTGCACCACGTTGACGCCCGCCACCCGTTCGCGCGCGGGGCGGCTGCCCGCCTCGCGGTTCATCCGCTCTTCGACGGCGCCCCAAAAGCTGGCGCCCGCCACGGCCAGAAGCCCGAGCGTGACGGAAAGAAGGAACAGCCCCACAAGGGAGCGGCGCAGGAAGTTCATAGTTGTCCTCTGCCTCAGCAGACCGAAATCACCCTAGCCCTGACGCAGAAAGACGCAAAGGCACAAGCGTGTTACGCCCGGCAACAGGGTTTCCGTCGCACTATTTTTCGAGATTGCGCAGAAAATGTAACGCAGCCCCGCGCTGTGCTGTCAGACGAGCGCTCTGAAGTGCTCTGGCGGATCGTGAGCCAGCGCTGCCGCCGTG
The DNA here is from genome assembly GCF_006351965.1 of Oceanicola sp. D3. Taxonomy (NCBI): domain Bacteria; kingdom Pseudomonadati; phylum Pseudomonadota; class Alphaproteobacteria; order Rhodobacterales; family Roseobacteraceae; genus Oceanicola; species Oceanicola sp. D3. The sequence continues at coordinate 100,647 of NZ_CP040932.1, forward strand.
GCGGTGGGGTGCTCCTGAAAGTAGCGGGCGACGAGCTGGAAGGCGGCGGAGTAGCCAAGCCACTCGGGCATTTCGCCTGTGCCGAAAAACCATGCGCCGTGATCGTAGGAGGCATCGCGCCAGTCATCGCGGATCCGTGGGCCCCATGTGGCGAGCGCATCGGGCACGGCCACCTCCCACGGCTCCAGTGGCGCGCCAAACAGCTCCTGCGCGAAGTGGCAGGCCAGCCCCTCCGACACCAGCGTGGCCCCTAGTGTGCGGCCATAGCCCGGCCCATCCCAGCGGGCAGCGTGGTGCAGCTCATGCGCCACCATCCGCTCAAACCCCTCACCCTCATTGGCCTCCAGCGCCGGATTTTCGGGATCGACCGTGAGGATAACGATGCCCGGCCCGGGCGCGAGGCCAACATGGCCCTTTTCGCGGATCACCTGCTTGCCAGCCCGCAAGATCACATCAAGCGGGCCAAGGGGCAGATAAGAGGCGGCGCGGGCATGGGTGGCACGGAGGGCCTCGGTCAGCCAGTCGGTGCAGCCGGTCAGCTCGCCGCGCGCGTTGCAGATATGCAGGGATAGCGGGGGCGCGGCGGCGGCAGTCATCCGGCCTGCTGATGACGCTCGATATAGCTGCGCAGCTCTTCGGCCTCACGCCGCGCATCGCGCAGCCCGTCCATCGCCGCTGAAAGCTCTGCTTCGGTTTGCGAAAGCTGGTTGGTCAACTCGGCCTCGCGCTGCTGCAGGTAGGCAATCGCCTGATCGCGGGTTTCTTCGGCCTCGTGGAGCGATTGGGCCATCTTATCGAGCTCACCCATCTCCGATTGCGTGACCCGGCTAAGACGATGGATCAGCCAATTGGCAAACCATCCCAGCATGAAAGCGACAAAGAGGATGATCGCCGTAACGATGATGAACTCTGATCTACTCACCCGCGCTCTCCGCCTCGCCTTCTTCTTCGGTCGCACCGTCATCTGACGGGTTCTCACCTTCTGCCCCATCATCCGCGGCAGCGCCACCCTCTTCGGCCTCGGCATCCCCAGCTTCGCCAGACGCGTCATCCTGCGCGCCAGCAAGCTTGAATTCGATCCGGCGGTTGGCCTCACGGCCCTCTTCGGTTTCGTTGTCAGCGATGGGCTGGGCCTCACCATAGCCAATGGCGGTGATCCGGCCCGTCAGAACGCGGCGCTCCATCAACGCGTTGAGCACCGCATCGGCCCTCTGCTGCGAGAGCTGCTGGTTCATCTGCTCGCGGCCCTGGCTATCGGTGTGGCCGCCGATCTCGAAGGCAAATTCGATCTCCGAGCACTTCCCCTTCAGCACCTCTGCGATCTTGTCCATCACCGCAACGGCACCGCCGGAAATTTCGGTGGAGCCGGGCTCGAAGGTAATCTTGGTGGCCTCGTTGATCGCCACGATCTTGGCAAGGCACTGCTCGGGCGTGGGCAGATCAGCCAGCGGGTCGAGCGCCGCCTGATAGGTGACGGCGATCTCGAAATGCGCACCTTCGCCCAACTTCGCGGCAAGGTGCCGGGCGATCTCTGCCTTGGCATCAGGGTTGCCGGTGATGCCGCGCACTTCGATATAGGCCGGCTGCACGACAACAGAACCGCTGTTCAGTTCCGAAAGCGCAGTAAGCCCCGCCAGAACGCGGATCGGCCAGCCATCGGGCAAATCCGGGTCAAGCCTCGTGGCCAGATACACCGCCTCGGAGCCGAAACTGGCCTGCGCAAAGCTGCGCACGGCCTCGCGCACCTGCTCGTTGGTCACCCGCCCTCTCAGTTGCACCCGGCCCTCGGGCGAACGGGTGGCAACAAACTCTGGCGGGCCCTGATCGGCTTCACCGGTGCCGTCGACGCTGGCCTTTTCGGGCAGTTTGGAGGTGAGCGAGAACACATCTGGCAGGTTGCTCTCCAGCTCGCCCACCACGCGGTCGAAGGTGGACTGCGAACTGCCGGCAAGGGCGACGAGAGAAACATCGGCATCCGAGAAGGTCACAGCACCGCCGCCCAACTCGCCCACAGCCGCAATCGCCTGTTCGGCAGCTTCGGCCCAGTCGGGGGTGGGCACGCCAAGGCCCAGCACGCAATCGGCCTGCCCCTGAAGCCCCACGGCGCGGGCGGCTGAAAGAATGCGCCGACGCGTGGCCTCGGTATCGGCAGAGCAGGCATCAAAGCGGGCGGTGCCGTTCTCGTCGATCAGGAAGCGCAGTGTGAAGGGCGTGATAACGGGGCGGGGCGCGGTGATATCCACCACCAGCCGCACGCCTTCGGGTGCCCTGCGGGCCAGCATGGTTTCGAGATTGCGCTTTTCGGCGCCCGAGGCGCTGATGGCCGTAACCGCCACCCTGTCGGCGGCAATGGACACCTTGGAGCGCGGCAGCATTTCAAGCGCATAGAGCCCAAACTCCACCGCCGTCTCCCAGCCCTCGGGCAAGGGGTAATCCGCGGTTTCCAGCAGGTCGGTGATGCCCACCTTCTCGCCCACAGCCCCGGCGATCCGCTCGGCAAAGGCATCGCGGTCGATCTCGGCGGGGATCAGCCCGATCATCGACACACCTTCGTCGTTCCGCAGGATCTCGATGGAAAACTTGGGCGCGGTAATCGGCTTGCCCGGCTCCACCTCGATCTCGTCGATCACGCGGGAGGCATCCACCACCGCGCCGGTGGCAGAGAGCGCCCGAAAGCGCGCGGCCTCGTTGGGTGCAGTGCCCGTGAGCCGCACTTGCAAGCCATCAGTTTCAACCGCCGCCCAATCATGCCCGCCTTCAATCAGCGCCGTTTTCACCGCCGATTGCGAGCCACGCTCGATCAGACCTGCGGCGGCGGTGGCGCTGACATAGCACAGCACGGCGGCCAGAATGAGGGCGGCAAAGGTAACGAGCTTGGGGCTGAGGCGCATGAACACTCCGGCGCGGCTGCGGGTTGGACCTTGCTTTAGAGCGCCGGGGCCACGGGCGCAATCATGCTGCGATCACAGAAGGATGACAGCGGCGAGAAACAGCACGGGGATCAACCCGGCGTCCCGGTTGGAGCGAAACAACTTGAGGCAGATCGCCGGATTGTCGATGTCGAGCCGCGCAAGCTGCCAGGCCATATGCCAACCCATCGCCCATGCCCCGCAAGCGGCAAGCGCCAGTTGCAACGGCGAAGCCGGCTCGATCAGCGCGGCAATCATCGCCACGGTCAGCAGGGTGATGGTGAGGGCAAGGAAGAGGCGGAGGATAGACGGCGAATTGTCGCCGAACAGCCGGGCGGTGGATTTCACCCCGATCAGCGCATCATCCTCGATGTCCTGATGGGCATAGATCGTGTCGTAAAAAATCGTCCAGGCAATGCCCGCGAGATAGAGGAACACCGGCGCAAGGCTGAGCGCATTGCTATGCGCGGCCCAGGCCAGCAGCGCACCCCAGTTGAAGGCAAGCCCAAGAAAGATCTGCGGCCACCATGTGAACCGCTTGGCGAAAGGATAGATGCACACCAGCGCAAGCGAGCCGATGCCGAGCCAGATCGCCGTGGGCGGGAAGGTGAGCAGGATGAGGAAGGCGGCAAGCGATTGCACCACCATCCACGCCAGCGCCTGCTTGACGCTGACCGCGCCCGAAGGGATGGGCCGCGAGCGGGTGCGGGCAACCGAGCCGTCGATATCGCGGTCGGTGATGTCGTTCCACGTGCAGCCCGCGCCGCGCATCAGGATGGCGCCAAGGCCGCAACCGATGATGATCCACAGGTCAAACCAGCGCCAGCCGGTGGAGGCGGCGGCCAGCAGCACGCCCCACCAACAGGGCAGCAACAGAAGCCATGTGCCAATGGGTCTGTCGAGCCGCGAGAGGCGAAAGTAGGGCCGCGCGGCGGCGGGGGCCCAGCGGTCCACCCAGTTGCCGGTGACGGCATCAGCCACTTGCACGTCTGGCGTTTCGGTCTCGGCGTGCATATCTCTGGCCCCATGAAAGCGAAAACCCGCCTCCATGTAGACCACCCGCTGGGCGCGGGGCAAACCGTTGGATTGTCGCGGGAGCAGGCGCATTACCTTTTTGCGGTGATGCGGCTCAGCGTGGGCGACGGCGTGTTGCTGTTCAACGGCGAGGCCGGCGAGTGGCTGGCCGAGGTGATCGTGGCCAACAAGCGCAACCCGGTGCTGCAATGCCGCGAGCAGACCGGCCCGCAGGTGTCGCCCCCCGACCTCTGGCTCTGCTTCGCCCCGATCAAGAAGGCCCGCACCGACTTTATCGTCGAGAAGGCCGCAGAGATGGGCGCGCGGCGGATTGTGCCGGTGCTGACCGAGTTCACCAATGCCGAGCGGGTGAAGGTAGATCGCCTTCAGGCCCACGCGGTAGAGGCCGCCGAGCAATGCGGCGGAACCTTCGTGCCACGAGTCGCAGAGCCGGTGAAACTCTCGGCCCTGCTGGGAGACTGGCCCGAAGGCCGCAGCCTGATGTTCTGCAACGAGGCGCTGGTGGGCGAAGACCGGCGACTGGGCGGAGCGCCCGGCCCCTGGGCGGTGCTGATCGGCCCCGAAGGCGGGTTTTCGGAAACGGAGCGCGAAAGGCTGGCCGCCATGCCCCAAGCCCAAGCGGTGAGCCTCGGCCCACGCATCCTGCGCGCCGACACGGCAGCCGTCGCGGCGCTGACCCTCTGGCAAACCACCCACGGAGACTGGCGATGATCCGGCAGGCCCAGCCCGGCGAGGAGGCGCGGCTGGAATCCTTTCTGGCGCAACACCCGAACACCTCGATGTTTCTGCGCGGCAACCTCGCGGCGCATGGGCTGGTGCCCTCCGATCACCCGCATTCCAGCACCTGCTGGCTGGCAGAGACCGAGCGCGGCGAGATCCGCGCTGTGGTGGGTTGCAACAACGATGGCTTCCTGATGGCGCAGGTGCCCGAGGAGATCCCGGGGTTCTGGGGTGCCGTCACCCATGCGCTCGCGGGGCGGAAAGTGGCAGGGATGACCGGGGAAGACGGGCAGGTGCGCGGCGCGCTGGCCGGGCTTGGCCTATCGGGCGCCCCCTTCACCCTGAGCCACGACGAGCCGCTCTATCGGATGGAGCTGGACAGACTTGAAGACCCGGGCGCGCAGCTGCGGCAGACGCAGCCGGGCGACGAGGCGATGCTGAAAAGCTGGTTCTTCGAGCATTTTCTCGACACGGGCTTTGCAACCAACAAGCTGCAAGCCTCCGCCGATGCCCGAAAGCGGGCAGCACGCGTGGTGCATGAGAAAGATCTGCGGCTCCTGCTTGAACACGGCTACAAACCGGTGGCCATGGCCGGGATCAACGCGCGGGTCGCCAATATGGTGCAACTCGGCTCCGTCCACGTGCCACGCGATCTGCGCCGGGGCGGGCGGGGCCGAAAGGTAACGGCAGCGCTCCTCGCGGAGGAGCGCGCAAGGGGCGCCGAGGTGGCGGTGCTCTTTGCCAACAACGCGGCGGCGGCACGGGTTTATGAGGCGATCGGCTTTGAGTTGGTGGGGCGTTACCGCATTGCCATCCTCTCCCGCCCAGTGCCGGTGGGGGTGGTGGCATGAGCCTGATCCGGCCAGAGGCGCGGGCGCATCTCTATCGCTGGCGCGAGTGCATCGCCGGGGCGGTGATCATGGTCGTGGGTGTCTGGCTGGGCCTGCGCACCTCTGGGTTGGTATGGTGGTTCGCGATCGCGATGATCACCGTTGGCGGGCTTGGCTTTTACGCCGGCATGCAACGCGCCCTGATCCGGCCGCGCTCTGGTGGGCAGGGGCTGATCGAGCTGGACGAAGGGTCGCTGCGCTACCTCACCGGCGCGGGCGGCGCGGTGATTTCGCTGCCCGATGTGGTGCGCATCGAGATAGAGACCACTGGCGAAGGCCCGATGGTGGACGATCTGTTCTGGCTCTGGGTCACGCCGGAGGGCACGGCACGCATCCCGGCCTCCGCCGCAGGGTCGGAGAAGATGGTGGATGCCCTTGCCGCCTTCCCCGGTGCCCGTTACGAGCAGGTCATCGCGGCCTCGGGCAGCACCGAGCCGCGCCTGTTCATCGTGTGGCAGAAGGATAGACTTCTGGTGCATTGACTTCATCGGCAATGCCGCCAAGTCTGACCGTTCTAGCGGCAGAAAACCCCGGAGCCAGAATATGTCTATCCCCCAGTCCGGCGGCGGGCCGATCGAGCGGCACGAGCAACTTGCCGAATACCTCGCAGATGGCTGCAAGCCCAAGGATGACTGGCGAATTGGCACGGAACACGAGAAGTTCGGCTACTGCAAAGACAGCCTGAAGCCCCTGCCCTATGAAGGCGAGCGCTCGATTCAGGCGGTGCTGGAAGGCCTGCGTGACAAGTTCGGCTGGGCCGCGGTGGAAGAGGCCGGATACCTGATCGGGCTGGAGAAGGACGGCGCCAATGTGAGCCTCGAGCCCGGCGGGGCGCTGGAGCTGAGCGGCGCGCCGCTGGAAACCATTCACCAGACCTGCGACGAGGTGAACGAGCATCTGCGCGAGGTAAAAGAGATTGCCGACAAGATCGGCGTGGGCTTTATCGGCCTTGGTGCCGCGCCTGAATGGACGCACGAGCAGATGCCGCTCATGCCCAAGGGCCGCTACAAGCTGATGGATGCCTATATGGGCCGCGTTGGCAGCACCGGCACCACCATGATGCGGCGCACCTGCACCGTGCAGGTAAACCTCGATTTCGGCTCCGAGGCCGACATGGTGCAGAAGATGCGCGTGGCCCTCGCAATGCAGCCGTTGGCCAATGCGCTCTTCGCCAGTTCGCCCTTCTTTGAAGGCCAGAAGAACGGGGTGAAGAGCTACCGCAATTACGTTTGGCGCAACCTCGATGCCGACCGCACGGGAATGCTGCCGTTCGTCTTCGATGAGGGCTTCGGCTTTGAAGCCTATGTGCAATACGCGCTCGATGTGCCGATGTATTTCGTTTACCGAGATGGCAAGTATATCAATGCCTTGGGCCAGTCTTTCCGCGATTTTCTGAAGGGCGAGCTGCCCGCTTTGCCGGGCGAGAAGCCCACGCTCAGCGACTGGGCCGACCACCTCACAACGCTCTTTCCCGAGGCGCGGTTGAAGAAGTTCATCGAGATGCGCGGGGCCGATGGCGGGCCGTGGCGGCGGCTCTGTGCGCTGCCTGCCTTCTGGGTCGGCCTGACCTATGACCAGACCGCGCTGGATGCGGCATGGGACATGGTGAAGGGCTGGGACGCGGAGACCCGCCACAAGCTGCATGTCTGCGCGGGCGAACAGGGGCTGGCTGGCGAGGTGGAGGGGCTGAAAATTCTCGATCTCGCACGTGAGGCGCTGAACATCGCAGAGGCCGGCCTGAAGGCGCGAGCGCGGCCCGGGTCCGGCGGCATGGTGCCGGACGAAACCCATTTTCTGAACGCGCTGCAAGAGAGCGTGGCCAGCGGGCAGACCCTCGCCGACGAAATGCTGGAGCACTATGACGGCGACTGGAATGGCGACCTGAGCCAAATCTACACCGCCTACAGCTACTGACCTGCGCAATCCGTGAGGCTTTCGTGAAAACTCCCGTCATGAAGGGGGCGAAAGCACACGGAAATGTTAACCTTACTTGACCCAACGGTAAAAAAGTGCCCAATCTCGTGGCACAAAACATTGAACGCGAAGAGGGAAGTTATTCAATGCGCGACACAATTATCAAGATTTTCGACGTCCTTATCTGGGTTATCGGTGCCTTGGCCGCCATCGGCGGCATCGTCGGCGGCATCATTGCGCTTGCGCAGGGTGAAGTGGTGGGCCTCGCTCTGATCGTCGGCGGTATCCTCTATGCCGTGATCATCATGGCTCTGTTTTTCATCCAGATCGGCATCTACTACCACACCAAGCGGACCGCCGAAGCGGTGGAAAAGCTGGCCGGTCGCTAAAACGCGCCACAGCTCCTAGAGATTGCAAAACCGGGCCTCAGGGTCCGGTTTTCTTTTTCTCGCCAATGCGGGTTTCGGTGCCCGCTTTCATCCGCTGAATATTCTCGACATGTCTTACATAAATAAGAACGGTCAGCGCGATCCCGAGAAAGAAGCCGTTGCCGTAGCCGAGGGTGAACATCCAGAAGGTGCAGGTGGCCGCCGAGATCAGGGCGGCGAGCGAGCTGAGGCGGGTGGCCAGCGCAACCACCAGCCACGTGCCGCAGGCGGCGAGGCCGGTGAGCGGGTGCAGGGCGAGCAGGGTGCCGAGGAAGGTGGCCACGCCCTTGCCGCCCTTGAACTTCAGCCACACCGGAAAGAGGTGGCCAAGAAAGGCAAACAATCCAGCAACTTGGGCGGCATCTTCGGCAAGCAGCGCACGCGCCACCAGCACCGCGATTGCGCCCTTTCCGGCATCCAGAACGAGGGTGAGGAAGGCAGCCGGTTTGTTGCCCGTCCGAAGCACGTTGGTTGCCCCGATATTCCCCGAGCCGATAGCGCGCAAATCGCCCAGCCCGAACAGCCGCGCCATCACGAGGCCGAAGGGCACGGAGCCAAGCAGGTAGGCAGCCAGCGCGGTCAGCGCGAGGGTTTGAAAACTGGTCAGTAGTTCGGGCATCGAAGCTCCTTTTCGCCTCCCCTATGCGCTGAATCGCGGTTTTTGGGCAAGTGGTTAACCGCCCCGGAGGTAACAGAACACCACAGGCACAAGTGATGCACATCCCATGCACAACCCATGCATACGAGAATCTCAGCGCACAGCCCACCGGCGAAACCCTGCCGGAACGTGCGATGCCACAACATTCTGGCAACGCTCCGCGACCGGATCCCGGCCCGGGCTCGTTAAAGGCTAAACACAGCCTGAACGGACCGACCGATGACCCTCAACATCGCGACCTTGATCACCTGCACCGCCGTCTGCCTCGTGGCCGGTGCCTTCATGCTTTCGCAAAGCAACGCCATCGCCCAGGGCAAAACCCTGCAAGCCGATCCAGTGGACATTTCCCTGAAAGCTTCTGCCGACCTGCGGTAGGCTGACAGGCAGCCGAACGCGGGGTGCGGCAGCTAGGGGGCTTAGCTTGAGGCCAGCGCAGCGGCCTGTAGCGCGAGTTCTGTTGCGTGGAAGCAATGGGCCTGTGGCATGGCGGTTTCGCTGCGGTTCAGCACATCATCCCGCAGGGCCGCGCCATAGGGCAGCTGGGTGTCGGAGCAGTCGATGTGGCGGGTGCCTTGCGCATCGGTCAGGAACAGGTGATCTGCCCCCGGGCGGCCCTCGATATCCATGTATTTGCGCAGCTCTATTGTGCCTGTCGTGCCGGTCAAAAAGCAGCGCCCATCGCCCCAAACGGGGGAGCCAGCGGGGGTGAACCAATCGACCCGCAAAAAGCCCAGCGCGCCGGTGTCTGCCTCCACCACCGCATGGCCGTAATCGGTGAAGCCGGGATATTGCGGGTGGGCGTGGTTGGCCTCGGAGGCTTGCAGCACGCGGGCCGAAGCCGCGCCGGTGAAGGCAAGGAACTGCTCGAACTGATGCGCCGCGATATCGGTCAGGATAGAGCCGTTTTGCGCCGGATCCCAGAACCACGGGTAGCGGTTGCCATAGTCACCAATGCGGTGGGGGCCAAAGCCCGTCATGTGGATGACCTTGCCAATCGCGCCTTCGCGCACAAGCTGAAGCGCCCGTGTGGTCGCCTTCTGGCGGTAATGCTCGGAATAGAGCACCGACCAGATACGCCCCGTCGCCTGCTGACTTTCCTTGATCGCGGCCAACTCATCAAGCGAGAGGCAGCCGGGCTTGTCGACCATCACATCCTTGCCTGCCTCCATCGCCCGGATCGCCAGCGCGGCGCGGGTGCACGGAATGGGTGCGGCGACGATGAGGCGGATGCTCTCGTCGGCCATGATCTCGGCCTCGGTGCAGCGAGTGGCTTGCGGGAAGGCCTCTGCATAGCGGGCGGCAAGATCATCCTCCTCGGCGGCGAAGCGGGTGAGGGTGCAGCCCGCGTTCAGCATGGCCTCGGTCTGGCCGTAGATATGGCCGTGGTTGAGGCCGATGGTGGCGAAGTTGAAGGGCATGGGCACGGTCTGGATGGTGGATTTCACCCACCCTAGGGAGTCTGGCGCGGTTTGGCGAGGACGCCGCTCAGCCGAAAACGCGGATGCCCGCAACCCATGTGCCAAGCACCCGGCCTTCCATGCGCTGACCATCGAACGGGGTGTTCTTGGACTTGGAGCGCAGCTTCGTGCGGTCGAGCAGGAAGGGCGCGGAGGGGTCGAACAAGAGCAGGTCCGCCGGGGCGCCTTTGGCGAGGCGGCCCGAGGGCAGGCCGAGGCGCGCGGCGGGCTTGAACGACAGGGCGCGGAAGAGTTGCGGCAGGGTGAGCGCGCCGGAATGGATGAGGCGCATGGCGGCAGGCAGCAGCGTTTCTAGCGCGACAGCCCCGGAGGCGGCCTGCTCGAAGGGGAGGCGCTTGCTCTCTTCGTCCTGCGGTGTGTGCATGGAGGAGATCACATCTATCAGGCCGGAGGCGACAGCCTCGACCATCGCCAGCCTGTCCTCTTCTTCGCGCAGCGGGGGCTTGAGCTTGAAGAAGGTGCGGTAGTCGGTGATGTCGTTGGCGTTCAGCGTCAGGTGGTGAATCGAGACGCCTGCGGTGATGTCGAACCCGTTGGCCTTGGCCCGCTCCAGCGGCGGCAGGGCGCGGGCGGCGGAGAGCTGGTCGAAGTGGTAGCGCGTGCCTGTCATCTCGACCATGGCGATGTCACGGTCCACGCCCATGCGCTCGGCCATGGGGGAGACGGCGGGCAGGCCCATCAGCGTGGCGAGTTTGCCGGAGGTGGCGGCCGCGCCTTTGGAGAGGGTCGGCTCCTGCGGGTGGCCAACAACCAGCGCGTCCAGATCGCGGGCGTAGGAAAGGGCGCGGGCGAGCACCTTGGTATCGGCCACGACCTTGTCACCATCGGAAAAGGCCAGCGCGCCCGCGTCCTTGAGGAAGGACAGCTCGGCCATCTCGCGCCCTTCGCGGTTTTTCGTGAGCGTGGCCATGGCGTGGATGTTCACCGGCGCCGCCTCACCCGCGCGGCGGGTGACAAACTCCAGCGTCTCGGGTGAGTCGATTGCCGGCAGCGTGTCGGGGCGCATGATGAGGGTGGTCACCCCACCCGCCGCCGCCGCCGCGCCCGCCGATTTGAACGATTCCTTGTGCCGCTCGCCGGGCTCGCAAATCTTCACCCCAAGATCGACGATCCCCGGCGCCAGCCATTTGCCGCCGCCATCCACCACCTCGGCCCCCTCGGGCGCAGCCATCGGGCCGGTGGCGACATCGGCAATGATCCCGTCTTTCACCAGCAGGTGGCCCGGCGCCTCGGTAAGCGCCTCGGGGTCGATCAGGGTGACATTGGTGAAGAGGGTTGTGGTCATTGAGACTGTTCCTTGAGGGCCTTGCGCGCCAGCCCCATCACATGCGCCCCGTTCTCGATCAGCTCGAAGCCGATGCGCCGGGTGAAGCTGCGCTTGAAGCCATTCTTGTTGCGCCGCGTATAGGTGGTGGTGGCAAACCAGAGCGTGTCACCCCGTGCCGACTGCTCGAGTTCCAGCCTGTCGGTCAGGGGATAGCTCTTGAGCTTGCGGGTGCCAAGAACCTCGGTGGCGATGAAACCCCGCTTGTTGGTCAGCGTGTAATTGGTGTGCCGCCGCTGGTAGGCCTTCCAGAAGTACTTGCCGAAGACCATGTAGAGCCCGATCGCCAGAAAGGGCAGGCCGAAGAGCGGGAAGAACTGGAAGATGCCGGGCGCATTGCGCGGCGTGCCCATGGAGCTGGCCATGCTCATCCAGAAGATGGCGAAACCGGCGAAGAACAGGCCAAAAAGGCTTTCAAAGATATCCTTGCCGCGCACCACCACACCCGCAGAGGGGCGGCCCTGCCAGAGGATCTCTTCGTCGTCGTCAAGAAGGCCTTCCCAGCCGGGGGGAGGTTTGCTCATCAGCCCTTCCCCCGTATTGCGGTCAGCGCGGTTTCGGCCATCACCGCATCTTCGGCGGAGAGGCCGGTGAAGCCGACAGGGCCGGGGCGGGAGGTGCGATAATGCCCGTCAGCGTCGCGGTAGCGCCGGGCGGGGGGGAAGAAGAAGTAAACGGCCCAAGGCCCGTCTTCGTCGCGGCCCCTTCGATTGATCTTGCCGGATTTGCCGATCGACAGGCGTATCAGCCTGTGCCCGCCGTGCAGGATCAGCGCGCGGGTTTTCGTAACGCCGTAGCGGGTGCGCCGGTTGGCGGCGCGGGCGTAAGCGGGGGCGAAGAAGGAGAAGATCAGCCAGAGACCGCTCGAGATGGCGAGGAAGATGACCCAGATCAGCGTGCCGCCCTCCATCTCGTCGAGGTTGGCGAGGCCGATCAGCAGGAAGAACAGGAAGCAGGCAAACATGACCCAGCCGGTGATACGCAGGAAGACATAGGCGCCCGGCAGGGTGCGAGTAAAGGTGGGCCTGCCCTGCCAAAGCAGGGTTTCGTTGGGCTTGAGATGGGGTTCAATACCGTCGCTCATTGCTCCGCCTCCTTTTCAGCAAGGGCCGCGTTGATCCGGCGCACCATTTCGCCGGGGCGCGAGATGTAGCGGGCCACCACCTTGCGGCCGTCAGTGCGGATGATGAGAACACCGCGCAGAAGGGTGGTTTTGACCCGGGCGATCTCATGCAGCATGAGGTCTGTCACCAAGCCGTCGTTATCATGAAGGCGCAGCCTGTCGGGGTAGAGCACCCAGCGCTCACGGCGGTGGCGAAGCCACTTTATGTGGTCGTCAAAGACGAAGCCCCATAGCAGCGGGCTGATGATGAAGACGACCAGCAGCGAAACCCAGAAGGTGAGCGGATCAGCCTCGCGCAGGCCGGTGGGCACGATGCCGAAGAAAAGGCTGGTGAGCAGGCCGACGATGAAGAAGCGGAACAGAAAGTTCCGGAAGGAGGGTGCCCAGCTTGCGATGGCCTCTACGGTCACAGGGCCTTCACCCGGTCGTGGAAGGCGATGTAGAGGTCGCGCAGGCGGTCATAAAGCCATTCGTGTTGCTCGGGCCAACGGGATTGGTCGGTGGGGTCTTCGCCATGATTGTGGAGCCTGATGGCTTGTCCGGTGCCTGCGAGTTCGTCCCATTCCAGCGCGTAGCCAAGCTCATCTTCGATCTCGGTGCGCTGGCTCAGAAGCGCTTCGCGCCAGGCACGGGCGTTGGGGCCGAACATTGTCAGCTCGGCCTTGATCCAGCGTTCCTGGCTGTTGATCGCGGCGGTCACCTCGATGTTGCCGCGGCCAATTGAGAAACCGGTCCACTGCTGAGGAAGGGGCTTGCGGGGGCGCAAAGGCAGATCATCGACGACCTCGATCATCCCCAAGACATGTTCTCGCAGCGCCCCCCAATATTGGACATAGGTTTTCTTAAGGTCAGACAATGTGCCGGACGTGTCTGACTTCTTGCTTTCCTCGGCCATCCGCGCCCAGTCATCCGGCTCCACCACCACGTTGAAGCGCGGCGCAATCGGGCTGTTGTCGATGCGCCAGAGTTCCAGCTCGACGGCGAAGAAGCGGTGGTCGTCGGCGGTGATGGTGTTGAGCCATGTCAGGGCGGTACGGTGCTCTTCGCGCAGGTGTTCGCAGATCAGCACCACGGTGGCCGCCTTGAGGCCGCTGGCGTAGGTGAGCAGTTTGCCGAAGTGGTCATGATCGGAGCTGCCATACTGGTTTTCGATCAGCACGGTGGCTTCCGCGGCTTGGTTGAGATCTCGGCAGACGATATCGGCGCGATACTTGCCAACGGGCACTTCGGTGGCTTCCAGCTCCAGCCCCTCGCGGCCCATGCCGAGGGCTTCGGAGAGGAGCGGCAGCTGGCAGGCGAGCCAGGGAGTGAAGTCCTGTGCCTCGTTGGGCCAGGTGCCTCGGATGTCCTTGATCCGGTGGAAGGTGCCGAGCTGTGTCATGCCGCGCGCGATGCCTTGAGGTTTTGTGCCAGCAGGTCCATCGCCGCCATGCGCACGGCCACGCCCATTTCGACCTGTTCGGTGATGACCGAGCGGGTGGGGTCGTCGGCGGTGGCGCTGTCGATTTCGACACCACGGTTCATCGGGCCCGGGTGCATGACGATGGCATCGGGTTTGGCGTGGCCAAGCTTGTCGGCGTCGAGGCCGTAGCGGTGGAAATACTCCCGCTCGGAGGGGATGAAGCCGCCGTCCATCCGCTCGCGTTGGAGCCGCAGCATCATCACCACATCGGCGCCCTTGAGGCCCTCGGCCATGTCATGCGTCACCTCGCAGCCCAGATCGCGGAAGGCGGCGGGCACCAGCGTGGGCGGGCCGACGAGGCGCACGCGGGCTTCCATCCTGTTCAGCAGCATGATGTTGGAGCGCGCCACGCGGCTATGGGCGACATCGCCGCAGATCGCCACGGTCAGCCGGTGCAGGCGGCCCTTGTGGCGGCGGATTGTGAGCGCGTCGAGCAGGGCCTGCGTGGGGTGCTCGTGCCGCCCGTCGCCTGCGTTGAGCACCGCGCAATTGACCTTTTGTGCCAACAGGTCCACCGCGCCGGAATGGGGGTGGCGGACCACCAGCAAGTCGGGGTGCATGGCGTTCAGTGTCAGCGCGGTATCGAGCAGGGTTTCGCCCTTTTTGATCGAACTGGCCTGCATCGCCATGTTCATCACGTCTGCCCCGAGGCGCTTGCCCGCGAGCTCGAAGCTGGCTTGGGTGCGGGTCGAATTCTCGAAGAACATGTTGACCTGCGTCAGCCCTTCCAGAGCCTTGCCGTGCTTCTCGGCAGAGCGGTTCAGCCCGGCATAGTGCTCGGCAAGGTCAAGGATGGCGGTGATTTCATCGGGGGCGAGATTGGCGATGCCAAGCAGGTGTCTGGCGCGCAAGGTCATGGTTGGCTCCCCGGAAATTTGCGCCAGTGTATAGCAGGCTCGCACGGGGCGGCAACATGGGGTAAGCCGTGGGTATGGACGGGGATTTCGACCGAAACGCAATGTTGGCGGCGCTGGCCTGGCAAGTGGAGCTGGGGGCGGTGGATACCATTGGCGATGCGCCGGTGGACCGCTTCGAGGTGAAGCCGGAGCCAAAGGCCAAACCTGCCGCCGCAGCCGCGCCCCATGCGCCCGTGGTGGTGCCCGAGGTCGACACTGTGGCCGAGGCCCGCGCCGCCGCCAAGGAGGCCGGCAGCCTTGAGGCGCTTGCCGCCGCGCAGGAGGCCTTCCCCCATTGTGAGCTGAAACGGGGGGCGCGCAATTTTGTTTTTGCCGATGGTCGCCCCGAGGCGCGGGTGATGGTGATCGGCGAGGGGCCGGGGGCCGAGGAGGATGCGCAGGGCAAGCCCTTTGTCGGACGCTCCGGGCAGTTGCTCGACAAGATGTTTGCCGCCATCGGGCTGGCGCGGGATGCGGCGGATGCGGGGGCGGCGCTTTATATCACCAATGTTGTGCCTTGGCGCCCGCCGCAAAACCGCGATCCGGACTCCGAAGAACTGGCAATGATGCGCCCCTTCGTGGAGCGCCATATCGAACTGGCCGCGCCGGAGTTGATCGTGCTGATGGGCAATCCGGCCTGCGGCGCGCTGCTGGGCAAGCGTGGCATCACCCGGCTGCGCGGCAACTGGCACGAGGTGGGCGGCGTGCCCGCCATGCCGATGTTTCACCCCTCCTTCCTGCTCCGCCGCCCCGAGATGAAGCGCCACGCATGGGCCGATCTGCTGACAGTGAAGGCGCGGCTGGAGGGGCTGGGATGATCGACGCGCTCACCCTGCTGGCCTTTCTGCCCGCCGCGCTGGCGCTCAACCTGACGCCGGGGGCCGACATGATGTTTGTGCTGGCGCAGGGCCTCAAGGGCGGGCGCGGACCGGCGATGGCGGCCAATGCGGGGATTTCGGCGGGCTGCATGGTCAACGTCGCGGCTGCGGGGCTGGGGCTTGGCGCGGTGGTGGCCGCGCTGCCCGGGGCCTTCGAGGTGATCCGCTGGGCGGGGGTGGCCTATCTGCTGTGGCTCGCCGTGGCCACGCTGCGGGCAGGCGGGCCCGGGCAGAGCCGCGCCAAGCCACTCGCCCCGGCGCGGGCCTTTCGGCAGGCCTTGGTGGTGAATGTAACCAACCCCAAGGTGATCCTCTTCATCCTCGCCTTCCTGCCGCAATTCGTGGACCCGTCTCGCGCCGTGCTGCCGCAATTTTTGGCGTTGGGCAGCGTGCTGGCGGCAGGTGGCTTTATGATCAACGGCGCTGTCGGCCTCGGGGCGGGCTCATTGGGGCTGGCGCTGACGCGCTCGCCCCGCTTCGCACGGGCTCTGTCGTGGATCACGGCGGGCATCTTCGGGGTGTTGGCGGCGCGACTGGCCCTGATGGAGCGTACATGAGCGAGCGAGAGTTTATCCCCACCCGGATCGCGGTGCTCACCGTTTCCGACAGCCGCAGCATGGCCGAAGATCGCTCCGGCGACACGCTGGTGGCGCGGATCGAGGCGGCGGGCCATATTGTGGCCGACCGGAAGATCTTGCCGGATGAGCGCCACGAGATCGCCGGGCAACTCCGGGCGTGGTGCGCCGATGAGGGTGTTGATGTGATCCTCTCCACCGGCGGCACCGGCCTTACCGGGCGTGACGTGACGGTGGAGGCCCACCGCGATGTCTACGAGAAGGAAATCGAGGCCTTCGCCACCGTATTCACCCATGTGTCGATGGCCAAGATCGGCACCAGCGCGGTGCAATCGCGCGCCACCGGCGGCGTGGCAAATGGCACCTACCTCTTCGCCCTGCCCGGCTCTCCCGGTGCCTGCAAGGACGCTTGGGACGAGATCCTCGTCAAACAGCTCGACTACCGGCACATGCCCTGCAACTTCGTCGAGATCATGCCCAGGCTCGACGAGCACATGCGGCGGAAGAAATAGCCGCCACCCTGTTCATTTTCTTGCTCTAAATATCTCCGGGGGGTGCGGGGGGCTGGCCCCCCGCTGCAACGGCTCACCACCGCTTCAGCGCATCCTCATCGGCCTCAACGGCTGCCACCCAGCCTTCGCCCTCACGCGTCAGCTCTTTCTTCCAGAACGGCGCGCGCGACTTCAGGTAATCCATCAAAAATTCCGCCGCCTCGAAGGCCGCCACCCTGTGGGCCGAAGCGGTCGCCACCATCATGATCTGCGCGCCCGGCTCCAGCCGCCCGTGGCGGTGGATCACCAGCGCCCCGGTCAGCGGCCAGCGGCCCTCGGCCTCTTCCACGATGCCAGAAATCGCCTTTTCGGTCATGCCCGGGTAATGCTCGATCTCCATCGCCTCCAGCCTGCCCGCAACATCGCGGACAACCCCGGTGAAGCTGACGACGGCACCTGCCCCGCCTTGCGCGGCGGAAAAGCGGTTCAACTCGGCCCCGGCATCAAAGCTCTCGGCCTGCACGCGAACCTCGGCCATCAGCCGCCCGTCATCGGCGGAAAGAAGGCCACCTCGCGCACGCCCTCAAGCGGCGCGTCGAAGTCGGAAAGCTCCTGATCGAGCGCCACGCGCAGGGCGGTGACATCCTCGAAGGCAGCGGCATAGCGTGGCTCGCGCGCGCGCAGCTCTTCCACCAGAGCGGCCACGTTTGGGGCTTGGGTTTCCACCTTTTCTTTCGGCAAGCCGATCCGCTCGCGCACCCAGGCGAAGTAGAGCACATCCACGGTCATTTTGGCCCTTTCAGGAACGGCAGCGCCTTGCGGAAGTAATCCCAGCCGGTGAGGAGCGTCAGCGCCCCGGCGATCCACAGCACCCAGATGCCGGCCACCGTCGCCCAGCCTGCCGGGCCATCGCGGAAGCGGGCCAAGCCGCCGGGGCCATCACCACGATGGGTGAGCCAATCGAGGCCGGTGCCGAGGAACAGGATAGCAATCGCCACCATCTGCGCCGTGGTCTTCCACTTGGCGAGTTGCGTTACCTTGAGCGTGCCCGCGGTATCGCCAAGAAACTCACGCAGGCCCGACACAAAGACCTCGCGAAACATGATCAGCGTCGCGGGCAGCAGGATCCACGGGTTCATCCCCGAAAAGCCGGTGATGACGAGCAGCGCAATCACCACCATTGCCTTGTCGGCAATCGGGTCCAGCATGGCGCCGATCTTGGTTTCCTGCTTCCACTTGCGCGCCAGCCAGCCGTCAAAGAAATCGGTGGCGGCGGCGGCCATGAAGAGCACCAACGCAAACCAATCGGCCCAGGGGCGGCTGAAGTACAGGAACATCACCGCCACGCCGGGGGCGGCGAGCAGGCGGAGCACCGTCAGGATATTTGGGATCGTCCAGACCATGAGAGGGGTTTACCCCAGCCGGAGGGCACACGGAAGTGCCGCGATTTCACGCAGGTCGGGCTGCGAGGTGGCAAAAAGTCGTGCTAGTGTTGCGGCGAACAGCAGGAGTTTGCGATGTCCGGAATTCTTTCTGACGCCCATGGCCGCTACACCGGCACCGGCCGCTGGGCCGATGCGCAGGGCGATAGCCACGGCTACAAGGTGGAACTGGAGCTGACGCCCGAGGGGGAACACGGGCTTTGGCTGAGGTTCAGGCATGTCTTTACCGAAGAGCAAACGCCCGATGTGGTGATGCAAATTCCGCTGCAGGTCACGGCGCCGGGCATCCTCACATTCGAGTTGGCAGGCATGCCGCAGGGCCTCGGGTATTACACCGAGACGGCGCTGCACTTTACCCTGCCGGTGCAGAATGCGGCGGTGGAGGCCACGCATATCTTCGGGAACGGGGGCTGCCATGTGCTTGGGTCGAGCCAGAAGAACTCGCTGGGCCGCTACATCATGTGGGAAGAGCACCTGCGCCGGGCATAGCGCCGGCCCGCTGCCCTAGCCCTTTTCGTGAAAGTAATCGTAGATCTTTTGGGCCAGCCCCTCGCTCACCCCGTCTACCGCCTTCAGGTCGGCAAGGTTCGCCCGGCTCACCGCCTTGGCTGAGCCGAAATGCGCCAGCAGCGCCCGCTTGCGGGTGGCGCCCACGCCCGGCACCTCATCCAGCGGGTTGGCCACCATCGACTTGGCCCGCTTGGCGCGGTGGGTGCCGATGGCAAAGCGGTGGGCTTCGTCGCGCATGCGCTGGATGAAATAGAGCACCGGATCATTGTGGCGCAGCGCCATCACCCGCTGCCCGGGGCGGTGGAACTCTTCCTTGCCGTGGTCCCGGTCTACCCCCTTGGCGACACCGATGAAGGGCACGTCTTCCACCCCAAGCTCGGCCATGATCTCGCCCACGGCGCTCACCTGCCCTGCGCCGCCGTCGATCAGCAGCAGGTCTGGCCATGTGTCTGACTGGCGGTCGGGGTCTTCTTTCAGCAGGCGCTTGAAGCGGCGGGAGAGCACCTCTTTCATCATGCCGAAGTCATCGCCCGGCACCAGCTCTTCGCCCTTGATGTTGAACTTGCGATACTGGCTCTTCACCCAGCCATCGGGGCCCATCACCACCATGCCACCAACGGCGTTGGTGCCCTGAATGTGGGAGTTGTCGTAAATCTCGATGCGCTGCGGCGGAGCGGCGAGGTCGAAGGCCTCGGCAAGACCCTTGAGCAGTTTCGACTGCGCGGCGCTTTCGCTCATCTTGCGCGCAAGGCTCTCGCGCGCGTTGCGCAGCGCGCCTGCCACCAGTTCGGCCTTCTCGCCACGCTGGGGCACGCTCACCTCAACCTTGCGCCCTGCCGCCTCGGTTAGCAGCGCCTCCATCACCTCGCGGTCTTCGATGTCATCGCTGATCAGCACCAGCCGGGGCGGCTCCTTGGTGGAGTAGAACTGGCCCATGAAGGCTTGCAGAACCTCCGCCGGGCTCTCGGCCCCGCCAAGGCGGGGGTAATAGTCCTTGTTGCCCCAGTTCTGCCCAGCGCGGATGAAGAACACCTGCACGCAGGCCTGCCCGCCTTCCATGTGCAGCGCGATCACATCCGCCTCGGGCGTTGAACGCGGGTTGATTCCCTGCGCTGTCTGAAGGCTGGTCATCGCGCGGATCCGGTCGCGCAGCGCGGCGGCCCGTTCAAACTCCATCGCCTCGGAGGCCTCCTGCATCTGCTCGGCCAGTTGCTCCTGCACCTTGGTGGAGCGGCCTTGCAGAAACCGCTCTGCATCACCCACCAACCCGGCATAATCGGCCTCGCTGATGTGGCCGACGCAGGGGGCGGAGCAGCGCTTGATCTGGTAGAGCAGGCAGGGCCGCGAGCGGGTTTCAAACGTGGCATCGGTGCAATTGCGCAGCAGGAAAACCTTCTGCAACTGGTTCAGCGTGCGGTTCACCGCGCCCGCGCTGGCGAAGGGGCCATAGTAGGCACCCTTCTCCTTCTTCGCGCCCCGATGCTTTTTGATCTGCGGGTAGGCGTGGTTTTTGGCGACGAGGATATTGGGAAAGCTCTTGTCGTCGCGCAGCAGCACGTTGAACTTGGGTTTGAGCTGCTTGATGAGGTTCTGCTCTAGCAGCAGCGCCTCGGTTTCGGTCGCCGTGGTGAGGAACATCATCGAGGCGGTTTCGGAAATCATCCGGGCGATGCGCGGGCTGTGCCCCGTAGGGCGAGCATAAGAGCTGACCCGCGCCTTGAGGTTGCGGGCCTTGCCAACGTAAAGAACGCGGCTCTCCTCATCGAGCATCCGGTAAACCCCTGGGGAGCCATCCAGATGTCGCAACTGATCGCGGATAACCTCGTGACCGGCCTTCATCGCACCTACTTTATTTAGTTCATGATTCCCCGCCATGGCTGCAATGGTAGTTGACCAAGGGCAAGAGGAAAGCTCTCCACTGTTTCTGTGGATAACTCTTGGGAGAAATTCGGGACCGGGCGAAATTTCCCTTGTTTCCCGGCGGATTCCGGACTTTGCCTAATTTTTGGGCTCTATTTTAAAGCACTGAAGTTAAACGATAAAAATTATGTCCGCTCATAAATTAATGATTTCATTACATAAAATATGTCGGATTTGTAACGCCGCAAGCCGCCTAGGATAACTCGGTCCGCCCTCCCGCTCCTGACGCGGTTGGCAGGAGAAAACCCGGACGTAGGGGCAACGCGGCGGTCTGCGCCTCAGACGACGACCACCACTAAATATGCCACATATAGAAAGCTGAATATGGCCCCGACGGCCCGGCCCATGTTTTGCCGCAGGAAGACGAAGGGGATCAGGAACAGCGAGGCGGCCAGCATCACCCACAGGTCGAACTGCAGGATCTCCGGGTCCACCGGGATTGGGCCAACGAAGCTGGCGATGCCGATGATCGCCAAGAGGTTAAACATGTTGGAGCCAATCACGT
The DNA here is from genome assembly GCF_006351965.1 of Oceanicola sp. D3. Classification (NCBI taxonomy): domain Bacteria; kingdom Pseudomonadati; phylum Pseudomonadota; class Alphaproteobacteria; order Rhodobacterales; family Roseobacteraceae; genus Oceanicola; species Oceanicola sp. D3. Next base: position 121,805 of record NZ_CP040932.1, read on the forward strand.
TGCCCAGCGCTACATCGGCCTGATTGCGCAGCGCGGCCATGACGGTGGTGGCGAGCTCGGGCAGCGAGGTGCCGATGGCCACCAGCGTGAGGCCGATCACCGTGTCCGAAACGCCCAGCACCTTGGCGATGTTCACCGAACTATCCACCAGCAGGTCGGCCCCCAGCGGCAGGCCAATGAGGCCAAGCGCGGTGTAAACGCCGATCTTCCACCACGGCATGGACGGATCGGCCCCTTCAAGGTCGACCTCTTCATCAGCGCCGTAGTCCTGTGTTTCCGTCGCGCGGCGGTGGTTGCGCGCGGAATGAAACGCATCCCAGAGCACGCCCGAGAGCGCCGCCACCAGCACCAGCCCATGCCACCAGCGGATCGGGCCGAAGAAGCAGGTGGCGATAAACAGCAGCGAGGCCGCGATCATGAACATGTAGCTGCGGCGGGTGTCGTGATCGCGGGTGGCGAGGGTTTTTATCAGCGCGGGCACGCCGAGCACCAGCAGCACGTTGGCGATGTTGGAGCCCACCACATTGCCCAGCGCAAGGCCGCCTGCATTGTCACGCACGGCATTGACCGAGATCAGCAGCTCGGGCGCGGAGGTGCCGAAGGCGACAATGGTGAGCGAGACGATCAGGGCCGGAATGCCAAGCCGAAGTGCGATGTTCACCGCGCCACGCACCAGCGCATCGCCGGCAAGAAGCAGGATCACGAGGCCCAGCCCCGCGATCAGGAGATCATAGGCCATAGATCAGCTCTTTCCGCAGGCGCAGTCACCCGCCCCGATCCGGAAGGCCCCGCACTTGGGGCACTTCTGCGCCGTCTCCACGCGCTTTGCAGGAGGCTTCTTCTTGGCGACCTTCTTCTTGCCGAAAATCGCCAACAGGCCCATCACGGCCAGAAAGAGAATGACTGCCTTGAGGAGCATCTAAAGCCCGAACCTCGCCCACATGGCCCGGTCTTCCACCGCGCCTACCGCCCCGTTCATGGCCTCTGCACCGATCCGCCGCAAGAGCCCGCGCTTGGGGCCGTGCACGGCAAGGCGGGTTTTGTCGCCAAAGCGGGCCTTCATCGTGGGGATCAGGTGGCCGACGGCATCGGCAAGCCCCACCTCCACGGCCTGCTGGCCAACCCAGATGTCGCCGGTGAACAGGTCGGTGCCCTCTGCCAATTTGTCACCGCGCCGCGACTTGACCTGCGTGATGAAATTGCCGTGGATCACCTCTTGCAGCGCCTTGAGGCGGGCCACGTCTTCTTCTTTCTCTGGGCGGAACGGGTCCATGAAGCTCTTGGACTGCCCGGCGGTGTGCACCCGCCGCTCGATCCCGTGCTTGGCGATAAACTCGGTCAGCCCGAAGCTGGCGGAGATCACGCCGATGGAGCCGGTGATGGAATTTGCATCCACGAAAATCTCTTCAGCCGCCGTGGCCAGCCAATAACCGCCAGAGGCCGCGACATCTTCGACGAAGGCAAAGACCGGCACCTCTTTTTCTTCCGACAGGCGGCGGATGCGGGCAGCGATCAGGGCGCTTTGGGTCGGTGAGCCGCCGGGCGAGTTGATCTGGAGCGCCACCGCCGCGGGTTTGCCCTTGCGAAAGGCCCGCTCGATCGGCGCAGCCATGCCTGCATCAGAAAGCCCACGCGCCCCGCTGCCGATGGCGCCCTGAAGGCGAACGACAGAAACAAGGGGGGGCTGTTCGAGAAAGGGGATAAATCGGCGCATGACCTCTCATGTATGTGTGCCCCCCTGCACAAGCAAGGCGTGGCGCTGCCTCTGACGGCGCGTCACACGGAGGAACCGCGCAGGAGCCCATGCAGGCAGGCGTTCCGCACAACAGGCCGGTTCGGTTCAGGAATAGCTTGGCAACTGATCGGCAACAGCCGCTGAGGCCGGGCCTTTCACCAGATGAGGCGTGCGAAGCTCTAGCCCTCGCGAATGGCAAGCCCGTCTTCACCAAAGAAGTGCAGCGCGTCGCCCGGAAAACCAAGGCTGACGGGCGCGCCCTCTTGCAGCTCGGTGTTGCCCGGCGCCCTGACGGTGATCTGCCCGGCGTCGCCCGCATCGACGATCACGAAAGTATCGGCGCCGAGGTATTCGATCACGTCGATCCGGCCATCGCAGGTGCCCCCGCCCTCGCCAACCATGATGTGCTCGGGCCGGATGCCCACCTGCACCGCGCCCGCTGGCGCATTCTTCAGCGCAAGCGCTTCGGTGATCGGCATGACGTTCATCTTGGGCGAGCCGATGAACTGCGCCACGAAGAGGTTGGCGGGCCGCTCATAAAGCTCGCGCGGGGTGCCGACCTGCGCGATCTTGCCGAACTCCAGCACCACGATCCTGTCGGCCAGTGTCATCGCCTCCACCTGATCGTGGGTGACGTAGATCATGGTTGTCGCAAGGCTTTGGTGCAGCTTGGCGATCTCGTAACGCATCTCGACACGCAGCGCGGCATCGAGGTTGGAGAGCGGCTCATCGAAGAGAAAGGCCGTCGGGTCGCGCACGATACTCCGACCAATGGCCACCCGCTGGCGTTGACCGCCCGAAAGGTCTTTGGGCCGCCGCTCGAGGTAGGGCTCCAGCTTCAGCACCCGGGCCGCCTCGCCCACCTTCTCCTGGATCTCGGCCTTGGGCGCGCCCGCCGTCTTGAGCGAGAACCCCATGTTCTCGCCCACCGACATATGCGGGTAGAGCGCGTAGCTTTGGAACACCATGGAAAGGCCCCGCTTGGAGGGGGGCGCGGCTGTCATGTCTGCGCCGTCGATCATGATCTGGCCGCGAGAGGTTTCTTCCAGCCCGCCGATCATCCGCAGCAGGGTGGACTTGCCGCAGCCCGAGGGGCCAACGAAGATGATGAACTCACCGTCCGCAATGCTGAGGTCCACCCCCTTGATGACCTGCACATTGCCATACCACTTTTCGACCGCCTTCAGCTCTATGCTGCCCATGCGTTCCTCCCTGCGGTGGGCGAGGCCCATGCGAGCCACACCGCCGCCGTCCATGTAAAGTTGCGCCCGCCCGCAGGCGCGCCGTCGCGCGGGTCGAAATACTCGGCAAAGCCGTTTTCCGCGATCATCGCGCGGGTGTTCTCGGTGATCTTGCTGGCCCAATCGCCGTGCCCCTGCTCGGCAAGCCCCTTTGCGATCAGCAGGTTCATCATCGCCCAGACCGGCCCGCGCCAGTAACGCTTGGGCTCATAGGCCGGGTGGGCCGGGTCGGTCGAGGGGATGAAATAGGTTTCCAGCCCGCAGACGCGCTCAAGCTGGGGCAGCATCCGGTCGTCGCCCACACCGGCATACCAGCTGAGAAAACTGGCGTTTGAGACGACGCCGGTGTGCTTGTCTGCCCGCTCGTCATAGCAGTCATATGTTTCGGCCTCGGCGTTCCAGAGCCGCTCCGCCCCAGCCTCCATCGCCGCGATCCAGCCGTCGATCTCGGCCAGGTCACCGCCAAATCGCTCGGCCAGCACCCGCAGATCCCGGGTGGAGCGCAGGAGGGTGAAGGTCATCGTGGGATCGGCCACGCGGAAAGGGTTGGCCTCGCGCAGGTAGGCCTCGTCCCAGCCGCTCTCGGCCCCCAGCTTCACGAGATAGAGGAAACGGTCATACTGCGCCTGCAAGGGCCGCTCTTCCTCGACCACATGGGTCGTGTCCCGCCGCCGATAGCTCTCAATTCCCACCGGCTCGATGGCGGCGAAGGGGCCATCCCAATCGGGGCAATTGTCGCGGCCCGTCTCCCACGGGTGGGTCACCACGATGGCCCCGCCCTCGCTGCGCCACTCCATGAACCAGCGGTGCCAAGCGATCAGCCTCGGCACCAATGCTTCGGCGCGCGCGGCAAAGCTCTCGTCCAACTCCAGCAGCCAACGCACGAAGGTGCCCGCTATCGGCGGCTGACTGATCCCGCTGGAGGGGATCGGCCCCACCCCGCGCCAGATATCCGGCCCCGGAAAGTAGCTCGGATCAACCTTGTGAAACAGGATATGCGGCACCATTCCGTTGTCCCATTGGCCGCTGAAGAGCGTGTCGATCTCGTCCCACGCGCGGCCCATGTCGTGCTCGGCAAAGCCCAGCGCGGCAAAAACCGAATCCCAGTTCCACTGGTAGGGGTAGAGCCCATCCGTTGGCACGGTGTAGCCGCCCCGGTCGTTGCCGGCCAAAATGGCGCGCGCTTCCTCGTCTCGCGTCATCCCTTGACGCTCCCTGCGGTAAGGCCCTTGGTCATGAATTTCTCCAATCCGAGAAACAGCGCCATGATCGGCACGGTGGCAATCACCGCCCCCGCCATCAGGTGCTGGCGCGGCACTTCAGAGCTGTTCAGGCTGGTGACCGCGCGGGTGAGGGTGAATTTTGACGGATCGTCCAGCAGCATGAACGCGAGCAGGAACTCGTTCCACGCGATCATGAAGACGTAGAGCGACACGCTGGCCAAGGCGGGCAACGCCAGCGGCAGGGTGATCTTCCAGATCACGGCGAGGCGTGAGAGGCCATCCATCAGCCCTGCCTCCTCCACCTCGGCGGGCAGCCCGCGGAAGTAGCCCTGCAACATGTAGAGCGCCACCGGGATCGTGGTGACCGGGTAGATCAGCACGATGCCGAAGACGGTGTTGCGCAGGCCCATTTGGCTGAACGCAATATAGATCGGCAGGGCCAGCACGATCATCGGCACCATGTAGATCAGCAGGATCGACCGCGAGAAGGCCGCCCGCCCGTTGAAGCGCAGCCGCGCCACGGCATAGGCGCCGGGCACCGAGAACAGCAGGGTGATGAAGACCGTCAGGCAGGAGATATAGAAGCTCGTCCAGAGATAGCGGCCAAAGTCATATTGGCCGAACAACTCGGCGTAGCTGCGAAACAACTCCCACCCACGCGAGAGCTCGATCGAAAAATCCAACGGATTCTGCATGAGGGCCTGCTGGTTCTTCAGCGAGGTCATCACCATCACGTAAAAGGGGATCACCACGATGGCGGTGAAGAAGATGTAGCCAAAACCGGTAAGAAAGCGGATCACCGCCGCCTCGAACTCGTGCCTTGTCAGCGCACCCGGCTTCAGCTCCGCCACGATGGCCCAGAACGACATCGCGAAGGCCATTCCGAGCGCAATTGCCGCGCCCCATCCCGCTACCGGCCCAACGTCTGCGCCGATCACCATCGGCCCGACGCCCGCCAGCGTCACGCCAGCCAGCCCGATTACCGCGCCGAACATTGATACCGATCCGAGCCGGAACACCGCCCCAAGCCCCACGACCGCTCCCCAGAGCAGGCACAGCAACACCGAGGGGCGGAATGCCTCACCAGTGGCGAAGGAGAACCCCACCGCCACTGTCGTCGCCACCACCAGCATCCACAAAGCGCCCAGCAATGGGGCCGTCAGGGTTCCACGCCAGAGAAAGCTCAAAGCCCTTCCTCCCGGCTGATCCACTTGAAGAAGAACACGCTGAACACGATCAGGCAGGCAAAGATCACCACCGCCACAGCCGCCCCCGCGCCGATGTTGCTGATCGCGAAGGCCTGTTCATAGACGTTCACCGTGAGCGTCCGCGTCCCCGCGTTACCGCCCGTCAGCAGGAAGATGTCGTCGAACTTGTTGAAGGTCCAGATGAAGCGCAGGAGGAAGAGCACGCTCAGGATGCCCACGAGCTGCGGCAGGCTGAGATACCAGAACTTCTGAAAGGGCGAGGCACCGTCCATATCGGCGGCCTCATACATATCGGTGTCGATGCTCTGCATCCGCGCAAGGATGAAGAGGAAGCTGAGCGGGAAATAGCGCCAAATTTCGAAGACGATCACCATGATCAGGGCGAGCGGCCGCTGCCCAAAAAAGTTGATCGCCTCACTGGTCACGCCCATCTGTATCAGCAGCGCGTTGGCCGAGCCGCTGAAGGGGTCAAACAGCGTGACCCAAGTGAAAGCCACCGCGATCACCGGCGCGACATAGGGGAAGAGGTAGAGCCCCCGCAATATCCCTTGCCCCCGGAAGCTCTTGTTCAGCAGCATGGCAGCAAAGAGCCCCATGACCAGCGCGCCGATTGTGCCAAAGATGGTGTAGAGCAGCGTGACCCAGAGCACCTGCCAGAACTCTCCGCCATCGAAGACACGGGCAAAGTTTTCGCCGGTGAATTCGAAGTTGGTGAGGATGTTGGGGGCCTTCACCACCACATCCGGTTCGCTGTCTTCCAGCGGGTCTTCCATCGCTTCGGGGTCATCCGCGATGATTGGCACCCGGATTTCGCTGCGTCCCCCGGCTTCCACCTCGCCCAAGTCGCAGGTGAGGGTGCGGGCCTCGTAGGTGCAGCCCTCTGGCACAGCACCCGGTTCTGCTCCTTCGGGGAACATGTCGGAAAAGCGCGCCGAGGTCAGCGCGATGTCTTGGCTGGTGTTGCGCACCCGGTAGCGAATGTAAGGCTCGGCTTCATCGGCGTCGCGCAGTTGTTCATTCACGCTGAGCGTGGGTGGGCGCAGGTCGGCAAGGCCGATGGGTTTGACGCTGATCCAGAAGATCGCCAGCAAAGGCAGGATCACCACCAACGAGACGCTGATGATGGTCGGGGCCAGCAGGCCCCAAGCCAGCCGGGCCTCGCGCTTGGCAAGCGGGCCTCGGCCCTTGGGGGGGATGGGTGTGTCGCTCATCTTGAAGCCGGGCGGCAGCACAGGGCCGCCGCCCGATGGCCAAGGTTCACTGAACCTTCGCCAGTTCCTCGTTCATCATATCCACGGTCGCCGCCGCATCACGCGCGCCGTCAATATACTCGCGCACAAGGCGGTTGATGACCTGGCTGTTGATCATCTTCGAAGCCAGCGAAAGCTGCCCTTCTTCGACGCCCCAGCGCTGGGCGACATCAAGGCCGCTGACGATCTCGTCGATCATCTCGGGCGCATAGAGGTCCGAGAGGGCTGCCTTGCGATCGACACCCACATCGAGCTTCGACCACTCGGCCTTGAACTTCTCAGGCTCATCGGCCGTGCCGCGCCGGGTGGGGAACTTGCCTTCGGGCGCAATGGAGAGCGTGTCCATGTAGCCTTGGTCCATGGAGTATTTCACAAACTCCATCGCCGCATCGGTATCGGCATCCGAGGTGATCCCGAAGTAACGAGTATCGCCCCATGCCGCGCCATCGGGGTTCGACGGGCCTGCAAAGGTGGTGACGATCCCGGTCTTGGAGGCCAGTTCGCTGCTGGTCGGATCGTCGGTGAGGGTCGGGGGCGCGTCATCCCGCAGCCCGGCCAGCTCGTCGAGGATGAAGGGCGACCAGATGATCATCGCGGCCTGCCCGGCGAAGTAAAGCTCGCGGCTCTGCTTCCAGAACAGCTCGCCCGGCGGCGAGGCCTCTGCAATCGCCTTGTAGAAATCGAGCACCTCGGTTGTGGCAGCCACGTCGAGCGGGGCGAAGCCCTCTTCGTTCACCGGAGAAACGCCGTTGGCGAGGAAGACGTGCTCCAACACTTGGCTCATGAAGTTCTCATCCACCTTGGTGGCGGCGACGAAGCCATACATCTCGGGCGGGTTGTGCAGCGCCTCGATCGCGGCCAGCACGTTGGCGTAGCTGTTGGGCGGCTCCAGCCCGTTCTCTTCGAACAGGTCTTTGCGATACACCACCATCTGCGTCCAGCCATCTACCGGCACGGCGGCGGTGCCATCCTCGAAGGCGGCCATGGCCAGCGGGCCGGGGGCGAATGTGTCTTCGCCCAGTTCCTCCAGCACCTCGGTCGCGGCCTCTGCATCCAGAATGCCGGCCTCGGCCCAGGGCAGGGTATATTGGATGGTGTGATAGATCACATCCGGCAGGTCACCGGCGGCAAAGGCGGCGGTGGCGCGGGTGCCAAGATCGGATTCGGTCACGGGAATCACCTCGACGGCGGTGCCAGTTTCCTCCTCGAAGGCCTTGGCCATTTCTTGCTGTTTCTGCAGCCGCTCGGGCTGCTCTTCGGTGGTCCAGAAGCGGATCGACTGGGCCTCGGCCATCGCCGTGCCGAGAGTCAGCGCAGTCGCGGCCAGAAGCCCGCGTTTAAGGGTCACGTAGGTCATGTAAGTCCTCCCAGTGTTTGTCTTTTGCAGCGCCGTTGGCACCGGTCTTCGCGTTACTCGATCGCGCCTTGGGGGAGGTCGTCTGTCGGCCCTCTGGCCAGTCCGCGTCGTTGCGCGCGCTCCCCTGATGCCCTTCATAGTTGAAGGCCAGATCGCGCTGGGCAACGATTTTTCCCGGTTTTGCGGCAGGATGCGGGGTCTTGCCGAGTGGCTGCCTAGTTTTTGTGCAGCTACCTGCCAGACTCCTCGCGGGCGTAAAGCCGCCATGTTGCCATCAGCGCCCGGTCGGCGCGGCTGCGGATTTCGGCCTCTTGCAGGGGCGGCGCGGCATGGATCACCCGGCGGATCTGAAGGTCGCCCAACAGCAGGCCAAGGTAGGTTTCGCAGATCGCCCCGGCACTGCCGCCCCTCAAGGCGCGTTCGTCCAGCGCTCGCTGGCAAAGCGCCTCGATCATCGGTGCAATCCGCGCCCGCCCCACCTCCGCCAGCGCCGCGCCAAGCGCGCCCGTGGCATCGCCCGCCGCCGCCCGCGCCAGCGCCACCGCCCGCGGGCCGGTCAGCAGGTTCAGCAGCAGCGGACCTAGAGCGTCGAGGGTTTCCAGCGGGGAGGCTTCCTCCACCAGCGCCGCCTCCAGCCGGGCCGCAATGGCCTCGCCGTTGCGCAGCGCCATGGCGCGAAACAGCCCGAGCTTGTCGCCATACCAGTTGTAGAGCGTTTCGTTGGACGCCTTCGCAGCCTTCGCCACGGCCAGCATCGACATGCCGGCGGCGCCCTTCTCTTCCAGCAGCGCATAGGCCGCCTCGATGATCTGGCTTTCGCGGGCTGCCCGCTTCTCTTCTCGCATTGTTACCTCCGCGTTGACAGTAACCGTATTTGTAATTACGGATAGCCGCAAGCGTAATCATGTATACGGATTTGAACCATGCTGACCATCTTTCGCCTCGCTGCCCTGCTGTCCCTGCTGCTTTGCGGCGCGCTCTTCGGGTTCTTCTACGCCTGGGTTTGCTCAACGATGTGGGGGCTTGATGCCGCCGCGCCGGAAGTGGCCATTCGCGCGATGCAGGCGATGAATGCCTCTGTCCGTAACGCGGTGTTCGCCCCGGCCTTCTTTGGCACCGGCCCGGCCCTGCTGCTCACCGCTCTCCTCGCATGGAAGAGCGGGCAAGGCCGCGCGGTGGTGGGGCTGTTTGCGCTGGCGGGGCTGGTGGCCCTGTTCGGCGGGTCGGTGCTGACCCTCGCGGTGAACGTGCCAATGAACGAGGCGCTGGCGCTGGTGAGCGATGCAGAGATCGACGCCGGGGCTGCGCAGATCTGGGCCGAGTATTCCGCCCCGTGGCAGTTTTGGAATCAGCTGCGCACCGTCTTCACCGGCATAGCGCTGGCGCTGGCGGGCTTGGGTTTGCTGATGGCCGCTCCGGCAGCGGAGCGGTGATTTTCGCCAATCACGCCAAGCCCGCTTTCAGCGAAGGCCAAGCCCGGCGACGCCCCTCAGTAGGCCGTCAGCCCGGCGTTGGCGTTTAGCAGAAACTGCGAGAAGATCGGGGCGCTGGCTGCGCCGATGCCCCGGGCAATCTCTCCGATGCTTCCGACCTCGATGCGCGGTTCGATCAGCCCCCGCGCGTCTTGGTTGACGAGATAGCGCCGGACCCGGCTGACAAGATCATCCCGCACTTCGGTGGGAAAGGCCCCGTCGATCACGATGGCCTCGAAGTCGATGACCGAGCAGACCGAAAGCGAGGCCTTGGCCAGCTCTTGCGCGGTCTGGGCCATCCAAGGGTCAACGTAGCGCGACAGCATGCTCCAATGCTGCGGCTTGCGCCACAGCAGCTTCGGGTCCACCCCGGCTTCAATCAGCCGGGCTTCCAGCAGGTGAATGGAGGCAACGTCTATCATTTGCAGGCTTTCGCCCTGCGGGCCGGTGGTGCGCATGGAGCCGAGCGCCCCAGCGTTGCCCTGATTGCCCTCGAAGACTGTATTGTTCAGCACCACCCCGCCGCCAATGAACTGGCTGACGAAGAAAAAGGCGTAGTCACGAAACTCCTTGCCGCGCCCGTAGAGATGCTCGGCATGGCAGGCTGCGGTGCCGTCGTTGAGCACGAAAACCGGCAGATCGCTGAACTTGGCCACCTCCTCGGCAAAGTCGATGTCTTTCCACGACCGAAACCGCTCGGCGGTGTGGCCGATGAGGTCATGCCACTTCCACAGCTCGAAGGGAGCGGCGATGCCGATGCCGCAGAGGCGGCCGCGCTCTTCGGGGGACATCTGGTCGATGAAGCTGGCAAGCCCGCGCTTGAGCAGGCTGAAAACGGCCTCGGGGAAGGGGTAATCATAGTGCTCCTGCATCTGCTGACGCACCACGCCATCAAAGCCGGTGAGCACGAGGTCGGCACTGCGCCGCCCGATCTTGAAACCAACCGAGAGCACGCCATCAGGATTGAGCCGCATCGGGATGGAGGGCTTGCCTACCTTGCCACGGCTCGGGTCGCCGCGCATCACGATGCCATCCCCTTCGAGGCGGCGCAGGATGATCGAGATGGTTTGGGGCGACAGGTTGACGAGCCGCGCAATATCGCTGCCCGCCATCGCCCCGCGCCGCTGGAGCACCGACAGAACCAGCCGCTCGTTATAGTTGCGAACGCCCGACTGGTTGACCCCGCCGCTCAGCCCCTTGATTTCAGTGCCATCCATCGGTTTGGCCATACGAAACTTCCTGCCCCAAAGGAAGTAGGCCATCCGTCCTTTAATAAATCAAGTTTATTTATTTATTGACAGGCGAACGGGAATCGCGCTCTTTACGCTGCAACCCCGGGCGTAATCCGTCAGGGGCGGATCAATGGGAGATCCAGATAGCAACGCTTCCCAGGGAGGAAATCATGAAGAAACTCGTCGCAACAACTGCGCTCGCACTCTGCGCCATGTCCGGCACCGCGATGGCCCAAGACATCGGCGCTTGCCTGATCACCAAGACCGACACCAACCCGTTTTTCGTTAAGATGCGCGAGGGCGCCGAGGCCAAGGCCGCCGAGCTGGGCGTCACGCTCAACAGCTATGCCGGCAAGGTTGACGGCGACCATGAAACGCAAGTGGCCGCCATCGAAACCTGCATCGCCAACGGCGCCAAGGGCATTCTGCTCACCGCCTCCGACACCAGCTCCATTGTGCCCGCCGTTCAGCAGGCGCGCGATGCGGGCCTTGTGGTGATCGCGCTCGACACGCCGCTCGACCCGATCGACGCTGCCGACATGACCTTTGCCACCGACAACTTCCTCGCCGGTGAGCTGATTGGCCAATGGGCCGCCGCCACGCTGGGCGACGAGGCCGCCAACGCCAAGATCGCCATGCTCGACCTTGCCGTCAGCCAGCCCACCGTTGGCGTGCTGCGCGACCAGGGCTTCCTGCAGGGCTTCGGCATCGAGCTGGGTGACCCGAATAAGTGGGGCGACGAGGAAGACCCGCGCATCGTCGGCAATGACGTGACCGCCGGCAACGAAGAAGGTGGCCGCAAGGCGATGGAGAACCTTCTGGCGACCGACCCCGAGATCAACGTGGTGTACACCATCAACGAGCCTGCCGCTGCCGGTGCCTATGAGGCGCTCAAGTCGATTGGCCGCGAAAACGACGTGCTGATCGTTTCGGTTGACGGCGGCTGCCCCGGTGTGGCCAACGTGAAAGACGGTGTGATTGGTGCGACCTCGCAGCAATACCCGCTGCTGATGGCCTCCAAGGGCATCGAAGCCATCGTCGCCTTCGCCAAGGACGGCACCAAGCCGGCCAACACGCCCGGCAAGGACTTCTTCGATACCGGCGTCGCGCTCGTGACCGACAAGCCTGCCGAGGGCGTCGAGAGCATCGACACCGACGAGGGCAACGAGCTCTGCTGGGGCTGACCCGGCCCAACGCCAAGTGAATCACGAACGGGGCGGGCCTATCCGCCCTGTTCAAACCGGCGGGTGAGGCACCTGCCCCGGGGGGACATATGTCACAATCTGATAACTACGAGGCCTCTGCCTCCAGCGCACCCAGCGAAGTTGCGTCTTTCGACGGGCACAACAAGAGCCTGATCGACCGGCTTCAGCACCAGTTGCACACCACGCCGGCGCTTGTGCCGCTCATCGTGCTTGTGCTGTCGATCATCGTTTTTGGCCTCACGCTTGGCGCAAGGTTCTTTTCGCCCTTCGCCCTCACGCTGATCCTGCAACAGGTGCAGATCGTCGGCATCGTGGCCGCCGCGCAGAGCCTTGTTATCCTCACAGCGGGCATCGACCTGAGCGTAGGTGCCATTGCGGTGATCTCCTCGGTCATCATGGGGCAATTCACCTTTCGCTACGGCGTTCCGGTTGGCCTTTCCATCGTCGCCGGTCTCACCCTCGGCACCGCCATCGGCGCGCTGAACGGCTGGCTGGTGGCGCGGGTCAAGCTGCCGCCTTTCATCGTGACGCTCGGCATGTGGCAGATCGTGCTGGCGGCCAACTTCCTCTATTCGGCCAACGAAACCATCCGCAGCCAGGATATTGCCGAGGCGGCCCCCCTGCTTCAGCTGATGGGAGCCAAGTTCAGCGTGGGCGGTGCGGTGTTTACCGTTGGCGTGGTCTTCATGCTGATCCTCGTGCTGATCCTCGCCTATGTGCTGCGCCACACCGCTTGGGGCAGGCATGTTTATGCCGTGGGCGATGACCCGGATGCGGCGGAGCTTTCGGGCGTGAACGTGCGGCGCACGCTGATCTCGGTCTATGCGCTCGCGGGCCTTATCTGTGCCTTCGCCGGATGGGCGCTGATTGGCCGGATCGGCTCGGTCTCTCCCACCTCGGGCCAGCTTTTGAACATCGAGAGCATCACCGCCGTGGTGATCGGGGGCATCTCGCTCTTCGGCGGGCGCGGCTCGATCCTTGGCACGCTCTTCGGGGCCCTGATCGTGGGTGTTTTCACCCTCGGGCTGCGGCTCGCCGGGGCCGATGCACAGTGGACCTACCTGCTTATCGGCACTCTCATCATCGGCGCAGTGGCCGTCGACCAGTGGATCAGAAAGGTGGCAGCCTGATGGAACCCATTCTCAAAGGCCGCGGCCTCACCAAGCGCTATGGCCGCGTGACCGCGCTCGACAATTGCGACTTTGACCTGATGCCGGGCGAGATCCTCGCCGTCATTGGCGACAACGGCGCAGGCAAGAGCTCTCTCATCAAGGCGGTGTCGGGGGCGGTGATCCCCGATGCGGGCACGGTGACGCTGGAGGGCAAAGAGGTAAACTTCTCCTCGCCGATCGACGCGCGGGAGGCGGGCATCGAAACTGTCTACCAGACGCTCGCCATGTCGCCCGCCCTGTCGATTGCCGACAACATGTTCATGGGCCGCGAAATCCGCCGCCCCGGCTGGCGCGGCAAACTCCTGCGCCAGCTTGACCGGCCCACGATGGAACGGATGGCCCGCGAAAAGCTCACCGAGCTTGGGCTGATGACGATCCAGAACATCAATCAGGCGGTGGAAACCCTTTCGGGCGGCCAGCGTCAGGGTGTGGCCGTGGCCCGCGCTGCGGCCTTTGGCTCCAAGGTCATCATCCTCGATGAGCCCACCGCCGCGCTGGGTGTGAAGGAAAGCCGCCGCGTGCTGGAGCTGATCCAAGACGTGAAGTCGCGCGGCATCCCGATCATCCTCATCAGCCACAACATGCCCCATGTCTTTGAGGTGGCAGACCGTATCCACGTGCACCGGCTGGGCCGCAGGCTCTGCGTGATCGACCCGCGTGATTACACCATGTCAGACGCGGTGGCCTTCATGACCGGCGCAAAAGAGGCCCCTGCGGAAGCGGCATGACACGCACCCTCGCGTCATTGCCCGCGTTGCAAGAGGCCGTTCTGGCCACCCCCAAGGCGGGCCGGCGCAGGGTGGTCGCCCTTGCGGGCGCACCGGCCAGTGGAAAATCGACGCTTGCAGACGCGCTTTGCACCTCGCTGAAAGAGGCCGGGGAGCGCGCGCAGGTGGTGCCGATGGATGGCTTCCACCTGCATAACCCGATCCTCGTGGAGCGCGGGCTGCTTGCGCGAAAAGGCGCGCCGGAAACCTTTGATGCGCCCGGCTTCCTGCACCTCGTCCAGCGATTGCGCGATGAGGCGGAGGTGGCCTTTCCGCTCTTTGATCGCGCACGGGACATTGCGATTGCCGGGGCGGGGCTTGTGGATGAGGCCTGCGATACGGTGATCGTGGAGGGCAACTACCTGCTGTTTGACAGGCCGGTTTGGCGAGACCTCCGCCCGCACTGGGATTTGGCCGTGCGGATCGACGTCGAGATTGCCACCCTGCGCGAGCGGCTGGTTGCCCGCTGGCACGATTATGGCCTCTCCGGCCCCGAAGCGACCGCGCGGGCAGAGGGCAACGACCTTGCCAATGCACAGCTGGTCGCGGAGGCCATGCTGCCTGCCGACATCACCGTGACAACAAGCGGATAGCCCAAAGCGGCCGGGAGATGGCCGACAATCCTTGCCCCCGTCATGCAATTCGGCTGGACCCTCCTGCGCTCCGGGGGTAGCCCGGATGTGTGATTGCGGGAGGGACCAGTGGACATTCGAGCAATTCTGATGGGGCTTTCATTTGCCTTCATCTGGTCATCCGCCTTCACCTCGGCGCGGATCATCGTCACCTCGGCCCCGCCGCTCGCCGTCTCCTCCGTCCGGTTCTTTCTGGCGGGCTGCATTGCGCTGCTGATTGCGCGGGCGCTCGGCCAGAGCTTTAGCCTGACACGCGGCCAATGGCGGGCAACGGTGATCTTCGGGATATGCCAGAACGCGCTCTACCTCGGCCTGAACTTCATTGCGATGCAATGGGTGGAGGCAAGCTTTGCGGCCATCATCGCTTCTTCGATGCCGCTGCTGGTGGGCCTCATCGGCTGGGTGGCTCTGGGTGACAGGCTGCCGCGCATGGGGGTGCTCGGCCTCGTCATGGGCTTTGGCGGTGTGCTGCTGATCATGGGCGCGCGGCTGGAGGCGGGGGTGAGCCTTCCGGGAGTTGCGCTTTGCGTCACGGCGGCCTGCGCGCTGGCGGTGGCCACATTGGCACTGCGCGGCGCGAGCGGCGGCGGGGGCAACCTCATGGTGGTCGTCGGCTACCAGATGCTGATTGGCGCGGCCTGCCTCGTGCTGCCCTCGATGCTGTTTGAAACCTGGGAATACACGCCGAGCACGGCGCTGACGCTGGCGTTCATCTACACTGTCTTCGTGCCCGGCCTGCTGGCCACGTGGATCTGGTTCAAGCTGGTCGGGCGGATCGGCGCGGTGAAGGCGGCCACCTTCCACTTTCTCAACCCGTTCTTCGGGGTGCTGGTGGCGTGGATCTTCCTCGGCGAGCACATCGGGCCGCTGGATATTGCAGGCGTCGCGGTGATCGCGGTGGGCATCCTGCTGGTGCAACTGGCCAAGCAAAAGAAGGTGGAGGCGTAAGGCGGGCCAGCGCCCGCCCTACGCTTTGCTCAGGCGTTGTCGCGGGCAGCCACGGCCTGCACCGCTGGGCGCGCCACCACACGGTCAAACCATGCTTCGATGGCGGGCCGCTTGGGCAACCAGTCGCGGTTCCACTGGTAGGGCGAGGCCATGATGAGATCGGCGGCAGAAAAGCCGCTTTCGAGCAAGTAGTCCTGCCCATCGAGAGCGGTTTCGAGCCTTGCGATCATGGCCGGCATGTCACGATAGGTGGTCACCCAGATCGGATTGTCGGCCACCTCGCAGACCATGCCCATGATAAGCGGCTCTGCCACGCCTGCGTAATAGGACAGCCACATCAGAAAGGCACCACGATCCGGGTGGCCGGGCGGCACAGCGGTTGGGGCCTCGGGGAAGAGCTCTGACAGCAGGGCGAGGATGGCGGCGCGTTCGGTGATGAGGCTGCCGTTCACCTCAAGCGCGGGCACCTTGCTCTCGGGGTGAGGGTTGGCCGCGTCAGGGCCACCGGTGCCATCCTGCCGGGGAACGGTGACGATTTTCGTCTCTATCTCGGCGGAAAGGCCCATTTCTTCGATCGCTATGGCAACCGTGCTGCTGCGCGAATTCGGGGCGTGGTAAAACTTGATCATCGGGAGTCTCCTGTTTCTGAAGGGACCATAGCAGCCCCCCCCCTGACAGGGTGGTGTCAGGAGGGGTGGCAGGGGCCCTGTCAGGAGGCGATCAGCCGATTTTGCCGGGCAAACCTTCGCCCACCTGCCCGCGATGCAGCAGGATGTGATCGAGTAGCACGCAGGCCATCATCGCCTCGCCCACCGGCACGGCGCGGATACCGACGCAGGGATCGTGGCGGCCTTTGGTGATGATCTCGGTCTCTTCACCCGCCTTGTTGATCGTCTTGCGGGGCTTGAGGATGGAAGACGTCGGCTTGACGGCGAAGCGCACCACAAGATCCTGCCCGGTGGAGATGCCGCCGAGGATGCCGCCCGCGTGGTTGGAGGAGTAAACCGGGCCACCCTGACTCATGGCGATCTCGTCGGCGTTGGCCTCGCCGGTGAGGCGGGCGGCGGCGAAACCGTCTCCGATCTCCACGCCTTTGACCGCGTTGATGCTCATCATGGCGGCGGCAAGGTCGGTATCCAGCTTGCCGTAGACTGGCGCGCCGAGGCCTGCGGGCGCGCCGCTGGCGACCACCTCGATGACCGCGCCCACCGAGTTGCCGGACTTGCGCAGCTCGTCGAGATAACCGGCCCAGTCTTCGGCGGCCTGCGCGTCGGGCGTCCAGAAGGGGTTGTTATCGATCTCGGCCATATCGTAGCGGGCCGGGTCGGCGGCGCGCTCGCCCATGCTCACCATGAAACCCTTGATCGAGAGGCCCGGCACCAGCTTGGCCAAGGCATTGCGCGCCAGCCCGCCTGCGGCCACTCGCGCGGCGGTTTCGCGGGCAGAGGAGCGCCCGCCGCCGCGATAGTCTCTAATTCCGTATTTCTGCCAATAGGTGATGTCGGCATGGCCGGGGCGAAACTTTTCGGCGATGTCGCCATAGTCCTTGGAGCGCTGGTCGGTGTTGCGGATCATCAGTTGCACCGGGGTGCCGGTGGTGACGCCCTCGAACACGCCAGAGAGAATCTCGACCTCATCGGCCTCGCGGCGCTGGGTGGTATACTTGTTCTGCCCGGGTTTGCGCTTGTCGAGCCAGACCTGGATCTGCTCTGCCGTGACCGGAATGCCGGGAGGACAGCCATCGACTGTGCATCCCAAGGCGGGTCCGTGGCTTTCGCCCCAGGTGGTGACGCGGAAGAGGTGGCCGAAGGTGTTGAGGCTCATGTGCGCGGGCTCCTTTGGTCGCAAGGAGTTATCCGCTGCGCCGCGCCCTGCCAAGGAGAATCAAATCGGCAGAAGCTCGGGACATACGATGATGACTGTGCCACCGCCCAGCTCTTTCAGAGGCCCCCGGTGGCACTGGGGGGATCCCGAGCTCCTGCCGATTCAGTTCAGCAACGAGTCCCCGGTAACCAAAAGGGGGCGATCGTAACCACACTGGTCTTCGCGAGGCGCTTGGAGCGCCTTCGTTATGTCGTTGGACATACCACCAAATCCGCCACCCATGTTGCCCGTTTGGCGACAATCGCCATCGAAGGCCCAAAATGTTGCAAAAGGGTGACGTTAGGTTAAGGAAGGTTAACTAACGGTTAACGCGACATAAAAATGATCATGGCAACGGCAGGTTGTGGGTGACCGCGCGCCGGGAGGAGAACACCGGCAGCTCAGAGCGGCCCTGCGTAAGCGGGATCGTGAGGCCGACAGAAACCCAGTTTTCGCGCTCATCCAGCAAATCAAAGTGGTGCTGCCCGACAGCGACCGAGAGCAAAGCCGCACGGCCCGAGGTGCCGGCAGCGGGCAGATCAAGCCATGTGTCGAGCCCGAAGGCGAGGCGGTAAAAGTCTTGGTCCCCACTGGCCATGTTCAGCGTGTCTTTTGAAAACGCCCCGTAGCCAGAGAACCGCCCCTGCCCGGTGTAGCTCACCCGCAGGCCCCGGTTGGTGGCATAACCATCCACGCCCAGTGCACCGCCACGGGTTTCGCCAAAATACAGCTCCGCGCCAAAGCCCGAAGGCAGGTGCACCGCGGCTTCCCCGCCAATGGCAAAGGCGGCGCCCCCTTCGGATTGAGAGCCGAGCCACAGGTAAGGGCCAACCGAGAACCCGTCGCCAAGCGGGCGTGTGGTGAGGTGAAAGAGCGCCTTTGCGGTGCTCAGGTCAGCCTCCCCCGCGCGGGCGGTGGACAGGGTAAGATCAATCCCGAGGTCAGCCCAGCCAAGCCCGTAGTCGGCATGGGCCGTGCCCGACAGCCGGTTGTATTGCTCCCCCCTAGGGAAGCCGCCGGTTTCCAACGACACCCCGGCAAAGCGAAAGCCGTTCGCCTCCTCTGCGTGGGCCGACAATGGCAAGGCAAACGCAAAGGCAACAACTGTAGCGAGGCGGCGTAGCATGGCGGAAGTCTCCGTTGATCAGGCCCACAACATTAGGGCGGTCGCTTGAGAAGGAAACGGACAGCCGCGCATATTCCACAAGCGTGACCTGCTTGCCATCGCCCGGTGCGGCCCTATGGTGTGCCGCACCTCGGGGTGCCCTTGCAGAAGGGCTGAGATGTGGCCGCGCGCGCCATGAACCCGCTGAACCTGAACCGGCTAAAACCGGCGGAGGGAAGGTTTCGAGACACCTCGATTGCCCGCTCCGCCCGCATGCAATGGAGGATGACCCATGAAAGCCCCCCTCATCGCCGCGGGATTTGCCCTTGTCGCCAGCACGGCGGCAGCGGAAACCCTGACGGTCTACGCGCCCGATTACTTTGCCAGCGAATGGGGCCCCGGCCCCGCGATCAAGCAGGCCTTCGAGGCCGAGTGCGGCTGCGAGTTGGAGTTTGTCACCGGCGACGTGCTGCCACGCATCCTGCTGGAAGGCGACCGCTCGGAGGCCGATGTGGCCATCGGCCTGAGCCAGGATGAAATGGCCCGCGCCGCCGAATCGGGCCTGTTTGCACCGCACGGGCAAGATGTTTCGGCCCTGACCATGCCGGTGACCTGGGAAGACAAAACCTTCCTCCCCTTCGACTGGAGCCACCTTGCCTTCATCTATGACAGCACCCGGATGGAAACCCCGCCCGCGAGTTTCGAGGCGATGCTGGATATGGCTGATGACACCCGGATCGTGATTCAGGATCCGCGCGCCTCTGCCGCCGGGCTGGCGTTGGTGATGTGGGTGCAGGCGCTTTACGGCGAAGAAGCCGGGGCGGCATGGGAGCGGCTTTCTCCCAAGATCCTCACCGTCACCAAGGGCTGGAGCGAGGCCTATGGGATGTTCACCGAGGGCGAGGCCGACATGGTGCTGAGTTTCACCACCTCGCCCGCCTACCACATCGTTGCCGAGGGTGACGAAACCAAGCAGGCCGCGATCTTCGAGGAGGGGAACTATCTGTACGTTGAGCTCGCGGCCAAGCTGGCAGGCACCGAGCAGCCGGAACTGGCACAGAGCTTTATGGACTTTATCCTCAGTGACGGGTTCCAGACGGCCATTCCGGAAGGCAACTGGAGCTTCCCGGCCAAGCTGGAAGAGGCCAAGTGGCCCGAGGCCTTCCGCAACCTGCCGGTGCCCGACAAGGTGCTCTACGTCGATGCCGCAACGGCAGAGGCGATGAAGGCGGATGCGATAGAGACATGGCGGCAGGGGCTCAGCCAATAACCCGATGGCTCGCAGGGGCCGCGGCGACGCTTGTGCTGGCGGTGACGCTGGGCACGCTCGCTGCCGTGGCCTGGCGGGCCGAAAACTTTGCCGCCGTCGGCCCGGCGGCGCAGGATGCGCTGTGGTTCACCCTTTGGCAGGCCGTGGTTTCGGCCAGCCTGAGCGTGATTCTCGCGGTACCTGTCGCGCGGGCGCTTGCGCGGCGGCGGTTTTTCGGGCGCGGGGCGGTCATCACCTTGATGGGCGCTCCCTTTATCCTGCCAACCATCGTCGCCGTGCTGGGGCTTGTCGCTGTCTTCGGGCGCTCCGGTGTGGTCAACGTGGCGCTGCGGGCCTTGGGCCTACCCGAGGTCAGCCCCTATGGCGCGCAGGGGGTGATTCTGGCGCATGTCTTCTTCAACCTGCCGCTGGCTGTGCGTCTTGTGTTGCAGGGCTGGCTCGCGATCCCGGCGGAACGGTTTCGGCTGGCGGCCTCGCTCGGCATGGGCGCGGGAGCGATCCAGCGGGGCATTGAGTGGCCGATGCTGCGGGGCGTGCTGCCCGGCGCGTGGCTGCTGATCTTCGCGCTCTGCCTCACCAGCTTTGCCGTGGCGCTGGCGCTCGGCGGCGGGCCGCGCGCAACCACCGTGGAACTGGCGATCTATCAGGCGTTTCGCTTCGACTATGCGCTTGGCGCGGCCTCGGTGCTTGGGCTGGTGCAATTTGCCCTCGCGGGCGCGGCGGCGGCGCTGGCATGGGGGCTGGCGCGGCCTACGGTGTTTGCAGGCGGCCTTGGCGGCGTGGTGCGGCGCTGGGACGGGGGCGGATGGCTGCGCTGGCAAGACGGGCTGGTTGTGGTGCTCGCCGCCCTCTTCCTGCTCGCGCCGCTGGTCGCGGTGGCCCTGCGCGGCGTGCCGGGGCTGGCGGAGATGCCCTGGGCCGTCTGGCACGCCGCCGGGCGCTCTGTGGCGGTGGCGCTGGGCTCTGCGGCGCTCTGCCTTGCGTTGGCCCTGCCGATGGCGCTGGCGGCGCGGCGCGGCCTTTGGGTGCAACTCGTGGGCGTCTTGCCCATCGCCGCCTCACCGCTGGTAATCGGCACCGGCCTCTTCATCCTCAGCTACCGCTGGGTTCGCCCCGACGAGATCGCGCTGGTGGTTACCGCACTGGTCAACGCGGTGCTGGCCCTGCCCTTCGCCCTCGCCGCGCTGGTGCCCGCCGCGCGGGAGATGCGCGCCGGGTCAGGACGGCTGGCCGATAGCCTCGGCATGACCGGTTTGGCGCGGCTGCGGCTGGTGACCCTCCCCACCCTGCGCCGCCCGATCGGCTTTGCCCTCGGCCTCGCCGCCGCGCTTTCGATGGGAGACCTCGGGGTGATCGCGCTCTTTGCCGATGGCGACACCGCCACGCTGCCCTTGCAACTCTACCGCTTGATGGCCGCCTACCGGATAGATCAGGCCGCGGGCGCGGCGCTGCTGCTGCTGGTACTCTCGCTGGGGCTGTTCTGGGGATTCGACAGGGGAGGGCGAGCCAATGCTGGCGCTTGAGGGGCTGCGGCTGGAACAGGGCAACTTCGCGCTGGAGGCGGATTGGGCGGTGGAGCCCGGCGCCCGGGTGGCGGTGATCGGCCCGTCGGGTGCAGGCAAATCGACCCTGCTGATGGGCATCGCCGGCTTCGTGGAGCCTGCGCGCGGGCGGGTGGTTTGGGACGGAAACGACATTAGCGGGCTGGCACCGGGCGCGCGGCCCGTGTCGGTGCTGTTTCAGGAAGAAAACCTGTTTGGGCACCTAAGCGTGGAGCGAAACGTGGGGCTGGGGCTGCGCCCCGACCTGCGGCTTTCGGCTGGTGACCGGGCGCGCGTGGATGCCGCGCTGGAGCGGGTCGGGCTGGGCGGCATGGGCGCGCGGCTGCCACGTGAGCTGAGCGGCGGGCAGAGGAGCCGGGTGGCGCTGGCGCGGGTGCTGCTGCGCCAAAGGCCGGTGCTGCTGCTCGATGAACCCTTCGCGGCGCTCGGCCCTGCGCTGAAGCGCGAGATGCTGGCACTTGTGCGCGAGATCGCAGAGGAGAGCGGCGCGGCGGTGCTGATGGTCACCCATGACCCGGAAGACGCGCGCGCCTTTGCCGGGCAAACGGTGGTGGTGGCCGAAGGCCGGGCCGAGGCACCTGTGACGACAGGCCCGTTGCTGGACGATCCGCCGGAGGGGCTCAGGGCCTACCTTGGGTAGCTCTTCGCGGCCCCCGGCCGCTCATCGCCCCTGCGAAGGCGCCTCGAAGGGCGGATGAGCAGGCCCCGAAACGGAAAAGGCGCGAACCGTGAGGTCCGCGCCTTTTGTCATTCTGTCGCCAGCTCTCAGGCCTTGGCGTTCAGCGCCTTGGCCCTCGCCTTGTGCGGGGCCCAGAGGCGCTTGTTGGTGAGGTAGAGCAGCACCGAGAGGAAGATGAGGAAGCCAACGATCAGGAAGCCTGTTTCCTTGCGCTGCATCATCTTGGGCTCGGCAGCCCACATCAGGAAGGCGGCAACATCCATCGCTTCATGGTGCAGGTCATTGCTGTGGCCATCGTCAAATTCCACATCCTCGCCCACCAGCGGCGGGGCCATCGAGATCCAGCCGCCGGGGAAGGCGGTGTTCTCGTAGAAGACCGAGCCGTATTCCTCTTTCTCCTCGCCGGTGTAGCCGGTGAGCAGGGAGGCGATGTATTCGGCGCCGCCCATGCCCTTGAAGAGCTGGTTCATGCCGGTGCCATAGGGCCCGTGGAAGCCTGCGCGGGCCTTGGCCATCAGGCTGAGATCGGGCGCGCCGGCGGTGGTGACGGCCGGGAAGTTGTCCGCCGGGGTGGGGGTGCGGAACTCGCCCAGCTCGGCATCGTAGAAGTCGCGGTTGGCGTCTTCGTCGAGGATGACGATCTGCGAGGCGTAGGCGCGCACCTGATCTTCGGAGTAGCCCAGCCCGCCCTCTTCGGCCATCGACCGGAAGGAGACATACTTGAGGCCGTGACAGCCCGAGCAGACCTCGGTGTAGATCTTCAAGCCACGTTGCAGCTGGTTCTGATCATATTTGCCGAAGGGGCCTTCGAAGGAGAAGGCATAGTCTTCGATGTGGCCCTCGCCCCCCGCCGCAAGGGCGGAGGTGGCCGGCATGGCCAGTGCGAGCAGGGCGGTGAGTGCGAGTTTGCGGATCATGTCTCTCTCTCCGTCCTCTTATTCGGCCGGCGTGGCCGGTTTGGCCTTGCCGTAATGGGCGTTGAAGTCGTCTTCGATCGTGGCCGGACGCGGCAGCGGTTTCTCGATCACGCCCAGCAGCGGCAGGATCACCAGGAAGTAGGCGAACCAATAGGCCGAGGCCACCAGCGAGAAGCTGGAGTAGGGCTCTTCTGCCGGCATGGCACCGAGCCACATCAGCACAACGAAGTCGATCACCAGCAGCAGGAACCACCACTTGAACATCGGGCGATAGCGGCCCGAGCGCACCGAGGAGGTATCAAGCCAGGGTGCCAACGCCATCACCGCGATTGCGCCGAACATCGCCAGCACGCCGAAGAACTTGGCGTCGATGATGCCGAAGCTGATCCACTCGGCGAACATCACCACCCAGACGTCGGAAGTGAAGGCCCGCAGGATCGCGTAGAACGGCAGGAAGTACCATTCGGGCACGATGTGCGCCGGCGTCGAGAGCGCGTTGGCCTCGATGTAGTTGTCGGGGTGGCCGAGGTAGTTGGGCATGAAGGCCACAACCGCGAAGAACACCGCGAGGATCACCGCAAGGGCGAAGAGATCCTTGATCACGAAGTAGGGCCAGAACGGCAGGGTATCGGCCTCGGCCTCTTCCTTGCTCGCGGTGCGCACCGCAACCCCGGTGGGGTTGTTGTTGCCAGTGGTGTGGAAGGCCCAGATGTGCACCGCCACCAGCGCCGCGATGACCATCGGCAGCAGGTAGTGCAGCGAGAAGAAGCGGTTGAGCGTGGCGTTATCCACCGCGGGGCCGCCGAGCAGCCAGGTCTGGATGCTTTCGCCGACAAAGGGGATCGCGCCGAAGAGACCGGTGATCACCGTGGCCCCCCAGAACGACATCTGACCCCAGGGCAGAACGTAGCCCATGAAGGCCGTGCCCATCATGGCGAGGTAGATCAGCATGCCAACGATCCACGTCACCTCGCGCGGGGTCTTGTAGGAGCCGTAGAACAGGCCGCGGAAGATGTGGATGTAGACTGCGAAGAAGAACAGCGAAGCGCCGTTCATGTGGGTGTAGCGAATGAAGTAGCCGCCGTTTACATCGCGCATGATGTGCTCGATGGAGGCAAAGGCGTAGTCGACGTGGGGCGTGTAGTGCATCACCAGAACGACGCCGGTGGCGATCATCAGCACAAGGCAGAAGGTGAGGACGATGCCCCAGATCCACCACCAGTTCAGGTTCTTGGGGGTGGGGATCATCAGGGTGTCGTAGGCCAGCCCGACGATGGGCAGGCGCGAGTGAAGCCACTTCTCGATACCGGTCTTGGGTTCGTAGTGGTCGTGCGGAATACCGGACATCTGCGTTCCCTCCCTTAACCGAGCTGAATGGTTGTTTCGTCGACGAATTCCGCGACCGGAACCGGCAGGTTCTCTGGCGCGGGGCCTTTGCGGATGCGGCCAGACGTATCGTAGTGCGAGCCGTGGCAGGGGCAGAACCAGCCGCCAAACTCACCGGCACCGTCACCCAGCGGCACACAGCCGAGGTGGGTGCACACGCCCATCATCACCAGCCATTCGCCGTTTTCATCGAGCGAGCGGTTCTCGTCGGTGGCGGGCAGGCCGGGCTTGTTTTCGTTCCGGTCGATCGGATCGACCAGATCGGCCATCGCAACGGCGCGGGCCTCTTCGATCTCTTCAGCGGTGCGGCGGCGGATGAACACCGGCTTGCCGAGCCACTTCACGGTGAGCTGGGTGCCGACTTCGACACCGCTCACATCGACGCGAATCGAGCTGAGCGCCCGAACGTCGGCGGAGGGGTTCATCTGGTTGACCAGACCCCAAGCGGCCCCGCCGGTGGCGACAGCGCCGGCCCCTGCGGTTGCATAATAGATGAAATCCCGGCGTGTACCTTCGGGCTCGTGAGTGTCCGACACGGGTTGTTCTCCTTCTCACCGGCCCGGCGCGTAGGCGGGCCATGACGCGGCATGACAAGGGCGTGAGCCCAGCCATTTCGCGCGGTTATTAGCTGCCTGCATCGCGCCAGTCCAGCGGACATTCCCGCACAGTTGCGGCCAAGTGACGCAAAAAACGCGCGGAGGCCGGAAAAAGGGCAGCAAAGCATCACATCGCACCCTGCGTCACCGGCGCGGCTGTAAATCGGCCCGTGCCGTGCTAGGTGGGCTGACAGACACATGACGACCACATGACGACCCCTCGGAGCAAAGCCTTCCATGCGTATTCCCGCCCTTCCTCGCCTCGCTGCAACACTCACCCTCGCCCTGGCCGCTCTTCTGCCCGCCGCACGGCCAGCTGCGGCGGAGATGGAGCTGAGCTTCTACACAGGCTACCAGACCGCACCGCACAGCCGGGTGGAGGGCAATGACGGCACCTCCGATTTCTCGTTCCTGTCAGAGTGGGAAGGCCGCCCCTTCGAGGCACCGCCCTACTACGGCATCCGCGCCACGTGGTGGCGCAGCGCCAACCTTGGCTTCGGGGCCGAATTTACCCACACCAAGGTTTATGCCACTGATGAAACCCGCGTCGACAACGGCTTTGACCGGCTGGAGCTGACCGACGGGCTCAATATCATCACCGCCAACGTGCTCTACCGCTGGCCCGGCCAATGGGCCTCTGGCAAGCTGACCCCCTATGTGGGCGCGGGCCTCGGCATTGCGGTGCCGCATGTGGATATCACGCCCACCGGCGGCGCAAAGACCTTCGAATACCAGTTCACCGGCCCCGCCGCGCGCTGGATGGCCGGAGCCTCCTACGCCTTCAAAGACACATGGTCGGTGTTTGGCGAGTATCAGGGCACCTATTCGGCCAACAAGGGCGACCTTGAAGGCGGCGGCGAGTGGGAATCGAACATCCTGACCAACGCCATCAACATCGGCGTCAGCTACAACTTCTGATCGGGTTGGGCTTGCCGGGGCGGTGGGCATATTGCCCACCCTACGGCCCTATCAGCCTTCGGGCGGCTTGGTGGCCTGCATCGAGGGGCGCTCGCTGAAGCGGGCATACCACTCCGCCAGCGCCTCGTTGCCACTGCGCCAATCCCGCTGGGGGTGGCGAAAATCCGCATAGCCAAGGCCGCAGGCCAGCGCGATCTGCGCCGCATCAAGCGGGCCTGAGAGGTGGCTCATCCAGCGCGAGTTGGCCGCCGTCGCCGCGCGGTGAGCCTTGCCCCACTGGGCTTCGACAATCTCCGGGCTCTGCTTTTCCTCCGGGCGCAGCCGGGCCTCATAGGTCATCAGCAGCACCGCCTCGGTCAGCCCATGGGCCAGCGCCTCAAGCGTCAGCACCTCCCAGATTCGCGATTCGGGGTAGAGCGTCTTGCCGCTCTGGGCGTCGAGAAACCGGCAAATCACCCGGCTGTCGAACATCGCCGGGCCATCAGGCCGCTCCAGCGTGGGGATCTTGCCCAGCGGGTTTTGCGCCAGCGGCATGGTGCCCGGCGCAAGCGGTGTGCCCGCTGCCTCAACGCACTCTATCTCCTCGGCCAACCCCGACTCATGCGCAACCACCATGACCATCCGGACAAAGGGCGAGGCAGGACTGTGGTGGAGAATGTAGGGCATTTCTGGCAACCGTCTGGGAGAGTGGACAATTCACGTTGGCTCAAGAATGCCGTGCTGGCAAGTTAACCTTGTCGGGGCGCCCTTACCCTGCGTTACTCCGCTCCCAGCATCAGCGCCGCCAAAAGCGCCGGATCCTGCCCGATGCCATAGCCCTTCACCTGCCGCGCCGCCGCCTGCCGGGCCTCCGCAGGCTTGTTCTGGCCAAGCTTCCACGTGCTCTCTACCTTTTCGACCACAAAGCGAAACGGCTGAATCATCCGCATGAACCGCGCCAAAACGTCGGCAGGCATCTTGTCGGCGGTCCATGGGGCCTTGGGGAGCAGGCGCTGCTCAAAATGATCTGAAAGCGCATCGAGCACATCGCGCAGGGCAGCGTCGGGCAGCCGCTCCAGCTGGCCATCGAGTTGCACGGCAACGTAGTTCCACGTCGGCACCTGATCGTCCATCTCGTACCAATCGGGCGAGATGTAACTGTCAGGCCCCATCACCGAGAGGCGGGCAGGCATCGGGGCGATGCAGGCGCGAGCCATCGGATTGGAGCGCATCATGTGGAGCGTGGCCGTGCCTGCCTCAGCGTCGAGCAGAAAGGGCACATGGGCGGTGAGCGGAAAGACCTCGCCATTGGCCGCCAGCGTGCCAAAACCGCGCTCGGCTGCAAAAGCAAGGTTCTGGGCAGTGGGGGCGTCGCGATAGATCGGGTTTGGGTGCATCGGAGCGGTCATCCTCGGGCTTGACCCGGGGATCTCTTGCGGTTGGAGACCCAAGGGTCAAGCCCGAGGATGGGGGCGTTGTGGTCAGGCCGCGGTGAGGCGGGCCTTGTCGGTGCCGGTAATCCTGGCCGTCACAAGCGCACCCTCCGGCTGGTCAGAGGCGAAATGCACCTCGGCAAACTGCTCGGTGCGGCCCATGCGGGGGGATTCGGTGAGCACCCTGTGAGTGAGGCCCTGTTGCGCCGCGAGATGGCGTGCAACGGCAGCCTCCCCGGCGGCACGCAGTC
The DNA here is from genome assembly GCF_006351965.1 of Oceanicola sp. D3. NCBI lineage: Bacteria > Pseudomonadati > Pseudomonadota > Alphaproteobacteria > Rhodobacterales > Roseobacteraceae > Oceanicola > Oceanicola sp. D3. Next base: position 149,206 of record NZ_CP040932.1, read on the forward strand.
GAGCGGCACGGGCCTTGATCTCGGGGCCGGGCACGGCGGGCATTTTGGCCGCCGGGGTGCCGGGGCGCGGCGAGTAGGGAAAGACGTGCAGCCATGTGAGGTGGCAGTCTTCAACAAGGCGCAGCGAATCTTCGAAGTGCACTTCGGTCTCGGTCGGGAAACCGGCGATGATATCGGCACCAAAGGTCATTTCGGGGCGCAGCTTGCGCGCCTCTTCGGTAAAGCGGATCGCATCGTCGCGCAGGTGGCGGCGCTTCATCCGCTTCAGGATCAGGTCGGCCCCGTGCTGAAGCGAAAGGTGGAGGTGGGGCATCAGGCGCGGCTCGGTGGCGATGGCCTGCATCAGGTTTTCATCCACCTCAATCGAATCAATCGAGCTGATCCGCAGCCGGGGCAAGTCGGGCACCAGCTTGAGGATGCGCATGACGAGATCGCCCAGCTTGGGCTGCGCCGGAAGGTCGGCACCCCAACTCGTAAGGTCCACGCCCGTCAGCACCACTTCGTTGAAGCCCTTGCCCACCAGTCGCTTGATCTGCTCCACAACCACGCCCGCAGGCACGGAGCGCGAATTGCCGCGCCCGAAGGGGATGATGCAGAAGGTGCAGCGGTGGTCGCAGCCGTTTTGCACCTGCACATAGGCGCGGTGGCGGCCAAAGCCATCAATCAGATGGCCGGCGGTTTCGGTGACCGACATGATGTCATTCACCTGCACACGCTCGGTCTCGCCGATGAAGTCGGGGGCCAACCCGGCCCATGTGTCCGGCTGCATCTTCTCGGTGTTGCCGATCACATGATCGACCTCGGGCATCTCGGCAAAGCTCTCGGGCGCAGTCTGCGCCGCGCAGCCGGTGACGATGAGCCGGGCCGCGGGGTGTTCGCGGCGGAGCTTACGAATATCCTGCCGGGCCTTGCGCACAGCTTCTGAAGTGACGGCGCAGGTGTTGACGATCACCGCGCCATGCAGCCCAGCGCCCTCGGCCAGCTCGCGCATCGCCTCGGTTTCGTAGGCGTTGAGGCGGCAGCCGTGGGTGGAAAAGATCGGCGCGTCAGCCATGCCAGACACCATCGAAGACATGGGCGGTAGGCCCGGTCATCCAGACGCCATCTTCGCGCCAGTCGATGTGGATGGTGCCGCCGTCGAGGTCGATGGTGACCTTGCGCCCGGTCAGGCCGCGACGGTGGGCGGCCACGGCCACGGCGCAGGAAGAGGAGCCGGAGGCGAGGGTGATTCCGGTGCCCCGCTCCCAGACCCGCATCCGCAGGTGATCGGGGCCGATGACATGGGCAAACTGCACGTTGGTGCGCTCGGGGAACAACGGGTCGTGCTCGACCTCGGGGCCGCGCACGGCGAGGTCCACGGCCTCGGCGTCATCCACGAAGAAGGTGCAATGCGGGTTGCCCATGGATGTGCCGACAGGGTCGCCCTCGAGCGGCAGGCGGAGCGAGTCGGCATCGCGGGCGAGCGGGATCTCGCGCCAGGTGGTGAGCGGCGCGCCCATGTTGACGGAGGTAAGGCCGTCGCCGGCATCAACGCAGGGCAGGAGGCCGCGCTCGGTGAGGAGGGTCACGGCGGGTTTGCCCGTTTCCCCCATCAGGTAACGGGCAATGCAGCGCGTGGCATTGCCGCAGGCGGCTGAGAGCGAGCCGTCGGCGTTGTAGAAGGTGAGCTTGGCATCGGCCTTGTCGCTCAGCTCGATCACGGCAAGCTGGTCAAAGCCCACCCCCCGGTGCCGGTCGGCAAGGGCCATCGCAAGTTCCGGAGTCACGACCACGCCGCCCGCGCGGTGATCAAGCACCACGAAGTCATTGCCAAGCCCGTGCATTTTCATGAAGGGCAGGCCAGAGGGAGGGGTCTGGTCGCGCATGGGCGGGCATATACAGCGCGGGGGGTGCGCTTTCCAGCCCGGGGGCGAAGATTCCCGCTTGACCCCCCTTGGGGGATTCCCTAGAGAGCGGGCCTCAGAGTGGGCCGTTAGCTCAGTTGGTAGAGCAACTGACTTTTAATCAGTGGGTCGCAGGTTCGAATCCTGCACGGCTCACCACTTCTCATAAATTATCCTTTCCCTGTTTGGGTTTGGTGTCGGATTTGACGAACCTCTTGGGAAGGTTCGCCAAATTGCGCTCGCCATTCGGGCGGGCGATCAGTTTCTCGATAGCGGAATCGGCCATGCCTTCGCGGCCTGCGGCCTCAGTGTAGCGCTGGACTAAGGCCAGCGTTTTGTGACCCGTGACCGCGCCGATCTCGTGCGCCGTCGCTCCGGCCTCGGCCAGACGGCGCGCGCAGGCCTTGCGCAGCCCATGAGCGGAACACTGAGGCAGCTTGGCGTCCTCGGTCCAACGCTGCATGAGATTGCCCAGACCGCCGGCAGAGCGCATCGTGCCTTTCTGGGTGGCCAGGAAGGGCCGGTCCTTCGGCAACTTGTCCAGCACCTCGGCCAAGTCCGGGTGGATCGGCACGGAGACGAGCACGCCGCCTGAGCGTTGCGTCTTCTGCCGCCGGTAATCGATCTTGCCATTGCGGACGTTCTTCGGCCCCAGCTTCACCGCATCGACCCGCGCCGCGCCGGTGTAGAGCATCAGCGTCACTGCCGTATGCGCCAGTGTTCCGGGCTTGTGGGCTCTAAAGAACTGAGCCAGTTCGTCCTCGTCCCATGTATGGAAGCCGTCACCGCCGACGCGAAACGGCTTTGTTGCCCGCGCCGGGTTGTCTCCGCGCCAATCCAGTGTGATGGCGAAATCCATCAACTGGATCAGCCGTTTACGCAGATTGTTCGCCGCAGTGGGTGTCTCGGCCTTCTCCGCCAGGATCGTCTGCACATGCCGCCGCTGCATCAGCCGTACGGGCTTGTCTCCATGTTCTTCCCGGAACTTCTCGACAATTCCGCGATAGACCTTCTGTGTGCTCGGCGAGAGATCGAGGAACTCGGGCGAGCGATACCACAGTGCCACAAGCTGGCTGACGCTGTAGGGTTTGGTCCGGTCCGCCCCGATCAGCCCGCGCGTCTTGTGGCCGTTGACCGCGTCTTCATAGCGCCGGACAAACTCCTCTGACCCGTAGTCGCTTCCCAGCTCCGCCGAAAACCCACCCTTCCGAAACCGCCAGCGCCGCTTCCCGTGCCGATCGAAATAGGCCGTCGCGCCGGGAAACTGCTTTCGGCGTTTCATGGGCGATCCCACGGGTTGTTGACCTCGTCGGTCTGCTTTTCGGTGCTGTAGATCACGACCTTGCCGTCGCGGCTGATCTCTGACCGCACGACCGGAATGCCCGCGTCTCGGTACGCCTTGAGGTATCGTGTCAATTCGCTCTGCGTCAGGGTCGCGCGGGGCATGGCCATGGTGTGTCCTTCACTCGATCAATTCGCGCCCGAGGCCGCACCCGGCCCTTCGCTCACGGCTGCTTTAACTGTGAATTTCTCGACGTATCGCTCCCAAGCACCCTTTGGGATTTTGGGATTGCGGCGTCCTGGTGCGGTGAAAATATGATCCAGCATGTCTTCGCGGATCAGGTAACGCACGTTGGACACGGGAATGCCCACGCGCTCGGCCAGTTCCTTGGGGGTTTCAAGCAGCTTTCCCACGCTTCGCCTCCTGTCGTCGTTGCTCACGAACTGAAGCGGAAGAAATCGTTTTGCGTCCAGAATGAAACAAAACTACGCTGAAACTGCATGAATCAAGCGTGTCGCCATCGTTCGTATCTATTTTTTATACAAATGACTACGAATGAGGTCAACACAAATACAAACGAAAGTTGAGCATGGCTGTTTCTGGCCTTGGACATCGCCTTGCGGCAGTACGAAATATGGCTCGCCTCTCCCAAGAGGAGATGTCGCAGGCGCTTGGCATCAGTCGAAGCGCTTATCAGAACTACGAACGTGGCCAGCGTGACCTGACAGCTCAGTTGCTCCTAGAGGTCTACGAGAAGTTCGACGTCGATCCCCTTTGGATGCTCGAAGGAGACTCCGAAGACGGAAAGGACCGCAGACACGAAGAGATCGCGACTGCTTACCGTAAGATCGGCATCGCTGTTGAACGCCGCATCATGGATCGAGGTCTGAGCGTGACGCCCGAGAAGAAATGGGATGCCATCGAATTCCTGTTCGATGAAGTCCTGAATGCCGATGCATTGTCCGGCGAGAGCGGTGCACCGGATACAACAAGAATTGACAGTGTTTTGAGACTGGTAAGTTGATGTTGAGAGAAGATTTTCCCGATGACGTGTTGAAACTTCGACCGCGCAAGCTGCGGCTCGGTCGTGACGCTGAACGACTGCTGAATGACGTCTGCGGCACTGAGGGTGAACACAGCGAATCCGTGCACAGAAACCGCCTCCGTCCAAATGCCCACAGCATCAATGCGATCCGTTGTGCTGATTGCGGCCAGATCGAATACATCTCCCGCGACTATTGTCGGTGCGGGCACTACCTCGCGGGGCAGGTGATGGACGAGTTCCTGGCGTGGGAACGAGGATTGGTCGAAACGCGTGATCGCTTGGCCGCTGCTGCCGGGGAAAAGATGAAACCGGTGCGTTGGGTTGGGGCCTGCGGTATGCCGTTCATCGTCTGGCCCCTGCTTCACAGCGTCTTCAGCGACGGAAGCACGCCCCTTGCCATCTGGCTATGGCTGATCCCCGGTTTTGCCATCTTGGGTCTCTGTGCCTTGATCGAAACCTGGATCACTGCCGCGCGTGACGCGAGCGCGCATGCGGTCGAAGCCGCCACTTTCGAGCAATTCTTGTCCGAACGCGTTCCCTTACCGAGTCACTGAATTTCACATGAGCAACGCCCCGCAGATCGACGCCTTCATCGCGCGCTGGAAAGACACCGGCGGCAGCGAGCATGCCAATTACCAGCTCTTCGTGATCGAGCTGACCGAATTGCTGGGCCTCGACCGGCCCAACCCGGCCACGGATGACGACAGCAATGACCATTACCGGTTCGAACGGCCCGTCACCTTTGCCCACACCCACAAGCGCACCACGGGCTTCATCGACGCCTATCGCGCCGGGCATTTCGTGCTCGAAACCAAGCAAGGCGTGAACCAGAAAAAGAACCGCGCCGCCGACCTGGCCAAGGGCACCGCCGCGCTCAGCCAGAAGCGCATCGGCCACGGCGTGCGGGGCACCGCCGCCTGGGACGACACGATGCTCAAGGCACGCAACCAGGCCGACAACTACGCCCGCGCCGTCGCACGCGAAGACGGCTGGCCGCCCTTCCTCATGATCGTCGACGTAGGCCATGTGATCGAGCTTTATGCCGACTTCTCGAAACAGGGGCAGGGCTACAACCAGTTCCCGGATGGCAACCGCTATCGCATTTTCCTCGACGACCTGCGCAAGGACGAGATCCGCGATCTCCTCTGCACGATCTGGAGCGATCCTTACAGCCTTGACCCCTCCCTGAAATCCGCCGAGGTTACGCGCGACATCGCCGCCCACCTGGCCGAACTGGGCAAAAGCTTCGAAGGGCAGGGCCACGACAGCGAAACCGTCGCCCGCTTCCTGATGCGGTGCCTTTTCTCGATGTTTGCCGAGGATGTGGACCTGATCCCGCGCGGCAGCTTCACGGACCTCCTGCACAAGCTGCGCGGCCATCCCGAACATGCCCAACCCGCGCTCAAGGGGCTGTGGGAGACGATGAACACGGGCGGCTTCTCCCAGGTCCTCATGCAGGACCTCAAACGTTTCAACGGCGGCCTTTTCCGTGATGCCGACGCGCTCCCCCTCAACAATCTGCAACTAGGGCTCCTGATCGAAGCCGCCGAAGCCGACTGGAAACAGGTCGAACCGGCGATCTTCGGCACGCTCCTCGAACGCGCCCTCGACAAGCGCCAGCGCCACAAGCTGGGCGCGCACTATACGCCCCGCGCCTATGTTCAGCGCCTTGTTACCCCCACCATCATCGAACCCCTGCGCGAGGATTGGCGCGACGTGCAGACCGCCGTTCAGCGCCTGACAGAGGACGGCAAGACCGACGACGCGCTCAAGCTCGTCCGCGACTTCCACCACAAGCTGTGCGAGACCACCGTGCTCGACCCCGCCTGTGGCTCGGGCAACTTCCTCTATGTCGCGCTGGAGATGATGAAGCGCCTTGAGGGTGAGGTCGCATCGCTGATGATCGAACTGGGCGACACGCGCCCGCTGATCACCGTGGACCCGCACCAGTTTCTGGGGATCGAGCTGAACCCCTGGGCCGCCAACGTGGCCGAGCTGGTGCTGTGGATCGGCTACCTTCAATGGCACTACCGCACCCATGGCACCGCCGCCCCGTCCGAACCGGTGCTGCGCGACTTCAAGAACATCCGCAACGCAGATGCGGTGCTGGAATGGTCCGACCGCACCCCGCGCATGGATGCAGACGGCAACCCCGTCACCCGCTGGGACGGCGTGACCACCATACGCCACCCCGTGACGGGGGAGGAGGTGCCGGACCCCGCCGCGCGCGTGCAGGTCTTTGACTATGCCAAGCCGAAACCGACCCAATGGCCCCGCGCGGAGTTCATCGTCGGCAACCCGCCCTTCATCGGGGCCTCACGCCTGCGGGACAATCTGGGCGATGGCTATGTCGAGGCGCTGTGGAAGGCCTACCCCAAGATGCCGCAAAGCGCCGATCTGGTGATGTTCTGGTGGGAAAAGGCCGCACTCGCCGCCCGCGCCTACAATGCCAAGACGGGCAAAGGCACCCGCCGCTTTGGCCTGATCACCACCAACTCCCTGCGCCAGACCTTCAACCGCCGGGTGCTGGAGCCACATCTGAACGACCCGAAGAAACCGCTCTCCCTGCTCTTTGCGATCCCGGATCACCCTTGGGTCGATACGCTCTACGGAGCTGCCGTGCGGATTGCGATGACCGTGGCGGCGGCGGGAAACCGGGCCGGAAAGCTGAGACTCGTGGAAAACGAGTCAACAGAAAAGAGTGAAGCGGAAGGGCGCTCGGTTTCATTCCTTGATCAAGTCGGGAAGATTTATGCGAATCTTAAGATTGGGGCAGACATTCAAGGAACCCACAGTCTTGCAGCAAACGATGGCCTTTCGACACGAGGTGTGATGCTTTTCGGCTCTGGTTTCATCGTCTCACAAGACAAGGCGAAAGCTCTGGGACTAGGACGTGACCCGGAAGTCGCAAAGGTAATTAAGCCATATTTCAACGGCCGGGACCTCTTGGCTCGCTCGCGAAACGTCATGGTCATTGATCTTCTCGGCATGGCTGAAGAAGACGTTAGAGAACGAGTGCCCGCAGTCTACCAACATGTCCGCGACAACGTTTGGCCTGAGCGGCGAGAAAACAACCGTGAAAGTAGGCGAAAGAAATGGTGGTTGTTCGGAGAGCCCTTGGCTCCATTCCGTCCCGCGCTTGAGCACTTGCCCAGGTTCATCGTCACGGCAGAGACCACCAAGCACAGGATATTCCAGTTCTTGGATGGTTCCGTTTTGCCAGACAATGCTCTGATCGCTATTGCAGTGTCAGGCTCAGAAGAATTGGCTGTTCTTTCAAGCCGTATCCACGTGTGTTGGTCGCTGGCTGCCGGCGGAAGGCTGGGCGTAGGCAACGACCCAAGGTATAATAAATCGCGCTGCTTCGACCCCTTCCCATTCCCCGACCTCACCGACGATTTGCGCACCCGCCTCCGCGCCTTGGGCGAAGAGCTAGACGCCCACCGCAAGCGCCAGCAGGCCGCCCACCCCAAGCTGACCCTGACACAGATGTACAACGTGCTGGAAAAGCTCCGCGCCGGGGAAACCATCGGGGGCAAGGACCGCGAGATTTACGACCAGGGCCTGATCGGTATCCTCAAGGACCTGCACGACCAGATCGACGCCGCCGTGGCCGAGGCCTATGGCTGGCCCGTGGACCTGAGCGACGAAGACATCCTCTTCCGACTCGTCGCGCTGAACAAGGAACGCGCCGAGGAAGAGGCGCGCGGCCACATCCGCTGGCTCCGCCCGGACTACCAGAACCCCGAAGGCCGCCAGACCGCCAAGGGCACGCAGGCCGAGTTGGACGTCGGCCCCACCGCCAAGATCGAAAAAGCCCCCTGGCCCAAAACCCTCCCCGACCAGATCGCCGCCGTCCGCGAGGCGCTGGCGGAGATGGGCGAAGCCACCCCCGACCAAATCGCCCGCCGCTTCGTCCGCGCCCGTACCACCACCGTGCAGCCGCTGCTGGAAAGTCTCGCGGCTTTGGGGCAGGCCGAGAAGATCGAAGAGGGGAGGTATGCGGCGTGACAGAAAACATTCCGCCATTGCCCGTCGAGCGTTTGCTTGATGAAGAACTCCTTAGAAATGCGCAAAGGGCATCCGGCTTGGAACGGGTGGCCTTCTTGGCCGGGCCGTTCATTAAAACAGACAAGGCACCTCGAAAGAACTCGCGTAACACTGCGGCGGTGTTGCGCTATTTCCTTTTCCACAAGCTCACGAACGCTGGCTGGCAAGTAACGCTGGGCGAGTATGAGAAATTGATTGGTGCAACTGCACCACTACTTGGCGATCAAAACAATGCAGCCCTGGCCGAGTTCGATCACGCAAAATCGCGCAGAACCGACGCCGTAGTAATGCTGCCAAGCAGCCCCGGAAGCTTCCTTGAACTTGGATCGTTTTGCCATGACGAAGACATCTGCAGAAAGATGCTGGTCATCGTTGATGCCCAGTATCAAACCCACGAAAACTACATGAACACGGGGCCCATCATTGAAGCAAAAGAGAACGGCGCCAACGTCGAATTCATTGATTACGCGGACAAAGACCTTTGCTGGACGCACGTTGAGCCTTTTGTAACCGCTCGCGCCAGGAGAAGAGCCGCCAGAAGGATAACTGGACGATGAAAACCATTGACCCGCTCTTTGCCTACCTTTCGATCTTGGCTGTTATTCAGCCCGCGAGAATTCAGGATATCGAAGAATTCTCGTCCAAACTGTTGGGGAAGGAGCTTTCCAACTGGCTAAGTGAAAACGAAAAACTGCGCGAAGCGCACTTGGACGCCAGAGAGAATGGTTTGGTCACAGCGGTGAGGCGCGGTGTGTATTTCATGACACCTAAGGGCAAGCAGGTTGTGCGTCGTGAAGGCCTAGAGCGCTCCATCGACAACCGTCGTTTGTTCTTGATGAAAGCCCAGCGTAGGAGGTACAAGTAATGTGCGAGTTGGTATCGCGTTCAGCTTGTTCGCTGCTTCGGCGAGCCGTTGTTCAGGTTTGGTTTGAAGGGGCTCGCGGCCTAAGTCCAAGAGGCATTTTGCCCAAGGTCTCGGCCAAAATGCCTCTTGGACTTAGGCCGCGCGCTCAAGGCAGTCTTCACTTCAGAGACTGGAAGTTGCTGTAGATGCCAACTCGCTCATACTACTTCCCCAGAGACTTTGCGCACCTAGAGGAAATCCTTCGGGCGGAACCAGGTGGTTTTCCTGACGACGAAACTGCGCGCTTCCGTGAGCTTGGGCTACCGCCGATACCGACAACGGGTGCATTGCCGCTGTTCCTCGGAATCAGCCCGAAGACTATTTTCTCAATCCGCCGTCGGCCCAGGAAGCACTATCGTTCTTTTCCTTTAAAGAAGAAGGATGGCACCAAGCGCGACATCGATACACCACGGACCTACCTCAAGGTCATCCAGTGGTGGATCTTGGACAACATCCTGAACCATGTGGAGATCGCTGAGAACGTCTTCGGTTTCGTGGCTGGGCGAAGCGCGGTCCAGAATGCCAAGTACCATCTTGGCGCAAAGCATGTGCTCAATGTCGATATCCGGCAGTTTTTCCCATCGATCACGATTGACCAGGTGCGTGAAATCTTTGTCTCGCTCGGCTACAAGGAAGATGTAGCGGAAATGTTGGCAGAGTTGTGCTGCCTAGATGACCGTGTACCGCAAGGCGCGCCGACAAGCCCGGCCATTGCCAATTTGGTTCTGCGCGGACTGGATGAGCAGCTGTCACATTTGGCCAAAGAGGCTGGCCACCGATACTCGCGATATGCGGATGATCTCACGTTCAGTTCACAGCAACGAGTTGAACCGGCATTTCTCGATTCAGTGCAGCAAGCAGTTGAACAAGCAGGGTTCGAGCTGAAGCCGGAGAAAACCAGGTTTTCTGGATTCGAAGGACGCATGGAGGTCACGGGTGTTGTCATCAACGACAAGATGCAGCCACCTCGTGCTTGGCGCAAACGCACAAGGGCGAAGCTTCACAAGCTTGGGTTGGCTCCTCGTCTGACTAGACAACAGCTGGCTTTCTTACATGGAATAGTCGGGATGGCTGCACAATTCCAAGATAGCGTACAGATGCAAAGGCTTTCTGCCGAAGCCAGTGCCCTAATCGAGATAAAGGCGCAAACTGTGGTTAGACACAGCCCGCAACCAATACTCCCGAACGGGCTTACTGTTCGCCAGGCTGAAGCCTTGGCTATGCTCGGCCCGAGACGAACTAACGCGGAAATCGCTGCGCGACTCGGGACCAGCGAGGCAGCGATAAAGAAGAGGCTACAGGAGGCATTTCGGAAGATTGGGGCTGGAGACAGAAATGGCGCACACCGATGGGCGGTAAAGCATCTTTGAGAGCACCAGCTTTCCGGTGTGCCAGAGTCCAATTCTAGGGAACCGACGTGACAAGCGGCGCGACCCAAGTTACTTGGCCGCACCGCCATTGTTATCTTTGCCGCCGGTGTTTTGTTGGATCCACCAGGCGATACTTCTGTCCCTTCTGCTCTGGAGGTGGAAGAGGTTCATTGCGTGTGACCGTGCGTTCGACCCCGGTTCCACCGCCACGAGGACCGGTGATTTCATACTGTCCGGAACGCGGCGCTTTTTGACCTGGCTTGAGAAGCTTGTCAGACATGAGACGCCTCCGGTGCTGCAGGGGGAACATTTGCAAAGCGCTTTCCGGTCGCGATCTCGCTGATGCGCCCCTGATTGAGATCGAAGTCGGCAGCGATCCGATGCTGAAAATCGCCCTTCGCAAGGCGAGCCTTGATGATCGACACCTGCTCAGGCGTCAGAGTTTTGATAGTAGCCATCCGGCGTACTCCTTGGCGCTTGTTAAAACATTTGCCCTGGAGTCCCGAACCGTCTATCCCTTGCTTACCACCACAAGAGCGCTTCGGTCTCCGGAGCCACGACGAAGAGGGTGCGCCTGTATCCTTTCGACGTGTTGTGAAAGCGGGGACGCCTTGCCGGGCGCCCCCGCTAAACTCAGCAGATTGAATCCTCCATCAGCAATGGACGAACTTGTTTCGCGCCAACGAACTGCGAAAGTAGCCTGTAGTTCTGCTTCTCGTGGCGTATGCGGCCTGCGACGATGGCAGGATGAACCTTTGCTTGCCGCGAAAGGGAGATAACGTTCTGCACACTGGGGCTAGAGCGCACTGGATGGCCGTCCCACAGCTCCAAGGGAATAAGGGCTTCTTGCGCCCACTCGTCAGCCTCCTGTTCGCGGATATCATCTCGTTCATGGTTCCGCTCACGAAGTTGCAGATCGTCAATGAAGACCTCGCCGTCTCCATTGTTGAAGTGCCGCCCCAAGTGGGCCAATTCATGAAGTAGGCAGAACCAGAAATTATCCAGACGATCATATCGGATCGTCATGCCCACAACTGGAACACTATCCACTGTCCAAAGTGCTGCGCCGTCCAAATAGGTCTTTGGCAGGTGCGAAGCGACAACAAGCGCGATGCCATGCTTGGCAAGTCTTTCCTTGGCGAGCTTTGGCCCCTCGTCAAATTCACTCAAGCGGGCCAAGTCACGGAGAAAATCGAGGTCGATAGTTCCTTGTTCATAGACACCTTCCAACCCCGCTTGCCGTGCTTTGCAAAGAATGTGCAGGCACCAAGCTTGTAAAGCATGAACATCCGTTTTGGCGTTGGCTCGTGAACCTCCGCCTTGGCGGAACAAAGCCTGTGGCAGCGCTTGCTGCCCCCCAACGCACGCGACCATCTTCTGCACGATTTCTTCGGTGCGATCCTTGATGTCTGCTGTTTTCTGGATCCAGCCTAGTTTGGCCATTTGCATCACAGGAAAACGCTCGAAATCAATCCCCGCCGGAGCGGTCGGCAAAGCGCCACCATCTCGTATCAGCACATCGGCCGGAATGCCCAAATGTTCATTCAAAGCCCGGATCATCTTGAGAGTTAGGCTTCGTTTTCCACTCAGAACTTCCGATGCCTTTGCGCGGCTTCCAAAGATTGGGGCCAGGTCACTCTGATTCATGTCGAGCTGCTGCATGCGAAACTTGATTGCTTCGATTGGATCTGGCGCGTCCATTGGAAAGTGACGATCTTCGTAGACCTCGATCAGTGTCGCCAGCACATCAAGCTCATCATCTTCTACTTCAGAGCGATCAAGGTCCATCAGCGCTTCAACACGGGCAAGTGCAGCGGTGTAATCCTGCTCGGAATGAATTGGCCGAATATGATGCTCGTTCATAGTCATACTTCCTCCGCGTCGATTTGATCATATTCCTCGTGAGTTCCGAGGAACCGAACAAAGCCAATACCCTTCTCGTAGTCGAACCTGACAATCAGTCGATATTTGTTGCCACAAATATTGAAGACCACTCGTCCGCCCTTCAAAATGCTTGCGTTGCGATACTGCGCTTTGACCTCGGCTGGCGTTTTCCAGTTCGCGCGATGCGCTTCTGCCCACCAAACATCCAGCTGCGACTTCGAGTCTGGGAAGCGTTTGGAAAAGGCAATCAACTTCGGTCGGGCAATGATTCTCATCGTTTATCTAGTCCAACGTTCCCGTACAGTCAAGTTATACATCGCTCCCTATAGGGGAGCAGATACCAGATTCGTGCCTTGGCGGCAAGTTCGGCAGCGAAGGGAGTTTCTTGATCCACTTTTGATGCCGATGTCTACAATGGCGCAGAATACAACCTAAGGGCAACGCTCAGTACTAAGTTTTGAGATGTGCAAGCTGGGAAAACACTAAATCTCGCTCTTCTCGCCTTTGATCACTTCTTGATCGTCTATGCCGCACGCGCCGAGAACGCGCGATCAGCCAACCTATAGCATGGCAAATGGCGCGGACCTGCCAACCCACAGCTTGGCGCCACATTCAATGCGTCAGCCCCCGGTCCATCTCCCGCTCCCGCACTTCTAGCTCTGTCTCAGCCTCTCTTCGGCGTCCCTCGCTAAGCTCAAGCTCTCGTTCAACTTCGCGTCCAGCGCGTTGTAGGTGGCCTCTTCGCTCAGCAAGCCACGCAACGCCTGCATTGACGCGATCTGTGAGCGTATGAGCAACGTCGCGCAGGCCGCGATACCATCCAATTGGGCTTGCAGCCTCTTCGTCGAGCGCGCTTCCAAGCCGCTCAATTCCGCGGCTGAGGTTTCGCAGGCCGTCACCAACCGCTCGACGCAGGCGAGCAAGTCGCGCTCCAAGGCTGTCAGGGGCGTCGTCATTCATCTCTCCTCGATCTTGATGCAGATGACCGGCGTCCCGGCCAGTGTGCAGGTCTTCAGCTCGGTCCTGTCGGGGTCCAGCGTCAGCCAGGTCTGCTCCCCCCGGTCGATCCGCGTCAGGCCCAGTTCCGTCAGCTCCGAGCGCGTCAGCAGGGTCGCCCAGAACCAGCTCGCGGCCATCATCGAGGCGATCCCCGTCACGATCAGCCCCGAGATCACCCAGGGCGAGATCGTCAGCCAGCGCCTGATCTGCTCGGTCCGCGTCTCGAACAAGCTCCTGTTCTCGTTCAGGAAGCGGCGCGTATCGTTCTCGATGGTACGCCGCGCGTCGCTCGCAATGGCCGTCAAATCGGTCCTGAAGCTCTCCAGCTGGGATGCCATCGAGGCGGCGTAGTCCTGGCGTATCGTGTCTAGCTCCGCGTTCAATTTCTCGCTCAGCCGGGTCGGCTTGCCAGTCTTCATGGAAAATCTCTCCTTTCAGGCGCCAGCGTTCGCCGGTCTCGGGGTCCTGGGCGGTCAGGTAGGCTTTACCGACGCGCGGCAGGTCGAAGCCTGCGTCTGTGAGCGCGTCGACCATGCTGGCGCGGTCGGTGATTAGGCCGATGCTGACCTGATCGAGGATCCATGCATGCAGCTCGTCGCGGCCCTGGGCGCGGGTCGGGGCCTCGATGGTGTCGCGCACCTCCTGGGTACGCTCCAGCTCCATCGGGTCTGCCCAGCCGTGGCGCTGGTTCATCAGGTCGCGCAGGCTGTCATAGGCATCCTGGTAGCCCGGCGGGGCGATGTTGAGGCTGCGCCCTGTGGTCAGTTCAAGGCGCGGGGTGCAGAAGTGCAGCTCGACGCGGTCCTCGTGGCTGTGACGGACCCAGAGCATGTCATATTGCTCGCCGTCCAGCCCGGCGAAGGCCAGCTGCTCGAAGGCGTCCATCACCTCGGCCTGCTGTGCGTCGCTGGGCGCGTCCTCGGCGGCAAAGCTGATCACGCCTGCGCGGTAGGTCCACTGGTGGCGGCTGGCGTCGATCAGGGCCTCGGTGCGGCTGGGGTCGCCGCGCAAGACCTCGGGCAAGGGATCGCGCGTCACCATCAAGGGCTGGCCGTCGGCATCGCGGACCAAGTCGCGGTTGCTGTCATAGGCCAACACGCGCTCAGCCACGAGATAACCGACCGGTCCCGCACCCGCGCCCTTGCCGTTGGGAAAGAATTTGATCAGCACCGCCGCGCCTCGTCGAGGAGCTGGGCGAGCTGACGTTCGATCACCAGCAGGCGGCGCGCCACGGTCAGGCTGTCGAGGTCGGTGCGGCCCACCAGCATCGCGCGGTTCAGCCAGCGTGCGATCTGGTTGAGGTTGCCGCCGATGCGCCCCACGGCCAGCACCAGCGCCGGATCGACGCGCGGCACGGGTTTGCGGCGACGCGCCTCGGTCAGGCCAAGCGCCTCGCGCAGAAGCGTCGCGGCGGGCAGCCCCGCAGCCTCGGCCTTGGCGCGCAGCTCGGCTTTCTCAGCCGCCGTGCAACGGAAGACGAAGGTCTCCGTCAGCGGCTCCTTTGCGCGGGTCTTGCCCGCGCCGGTGGGGTTCGAAGGGGAGGCTTGCCGCCCCTCGCAAGGTCCCGTGTCAGAAGCGCCAGCGTATGACACGGGTCGCCTTGCTGTTTCCTCAGACCGCATGGCGGTTCTTCCCCACGGTCGGGGCAACATCCTGCGGAAAACGTGATGCGCACTGCATCTGACGCGGTGCAAAGGTCGCGATGCGGGGTGCAGGAGGCGCGGCGCATGCGCCAACCTGCGACTGATGGATGACATCCCGCAGAAGACGCAACTGCGCCTGCCATTCCGCGCTGTCCACCGGGGCCGGTGTCCGTGCCGGAAGCCAGAAACCCAGGTGATGCTCGTGCGGTGACAGTGGCAGGCTTCGGTCCAGCGTGGTCATCCCTTCCCGGGCCAGCCGTGCATCCCAGTCCCGGACGAAGCAGATACCCCTCGGGACAAACACCAGGTCCGGGCGCGTTCCGCCGGATTGCCCTTCATCGGGCAAATCCGGCGCGGACGCGCGCCCTCGTTCTTTTCTAAATTCTTGTTCTCTGTTCGGGGGGCGATCCTGTCCCCCTTTGCTGGACAGGTCTGTCCCGCTTTGCGGACAGGATTGTCCCCCTTTGGCGCGGCTAAGCGGGACAACCTTGTCCCCTTCCCGGCGGCGCTCGGTGGCCCGTTTCATGGCCGCTTCAGTCGGGCGGTAGCGCGATGATTTCCCCTTGTTGGTCCCGCGCTCCACGGTCATGTAGCCCGCCGCCTCGACCTTGTTCAGCGCCCGCTTGACCGACTTGGCGTGCTTGCCGATGGCTGCGCCGATGGTTTCAAAGGACGGTCGGCTCTCCCCCGTCTCGTGATCGGCATGAGCCAAGGCCAGGTAGAGCGCCACGCGCAGGGCGTTGTCGTCCAGCTCGTGGTCGGTGACCATCTCCAGAAGGTATTGCAGCTTGATCTTGCAGAAGGGCAGAAGCTCAGACATCGACCCCTCCCGCGATTGCGATCACGGGCGCGATCTGGTATCCATTCCGAGCAAACTTTTCGATTTGGCCGTTGACCCGGGTGCCAGCCCAGTCAGCGGCCTTTCGGTTTCTTGGCCCCCTGAAACGGTTCGCCAGAGGCCCGAAAAGCCCAATCAAATCAAGGGGCGGGGTTTTCCGGTTCGCCAGCGCAAGCCGTTGATTTCCTTTACCCCGCACAGTCCTGCACGGCTCACCACTTGCATCAGATTTCCTTCCAGGGATCGCACCTTGCGGTCCGCATCCGCGCGCCGTCAATCGCTGGGGCGAGCAGCAGCTTGATTGCCCCGAATACGGCGACCTCGCGGAACTGCGGGCCTATTCTTCTGACCGCGCCTATAGCGAGATCCCCGGGGAGCAGGCACGGCAGTGGCTCCAGCCAAGCCGAATTGGTCCTGTCGAAGCTGCTGAATGGCCCCGTGACGGCAGACCGTTCAGCACTTACCCTCAGGCGCTAGAACGGCGGGGATGACGGCTTTGGAAACGAGCGAATGCGATGTGGTGGTGGTTGGCGCGGGCTCTTCGGGCTGTGTCGTCGCGGCCCGGCTTTCCGAGCGCCCGGGGCTGCGGGTCTGCGTCATCGAGGCGGGCGGGCGCGACCTTAGCCCGTGGGTGCGTATGCCAATCGGCTACGGAGGCGCCTTCTATCACCCGCGTCTCAACTGGCGCTATTACACCGAGCCCGAAGCAGGCCTTGGCGGGCGCAGTGCCTATTGGCCGCGCGGCAAGGTGATTGGTGGCTCAAGCTCGATCAACGCGATGGTCTTTATCCGGGGGCAGGCCGAGGACTACGACAGCTGGGCCGCGGCGGGCTGCACCGGCTGGAGCCACGCCGATCTGCTGCCCTACTTCAAGCGGCTGGAAGACAACACGGCGGGCGAAAGCGCGTGGCGGGCGACCGGCGGGCCAGTGGGCGTCAAGGATGTTTCGCAAGAGGTTCACCCCCTGTCTCACGCCTTCGTCGCCGCAGGCCGGGCAGCGGGCCACGCGGTAAACCCCGATTTCAACGGCGCCTCGCAGGAGGGCGTCGGCTTTTACCAGATCACCACGCGCGGCGGCTTCCGCTCTTCGGCGGCAGCGGCCTATCTGCGGCCCGCCCTGCGGCGCAAGGCCCTGCGGCTGGAGACGGGTGCGCACGTTACGCGGCTGCTGTTCGAAGGGCGGCGCTGCACCGGCGTCGAGTTTCGGCGGGGCGATACCGTCCATCAGGTAAAGGCGCGGCAGGTGGTGCTCTCCGCCGGGGCAATCGGCACGCCGCAGATACTACAACTCTCGGGGATCGGTGACCCAAGACGGCTCAAACCCCACGGAATAGAGACGATTCATGCCGCACCCGGGGTAGGCCGCAATCTGCAAGACCACATCGGCTTCGACCTTGTCTATGAGGCCACCGTGCCCACACTCAACGCCACCCTCGGGCGCTGGATCGGGCGCGTCCGGGCCGGGATGCGATATGTGATCACACGCGGCGGGCCGCTTTCGCTCTCGGTCAATCAGGCGGGCGGCTTTGTGCGCAGCGATCCGGGGCGCAGCAGGCCCAACCTCCAGCTCTACTTCTCGCCGCTGAGCTACACCAAGGCGGTGCCGGGCAAGCGGCGGCTGATGAAACCCGATACCTTTGCAGGGTTCATGATTGGCGTCTCCAACTGCCACCCCAAGAGCCGGGGCGAGTTGCACATCCGCTCGCGCGACCCTCAGGCGGCACCGGCGATCCGCCCCAATTATCTGAGCGCCCCCGTAGACATGGAGGAACTGCTGGCGTCAGTGCCAATCATGCGGGCAATTGCCGAGCAGCACCCGCTGGCCAGCATCACCCGCGCCGAGCTGAAGCCGGGCCCCGCGGTGACCGAGCGCGAGGCGCTGAAAGATTATATTCGGGCCGTAACAGGCTCTGTTTTCCACCCCTGCGGCACTTGCGCGATGGGGGCCGAGGACAGCGCGGTTGTTACGCCGGATCTGCGCCTGCGCGGGATCGAAGGGCTGACGGTGGCCGATGCTTCGGTGATCCCCTCCATCACCTCGGGCAACCTCAACGCCCCGGCGTTGATGATCGGCGAAAAGGCGGCAGACCTTATCGCGGCGCGGCTCTGAGCGCGTTTGCCAGCCGCTCCACCCCGCGCTGCACCTCGATCCAGGGCACCGCCGAAAAGCCCAGCGTCAGCCCCTGTTGCGCGACGGGGGCCAGCGCAAAGCGCGAAAGCGGTGCGGTGGCCAGCCCCTCGGCCCGCGCCGCCTCGGCCGCTGCCAGTTCATCGCGCGGCTGCGGAAAGTATCCCACCGTATGAAAGCCGGTCTCCGTGGGCTGCACATTGAGCAGCCCGCCCAAATGGCTCTGCGCGGCCTCCATCAGGGCATCGCGCCGGTCGCGATAAAGGTCTCTCATCCGGCGGATATGGGCCGAAAATCGCCCCTCCTCGATAAACGCCGCCACCACCGCCTGCACCGAATGCGACACCCCATGCGCCGCCGCTTCAAGCGTGCGGGTGAACACCTCCGCCAGCCCCGGCGGCACAACCGCATAGCCCAGCCGGATCGCCGGAAACAGCGCCTTGGAGAAGGTGCCCACGTAAATCACCCGCCCCCCCGCATCGAGCGCCTTCAGCGGCGGCAACGGGGCGCGGCCATAGTGAAACTCGCCCACGTAGTCATCCTCAATCACCCAGGCCCCGGCCCGCTCGGCCTCTTCCAGCAGCTCAAAGCGCCGGTCGCGTGACATCGGCACGCCCAGCGGATGCTGATGCGCCGGGGTGGTAAAGGCGGCGCGAAACTTCGGCTCGGCGGCGCGACCCGCGGCAACGTCGATCCCCTGCGCATCCACGGGCACGGGCACCAGCCGTGCCCCGCGTGACAAGAAGGCGTTGCGCGCGCCGATGGCACCGGGGTTTTCAATCCAGACAGGGTCGCCCGGTTCCAGCAGGATCTGCGCAATCTGCACAAAGGCATCCTGTGCCCCGGCAAAGACGAACACCTCCCCCGGCGCACAGCTGAGGCCCCGGTTGGCGCGCAGGTGCTGGCAAATCGCGTCACGCAGGGCAGGCAGCCCGGCGGCCTCGGGGTAGCTCATCAGCCCGGCACGGGAACCCCGCCAATACTTCGCCTGCATCCGCGCCCATTGCGCCATAGGGAAGGCATCAAACGCGGGCATGCCGGTGACAAAGGGGCGCGGGGTGCGCGGGTGTTCGAGCCGAGGGAAATACCGCTCGGTCAGGTCTTTGGCGACATGCGAAACCGTCTCTGTTGCAGGCGCGGCGGGCGCATGCGGGCGCACTTCCTCCGACACATAGGTGCCCGCCCCCACATGGCTCGAGACCATGCCCTCCGAGGCTAACTGTTCGTAGACGGTGACGGCGGTGGTGCGGCTGACGCCATGATCCCGCGCCAACACCCGGGTGGCGGGCAGGCGGGTTCCGGGCGGCAACGCGCCAGACAGGATCAGCTCGCGCAGACGGGTGGTCAGCTGCATCGAAAGGCTGGCAGCATCCGCCCGGTCCACCGAGAGGCCGGGAATCAGCGCACCACCCGCGTATTTGGCCATCCGATCCTCCAATTGGTCTGCCAGCCTTTGCGGAGTGGACCTTATCGGCAGACCGTTTGGCAAGTTCTATCGGCCCGTAACCGGGAGTCCGCATCATGCGTCTGACGAAAATCGAAACCTTCGCCACCCCCGATGTGGGCTTCGTGCGTGTCACCGATGAGATGGGCCGCGAAGGCTGGGGGCAGGTCTCCACCTATCAGAGCGACATCAGCGCCGCCGTGCTCCACCGGCAGGTGGCACCGCATGTGCTGGGCGTGGTTTTCGACCCTGACACAGGCCAGGATGACCTGTTTCAGCGTGCGTGGGAGAAAGAGCACAAGTTTCCCGGCTCATACATGTGCCGCGCCATCGGCGGGGTGGAAACCGCCCTGTGGGACTTGCGCGGCAAGGCGGCGGGCAAGCCGGTGGCCACGCTGCTCGGCGGCAGCCCGGGCAAGCTGCGTGCCTATGCCTCCTCGATGAAGCGCGACATCACGCCCGAGGCCGAGGCAGAGCGCTTTCGGCGGTTGCGGGGCGAGCAGGGGTTTGATGCCTTCAAGTTTCGCATTGGCGCCGAATGTGGGCGGAATAGAGACGAATGGGAGGGCCGCACCGAGGCGATCATCCCCGAGATTGCCGCCGCGATGCGGGGCGAGGATGTGGCGCTTCTGGCCGATGCCAACTCCTGCTACGCGCCCGCCGAAGCCATGCACTACGGGCGGATGCTGCAGGATCACGGGATCACCCATTACGAGGAGCCCTGCCCCTATTGGGAGCTGGAACAAACCGCCGAAGTCACCGCCGCGCTGGAGATCGACGTAACCGGCGGCGAGCAGGACTGCTGGCTGCCAACATGGCGGCGGATGTTCGAGCTGAAGGCGGTCAATGTGGCCCAGCCGGATGTGCTCTATCTCGGCGGAATTGGCCGCACCTTGCAGGTGGCAAAGATGGCGGCTGCGGCGGGCCTGCCTGTTACCCCCCACGCGGCCAACCTCGGGCTGGTCACGCTTTTTACCATGCACCTCCTGCGGGCAATCCCCAATGCCGGCCCCTATCTGGAGTTTTCCATCGAGGAGGCCGACTATTACCCATGGCAATACGGCCTCTACCGAAATGATCCCTACCGCGTCGAGGGCGGCAAGGTGGAAGTCACCGATGCGCCCGGCTGGGGCGTAGAAATTGCGCCAGAGTGGCTGGAGGCGGCAGACTACAGGGTGAGCGAGGCCCCAGCGGGGTGATTGCGCAGACCCGGGGCGGCGGGCAGGATCACGGGATGAAGACAACGCCCTATTGGTGGGATAGCGCCCCGCCCGCGCCGATCGAACGGGGCCAACTCCCGCCCCGGGCCGATGCCGTGGTGATCGGCTCCGGCTACACCGGCCTGCATGCCGCGCTGCAAATCGCACGGGGCGGGCGCAGCGTTGTGGTGCTGGAAAAGGGGCAGGTCGGCGAGGGCTGCTCAACCCGCAACGGCGGCCAGCTCAGCTACTCGATCAAGCCCTCCCTGCGCGCCCTTACCGCCAAGCACGGGCCAGAGATGGCCGCCGCGATTCGTGCCGAAGGCCCCGCTTCGCTTGCTTTCACCGGCGATTTCATCCGCACCGAAGGGATTGACTGCGACTTTCGGCTTTGCGGGCGGTTCGACGGGGCGGCTACGGCGCGGGCCTATGTGGAGATGAGCCATGAAGCTGATGGCGAGAACATCATCGCCGTGCCAAAGGAGCGCCAGCGCGAAGAGATCGGCACCGATCTTTATCATGGCGGCATCATCTACAAGAATTACGGCGGGCTGGACCCGGGCCGCTACCATGCCGGGCTGCTGGAAAAGGCGCTGGAAGCTGGCGTAACGGTGCTGCCCCAATGCGGCGTCGAGGCGATGGACGAGGGGCCAAGCGAGGTCACCCTGCGCACCGCGCACGGCAGCATCTCGGCGGAGGATGTGGTGGTTGCCACCAACGGCTACACCCCCACGGCCACCCCTTGGCACCGGCAGCGGGTGATCCCCATCGGCAGCTACATCATCGCCACCGAGGAACTGCCGGAGGAGGTTATGGCCCGCCTCTTCCCGCACAACCGGATGTATTGCGACAGCCGCCGCGTGATCTACTACTACCGCGCCTCGCCCGACAGAAAGCGGGTGCTCTTTGGCGGTCGCGCGGCAGCGGGAGAGGCCGGCGCAGCGGTGGCAGCGCGGCGGCTGAGGGCCGAGATGGTGCGGCTCTTCCCCGAGCTTGCGAGCACCAAGATCACCCATAGCTGGATGGGCTTCGTCGCCTTCACCTTCGACAAGCTGGCCCATACCGCCGACAAAGGGCGCATTCGCCATGCCATGGGCTATTGCGGATCAGGCGTGGGTATGGCCTCTTATCTCGGCATGAAGGCGGGGCTCAGGGTGCTCGGCGATCCGGCGGGAGACACCGCGATGACGGCCCCCAGCTTCCCCACGAGACCGCTCTATTCGGGCGATCCATGGTTTCTGCCCGCTGCGGTTGCAAGCTATCGGCTGCTCGACCGCTTCGGTTTGTAACGGCTGTGTATCGGTTTGCCAGGATGCATGAAATGGACCTTTCGGACCAAACCATTCTGGGCTTCACTCTCCATCAGGCCCGCGTGAGACGGGCAGGAAAACCTATTAATGACCCCAACCGGAGGATCTGACATGAAACCAACCATCCGCGCCCTGCTCGCGGGCACTGCAATGGCTTTTGCCGCTGGCAGTGCCAGCGCCGAAACCCTGCGCCTGCTCACCTGGGGTGGCTATGCCCCCGAGGATGTGATTGCCAAGTTCGAAGAGGAATACCCCGATATCGACGTCGAGGTGACGCTCTCCAACAACGAAGAGATGATCGCCAAGCTGCGCGCCACCGGCGGCACCGGCTTTGACCTTGCCCAGCCGAGCCACGACCGGGTTTATGCCGCGCAGTTGGAATATAACATCTACAAGCCGCTGGATCTGAGCAAGATCAACACCGACGCGATGACGCCCAACCTGCTGGACGGCGTGAAGGCCAACACCACCATCGAAGGCGAGGTTTACTCGGTGCCGCACCAGTGGGGCACCTCCGGCGTGATGGCCAATATGGCCGAAGCGCCCGACGTGACCGGCTGGAACGACCTGTGCGACGAAAAATACGCTGGCCGCACCTCGATGCGTCTGCGCCGCACCATCCTGCTGGGCACCGCCTTCGGCATGGGCAAAGACCCGTTCGCCCTCTACTCCGACCCGGAAGCCTACCAGCAGATGCTGGACGAGGTGACCGAGAAGCTCATCGCCTGCAAATCGGTCATCAAGACCTATTGGAGCGGTGGCGACGACCTTTCGGCGCTGATGCTCTCGGGCGAGGTCGTGGTGTCTGAAACATGGGATTCCACCGCCTTCAAACTCTACGGCGAGAACCCCGATATCGTGTTCGTGCCGCCAGAAACCGGCGCGCTGGCATGGATCGACACCTTCACCATCCCGCGCGGTGGCGAGGCGGACGATGCGGCCTACAAGTGGATCAACTTCGTGCTGCGGCCCGAGATCACCAAGATGATGTCGGCCTCGACAGGCGCCATTGCCGCCGTGCCCAACGGGATCGACCTGATGCCCGACGACAAGAAAGCCGCGATTTCGGCAGGGTTTGATCAGGAAGACCTCGATAACCTGAAGTTCTTCGCCAACATCCCGCCGGGAATCGAAGACATGGAAGGCCTCGCGCTCGAGCGCATCAAGGCTGCCAACTGAGAGAACGGGCCGGGGCCTTGCGCTCCGGCCCTTTTTCATTGCGGGATGGCGGGACAAGTCCCGCCCTACGCCCGCCCGGAAGACAGAAAGACCACCCCCATGTATGACCTGAGCTGCACCGATCTGACCAAGAAGTTCGGCACCTTCACCGCCGTCTCCGATGTGTCGCTCGACATTCCCTCAGGCTCGTTCTTCTCGATCCTCGGGCCATCGGGCTGCGGCAAGACCACGCTGATGCGGATGATTGCGGGCTTCGAGAGCCCCACTGCCGGAGACATCCGGATCAAGGGTGAAAGCGTGCTCAACCTGCCGCCCAACCGGCGCAACGTGAAGATGGTGTTCCAGCACCTCGCGCTGTTTCCGATGATGAGCGTAGGCGAAAACATCGCCTATGGCCTGCGCTGCCGGGGCGAGCCGAAAAGCGAGATTGCCGGCAAGGTGGCCCGCGTGCTGGACCGGGTGGGCCTGCCCGGCACCGAAGACAAGAAGATCGAGCAGCTCTCGGGCGGGCAAAAGCAGCGCATCGCCATTGCCCGCTGCATGGTGCTTGAGCCCGATGTGCTGCTGCTGGACGAACCCCTTGGCGCGCTCGACCTCAAACTGCGCGAGCGTATGAAGATCGAGCTGAAGCAGCTGCAGCACCAGTTTGAAACCACCTTTCTCTACATCACCCACGACCAGTCGGAAGCGCTGGTTATGAGTGACAATGTTGCCGTGATGAACGCTGGGCGCTTCGAGCAGATCGGCGCGCCGAAGGAGCTTTACGATGCGCCCGCCTCCGGCTTCGTGGCCGGTTTCGTTGGCGATGCCACGGTGCTGGCCGGCAAGCTGGGCGAGGTCAAAGGCGGCGAAGGCCGGGTGGTGCTGGAGGGCGGCGGCGAGGTGATTGGCACCGTGGCAGACGGCGCAAAAAG
The DNA here is from genome assembly GCF_006351965.1 of Oceanicola sp. D3. Classification (NCBI taxonomy): domain Bacteria; kingdom Pseudomonadati; phylum Pseudomonadota; class Alphaproteobacteria; order Rhodobacterales; family Roseobacteraceae; genus Oceanicola; species Oceanicola sp. D3. The sequence continues at coordinate 173,278 of NZ_CP040932.1, forward strand.
CGGCGACGCGGTAGAGGTGTTCTTGCGGCCCGAAGCCCTGAGCCTTGGCGCGGGGGCCGAGGGCTGCACCCTGAAGGGCACGGTGGATAGCCTGCTGTTCAACGGCGCCGCCAGCCGCATCCTCGTCCGCGCGGGCAACGCGCTGATCGAGGTGGCGGACCCGGAGCAGCGCGCCGGGGCAACAGAGGGCGGCACAACAGACGTAAGCTGGGCACCGGACCGCGCCCGCATCTTTACCCGGAGGCCCGGCGCATGAGCCGCGACGCGGGAAAACTCTCTCTGATCCTGCTGTTCACGCCCTTTGCGCTGTGGATCGGCCTGCTGATTATCCTGCCGCAAATCGGCATCGGCTATGTCTCGATCCGCGAGAAGGTGGGGATCAACCAGTATGAATACGGGTTCAAGAACTACATAGATTTCATCACCGAGCCGGTCTATCGCAACACTCTGCTGCGCACGGCGTGGATGAGCATTCTCGTCACCGCTCTGGCGCTGGTGATCGGCTTTCCCATCGCTTGGTATATCGCCAAGATCGCCCGCGAACGCTCCCGCGCCGCGCTGTTCCTGATGTGCCTCATCCCTCTCTGGGTGTCGGACCTGGTGCGCGCCTATGGCTGGATCGTGCTGCTGCGCGAAACCGGGGTGATCTCGATGACGCTGGTGAAATGGGGCATCATCAACCAGCCCATCGAGATGCTCTACAACGACATGACGGTCATCATTGGCCTCGTTTATACCGTGATCCTCTTCATGATCGTGCCGCTGGTATCCACCCTGCAAGGCATGGACGACGCGCTGCTGGAAGCGGGGTATAACCTCGGCGGCTCGCGCATCACCGTCTTCCGTCGCATCATCGTGCCCTATGCGATGCCGGGCATCGTGGCCGGCTGCATCATCACCTTCATGCTGACGGCGGGCAGCTACCTGACGCCGATCCTGCTGGGAGGCAAAAACTCCAGCTGGTTCACCGAGCAGATCTACAACCAGTTCATCACCCGATATAACTGGGAGAGCGGCTCGGCCTTTGGCGTTTCGCTCCTCGTCTTCACCTCCTTCGTGGTCTGGGCCGGGCTCCGGCTGACCGGGCAGAGCCTGGCGACCACCGTGGCAAAGGAGTGAGCGTGATGCAGGGTTCTCGCGGCCTCATGTGGATTTACCGCTCTTACGTGGTGGTGTTCTTCCTCTACCTCGTCGCCCCGCTGGTTGCGGCGGGTGTCTTTGCCTTCAACGATTCCATGTTTCCCTCGCTGCCATGGAACGGCTTTACGTGGGATTGGTTCTTCTCGCCAAATGAGCCCAAGCTCGGCCTCTTCCATGACGACCGACTACTGCAGGGCATGGGCAACTCGCTCTACATCGGCGTTATCGTCGCCGCGCTTTCGGTGGCGGCGGGCACCTGCAACGCCTTCCTCTTCGTGCGCAAGGACTTCCGCTTCAAAAACGCGCTCTACGTGCTGATGGTCGTGCCGCTGGTGATCCCCGGCGTGATCCTCGGCATCTCGATCCTCGTTCTGGCCTCAACCATCGCCGGACTCGCCGACCAATGGTTTGGCGTGTTCCTCACCTCGCTCCGTCCGGGCATCCCGCTGGTGGTGATGGGCCAGTTCTCCTTCCTCGTCACGATCACCTCACTGGTCATCATCGCGCGGCTGGAAAAGTTTGACATCTCGCTCGAAGAGGCGGCGCTAAACCTCGGCGCCTCGCGGGCGCGCACCTTGGCAACCGTCACGCTGCCGTTTCTCTTTCCGGCGATGTTCTCGGCCTTCGTCGTGGCCTTCCTCGTGTCGTTCGAGAACTTCAACACCACGCTGTTCCTCGTCGGCTCCGATTCACCGCTGACGATCACCATGTATGACCGGATGGTGAAGGCGGGCAGCACGCCGGTGCTCAACGCCACATCGGTGGTGCTGATGCTCGGCTCCGGCCTGCTGGCGCTGCTCTCGGTCTTTGCCCAGCGGCCCAAAAAGCAGGCGTGAGTTACTCGAAGTAGGTGTAACCGTTCATCGAATTGCGGAAGGCCTCAATCAGCTTGCGGCCCTCCCGCGCATCAATCCCGCCCTCCGAAATGGCCGCATCCACCCGTTTGCGGAAGCCGCCGGAAATGTCGCGCGGGTTGTACTCAACGTAGCTGAGCACCTCCGAAATCGTGTCCCCCTGCAACTCTTCCACAAGGTCAAAGCCGCCATCGTCGCGCAGGGTGATGGTGGCCACGTTGGTATCGCCAAACAGGTTGTGCAAATCGCCCAGCGTCTCCTGATAGGCGCCGACAAAGAAGGTGGCAAAGTGGTAGCGTTCGCCTTCTTCCACCGCATGCACCGGCAGGGTGCTGGCGGTGCCGCCCTCCAGAATGAAGCGGTCAATCTTGCCGTCGCTGTCGCAGGTGATGTCGGCCAGAATGGCCCGCCGGTCGGGCACCTCGTTGAGCCGTTGTAAGGGCACCAGCGGGTGAAGCTGGTCAATCGCCCACACATCGGGAAGCGATTGGAAGAGCGAGAAGTTGCAATGGAGGATGTCGGCGGTGCTGTCGAGCTGGTCCAAAATCTCCGACGGGCCGCCGGGGGCCTCGGCAATGTCATGGATCCGCGACATCAGCCAAAGATAGATCCGTTCGCCGCGGGCCACCTCGCGCAGGCCAACCGCGCCCCGGCGGAACATGGCGCGCAACTCGTTGCGATAGTAGCTCGCGTCATTGATGCACTCCTGCAAGCGCTGCGGCTCCAGATAGGCGACAATGGCAGCAATGTCTGACACGAGGTGATGGTCGCCCGGCTCCGGCTCGGGCGCGCTTTCAACGTCATAGCGGGTGGTTTCCAGCACGTCGAAGACCAGCGCGGCAGAAAGCGCCACCACGCCGCGCCCGCTTTCGGTGACCAGCGTGGGGTGGGCCACGCCCGCCTCGTCCATCGCGTATTTCACGGTTTCCACGATGTTCGAGCAATATTCGGCAACCGAATAGTTAACCGAAGATTCCGTCGCCCGGGCCTCGCCGGTGTAGTCGATGCCAAGCCCGCCGCCGAGGTCGAGGTGGGTGAGCGGAACGCCCTCGCCCAAGAGTTCGGTGAAGTAGCGGCAGGCCTCCGAGGCGGCGCGGCGCACGTCGTTCACATCGGGGATCTGGCTGCCGAGGTGGCTGTGCTGCAGGGTCAGGCAATGCAGCAGGCCTGCCGCCTTGAGCTTTTCCACAGCCGTCACCAACTGCTCGGAGTTGAGGCCAAAGGCCGAGCGGTCGCCCGAAGAGGCGGCCCATGCGCCGCCGATCTGGTTGGTCAGCTTGATGCGCACGCCAAGCAGCGGATCTATCCCCAACTCCTTGGCGACCCGAATGGCGATTTCAACTTCGTTCAACGATTCCAACACGATATAGGTGTTAAATCCGGCCCTGCGGGACAGTGTTGCAAGGCGCACGAACTCTTCGTCCTTGGTGCCATTGCAAATGATCAACGCGTCCTTCGCCAGAGGCTGGCCAAGGGCGATCACCAGCTCGGGCTTGGAGCCCGCCTCCAGCCCGTAGCCCATCGGCGCGCCGTATTCCACCAGCCGCCGCACCACCTGCTCCTGCTGGTTCACCTTGATCGGAAACACCCCCCGGTAGCTGCCCCCGTAGCCGGATTTCTCGATCGCCTCGGCAAAACTGCCGGTCACCCGGCTGAGGCCGTATTCCAAGAATTGCGTCACCCGAAGCAGCACCGGCGTTTGTATCCCGCGCTCTGAAAGCGCGTTGACCACGCCGGGCAGGCTTACCGGCGTCGCCTTGGGGGCCAGCGGGTTGACGAGGCCGATCTCGCCGTTCTCCATCACCTCCACAAGGCCACGGCCCCAGCGGTTGACGCCATAGATGGCATGGGGGGCGGTTTGGCTTTCGGGCTGTGTCACCTGCGGCTCCTGCGGATATCTGCGGTTGCTGGCAGGATGGTAGAGCAACGGGGCGGCTCTGCAACGGGGCAAGTCGGGTCAGCCGGTGCAGGCGAGCGGTTTGGGCCTGCGAGGCAGCACAACGTGAATGGCGGTGCCCTCCGTGGTGCCCTCATCGCACCAGATGCGGCCGCCGTGCCTGTCGACGACCTTGCGGCAGGTGGCAAGGCCAAGCCCGGTGCCGGGGATGGCCGCGGCAACGGGCAGGCGTTTGAACGGCTCAAAGATGGTTTGCCGGTATTCGGGCGGCACGCCGATCCCCTTGTCCTCAACACTCAGCCGCACCTCCTCCGGGATTTCGCTGCAGTGGATCGTAATGTGGGGCGGGGCATCGCCCGCGTATTTGATGGCGTTGCCGATCAGGTTTTGTAGCAGCTGCACGATCTGCGGCATATGGCAGGTAAACCGGGCGCGGCCCTTGCTCACCACTTTCGCGCCGGTGCGCTCGATCTCTTCCAGCAGCACCGTCCGGGCCGCTTCGACCAATTCGTCGCTCGTCACCTCCTCTTCCGCGGTCTCATGGTCAAAATGCACGTGGCCGGCGAGGCTTGTGACCAGGTCATTCAGCCGGTCAGCCGATTTCCCGATTAGCTGAACATCCCGCCGCACGTCTTTGGCGGTGCCCTCGGCCAGATCCTCGTTCAGCTTGTCGACCAGAAAGCGCATGGAGCGGATCGGGGCTTTCAGATCATGCACCAGCACCTCGGAGAACACCGAAAGATCCTCGCGCTGCTCATCAAGCTGCCAGCGCATCCGGGCGAGCTTGCAGCCGGTCTTGATCACCCGGTCGAGCGCGGCGGGCGAGAGGTTGCGCTTGGGCAAATAGTCTATCGCGCCGCGCTGGATGGAGTCCTTGGCGATCTCCTCGTCCCCCTGCCCGGTCATCATGCAAATGGCGGCGCGGGGCCAGCGGCGACCGAGCGGAATAATCAGGTCAGCGCCGCTGGCATCCGGCAGCATATAGTCAAGAAACACCATATCGGGCGCGGGCAGGTCGCAGGCCATGGCGGCTTCGGCGTTCACAGCCTCATGCACCTCCGAGGGATCCTTGCGCTGGCCGAGCAGGCGGCGAAGCAATTTGCGGTCCCCCGCATCATCGTCGATCACCAAAAAGCTCAGCGTCATCCTCAGCCCTCGGAAAGCGGCGCCTCGCGCGACATGTCAGGGAGCACAACGATGCGCCAGAAGTGTTCTACCGTGTCGATCAGCTCCAAAAAGTCCGCCCCGGCGCGGCCTTTGATGATGTAGCCAGCGACGTTCTGGTCATAGGCGTGGAACACATCGGTTTCATCTTCCGAGGTCGAGAGCATGAACACGACAGCGCGGTGCAGGCGCGGGTCGGCGCGCAGCTCTTTCAAAAACTCATGGCCATTCATGCGCGGCATGTTGATGTCGAGCAGCAGCACGTAATGCTCGGGGGGCTTGCTCTCGCCCTCGCCGCGCAGAAAGGCGAGCGCCTCGATCCCGTCGCGCAGGCGGTGGATCGGGTTGGCGATATGCGATTTCGTGAGCGCGCGCACCACGGCCTTGGCATCGCCGTCGTCATCCTCGACAAGAACGATGTTGAGCAGGTTGTGTCGGGCTTCGAAGGGGCGGGGGCGCACGGCGTTCATGCTGCGATTTCCTCTTCTGGGGCGTGTTGCGCGCGCGGCCAGCGCATGCGGAAGGTCGTGCCACGGGTTCCCTCGGATTGAAGCTCTATGTCGCCGCCCACCACGGCGACATGTTTGCGCACAATGGCCAGCCCCATGCCGCTGCCTTCAACCTCGTCCCGGGGCCGCAAGGTCTGGAAGATCTGGAAGACCTTTTCATGGAAATCGGGGGCAATGCCCGGGCCGTCATCTTCGACGGTGAAGTGCCAGGCATCGGCGCGTTCCGCGAGGGTGAGCCGCACCTTGCCATCGGGCCGGTCGTGGTGCTTGAAGGCATTGCTGACGAGGTTGAGCAGCACCACCTGAAGTGGCATGCGCGGCAGGGTGACCTCGGCCCACGGCCCCTCGATCTCAAGCCGCATCCCCTCGGGTATGTGGAGCAACCCGCGCAGCTCCTCAATGAAGGCGGTGCCGGTGAGTTGCTCCTGAGACTGTTTGGTTCGGCCAATGCGGGAGTGTTCCAGCAGGTCGTTCAGCAGGTTTTCCATCCGTTTGGCGCGGCTTTGCAACAGATCGAGGCTTTCGCGGGTGTCTTCTGTCAGATGCGGATCCAGATCGTCTGCCAGCCAGCCCGCGGCATTCTGGATCACGCGAAGCGGGGCTTTCAGGTCATGGCTGGCGACATAGGCAAATTGGTCGAGCTCCTCGTTAGAGCGCCGCAGTGCCTCCACCAACTCGGTCGTCCGCATCTCGGCAGCGCGGCGGGCGGAGATATCGCGCACCATCCCGATGAATTTTACTTCGCCATCCAGTTCGGCGCGGCTGACCGAAATCTCGATGGGCAGGCCGCGGCCAGATTTGTGGCGCCCGTGAATTTCACGATTTTCGGCCATGCGGGCGCCCTGCGGCCCAACTCGGGACGCGCTGACATAGGCTTGATGAGTGTGCGCGGTGTCCTCAAACATCAGCACCGTCAGAGGCTTGCCGCGCAACTCCTCGGCGGCGTAGCCAAACATCTCTTCTGCCGCCGGGTTGATATCTTCAATAACGCCAGCCCCTGAAATGGTGATCAGCCCGTCGCCCACGTTGCGCAGGGTCCAGCTCAATCGCTTGTGGCTCTGCTCAACCTCTTGCGCCAACTCGCCAAACCGTTGCGCCAGTTCCGCTCCGAGCAGCTTGGTGATCGCTCCGGCGAAAAGCACGAGGAGCACGGTGATCAGCGAATGGCGCATAACAAGGCCGGCAGTGTCGCTGATGGCCGCGGTGGGGGCCCCGAATGTGAGCACGCCAAACTGCACCGGCAGCGGCCGCAGCCTGTCGATCGGAACGGTGTGCAGGTAAACAGTTTTGTCGTCCAGCTCGGCAAAGCTGTTCTGTCCCAGCCGAGCCCCCAACGCCTTGGCTTGCGGCAAAGGGGTGTAGCTTGCGTCCTCGTGATGAAAAAGCCGCGAACTGCGCCCGCCCGCTTCGTAAAGAAGGTAGTCTCCGGCGCTGTTCACCACGGCAACAGTTTGGTCATGCAGAACTTCTGGGTGGGCGGTTTGCAGCAGCATCTCGTAATCGGCATTGATGACAATCGCGCCAAGCAGCTGCCCTTCTGCATCGCGGATCGGGTGGATCAGGCGGATGGTCACCGGGCCATCGCGTTTGCCATGTTCCCGGTTGTAGGAGACACGGGAAAAATAGGCCTCGGAGGCCGGGTCGGCACGGAGCCGGGCAAGATAGGGCTCCTGCGCCTTTTGTTGCAACCCGGCCTCGGGCACGTGGGTGATTTCACCCGCGCGCTGATCAACGCGCACAGCTTCGCGCCAGCCGCCCTCAGCAAGGATAAGCCTCAGCTGGGTGTAATGCGGATGCACCTGCAGGTTATTGGCGAAGATCGTGGCCAAGCGCTTCTTCCATTGGTCGAGCGAAGACTCGTCCAGCAGATCTATCCCATCCGGCGCGGCAAGCGCCCGTTCTATCCCACCGATGGGCGGATATTTTGCAAGGATGGCACCATTGTCCTGCATGTCATGGAACACGCCCGAAATTTGCTCGGCATAGAATTGGGCGCGCTGCTGAAGCCGTAGCTCCTGCGCTTTCAACGCATCGGCTCGGGTGGTGAGCACGTGGTACGCGCCATAGAGCGCGCTGACGGCAACAACCACGCAAACAGAAATCAGCGTGAGCCGGGAGGTCAGGCGCTCGGCCGAAAGCATCCTTTGGGCCGCCCGCGAATTCTTCATTGGGCCTCCGGTGTTTGGGCCTAGACGGTGCCGTTGACGAGTTTGATGTTGCGCGCCGTCTCCAGCTTGCTCTGCTCGACGATGCTCGTGAGATCATCGAGGAAGACGACCAGATCCTTGCAGCCGCGCTCCAGCAGGGTCACGTGCTCGTCGCAGTCAGGCTCAACCTCCCCGGCCCGGACCTTGCGGATATGGGCGAGGGTGCCCGAGAGAATTTCCCGCATTTCCGGCCCGCAGGAGGTAAGAAACTGCGTGATCGTGTGCTTCATCTTCTCCTGAAAGGCGCGGGCATCAGAGATCGAGGCGTAGAACATGCGCCGCTCGAAGGCCGACACCATGGACTTGCGCAGGTTGTCGACAGACATTTCCTCCTTCACCAGATAGTCGGCGCAGCCCCGGCGCATGGCCTCCACGGCAATCGCGCGGCGGGTGACGGAGGTGAGCATGATCGGAATAACCTGGCTCTGCTCCTCATGGCCCAGCAGCACCTTGAGCGCATCCAGCCCGGTCTCCATGCCAAGGTTGTAGTCGATAAAGGCCACGTCAAAGGGCGTATCGAGCTTTTCGCGCATTTCGGCGATGGTGTAGGCCTCGGTCACCTCCAGATCGAGCCCCGCCCGCTCGCAGATGCGCTGCAGGCGAAGATGGTCGATATCGTCGTCGTCCAGCACCAGCGCGCGCAGGCGCATTGGCATGGCCGCATGGGCGGCTGGGGTCGGAAAGGGGATGGGCTGCGATGTCATGAACGCACTCCTGCATCTGGGGGCAAGCGGATTAGCAAGACTGTAGGGGGCGCTCCGTTAACATTCGGTTGCCATCTTGGGCACGCGAGCCTCGACTTTCTCTAAATCTCGCCACAGTTTGCGCCCCGCGTCATGAATCTGTCGCCCCCATGCCGGAGGATCAGGCCAATGCAGGAATTCAGCCGATATGCCGTCTATTACGCGCCGCCCGAGGGGCCGCTCGCCCGCTTTGGCGCGCAATGGCTGGGGTGGGATGCCGCCGCGGGGGCCGAGGTGGCGCAGCCTGAGAAAACCGGCCTTGATATGCGGGCCATCACCAAGGCGCCCCGGGCCTATGGCTTTCACGGCACCATCAAGCCCCCGTTCCGGCTGGCCGAGGGCCAGAGCGCGGCGGCGTTGGAAGCGGCGCTTGCAGAGTTTTGCGCCGGAGCCGCGCCGGTGGTGCTGGAGGGTCTGACGCTGGCGCAGATCGGCAGCTTTCTGGCATTGGTGCCCGAGGGCGATGCAACCCCGCTGGCCGCGCTGGCCGGGCAGGCTGTGCAGGCGCTCGACCGCTTCAGGGCGCAGCCCGGGCCCGAGGAGCTGGCCCGCAGGCGCGGCGCGGGCCTCACCCCTCGGCAAGACGCGCTGCTGCTGCGCTGGGGCTATCCCTATGTGATGGAGGAGTTCCGCTTTCACCTCACGCTCACCGGCAAGCTGGCCCCGCCTCAAGCCGAGGCCGCAGAGGCGGTGCTGCGGCAAGAGCTGGAGGGCCTCCTGCCCCGCCCCTTTCCCATCGACGCGCTCTGCCTGTTTGGCGAAGGCGCAGAGGATGGCCGCTTTCGCCTCATCTGCCGCTTTCCGCTCGGTGCCGGGCAGGAGGGCGGGGCGCGGGCGCGGTGAGTCCGCCCGCCTCTCCCTCCCGTGCAACCGCACCCAAACACCCAACAAAACCCCATCCCGCCTTGTAGCCCTGCGCATGTGGGCATAGAGCGAAACCGAACAACGGAGGCGCATATGCTTGGCAAAACCCCTGACCTGATCGAAGACGTGCGGGCGCGGTTCGCCCATGTGGAGCGCTGCCCGATCACCGGCGAGCGGATCTTCTTCGAGAACGCGGGCGGGGCGCTGACCCTCAAGTCGGTGGTCGAGACCACTGCCAAATTCGCCGCAATCCCCGATAATCAGGGCCGCGATAACCCGGCCTCGGCCCATCTCATGGAGGTCATCGCAAAGGCGCGGGCCGATGCAGCGACCTTCTTCAATGCCGACGGCGGGCAAGTGATTGTGGGCGAGAGCGGCACCGAGCTGCTGTTTCGTCTCGCCCGCGCCGCCTGTGCCGGTCAGCCCGCGGGCAAGGTCATCAGCTCCACGCTGGAACACCCCGCCAGCCGCTCTGCCGCAGCGCTGGGGGCCGAGGCCGCCGGGCTGGAGCACATCGTGGTGCCCCATGACAACGCAACCGGCACCATCGGGCCAGCGGCCTATGCCGCCGCGATGAGCCCGGATGTGCGTGTGGCCACCATCGTGCATGCCTCTCCTGTTACCGGCATGGGCACGGATGTGGCCGGGATCGCGGCCCAAATCCGCGCCATTGCGCCCGAGTGCCTTATCCTCGTCGATGGCATCCAGCACGCCGCCCACGGCCATGTCGATATCGCCGCTGCCGGCGTCGATGGCTACGTGGTCTCGCCCTACAAGATGTTCTCGCGCCACGGCTTTGGCCTCGCCTGGCTGTCTGACAGGCTGGCCGCCCAGCCGCATGACACGCTTCAGGGCGGCGGCGGATGGGAGCTTGGCACGCGGGACACCGGGGCCTATGCCGCCTTTTCGGATGTGATCGACTATTTCACATGGCTCGGCGGCGCCTTGGGAGAAACCGGCGACAAACGCGCCAAGATAGAGGCCGCCGCCGCCGCGATCCACGCCCATGAGACAGACCTGACCAACGCCATGCTGCACGGCACCGGCAACCAGAAGGGGCTGGCCGAGCTGCCCGGCGTCACAATCATCGGCGGGGTCGACAACCCGGCACGCGAGGGGCTGGTCTCTCTCACGCTCGATGGCCTCTCCGCCGAAAGCCTCGTTTCGGCCCTGCGCGAGCGCGGCATCCGCACCCACGCCCGCAAGGCCGACCATTACTCGGGCAACGTGCTCACCCCGCTGGGCCTGCCCGGTTGCGTGCGGGTCTCGATGTGTCACTACAACACCGAAGGGGAGGTTGCCGGCTTCCTCTCGGCCATGGCGGAAATCGCAGAAGGCTGACACACGCTTTACGGGAATCGGCACAGGGCCTATACTGCCTGCATTGATCTTTTCCTTTTGAAAGCACTATTCCAATGGCCAAGAAAATTCGCCTGTCGTTCGACGACGGCCCAAAACCCGTGTCAGCGCTCACCCAGATTCTGAAAACCCTCGAAGACAACAAAATCATCGCCGATTTCTACGTGAACGGCGTCGAAATGGAGGACTCCGGCGGAAAGGCGGCGGTGCAAGCCATCCACGCGGCGCACCACAAGGTTGAAAACCACGCCTTCCACCACGTCAAACTAAGCCCGCTGCCAATCGAAAAACTCCGCGAAGAGGTGCGCAGCAATCAGCAGATCATCAAGGATGCCATCGGCGTGGCCCCCACCCGGCTGCGCCCGCCCTACGGGGATGGCATGTGGACCAACCCCAAAGACCCGGAACTCCTGCAAGTGGCTCAAGAAGAAGGCCTAACCATTACCCTCTGGCGGGTCGATACCGAAGACTGGAAGGCCCCCATGGCGGGCAAGTGGGATTGGGTCATGGGCGAGGTCCAGAAATGGGCGACGAAAGACCTCAACGACGTGCTCATGCATGTGCTCGACACCACCGCCCGCGACCTGCCCGAGCTCATTACGCGCCTGAAGGGGGCCGGCTATGAGTTTGGTTAGGCTCACCGCGCTCTCACTGCTCGTCTCGGTCGCCCTCGCAGGCTGCCGCGAGGAAGACACCGCCGCCGCCTCTCTGGCAGAGGCCGCAGCAAGCTACCGTGAAAACAGCGATGCCGCGAGCCTTGAGGCCGTCTCTCAACAGATCGGGCCGGGCACCAAACGCGCCGAGGTGGAAGAGCTGATCGGCCCGCCCACCTATTCGCCGGTGGAGGGGGTGGCGATGTATGCCTCCGAAGACCGCCAGAAGGTGGGAGAACGTGAGCTGACGCTGGGCCTCATCGTCGATTACCGCGACGCCGACGCGCAGCTTACCGACAGCGTCCAAACCGTCAGCTACGGCCCGATCGGGGAATAAGCGCCAACAGCCGCACCCCGGCAAACGAAAAGGCCGCCCGGGTGGGGCGGCCTCGAAAGCCTTGGCAGCTTTTGCGTTCGGGCTTAGCCGTTCACGCTGTCTTTCAGAGCCTTGGCGATGGTCATCTTCACCACCTTGTCGGCCTCTTTCTTGATCTGGTCGCCGGTGGCGGGGTTGCGCACCATGCGCTCGGGGCGCTCGCGGCAGTAGATTTTGCCAACACCGGGAAGGGTCACGGCACCGCCGGCAGACACTTCTTTGGTGATGATTGCGGTGATCGCTTCCAGCGCCGCGGCAGCCGACTTCTTGTCGCTGTCCAGTTCTTCGGCGATTGCAGCGACCAGGGCAGTCTTGGTCATCGGTTTGGTTGCCATGTACTTGTCTCCTCGTAAGTGACCCATCTGTGGGTCTTATGTTCGGCAAAACTACGCCATCTTGCGGCGTCCCACAACGTTTAGTGGCCTTCAAGTCAATAAATCAAGGCGTTTTCTGGGGTTTTTGGCCTCAAAGGAAGGCGGTTTCGTCGAAACTGCGCAATTTCCTGCTGTGGAGGCGCTCCAGCGGCATGGTGCGCAGGTGTTCCATGGCCCTTATGCCGATCAACAGATGGTTCGCAACCTGTGATTTATAGAACTCCGAGGCCATACCAGGCAGCTTCAACTCGCCATGCAGCGGCTTGTCGCTGACGCACAGAAGCGTGCCGTAGGGCACCCTGAAGCGGAAGCCGTTGGCCGCAATCGTGGCGCTCTCCATATCCAGTGCAATCGCCCGACTCTGGCTGAGCCGCTGCACCGGGCCGGACTGGTCGCGCAGCTCCCAGTTGCGGTTGTCGATGGTGGCCACCGTGCCCGTCCGCATGATCCGCTTCAGGTCAAACCCTTCCAGCCGGGTCACATCGGCCACCGCCTTCTCCAGCGCAATCTGGATCTCCGCCAGCGGCGGGATCGGCACCCAAACCGGCAGGTCATCGTCCAGCACGTGATCTTCGCGCAGGTAGGCATGGGCGAGCACAAAATCGCCAAGGCTCTGGCTGTTCCGCAACCCGGCGCAATGGCCTACCATCAGCCACGCATGGGGCCGCAGCACGGCAATATGGTCGGTCGCCGTCTTGGCGTTTGACGGGCCGACGCCGATGTTTACCAGCGTAATCCCCGCGCCATTCTCCGCCTTCAGGTGATAGGTCGGCATCTGGGGCATCTTCGTCGGCGCGATGATCTCGGCCTCCGGGTCGGTGATCTCGACGTTCCCGGTGCTCACAAAGCTGGTGTACCCGCTCTTCGGATCGGCCAGCACATGCCGGGCGTAGGCCTCAAACTCCTCCACGTAAAACTGGTAGTTGGTAAACAGCACGTGGTTCTGAAAATGATCCGCCGCCGTGGCGGTGTAATGGCTGAGCCGGGCCAGCGAATAGTCAATACGTTGCGCGCTGAACGGGGCCAGCGGGTGGCTGCCATCTTCGTGGAGGTAACCAAAGTCATCCACAATCGCATCGTTCGTGGTGCTCAGGTCCGGCACATCAAACACATCGCGCAGCGGATAGCGCATCGCCCCGTCCTGCGGCACCGTCACATGGGCATCATTGGCCACCGCAAAATGCACCGGGATCGGGGTGGAAGACGGCCCGATCAGCACCGGCTGGCGGTGGTTGCGAATGAGCAGGCCGATCTGCTGTTTCAGATACGACCGAAACAGGTCTGGCCGGGTGACCGTGGTGGTATAGGTGCCCGGCCCGGCGACATGGCCAAAGGCAAGGCGGCTGTCGGTCTTGGCGTGGCTCGTCGTGGTGATGCGGATCTCTGGGTAAAAGGCCCGGTAGCGCACCGAGGGCGCATCGCCCATGACCGCCTCGCTGAAGTGCCGTGACAAAAACCGCGTGCTGTCGTGATACAACTCCTCAAGGCGGGCCACCGCCTTGCCCGGATCGTCGAACAGCTCTGCCTCTTGGCCGTCCGGCGTTACCACCGGGGTGATCTGATCGCTTGCGTTCATGTCGCCCCCTCCTCAAACAGCTCCGTCAGCTCAAACTTCGTAACATCCACAAGCCCGAGGTCCGAAATCCTGAGTTCGGGTATCACGACCAGCGCAAGGAGAGAATGCTGCATATAGGCATTATTGAGCGTGCAGCCGCAGGCTTCCATGGCGCTCACCATCTGCGCCGCCTTCTCGGCAACCTCCTGCGCGGGGCTATCGCTCATCAGCCCGGCAATCGGCAGTTCCACCAGCGCCAGCTCCGCCCCATCCTTCCAGACGGTCACGCCGCCGCCTACCTCGCCCAGCCGGTTGGCGGCCATGGCCATCATCTCCCGGTCCGTGCCGACAACGATCATATGGTGGCTGTCATGGGCCACCGTCGAGGCCATCGCCATGCGCCCCTCGTAGCCGAAGCCTTTCACAAAGCCGTTGGTCACACCACCGGTCCCCCGGTGCCGCTCCACCAGCGCAATCTGGCAGGTGCCATCCGCGCCCTCGGCCACGCCATCCACCACCGGCAAGTCTTCGGTGAGGGCCTTCGTCGGCGCTTGGTTCTCGACCACGCCAATCACCCGAGCGCGAACCGAGTTCGCCCCCTCCGGCGCTGTGATCACAAAATCCGCTGCACCAAGCGACTTGCCTAGGTTCACCGTTGCCCGCGCATGATCCGGCCAGTCCAGATGCGGAAAATCGACACTAACCTTGCCGTTTTCCGCCACCAACTGCCCCTTGGCCCAAACCTTCTCAATCGGCAGGGCCTTCAGGTCGGAGGTCAAAATCACATCCGCCCGCCGCCCCGGCGCGATGGAGCCAAGCTCCCGCTCCAGCCCGAAATGCGTGGCGGTGTTCACCGTCGCCATCTGCAAGGCAACCAGCGGCTCGCAGCCGCAGTCAATCGCATGGCGCACCACCCGGTTCATATGCCCGTCATTCACCAGCGTGCCCGAGTGGCAATCATCCGTGCAGAGGATAAAGTTGCGCGGGTCCAGCCCCTTCTCGGTCACTGCCGTGATCTGGCTTTCCACGTCATACCACGCACTGCCCAGCCGCATCATCGAGCGCATCCCCTGCCGCACCCGCACCACAGCATCCGCCTCGCCGGTGCCCTCATGGTCATCCGCAGGACCGCCGGCCACATAGGCATGAAACGCCGGGCCAAGATCGGGCGAGGCATAATGCCCGCCCACCGTCTTGCCCGCCCGTTGCGTGGCGGCAATCTCGGCGAGCATCTTGGCATCGCCCGCGCTCACACCGGGAAAGTTCATCATCTCCCCCAGCCCGATGATCCCCGGCCATTCCATCGCCTCAGCCACATCCTCGGGCGTAATCTCAAAGCCCGTCGTCTCCAGCCCCGGCGCGGAGGGCGCGCAGCTTGGCATCTGGGTAAAGATCGAAACCGGCTGAAGCAGAGCCTCATCGTGCATCAGCCGCACGCCCTCCAGCCCCAGCACATTCGCAATCTCATGCGGATCGGTAAACATCACCGTCGTGCCATGCGGGGTGACGGCCCGGGCAAACTCCGCAGGCGTCAACATGCCGCTCTCGATGTGCATATGCCCGTCACACAGCCCCGGGATCAGATAGCGCCCCTCGGCCTCCACCACCTCGGTGCCGTCCCCGATGCAATGCGAGGCATCCGGCCCGACATAGGCAAACCGCCCCGCCTTCACCGCAACCTGCCAGCCGTCGAGCACCTCGCGGCTCTGCACGTTCACCAACCTGCCGCCACGGATCACCAGATCCGCCGCCGCGCGCCCTGCGGCCGCCGCCACCAGTTCCGGTGCCGCCTCCGCCCATGTTTTGAAATCAGCCGTCATGGCGCAATTGTCCATGGCGCGCGGCCATCCGCAACCCCTGCCGGAACCGCCCCCGCGTCACCGGCGTTTTCAGCCCATGAACGCCGCGCCCGCCTCCCTCGTCTACTACCCCGACAGCCGCCCCGGCATTGCCCGCCGCCGCTGCGGGCGCGGCTTCACCTATACCGCGCCGGATGGCACCACCATCGACGACCAGAAAGAACGCGCACGCCTCAAGTCACTTGGCGTCCCGCCTGCCTACGAGGAAGTCTGGATCAGCCCCAAGGTCAACGGCCACCTGCAAGCCACCGGCGTCGACACCCGCGCGCGCAAACAGTATCGCTACCACCCGGATTGGACCGCCTATCGCGCCGCCACCAAATACGCCGAACTCCCCGCTTTCGGAGAGGCCCTGCCCGCCATTCGCCGCCGTGTCGCCCGCGACCTCACCCTCGACGCGGGCGAAGAGCCTTTCGCCCTCGCCGCCGTCATCGCCATGATCGACAGGCTCTCTCTGCGGGTCGGAAACAGTGACTATGCCGCCGAAAATGGCACCTATGGCGCCACCACGCTCCGCTCCCGCCACCTGCGGCTGCAGGATGGCGACCTGCACCTTGGCTATACCTCCAAAGGCGGCAAGAAGGTGCGGCGCAAGATCGGCAACAAGCGGATGCAGCAAACCCTGCAAAAGCTCGATGACCTCCCCGGCGCCGAGCTGGTGACATGGGTGGATGAGGAGGGCGAGCCGCGCACCATAAGCTCCTCGCGCGTCAACGACTGGCTGGCCGACATCACCGGAACGCCGGGCATCACCGCCAAAACCTTCCGTACATGGTCAGGCTCCGTCGCGGCGCTGGAGGCGGCGAGTTTGGCCGAAACGGTCACGATCAAGGGCATGTCCGAGGCTGCCGCCAAGCGCCTCGGCAACACCCCCACCATCGCCCGCAACAGCTACATCCACCCCGCCGTCATCGACCTCGCCAGCGACCCATCCGCCCTGCCCGATACCGCGCAAGACCGCCCCGGCCTGCGCCTCGCCGAGCGACGGCTGCTAAAGCTCATCGCCCGCTGGACACCCTAGGCAGTGGCCCGCTCCGCGCCTTATCACCCTCTTGACCCGCTGGCAGGGCCGACTATTCGTTGTCCAATGCAAAAGGGTCTCTTTTCCAGCCTGCCAAGCATCAGCAATTGGCCCGATCGAACCGATCTTTCGGCGGCGAGCGGCTGGGCTCTGCGCAACGGCCTCGTCGATGCGGGCGACTTTCTCTGCCTTATCAGGCCAGATGACACATCGCTGCTCTGGTGCGATGGCAGCGGCTGCACCCCGGATGACATTCGCACTGGCCCGCCCGAGGGGATCGGTGCCACCCTTGCCGTCGCGCTCACCGCCCTGCCCGACACGCGCTGCCTGCTCTTCGCACGCCCGCCCCAAACACGGGCGCTGGCCGCGCTGACCGAGAGCCAGTTGCAGCCGATCTGCCCTGATTCCTCTTTGTTTCACCACAAACATCTGGTCGATTCCGACTTCGGCGGGCGCACGCCAGAAGATGAGGGCGGCCGTCTCGCCGCCCTGCTCTCCGCCCCCAGTCTCCGCGCGGCGCTGATCGGCAACCAGGGCGTGCTTACCTTAGGCCCCCGCGTGTCTCTCGCGCTCTCCTACCTGCATCGCTTCGAGCGGGCTGCCGGCACCTATCTGCGCGCCCTCTCCACCGGCCACAGCCTGCGCCGCCTCCCCGACGAGCTCGCATCCACCCAGCCCGAGCCGGATGCCGAGGCCTTCTTTGCCGCCGTAAAGCAGCAAAACAGTGCCTGACGCACCGGGGAAAACCCTGCTCTCTCTCGGTCACGGCTATTCCGCCCGCGCACTCGCCGCGCGCCTCGCGCCCGCGGGGTGGACGATCATCGGCACCACCCGCAGCGAGAGCAAGCTGCAGGCCCCACACGCCGAAATGCACCTCTGGCCCGGCACCAATCTTGCACCGCTCGCCGCCCGCGCCAGCCACATTCTGCTGAACGCCGCGCCCACGGAAGAGGGAGACCCGTTTCTGCCCGAAATAGGCTCTATCCTTGCCGAAAGCGCCCCTGTCTGGCTCGGCTACCTCTCCACAACCGGCGTCTATGGTGACCATGCAGGCGGCTGGGTCGACGAGCAAACGCCGCTCTCCCCTTCCACCCGGCGCGGCGAGATGCGCACCCAGGCCGAGGCCGCGTGGCAAGCGCTGGCCGCTACCCACGATCTACCCCTGCACATCTTCCGCCTCGCCGGCATCTACGGCCCCGGGCGCGGCCCATTCGCCAAGGTGCGGGCGGGCAAGGCCCGGCGGATCATCAAGCCCGGTCAGGTGTTTTCGCGGATCCATGTCGAGGACATCGCCCAAGTGCTCGCCGCCTCCATGGCCCGGCCCGATCCCGGCGCGGTGTACAACCTCTGCGATGATGATCCTGCGCCGCCGCAAGACGTCATCGAACACGCCGCCAATCTCCTCGGCCTCCCCGTGCCACCCGCAATTTCTATCGAAGACGCGGAACTTTCTCCCATGGCCCGCAGTTTTTATGCCGAGAGCAAGCGGGTGAGGAATGACCGTATCAAGCGAGACCTTGGAATCGAGCTCCTCTACCCGACGTACCGGGACGGGCTCAGAGCACTCCTCGAAAGAGAGTGACATTCGGTCGTTGTCCGATGTGCTGGACGCGCTCGACGGGCTGACATCTGCCAAAACAGTTTCGGTTCAGGACTTGCTCGAAGAGGTGGGCGTTCGCGCCTTTGCGCCCCTCATCCTGATTCCCGCCCTCATTCTCGTCACACCGATTTCGGGCATCCCGGGTCTGCCAACCCTTGGCGCGGTGCTGATCGGGCTGGTGATTGTGCAAAAACTGCTTGGGCGAGAGCATCTTTGGCTCCCCGGGTGGCTGACCCGCCGCAAGGTTCGGGGCGAGAAGTTGGCAGATGCCGTCGACTGGATGCGCAAGCCCTGCCACTGGATCGACAAACACTCCCGCAAACGCCTCAGCCCCTTGGTCTCGCGCCCCGCAAACTTGCTGGCGGCGGTTGTGATCACACTCATCTGCGTGATCATCCCGTTCTTGGAACTGCTGCCAATGGTCACCTCGCTCTTCGCGGTGGTCATCAGCCTCTTTGCCATCGGGCTCCTGCTCCGCGATGGGTTGTTTACACTGGTTGGCTATCTTTGGATCGGCGTTGCGGCGGGTGCGATTTACTGGCTGACGGGCTAAACAGGCTCTGTTCAGGCGCGTTTTGAGCCAATCTGCGCCACATCCAGCACGCTCAACACCTTCGCTTCGATCTGCTCGGCATTCATCGCCGCCTCAGCCCACATGTCGCGCGGGCTGGCCTGGTCGATGAAGGTATCGGGCAGCACCATCGAGCGAAACTTCAGCCCCTCATCAAACACGCCTTCCTCGGCGTAGAGCTGCGCCACATGGCTGCCAAAGCCGCCAATCGCGCCCTCCTCGATTGTGATCACGGCGTCATGCTCAGCGGCGAGCCGCAGGCAAAGCTCCTTGTCCAGCGGCTTGGCAAAGCGGGCATCGGCAATCGTTGGCGTCACGCCGCGGGCGGCCAGCGCCTCTGCGGCCTGCATCACCTCCGCCAGCCGCGCCCCGAAGGACAGCAGCGCCACGCCTTTGCCCTCCTGAATCACCCGGCCCTTGCCAATTTCCAGCGGAATGCCGCGCTCCGGCATGTCCACACCCATGCCCTCGCCGCGCGGATATCGGAAGGCAATTGGCCCGTCGTCATGCGCAGCCGCCGTGGCCACCATGTGCCGCAGCTCCGCCTCATCGGCAGCGGCCATCACCACGAACCCGGGCAGGTTGGCAAGGAAGGCCACATCAAACGCGCCCGCATGGGTTGCCCCATCGGCGCCCACCAGCCCGGCCCGGTCGATGGCAAAGCGCACCGGCAGGCGCTGGATCGCCACATCATGCACCACCTGGTCGTAGCCGCGTTGCAGAAAGGTGGAGTAAATCGCGCAGAAGGGCCTCAACCCGCCCGCCGCCTGCCCGGCCGCAAAGGTAACGGCATGCTGCTCGGCGATACCCACATCAAACACCCGCCCGGGGAAGTGCTTGCCCACAAGGTCGAGCCCCGTGCCATCCGGCATGGCGGCGGTCACAGCGGTGATGCGCGGGTCGGCCTCCGCCTCCTGAATCAGGCTCTCTGCAAAGACTTTCGTATAGCTCGGCGCATTGCTCGGCGCCTTTTTCTGCTTGCCGGTGACCACATCGAACTTGGCAACACCATGCCCCTTGTCGGGCGCCTCTTCGGCGGGCGCATAGCCCTTGCCCTTCTTTGTGATCACATGAATCAGCACCGGCCCATCTGCCCGCGCCTTTACCGTGCGCAGCACCGGCAGCAGCTGCTCCATGTCGTGCCCGTCGATCGGCCCGACGTAAGAGAAACCCAGCTCCTCAAACATCGTGCCGCCCACCGTCACGCTCTTCAGCAGCTCCTTGGCCCGCCGCGCGCCCTCCTGGAACGGCTCTGGCAACAGGCTCACCGCCCCCTTGGCCGCCGCCTTGAACTCCTGAAACGGCGCACCGGCGTATAGTCGGCTGAGGTAGGCACTCATCGCGCCGGTCGGCGGGGCGATCGACATCTCATTGTCGTTCAGCACCACGAAAAGCCGCTTGCCGAGGTGGCCTGCGTTGTTCATCGCCTCATAGGCCATGCCCGCACTCATAGCGCCATCGCCGATAACGGCAATCGCATCGCCCAGCGGCGGATCGGCAGGCGCGCCAAGATCACGGGCCACGGCAAAGCCCAGCGCCGCGCTGATACTGGTGGAGGAATGCGCCGCGCCAAACGGGTCATAGGGGCTTTCGGAGCGTTTGGTGAAGCCGCTCAGCCCATCCTTCTGGCGCAGGGTGCGAATGCGGTCGCGCCGCCCGGTCAGGATCTTGTGGGGGTAGCACTGGTGCGACACGTCCCAAACCAGCCGGTCGCGCGGGGTGTCAAACACCGCATGAATCGCCACTGTCAGCTCAACCACGCCAAGCCCGGCCCCAAGGTGGCCGCCGGTCTGGCTGACGGCATCAATCGTCTCGGTGCGCAGCTCACCCGCCACCTGCAGCAGCTCGCTATCGCTCATCTGGCGCAGGGCGGACGGGTCATTCACCCGGTCGAGAAGCGGCGTGGCTGGGCTCTGGCTCATTCTGGCCTCCTAACTGCGGCGGGCAATAACGAAACGCGCGACCTCCCGCAACGTTTCCGCCGACGGCCCGTAGGGCTCCAGCGCCGCAATGGCGCCTTCCACGAGCTCAGCGGCACGTTTCCGCGCAGGCTCCAGCCCGAGAAGCGAAACAAAGGTCGCCTTGCCCCGGGCCGCATCCTTTCCAACCGCTTTGCCTACGGTTTCTGCGCTTCCCTCTACATCCAATATGTCATCAAAGATTTGAAAGGCCCGCCCGATTGCATCGCCATAATGTCGCAGGGCAGCACTTTGAGCGCCCGCCATGCGCGGCCCGGCCAGCGCCGACCACGTGATAAGCGCCCCGGTTTTCCCGGCCTGGAGGGCCTCGATCTCGGGCAGGGTCAGCGGCGTTTCGGCGGTTTCGGCGGCAATGTCAGCCGCCTGCCCACCCACCATGCCTGCCACGCCCGCGGCCTCTGCAAGGCTCTGCACCAGCGCAATCCGCGCCTCCGCAGGCAGGTTTGCACCGGCGATCAGCTGAAACGCGAGCGATTGCAGCGCATCGCCCGCCAGCACCGCCGTTGCCTCATCCCACTTGCGATGCACCGTTGGCTGGCCCCGCCGCAAGTCGTCGTCATCCATGCAGGGCAGGTCGTCATGCACGAGGCTATAGGCATGCAGCGATTCAATCGCCCCGGCCACCGGCCCTGCCTCTGCTTCCACGCCATAGAGCCGCGCCGATTCCACCACCAGAAGCGCCCGCAGCCCCTTGCCGCCCGCGCAGGCATAGCCCATCGCCTCGGCCACGCGCCCGCCGTCCGGCACGGCACCAGCAATCGCCGCGCTGGCCAACTCACGGGCCTCAAACAGTCTCTGTTTCACGGCAAAACGCCCCTAGTCGACGTCCAGCGGCTGGGTGCCCGTGGGCGCGCCCTCGGCGTCGGTGGTGATCTTGGCCACCTTTTCCTCGGCGGCCTTCAGCAGAGCATCACACTTGGCGCGCAGCTCCGAGCCACGCTGATAGAGGGCAATCGAATCTTCCAGCGGCACGTCTCCGCCTTCCAGACGGCCCACCACATTCTCCAGCTCGCGGATCGCCTCCTCGAAGCTCATCTCAGCCACCGGCTTCTCGCTCATCTTTCGCCCCGCTTCATCAAAACCTTCACATGCGCCGCCGTGCTCGCGGCCAGCGCCTCCAGATCATATCCGCCCTCCAGCGTCGAGACCACCCGGCCCCCGGCATGGGCATCCGCCACATCGCACAGCCGCTCCGTTGCCCAGGCAAAATCCTCTTCCACGAGGTTCATCTGCGCCAAAGGGTCGGCGCGGTGGGCATCGAAGCCAGCAGAAATCAGCACGAGCTCCGGCGCAAAGTCATCCAGCGCCGGCAGCACCTCGGCCTCCATCACCCGGCGAAACCCGGCAGAGCCCGTGTCAGGCGGCAACGGCACGTTCATCACGTTGTTGTCGCCCCCAGTCTCATGCTGCGCACCCGTGCCCGGATAGAGCGGCGATTGATGGGTGGAGATGAACAGGCAGCGGGTTTCATCCCACAGCAGGTCTTGCGTGCCATTCCCGTGGTGCACGTCAAAATCCATAATCGCCACGCGGTTCAGCCCATGCACATCCAGCGCGTTTTTTGCCGCGATAGAGACGTTTCCGAACAGGCAAAAGCCCATCGGCGTTGCCTTCTCTGCATGGTGGCCCGGCGGGCGAGCAGCAACAAAGGCATTCTGCGCCGCACCGCGCATCACCCGCTCCACCGCCGCCACGCAGCCCCCCGCGCCACGCAACGCCGCCTTGAGCGAACCGGCCATCACATGGGTATCGGCATCTATCGAGTCCCAGCCATCGCCCGCCGCCTCAACGGCGCGTTCCACCGCCGCCACATGCGCTTCGGGATGCACCCGCAGCAGCTCGGCCCGGTCGGCCAGCGGGCAATCATGCCAGTCCAGTGCCGAAAAATCCGGCCCTTCCAGCACCTCCAATATCGCCTCAAGCCGGTCCACCCGCTCGGGGTGGCCGGGGGGCGTGAGGTGCTTCAGGCAGTCGTCATGGGTGAATACAGCGGTTGTCATGGCGCTACCCTGCCGCGCCGCGCCCGCACTCGCAAGCTACTCGGGCACACGAAACGTGAGCGAGGCCCAAAGCGAGCGCCAAACAGGCCCGGCGTCCACGTCGTCATTCTGGGTGCTCTGCACAATCACGGAATCCACCAAGTACTCATGGCCCGGCGTCACATCAAAGCGAACGCGCCCGCCACGCGTGGTCGTCAACTGAAACACCTCAACGCTCCCATCGGGCGCCTTGTCGAACACCTCCACCTGAGTGTCCCCCAGCTTGGCACCGTAGTGGTAAAGATCCACCAGCATCCCGGCGCCAAGATTGTCGGCGTAGGGGTTCAGCACGGCAACAAGCTCGAGATCCAGCCCCACCTCAACATCCGCGCCCTCGCCGTGCCCCACACCAATAAGCGCCTTGGCATAGCGGCGGTAAGCCTCTTTGAAGCCCGCGTCCGGCAGGCCGCGCTGGCGGTGTACCTCTTCGAGAAACGCCCAATCCTTATGGGCGAGGAAGCGTTTGAACACCTCGATGTCCTTGTAGGTCACCGTCAGGTCGCTGGTTTCATGCACCGCCACGTTCAACCCCTCCTCCGGGGCCGGGACGTTGAGCGCCGGGCGGTCCCCCACCCGCGGCGTCACCTCTGTCTTGCCCGCCGGGGAGGCCACAAAGAACTGCTCCGAGCGCCCGGGCACAAACACGTAACCCCCGCCTTTGAACTCTTGCCCTACCCGGAACTCCGCGCTTAGCGTGCCCCCAGCCGGCACCTGATAGGCATCAGGCGAAATCCAGAATTCATGAGCCTGCGCGGGAAGCGCGGCGATGAGGCAGAAAGCGAGCGAAGCGAAACGCATGAAGACCCTTACCCTTTGGCAGTCCCTACGAACACTGGCACTCGCCCTCCTGCTGTCAACCCACGCCTCCGCGAGCGCCGCGCATGAGTTGAACCCATCCGTGGCCGATGTGACGGTTTCGGCAGAAACAGTGACACTGCAGGTCACTCTCAACGCAGAGGCCATTCTGGCCGGGGTCGATCAATCCGCCGGAGAAAACACCGACGATGTGCCACAGGCCGAGGCCTATGACGCCCTGCGCGCCCTTCCCGCGGAAGAGCTTGCAAGCCGTTTGCGGGCTGTCTGGCCGGAGTTGCAGGATGATTTCGAAGTCTTGGCAGGCGATGCGCCCGTCTCCCTCACGCTGGGCGAGGTGTCCGTCGCGGAGGTGCCCGATGCGTCTCTCCCGCGCGACACAACGGCTGTGATCACAGGCGCCCTGCCGCCCGGAGACGCGCCCGTTACCATCGGCTGGGCCTCCGCCCTTGGCCCGCTGATCCTGCGCCAGATGGGTGGTGGAGAAGATGCCTATTCCGATTTCCTCAACCCCGGCACCAGCAGCCAGCCTCTGCCCCGCTCGGGTGAGGTCGTTACAGAAGGCGGGTTTGCGCTTTTTGGCCGCTATATCGTGGTTGGCTTCGAGCACATCATCCCCAAGGGGCTGGATCATATTCTCTTCGTGCTCGGCCTTTTCTTCTTCTCGCTCCACCTGCGCCCGCTGCTCTGGCAGGTCACGGCCTTCACTTTGGCGCACACCGTCACGCTGGCGCTCGCCAGCCTGAAGATCGTGCTGATCCCGGCAGCCGTGGTGGAACCGCTCATCGCCGCCTCCATCGTCTATGTCGCCGTCGAGAACATCTTTGGCGGGCGGCTCGGGTGGTGGCGCATCGTCGTTGTCACCCTCTTCGGCCTGCTGCACGGCCTCGGCTTTGCCTATGTGCTGGGCGATGTCGGGCTGGAGCCATCGCGGTTCCTGGCAGGGCTGATCGGCTTCAACATCGGCGTCGAGATAGGGCAACTCACCGTGATCGCGCTCGCGTTCCTGACCGTGGGCTACTGGCTGGGACAGAAGCCTTGGTATCGCCGCGCTGTCGCCATCCCCGCCTCCCTCGCAATCGCCGCCATTGCCGCCTTCTGGGTGGTGGAGCGCACGCTGCTCTGAGGCCTATTTCATCGTCGCGTTGATCTTGCCCCGCGCCGCCCGGTCCTTGCCCAGCTGCTGCTCGCGCCAAACGATAAAGACGCCGGCGCAAATCACCAAAGCCGCGCCGCCCAGCATCTGGAGCGTAGGCAGCTCGTTGAACACGAAGTAGCCGATCACCAGCGCCCAGATCATCGAGCTATAGGTGTAGGGCGCCAGCAGGGAGGCATCGGCGAAGCGGTAGGAAGACGTCACAAGGATCTGCCCGGCCCCGCCGATCAACCCGGCACCCACGAGCAGCAGCCACTCTTGAGGGCTCGGCCAGACCCAGCCCCACGGGATCGTCAGAAGCGAAAGCAGCGTGGCCGTGCCCGAAAAGTAAAAGACAATGGCCGCTGTCGACTCCTTCGACGCCATCGCCTTGACGAAGATCTGGGCCAGCGAGGCGAGAATGGCGGACGACAGCACCATCACCGTGCCGATAAACTCCCGCTCGCCGCCGGAAAGCGTCAGCCGTGGCCACATGATGATGAGCACGCCCACCAGCCCCACCGCCACGGCGCTGATCCGCAGCAGGCGCACCCGCTCCTTGAGCAGCAGCGCCGCGAAGATCACGATGAGGATCGGCGTGACAAACCGCAGCGCGGTCACTTCCGGCAGGGGCAGGTAGCGCAACCCAAGAAAGCCCAGCCCCATCGCGGCCGAGCCTGCAATCGCCCGGATCGCATGGCTCCGCACGCTCTTCACCTTGAGCCCGCTCGGCATGTCTCCCCTGATCCAGAGCCACAGCACGATCACGGGCAGCGCGCAGCCCGCGCGGAAGAACACGGTCTGCCCCACCGGAATGCCATCCGCCGCCTTCACAAGCGCGCCCATGATGGTGAACATGAATATGGCGCTCAGAGTGAGCGAAATGCCGACGAGAGGTTTCATTATACTGGTTTGTCCGGGTCTTGCGCCCTTAGACCACGCCGCGCCCCAAGGTGCGACCGCAAATTATTCCGCCGCGGCGCGCACCGTCATCCGGTAGGCCGAAACCGCCGCCTGTATCCCCTCCGAGGCACGCGAAAGCGGATAGGGGCCCAGACGGTTGCTATGCACCCTGAAGATCACGCCAGCCCGCTCGCCTTCGGGAATGGTGAGCACGTAAACACGCGCGTCGATCCCCTTGGCGGAAAAGCTGCGGCGAATCTGCCTCGCCATTCTGAGGCCATCCGCCGCGCTCGGATCATGCAGCCGCAACTGCACCTGCAAATCCCGCGCCTCCCCCACCTCTCCACGGAACACCACGCGCTCGATGCTCTGCGCCAAGGGCCGAAAGGTCGGGTCACCTGTGATCTTGTAGTAGCCCAGCGCAAGCGCGGAGGGCAGCGCAACGACAAAGGCAAGGAACAGACCGTATAAGAGCTGCTTGACCCACATGCGGGGGCCTCCAAACACAAGAAAGGCGGGCCCAGTTTCCCAGTCCCGCCTTTCAATCAGGTTAAGAGGTGCCCGGTCAGCTTCTCACAAGCTTCTCATAGCTGTCGCTCATGTCACGGGTCAGCGCGCCCACCTCGAACTTCCAGTCGCCAATCTCGCCTACCGGGGTCACCTCGGCGGCGGTGCCGGTCAGCCAGCATTGCTCAAAGCCTTCCAGCTCCTCGGGCATGATATGGCGCTCATGCACCTTGATCTGCCGCTCCGCCAGCATCCCGATCACGGTCTGCCGGGTGATCCCGTTGAGGAAGCAATCAGGCTTGGGCGTATGCACCTCGCCATCCTTGACGAAGAAGATGTTGGCCCCCGTCGCCTCGGCCACATAGCCGCGGTAATCCATGAACAGCGCGTCCGAGCAGCCCTTGGCCTCGGCCTCATGCTTGCTCATCGTGCAAATCATGTAGAGCCCCGCAGCCTTGGCATGCACCGGGATCGTCTCGGGGCTCGGCCGCTTCCACTTGGCCACATCCAGCTTGGCGCCCTTCATCTTGGCGTCGCCGTAGTAGTTGCCCCACTCCCAGCCCGCGATGCCCACGCGCACCGGGTTCTTCATGGAAGACACGCCCATGTCCTCGCCCGCCCCGCGCCATGCAACGGCCCGCACATAGGCATCCGTCCAGCCGTTGGCCTTCAGCATTTCGTATTTCGCCGCTTCCAGCTCGTCGACAGTGTAGGGGATGTCAAAATCCAGCCACTTCGCCGAGGCGATCAGCCGCTCGCTGTGCTTGCGGCTCTCGAAAATCGTGCCGTTGTAGCAGCGCTCGCCCTCGAACACGCTGGAGGCATAATGCAGCCCGTGGGTCAGCAGGTGCACATTGGCGCTGCGCCAGTCCACCAGCTTGCCATCCATCCAGATCTTGCCGTCACGGTCATCATAGGCTCCAACCATCGGACCCTCCTCCAATTTTTCGAATATTGCGCACCAAAGGTCCGAACCGGACACAATCTTGCGCAAAACCTGCGACTCGCTACCAATCCATCCTTGGAAAGTCAACAAGGCTGACATAATATCCGCCACCAAGAGGAGAAATCCAGACAGGACAACAACATGGCCGACGGCCCCGGTAATCCGCAATCGAGCGAAAGCCTGCTGTTTCTGACCGATGAGCAGTTACGCAAGGGAATCGAGGCGATGTTCTTCGCCTATCGCGGCTTCACCGCCGATCCCGATCGTATCCTCGGCGAGCTTGGCTATGGCCGTGCGCACCATCGGGCGGTGCATTTCATCCACCGCTCCCCCGGCACCACCGTCAACAACCTGCTCTCCATTCTCGGCGTCACCAAACAGTCTCTAAACCGCGTTCTGCGCACCCTTATCGAGGATGGCCTTGTTGAAAGCCGCGTGGGCCGGCAAGACAGGCGCGAGCGGCACCTCCACCTCACAGAAGCGGGCACCCGGCTGGAGCAGCGCCTGTCAGACGCCCAGCGCGACAGGATGCGCGCCGCCTTTCGCCATGCCGGTCCCGAAGCCGTGATTGGCTTTCGCACCGTGCTCGAAGCGATGATGGACCCGGAGCTGCGGCATCACTATACCGCGCTCAAGGAGGGGAGCTGATGGTTTCGATCGACCAGTGTGACGCGCATCTACTGATCGTCGATGATGACGAGCGGATTCGCGGGCTGTTGCAAAAGTTCCTGCTGCGCCACGGGTTCATCACCACCTCTGCCCGCGACGCCGCCCACGCCCGCCGCCTGCTCTCCGGGCTGGAGTTTGACCTGATCGTGATGGACGTGATGATGCCGGGCGAAACCGGGGTGGAGCTGACCCGCGCCCTGCGCGAAACCGTCACCACCCCCATCCTCCTGCTTACCGCCAAGGGCGAAACCGAAGACCGGATCGCAGGGCTCGAGGCCGGGGCAGATGACTACCTCGCCAAGCCCTTCGAGCCCAAGGAACTGTTGCTGCGCATCAACGCCATCCTGCGCCGCGTGCCCAACGAGGTCGCGGTCGATACCGGCCCCAAGGTGCTCTCCCTCGGCCCGGTTCGCTACGATGTTGCCCGTGGCGAGATGTGGAAGGGTGAGGAGATGGTTCGCCTGACCGCAACCGAAAGCGCCCTCATGCGCATCTTCTCCGCCCAGCCCGGCGCTGCCGTGACCCGTAACAAGCTGGTCGAAGATCTCGGGCGCGATGGCGGCCAGGCCCAGGAACGCGCGGTCGACGTGCAGATCACGCGGCTCCGGCGCAAGATCGAGGCCGACCCAAAACAGCCCCGCTACCTGCAAACCGTGCGCGGCGAAGGCTACATGCTCGCCCCGGATTGACCGCCGGTTCGAGGGTCGGCACCCACCCTACGAATGGCTGTAGGGTGGGCAATCTGCCCACCACCCGCTCACCCCAACTGCGCCACCGCCCAGCGCGCCGCATCCGCCACCACCGGGTCACTGTCTTCACACAGCCCCTGCGCCACCGGCCTCAGCCGCGCCACGCCCGAGTTGCCAATCGCATAGAGCACATTGCGCACAAACCGCCCCCGCCCGATCCGCTTGATCGGCGAGCCGGAAAACCGCGCCCGAAACGCCGCATCATCCAGCCCCGCCAGCTCCGCCAGATCGGGCAAATCCGTCTCTATCCCACCGCGATACCGCATATCCGCCGCCTCGACGGCAAACTTGTTCCAAGGGCAAACCGCGAGGCAATCGTCGCAGCCGTAGATCCGGTTGCCCATCAGCCCCCGCAACGCCTCGTCCACCGGCCCCGCGTGCTCAATCGTCAGGTAAGAGATGCACCGCCGCGCATCGAGCTGATAGGGCGCGGGAAAGGCCCCGGTCGGGCAGACATCAAGGCACCGCCGACACCCCCCACAATGGTCCTCTTCCGCTGGATCAGCCTCTAATTCCAGTGTCGTGAACACGCTCCCGATGAAAAACCACGAGCCCATATCCCGGCTTACAAGGTTGGTGTGCTTGCCCTGCCAGCCCAGCCCCGCCGCCTGCGCCAGCGGCTTCTCCGCCACCGGCGCGGTATCGACAAAAACCTTTATTTCGCCGCCATAGGTCTCGATCAGCCAGCGCCCCAGCCGCTTCAGCCGTTTCTTGACGATATCGTGGTAATCGCGCCCCCGCGCATAGGCCGAGATCAGCCCCTTCTCGCGCTCCCCCAGCGCCGCCAGCGGGTCAAACTCCGGCCCGTAACTCTCTCCCAGCACAATCACGCTCTTCGCTTCGGGCCACAGCACCGAGGGATCCTCGCGCCACTCCACCCGGCGCTCCATCCACTCCATCTGCCCATGCCGCCCCTCGGCCAGGAACTGCCGCAGATTCTCGGGCACACCCTCCAGCGGCCCGGCTCGCATCACGCGGCACAGCGAAAATCCCTCCTCCAGAGCACGCGCAACAATGGCGTCCTTCACGGGCCCGCTCCATTCTCTTGCTGAAAATATCTCCGGGTGTGTGGGCGCTGGCCCCCACGCAGACAGCCGATCCTAAAAGTCCAGGTCGGCATAATGCGGCGGCGGCGGGAAGCCCGGCACCTGATCGGCCAGCAGCCCCCGAAAGGCGGGGCGGCTCTTGATCTTGGCGTACCAGTCCTTCACGTTCTCGCTCCGGTTCCAGTCCACATCGCTGATGTAGTCGAGCGCACTCAAATGCGCGGCGGCGGCAAAGTCGGCGAGCGTCATCGCATCCCCCGCCAGCCAGCGCCGCTGATCCAGCAGCCAGCTCATGTAGTCGAGGTGATACTTGATCGCCTTCGCCCCCGCCTTCACGTTGCGGCTTTCCGGGTAGCCCGCGCCAGTGACCTTCTTGTTCACCCGCTCGTAGAGCAGGTTCGCGGTGACTTCGTGATGAAACTTGTCGTCAAACCACGCGCAAATCCGCCGCACCTCATAGCGCCCCTCGGCATCCTTCGGCATCAGCGGCGGCTCTGGATTTTTCTCTTCGATGTATTCGCAAATCGGCTGGCTCTCGGCCATCATCACGCCGTTCATCCGCAGCACCGGCACCTTGCCCGCCGGGTTGCGGCGCAGGAAGTCGGGCTCCTGCTCCCAGTAGCGCTCTTCCACCAGCTCCACCTCAAGCCGTTTCTCGGCCATCACAAGGCGCACCTTCCGGCAGAAGGGCGACAGCGGCACGTGGTACAGACGGTGGCTCATGAACTTCCCCGATATTCGTTAATGCCACCGTGATAACGCGGCCACCGGCCAACCTTCAATCCTCGAAACAGGAAGCCC
This sequence comes from Oceanicola sp. D3, assembly GCF_006351965.1. Taxonomy (NCBI): domain Bacteria; kingdom Pseudomonadati; phylum Pseudomonadota; class Alphaproteobacteria; order Rhodobacterales; family Roseobacteraceae; genus Oceanicola; species Oceanicola sp. D3. The sequence goes on from NZ_CP040932.1 coordinate 203,611, forward strand.
GTCCATCGGCGGCAATCGTCGCCGCGCCATCGGCAATCCGCACGGCGCGTTTTCGCAGGTTGGCGGTGGGGCGCGAGGCCGAGCGCTGCTTGGGGTTGGGCAACACACTGGCAAGCAAAGCGCCCTGGAGCGGCGTCAGATCGCGGGGTGCCACACCGAAGTAGTGATAGGCCGCCGCGTCGATACCAAAGACACCCTCATCAAACTCAGCGATGTTAAGGTAAATCTCCAGCATCCGCCGCTTGCTCCAGACCGCCTCGGCAGCGGGCGTAATCAAGGCCTCCAGCGCCTTGCGAAGCCAGCTTCGGCCCTGCCACAGAAAAACGTTCTTCACCGTTTGCTGGCTGATCGTCGAAGCGCCCCGCGTGCCGCCGTCTTCCAGCGCGTCGCGGATCGCGTCCACGTCAAAGCCCCAATGCAGGCAGTAGTTGGCATCCTCGGCAGCCACCACAGCCCGCACTGCAGAGGGGGCCACCTCCTCTATGCCGATCCACTGCCGATCCACCTCGCCCAACCGGCGCTTCTCCGACCAGATCGTGTGCGTCGTCGGCGGGTCGATAAAGCTGTAAAGCAGCACAACGAGGAAGGTCAGCACCACCGGCACCAACATCACCAGCAGCAGCCTGCGCCAAAACCAGCGCCACGCCCGGCGCACCGCTGGCGGTTTCGCCTTCGCCTTCTTGCTCTTTCCAGAGCGCTTCTTTGCCGTTGCTGCGCGCGCCATCCCGTCTGCTATACGCCGCCGCCGCGCCTCAGAAAAGCCGTCAGGCAAAAAGCGCGGAAGCGTCACGCGCCCGCATCACCGGCCGGCTAACCCGCCCGGGCGCCCGCCCTACCCATTCGGGGAAGAGCGCGGCAAGCTCCGCCCTGGTCTCGCTGTCCGCGCTGGCAAACTCGCCGCCCGGGTCAAAACTCTCGGTTGGCACGCCCTCGGCCTCGATGATCTCATGGCCCTCAAACATCAGGTGCAGATAGGTCACCTCGCGGCAGGGCATCAGGTGCACGCCGTCATGGCCAAGCAGGCTCTTGGCCGCCACCAGCACCTCATCCTCGCCAAAATACATCTGCGCCCGCCAGCCCTCGATCAAGATCCGATGCTGCTGCGACACAACCAGATCGCGCGTGTTGCCCAGCGTTCCGGCTGCAATGCGCACCGGCGCAAAGGCACCCGCCCCACCAATCCGCCGCTGGCCGACCCAGACAAGCGGTTGCAGGCCCTTGTCGCGCGTCATCACCAGATCGCCTGCCTCAAGCTCTTCTGCCGGGCGAAACCCGCCCTCGCAGGCAATCAGCGTGCCCGGCGTAAAGCAGGGCGGCCCGAGGTCATCCACATCCAACGGACCCTGCCCGTTTACCCATGTGGAACTCACAAAGGTGCCGTTCGCCAGCGTCTGCCCGTCCGTCGGGGTAAAGACTCGCCCGCCATCTGCGAGGTAAAAGGTAATCCCGGTGTAGGTTACATTGCCAACCCCGGCGACGTTGATCGTTACCGTATCGCCCGGGTAGGAGTTGGTTACATCGCTCCCGTTCACGCTGTCGCCGTTAAAACGGTCAACATCGCCATCGCCGTTGTTGTCGACGAGGTCCATCATCTCCCAGTCAACCTCGGCGCCCACAGAGGGCGGATTGGCCGGGTCAAAAGTATAAAATTGGTCGGTATACGTCGGCATCTCTGCTTCCACATGGATACCCGCCCCCACGGCGGTAACAGGATGAATATGGCAGCCAAAAAGGGCAGGGCGAGGGTAAGAACAGGGCGTTTCCGCCGCAATTGACCGAGCCCCCACACCAACGAAAAGGGGCAGCCAATGGCCGCCCCGATCTCGTCTTATCTGATAAAAACAGGCTCTATTCCGCCGGAACAGCACCTTCTTCCAAGGAAAGCGGATGGCTGAGATTGGCCAGCATCTCCTTGGGGCAAATCTGCACGAAGTGCGGCAACTCGCTCTCCCAATGCTGGAGGATCGACTCGGCCCTCCGGCTCTTGGTTTCCTTCAGGTGGTTGGTCACCAGCTCATGAAGCTGCCGCTCCCAATGGTCCACCGTCACCGGATTGGTCACCAGCGTCTCCATGTTCATCATGTCGTGCGCCTTGCCTTCCGGGTCGTAAAGATAGGCCATGCCGCCCGTCATCCCGGCACCAAAGTTGGCTCCGATGCTGCCGAGGATCACGGCCACGCCGCCGGTCATGTATTCACACCCGTTCGAGCCGCAGCCCTCGATCACCGTCTTGGCGCCCGAGTTACGCACCGCAAAGCGCTCGCCCGCCCGCCCGGCGGCATACAGATAGCCGTCGGTCGCGCCATAGAGCACCGTGTTGCCGATGATCGTGTTCTCGCTGGCTTCCAGCGGGCTGCTCATCGTCGGGCGCACCACAATCGTGCCCCCGCTCAGGCCCTTGCCCACGTAGTCGTTGGCGTCGCCCGCCACCTCCAGCTTGAGGCCAGGAGCGGCAAAGGCACCAAGCGATTGCCCGGCAGAGCCAGAGAGCTTCACCGTCAGGTGGTCCGGCAGGAAGGCGTTGCGCATGCCAAAGTTCTGCACGATGTGGCTCGACGTGCGCGTACCCACCGTCCGATGCGTGTTCTGCACCGCATATTGCAGCTGCATCTTTTCGCCGTCCCGCAGGAAGCGCTTGGCATCCTGCACGATCTGCGCATCCAGCGTATCGGGCACCGGGTTACGCGGGCGTTCCTGAGTGTAATCCACCTTGTCCGCACCATCGACGCAGATCAGCAGCGGGTTCAGGTCAAGATCATCCAGATGCGCCGAACCACGGCTGACCTGCCCGAGCAGATCGGCCCGGCCAATCACCTCGGCCAGCGACCGCGCACCGATGGAGGCCAGAATCTCCCGAACCTCCTGCGCGTAGAAGGTGATGAGGTTCACCACCTTGTCGGCATTGCCGGTGAACTTCTCACGCAGGTCATCGCGCTGGGTGCACACGCCAACCGGGCAGGTGTTGCTCTGGCACTGGCGCACCATGATGCAGCCCATGGCGATCAGCGCAGCGGTGCCGATGCCATACTCCTCGGCCCCCATCATCGCGGCCATCACGATGTCACGGCCCGTGCGCAGCCCGCCATCGGTCCGCAGGGTGATGCGGCTCCGCAGGTTGTTCAGGCTCAGCACCTGATGCGCCTCCGTCAGCCCCATCTCCCAAGGCAGGCCAGCGTATTTGATCGAGGTCGCCGGAGAGGCCCCCGTGCCGCCATTGTGCCCCGAGATCAGGATGTTGTCGGCCTTGGCCTTCGCCACACCCGCCGCAATCGTGCCCACACCGGAGGAGGCAACAAGCTTCACCGTCACCTTCACCGTCGGGTTGATCTGCTTGAGGTCGTAGATCAGCTGCGCGAGGTCTTCGATCGAGTAGATATCGTGGTGCGGCGGCGGCGAAATCAGCGTCACCCCCTTGGTCGAGTGCCGCAGCCGGGCGATCAGGTCGGTGACCTTCATGCCGGGCAGCTGGCCACCCTCGCCGGGCTTTGCCCCCTGCGCCACCTTGATTTCAAGCTCTTCGCAGTGGTTCAGGTACTCCGCCGTCACGCCAAAGCGCCCCGAAGCCACCTGCTTGATCTTCGCACTCGGGTTGTCGCCATTCGGTTCAGGCACAAAATGCGCCGGATCCTCACCGCCCTCGCCCGAGTCACTCTTCGCGCCAATCCGGTTCATCGCCACGTTCAGCGTCTTATGCGCCTCAGGGCTCAGCGCCCCGAGAGACATCCCGGGCGTCACGAAGCGCTTGCGGATGGCTGTTACGCTCTCCACCTGCTCCACCGGAATCGCCTCGCCCAGCGGCTTGATCGCCAGCAGGTCGCGCAGGTGGATCGGCGGGTTGGCCTGCATCTTGGCGCTATACTGCTTCCAGATCTCAAACGAGCCCCGGTCACAGGCGCTTTGCAGCAGGTGCATGCTCGACGCCTCCCACGCATGGGTCTCGCCCGAGCGCCGCGCCTTGTAGATGCCGCCCACCGGCAGCACCGGCGTTGCGCCCTTCAGCCAGCCCGCGGCATGGATCTCTTCGGCCTTCTTCTGAATGCCGGGCACACCGATGCCGCTGATGCGCGAGGTCATGCCGGGGAAGAATTCCGCCACCATCGCCCGGCTCAGGCCTACGGCCTCAAAGTTCAAGCCGCCGCGATAAGACGAGATCACCGAAATCCCCATCTTCGACATGATCTTCAGCAGGCCCTGATCAATCGCCTCGCGGTATTTCTTCACCGCATCCGTCAGGCTCATGTCGAGCAGGCCCCGCTCGATCCGGTCGGCCAGCGAATCCTCGGCCAGATAGGCGTTCACAATCGTCGCGCCACAGCCGATGAGCACCGCAAAGTAGTGCGGATCAAGGCACTCCGCCGAGCGCACCCCAAGCGAACAGAAGGTCCGCAGCCCCTTGGCCGTCAGCCCGCTGTGTACGGCGCTGGTGGCAAGGATCATCGGCATGGCAATCTTGTCTTCGTCCGAATGCTGATCGGTCAGCACGATATGCCCGGCGCCCGAGCGCACCGCATCCTGCGCCTCAGCCCGGATCCGCGCCAGCCCCTCTTGCAAGGCATTCGGCCCGCCATCACGCGGGAAGGTGCAATCAATCTCGCACATCTCCGCATTGAAGTGCTTCACCAGCTCTTCAAACTGCGCATTGGCCACAAACGGGCTTTCCAGCACGATAATCTCGGTCTGGCTGCTGTCTTCATCCAGCACGTTCTTCAGGTTGCCGAAGCGCGTCTTCAGGCTCATCACCCGATACTCACGCAAGCTGTCGATCGGCGGGTTCGTCACCTGGCTGAAGTTCTGGCGGAAGAAGTGGCTCAGCGGGCGATACTTCTTGGACAGCACCGCAGAGGGCGTGTCATCGCCCATGCTGGCAATCATCTCCTTGCCGTCCTCGGCCATCGGCGCGAGCACCTGCTCAAGGTCTTCAATCGAATAGCCCGCCGCGATCTGCCGCTTGCGCAGCTGGTCGCCGGCAAACAGCGTCTTCTCCGGAATGTCGATCATCGCCTCATCGAGGTCATTGATCTTGCTCACCCAATCGCCAAACGGCAGCGCACGGGCGAGCTTGTCCTTGATCTCCACATCGTGGAACAGCAGGCCCTTCTTGGTGTCCACGGCAATCATTTGCCCCGGCCCAAGCGCGCCCTTTTCGCGCACGACAGACTCGTCAATCGTCACCATCCCGGCCTCGGAGCCTGCAATCAGCAGCCCGTCGCCGGTAACAACATAGCGCATCGGCCGCAGCCCGTTCCGGTCAAGCCCGGCGCACACCCAGCGGCCATCGGTCATCGCCAGCGCGGCGGGGCCGTCCCACGGCTCCATCACCGAGTTGCAGTAGCTGTACATGTCGCGCCACGCCTCGGGCAGCTCAACCGCTTGCTTGCTCCAGCTTTCGGGCACCAGCATCGTCTTGGCCATCGGCGCGCTCCGCCCGGCCCGCACCAGCACCTCGAAAACCGCATCAAGCGCAGCGGAGTCAGAGGCCCCCTGCGGGCAGATCGGCTTGATGTCTTCCGCCATGTCCCCGAACGTGGCCGAGGCCATGCGGATCTCGTGGCTCTTCATCCAGTTCAGGTTGCCCTTGATGGTGTTGATCTCACCGTTATGCGCCAGCATGCGGAACGGCTGAGCCAGCCACCACTGCGGGAAGGTGTTGGTGCTGTAACGCTGGTGATAGATCGCAAAGGTGCTCTCAAAGCGCTCGTCCATCAGGTCGGGATAAAACTCTGCCACCTGCTCGGCCAGCATCATGCCCTTGTAAATGATGCTGCGGCAGCTCAGCGAGCAAACGTAGAACGCCGGCAGGCTCGCCGCCTGCGCCGCCTTCTCGATCCGACGGCGAATAACGTACAGCTCGCGCTCAAACGTCTCTTCATCCACATCCTTGATGTTCGAAATCAGGATCTGCTCGATCTCGGGGCGCGTCGCATTGGCCTTCTCGCCAAGGCAGGTGATGTCCACCGGCACGTGCCGCCAGCCGTAAATGTAGTAGCCCATCCGAAGCACCTCGGCCTCAACGATGGTCCGCGCCCGCTCTTGCGCGCCAAAATCTGTGCGCGGCAAAAACACCTGTCCAACGGCAATCAGCTTGTTCTTGTCCGGCAGGTGCCCGGTGCGCTCGATCTGGTCGTAAAAGAAGTTCACCGGAATCTGCACATGGATGCCCGCGCCATCGCCCGTCATGCCATCGGCATCCACCGCGCCGCGGTGCCAGATCGCTTTCAGCGCCTCGATCCCGTTTTCCACCACCTGGCGGCTCGGTTTTCCGTCGATCGAAACAACCAGCCCGACCCCGCAAGAGCTTTTCTCTTCGCTCTCGTGATACATGCCATTTTCGCTGAGCCACTCGCGTTGCTGCACGTGTTCCGCAGCCCAGGCCTCATCATACTTGGTCATGGTGGTCTCCTTCACTGGCTCACAGGCGGCAAGAGGCTCGCCTGCAGCGCGTTACATCCGTAGCGGGGTCGAAAATCGTCAAACCCCTTTTCGCCGGGAAAGATGAACTCCCGCGGCGTGTTATCTTCCTGCCAGCGCTCCGCGCCGTCGAAGTAGCTCTCCTGCCCAAGCATGAAGAGCCGCTCGTCTTCAAAAACGTATTGCTTGCCCTCGGCGGCAAAGATCAGCTCGCCGGTCTCGTCGCGGGTCTCGGAGGAAACGTTGACGGTTTTCAGCGTCACCCCGTCAATCACCTCGGTCTTGCCGGTGGCCACATCGCGGCCACGGGTGTTGAGCTTCATCACCTCGTCGCCGGTCTGCTCGATGGTGGTAAAGTCATAGCTGTCCTGCCCCGTTTCCAGCAGCTCAGAAATGCTGATCGGGTCGGGGCCCGGCTCATAAAGCCGCTCGGTGGTGCCGGTGTTGAAGTAGAAGGCATCCACCCACTGAAACTCGCGGTCATAGACATGCAGGCTCGAAGGCCCGTCGATGTCGTGAGACACCTCCCAAGTGGTGCCCTCGGGAGCATCTTCGCAGCGCCAGTAGTGAGACACGGTGCACGCCCGGGTGTGAACCGTCAAAAACCCCGCGCAGCCCTCGGGCGGGCTGGTCGATTGCGCCACAGCACTGCCCGCCGCAAATGCAGCGAGGGTGAGAGGCAGGAGTGTCGCAATGATCTTCACAGGGTCTTAACTCTTTCGCGGCTCTGGGTCAGCTTGGCTGACCTTTGGGGGTGTGGAGGGGTGGCAAGGCGTTGCGTCACCAAGGCTGACCTTTAACACTTGTCGTGTGCATGGCCTGTGCATCACTTGTGCATCAGTTGTGCCTGTGACCTTTTGCCTTTTCGCCCCTTATTCTGCAGCCACCGCACGGGTGGCATCGAACTTCTCAAGGATCGCCTCGGCGGCCTCCCGACCATCGCGGATCGCCCATACAACAAGGCTCGCGCCCCGCTGAATGTCGCCCACCGCATAGACGTTTTCCATCGGCGTCTCATGGGTGAGGAAGTCGGCCTTCACAGTGCCCCAGCGGGTCACCTGAAGCTCGGGCTGATCCCAGAGTTTTGGCAATTCTTCCGGCTCAAAGCCCAGCGCCTGAATGACCAGATCGGCCTTTTCCACATAGTCCGAACCTTCAATGAGTTCAGGGCTTTGGCGGCCGCTGGCATCGGGAGCACCAAGGCGCATCTTCTGCACCATAACGCCCTCCACAGCCTCTTCGCCGGTGAAGCCCTTGGGCGCCGAAAGCCAGACGAATTCCACGCCCTCTTCCTCAGCATTGGCCACCTCGCGCTGAGAGCCGGGCATGTTGGCCCGGTCACGGCGATACAGGCACTTCACGCTCGTCGCGCCCTGCCGGATCGAGGTGCGCACACAGTCCATCGCCGTGTCGCCCCCACCGATGACAACCACGTTCTTGCCTTCAGCGTTCAGCGTCCCGTTCTCGTAGTCCTCGACCGTGTCGCCAAAGCTCTTCTTGTTGGAAGCCGTAAGGAAATCAATGGCTTTTACGATCCCCTTCGCCCCCACACCGGGCGCCTGAAGCTCTCGCGTCTTGTACACGCCGGTGGCGATGATCACCGCGCCATGGGCCTTCTGGATCTCCTCAAAAGAGATATCCTCGCCCACGTTGCAGTTGAGCTTGAAGGTCACGCCGCCGTCTTCCAGCTGCTTGTTGCGGCGCATCACCACGTCCTTCTCCAGCTTGAAGCCGGGGATGCCGTAGGTCAGCAGGCCGCCCGCACGGTCGTAACGGTCATACACCGTCACCTGCACACCCGCGCGGCGCAGCATGTCTGCCGCCGCCAGCCCGCCCGGGCCCGCGCCGATGATGCCCACGCTTTCTTCGCGTTCCTGATGCGGCTTCGGCGGCTCAACCCAGCCGTTTTCCCAAGCGGTATCAGTGATATACTTCTCGACAGAGCCAATGGTCACAGTGCCGTGGCCGCTCATCTCGATCACGCAGTTGCCTTCGCACAGCCGGTCTTGCGGGCAAATGCGACCGCAGATCTCGGGGAAGGTGTTGGTGGCCTGGCTCAGCTCATAGGCTTCCTTCAACCGGCCCGTCGCGGTGAGGCGCAGCCAGTCGGGGATGTTGTTGTGCAGCGGGCAATGGCTCTGGCAGTAGGGCACGCCACACTGGCTGCACCGACTCGCCTGCGCCTCGGCGCGCTCCGCCGCAAACTCTGCGTAAATCTCTTTGAAATCATTCGAGCGTACATTGGCCTCCCGCTTCTCGGGCATCTGGCGTTCTAGCTCGACGAATTTCAGCATGGGCTGCTTGGCCATGACGTCTCCTTCACTGTCCCCGCCTCCCTATCACGCGGGGCGGGGGGAATAAAAGTCAACTGAGCTGACCTATTTTTGCGATTTTGGATACCCTCGCGGCCCGATAGGTGTCAACTCCCTAGATTTTGTGTCAGTATAGTTTACCTATTTTCCCGCTTCCCTCTATCTGCCTGTTGTATAGGCTGCGGCAAAACCAAACGGGCGGGCTGAAATGGAACTTTGGCAGTTACTAGTTGTTGCAATAATTCAAGGGGTTACGGAGTTTTTGCCAATCTCCTCCTCGGGCCACCTCATCCTTTTGCCGGGCCTTACCGGCATGGAGGATCAGGGGCAGGTTATTGATGTGGCAGTCCATGTCGGCACCCTTTTTGCCGTCATTCTCTACTTCCGCACCGATGTCGCCGCCGCCGCCGCAGGCACCCTCCGCCTCGCCCGTGGCCGCATCGACACGCCGGGGGCCCGCCTCGCATGGCTGCTCATTCTGGCAACGATTCCCGTCATCCTCTTCGGCCTCGTCCTCAAACTCACCGGCCTCGATGACCAACTGCGCTCCGTCGCCGTGATCGGCTGGACAATGCTGATCTTCGGCCTCGTCCTCTATTGGGCCGACCAGAAAGGCCCGGAAACCAAGAAAGATTCAGACTGGAACCTGAAGGACGCCCTCATCATGGGCCTCTGGCAGGCCGTCGCCCTGATCCCGGGCACCTCCCGTTCCGGGATCACCATCACCGCCGCCCGCAGCCTTGGCTACAAGCGCGAGGACGGGGCGAAACTGGCGATGCTGATGTCGATCCCCACCATCGCAGCTTCGGGCATTCTGTTGGGTGCAGAGGTGGCCGCCAACGCCGATGCTCAGGTTGCTAAAGACGCCGCAATCGCCGCGCTCTTCGCCTTCCTCTCGGCCCTTCTGGCATTGGCGCTGATGATGCGCCTGCTGCGCTCGGTCAGCTTCACACCCTACGTGATTTACCGGGTCGTGCTCGGCCTGTTCCTGCTGTGGTGGGCTTACGCTTAAGCCTTCAGTTTACCCGCCGATTCCTTGATCGCGTCATACTGGCCGGAGGGGCGGAATTTCCACATGTAATCAGGGAGCTCAGCTTCCATCGGGGTGGGCTGAACATCCAGCGCCTCAAAGCCCGTGGCCCCATCGCCAACCACATTGTCAACACTCAGGCTCTTAACCTGATCGCGGTTGATGAGGCTGTTGGTAAAAAGCCCGCCCGTGAGGGTTTGCGCAAGATCGAGCGAACCAGCCAGGAGCCGTGCAACAAAGTTTGGCTGCGCGATCAGGATCTTCTTGCGCCGGATGATCTTCAGCACCTTTTCCACCAGCGCCCGGATGGTCAGCACCTCCGGCCCGCCAAGCTCATAAACGCCCGGCGCGGCCTCGCCCAACGCAGCTTTCTCAGCTGCTGCGGCCACGTCATCCACGAAGACAGGCTGCACCTTGGTGCCCGCGCCAATCACCGGCATCACCGGCCCGAAGCGCGACATTGAGGCGTAGAGGTTGATGAAGCCATCTTCCGGCCCGAACATCAGCGAAGGCCGCAGAATCACGGCGTTTTCAAGGGCCTCACGAACGGCCGCCTCACCTTCGCCTTTGGTCCGGTAATAATCGCTCGGCCCATCCGCATCGGCCCCGATGGCCGACACGTGCACAAATCCCTCAACGCCCTGCTCCGCCGCGATCCGCGCGATCCGGCCAGCGCCATCGACATGCACGGCGTCCATATTGTTCTTGCCATAGGTGCCACCGACACCCACGCAGTTGATCACAAGATCAGCGCCCTGCATCGCCTGCGCCACCGAAGCGTCATCGCGGATGTTGCAGAAGATCGGCTCAACCTGGCCAACTACGCCATAGGGCCGCAAAAAGCCCGCCTCATTGGGCCTGCGCACCGCAGCCCGCACCCGCCATCCCTGCTTGGCCAGCCGGCGGGCAATGTAGCGCCCCAGAAAGCCGGAACCGCCGTAGATGGTAACGAGTTTCGACATGTCGGATGTCTCCCTTACTGGCTGAAATGCTGATAACTTCCCGAGCCTCGCACGGCAAGGCGCGATTGGACGCACAGGAGTGGTTGACAGCCCCTCGCAGCACATATATCTGCCGCCCTCACGACACCTGCCCAGGTGGCGGAATTGGTAGACGCGCCAGCTTCAGGTGCTGGTATTCGCAAGGATGTGGAGGTTCGAGTCCTCTCCTGGGCACCATTGACCCCGCCAAAGGTCAGCCAGAATCAATACATTATAGAGCTTGCAGACTTCCCCGGTGCTCATTCAGGCACCCGTAGGGCGGCTTGCTTTTGATTCCCCTGAAAGGTTCGAGCATTGGCGAAACCGCCACGAGCTCCCCAAGCCTCTCAAACTCGTGGCTGCAGGACGACGTCAAGCTGTAGCGCGGCAAGTTGAGAAGGGGCGAACGGTGGGGCCCGGGCTGCTTTCTGAAGCGCCCTCTTTACCATTCCTCAAACTCTTCGTGCCACAACAGGCCTGACGGATCGCACTCAGAATGAGGCTGAATGATATACCGCCCGGCTTTCATCGCTCTTTGGTTTACGCTCCTGCTTGCCACCTCAGCCAATGCCGCCGAGCCGCTTTTTGGCGGTGCACGGCCGCTGGTTGCGCCTGTCGGGGCCGAAATTGGGCCGGGGCCGAGCCTTTTTGCTGGGAATCAGCAGGGCGGATTCTTTGCCCCCCTTCCGGAGCGGCGCACGAGGGATGAGGTCGTGCAGGAGGCACCAACAGGTCGCGGCTGGACGACCGAGGCCGTTTATGCCGAGTGGATTCGCGGGCTGATCGCTCAGGCCGAAGCTGGCGCGGCGGGCTATGACGCGGTTGTTCTGAGCGCCAAGGTAAAGCCACCACGCCGCCCGACCGAGCTGACCATTGCCGAGATTTACGATTGGATCGAGGATACACCCGGCCAGAACCACGCGATTGGGCGATATCAGTTTATCCCTGTCACACTCCGGCGCCTTGTTGACCATCTCGGCGCACCGCCAAACACGCGCTTCAGTCCCGAAGTGCAGGATGCGCTGGCCGACCAACTGTTACGCGAAGCAGGGCTCAGCGCGCTTCTGGCTGGCAAAATGCCCCGCAAAACCTTCATGAACCGCCTTGCCGCCATCTGGGCCGGGCTGCCCACTTCCACGGGCAAATCACATTACCACGGGCACGCGGGCAATAAGGCGACCATGAGTTGGCGGCACTTCGAGGCGGAAATGGCAAAATTCTTCCCTGAGTGACGGGATTTGCCACGTTTGCGGCATTTGATTTCGCACCCGTTAGGGCCTATCTCGGCTCAAACGGATAAAAAGGCAAACCACCGTGGCAAAGACCCATCTCTACAAGAACGACCTCCCAGACGGGCTCGACCTTGGCCCAGTGGTGGCCATTGACTGCGAGACGATGGGGCTCAACCCGCATCGTGACAGGCTGTGCCTTGTGCAGATGTCTGGCGGCGACGGCGAGGCGCATCTGGTGCAGATCGAAAAGGGCCAAACCGCAGCGCCGAACCTTGCTGCGATGCTTGAGAACCCCGATGTTCTGAAGCTCTTCCACTTTGGGCGGTTTGATATTGCTGCGATGTACAATGCCTTCGGCGCACTGGCCGCGCCGGTCTATTGCACCAAGATCGCCTCCAAACTGGTGCGCACCTTCACTGACCGGCACGGGCTGAAATACCTCTGCCAGGAGCTGATCGGGGTGGATATCTCGAAGCAGCAGCAAAGCTCCGACTGGGGTGCACCCGAGCTGACCGAGGCGCAGCAAAGCTACGCAGCCTCTGATGTGTTGCACCTGCACAAGCTGCGCGATGTGCTGAACGAGCGTCTGGCCCGCGAGGGGCGCACCGAATTGGCACAATCCTGCTTCGGCTTTCTGCCAACCCGTGCCAAGCTCGACCTCGCCGGCTGGCCCGAAATCGACATTTTCGCCCATTAGGCTGACGCGATGAACATGCAGGAGCCCATCAACCCCGCCACGCTCATTGAAGCGGGCAAGCGGGTGATCGCCCTTGAGACAGAGGGGCTTACCCGGCTGGCTGAGGGGCTCGGGCCGGGCTTTGCTGAGGCCTGCGAAATGATCCTCGCCGCGCCGGGGCGGGTCATCGTGTCTGGCATGGGCAAATCCGGGCATATCGCTCGCAAACTCGCAGCCACATTCGCCTCCACCGGCACGCCTGCGCATTTCGTCCATCCCGCCGAGGCCAGCCACGGCGACCTTGGGATGATGAGCCAGGGCGATGTAGCGTTGCTGCTTTCCAACTCCGGCGAAACCCCCGAGTTAGCTGATATGATCAGCTATACCCGGCGCTTTGGCATCCCACTCATCGGCGTGGCCTCGAAAGCTGAGAGCACACTGCTCTCTAGCGCCGATTGTGCGATTCTGTTGCCAGGAGCCGAAGAGGCCTGCGAAGAAGGGATCGTGCCAACCACGTCAACTACCATGACGCTGGCGCTGGGCGATGCCTTGGCGGTGGCGCTCATGAAGCACCGGCGCTTCACCCCAGAAAAGTTTCGCGACTTTCACCCCGGTGGCAAGCTGGGCGCGCGTCTCGCCAAGGTACGAGACCTCATGCACAACCGCGATGCGCTGCCTCTTGCCACTCCGGGGACGCCTATGAGCGAGGCCCTGCTTACCATGAGCCAAAGCGGTTTTGGCGTGGTAGGCGTAGCCGCACAGGATGGTAGGCTTCACGGTATCGTCACCGACGGTGACTTGCGCCGGCATATGTCCGGGCTTCTGGATCATACCGTGGATGAAGTCATGACCGATAACCCCCTGACCATCGGCCCCGATGCCCTCGCCGCTGAGGCACTGGCGTTGATGAACAGCCGTAAGATCACCTGCCTTTTCGTGCTTTCGAGCGATGGCCGGGCGGAGGGGCTCTTGCACATTCACGATTGTCTCCGCGCCGGCGTGGCCTGAGCGGCGGAGCGCGGCGATGTCGGTTTACGACAACAGCTATTCCCGCTTCGTTTCGATGGCGAAGATCGTGTTGCCACTGGCCGCGCTGGCCATGCTCTCGACGCTCTTTCTGGTTGCCCGCACGGTGGACCCGACCCGCTCGATCCCTTTCGCCGATGTCGACGTGAACGAACTGGCCCGCGAGCAGCGCATATCCGCGCCAAACTATTCGGGGGTCACCCGCGATGGCTCGGCTATTTCCATCGCCGCCACCACAGCCCGGCCCGATCCCGAGAACGAGCACCGCGTTTCGGCCACGGACCTGCGCGCCCAACTCGAAACCGAAGACGGCGGCACCTATGAGCTTTCGTCTCTTTCCGGGCAGATCGACACGCAGGAAGGGCAAGCCGTGCTCGGTGGGGGTGTGATCATCACCACACCATCCGGCTATCGGATCACCTCGGATGAGATTACCACTGCTCTGGAGCGCACCGAGATCGAATCGGTCGGCCCGGTAAAGGCTGAAGGCCCCGCCGGAACGCTTGATGCGGGCAGCATGCGCTTGGCTCCGGCGGATGACGCCAACGAAGACGGCGGATTCCTTCTGGTTTTCAAGAATGGGGTGAAGCTGGTATACACCCCGCCAACCGAATAGGAATTGTCTCCGTGACTTTGAAGCGCCTCTTTACTGCGTGGCTTTTTGTGCTTTTTGCCGGACTCTCGGCCCCGCTCCATGCACAGGGTGCCAATGTCGCCTTCGGGGCGCTGAAGCATGACAGCTCGCTTCCGGTGGAAATCGCCGCCGATCAGCTCCAGATCAACCAAGAAACCGGCCGGGCCGTATTTCGTGGCAACGTCAAGGTTGGCCAAGGCGAAATGCGGCTGACGGCTGCGATGGTGGAAGTTGAATACGAAGGCGGCGAAAGCTCGACCGGCAAGGTGAAGCGACTGCATGCGACCGGCGGTGTGACGCTTGTTAGCGGCGCCGAGGCGGCAGAGGCGCGGGAGGCTGTTTATACCATTGGCACCAGTCAGATTGTAATGACCGGTGACGTTCTGCTCACACAGGGGCAGAACGCGCTTTCAAGCCAGAAGATGGTGGTGGATCTCGATAAGGGCACCGGCGTGATGGAAGGGCGCGTGCGCACCGTCTTCCGTTCGGACATCGAAAATTGAGCGACACTGACACCAATACCAAGCCCGACCTGCGTGTGGCCGGCGGTGATGCGGGGCTGCGTGTGGCCAACATGCGCAAGAGCTACCGCAAGCGCCTCGTCATTCGCGATGTCAGCATGGATCTGGGCCGCGGCGAGGTGGTGGCCCTGCTGGGCCCCAACGGATCGGGCAAGACCACCTGCTTTTATGCGATTGCCGGTCTGATCGTGCCGGAGAGCGGGCAGATCACGATTGACGGGCGCGAAGTGACGAGCCTGCCAATGTATCGCCGTGCCAAGCTGGGCATCGGCTACCTGCCGCAAGAAATGTCGATCTTTCGCGGGCTGAACGTGGAAGATAACATCATGGCCATCCTCGAAATCGCAGAGGCCGACAGGCATAAGCGGCGCGAGCGGCTGGAAGAACTTCTTTCGGAATTCGCCATTGAGCATCTCCGCCGCGCTCCGGCCTTGGCGCTGTCGGGCGGTGAGCGGCGACGTGTGGAGATTGCCCGCTGTCTCGCCGCAGACCCGAAGTATCTGCTACTGGATGAACCATTCGCCGGCGTCGATCCGATATCGGTGGGCGAAATTCGCCACCTTGTGACCGATCTTAAATCTCGGGGCATCGGCGTGCTCATCACCGATCATAACGTGCGCGAAACGCTGGAAACCGTGGACCGGGCCTACATCTTGCATGACGGCAAAATCCTGATGAGCGGGACGGCTGAAGAGGTGGTGCAGGATGAGAACGTGCGCCGTGTCTACCTCGGCGACAGCTTCCGCATCATGTGACGGCGGGCCCGAATGAGCGGCCCGAAAACCCGACTTGAGCTGAAGCAGGCACAGCGCCTTGCTCTTTCGCCTGCCCTCCAGCAATCCATCGGAATTTTGATGCTGACGGGCGGTGCCTTGGAGGAGGTGATTGCCGAGGCTGCCGCTGATAACCCCTTCCTGATTTATAAACCGTTTGAAGGAGGCGCCAGCGCTGCCCAAGGCGCAACCCCTTACGAGCTTGCGCTCCAAACCGTTGCCGCGCGCCCCAGCCTTGGCGAGCACCTCAGCGGGCAGATCGCCCTGATGGACCTTTCACCAGCGGTCGACGATGCGGCCCGGCGGCTGGCCTATGATCTCGACGAGAGTGGGTTTTTTACCCAGACGGATGTTGCCGCGCTTGCAGAGGAGCACGGGCTTTCGAAAGCGGTTGCCGGGTTGGCAGTGCAGGCCATTCAAAGTTGCGAGCCCACCGGGGTGGGGGTGTTCAGCCTGATGCAGTGCATCCAGTTGCAACTCACAGAAAGCGGCCTGCCCCCGCAAAGGGTGCAACTGGTGCTGGCGGGGCTGCCCTATTTCAGCAAAGGCCAGACCGAGCTGATAGGCCCCGCGCTCGGCCTCACCAGCGGAGAGGCCGCCGAGATCGTTGCCTTGGTTCGCTCACTCGATCCGGCTCCCGGCCGCGCCTTTGACATGGCAGAGCCTGTCGTGCGCGTGCCCGAACTGCTGGTGACCGAAGATGAAGCCGCCGGGCTGCGGGTGGAGCTTGTCAATGACAACGGGCCCCGGCTGAAACTCGACAAAGCGCTGGCACAGGCGCGCGGTGAAAAGCTGGCAGCGCATCTGGCCGAAGCACGGGCGCTGATTTCGGCGGTGCGCTACAGGGGCAAGACCCTGCTGGCTGTCGGAAAGGCGGTGGCCGACGCGCAGGCCGCGTTTTTCACCGGGCGAAGTGATGCGTTGGCCCCGCTTACACGCACCGCGATTTCCGATCAGCTGGGGCTGCACAAATCAACCGTTGGGCGGGCCATCTCGGGCAAGACACTCATCTGGCGCGGGAGGATCATCGAGCTCGACTCACTCTTTCCGGCGGCGTTGGGAACCGGGAGTAATCCGGCGACTTCGAGCCATACGGCACAGCTCGCCATTTCGCGTCTTGTTGCCGCAGAAGCGCCCGGCGCGGTGCTCTCTGACGAGCAGATCTGCTGCAAGTTGAAGCAGGATGGAGTTGACATCTCACGGCGAACTGTCGCCAAATACAGAAAATGCCTGAACATACCACCCTCAAGCAAACGCAGACGCCTGCTGACCCAGTCAGCGGAGCGACGCCGAGCTCGCTGAAACGCCCGCCAAGCCACACTACATAGAGATTGCCCACCGGCACGCATGGCGTTGTGCCGTGCTCCTGCCGATGGGATGAAGACCCCGAAGAGACCCCCAGGAGGTGCCATGCGCTACCAAATCAGCGGAAAACAGATCGACATCGGTGAAGCACTGCAAACACACGTCCAATCCGGACTTGGTGCCGTGGTTGATAAATATGCCGAGCGACCGACCGATGCGAATGTGATCTTTTCCAAAAGCGCCCACGAGTTTGTTTGTGAGTCGACGATTCACCTCTCAACCGGCCTGACGGCATCAGCCAAGGCCCATGCGGCAGAAATCTACTCGGCCTTCGAGCTCTGTTGCGACAAGATGGAAAAGCAGCTGAGGCGTTATAAACGGCGGCTGAAAGACCACCACAAGGACCGCACGGAGCCGGTTGAATTCATCGGCGCGTCTTCGTATATCCTCGCCGCATCGGAAGATACCGAGACCGAGGAACCTGAAAGCCTTCAGCCCATGATCATCGCCGAGATGGAGGCCCGCGTGCCTGCACTCTCCGTTGGTGAGGCTGTGATGCAAATGGAGCTTCAGGGTGCCCCGGTTCTGGTCTTCCGTAATGAAGGGCATAGTGGTGTCAACGTGGTCTACCGTCGGGATGACGGCAACATTGGCTGGATCGACACCAAACAGGAATGAGTGACGCCCCGTTCAAGGGGCGGGAAGGCCGGGCAGGACATGGAGCTGCAAAAAATCCTCAAGCCCGAGGCCGTGAAGGTCTTGCAGGGTGTGAGCAGCAAAAAGCGGCTGTTTCAGCAGCTCGCAGAACTTGCGCAGTCCGCCTATGGGCTCGAGCCGCAGCGCTCGGTCGATGCCTTGATGGAACGCGAAAGCCTCGGCCCCACTGGAGTGGGCCGGGGCGTTGCCTTGCCGCACGCCCGGCTGGACGGTCTGGACAGGGTTGTGGGCGTATTTGTGCGGATCGAGAAAGCCGTGGATTTCGACTCGGTTGATCGCCAGCCTGTTGATCTGGTTTTTGCGCTCTTTGCGCCTCAGGATTCGGGAGTAGACCATCTCAAGGCGCTAGCCCTCGTCTCGCGCACCCTGCGGGACAGCGGCGTTTGCAGCAAGCTGCGCGCCAATGATGCCCCGGCGACCCTGCATGCCATTCTGACGGAAGCGCCGGGTCAGCAGGCCGCCTGAGCCCGCGTCAGCTGTTTTTCAGACGTTTGAACCCGAAGGTGAGGTAATCGCGCTGGTAGGCATCCAGCGCGGCCTGTTCGATCTCGTCATCGAGGATCGTATCGAGCAGCAAAGCGCCTTCATCCTCAAGCGATTCCAGCGGTGGTGAGGTCTCTATCTCGCATTGCGCCAGAAGGTGCGAAAGGCCCAGCGCCAACTGGTCTTCCCGAATGATCATGTCGGGCGAGCCCAGATCGGCGAAGCCCTGAATCACCGCTGCCTGGCTGGCCCATGCCGCATCTATTCGTGCACCAGTCTGGCCGGCGAGGTTGGCCTTCAGAAACTTCAGCCAGCCAAGGAAGGCAGCGTGATGGGCGGAGGTATCATAGTCATCCCCCGGCTCACCCTCCGGCAAAGGCACATTGTACCCTTCACGCAGCGTGCGACGGATCTTGGTAAAAGCGCCCTCGCCCTCGGCCCGAAGGATATGATGGCAGAACACCCGGTGCGCCCGCTGCAGCGGATGGGCGATGACGGAAAAGCTGCGCGCACCCTTGTTCTTGCGCCGCCATTGCCGAAGGGTCTTTTGGTTGAAGCCGCGTTGCAGTACATCGGGCTCCACACCATCAAGCGCCGCCAGCCAGCGCTCGACCGGCCCGAGCGCAGCGCCTTTCACCGGCATATGCAGGATCGGGCTGAGCGCGCAGGCGAGGTAGGTTGGCACCACGCCGCCCCGCCGCGGCTCGAAGTTGGGGGTGCGGGTAAGGCCGAAGGTGTCAATCTTCGCCAAAGCGGCCTGCATATCGTCGAAGTTGGCCACTTTCTCTTCAAGACCGCCCGGGTTTTGCTTTTTGAGCTTGGTCGAGAGCTCTTCAAGCGGCGTGTCACACCCCAGAAACTTTGCTAGGCCATTCAGCACATCGAGGTCGTTTATATCCTCGTAGGCGATGTAAAAGCCGGTTTGCCCCGTGATCTGCATTTCGTGCTGGAGCAGCAGTTGAAACGATTGCAGCTCTGCCACCAGCTCTTCAAATTCCGCACCGTCGAAACGAATCTTCGCATCGCGGCGGTGCTTGGCATCGGTCAGGCGCCATTGGCCGGTTTCTGCAGCGATCTTGCGGCTGACGTAGCTTTCAAGCGGGTTGCGGGTGAGGATCACCTTGGCGCAGCGCGGATCGGGCAGGCAGGCCTCCAGCACGCGCGGGTCATGGTCGTGGAAGAAGCGAAAGCCGGGCAGCCCCTTGGTGTTCCTCTTCATCCGTTCGAGCAGCAGGAGCGGATCGGCCTCGCGCGCGGCGAGGGTCATATCAAACAGCTCCTTGGTGTTGTGATGCCCCACGAAATGCGGATTGAAGGCCTCGCCGCAGCAGTGCAGCCCTTCAAAGCGGTTGATATTCTCCTCAAGATAGTTGGAGCCCGTGCGCATCTCTCCGAAGATGACGAAACTGTCGAACCGGTCGCTCATAAGCAGGTCACTTCTTTACGAGATAGGGGCGCTGAGCCTCATCAGCCGAGGTTGGCACGAGTTGCGGATCAACCGGGAAATCACCGGCGAGGTAGGGGTTCATCCCCTGGTTCTTGAGAGTCTGGAGGAACTGGCCGAACCCGTTGAGATCTTCCATCAGGGGTGCCGCGGTAAGGCGACGGCGCGCACCGGGAACGATATCATCCATGATGAGCTGGAGGTTGTTCATCGGGTCTTCGATGAACTCCGCCAGCGACCAGATCCGCACCCGTGCCTTGGCATGAGGAGAACGCAGCACATCTAGGTGCGCGGCCTCAACGGCCTGTAGGCGCGCCGCTTCCTTGCGAACAACTGACGAGTTGATGCCTAGCCGGAAGAGACCGATAGCCCAGGCCCCGGTGATGACCGAAATCTGCGCCTTCGGATCGGTGGCGATAAGCCACTCGATATCCTGCGCATCGCCGGGGCCGAACTGGAACATCTGGCGCTCGCCACGGGTGTTCCAGATCAAGTTGGTCAGGAAGGCTGTCGGGTTATGATCTCGCAACAGGGCGCTGTCGGAGAGCCCTCCGTTATAAACCGTTTCACCCCCTGCAAACTGCGCCCGGTCAGGCGCGAAGAGGTGCCCGTGCACACGGCCGCCTGCCGCCTTGCCAAGCCATGTGTCAAAGTTTGAGAAGAGCTCAGAAAACCCTTCGAACACCGAGTAGGGTTCTGCCGTTTTGCCATTCTCCCAGTCTTGGTTGGGGAAACGGCTCTGCATGTAGAGCCCCATTCGCCCACGCGTCCTCCGGTCGACAGCTTTGGCAAAGAGCCGGTCGATCTTGGAAGGGTTCGGCTCGGCGTTTTTGGTCACCTTCGGATCGTTCGACAGGAAGGAAGCGTAGAGCCGGTTGGCGTGGGGCCAGATCTTGCGGGCAACGAAGCAATCGGACCGGCGGAGCAATTGCAGGTGATCGTCGTAGAAAATGTGGGGCTTGCCCTGAAAATCGAACTTGGAAAGCGTCAGCGAACGGCTTTCGACTTCGGCGGAATAGACCCTGACGATGGACTGAAAATAGCTTTCATCCGGAATCCACACTCGCTTGAAGTAGCTGTCATAAACAGGCCGGTCAGGGTCGGTCAGAATAGCCTCAAGCGTGGGACGAGAGAGGCACCACCATTGCGAACCGAGGTGGGGCACCAACCCCTTGGGCACCTTGCGCTTGAACCGCACCAGCCGTTGCAGTGCGACGTAGCGATCAAACAGGAAGCGCTGCCTCTTCCATGAGAAGGGAAAGCGCAGCGTGAACCGCTCGCTGTCAAACCCGCCCTTCGTCCATGTAACGTCCTCGATCGTCACGCTTTCGATGAAGTCAGTGCGGGGGCGAGCTCTGAGGTAGGCTTTCAGCTCTTGTAGCGGGCGCAGCGGCAGGCAGGAGCCGGAGGCGAGGTAGACGTGGCCGACCTCCGGATGCTTTTCCAGCATGATCTCCGCCGCCTTTTGGGTTGCGGCAACGATGTTCCACGTGCCCCATTCGCATCGGTAACGGGGGCTGAAGCGGACATTGTCGAGGTCTGCGAGGGACTCGGTGAGCTTTGCATAGCTCTTCCGGTCAACCTTCCGGTCACAGTGGATGACAACCGGGCAGCCGCTCGTGGCCCAGTGCCGCGCTGTTTGGCTGGCACGGTCAAGCGCGGTATGCACAAGCATCACAAAGCCGACCATCAGGCCCAGTTTCCCTTTGACATCAGGCCAAGAATTTCAAGCTGGCGCCAATTGATGTAGCGCTCGCTCCACTTCGTCCAGAAGTCGGGATTGTCGCGCAGCACGCGGGCATAGGCCTTGTACTCATGGCTTGCCGCATAGTGCTGGCCGCGCTCCAACTCCTCCTCGGACTTGGCGGTGAAGGTATCGAGAAACTTGGCATGGAGCAGAATGCCCGAGGCTTTCTCGCCGCCCCATTCATCATAGGTGAGGTTCAGCCCGCGTGGCAGGAGCATGTGGGTGGAGCTGACGTAGGTGTATTGCTTGTCCCATTTGACCAGCGGAATCTTGTTTAGCGCCGGGGCACGTTCTGGCGTATCGCCAAAGAAGGCGCGGGCGCGGGGGCCGCCTTGTATCCAGAGGTTACCGTAAAGCCGGTTGCGCGTGATCTGGTAGTTGCCGCTATCGAAGTAGCAGGCGATCTCAAGCGGGTTTTGCCCTTCGGTATAGGGCAGCGCGTCGAGCGGGCCCTTGGGGTACATATCGAGCAGCATCGCCGAGAAGGACTTGATCGAGGAGGCATCGAGCCAATCGGTCAGCGCGCGGATGGGCCGGGTATCGCAGAAGGGATAGACGAAGAACTCGTCGACATCGACAACCAGCGCCCAATGCCCGTGCGCATACTTGCGTTGGAGCCAGTTGAGCCAATCCACCCCGAAACGGGCGCGTTTGTAGCTTTGCTGGGTGGTCCAGAGCGAAACATCGGGCTGATCGGCAAGATATTCGCGCGAGCCATCTTCGGAGCCGTTGTCGACCATGAAGAAATGCGCCACCCCGAGCTTGCGGTAATACTCCAGAAAGTAAGGCAGGCGGATACGCTCATTGCGGAGGGTGATAAAGGCCAGCACATCGCCGGGCCTCACAGAATCCGTGCGGTTGGCAACTGCAGACAATTCCCGCCGCTTGCGAAGCGCGCGAATGCGCCAGCGTTTGCGCTGGAGCCGCAAGCGATATGATCTTAAAGCGCCCAACTCAATCCTTCGCCCCGGAGGCATGGCGGCAAAGCGGTATCAGGTCACGCTTAAAACTCTGTTGAAATGCGCATCCCATGTGGGGAGTTGCACCTGCTCCAGCTCGACCCTCGGCACCGCCTGACCCATTGTTGCCATTTCCTGAATGGTCTTGGCCCATAGATAACTATCGTTGCCACCTAGGTAAACGGGCAAATCCCCCAAGAATTCGCGGTAGACTGGCAAGTCGGCGACAATGGCTGGCGTGCCAAGCGCCAAGGCCTCGGCAGGAGGCAGGCCAAAGCCCTCTGCGTGCGAGGGAAACAGCGCGGCGCAGGCCTTGCGAGTCAAGGCAACAACGGCGCCGTCAGACAGGCCCTGCAGCTCAAAGATGAAACGCCCTTTCATCGGAGAGCTATAGAGACGTTTGAAGAGCGCCTCATTCCTCCAGCCCCGGCTGCCTACAATGAAGAGCAGTGGCGGTTCGCCGGGCATTTTGGCCAGGTGCTCCCACGCATCGAGCAGCAAGGCGTGGTTTTTGCGCGGCTCTATGGTGCCCGTGGTGATGAAAAAGGGGCGCTGCGTTGGCAGTGTGGTGGGCACTTCTGCAGCCTCTGGCACCGGCTCCTCGACGCCGAGCAGGGCAACCTGACCCGCTGGCACCCGGCCAAAGCGAGCAAACCAATGCTCGCTGCGCTCCTGCGTATGGCGGGAGTTGTAGATTACCTGTGTTGCATGACGGCTCACGCGCCGCATCGCCGCCTCAAACTTCTCGGGCTGGCCCTCGCGCTGATACTGCGGAAAATCCAGCGGGATCATATCGTGGATCAGCACTGTGACCCCGGCAGCCTTTACCGCCATTGTGGCCAGCACGCGCTCTGTCAGATTGGAGTGGCCGACGTTGAGATAGCGCGTGCCCTCGGGAAGGTGCCGGGCCAGCATGGCGGGCAGGCGGGCACGGAGGCAGGTGGCCACTGCGAGGCCGCGGATATCGGAATGGACCCGGCGCTGAAGCGGCGTGAGCTTACGGTTGAGGAGGCCCTGCAAATCGGTGCTGCCCCATTTGCCCCCTGCAGCGAGACGAGCGGCAAGTGGAGACAGCCCATCGCGACTCAGCAAGGCGTAGGAGCCGGGCAGGCGGATCAGGGCGAAGAGTGGTGCGCCTTCTGCCAGAAGCCTGTCGAGATAGGCCCGCTCGACCCGGTCTACACCGGTCAGCGGGCCGCGTCCGACCCGGGATATGAGCCGCGAGAGATCGAGACAGCGCGGAGGCGCCTCAGCGCTCATAGGGCTCCGACTGATGCCAGCGCCAAGCGTCGGCGATCATTGTCGCGATGTCCGACCGTTTTGGTGTCCAGCCCAGTTCCTCCGTCGCGCGGTGGCTGCCTGAGACCAATGCCGCGGGGTCACCCGGCCGCCTGTCGCCCTCGACGATGGGCACCTCACGGTTGGTGACAGCGCGGCTGGCATCCACCACCTCGCGCACAGAAAACCCGTGGCCGGACCCGAGGCAGAACACCCGGCTCTCTTTGCCCGACTTCAGCCACTCCAACCCTTTCACATGGGCATCGACGAGGTCTGACACATGCACATAGTCGCGGATGCAGGTGCCATCGGGCGTGTTGTAATCAGTGCCAAAAATCGTCAGCGCGTCACGCTTGCCCGCGATGGCGTCGAGCATCAGCGGGATCAGGTGTGTTTCGGGCAGGTGCTGCTCGCCGACTTCGGCCTCCGGATCCGAGCCGGCCACGTTGAAATAGCGAAAGATGACCGAGCGCAGCCCGCAGGCCACCTCAAAATCAGCCAGCAATTGCTCGATGGCCCTCTTGGAGCTGCCATAGGCATTG
The DNA here is from genome assembly GCF_006351965.1 of Oceanicola sp. D3. Classification (NCBI taxonomy): domain Bacteria; kingdom Pseudomonadati; phylum Pseudomonadota; class Alphaproteobacteria; order Rhodobacterales; family Roseobacteraceae; genus Oceanicola; species Oceanicola sp. D3. The sequence goes on from NZ_CP040932.1 coordinate 227,678, forward strand.
ATGGGGAGCTGTTCGGTGTCTTCATCCAGCACCACGCCATCCTGGTCGCCATAGGTTGCGCAGGTGGAAGAAAAGACAAAGTCGAGACAGCCAGCGGCAACGGCAGCATCGGCAAGGTTGGCTGCACCCAGCACGTTCTGGCGCCAATACTTGCCCGGATCCTTCATGCTTTCGCCCACCAGAGAGAGCGCGGCAAAGTGCATGACGGCAATGGGCTTATACTTGGCGAAAGCGGCATCTATGCTGGCACGGTCCAGCAAATCGCCCTCGTGCAAGGGGCCGAATTTCACCGCGTCACGCCAACCAGTTGAGAGGTTGTCAAAGGCGACGGGAATGTATCCCGCCGCTTTCAGAGCTTTACAGGCATGTGCCCCGATATAGCCGGCGCCGCCGGTGACAAGAACGTGGTCCATTTCCACCGCCGCTTACTGAGCGGCTTTTTCGCTGGCAACAAGCTCGCGCAGGTAGCCCCAAAGCTCGTCGCGAAGTTCGTCCCGGCCAAGGCCGAAGGAGACGGTGGCCTGGAGGAAGCCCGCCTTGGAGCCGCAATCGAAGCGCTCGCCGTTGAAGCGGTAGCCATACACGCCCTCGTCGCCGCCGATCTCCTGCGCGATGGCGTCCGTCAGCTGAATCTCACCACCCGTGCCCTTTTGCTTTTTGTTCAGGTTGTTCAGGATCTTGGGGGTAAGGATGTAACGGCCGATCACCGCAAGGTTGGAGGGTGCGTCTTCGGGCTTCGGCTTTTCAACCATGCCGCCGACCTTGACCAGCTGGCCGTGGTCTTCCGTCACATCAAGCAGGCCGTAGGCGGAGGCTTTGGATTGCGGAACTTCCATCGCGGCAACCATGCAGCCGCCGGTTTCCTGATGGGCCTCGACCATTTGCTGAAGACAGGGCTTTTCGGCGGCGATCACGTCATCGGGGAGGATCACGGCAAAGGGCTCGTTGCCGATGAGGCGACGGGCGCACCAGACGGCGTGGCCAAGGCCGAGGGCCTTGTGCTGACGGATATAGGCGATGGCACCACTTTCCATGTTGGTGTTCTTGAGCACCTCCATGAGCTGGTCCTTGCCCTTCTTGCGCAGTTCCTGCTCGAGCACCGGGGCATGATCGAAGTAATCTTCCAGCGCGCCCTTGCCGCGAGAAGTGACGAAGATGAATTCCTTGATCCCGGCGGCGCGCGCCTCGTCGATCGCGTATTGGATCAAGGGACGGTCAACCAAGGTCATGATCTCTTTCGGGATGGACTTGGTTGCTGGAAGGAAACGCGTACCCAGCCCTGCCACCGGGAAAATCGCCTTGGTCACTTTTTTCATATCTGTCTCGTCAATCATTGTTTCACATGCGGGTTTCACCGCCATAGCGCCGAGAAGGTGGCGCTGTATGGCCGCGACGATAGGGGCAAACCCTTGCGGAAGAAACAGCCAAGGTGGGCATTTTGTTGCACTGCGGCATTAAAACGGTTTCCGGTTAATGCTCGGCGTGCCAAATGGGCGATCGTCAGCTTTCAGGGCTGCGAAAAGCATCAATTCGGGCTGTTTCACGCTTGATCCGGTCGGCGCGGCGCCAAAAGCGGACAAGCGGATCGCTGCGCAAAGATCGGCCGAAGAGCCCGCCGCGCTGCACCCAGAAGCCCGCCGGATCGAACCGGCTGGCGTGGAATCGGGTGGTTCTGGAGAGGCGCAACAGGGTGATTGCCTTGTCGCCCGCCGCCGCATCAGCGCGGGCCTGCGCAAGGGCCTTGCGATAGCCCCAAAGGCCACAACTGCGCACCTCGTGGCGGCGCGGCCCCGGGCCTTGCGGGAACGGGCGGAAGGCGACGGTTGCCTCGGGCAAGGCCTGTGGGTCGCTCAAATCAGCCATCTGGCCCTCAGTGATACCACGCTCAAGGCTTTCCATCAGCGGGGCTTCATCTTCGGTACTGAGGCGCCTCTCTGCGCGGTGATGAGCCAGGCGTTCGGCCTGCCCGCTGCGTAAGGCATCGAGTGCTGCATCGCGGCGATCCGGTGGGCAGTGACGCCTCAAAAACAGAGCGGCGGACCGGCCGATTTGGGCAAGATCCGTTGGTGCCCGGTTGGCCTTGCGGCTCGCGTTTGCGGCGAAGCCGTGGTGGACTTGGGCCAGCGGGACGATAGCGGTTTTGCCGCCCTGTGGCACAAGGCGGTGAGTGACGTCGGTTTCATCGAGGAAGAAGCGAAAGGCCGGGTCAAACCCGCCGATACGGGCGAGGGCAGCGCGGCGAAAGGCGCAGTTGGTTCCGTGAGTCTTGACGCAGCGCGCGATGGGCAGAACCGTGGTTTCTTGTTCGTTAACGTCGAGGGCGATATCCGCGCCCGTCTCATCCGTTGCAACCCCTTGCCATTGCATGGAAATTCCGTTTCTACCGCGCACAAAGCCGGTGCTGGCAACCACATCGGAATCGTCGAAGGGGGCCAGAAGCCGCGCAAGCCACGGCGGTTCGGGTGTGGCATCATCGTCGATGAAAGCGACAAGGGGCGCGGCGGCCTGTGCGAGACCAAGGTTGCGGGCCGCCGAGATATTGGCTTCGTCAAACTCTACCAGCTTCATCCTGTCAGACAGGTTAAGCTCCCGCGCCACGGCGAGGCCCGGCGGGTCTGCGACGAGGATCAGCTCGAAGTTGCGGTGGCTTTGCAGGCGGAAGGCGGGGAGGTTTCGGCGCAGCTCATCCGGCCTGCGGCGGCTGACGATGATGACGCTGGCCGCCTCACTCATTCGACGCCCATCTGCGCCAGCATGGCCTCGATACGGGGGATATCTTCAGGGTTGTTCAGCTCCCAGAAGGCCCGTCCGCGCCCCTCGACTTCGACGCAGAGCACGCGGCGGCCCTGCTCCAGAAACCGAAGTTGCTCCAGCCCTTCGAGCCGCTCAAGGGGGCCCGCTTTCCACGATGGGTAGGCAGCAAGGGCATCCGGGCGGTAGGCATAGACGCCGACGTGGTGAAACACCGGCGTTGCAGCCTCATTCGGATAGCTGGCGGAGGTGAAGGGGATAACCTCTTTGGAGAAGTAGAGCGCGGAGTTATCGGCTGCGAACACCGCCGTGGTGCCCCCGACGCGCCCAGCCTTGCGGTCATCCAGAAAGGCATTGAGCGCAAAGCCGTCGCAGCGCAGCACCGGTGTTGCAATGTCTGCCGTGGTCTCGGCCCGCATTGCTGCGACCAGATCGTCGATGAACCAGGCGGGCGTGAGCGGGGCGTCGCCCTGAAGGTTGACCACCACATCAAACCTTTCGCCCAGCGCCTCGATGGCCGCCGCACAGCGCTCGGTGCCGTTGGCGCAGGTATCCGGCGTCATGATGACCTCTGCGCCAAAGGCTTCGGAGGCCTCGCGAATGCGGTGGTCATCCGTGGCGACCACAACGCGCGGGTTGCCACCAACAGCCGTTGCCGCCTCCCAACTGCGCTGAATCAGCGACTTTTCCACGCCGCTTGCGCCGCGCAGCATTGCCAGCGGCTTGCCCGGGTAGCGCTGCGAGGCGTAGCGGGCGGGGATGACGATGAGAAACGACATGAAAGACCTCGGGGCTCAGCCCTGCTTGAGCGCCACGTCGGGCGAATAGGCAATGAAGAACGGGTTTTCATAGCCCGGCTTGCCGTAGGTGAAGGGGGTGTGATCATCGAAGCGGACCATCTTACCACCCGCCCCGCGCAGCACCGCATCGCCTGCCGCCGTGTCCCATTCCATGGTGCGGCCAAGGCGCGGATAGATATCGGCCTCTCCGGTGGCGACGAGGCAGAACTTGAGGCTGCTGCCGGCGCTCTTCATGTCGGCGGTGGCGTAAAGGTTGATGTAATCGTCGGTGGCCTGATCGCGGTGAGATTTGGAGGCGACAACCAAGAGCGCGCTGTTGTTGGGCTTTGAAACTGCCATCGGCACCTGTTCGCCTGGCTCACCCGGCGCGTGGGTGCCGGTTTCTTCGACCGACTGGCCAGAGGCGAGGGTGTAGAAGAGCCGTTGTTTTGCAGGGGCGTAGACCACGCCGCGCAGGGGCACGCCGCCTTCGACATAGGCGATGTTGACCGTGAAATCACCGCGCCGGTTAATGAATTCCTTGGTGCCGTCGAGCGGATCGACGATGAGGAAGGCATCGGCGCTTTGGCTGTGTGTGCCAGCCTGTTCTTCGGTGACCACGAGCACATCGGGGAAGGCTTCGCGCAGGCCCGCGCCGATAAGCGCATCGGCGGCCTCGTCGGCCACGGTAACGGGGCTTTCATCGGATTTCGACTTCACCTCGAAATCGTCAGCCTCGTAGATCTCCATGATCTTTTCGCCGGCTTCCAGCGCCAGACGACGCATCACTGTGACCAAACGGTCGAAATCCATTGCACTCTCCTATTGCTCGCGGCAGCGTCAATTGATCTGCCAGCCCCGGCCCCTTATGGTTTGGCGTCAAAGTTTCGGCAAGTTTTCCGTGCAAGATAGCTGCAAGAGCAGCACAAAGAGGCCCGCAGGCACATGTTTGAGAAACAAACACCGAGAACGCCCTATGGTTCGGCGTTGGCGATGCTTGAGCTCATCTATCACGCCACGGTGCGTGAGGTGCGCAAGGGCCACGGCAACGCGGTGATGGGCCTGCTGCTGAACATGATGCAGACCGTCGTGATGGTGGCTGCCTTCTATTTCATGTTCAGCGTTCTCGGCTTGAAGGGCAACGCGGTGCGCGGCGATTTCCTGCTGTTCGTGATGACCGGGATCTTCCTGTTTATGACGCACGTGAAGGCGGTTGGGGCTGTGTTTGGCTCTGAAGGGCCGACCTCGGCGATGATGAAACACGCTCCGATGAACACCGTCATCGCGATATGTTCTTCGGCCCTTGCATCGCTTTACACCCAGATCCTTTCGATGGTTCTTATCCTGTTTTTGTACCACGTGGCGATTACACCGCTTTACATCTACGATCCTGTTGGCGTGTTCGGGATGGTGCTCATGGCGTGGTTCTCGGGCGTTGCGGTTGGCATGCTCTTGTTGTCAGCCAAGCCTTGGGCTCCAGAGGCCGTGGGGGTGATCAGCAGCGTTTATACGCGGGCGAATATGATTGCTTCGGGCAAGATGTTTTTGGCCAACAACCTGCCAGCGTCGATCCTGCCGATCTTTGATTGGAATCCGCTGTTTCATGTCATCGACCAGACCCGCGGATATGCCTTTATCAACTACAATCCCCACCACAGCTCACTCACCTATCCGATCTATGTATCGTTGGTGCTTATCATGCTGGGGCTGCTGGGAGAGTTCTTTACCCGCAAACGGGTTTCGCTCAGCTGGAGCGCCAAACGTTAACGGCGGGAACGCTGGTGGCAGGGCTGTGCGGTTTTTGGCGTTAACCGCCAAATTACCACAGCCACACCCTATGCACATTTTATGCACAACCGATGCATACGAGATTTCACCCGCCTTGGTGAATTAACCCACCGTTCTTACCGCTGCGACTCGTTTTCCGCGATCAGATGATAGCCGGGATCGGCCAGCGAATCGGCGCTGACTTTCCCCGTCATCGCGAAGACGCCTCGAAGGGCGGATGAGCGGGTCAGGTGACGACGCGGAGGGTGACGTTGAGGCGGCCGCCTTGGGGGAGGAGAGTGGAGGTGCCGGGTTTGAGGCGGTCGATTCCGTGGAAGGCTCGCCGCGCGGCACCGGCGAGCACGCAGACATCGCCAGATTGGAGCCATGTGGAAGCCGTGGAAGCGGAGCGCTCGAGCCCGCCAACGCGGAAGAGCGCATCATCTCCGAGCGAGATCGAGACAACGGGCATGTCGAAATCGGATTCGTCGATGTCTTGGTGCAGGCCCATGCGGGCGGCCTCGGAGTAGTAATTGACGAGGCAACATTCAGGCGCGCGGGAAACGCCGCTTACCTTTTGCCAGACGGCCAGCACTTCGGGCGGAATTGGGGGCCAGTCCACGCCAGAGGGGTGGCGGGGTTCGTAGCGGTAGCCGCGCCGGTCAGAGACCCAGCCGAATTGCCCGGCAGAGGTCATCTTTACCGACATCTTTTTGCCGAAGCGGGTTTCGGGGTGAAACATCGGGGCCGCCTCGGCAACCCGGCGCAAGGCGGCGACCATCGCCTCCTGCGCGTCCCGGTCGAGCAGGCCGGGATAGAGGCTGACTCCGCGAAAATCGAGCCTTTCGCTCATACCCGTACCGCCAAGACCGCATCCCATGCCGAGCGCGAGACTTTCCAGCATTGCCGCATCGCGGCGCCGGAGCCGAAATCGAGCATGGCATCGTGGGTGTGGATGGCCCCCAGCCTGCTCGTTGCGGTTTGGGAGCGGATGTTGACCGGGTCGATGTGCAGCCAGATCACATCGGACAAGCGGAAGGCATGGGCGAACATCAGGGACTTCATCTCGAAGTTCCAGCCCCCACCCCAGTAGGCGCGGGACAGGAAGGTATAGCCAATGCAGGGCATGCCGGGATCATCTGGGGTGGTATAGAACCGTGAGGTGCCGATGATCGTGCCGCTGGCCTTCTCGATCACCACGAGCGACTCGCCATGACTGAGCAGCATGTCGAAGTAGGGGCCAAACACCTCGGGCCGCCAGCGCTCGGTGGCGGGATGGCCGGCCCAGATCAGCGGATCACTGGCTGCCGCAGCCAAGGCCTGCTTGTCGCCCGCTTCGAGCGGACGCAGCAGAAGCGAGGGACCTTCCAGCACGGGCTGCGGATCAAATTTGGGAGCGCTTTGGCCCATGCTTTGTTCCTTCTGTGCAATTCCACCCAAATAACGGCAGATTCCTTGTGCGGCATGTGTTGCAGCGCGGCAACCGGCTCCTTATATACCCTGCGAAGCTCGGTCGGGGGCCCAACTCCGGCCACTGGGATCGGGTGTCAGAGGCCTGACAGGATCTGACGTCCAAAACATCGCCGAAAGAAGAGGTAGAGTATAATGGCTAAAGTCATCGGTATCGACCTTGGGACCACCAATAGCTGTGTCGCCATCATGGACGGCTCGCAGCCCAAGGTAATTGAAAACGCAGAGGGTGCGCGCACCACGCCCTCCATTGTGGCCTTCACCGACGGTGAACGCCTTGTCGGCCAGTCCGCCAAGCGGCAGGCCGTGACCAACCCCGAAAACACGATCTTTGGCGTGAAGCGCCTGATCGGTCGCCGGTTCGACGACTCGGATCTGGCGAAAGACAAGAAGAACATGCCGTTCAACATCGTTGATGGCGGCAATGGAGACGCATGGGTCGACTCGCGCGGTGAGAAATACTCCCCGAGCCAGATCTCCGCATTCATTCTCGGCAAGATGAAAGAGACCGCCGAGAGCTACCTTGGCGAAGACGTGACGCAGGCCGTGATCACCGTGCCCGCCTACTTCAACGACGCCCAGCGCCAGGCCACCAAAGACGCCGGCAAGATTGCTGGCCTCGAAGTGCTGCGCATTATCAACGAGCCGACCGCGGCTGCGCTGGCCTATGGTCTCGACAAGAAAGAGAGCAAGACCATCGCCGTATATGACCTTGGCGGCGGTACGTTCGACGTGACGATCCTCGAGATCGACGATGGCCTGTTTGAAGTGAAATCCACCAATGGTGACACCTTCCTTGGTGGTGAAGACTTTGACATGCGCATCGTCAACTACCTGGCCGACGAGTTCAAAAAAGAGAACGGCGTTGACCTGACCAAGGACAAGATGGCGCTGCAGCGCCTGAAGGAAGCTGCCGAGAAGGCGAAGATTGAGCTGTCGAGCGCGAGCCAGACCGAGATCAACCAGCCGTTCATCAGCATGGGCTCCGACGGCCAGCCGCTGCACATGGTCATGAAGCTGACCCGCGCCAAGCTGGAAAGCCTTGTGAACGACCTGATCAAGGCGTCGATCAAGCCCTGCCAGGCTGCCCTGAAGGATGCTTCGCTGAGCACCGGCGACATTGACGAGATCGTTCTTGTCGGTGGTATGACCCGGATGCCGAAGGTGATCGAAGAGGTTACCAAGTTCTTCGGCAAGGAGCCGCATAAGGGTGTGAACCCCGATGAGGTTGTGGCCATGGGCGCCGCCATTCAGGCCGGTGTTCTGCAAGGCGACGTGAAGGACGTTGTGCTGCTCGACGTGACCCCGCTTTCGCTGGGCATCGAGACGCTGGGCGGCGTGTTTACCCGCCTGATCGACCGCAACACGACGATCCCGACCAAGAAGAGCCAGATCTTCTCGACTGCCGAGGACAACCAGAACGCCGTGACGATCCGGGTGTTCCAGGGTGAGCGCGAGATGGCCGCCGACAACAAGATGCTCGGCCAGTTCAACCTTGAAGAGATCCCGCCCGCGCCGCGCGGCATGCCGCAGATCGAAGTGACCTTCGACATTGACGCCAACGGTATCGTCAGCGTCAGCGCCAAGGACAAGGGCACCGGCAAAGAGCAGGTGATCACCATTCAGGCTTCGGGTGGCCTCAGCGACGACGACATCGAGAAGATGGTCAAGGACGCCGAAGAGAACGCCGACGCCGACAAGGCCCGCAAGGAGCTGGTGGAAACCAAGAACCAGGGCGAGAGCCTGCTGCACTCCACCAAGAAGTCTCTTGAGGAGCACGGCGACAAGGTTGACGCCTCGACGGTGGAAGCCATCGAGCTGGCCATGGGCCCGCTGGAAGAGGCGCTGGAGGCCAACGATGCCGGCAAGATCAAGGCTGGCATTCAGAACCTCTCCGAAGCCGCGATGAAACTCGGCGAGGCCATCTACAAGGCCGAGCAGGAGAAAGCCGGCGAGGAGCCCTCTGACGCCGAGGAAGAAGGCCCGCGCGGCGTGGATGACGACATCGTGGATGCCGACTTCGAAGACCTCGACGACGACAAGCGTGCCTGATCGCACGTGATGTAACCCGGGATAGGCCGGTCCGGGAAACCGGGCCGGTCTTCGCCGTTCAAGGGAAAGGGCGATCAGATGGCAAAACGCGATTTCTATGAGGTTCTGGGCGTCGAACGCGGCGCGTCTGGCGATGACATCAAGAAGGCCTATCGCAAGAAGGCCAAGGAGCTGCACCCCGACCGCAATGCCGACAACCCGAACGCGGAAGACCAGTTCAAGGAAGTAAACGAGGCCTATGACGCGCTGAAGGATCCGGAGCGCAAGGCCGCCTATGACCGCTTTGGTCATGCCGCCTTCGAGGGCGGTGGCCCGCGGCCCGGGCAGGGTGGCGGCTTCAACCAGCAGGGCGATTTCGCCTCGGCCTTCAGCGATGTGTTTGACGACCTCTTCGGTGATTTCATGGGGGGCCGTGGGCGCCCGGGCGGGGGCGGCGGGCGCCGCGCCGCGCGGGGAAGCGACCTGCGCTACAACATGCGGATCAAGTTGGAAGAGGCGTTCAAGGGCACGCAGAAAACCATCAACGTGCCGACCTCGGTGCAATGCGACACCTGTGAAGGCAGCGGCGCTGAAGGCGGGGCCGAGCCAACCACCTGCCCGACCTGTTCAGGCATGGGCAAGGTGCGTGCGCAGCAGGGTTTCTTCACGGTGGAGCGCACCTGCCCTACCTGTGGCGGGCTTGGCCAGCACATCAAGAACCCCTGCAACAGCTGTGGCGGGCAGGGCCGTGTGGAGAAGGACCGCTCGCTGAGCGTGAACATCCCGGCCGGTGTTGAGACCGGCACGCGCATTCGCCTCAGCGGCGAGGGCGAGGCCGGGCTGCGTGGCGGGCCGACGGGCGACCTTTACATATTCATCGAGGTCGAGCCGCATCCGCTGTTTGAGCGCGAGGGCGCGGACCTGTTTTGCCGCGTGCCGGTGAGCATGACCAATGCCGCGCTGGGCGGTGACATCGAGGTGCCCACGATCGACGGTGGACGCAGCCGAGTGAAAATTCCGGCCGGGGCGCAAAGCGGCAAGCAGATGCGTCTGCGCGGCAAGGGCATGCCGCCGCTGCGGGGCCCTGCGCATGGCGACATGTTCATTGAGCTCGCGGTAGAGACACCGGTGAACCTGAGCAGCCGCCAGAAGGAGCTGCTGAAAGAGTTTGACGAGCTGGGCAAAGACAACAGCCCGGGCAGCTCTGACTTTTTCAGCCGTGTGAAGAGCTTCTGGGACGGGATGAAGGGCTAAGCGGGGCGGCGGAATTTTCCGCCCCCCACCACCACCTAGTTCAGGTCGTAGGTTGGCAATAGAGAACATGCCCGCCGGCGATGTCCTTCATCTGCATGCTTTCGCTGGAAAATTCCGAGATCTCGAAGCTCCAGGGCTCATCCTTGAGGCGCGCTTCCACTTGCGGAACGACCCCGGCGCCGAGGGAGGTGATGGGCACGTTCTCGCCGCCACGGGTGACGCGCATCAGGGTTTGCTCGGAGAGGGTTTCGTCCAGCCGGGTGCCTGAGAGCGCCCATGTTCCCTCGACCTGAAAATTCATCACAACGCTGGGCGCGCCATCGGTGCTTTGGATCGAGACCAACCCATCCATTGTGCCGCCTTTGGCGTATTGGAGGACGCGGGAATAGAGATAGCCGGGCAGCTCGGCCTCGCAGGCCCATTCCTTCACGAAATCTGCGGTGTCTATCGTCTCTTTGCAGGCGGATAGGCTGGAGAGCAGGGCGAAGGCGGCGACGAGCCGTGCACAGCTCACCACCGGTGCGGCCTCACAGCTTGCGACAGGAGATGTTCACGTTGTTGCGCCCGCCTCTGGGCGAGAGGTAGAGGAGCTTCATCTTGCTGTCGGACAGGCTGCGGATTTTGTAGCGCCACGTGGGATTTTTCTTCAACGCGCGGCGTTGAGACTCCGCCGCCTCGCTGCGCTTGAGCTTGGTGGCGCGGTTGCCCTCTTGCACGGTGACATCCACGTGGTGCACCGATGTCACCCGCTCCACCAGCAAGCCGTTCTTGATGCTCCAGCTGCCCTCCATGGAGGCCGTCAGCCGCGCGAGGCCCTTTTTGCCTTTGTGGGTGAGCTTGATCTGATAGGCCATCCGGCTGTCGAACCGGCCATTATCGCCAAAGGTGACGCGCCGGCCAATTCCGCGATCTCCGTTGACAGCCTGACAGTTCCACGCGCCGGTAAGGGAGGCGGCAGCGGCTGGCGCGGTGAGGAGGCACAAAGCGAAGAGCGGGGCAATCAGCAAGGTTTTAAACATGCCGAGACCCTGCCGTTTGCGCCTGTTGCGGGCAAGACAAAATGAATTAACCAATGATTTACCAAAGCCGCGTTACATCGTTGCATGTCACGCGCCTTTCACGAAGCCCCGATGCCGCTGTTTGAGCCCGACGAGGCAGAGCCTGCGCTACTGGCCGCCGGCAAGTTGCCCTCTTACATCAAGGATCATCGCAAGCGCCTGCGCGCGCGCTTTATGGAGGGCGGTGCGGCAGCCGTGCCGGATTACGAGATGCTGGAGCTTGTGCTGTTTCGCGCCATTCCGAGGCGCGATGTGAAGCCGCTGGCCCGGGCGCTGCTGGAGCGATTCAAGGACTTCAACGGTGTGCTCTCCGCCCCGGTGGCGCGGCTGCAAGATGTGCCGGAGGTGGGTGAGGCGGTGATTGCGGAGCTGAAGATTGTGGAGGCGGCGGCGCACAGGCTGGCCCGCTCGAGGGTGATTGAGAAGCAGGTGATCTCCAGCTGGGACCAGCTGCTGGATTATTGCCGCGCGGCGATGGGGCACCGGGAGACGGAGCAGTTCAGGGTGCTTTATCTCGACCGGCGCAATGTGCTGATTGCCGATGAAGAGCAAGCGCGCGGCACGGTGGACCATGTGCCGGTGTATCCGCGGGAGGTGGTGAAGCGGGCGCTGGAGGTGAATGCCTCGGCGCTGATCCTCGTTCACAACCACCCCAGCGGCGACCCGACGCCAAGCACGGCTGACATAGAGATGACCGACAAGATTCGCGAAGCCGCCGATGCGCTGGGGATTGCCCTGCACGATCACCTGATCGTCGGGCGGGCGACGGAGCTTAGCTTTCGGGCGGAGGGTTATTTGTGAGAGCGGGCACCGCACTTCTCAATGCGCTGCCCGCTTGGGCCATGCGTGGCCGGTTGGGCGCTATTCGGCAGACGCGAGGCGCACCTCGGGCTGGACGTCGAAGAACATGAGATGCTCGCCCACCGCATCGCAGCCGGGCATGGTGGCCGTTAGCGCGTGGGAGGCATAGCCCTTGATACCGAGGCTCAGGATGTTGGCACTCATTTCAGCGCCACAGGTCGCCTCTGTCACCGCAGCTTCGACATTCAACTGCACTTCGCCCTCCAGTGCGGCGGGGTAGCTGTAGACTTCAGCCATCCGTGCTCCGGGCAGGTCAGCAGAGCCAAGCACCGTCAGGAAGCCGCCTTCGCCGCTGAGGGCGCGGGAGGCCGTGGCAGGATGTGCGGCGGAGATATGGCCGCCAGTATCATACTCGGCCCCTTTCTCCAGCGCATGGAGTGCGAGGCCGATGTTGCCCTGCCAGGTGAGGGCCACGCGGCGGTGATCGTCGAGACCCTCCACCAGCGTCATCGCGAATGCACGCTCGCCGCTATCAAACCGCGCCTCGAAGGCGGCAGTGGCGGAGAGGGCGGGCACGGTGACGGTGAACGTTCCGTCGTTGGCCGTGATATCGGTAAAGCTGAGCGGCCCATGCTTGACCGTCACCGGCTGGCCGCCATTGCAGGGCGCGGTGAGCGTGAGCTGCACGAGCGCCGCCTGTTGTGCGGTGGCCTTCAGCTTGAGCGCGCAGGCGCTGGCAACGCCATCGGCAGTCGGAAGGCTATCTGGCGCGAGCGACATGGGCGAGATAGTGGGCAGCACGGACGCCATTCGGACCGGCGCGGCGGGCGCCTGTGATTGGCTATCCGTTTGGTTGGGCGCGGGTGAGCTCTTTTGGAGCGCGGAAGAGAGGGGCTGGAGCGATGCCTTGGTTGGTGCGGCTGCGCTTGCGCTTTTTTCAGCTTGGCGATCCGCGAACTGGTCGGCCATCGGCCCCAGATTTTGCATCAGAAAGCCGGTTCCGAGCGCGATGGCAAACACCGATGCCGCCGTCATCACTCGCTTTTTTTGCTTTGCGTCGATGATCATCATTCCCTCCGACACCCCTTAGTCGACATCGTTAACGTCTAAAGTCGGAGTTGGGCACAGACAGGGCGGAGTTTGGCCGATTCTGGCCAAGCCGCCCGTCAGGCTACGCAATATATGGGGGCGGGCGAAATGGCGGGCCGCGACATCAGCGCGGTTTACCAAGCGGCAGCCCTAAAGCTGCCACATTTTCTGTTGCGCGATCGGAAACGATCTTAGGCGAGCGCGCCGTGGCAATGCTTGAACTTTTTGCCCGATCCACAGGGGCAAAGATCGTTCCGTCCCGGGTTGCCCCATGTGCTCTCGTCGTTCTCATCGAAACCGGGCGCAGCCTGCTCTGCGGGTGCGGCATCTTCAGCGGCGGCTGGGGCCTGCTGCTGGGAGGCGATTTGCTGCATCAGCTGGGCTTGTTCGTCTTCCGAGAGCGGACGGATCTGGCCAAGCTTCTGGGCGACCTCCTCGCGGAGACTGTCGAGCATGCCCTCGAAAAGTTGGAAGGCCTCGGTTTTATATTCGTTAAGCGGGTCGCGTTGGGCATAGCCACGGAAGCCGATGACCGAGCGGAGGTGCTCGAGCGTGAGCAGGTGCTCGCGCCATTTGCCGTCAATGGTTTGCAGCAGCACCTGCTTTTCGATGTTGCGCATGGTGTCGGGGCCGAACTCGGCGGCCTTTTTGGCCATCATCTCGTCGGAGGCCTTGCAGAGACGTTCGGCGATGTCGTCCTGATCCACGCCTTCTTCCTGCGCCCAGTCGATGACGGGCACGTCGATGGCGAGCTTTTCAATGCAGGCGGCGTAAAGCTTTTCGGCCTCCCACTGATCGGCATAGGTTTTGGGCGGCATGTATTGATCGACAAGGTCATCGACGACCTCGTGGCGCATGTCGGCAACGATCTCGGAGAGATCCTTGCTTTCCATGATCTCGCGGCGCTGCTTGAAGATGACTTTCCGCTGATCGTTCATCACGTCATCGAACTTCAGCAGCTGCTTGCGGATGTCGAAGTTGCGGCCCTCGACCTTGGCCTGTGCCCGTTCGAGCGACTTGTTCACCCACGGGTGGATGATGGCCTCGCCCTCTTTCATTCCGAGGCGCGAAAGCACGGCATCGAGACGTTCGGAGCCGAAGATGCGCATCAGGTCATCTTCCAGCGAGAGGTAGAAGGAGGTGCGGCCCGGGTCGCCCTGACGACCGGAGCGGCCGCGCAGCTGGTTGTCGATCCGGCGGCTCTCGTGGCGCTCGGAGGCCAGCACGAAGAGGCCGCCCGCGTCTTTTACGGCCTGTTCATCGGCCTCATGCCCGGCCTCGATGCGGGTGCGAATTTCTTCCGGGTCGCCCTCGGGATCGGCGGCGATGGCCTCCATCACTTTGAACTCGACGTTGCCGCCAAGTTTGATGTCGGTCCCGCGGCCGGCCATGTTGGTGGCGATGGTCACGGCCCCCAGCTTGCCGGCGTCGGCCACGATCTGGGCCTCTTGCTCGTGCTGGCGGGCGTTCAGGACGTTGTGCTTGATGCCGGCCTTTTCGAGCAGCTGCGAAAGGATCTCGGACTTTTCGATGGAGGTCGTGCCGAGGAGGACCGGCTGGCCCTTTTCGTTGGCCTTGCGGATGCGCTCGACGATGGCGTCATATTTCTCGCGCACGGTGCGATAGACGGCATCGTGATCGTCTTTCCGGGCGATCGGCTTGTTGGTGGGCACTTCGACCACGCCGAGTTTGTAGATCTCGGCAAATTCGTCGGCCTCGGTAAGCGCGGTCCCGGTCATGCCGCCAAGCTTGTTGTAGAGGCGGAAATAGTTTTGGAAGGTCACGGAGGCGAGGGTGACGTTTTCGGGCTGAATATCGCAGCCCTCCTTCGCCTCGATGGCCTGGTGCAGACCATCGGAGAGGCGCCGCCCGGCCATCATCCGGCCTGTAAACTCGTCGATCAGCATCACTTCGCCGTTGCGAACGATGTAATCCTTGTCCTTCTGGAAGACCTTGTGGGCCTTCAGCGCCTGCGTGGCGTGGTGGACGATGGTGGTGCTTTCCGGATCGTAGAGCGACTGCTCTTCGGGGAGAATGCCCTGAGCGTGGAGCTCGGTTTCGAGAAACTCGTTGCCCTCGTCGGTGAGGGTGACGTTGCGGGTTTTCTCGTCGACTGTGTAATGCTCTTCGGACAGCGAAGGGATCACCTTGTCGAGCGTCATGTAGAGCTCTGACCGGTCTTGCGACGGGCCGGAGATGATGAGCGGGGTGCGGGCCTCGTCGATCAGGATCGAGTCCACCTCGTCGACGATCGCGAAGTTATGGCCGCGCTGATACATCTGGTTCAGCTCGGACTTCATGTTGTCGCGCAGATAATCGAAGCCCAGCTCGTTGTTGGTGGCATAGGTGATGTCGGCAGCGTAAGCGGCCTGTTTCTCGCCATCGGGCTGCTGCGGGTAGACCACGCCACAGGTGAGGCCCAAAGCGTTGTAGACCTTGCTCATCCACTCGGCGTCACGCTTGGCGAGGTAATCGTTGACGGTAACCACATGCACGCCCTTGCCGGTGAGCGCGTTGAGGTAGGCCGGGAAGGTGGCGACAAGGGTTTTGCCCTCGCCGGTCTTCATCTCGGCGATGTTGCCCTCGTGCAGGAAGATGCCGCCCATGAGCTGCACATCGAAGGCCCGCAGACCGAGCGCCCGCTTGGCCGCCTCGCGGCAGTTGGCAAAGGCCTCGGGCAGCAGCGCCTCAAGCGCCTCACCACCCATGGCACGCTTGGCCAGCTCTTCGGTTTTTTCTTTCAGCCCTTCGTCGGTGAGCTTTTCAAACTCCGGCTCCAGCGCGTTGATCTTTTCGACCAGCGGACGGGTGGACTTGATCTTGCGGTCATTGGCGGTGCCAAAGACCTTTTTCGCGACGGTACCCAGACCCAGCATAATTTCTCCGCTCGCCCTGCCTTGACGGTTTTGTGTGGCTGAACGCGCTTGCCGCTCTTCGCTGGCCCCCATAGAAACGCGGGCAGAGAAAACGGGCTTGCGCCTTAGAACACAAGGCGATGTAAGACCCGCGACCCATAGTGTCAACGCCGCCGCAAGGGCGGCCGAGCAGGAGTAGATGTATGACCTTCCCCAAGACGATCGCGCTGGCAGCCATTCTGGCCGCAGGGCTTGGTGCCGGGGCGGTGGCTCAGGAGGCCGCGGCGACCGAAGAGACCGCGCCCGAAGCCGGTGCCGAAGCGATGGCGGATGTGACCGCTGAAACCGTGGTGGCGACCGTCGGCGGCGTGGATATCACCGTTGGCCACATGATCGTGGCGCGCAAGACGCTGCCCGAGCAATATGCCCAACTGCCGCCGGAAGTGCTGTGGGAGGGGATCCTTGAGCAGCTGGTGCAGCAGAACGCGTTGGCACAGCAGGCTGGCGAGCCTTCGAAGGAAACCGAGCTGACGCTGGAGAACCAGCGCAGCGGTTATCTTGCAGGCGACGTGCTTGAAGCTGCAGCGATGGACTCTGTCTCTGACGAGGCGCTGGAAGCGAAGTACGAAGAGCTTTACGCCGATGCCGAGCCGCAGCGGGAGTGGAACGCTTCGCACATCCTCGTGGAAACCGAGGAAGAGGCCCAGGCCGTGAAGGAAGAGGTTGAAGCGGGTGCGGAATTTGCCGAGGTCGCCAAGGTCAAATCCACCGGCCCGTCTGGCCCCAATGGTGGCGCGCTTGGTTGGTTCAGCAAAGGCATGATGGTGCCCGAATTTGAAACCGCAGTGATGGCGATGAAGGCCGGAGACTTGAGCGAGCCGGTGCAGACGCAGTTTGGCTGGCATGTGATCATGCTCAACGAGACCCGCCTGAAGGATAAGCCCGATATGGCCGCCGTGAAGGACCAGTTGACCGAAGAGGTGCAGCGGGCTGCGGTGGATGAGGCGATTGCAAAAGCCGTTGAGGCTGCCGGAGTAGAGACGCCCGAGGGCGAGATTCCGGCCGCTGTGCTTAACGATTTCAGCCTTCTGGAGGACTGATGAGCAAGTACCCTGTTTCGCCGCTGGCGCCTGAGAGCTTCCCCGATCTACCGGTGATCGGGGGCGTGAGGTTTGCCGCCGTGGAGGCCGGGGTGCGATACCAGGGCCGGCTTGACGTGATGCTGGCCCTGCTTGATCCGGGGAGTGTGGTGACCGGAGTGTTTACCCGCTCTGCCACCCGCTCGGCCCCGGTGCGCGATTGCGAGGCCAAGCTGCGCAAGAGCAGCGAGGCAGGGGCCGCCATTTTGGTGAACTCCGGCAACTCCAACGCCTTCACCGGCGGAGCCGGGCAGGAGAGCGTGGAGGCGATTTGTGCCGCCGTGGCCGAGGCTGCGGATGTGCCGAAGAGCCGGGTGTTCACCGCCTCGACCGGGGTGATCGGAGAGCGCCTGCCGCATGACAGGATCACCGGCAAGCTCGGCGAGCTTGTGGGTGGGCTGGACGAGGGCAACATTGCCGAGGCTGCGCAGGCGATCATGACGACCGACACCTTCCCTAAGGGGTCGACGCGCGAGGTAGAGCTGAAGGGCGGCAAGGTGAAGATTGCCGGAATTGCCAAGGGCTCTGGCATGATTGCGCCGGATATGGCGACGATGCTGGTGTATATCTTCACCGATGCCAAGATTTCTCGCGATGCGCTTCAGGGCATGGTGAGCGGGCTTAACGAGACCACCTTTAATGCGATCACGGTGGATGGTGATACCTCCACCTCCGACACGCTGATCTGCGCCGCGACCGGGGCTTCGGGGGTGGATTGTGACGGCTCCGAAGAGTTTGAAGCCGCGCTGAAGGCGGTGATGAAGGATCTGGCGCATCAGGTGGTGAAAGACGGCGAAGGGGCCACCAAGTTTGTGACCGTGCGGGTGACAGGCGCGGCCCATGATGCCGATGCCAAGCGCGTAGCGATGAGCATTGCCAACTCACCATTGGTCAAGACGGCGATTGCCGGGGAAGACCCGAACTGGGGCCGGATCGTGATGGCCGTGGGCAAGAGCGGTGCCGAGGCGGATCGGGACAAGCTGACGATCAAGTTTGGTGAGGTTTTGGTGGCCGAGAATGGCTGGGTATCGCCGGGTTACTCCGAGGAGCAGGCTGCGGGCTACATGAAGTTGCCTGAGTTGGTTATCAAGGTGGATCTGGGCCTGGGCAAGGGCCGGTTTACCGCGTGGACCTGCGATTTGACCCATGGCTACATCTCGATCAACGCTGACTATCGGTCTTGAGGTAGAGCGCAGGTGAAGGTGGTTCTTGTTTCAGCTGTTGCCCTGATCGATGTGGATGGCCGGGTGCTTTTGGCCCAGCGCCCCGAGGGGAAGAGCATGGCCGGGCTGTGGGAATTTCCGGGCGGCAAGGTTGAGGCGGGGGAGACGCCGGAAGCGGCGCTGATCCGTGAACTGCATGAAGAGCTGGGGATTGAAACATGGGAAAGCTGCCTTGCGCCGCTCACCTTTGCCTCGCACAGCTACAATGATTTTCATCTGCTGATGCCGCTCTTTGCCTGCCGCAAGTGGGGCGGCACCCCGCAGGGCAAAGAAGGGCAGAGGCTGAAGTGGGCGCGGGCGAATGAGCTGCACGACTACCCGATGCCGCCGGCGGATGTACCCTTGGTGGCGATTCTGCGGGATTGGCTCTGACGGGGGCGGTTGCCCGGAATCGGAGCAAGTATCTTTGCTACTTGCCTCAAATTTGCGCAACTTTCTTGCTTGGGCGATCACTTTGTAAATGAAATGTAAACCAAGCTGCGCTATTCTACCCTGAGGAAAGCAACCTTTGGGGAGGAAATAAATTGCGGACCATCGTTGTTGGAAGCTGTGTTTCGGTTCAGGGCACCTTTGTGAAGGCGCTCTCGGACGGGCGTGTTGTTGTGCGCGTGGGTGAACGGGATTTCACCGGCCGCCCGGTTGAGACTGTCGCTGCCTGACAAGTTTCGCCACTGCAAATGCTGTGCACTGCCCGCGTTGGGGACGACGCGGGCATTTTGCTGTCCGGGCCGAGTTTAGACCTGCTGGGGCTTGAGTGTTCTTTATTTGGCAGGCGGGTGACGCGCATTTAGATCCGGCTTCGGTTTGCCAAGCGTAGCAGGGGACGCCCTGTGCAAGCATCTTAGAATGGAGCGATCTCCAGCAAGTTTAGCGGACACAGATAAAGGTGCGATCATAACACGCGCACAAAGGCCGACCGGGGCGCGGGGCCACGGTCGGAGCCTTGATAGCTTGATTGGTCGAGCGCTTAGAGCGTGCGCTCGACTTCCTTGCGGGTGAAGATCTCGATGACGTCGCCTTCGCGGATGTCGTCGTAGTTCTCGAAGGCCATGCCGCACTCTTGACCGGATTGCACCTCGGCAACCTCATCCTTGAAGCGCTTCAAGGTCTTCAGCGTGCCTTCGTGGATCACCACGTCGTCGCGCAGCAGGCGGACACCAGCGGAGCGGCGGGCAACGCCTTCGGTGACGAGACAACCGGCAACCTTGCCGACGCCGGTGACCTTGAAGACCTCCTTGATCGACGCGTAGCCGATGAAGTCTTCCTGAATTTCGGCGGAGAGCAGGCCGGAAGCGGCGGCTTTCACGTCATCCACAAGGTCGTAGATCACCGAGTAGTAGCGGATCTCGACGCCCTTCTGGTTGGCGGCCTGACGCGCGGGGGCGTTGGCACGGACGTTGAAGCCGAAGACGGGCGCCCCGGAGGCTTCGGCAAGGCCGATATCGCTTTCGGTGATGGCGCCGACGCCGGAGTGCAGCACGCGAACACGAACCTCGTCGTTGCCGATCTTCTCCATCGCCTGAACGATGGCCTCGGCAGACCCCTGCACGTCGGCCTTCATGACGATGGGCATCTCCGCGACGTCCTTGTCGTCCTTGGCCTTCTGCATGAGCTGCTCAAGGGTGGTCGCGGCACCGGCGGCGGCGCGCTTCTCCTTGGCGGCGTTCTCACGATACTCGGCGATTTCGCGGGCCTGACCCTCAGAGCTGACGACGTTGAGCACATCGCCGGCCTCGGGAGTGCCGTTGAGACCGAGCACCTCGACGGGAACGGAGGGGCCAGCCTCGGGCACACGATCGCCCTTGTCATTGATCAGCGCGCGGACCTTGCCCCACTGCTCGCCAACGACGAAGATATCGCCCTGACGGAGCGTACCGGTTTGCACCAGAACGGTGGCAACAGGGCCACGGCCAACATCAAGCTGGGCCTCGATCACAGCGCCTTGGGCGGGACGATCGGGGTTGGCTTTGAGTTCAAGCAATTCGGCCTGAAGCGCGATGGCTTCGAGCAGTTCATCAAGGCCTTGGCCGGTGTGGGCCGACACTTCAACATCCTGAACCTCACCAGACATCGCCTCGACGATGACTTCGTGCTGAAGCAGATCGGTGCGGACCTTCTGCGGATCGGCCGCGGGCAGGTCTACCTTGTTGATCGCAACGATCATCGGCACGTTGGCGGCCTTGGCGTGGTTGATGGCCTCGATGGTCTGCGGCATCACCGCGTCATCGGCGGCCACCACGAGCACGACGATATCCGTCACCTGCGCACCACGGGCACGCATGGAAGTGAAGGCGGCGTGGCCGGGCGTGTCGAGGAAGCTCAGCACAGCGCCGCTATCGGTTTTCACCTGATAGGCGCCGATGTGCTGGGTGATGCCACCGGCCTCACCGGAAACAACCTTGGCGTCGCGGATCGCGTCGAGCAGCGAGGTTTTGCCGTGGTCGACGTGGCCCATGATGGTGATGACGGGCGCACGCGGCTGCAGATCTTCGTCCTTGTCCTCAGCGGTCTTGATGACCTGCTCGACATCGCTGTCGGAGACGCGGACGACCTTGTGGCCGAATTCCTCGATGATCAGCTCGGCTGTATCAGCGTCGATCACCTGGTTCTGTGTGACCATCATGCCGTTTTGCATGAGGGCCTTCACCACCAGCGCGACCCGTTCGGCCATGCGGTTGGCCAGCTCGGACACAACGATGGTTTCGGGCAGCTGAACGTCACGCACGACCTTTTCGCGGCTTTCGCCACCGCCGAGGGCCTTTTGGCGGGCACGCTCCTGCTTGCGCTTCATCGCGGCAAGCGAGCGCTGACGCCCGCCTTCACCGCCCGAGAGCGCCTGGTTCAGGGTGAGCTTGCCAGCGCGGCGGCCACCGTCATCGCGGCTGCCTTTGCCACGGTTGTCACGGTTGTTGTCGCGGTCGTCGCGGCCATCACGGCGCGGCGCGGGGCGGTTGCCACCACCACGCCCGCCGTCTTCAGCCGGCGCGGGGCCGGGCTGGGCTGCTGCAGCGGCTGCGGCGGGCGGCGCGTTGCGCTCGGCCTTTTCGCGGGCTTTCGCTTCTTCCGCTTCGCGTTTCTTGCGAGCGTCTTCTTCTTCTTTCGCCTTCAGGGCTTCCTGGCGTTCGCGCTCTTCGCGCTCTTTCGCCTCGGCCTCTTCACGGCGGCGCTGGCGCTCGGCCTCGCGCTCTTTCTCTTCGGCCTCGCGGCGCTTGGCCTCTTCAGCCTCGGTTGCCTTGGCCGCGGCAAGCGCCTTCAGGCGGCGCTCCATCTCGGCGTCGGAAATCCCGGCGGGGCGCTTGGACGGGTCAGACCCGGCGGCTGCCGCCGCCTTTGCGCCAGCGGTGGGCGCACCGGGCTTGGGCACCACAACGCGCTTGCGCTTGGTTTCCACCACGACGTTTTTTGTGCGTCCGTGGGAGAAGCTCTGCTTCACCTGACCGGAACGCGGGCCGGTACGGAGGCCCAGGGTTTTTTTGCCGTCGCTATCGCTCATGCGATGTTCGTCCTTTCCGGGGAGAATCCCCGCTTTCTTCGCGCAAAGCGCCAAGCTTTGCGGCGTCTTCTACAACACGCTTCGTGAGTCCGCCAGACGCAAGAGCGGCGTGTATCACATGTTCTCTGCCGAATGCCAAACCGATTTCGTTTGCACTCAGGCAGCCTATGAAGGTTCCTTTTCCCGGCGGCGAGCTCAGCTTTGACTTGCCGCGCTCAGAACCGTCGAAAGCCTGGATCAGCACGCGGGCCTCCTCGGTAAGGAGCCAGCCTTTGACCTTTTCATATCCCGCCACCGCGCGGCCCGACTTGCGGGCAAGGGCGATGGTATCTGTTACCCGCTTGGCCATAAGCCGTTCAACCAGCTCAAAAAGACCATCGGGCACTGTGAGCTGGGTTTTCGCCGCGCGGGAAAACAGCTTCTTCTTGATCGCCTTTTCAAGCGAGGCCCGGTTAGGCGTAATCCAGATACCGCGGCCCGGCAACTTTCCGGCGATGTCGGGAACAACCTCGCCGCCGGGGCCGGCGACGAAGCGGATCAGTTTGGATATAGGGTAGCTCTCGCCGGATGCAATGCACCGGCGTTCGGGGATCTCCCCATGTTCCTTATCGCGGCCGCCGCGACTCAGGCCCGATCCCGGAGCCTGAGATCAGGCTCCGGCCTCCTCTGCTTCAGCAGCAGCTTCGGACTCTTCACCCTCATCCTCGGATGCGTCCAGTTCGGCAGGATCGACCCAGCCCAGCGAAATGCGGGCCGACATGACCATGTTTTGCGCTTCTTCCAGCGAGAGGTCGAATTTTTCCAGAATGCCGTCGTCCTTCACACGCTCGCCATCCACGGTTGTCCATCCGCCTGCCAGCTCCCAGTCGGCGCAGGTGGCGAAATCTTCGAGCGTTTTCACGCCATCTTCGGCCAGCGCCTCGATCATCTGGGGTGTGAGGCCCTCGAAGCTGACTAGGCTGTCTTCGACGCCAAGTTCACGGGCATGCTCAAGCGCCTTGCGGTTTTGCTCTTCGAGATAGTCGCGGGCACGGGCCTGAAGCTCTCCGGCGGTGCCTTCATCGACACCGTCGATCACCAGCAGCTCGTCAAGCTCGACATAGGCGACCTCTTCGAGCGAGGTGAAGCCTTCGGACACCAGCAGCTGGGCGAAGAATTCGTCCAGATCGAGGGTATCCATGAAGAGCTTGGTGCGCTCTTCGAACTCGGCTTGCCGGCGGGCGCTCTCTTCTTCCTCGGTGAGGATATCGATGTCGAGCGAGGTGAGCTGCGATGCGAGGCGCACGTTCTGGCCACGGCGACCGATGGCGAGCGAAAGCTGCTCGTCGGGCACCACGACCTCGATCTTGCCGGCCTCTTCGTCGAGCACCACCTTGGAGACCTCGGCGGGCTGCAGGGCGTTGACGAGGAAGGTGGGCTGATCGTCGTTCCAGGGGATGATGTCGATCTTCTCGCCCTGAAGCTCGTTGACCACGGCTTGCACGCGGCTGCCGCGCATACCAACACAGGCACCGACCGGGTCGATCGAGCCATCGTAGGAGATGACGGCGATTTTGGCGCGGGAGCCGGGATCACGGGCCACGGCCTTGATCTCGATGATGCCGTCGTAGATTTCGGGCACTTCCATCTTGAACAGCTCAGCCATGAACTCGGGCGCGGTGCGGCTCAGGAAAATCTGCGGGCCGCGCTGCTCGCGGCGCACGTCCTTGATATACACCCGGATGCGGTCGCCGGGGCGATAGCTTTCGCGGCCGATCTTCTCGTTGCGGCGCAGCACCGCCTCGCCCGCGCCGATATCGACGATGACGTTGCCATACTCTTCGCGCTTCACCAGACCGTTGATGATGGTGCCGGCGCGATCTTTGAACTCTTCGTACTGACGATCACGCTCGGCTTCGCGGACCTTTTGCAGGATGACCTGCTTGGCCGATTGCGCGGCGATCCGGCCCATCTCGACAGGCGGAACCTCGTCGACCAGCTCGTCGCCATCGGCGGGCGGTGCGGTTTGGTCGACGCCTTCGGCCAGTGCCTTGTCGATCTCGGACGGGGTGCGCAGGAGGAAGCGACGGATCGGGCGGGGCTCTTCATCTTCGGCCTCGGGCTGCGACATGCCGGAGACGACGATGTAATCTTTGCCGTGGGTGCCGAGGCTCTGCTTGGCGGCCTCATGGGTCATTTCGGCCTGATAGTTTTCCAGATCAGGCTCGCCAACGACGGTGCGGATGCGGGTGAAGGTGGCGCGCCCGGTCTTGCGGTCGATCGCCACGCGGATGTCCATCTCTGCGCCGTAGCGCGACTTGGCGGCACGGGCGAGGCTTTCTTCCATCGCTTCGATGACCAAGCCAGGGTCGATCATCTTTTCCCGGGCGACTGCCTCGGCAGTTTGCAGCAACTCCAGCTGGTTTGCGGAAGTAATGGCCATCAGTTGTCCTCCTGACCGTCCATGAGGGTTTGCACCTCGTCAAATTGGGTTTCGTCGACTTCGCCGGCGTCCTTGCGGTGGCGCAGCACGTCGCGGATGAGTTCGTCGGTGAGCACGAGCTTGGCGTCGGAGAGCCAGTCAAACTGCAGGCCGATAGTGAGCGGCTCGCCGTGCTCTTCGATCTCGATCAGCACTTCGGAGCCCTCGGTGCCCGCCAGCTCGCCCTTGAAGCGGCGGCGGCCGTCGATCATTTCGGTGGTTTCGAGCTTGGCCTCGTAGCCTTCCCAGCGGTCAAAATCCTTGAGCCGGGTCAGGGGCCGGTCGATGCCGGGGGAGGAAACTTCGAGCGTATACTCATCCTCGATCGGGTCTTCGACGTCGAGCACGGCGGAAACGGCGGTGGAGATGCGGGCGCAGTCATCCACCTCGATGCCGCCCTCGGGCTTCTCGGCCATGATCTGAAGGTTCGCCGTTTTGCCGCCCATGAGGCGCAGGCGCACCAGCTCGAATCCCATGCCTTCAAGCACGGGCGAGACGATCTCGGCCATGCGCTGATCCATTCCGGTCTTGGCGATAAGGTCGGTCATGATCTGGGTAGGGGCCTTTCGGGCACAAAAAAACGGGCGCTGCGGCCCGTCGGAAGTTCCGGTGGAGTGTCGGGGGTGGAGGCCGACGCTGCCGCTGTTGAGGGGAATATAGGCCTGTGCGGGGCGAATCGCAAGGGGGTTTGGTTGTGGGCGTTGCGGGGGGCGAGAAAGTTATTACGATAGGTTGTGGGGATTGCGTGGTTTGAGTGGTTTGAGCGGGTCTATGCAGCTGATGTTGAGAGCGACCAGCATGGTGGCGATGCTCTTGGTCCTCCCGCACTGCGTGGCCAACGGGTTTCGCCCGCCACCGCATCTCGATGTCGAGCGCAACCTCGTAATGGAATGCCTTACTCACTTTGACACCATAAGGAACTTCAACGCCGATGGTGGGCGGTGTGAGCCCTTGGGGGCATGCGCGAGAGACCAAGCCGAACGGACCTACCTTGGTACATACCCCGCCTGGCGTCCCTACGAGCGGGTCATGGAGACCGAAAATCAGAAATTCACGCCGGTGGCGGAGATGCGGGCCAATGCGGAGGCCGGGACAGCGAAGATGCGCGAGGTTTTTGGCTTGATCGTTCAGGTGCGGAAGACCTGTCTGGCGCGAACGGGGCTGACGGAAGAGTTAGGGGACGGCTAAGTGCCGGGAAGTTCAGGGCCTTGACGATGGATGGCTTAGGATGATGCGAGGGCGGGGAAGGAGCTTACGGGTTATAGCCATAGTCTTGGGGCTTCTTCCACTTCAGCAATGCGTAGCCAATGGCTTCAGAGCGCCGCCGCATGTGGATGTGGGAGCGAACATTGTTGCTGAGTGCCAGATACACTTTGACACGCTCCGAAATTTCCAAGCCGATGGGGGGCGATGTCAGGCATTGCGTGACTGTGCGCAGGACGAAGCGGAGATGACTTACCTCGGCACCTACCCGGCTTGGCGCGCATATGAGCGGGTGGCGGAAACCGAGAACCAGCAGTTTACGCCGGTGGCGGAGATGCGGGCCAATGCGGAGGCCGGGACAGCGGAGATGCGCGAGGTCTTCGCGATCATCATGCAGGTGCGGAAGACCTGTCTGGCGCGGGTGGGGCTGACCGAAGAGTTGGGGGACGGTTAGAAGCCGTAAAGCTCGGGTGCCTTGGCAATCCCCCGCGTTGCTCGCACCAGTTCCGCAGATATTCCCGGCTCAGAGAGGGCGTGGCCGGCGTTGGGGATCATGCGGAGGGTGCCGCGGGGCCAGCGCTCGCAGAGGGCTTGCGCGGCCTCGGGGGGGCAGATCATATCGTAACGGCCTTGCACCACCGTGCCGGGGATGTGGGCGATTTCGGGCATGTCGGCGAGGATCTGGCCGTCTTGCCGCAAAAAGCCGGCGTTGGAGAAGTAGTGATTTTCGATCCGCGCAAAGGCCCGGGCGTAGCTGCCGGAGCCTTCGCCTATGTGGCTGTGGCTCTCCATCGAGGCGAGCGCATTCTCCCACCCCGCCCAGCGCTGCGCGAGGCGGGTTTCTTCCATCAGGTCGCCGCAGAAGAGGCGCTTGTTGTAGGCGGCGATGAAATCTTCGTGCTCGGCCTCGGGGATGAATTCGATGAACCGCTTCCAGACATCGGGGAAGAACCGCGCCGCGCCGCCGCCGTAGAACCATTGCAGCTCGCGCTGGGTCATCAGGAAGACGCCGCGCAGCACCAGGTAGGCGGCGTGCTCGGGGTGGGCCTGCGCGTAGAGCAGGGAAAGCGTGGCGCCCCAGCTGCCGCCGAACACGACCCAGCGATCAATGCCGAGGATTTCGCGGATGCGCTCGATGTCGGCGATCAGGTCTTGCGTGGTGTTGTTTTCGACCGAGGCAAAGGGGCGCGAGCGGCCGCAACCGCGCTGATCGAAGAGCACCACGCGATACCGCTCCGGGTCGAAATAGCGGCGCATGGCGGGGGAGCAGCCGCCACCGGGGCCGCCGTGGAGCACCACCGCCGGAATCCCCTGCGGATTGCCACATTGCTCGACATAGATCGAGTGGCCGCCCGGCATGTCGATCATCCGCTGGTCGAACGGGCTGATCGCCGGGTAGAGGTGACGGTATGCGCTGTTATGACCCGCGTTTTTGTCCATGCCTGAGCTATATAGGCTGACGGGGCGCGGGACCATGGGTTGAGAGGGAGATTTTCGATGGCAGTCGACACGACAGACCCGGCAGAGCTGGCCAAATTCGAGGCGATGGCGGCGGAATGGTGGGATGCGGAGGGCAAGTTCAAGCCGCTGCACATGATGAACCCGGTGCGGCTGGATTACATCTGCGACCAGATCGCCGCCGAGTTTGACCGGGATCGGGCCGGAACAGAGCCTTTTTCCGGGCTTTGTGTGCTGGACATCGGCTGCGGTGGCGGTCTGCTGAGCGAGCCGATGGCGCGGATGGGGGCCGAGGTGGTGGGCGCGGATGCCGCCGCGGGCAACATCCCCGTGGCGAAGGTTCATGCCGAGCAGTCGGGGCTGGAGATTGACTATCGTCACACCACCGCAGAGGCGCTGGCCGAGGCCGGCGAGCAGTTTGACGTGGTGCTGAACATGGAGGTGGTGGAGCACGTGGCCTCGCCGCCCGACTACCTGGAAGCCTGCCAGAAACTGCTTAAGCCCGGTGGGCTGATGATTTGCTCCACCATCAACCGCAACCCTAAGAGCTTTGCCGTTGCGATTGTGGGCGCAGAATGGGTGATGCGCTGGCTGCCCAAGGGCACGCATGACTGGAAGAAGTTCATCACGCCCGATGAGCTTTACGAGTTGCTGCGTGGCGCGGGGCTTGATCCGGTGGATCGGAAGGGGTTTGTCTTCAATCCGCTCGCCTGGAGTTGGAGCATGAGTGACCGCGACCTGAGCGTCAACTACGTGACGGCGAGTGTGAAGGCGGCGTAAGGCGGCGGGAAAAATTCCGCCCTATGGCTCTTCGCGGGCGCCGAGCTTTTGGCGCAGCTCTCGCATGACCGGGAGCATGGAGCGCACCTTGTCGCTGCCGATCTCCGACACGATGGCGGCGATGACGGGGCTGACCGAGGCGATGGCGGCATCGCGCGCAGCTCGACCGGATGGGCTGATGGAGACCATCTTGCGCCGGGCATCATCCCAATCGGGGCGGATGTGCACGTAGCCTGCCCATTCTAACTTGTTCAGCGTGTTGGTCATTGCCCCACGGGTCAGGTGGAAGGCCTGCGCGAGCTGGGCCGGGCTGCGCTCTTCTCCGATGTGAGCGAGATGGTTGAGCACCGAGAAATGGCTGATCTCCATACCCTTGGGCAGCGCCTTCGACATCCGGTTGCGCGCGAGCTGCTCGGCGGTGAGCAGTTCGGAAAACAGCGCGACGGCCAGAGTATCTGAGATTTCAACAGCCATGCAGGGGTCAGGGGCCTTCGAAAGGGCGATCATGGGTTAGCGCGGGGATCTTGTGGCGCGCATCGTCCACATCGGAGAGGTCCAGGTCAACTGTGATCACATCGGGTGCGTCACCACCGTCCGCCAGCACCTCACCCCAAGGGGACACAACGAGCGAGTGGCCATGGCTGCGGCGGGTGCGTCCTGCGGTGCCGGGATGGGTGCCACATTGGGCGGGGGCGAGCACGTAAGCCCCGGTTTCGATGGCACGGGCTTGCAGCAGCGGCTGCCAATGCGCTGGGCCGGTGCCGGGCGAGAAGGCGGATGGGACGGCGATGATTTGAGCGCCCGCCTTTGCCAGACCGCGATAGAGATGCGGGAAGCGGAGATCGTAGCAGATGGTGAGGCCAATCGCTGCCAGCGGTGTTTGGGCTAAGACAGAGACGTTTCCGGGTCGGTAGCCCGCGCTCTCGCGGTAGGTTTCCGTTTCGCTCACCTGAACGTCGAACATGTGAATCTTATCATACCGCGCGACGACCTCACCGCTCGGCCCGATCAGGAAGGAACGGTTGGCAAATCGGCCATCGGGATCGTCTGTTTTGACGGCGATGGAGCCGAGGAGGAGGTGCTTGCCGAGGCGTGCGGCGGCCTCGCGGAAGGCGGCAAGCGTTGGGTCGTCAGGCTCGTGGCGCAACACTTGCTGCTGGCGGGTGCGGCTGGAGGACACGCAGTTGGTGACCTCTGGCGTCAAGATCAGGTCGGCGCCCTCCTGCACGGCTTGTTCGACCATCCCGAGCATCACCGGCAGGTTGGCCTCGGGATCATCGGAGCTGGTGAGTTGGAGGAGGGAAGCCCGCATCAGGCGAGCATTGGCTCGAGCTTGCCGGCGCTCTCCAATTCGTAGAGATCATCACACCCGCCAACATGGGTTTCGCCGATGAAAATTTGCGGCACGGTGTGACGGCCGCCTGATCTGTCCATCATCTCGGAGCGGCGGCCGGGCTCTTCAAACAGGTTCACTTCGGTGAATTCGACGCCCTTGGAGGCGAGGAGGCGTTTGGCGGCCGTGCAGAAGCCGCAGATGGGTGTAGTATAGATCTCGATTGGCACGGGCATGGCTGGTCCTTTCGGGTTCCGGCCATACTTAGGCGTCCTTGACCGTTCGCGCCAGTGTCAGCACCCGAACCTCTGCTGCGCCGGACGCGAGGCAGGCATCGGCGCAGGCGGCGAGGGTGGCGCCGGAGGTCATCACGTCATCGACCAGCATCACCTTGCGGGCCGCCATGCGGTGGCGGCGTTTTGGGTGGGGGCGGATGGCCTCGGCCATGTTGGCAAATCGGGCCTGGGCTCCGAGCCCTTCTTGCCGGGGCGTGGCACGGGTGCGTTGCAGGAGGTCGGGGCAAGAGGGCGCGCCCAGCTCATTGGCGAGGGCGCGGGCGAGCAGGGCCGATTGGTTGTAGCGGCGTTTGAACAGCCGGATCCAGTGCAGAGGCACGGGCGAGATGAGCATGCCCGGCTCGTAGATGGGGGCGGCGGCGCGGGCGAGCCAGGGGGCCACGGATTGCGCCAGATCGGCCCTGTCAGAGCCTTTCAGGGCCAGAACGATCCGCCGTCCATTGCCTCGGTAGAGCAAAGCAGAGCGGCCACGGCTCCATGGGCGTGCGATGCGCAGGCAATCGTCACAGGTGAGGGTGGGGGCCTTATCCGGGTCGTCATCGCCGGGGAGGGGCGCGCCGCAAGTGTCGCAGACGAGGCCGTTGATGAAGGCCGTATCCCGCCAGCAATCGGCGCAAAGCCCGCCCTCGGAGCCACTGACGGCACCGCAGGACAGGCAGTGATCAGGATAAATCACCTGCAGAAGCCGTTGCATCGCCACGCGCCCTCCCTGATAAGCCGGGTCATGGCCCAGCCACCCCAGTTGACCGATCGCAAGGCCCTTGCCCGCAACCGTGCCCGTGCCCGGCCCGACGCGCTGTTTTTGCACGCGCAGGCCATCGACGAGATCAAGGAAAGACTCAGCGAGGTTAACAGAACCTTTACGGCGCCCTGCGTTGTGACGGGTTTTCCTGAATTGTGGGGCGAAGCCTTCCCCGATGCGCGGATCATCAGCGACGATGATCTACTTGAGATCGAAGAGGGGGCCCATGACCTTGTGATCCACGGTTTGGCGCTGCATTGGGCCAGCGACCCGGTGGGCCAACTGGTGCAAGCGCGGCGGGGGTTGCAACCTGACGGGCTGTTCATTGGTGCGATGCTGGGGGGCGAGACGCTGGCCGGGCTGAGGGCCGCGCTGGCAGAGGCGGAAGTGGCGCAGACCGGGGGGCTCAGCCCGCGGGTGTTGCCGATGGGTGAGATACGCGACCTTGGGGCGTTGCTACAAAGGGCCGGGTATGTGCTGCCGGTGGCAGATGCCTTTCCGCTTGAGGTTTCATACGCCGACACACTGGCCCTGATGCGTGACCTTCGCGCGATGGGGGAGGCCAACGCGATGACCGCCCGCCTCAAGGCGATGACACGGCGGGCCGTGCTTTTGGGGGCAGCCGCGCTGAATGACGCAAGCGCCGGGCCGGATGGGCGCATTCGGGCTGTATTCGAAACCGTTTTCCTCACCGGATGGTCGCCGGGGCCGAACCAGCCACAGCCGCTCCGGCCCGGATCGGCCACCACGCGGCTTGCTGATGCGCTTGGCACGCAGGAGCTTGGGCCCGAGGGTGGGAAGAGGTGACGCATTGACCCGGGCGGCGCGTGCACTATCCCTAGCCAAAGCCCATAGCGAGGACAGCCCGTGAGCCATCTGCCGCCCGACCATCCGCCCGTAAAGCCACGCAAGATTGGCGTGTTGATTGCCAACCTCGGCACGCCCGACAGCCCGGGATACTGGGACATGCGGCGCTATCTGAACGAATTCCTCAGCGACAAACGGGTGATCGACTATCCGGCGTGGAAGTGGCAGCCGATCCTGCAGGGGATCATCCTGACCAAGCGGCCCTTCAGCAGTGGCAAGAACTACGAGCTGATCTGGGATAAGGCGAAAAACATGTCGCCGCTGATGGTGATTACCATGGCGCAGACCGAGGCGCTGCGGGCGCGGCTGGCGCAGGAGTATGGCGACCAGGTGATGGTTGATTTCTGCATGCGCTACGGCAACCCCTCGACGGAGAGCAAGGTGGCCGAGATGGTGGCAGCGGGCTGTGACAAGATCATCTTCTTCCCTCTCTATCCGCAATATGCGGGCGCCACGACGGCCACGGCGAATGACCAGTTCTTCCGGGCGCTGATGAAAGAGAAGTGGCAACCGGCGGTGCGGACTGTGCCAGCCTATTTCGACCGGCCCAGCTACATCGACGCGCTGGCCGCCTCGGTGGAAGAGAAACTGGGTGATGCGGAGTTGCTGGTGTGCAGCTACCACGGGATGCCCAAGCGCTACCTGATGGAGGGCGACCCCTACCATTGCCAATGCCAGAAAACGACACGACTCCTGCGGGAAAAGCTCGGCTTGCCGGAGGACAAGATCATCACCACCTTCCAGAGCCAGTTTGGACCGGAAGACTGGCTGCGACCCTATACGGTGGAAGAGGTGGCGGAGCGGGCGAAGGCCGGGGTGAAGAAGATTGCCGTGGTCGCCCCCGCGTTCAGCGCGGATTGCATCGAGACGCTGGAAGAGATCGAGGGGGAGATCCGCGAGAGCTTTGAGGAAGCAGGGGGCGAGAGCTTTACCTACATTCCCTGCCTCAATGAGCGGCCCGACCACATTGAGGCACTGGCGGATGCGGTTAAGGAGAACCTTGGGGGGTGGATCTAGGCTGAGTGTGTCGATGCGGACTCACTTTTTCATTACAACTCTTGGGAAGTAGTGACGTGTGCACCATGTAACGTTACAGTTGACAGAGCAACGATGATGAAGCATCGCTAAACGATGCTCTTACATAGTCGAATACGTCACAAAGGGCTAAAGCGCCTTGTAGCAAAAGGCGACCAACGCGGACTGAACTCAGGTTGGGTTCCGCGCATCAAACGGATTCTTAACGCTTTAGATGTGGCTGTTTCGCCCATGGAACTTGATATGCCGGGTTGGCGTCTACACGAACTGAAAGGAGAAAGGGCAGGAACATTCTCGGTTAGGGTCACGGGCAACTGGCGCGTTACCTTTAGATGGGATGATGAAGGCCCCTATGACGTGCATTTGGAGGACTATCATGGAAGCTAGAAGAGAAGGACTTGCATTTCAGCCGCCGCATCCCGGCGAGTACCTGAGGGAGGACATTCTCCCTGAACTTGGCATGTCTGTGAGTGAACTCGCCAAGCACCTTGATATATCGAGAAACTCAGCATCCAGGCTGATAAACGAAAAAGCCTCTATCTCTCTGGATATGGCAGTTCGTCTCGGACAAGCCTTCCGCAATGGTGCGCGTTTTTGGATGGCGCTTCAAATGCAACACGATCTCTGGGAAGCGGAGAGGAAGACCACCATCAAGGTGCCACCCTTAGCTTGGGGTGACCACTCCGCTGCATGACAGCACCATAGGGATGCGATGTCCCCAGAAGCGATTACATAATGAAAATCCAGACGGCTCAGATCAGCAACACCTGCGCACCCGGGCGGACGAGGCTGAAGAGCTCGGCGATGTGCTCGTTGTAAAGGCCGATGCAGCCGTTGGAGGACTTGCGGCCGATTTTGCGCGTGTCGTGGGTGCCGTGGATGCGATAATACGTCCAGCCGAGATAGAGCGCGTGGGTGCCGAGCGGGTTATCGGGGCCAGCGGGCACGAAATCGGGCCACTCGGGGTTGCGGCGCTTCATGGCGGGGGTGGGCGACCAGGTGGGGCCTTCGACCTTGCGGGCGACAGTGGTGCGGCCCCGGCGGGTGAGGTCTTCGGTGATCGGCACCGAGGTTGGGTAGAGCTTGTAAACCGACTGATCGGCGGACCAGTAGTGCAGGGCACGTGACGTGATGTCGACGAGGATTGCCCCGCCGCGCGTGGAACTGAAATAGGGCCGCCAATCGAGCGAGCGGAAGCTGGAGATGTTTCGGCGCACTTGGGCTTGCGGGCCCAGCGCGGATGGATCGACCTGCTCGGCCCGCAAAGCGGCGGGCAGAACGGCGGCAGCGGCGGTGGCACCGAGGAAGGCGCGACGGTTAAATTTGCTATCAGAATAATCGGTCATTCCGGCCTCGAACGGTTGGGAACAGGCGGGGGCAAATCCCCGACATCCCCTATTTATATGGCGGGAAAGCCGCAGTCGCAAATCAATCACGCAGGAAAACCGGCAACGTTGCGGTGGTGCAATTGCACAAGTCAGGGCAAATCGCTATGGCTGACGCCCGACACTGCTAACTGGGGTTGCCTCTCATCATGCTGCGGATGATTTCTCTGATCGTTGCAGGCGCGCTGGCTCTTTCGGCCTGTACACCTGCGGTAACCACCGGGCCGGATGGCAGCGGGGTGCGGGTTTACAACATCACGGCGCGGGACGCGAAAGAGATTCCGTTCCGGGTGCTGGACAACGTGAACCAACTGCGGGCCGCGCGTGGCGTGAACCCGGTGGAACTGAGCCCCCAGCTCAACGCCGCTGCGGCAACCCATTCTCGTGACATGGCTGTGCAGAACCGTCCGTGGCACTTTGGCTCTGACGGGTCCAGCCCGCTCGATCGGGTGCGCCGCACTGGCTACCAAGGCCGTTTCCTGGGTGAAAACATCAGCGAGACCTTCGAATCTGAAGTCGAGACGCTTTCGGCATGGATGGCGCAATCGGACACGCGGAATGTGATCCTTGCTCCTGAGGCACGCAACCTCGGGATTGCGTGGCATCAGGAAGAAAACGGCAAGATTTGGTGGACGTTGATCACCGGCGGCTGAGCCGCTCAACGACCACCATCACAGCAAAAGCAAGTCACGCCCGGCTCGAAAGAGGCCGGGCGTTTGCGTTTAGGGGTGAATGTCGATCGGGGTGCCGTTGCGCACCATGGCATAGATGTTCTCGATCTCGCGGTTCTTCACCCAGATGCAGCCTGCCGTCCAGTCAGAGCCGCGCCTGTCACGTTTGCTCTCGCGGCGACCGTGGATGAAGATATCGCCCCCCGGCTTCTTGCCCTGAGAGCGCGCATATTCGACATCGGCCCTGTTCGGGTAGGAGATACCGAGCGACAGGTGGAAGTCGGAGTTCGGATTGCGGCGATCAATGATGTAGCTGCCTTCCGGCGTCTTACCGTCGCCTTCAAACTGCTTGTGGCCGCGTGGCGCGAAGCCGAGGCCGATCTTGTATTCGCGCAGCACCTCGTTGTGGTGCATCAGATACATGCGGCGCCTGTCTTTGTAGACGATCACGCGC
Organism: Oceanicola sp. D3; assembly: GCF_006351965.1. Lineage (NCBI taxonomy): Bacteria > Pseudomonadati > Pseudomonadota > Alphaproteobacteria > Rhodobacterales > Roseobacteraceae > Oceanicola > Oceanicola sp. D3. The sequence goes on from NZ_CP040932.1 coordinate 262,073, forward strand.
GTGACCTCTGGGCCGTTGTAAGATTTGAACTTGCTCGAACAGCCCGCAAGGGCCAGTGCCGCGGCGCCGAGAAGCGTGGCGCGCCGTGTAAGCTTTTTCACCGTTAAGTCCCCAGCGTTTGCCTGTGTATTATTATGCCATGCATTATACGGATTCTGCCCTGTCTTGGAAGGCGCTGAAAGTGCGATTCACACCCGCGTGAACTGCGCTGCAAGCTCAACATGGGAGGACCAGCGGAACTGATCGACTGGCTGAACCCAGTCCAGCGTGTAGCCGCCATCTGTAAGAATCCGCGCGTCACGCGCGAAGGTGACGGGGTTGCAAGACACGGCGGCGATGCGCGGAACGCTGGAAGCGGCGAGCTCTTGGTGTTGGGCTTCTGCGCCCGCGCGGGGTGGGTCGATGACGACCGCATCGAAGCGGGCAAGCTCATCGGGCAGAAGCGGTTGGCGGAAGAGATCACGGGTGACGGCCTTGGTATGGCGCAGTGTGCCGCCACTGTTGCACCAGCCGCGATCAAGCGCGGCAATCAGGGCGGCGTCGCCTTCATAGGCCTCCACTTCGGCGCGGGCGGCCAAGGGCAGCGAGAACGTACCGCAGCCTGCAAAAAGGTCTGCGATCCGGCGTGGATCGGGGCCAATGGCCTCTGCGATGGCCGAGATCAGCGCCGCCTCTCCCTGTGCTGTGGCCTGCAGAAAGGCGCCGGGCGGCGGCGTGACCTTTGCCGAACCGAAATGCAGCGTGGGTGCGGCGCGGGTGGCCACCGGCTCATCTCCATAGGTGAGGCGAGCGATGTTGAACTGGCCTGCAAGCGCAGCGAGCTCCACCAGCAGGGGGCCATCGGCGGGGCGACCGTTTGGGATGTGCACATCGAGGCCGGACTCGCTGACGGTGACAGCGAGATCGACCCCGGCGGTTCGGGTGGCTGTGGCGCGGGTCAGGGCCTGAAGCGCGGGGAGGGCGGCGAGGATCGTGGGGTGCAGGACGAGGCAATCGGGCACTTCGACGATGACATCGGAGGCGCGGGCATTGAAGCCGACCATTGCCCCCTTTTTGGTGCGCCGCCCATGCAAGGTTGCGCGGCGGCGGGATGCGGGCGGAGAGGTGACAGTGGGGCGGATTGTGGTGGAAAGGCCCTGGGCCGCCAGACCTTGAGAGATGACCGAGGCCTTCCACTCGGCCACATAGGCATTGGAAGCGTGCTGCATCGCGCATGCGCCGCAAGCCTTGAAGTGGCGACAGGGCGGCGCAACGCGGTGCTCAGATGGCGTAACGATTTGGGTTTTTTCAGGCGTAACAGAGACTTTTTCGCCCGGAATGACCCGGGGCACCGGAGGGACACCCGCGGCTATGCCCTCGCCACGCACATTCAACTTTTCGATCAACACTTCGGTCATGCAACCGGCGTTACTCGGCGGCCTTGGTCACGTCAAGGAAGCCGCCGGACTGACGACTCCAAAAGCCAGCGTAGCGCCCGCCAAGGCTGACCAGCTCATCATGGGTGCCTTCCTCGACAATCCGTCCGTCATCCAGAACCACGATCCTGTCCATCCGGGCGATGGTGGACAGGCGGTGGGCGATGGCGAGCACGGTTTTGCCCTCCATCACCTCGTCGAGCGCAGTCTGGATCTGGGCTTCGACCTCGGAGTCGAGCGCCGAGGTTGCCTCATCCAGCACGAGGATCGGCGCGTTCTTGAGGATGGCGCGGGCGAGGGCCACCCTTTGCCGCTGCCCGCCTGAAAGCCGCACGCCACGCTCGCCCAAGTGGGCATCGTAGCCGGTGCGGTTGTTGTAGTCCTCCAGCCCGGTCACGAACTCATGGGCCTCGGCCCGGCGCGCGGCCTCTTCCATATCGTCATCCGGCGCTTCGGGGAGGCCATATTTGAGGTTGTCGCGGGCGGAACGATTGAACATTGCCGTATCCTGCGTGACCATCGAGATGGCCCGGCGGAGGCTTTCTTGAGTGACCTCGGAAATATCTTGCCCGTCGATCAGAATGCGGCCTTCTTCGGTGTCATAGAGACGCATCAAAAGGGCCACGAGTGTGGATTTGCCTGCGCCCGACGCGCCGACGATGCCAAGGCGCTCCCCCGGCTTGATGCGCAGCGATAGGCCCTGCACCCCTTCGCGCTCGCGCCCGTAAGTGAAGCGCACATCCTCAAAGGCGATCTCCCCAGCGGGCACCTTGAGCGGCGTTGCGTTGGGCGCGTCAACGACGCTGTGGCGGGGTGTGAGGGTGCGCATGCCATCTTCGATCTCGCCGATGTTGGCATAGATCCCCAAGAGCGTATGGCTGACCCAGCCTGTCATTTGGGCGATGCGAATGGCGATGGTGCCGGTGGCGGCGATATCACCCGCAGTGGCCGCGCCGTTTTGCCAGAGCAGGAGCGTGCCGCCGATGAGCAGGGCGGGCAGGGCGCCCGCAAGCAGCATCAGCGCACCGCGAAACCCGGCGGCGAGGAAGCCGACGTGGATCACCGCATCGCGGAACTTGCTCATGGACCCCAGCGCTGCACGATCTTCATGCTCGGCATGGGCAAAGAGCTTGACCGTCTTGATGTTGGTGATCGTATCCACCACCTGGCCGGTGACCATGGCCCGGGCAGAGGCGCGGACCTTTGAACGGACGCGGATGCGCGGCATGTACCAGGCGATGAGGGCAAGATAGACCACAAGCCACGCCGTGAGGACGAGCGCGATGCGCCAATCAATCGAGGTCAGCAGGAGGGCCGCACCGATGAGGGAGGCAAGCGCGAAGCAGATGGTGTTGGCGAACTCCGAGACGACATCGGTAATGGCGCGCGCGGTTTGCATCTGCTTCTGAGCGATGCGACCTGCAAAGTCATTGTCAAAGAACTGCACGGCTTGGCCCATCGTCCAGCGGTGCAAGCGTGAGAGCACCAGCGGCATGACATTGGGTTGGATGACGAGGCTGTTTGCTGCGGCGGAGGCAAGAAAGCAGGCCGGGCGGATCAACAGGAAGAAGCCAAGCGTGCCGAGAATGAGCCAGAGGTGGCTGGAAAAGAAGGACTCGGGGCCTGCATCAAGTGCGGAGTCGATGATGTGGCCGAGCAGAAGCGCGGTGACCACCTCAAGCGTGCCCGTCACCGTGAACAGCAGCCCGGCGCCGATCAACGGCAGTTCGGCACCGCGGATCGACCAGCGGATGAAGGCCATCAGTTGCGTCGGCGGCGGCCCCTTGGCGTGGCGGAACGCATCAATCAGATCAGGGATTTTGCGGGCGAGGCGATGCATGGGCGGTCCTTTGGTCCGCTGGCAACTTAGCTCACGCGACCGGGAAGGAAACTAGGGGGCCAGCAACTCTTTGCGGGTGAGCTGGAAACCGGAGGCGATCCAGCGGGCTTCAAGCTCTTTCAACCGAGCGCCAAGGGCGGGGCCGGTGAGCTCTGGCATCAGGTCATTCGCGGTGACGGGAAAGGTTTGGCTGGCGCCAAATTCTACGTCTGATTGCGCATTTTCGGGCGGAATAGTCTCTATCTGCGCGGCGCGGAGATAGAGGGCGGCAAGGCCATCTTCCGCGCCAAAACGGTAGCCTAGCGCAGCGGGCGGGGCGAGGCTGGCGGCGGCTGTCAGCAAGGTTTCAACGCGGCGCTCTTCGGCACGCGACAGGCGCAGGCCCTCACGGCTTCCGCCCAGCGCGGCAAGGCGGGCGATGGCGTCAGGCGTGGGGGCGAAGTGGATGAAGCGAGCGAGCGTGGGGGCGTCTGCCCCGGGCAACACTCGATGCAACACGCCCGATGCATCCATCGAAGCGACGGCGGGGGCCGGGTTTGCCGCGGCGAGCAGCTTCAGGATTTCGCTTGTGATGCGCTCGGCAGAAACGTGGGAGAGCCCATCTGCCCCGGCGGCACAGGCGGTGAGGCCTTCGGCGTCGATGCCGTGGGCCGGGTCGGCATACCAGGCGGTGAAGCGGAAGAAACGAAGGATGCGCAGATAGTCTTCGGCGATCCTGTCTGCCGGGTTTCCGATGAAGCGCAGACGGCGGGCCTCAAGATCGGGGAGGCCGTTGAGCGGATCTTCCAGTGCGCCGCGCATGTCGCAGTAGAGCGCGTTCATGGTGAAATCGCGCCGAGCGGCATCTTCGGCCACATCATCGGAAAAGGCGACTGAGGCGCGGCGCCCGTCAGTAGAAACATCGCGCCGGAAGGTCGTGACCTCGATAGGGACGTCGCCCGCCACCACAGTGACTGTGCCATGTTCGATCCCGGTGGGGATTGCTCGAAACCCTGCCCCTTCCGCTAGATTGGTGACTGTTTCTGGGTGCGCATCCGTGGACAGATCAAGATCTGTTACAGGCACATCAAGCAGAGCGTTGCGAACGCAGCCGCCGACAAAGAGTGCCTTGTGGCCTGCCGCTTCGAGTGCGGCACAAAGAGCGCTGGGGCGGGGGGCTGCGAGCCATTCTGCGTTGAGGCGGGTCATGCTGCGGCGCGGTCGGCAAGTGCGCGCAGCATCCTCGCGGTCGCGCCCCAGATATAATAGGGACCGTAGGGCACGGTATAATAGCGCCGGTCGTAGCCCTGCCAGTAACGGCTTTGCACGGCATAGCGGTTTGGATCAAGGATGTGGGCGAGAGGGACGGTAAAGACCTCATCGACCTCCCCAGCTTCCGGCACAGGGATAAACGGGCCTTCGATCACCCCAAGCACCGGAGTGACCGAGAAGCCAGTGACGGTTTCATGGGCGGGCAACGTGCCCAGCACGCGGACATCGCCGCGGGGCAAGCCGATTTCTTCCTCGGCCTCACGCAGGGCCGCTGCGACGGCATCGGCATCGCCCGGATCCACCTTGCCGCCCGGAAAGGCGATCTGGCCGGGGTGGTGCTTGAGCCGGGAGCTGCGCTTGGTCAGGATCAGGCGCGGCGCGGGGCCGTTCATCCAGACTGGGACCAGCACGCCGGCCTCGCGTGTTTTGACCCGCACCGAAGGGTGGCTTGGGTTCAGGTCATAATCCGACGAAGGGCGGCCCGGCGCGGCGAGAGCCGCCAAAAGCCGAGCCTCTGTGTCAGTCATTGCCATCCTTTGCCTCGAAGCCAAGCGTGGCCGGATCGAGATTGTAGTGAGCGCCGCAAAACTGGCAATCGGCTGTGACCCTGCCTTCCGGCGTTGTCATGGTGGCAATGTCTTTTGCCGAATAGATCGAAAGCGAGGCGCGCACGCGGTCTTCCGAGCAGGTGCAGCCGAACTTGACCGGCTGTGGATCGAAGACGCGGGGGCCTTCCTCGTGAAAGAGGCGCACGAGCAGGTCTGTTGGCTGAATGGCCGGGCCGACCAGTTCAAGCTCTTCAACGGTGTCGAGAAGAATGTTGGCGCGGTTCCAATGCTCTTCATTCTCATCGTCTAGCATGTCGGAGGGTTGGAGCAGGCGCGGCTCTTCGCTTTCGGTTGGCTTCAGCAGAGGTGAGGCCTCGGGCATTAGCTGCAACATCATGCCGCCCGCGCGCCAGCTTCCGGCGGTGCCGTCTGCATCAAGCGAGCGACCGTAGCGCAGGTGGAACCGGGTGGGGAGTTGCTCGGATTGGGCAAAATAAGTCTCTGCACAGGCAGAAAGCGAGCCTCCGTCAATCGGCGTGATCCCTTGATAGGGTGTGGTACCTTCGCCCTGATCAATCAGGATAGCGAAGTATCCGGACCCGATCAGATCAAAGGGCTTGCCCTCAAGCGGGCGCTCACGATCAAAGCTGGCGTAGGCGCGGATGCGGGCCGGGCCGCCTTCGGTTTCGGGGGCGTAGTAATCGGTGGCGATGAGCCGAGCCGGACCGTCGCCACGCACCTGAAGCGAAAGTTTCCACCGCAGCTTCATGGAGTGGCCGATCATGGCGGTCAGCAGAGCCATTTCGGCTACGAGCTGCTCGATCGGGTCGGGGTAGTCGTGCTGGGCGAGAATCTCGTCGAGCACCCCGTCAAGACGGGCCACGCGACCCCGGATATCGGAGCGGTCGAGCTGGAAGGGCAGGACGGTATCGTCCCAGGCGATCTGTGCACCGAGGGTCATTTGCTTTCCTTGACGGTGGAGGCTTGGCTTGTCGGTGCCATATAAGGGCGAAGGCGGGCAAGGCAAAGGGGCAGTGCGTGACAAGACGATTTGGAGAGCCTGTGGAGGCGGGGCGGCGCTATGTGCGCAGGCCGGGGATTTATGCGTTGCTGCCCTTGGGTGGGCAGGTGCTGGTGACGTTTCAGGAGGAGCCCAAGGCGGAGTTTCAGCTCCCGGGTGGCGGGATTGATCCGGGTGAGCAACCGATGGCCGCGCTGCACCGGGAGGTGCTGGAAGAGACCGGCTGGCGCATTGCACCGCTACGACGGCTGGGCGCGTTTCGGCGGTTTACCTATATGCCGGACTATGAGCTTTGGGCCGAGAAGATTTGCACCGTGGTGCTGGCGCACCCGGTGCGCCAGTTGGGGCCACCCGCCGAGCCGGGACACTCTGCTGTTTGGCTCAACGCGGATGAGGCCATCGCGCTGCTTGGAAACCGGGGAGACGCGCATTTTGCTGCGTGGGCGCTGGCCGGGTTGCGTTAGTTGATTGCCTTCGGGCCATCGAATTCGAAGAGAACGGTGGAGACATCATCTTCGAAGTCCTGCGCACCGGCGTATTCTGACAAATCCCATGTCAGCGCTTCCAGAAACCCCGGCCCGCGTGTGCTGGCATTGCGGCGCAGCAAGGCTGCCAGCCCGTCTTCGTCAAGCATTTGGCCGTTCGGGTCCATCGCCTCTGTCAGGCCGTCGGACATGAGAAAGAGCTTGTCCCCCGGGTTCAACTGGCCGGAAACCTGCTCGAAGCTTGCCTCTTCCACGAGGCCCACGGGCATCCCGCCCTCGCCGATAATCTCGATTGCACCGGACGCCCGCAAGATCATCGGGTGAGGGTGGCCGGCCTGCACGAGCGTGAAGGCCCCGGTGGTGAGATCAAGATCGGCGTAGGCGAGCGTGAAGTAATGCTCGGTTTCCAACTCGGTGAAGGCAAGGCGATTGAGCGTGGCGGCAAGCTCGGCCGGGGGAATCGCATCGTAGAGGCCGAGCTCGTTTTCCATCATGGCGACGTTTTGGTCGGGCGAGGTGGGCGAGAGGAAGCCAGCGAGCCGGGCGGTCATCAAAGCGGAGGAGACGCCATGGCCGGACACGTCTATGCCGAAGAGACCGACACGATCGGAGTTGATCGAGAAAAAGCCAACAAGATCGCCGCCCACATGCCCGGAGGGACGCAGCAGCAGGGAAACCTGAGAACTTCCGAAGCTGCGAAACCGCTCTTTCACGAGGGATTGCTGAAGTTTGCGGGCCTCTTGCAGATCTCTGTCCAGCGAATCGTAGAGCGATGAGATCTGGCCGAGAGTTTCGGTGACGAGGCGGTTCTTTTCTACCAGTTCGGCATGGATACCAAGAATACGCTCACCGGCAGCCATGCGGGCCCGAAGCTCATCAGGTGAAATGGGTTTGGCGAGGTAATCATCAGCCCCGGCATCCAGCCCGGCCGCGACCTCCTCGGTGCTGCTCTTGGACGTCAGCAGGATGAAGTAGCCGTAACTTTCACGCGGAATGGCGCGGAAGATGGCGCAAAACTCGATCCCATTCATGCCCGGCATCATCCAATCGGAGAGCACGAAATCCGGCGGATCGACAACACAAATATCAAGCGCTTCCTTTGCGCCGCCGGCCTCGCGCACGGCATAACCCCATTTGGTGAGCATCGCAGACAGAATGCGCCGCTGCATCTGACTGTCATCGACAACGAGAACCTTGCGCTGCGCGGCAGGCGAGGAACGCATGGGGAGCGCGGGCTTTGCGGTGCCTGTTTGCAAGGTGTGTCGTCTCTTCTGCAACTGCCCGATTGGTTTGGCAGGGAGGCGTTAAGGTTGGGTGAAGCGGATAAATTTTTGGGATCAAGTAATCTTCCATCAACCGATGACGCTTAGTTTTGCGCGGCAAGGGCGTATCGGGAGTTTGGTATGATTGATTGGGCGCGTGTGTCCGAACTTCGGGATGAAGTGGGCGATGAAGCCTTTGAGGAGGTGACGGAGCTTTTTCTTGAAGAAGTGGAGGAGGTGTTGATCAAATTCGAGGCCGGGCAATCTGCCAGTTGGGAGGAGGACTTTCACTTCCTCAAGAGTTCGGCGCTTAACATGGGCTTCACGGAAGTTGCCCAGCTTTGCCAGGATGGAGAGCTACGTGCACGCCAGGGCGGCGCCGGCGCCAGCGAGGCGGCGGCTGTGGTGGCGAGTTTCCGAGCGTCGCGGGTGGCTTTTGAACAAGGGCCGCACGCCTGACAGCCCCTTGGATTCCCCCCCGAAAGGGCATAGACCGCCGCCTTGAACGCAAGACGACGGAGCGCCCGGCACATGACCGCCCCCAAGAAAGTTGTTCTCGCCTATAGCGGCGGGCTTGATACCTCGATCATCCTCAAATGGCTTCAGGTGGAATATGGCTGCGAAGTGGTGACCTTCACCGCCGACCTTGGCCAAGGTGAGGAGCTGGACCCGGCGCGCAAGAAGGCAGAGCTGCTGGGGATCAAGCCGGAGAACATCTTTATCGAGGATGTCCGCGAAGAATTTGTGCGCGATTTCGTCTTCCCGATGTTCCGCGCCAATGCGGTTTACGAAGGGGTCTACCTGCTGGGCACCTCGATTGCGCGCCCGCTCATTTCCAAGCGGCTGGTTGAAATCGCCGCTGAAACCGGGGCCGATGCCGTGGCTCACGGCGCGACCGGCAAGGGCAATGACCAAGTACGGTTTGAATTGAGCGCCTATGCGCTGAACCCGGAAATCAAGGTCATCGCCCCGTGGCGGGAGTGGGACTTGAGCAGCCGGACCAAGCTGATCGAATTTGCCGAGCAACACCAGATTCCGATTGCCAAGGACAAGCGCGGCGAAGCGCCGTTCTCGGTGGATGCGAACCTTCTGCACACCTCCTCGGAGGGCAAGGTGCTGGAAGACCCGGCCGAAATGGCCCCGGATTACGTGTATCAGCGGACGGTTCACCCCGAGGATGCGCCAGACAAGCCGGAGTTTGTGGAGATCGGCTTTGAAAAGGGCGATGCCGTCAGCATCAACGGCGAGGCGATGAGCCCGGCGACCGTGCTGACCAAGCTGAACGAACTGGGCGGCAAACACGGCTGCGGGCGGCTCGACCTTGTGGAAGGCCGTTTTGTTGGCATGAAATCGCGCGGGATCTACGAAACGCCGGGGGGCACGCTGTTGCTTGAGGCGCACCGCGGGATCGAAAGCATCACGCTCGACCGGGGGGCAATGCACCTGAAGGATGAGCTGATGCCGCGTTATGCGGAGCTGATCTATAACGGCTTCTGGTTTAGCCCGGAGCGCGAGATGCTGCAGGCCGCCATTGACCACAGCCAAGAGCATGTGACCGGCACGGTGACGCTGAAGCTCTACAAGGGTTCGGCCAAATGCGTGGCGCGGAAATCGGAACATACGCTCTATTCCGAGGCGCATGTGACCTTTGAAGAGGACGCGGGCGCCTACGATCAGAAGGACGCGCAGGGGTTCATCCACCTCAACGCGCTGCGCCTCAAGCTGATTGCCACGCGGAACAAGCGGGTCGGCTAAACGCAAACGGGCGGCACCCGGAGAGAGTGCCGCCCGACTGCTCGAAACGGGTTACGCTTACTGCGCGGTGATGGTCGTCATCACCAGGTTACCCTCGGGCTTGATCGGGCCGTCTTCCTTGGCGCCCAGGGTGTATTCGAAGATACCGGTTTTCATGCCACCCGCCTCGGAGTGAACCATCAGCATCAGCATGTCGCCGGGGGCCACTTCCTCGGTGAGGATGGCCGCGACGTCCATGTTTTCGCCCATGCGCAGGGGCGCGTGGCCAACCACGGGGCCGGGCTTCATATCGGCGTCGGTGCGGTGCACCACGAGCCAGCCGTTCTCGCCGGCGACGACCTTTTCAGCCGAAACAACGCCGTTTTCGACGCTTTGGTCAGCAGCTTCAACCATGGGTGCCATGGAATGGCTGGCGGCGAAGGCCGCGGTGGAGGTCAGCGCGATTGCGGTGGTGAGGATAAATTTCTTCATGTCTCTCCCTTTCGAATGGGGTTTCGATTGTGAAGGGACAGGCACGTTATGCGCCCGCCTTACAGAGAGACACGGGGCGGCGGTGCGAAGAGTTTCAAAAAAGTTTTCGAGCAGCCATATCTGCGTAGAACGGCATTGCGGATCGCGCGAGCGCGGCCTCGTTGCCACCCAGCTCAGGCAGCGGCCCCTCGGCACCAGCGAAACCGGCGGAGCGGTGAATGGCGCCATACCAATGGGGTGCCCATGTTCCGTCGAAAGGCTTGGGCCCGGCTGGCCAAGAAAGCATGGATGGCGTGAAGGCGAGGCCGATCTCGGCGCAGAGCTTTTGTAGCATCGCCTCAGGGTTGGCGCGAATATCGGTTGCATCAATGACCGGGCCGGGAAAGCGCGCGAAAAGTTCGGCGTGTTGGGTATAGCCAATGTCGGCCAGTGTTGGGTGCTCTCGCTTTGCGGCATAGCTTGCCACCACACGGGCCGGGTGGCGGATGAGATGAACGTTCACACAGCCTTCGGCCCAATCCAGCGGCATGCCATCAACCATGTGAAGGGCCATGTGCTTTTGGTAGAAGTGGGCCTTACCCCCGGGATTGGGCCCAGCGCATCTTGCTGCTATTTCCGCTGGGTTAGTGACGTTTTCAGCGATGATCGCAGCCTTCATGGGGTGGTCGATGCCGGTGGCGGCGAGATAGGCCGCATAGAAGGGCTCATCCCAGGCCGCGCAATCGCCTCGGGCGGCGAAGGCATACATCATCGCGGTCGACAGGTTTCGCGGGCCCGACCACATGGCGATTTTCATGGCGTCACTCTGTAATCAGCGCGATTTCGGGGCAGCCGGGGGCCAGCTCGTCGGTGCGGAAAATATCATCAAGGCCCGGCTCCACGGTTGTGACAGTGCTGCCGTCGAACAGGGTGAGCTCCACGTTCCGCTGATGGTCCTGATAGGCGTACTCCACCATGCAAGCCTTGAAGAGCGCGCGCGCCTCTTCCCACGTGATTTCACCCGTTGGGGATGGTTGCGGCTGCGTCATGCAGGCCGAGAGGAGAAGCGCGGGGAGGAGGCGTTTCACGCGGGGGGCTCCGTGACGAGTGCTTTGTAGAGCGCGCGGATGCGGGCGGTGAGCGGGCCCATCTCTCCAGTGCCGATCTGGCGACCGTCTATTTCGCCCACGGGTGTTTGCGCGCCAAAGGTGCCGGTGAGGAAGGCCTCATCGGCCGAATAGGCCTCCACAAGAGAATAGTTTTTCTCGCGGCAGGGAATGCCATTGGCGTGGCAGAGGTCGATCACCTTTTGGCGGGTGATGCCGTTCATGCAGTAGTCGCCGGTTGAGGTCCAAACCTCGCCCTTGCGGACAATGAAGAAGTTGCAGGCGTTGGTTGTGTTCACGAAGCCATGCACGTCGAGCATTAGCGCTTCATCGGCTCCGGCCTTTTCGGCGGCGATGCAGGCGAGGATGCAGTTGAGTTTGCTGTGCGAGTTCAGCTTTGGATCCTGAGTCATCGGCAGGCCGCGCAGGTGTGGCACGGTGGCAAGGCGGATCGGGCGGGGGATGGAGGGTTTGGAATGCTCCATGATGATCGCCACGGTAGGGCCGGTGACGGATAGGGACGGGTGCTGGAACGGGCGGGTTTTGAGGCCGCGTGTAACCATGAGGCGCGCATGGGCGTCTGTGGTCATGCCATTGGCAGATTGTGTCTCTGTTATTGCCGAAACGAGTTGATCTGCGGTCATCCCGATATCGAGATCAATCGCCTTGGCGGCCTCGAAGAGCCGGTTGAGGTGCTCATCCATGAAGGTCCAACGGCCATCATAAAGCCGCAACCCTTCCCACACGCCATCGCCGAGCATGAAGCCGCTGTCGTAGACGCTGACAAGCGCCTCAGCCCGCGGCTTCAGCGCCCCGTTGAGCCAAATCAGGATGTCGGCGTTTCGCGGGTCATCTTCGGCGGTATGTGTGGTGACATGTTCATTCATGAAGGAAGGCTACGGAGGCGGCAGGATGTTTCCAAGGATAAATACGGTGTGAGGTCACGCCCCGGTGATTGGACGGTGGCATGGGTTCGCGGCGAGGCTCTGCGAAACAGGAGGGTGACCCATGTTGATGAAATTGAGGCGCGGACGGCCGATGTTGCTGGCGATGGCGATTGCCATTGGGGTGACGTTGAATTGCGCACCCGCCAAGGCGGCCGGGACTGAAACGGCGATTTTGGCGGGCGGCTGCTTTTGGTGTGTGGAAGCGGACTTTGAGAAGCTGAAGGGCGTTAAGGAAGTGGTTTCGGGCTTTGCCGGCGGCACCGTGGCCAACCCGACCTACAAGCAGGTGGTGAGCGGTGGCACCGGGCACTACGAGGCGGTGAAGGTGAGCTATGATCCGGATGTGATCACATATGATATGATCCTGCACGCCTTCATGCGGAGCGTTGACCCGACCGATGCGGGCGGCCAATTTTGTGACAGGGGGGAAACCTATCGGACCGCAATTTTTGTCTCTGATTCCGGCGAAAGAGCTTCGGCGGAAGCAGCAATTGCCGATGCGGCGGCGGCGCTGGGCAAAGAGGTGGTGACGCCCGTCTTGCCCGCCAGTCGGTTTTACGAGGCGGAAGACTATCACCAGGACTATTACAAGAAGGGTGATATCATTCTCACGCGGTTTGGGCCGCGATCCAAAGCGAAGGCCTACAAGCTCTATCGAGAAAGTTGCGGGCGCGACGCGCGAGTGCGGCAGTTGTGGGGCTCGGCTGCGCCTTTTGCGGGCGGCTGAAAGCGGCTTCGCCCAGCAGCCACGCTATAGAGTTGCATCTACCTCGGCGCGGGTTGGCATGGCCGGCGCCGCGCCGGGACGGGTGACTTGCAGACCGGCGGCGGCGGTGGCCAACTCTAGCGCTTCCTTACGCTTCATCCCCTCAGACAGCGCAGCGGCGACCGTGCCGATAAAGCAATCTCCGGCGCCTGTTGTATCAACCGGCTCCACCTTACGGGCCGGGACATGGGTAACGCTGCCATCGCTCTGGTCGCGCCAGATCGCCCCATCGGCCCCGAGTGTTACGAGAACGTGGGGCACCGGGATTTCTGCGAGCGGCATCTGGTTGCGGCGCTCGAGTTCTTCACATTCGACCCGGTTCATCACGAGCAAGTCGATGTAGGGAAGCATTGCGCTAACGGCATCTGGCTCGAAGGGCGCGGCGGAAAAGATGACGAAGAGGTCTCTGTTCCGGCCGGATTTTGCGACATCCTCGATCAGCGGGGTCTCGTTTTGCAGCAGCAGGATGTCCCCCGATTGGGCTTCCTCCAGCGCGGCTTCCACCGCGTCCAGCGATTGCTCGGCGTTGGCCCCGCGCTGGATGACGATGGAGTTTTCTCCCGTAGGATCGACATAGATCACCGCGTGGCCGGTTTCCGCTTCGACCTTGCGGATACGAGATACATCAACCCCGTAGCCTTCAAGCTGGGCCAAAGACCAACCGTCGTCTTGCCCGACCGCGCCGATATGCACCGTTTTTGCGCCCGCGCGGGCGCAGGCGACGGATTGATTGGCCCCCTTGCCCCCAAGCCCGACGGAGTAGCGGGTGGCGGCCAGGGTTTCTCCCGGTGCGGGCATGTGGGGCACCTCGTGGATGAGGTCGCGGTTAATCGAGCCGAAGTTGTAAACGGTCACAGCGCTTTCCTGGCTATCCGATCTTGGCTGCGGCAAGCACAGCCATGTTGAGAATGTCGCTCGCGGTGGAGGTTGTCGAGCAGATCTGAATGGACTTGTCGATGCCGGTGAGAATTGGGCCGATCACCGTGGCTCCGGCCATTTCTTGCATCAGCTTGGTCGAGATCGAGGCGGAGTGGCGTGCAGGCACCACGAGGACGTTGGCCGGGCCACTCAAGCGGCAAAAGGGATAATTGGCCATCTGATCGGGGTTCATCGCCACATCGACCGTCATCTCGCCATCATACTCGAAATCGGCTCCGCGCGCATCGAGCACCTGTGGTGCCAGGTGCATCTTTTCTGCTCGTTCAGAAACAGGGTAGCCGAACGTTGAAAACGAGAGGAAGGCGACGCGTGGCTCAAGGCCGAGCGAGCGGGCGACGGCAGCACCGCGCTCGGCAATGGTGGCGAGATCTTCCTCATCGGGCCATTCATGCACCAGCGTATCGCCGATCAGCACGATCCGGCCGCGATGCAAAAGAGCGGTGACAGCAACAGCCCCGGCCTCTTGTGTGACGTCAAAGACGTTGCCGACAAGCTGCAACGCGTGGGCAGATTTGCGCGTGGCTCCTGTGACCAAACCGTCGCCGTGGCCATGGGCCAGCATGAGGGCGCCGAAGACGTGGCGATCGCGGGCGGCGAGGCGGTGGACATCCTGCTTGTCGATGCCTTTGCGTTGCAGGCGAGTGTAGAGAAACTCTTTGTAGGCATCGAGCTGCGTGGTGTTGGCAGCATTCACCACCTCCAGTTCGCGCACGGCATCGCCAAGCCCCGCCCCTTCGAGCCGCTCCTTCACATCTTCGGCGCGCCCAACAACCAAGGCCTTGCCGCAACCCTGCCGCTGATAGGCGACCGCCGCCCGCAGCACGCGAACATCATCGCCCTCGGCAAAGATCATCCGGGCCTGTGCATTGCGGGCGCGGGCGTGGATGGAGCGAAGGATGGAGGCTGTTGGGTCCATCCGGGCCTTAAGGTGCGCCTCGTAGCCCTCCATATCGACGATGGGGCGGCGGGCAACGCCGGTGTCCATGCCAGCGCGCGCGACAGCTGGGGGGACGATGTGGATCAGGCGGGGGTCAAACGGTGTGGGGATGATGTAATCCCGGCCAAAGGCGAGCTTTCGACCATAGGCCATGGCCACTTCGTCGGGCACATCGGCGCGGGCCAGCTCGGCGAGGGCCTCGGCGCAGGCAATCTTCATTTCGTCATTGATCGCACGTGCGTTGATATCGAGCGCGCCGCGGAAAAGGTAGGGGAAGCCGAGGACGTTGTTTACCTGGTTGGGGTAATCCGAGCGCCCGGTGGCGACGATGGCATCGGGTCGCACCTCGTGGGCCTCTTCCGGGGTGATCTCCGGGTCGGGGTTGGCCATGGCGAAGATGACCGGCTTGTCGGCCATGCTCATGACCATCTCTTGCGTTACCGCGCCCTTGGCCGACACGCCAAGAAACACATCTGCCCCTTCCATCGCGTCTTTCAGATCGCGCAGGTCGGTTTTGACGGCATGAGCCGATTTCCACTGGTTCATGCCCTCTGTGCGGCCTTGGTAGATGACGCCCTTGGTATCGCACATGATGCAGTTTTCGTGCTTTGCCCCCATGGATTTGAGCAGCTCTAGGCAAGCGATGCCCGCTGCGCCAGCGCCATTGAGGACGATGCGGACATCTTCGATTTTCTTGCCGGAGATGTGCAGCGCATTGATGAGGCCGGCGGCGCAGATCACGGCGGTGCCGTGCTGGTCGTCGTGGAACACCGGAATGTCCATCAACTCCTTGAGCTGCTGCTCGATGATGAAGCACTCGGGGGCCTTGATATCTTCAAGGTTGATGCCGCCGAAGGAGGGGCCCATCAGCTTGACGGCGTTGATGAACTCCTGCGCATCCTCGGTGTCGAGCTCAAGGTCGATCGAGTCGATGTCGGCGAAGCGCTTGAAGAGCACGGCCTTGCCCTCCATCACCGGCTTGGACGCCAACGCGCCGAGGTTGCCGAGGCCGAGGATGGCTGTGCCGTTGGAGATGACTGCGACGAGGTTGCCCTTGGAGGTGTAATCATAAGCCGCTGCCGGGTTTTCGGCGATGGCCTCAACCGGAACGGCCACGCCGGGCGAATAGGCCAGCGAAAGGTCGCGCTGGGTTGTCATCGCCACGGTGGCGTTGATCTCGAGCTTGCCGGGGCGCGGCTCAAGGTGAAAGTTCAACGCTTCTTCGGGCGTGATCCGTGATTTGGCCATGTTTCTTCTCCTCTGGCGTCCGTTGCGTAACCCGCTTGCGCACGGGCGTCTACCGGGGGTTTTGCCTTCCGGGCGCGGGGGCTATGGTCCGCCAGATCAGCGGACGGGGGCAAGAGTGAGTTCTGCGACAGTCACACCGATGATGGCGCAATACCTGGAGATCAAGGCAGATCAACCGGGTGCGCTGCTGTTTTACCGGATGGGCGACTTCTATGAGATGTTCTTCGACGACGCGGTGGCGGCCGCGGCGGCGCTGGATATTGCCCTGACCAAACGGGGAAAGCATGGCGGCGAAGACATTCCGATGTGCGGGGTGCCAGTGCATGCGGCAGAGAGCTACCTGCTGACCCTCATTCGCAAAGGCTTTCGGGTGGCCGTTTGTGAGCAGATGGAAAGCCCGGAAGAGGCAAAGAAGCGCGGCTACAAATCCGTGGTGCGGCGCGAGGTGGTGCGGCTGGTGACGCCGGGCACGCTGACCGAGGAAAGCCTGCTTGAGCCACGCCGCCACAACTTTCTGGCGGCCTATGCCGATGTGAGGGGCGAGGGCGCGCTGGCGTGGGTGGATATCTCCACCGGGGCCTTCCGCGTTGTGCCTTGCGGGCGCGAGATGCTGGGGCCTCAGCTGGCGCGGCTGACACCGCGAGAGGTGCTTGTAAGCGAGCGCGCAGAGGCGTTTCAGGCTGAAATAGTCTCTGATTTGGGCGCTGCGGCCACCTATGCATCCGCTGAGAGCTTTGACAGTGAAAGCGGCAGGGCCCGGCTGTGCGAGGCGCTTGGGGTAAAGACGCTGGATGCGTTTGGAAGCTTCGGGCGTGCCGAGCTTTCAGCGATGGGTGCGATCGTGGCCTATTTGGAGTTGACCCAGAAAGGCCAACTGCCGCTTCTGCGCCCGCCGGTGGCCGAGGACATGGGCGGGGTGATGCAGATTGACGCTGCGACCCGCAGAAACCTTGAGCTGACCCGCAGCCTGAGCGGAGGCCGGGACGGCAGCCTGATTGCAGCGATTGATCGGACGCTGACGGCGGGCGGCGGGCGGCTACTTGAGCGGCGCGTATCCTCGCCATCACGGAAGCTCTCCGAGGTGCATCGCAGGCTCGACACCGTGGAATGGGCACTGGATGCCGGGCTGCGGGCACGGCTGCGGGATGCGCTGCGGCGGGTGCCGGATATGGACCGCGCACTCTCGCGGCTGGCACTCGACCGGGGCGGACCCCGGGACTTGGCGGCCATTCGCAACGGGCTGACCCAGGCCGAGATCCTCGCGGGTTCGCTGGATGGAGAAGTGCCAGACCTTATTGCGGAAGCCGCGCAGGCGCTGCGGGGGCATGATGAACTGACCGACCTGCTGGACGCTGCGCTTGTAGCCGAACCTCCGCTCTTGGCGCGGGATGGCGGGTTTATCGCCTCCGGATACGATGCCGAGTTGGACGAGGTGCGCACGCTGCGTGACGAAGGGCGTGGGGTGATTGCACGGATGCAGGCCGAGTTTGTGGAGCAGACGGGCATTGCCGCGCTGAAGGTGAAGCACAACAATGTGCTGGGCTATTTCATCGAAACCACGGCGACCCATGCCGACAAGATGTTGAAGCCACCCCTCTCGGAGGTTTTCATTCATCGGCAGACCACGGCCAATGCCATTCGCTTTACCACGGTTGAGCTGAGCGAGTTGGAGACACGGATTTTGAATGCGGCGGGTCGTGTTCTGGAAATTGAAAAACGTCTCTATTCCGCCTTGAAAGAGGCCGTGTTGGACGCATCCGCTGCTGTTGGCGCGGCCGCACGGGCGCTATCTGAGCTGGATCTTTGCTGCGCGCTGGCTGACCTTGCCAGCGGTGAGGGCTGGGTGCGGCCGGCGGTGGATGATGGCCGGGCCTTCGACGTGGAGGGCGGTCGGCATCCGGTTGTCGAGGCGGCGTTGAGGCGCGAGGGCGGGCAGGCGTTTGTAGCCAATGATTGCGGGCTGTCGGATGGTGCCGAGGGAGCGCATATCTGGTTGCTCACCGGGCCGAACATGGCAGGTAAGTCGACCTTTTTGCGACAGAACGCGCTGATTGCGCTGTTGGCACAGGCGGGCAGCTTTGTGCCGGCACGGCGCGCGCATATCGGGATCGTTTCGAGCCTGTTTTCCCGCGTTGGTGCGGCAGATGACCTTGCCCGGGGGCGGTCGACCTTCATGGTGGAGATGGTGGAAACTGCCGCGATTTTGAATCAGGCGGACGACCGGAGCCTTGTTATCCTCGATGAGATCGGGCGCGGCACGGCCACTTATGACGGGCTGTCGATTGCCTGGGCAGTGATGGAACACCTTCATGACGTCAACGAAGCGCGTGCGCTGTTTGCCACCCACTACCATGAGATGACGGCGCTGAGTGCCAAACTCAAAGGGGCCGAGAACGCGACAGTCGCCGTTAAGGAATGGGAGGGAGATGTGATCTTTCTCCATGAGGTGCGGATGGGCGCGGCGGAAGCGAGCTATGGCGTGCAGGTCGCCAAGCTGGCCGGTCTGCCCGAGGCCGTGGTGACGCGCGCGCGGATGGTTTTGGAGCAGCTGGAGAAGGGCGAGCGTGAAGGGGGCGACAAGGCACGGCTGATTGACGATTTGCCGCTCTTTGCCGCAATGCCGAAACAAGCGTCGCCGCCGCCAAAAGTTGAGAGCGATGAGCTCAAGCAAAAGCTCGCCGGCGTATTGCCTGACGAGCTAACGCCCAAGGAGGCGCTTGACGTTATTTACGAATTGAAGCGGCTGGCAGAGTAAGGGCGGGACAGAACCCGCCCTACAGTGGTTAGCCGGGGTTGGAGCTGACGCCCACTTGCGCGGGCCGCAGCAGCCTATCGTAAAGCATGAAGCCCTCACCCGCGACTTGGATGATGTCGCCCTGCTTGGTTTCGGGCAGCGGCGCCTCGAACATGGCTTGGTGATGCTGCGGGTCGAACTTGTCGCCCACGGCGGGCGAAATCCGGGTGATGCCGTGCTTCTCGAAGATGTTGAGCAGCTCGCGCATTGTAAGCTCGACGCCTTCAATCAGGGCAGACATGCCCTCTCCCTTGCCGTCAGACCCACCGGCGGCCTCAAGGGCCCGCTTGAGGTTGTCGTAGACCGGCAGCATATCGCGGGCCAACTTGGAGCCGCCATACTGCTCGGCTTCTTTCCGGTCACGCTCGCCACGCTTGCGGGCGTTTTCGGCATCGGCCAGCGCGCGCATGAAGCGGTCGCGCATTTCATCACGTTCGGCGCGGAGAATTTCGACTTCGTCCATCTCAACCGCCTCTTCGCCACCCTCGGCGAGCGCGTCGATGTCGATCAACTCTTCCGGTTCCTGCTTGGAATCTGCCATGTTCTACCCTTTGCCTCGATCCGCGATCAGCTTTCCGACAAGCTGCGCGGTGTAATCCACGATTGGAACGATCCGGCCGTAGTTGAGCCGCGTGGGCCCGATGACCCCTACGGCGCCGATGATCTTCCGGTCGGCATTCATATATGGAGAAACGACCAAAGATGAACCGGAAAGTGAAAAAAGCTTGTTCTCGGAACCGATAAAAATGCGCACACCCTCGCCCTCATCGGTCAGTTCGAGAAATTCGGCGATGTCGCGCTTCCTTTCGAGGTCATCGAAGAGGGTGCGGATTCGATCCAGCTCTTCAGGCTCCGACTCAGCGAGAAGGTTGGCGCGGCCCCGGACAACGAGCCGTTCGTGCGGCTCGCCCTGAGCCTCCCAAATGGCTGTGCCCTCGGCCACAAGATCAGCGGCGAGCGCATCAATCTCCTGCCGCCGCGCACCAATTTCATGCTCGATGAGGCCGCGCATCTCGGAAAGGGAATGGCCCTCGGCAAAGGAGTTCAGGAAATTGGCAGCCTCGCGCATGGACGAGGGTGTTTGCCCCGGGGGCGGGGTGAACACGCGGTTTTCAACGTGGCCATCGGAGAACACCAGCACCACAAGCGCCCTGTCGGGGCCCAGTTGGACAAACTCGATGTGCTTGATCTCGGCTTCATGCTTTGGCGCAAGAACAAGGCTGGCAACCTGGGTGGTGCCTGAAAGGGCGGAGCCGACACGGGAGAGGAGTGAGGTGACATCGGTGGAGTTGCTGCCGAGCGTCGCGTCGATCTTCTCGCGGTCGTCGACGCCAAGGTCGCGCACTTCGAGCAGGCCATCGACGAACATGCGAAGGCCCTGTTGGGTGGGTATACGGCCGGCAGAGACGTGGGGGCTGTTCAGCAGCCCAAGATATTCCAGATCCTGCATCACGTTTCGGATGGTGGCCGCAGAGACCTTTTCTTCAAGCACGCGCGTGAGCGTACGGGAGCCGACCGGCTCACCGGTTGCCAAATAGCTCTCGACCACCCGGCGGAACACCTCGCGGGAGCGGTCGTTCATTTCTTCCAGAAGTTTCGCCGCATCGTTCATGGGGTTTAGATAGGGATGCTAGGCGGAGAAGGTCAATCTTGCTTGCGTCCACGAGCCGGGAAGGCCAAGACGGGGACGACCCAAGAGGAGGACTTGAAATGCGCCCTTCCGGCCGCGCTCTGAGCGACATGCGCCCGATCTCGATTGAAACTGACATCACCCGCTATGCGGAAGGCTCTTGCCTGATCAAATGCGGTGAGACCCAAGTTATTTGCACCGCAACCGTTGAGGAGCGTGTGCCCCCTTTCTTGAAGAACAGCGGCAAAGGCTGGTTGACGGCGGAATACGGGATGCTGCCGCGCGCGACCCACAGCCGGATGCGGCGAGAGGCCAAGAACGGCCAGAGCGGAAGAACGCAGGAAATTCAAAGACTTATCGGTCGATCCCTGCGCGCAGGCGTTGATTTTCAGGCGCTGGGCGAGCGGCAGATCCAGATCGACTGTGACGTGATTCAGGCTGACGGCGGCACGCGCTGCGCCTCTATCACCGGCGGTTGGGTGGCACTCAAGCTGGCTGTGCAGAAACTGATGAAGGCCGGGCTCGTTACAATTGACCCGATGCTGGACCACGTGGCAGCAGTGAGCTGCGGCATTTACGCCGGGCAACCAGTGGTGGACCTCGACTATGCGGAAGACAGCGAAGCCGGGACCGATGGAAATTTTGTGATGACGGGTGGCGGCAAGTTGATCGAAGTGCAGGCCAGCGCCGAGGGTGCAACCTTTGCCCGGTCCGAGATGGATGCGCTGATGGACCTTGCCGAAGCCGGAGTGGCTGAGCTTGTAACGGCGCAGAAGGCCGCAGTGGGGGGCTGAGCCTTGCGCAGGTTTGACGGCAATAAATTGGTGATCGCCACGCATAACGCGGGGAAGTTGCGGGAGATCTCCTCGCTTCTTGCGCCCTATGACGTGGAGGTGACCAGCGCGGGCGAGCTTGGGCTGGCTGAGCCCGAAGAAACCGAGGCGACCTTTGTTGGCAATGCCCGGATCAAGGCGCATTTTGCCGCCAAAGAGAGCGGGCTGCCGGCGCTTGCCGACGATAGCGGGATTGAGGTTGATGCACTGGGTGGGCGGCCCGGTGTGTATACTGCTGACTGGGCCGAAACGCCGAATGGCCGAGACTTTACGCTGGCGATGACCCGTGTTTGGGAAGAATGCGAGGGTATCTCCGCCCCTGAGCCTCGGGTTGCCCGCTTTCGTGCCACGCTCTGCCTCGCTTGGCCGGATGGGCACGACGAGGTGTTTGAGGGTGCGGCGGAAGGCCGGTTGGTTTGGCCGATGCGCGGGACGAACGGGTTTGGCTTTGATCCGATGTTCTTGCCGGACGGCCAGAGACAAACCTTTGGCGAAATGACCCCAGAGCAAAAGGCTCCACTTACGCATAGGACGGCAGCGTTTGAAAAGCTCGTTGCAGGCTGCTTTGCGCGCTGATTGGCAGAACGGGGGCTTTGGGCTCTACATTCATTGGCCGTATTGCGCCGCCAAGTGCCCCTACTGCGACTTCAACTCCCATGTTTCTGCCCAGATCGACCACTCCGCCTGGAGAGAGGCTTACGTTCGGGAAATTGCGCGCGTTGGAGCCGAAACAGAGGGGCGCGTGCTCAACTCTGTCTACTTCGGCGGCGGAACACCATCGCTTATGGAGCCAGAGACCGTTGCGGCGATACTTGCAGAAATCGGGCGCTATTGGCCACGCGCGAACGATCTGGAGATCACGCTTGAGGCCAACCCTTCATCTGTCGAGGCACGGCGCTTTGCGGGCTATGCAGAAGCCGGGGTGAACCGGGTTTCGCTTGGGATCCAGTCGCTGCGAGATGGAGACTTGCGGGCATTGGGGCGCTTGCATGATGTCGCGCAGGCAAAGGCGGCGCTGGACGTTGCGAAGGCGCATTTTGGGCGTGTGAGCTTTGATTTGATCTATGCGCGGCAACATCAGCAACTTGAGGGGTGGAGAGAAGAACTTTCGGAAGCGCTGGACATGGCCGCGGATCACCTCTCGCTTTATCAGCTAACGATTGAGCCCGGCACAGCCTTTGGCGACCGCTACGCCATTGGGAGGCTCGGGGGGTTGCCCGATGATGACCTGGGCGCCGATATGTTTGAGCTGACCCAAGAAATGACGAAGGCGGCAGGGTTTGAGGCCTATGAAGTCTCTAACCATGCACTAAATGGCTCCTTTTCGCGGCATAATCTGGTGTATTGGCGCTATGGGGACTACGTCGGGATTGGCCCCGGAGCGCATGGTCGGCTGACGCTTGCGGGCCGGAAATATGCGACAGTCGCAACATCCGCACCGCTGGCGTGGTTACAGCTGCAGGCGGAGGACAGCGCAGAGGCGCGGGAAGCGCTGACCGGCTCGGAGCAGGCGTCAGAGTATTTGATGATGGGGCTGCGGATTGATGAAGGCGTTTCTCTGTCGCGCTATGCTGCCATGGCCGGCGAGCCCCTTGATGATCAGCGTATTGCCCAGCTTACAGAGGATGGGTTGATTTGGCTGGAAGCTGGCAACATCCGAGCCACGCAGCGCGGTAGGATGGTGCTGAATGCGGTTATTCGTGAGTTGATGGTTTAGATGCGGATGCTTTGGGCAGCGGCGGGCGCGGTGAGCCTGATGCTCGGCGTGATCGGAATTGTGCTGCCCTTATTGCCCACAGTGCCCTTTGTTCTTCTAGCGGCTTTCTGCTTTGCCAGATCGTCCGAGAAACTGCACGATTGGCTGCTGGCACACCGAACCTTTGGGCCGATGATCGTGGATTGGCGAAGAAACGGGGCCATACATCGGCGGGCAAAACTGGCTGCAACCGCGTCTGTTGGGCTCGTTTTTGTAGTGTCTTTGGTACTTCAGCTGCCTGCGCATGTCCTGCTGATACAGGCCATCACACTCAGCGGGGTGATGGTGTTTATCTGGACACGTCCAGAGGCGTAGCAGATAGAACGCGGCAAAGGGCATCCAGATCGTCGAGGTCTCGGTAGGCGATCGAAAGCCGGCCCTTGCCCGAAGCATCATGCTCGATTGCGACCTTGAGGCCGAGATTGGCGGCCAGGTCCGCTTCAAGTGCGCGCGTGTCGGCGTCTTTTTCGGGTTTCGGGGCCTTGGAAGCGGGTTTTTTGCCGTTTTTGGCCAGTTGCTCCGTTTGGCGAACGGACAGCCCTTTTTGCACAACCTGCCTTGCCAGCTCGGAAGGATTATCTGCCGTGATCAGCGCACGGGCGTGGCCGGATGACAGGCGGCCGTCGCGCAGCAACAGCTGCACATCTTCAGGAAGTTGCAAAAGGCGCATCAGGTTGGCGACATGGCTGCGGCTTTTTCCAAGCGCGTGGGCGAGGTGCTCTTGCGTGTGGCCGAACCTGTCGACCAGCTGCCGATAGCCCTGGGCTTCATCAATCGGGTTGAGATCTTCGCGCTGAACGTTTTCGATGATCGCAACTTCGAGGACTTCTTCATCGGTGAACTCACGGATGATGACCGGCACTTCGTGCAATTTGGCCATCTGTGCCGCACGCCAGCGCCGCTCCCCCGCAACGATCTGATAAATATCTGATTTTACAGGGTCTTTACGGACAATCAGAGGCTGGATGATGCCGCGCTCTTGGATGGAGTTGGCCAGCTCCTGTAGCGGCTCCATCTCGAAATCGCGACGCGGCTGGTCCGGGTTGGGCTCGACCTGTTCAATCGGCAAGCGGCGCTCTGTGCCGGTGGGAGCCGCGGTTTGGTCTTCCTTGGGTGCTACATCCGCCATAAGGGCCGACAGTCCACGACCGAGACCTCTCTTCTTTTCAGCCATTGCTCGCTTCCTTTTTTATTGTGCAGGCCGCCCGAGCAGCTCTTTTGCGAGATCACGGTAGGCGACGCTGCCCTTGGACGTTGGGTCATAATCGAGCACCGGCATAGCAAAGCTGGGCGCTTCGCTGACTCGCACATTTCTGGGTATGCGGGTTTGGTAGACGAGATCGCCGAGGGCTTCGCGGGCGTCATCGTCAACCTGTTGAGAGAGGTTGTTTCGAGAATCGAACATCGTCAGCACAACCCCCTCGATCCGGAGGTTCGGGTTGGCGGTTTCGCGGACTTCCCTAAGGGTCAGCATAAGCTGAGAAAGGCCTTCAAGCGCATAGAATTCCGACTGCAAGGGCACGAGAACGGAATCTGCCGCGATCATCGCGTTTACCGTCAGAAGGTTTAGTGAAGGCGGGCAGTCGATGAGGATGAAATCGAGCGAGTAGCGGTCTATCTCGGGCTGCCGAAGGGCATCGTGCAGCAGGTGGCTGCGCCGCTCGTTGGCTACCAGTTCGATATCAGCAGAGCTGAGGTCGGTGGTGGAGGGGGCGAGAAGGAGGTTTTCGACGTCGGTTGCCAGAATGACTTCTCGCAGTGGTGCGTCATCCAGAATCAGATCGTAGGTGGTTTTCGTTCTGTCAGCTGGCTCAACGCCTAGGCCGGTGGACGCATTCCCCTGCGGATCAAGGTCGACGATGAGCACGGCCTTGCCTTCCGCCGCGAGCGCGGCGCCAAGGTTGATTGCCGTGGTCGTCTTTCCAACGCCACCCTTCTGATTGGCAACGGCGATGATTTTAGGTGCCTTGGGACGGCTGAGGTCAGACACGGGAGATGTTTCCTATGGTGAGAAGGGCGCCGGATGGATCGGTTTCGCTGGGATGTTTTTGAACGTCAAAGTTCCAGTTTTCAAGCGCCTTCGCGATCTCTGTCTCATGTTGCGCACCCTTGAGGAAAAGCGCCTTTCCGTCAGGAGCCAAGTGCTGGTCTGCGAAGGAGAGAAGGGTGGTTAAGGGGGCCATTGCGCGGGCGGAAAGGACTTGAGCGCTGCGCGATGGGAGCGACTCGGCGCGGTTTGCGTGTATCTGTGCCGAAACGCCGGTTTCTCGCAGGACAGTGCTGAGAAATGTGCACTTGCGTTGATCAGATTCGATGAATTCAAAGGTAAGGTCTGGTGATGTTTCGTGGGCGATAATTGCGCAAACCAGCCCTGGAAAGCCGCCGCCGGTGCCGATGTCGACCCAGAGCCCGCTGTGCCCGGCGTGTTTGAGAACTTGGGCGGAGTCCATAAAATGGCGGGCCCAGAGATCCGGTAGGGTTGCGGGTGCGACTAGGTTGATAGCCTTGTTCCACTTCACTAGAAGATTGGCGTAGGTGTCGAGCCGCTGCGATGTTTCACGTGAAACATCGAGGCGCGACAGGACGGCATCACGATCGTTCAAGAGACTTTCCGTTTTTCGGCGCGCCGCAAGTGGGCAAGGATCAACCCAAGCGCGGCGGGTGTCATACCACCAATCCGCGCGGCCTGACCTAGCGAGGCGGGGCGGGCGGCATTGAGCTTCGCCTTTAGCTCATTGGACAGGCCCTGAAGGGCATCGTAGCTGAAATCACCCGGTATTTTGCGGTTCTCATCCCGTTCCAACGCAGCCACGTCCTGCTCTTGGCGCGCGATGTAATTTTGATAGAGCGCGTCTCGCTCGACCTGCGTGGCGATGCTGGGTGCAATGTTGCTGAGTTCCGAAGCGCTTTCTTGCAGCTTGGCCATGCTCGCATCTGGCAAACCCAAAGCCTCCAAGCCATTCCTGCGCGGGCCGTCAGAGTTTACACGGACGCCGAGGCTGGAGAGTTCGCGGGATGTGAACTCGAGGCTAGATAGGGTGGATTGGGCATCCATCAGCGCTTCGGTCTTTGTATTGAAGGCACGGGTTCGTTCTTCTCCAACGCATCCAAGCGCAATTCCAATGGGCGTGAGGCGTTGATCCGCGTTATCCGCCCGAAGGGACAGGCGAAACTCGGCGCGAGAAGTAAACATCCGATAGGGCTCGGCAACGCCTTGCGTTGTCAGGTCGTCAATCATGACGCCGATGTAGGATTCTGCCCGGCTGAAGGTGATTGGATCCTTCTCTTGGGCGCGGTGAGCAGCGTTGAGCCCGGCGACGAGGCCTTGCGCGGCTGCCTCTTCATAGCCGGTGGTGCCGTTGATCTGGCCTGCGAGGAACAGGTTGCTCAGAGCGCGTAGCTCCAAGGAGGAGGTGAGTGCGCGCGGGTCAATGTAATCATATTCAATCGCATAGCCCGGCTGCAGGATTTTCACCTGTTCGAGGCCGACGATCGAGCGCACGTAGGCTTCTTGCACGTTTTCGGGCAGGGAGGTGGAGATGCCGTTTGGATAGATGGTTGGGTCGTCTAAACCTTCTGGCTCCAAGAAGATTTGGTGTGAGTCCTTGGTGGAAAACCGTGTGACCTTATCCTCAATCGAAGGGCAGTAGCGCGGCCCAACACCCTCGATATGGCCGCCATACATGGCGCTGCGGTGCAGGTTTTCGGTAATGATTTGGTGGGTTTGAGGATTAGTGTAGGTGATCCCGCAAGAAACCTGCCGGGCCTTTGGGGCGTCGGACAGGAAGGAGAAGAGCGTTGGGCTTTCGTCGCCGGGCTGATCCTCAAGGCCTTCCCAATTGATCGTTCGGCCATCAAGGCGCGGGGGTGTTCCGGTTTTGAGACGGCCCAGTGGGAGAGAGAGGCTGGCGAGTTGGTCGGCGAGAAGCTGAGAACGCTCTGCGCCCATCCGACCCCCCGGGTAGGATTTGTCGCCAATGTGGATGGTGCCGCGTAGGAAGGTGCCGGTGGTGAGCACCACGGCGCTGGCATGCAGCTCGGAGCCATCCCCCAACAGGACGCCGTTAACGGTCGTGCCCTCTAGGAGAAGGCCGGAAACTTCGGCTTCGATCACGCGCAAGCCGGGTGTGTCTGCGATCGCAGCTCCCATGGCTTGCCGATAGAGCTTGCGGTCGGCTTGCGCTCTCGGCCCTTGGACTGCGGGGCCCTTCTTGCGGTTCAAGAGGCGAAACTGGATTCCGGCGGCATCTGCAACACGACCCATCAGGCCATCCAAGGCGTCAATCTCGCGAACGAGGTGACCTTTACCCAAACCGCCAATCGCCGGATTGCATGACATCACGCCCAGATCGTTGGCCCGGAGAGTTACCAAGGCCGTGGCTGCCCCCATGCGCGCGGCGGCATGGGCAGCGTCAGCACCTGCATGCCCACCACCAACAACAATGACATCAAAGTCATGTTTCACGTGAAACACTCCTACTTGCCGATACAGAAGCTGGAGAAAATCTCGCCCAGCAGGTCTTCAACCCCGATACGCCCAGTGAGGCTTTCGATCCGGCGCAGGGCGGTGCGTAGCTCTTCGGCTGCGATTTCCGCCCTCTCTGGCCCCGCTTCTACCTCGATTCGACTGGCCCGCAAAGCATCGCTCGCGGACTGCAGAGCCGCCCGGTGGCGCTCGTGCGTAGCGGTGGTTTGCGTTGGGAGGCGTTCGGAAAGCACTGCCTTGACGCGTGACAAGAGCTCATCAATCCCGTCGCCGGTCAGGCCTGACAGACCAAGAGCTTCGCCGGATGGTTGGCTCATGTCAGACTTCGGGTGTGCAAGGATATCTTGAGCGGAAGGGGACAGGCCCATCGGAGGGCCAAGAAAGATCCGCAAGTCTGCTGAGGCGGCGCGGGCTTTTGCCCGTTCAACACCGATGGCTTCTACCCGATCTTCGGTTTCGCGGAGGCCAGCGGTATCCAGCAGGGTCACAGCGAGGCCACCGATATCCATGCGGACCTCTATGACATCGCGCGTCGTTCCGGCGACCTCAGAGGTAATGGCGGCTTCGCGCCCGGCAAGGCGGTTTAGCAGGGTGGATTTGCCGACATTAGGTGCGCCGACAATGGCAACCTCGAAACCCTCCCGGATCCGTTCTGCCGCATCTACGCCAAGCGCTTCGCTTTCGAACTGCGAAACCAGCGTGTCGATCAGGCCCAGCACCTCGGTTGTGGTGTCCTCCGGCACTTCTTCATCGGCGAAGTCGATCATTGCCTCAAGCAAGGCTGCTGCGCGGATGAGAAGAGAGCGCCATTCTTCAACCCGCGCTCCGAGGGCACCGGTGAAGGTTGCTTGCGCGAGCTGGCGTTGGGCTTCTGTTTCGGCCTCGATCAGATCAGCAAGGCCTTCGACCTGCGCCAGATCGAGTTGATCGTTCTCGAGCGCACGACGGGTGAATTCTCCAGGCTCAGCGAGGCGGAGGCCGGGCCGCGTTGTCAGCTCTGAAAGAACAGCGCGGGTGACGGCGACTGAGCCGTGCGTTTGCAGCTCAACCACATCTTCGCCAGTGAAGCTCGCACCAACCTCGAAGACCAGAACGAGCGCGGTATCGAGAAGCCCTGCGGAGCCGCGCAGCTGCATTAGCGTGGCGCGCCGAGCCTCTGGCACGCGGCCAGCAAGGTGCTGCAATGCGGGTTTGGCGTCCGGTCCGGAAATACGGATCACCGCGACCCCCGCGCGGCCGGGCGCGGTGGCTTGGGCGACGATGGTATCCATGGTTAACTCTTTGATTTACCTGAAAGATCAGGTGTTCATGGAGTCGAAGAACTCGGCGTTGTTCTTGGTTTGCTTGAGCTTGCCGTTCAGGAACTCGATGGCATCTGTTGTGCCCATCGGGTTGAGGATACGGCGCAGAACGAAGGTTTTTTGCAGGTCTTTCGGATCGACAAGCAGATCTTCCTTCCGGGTGCCGGATTTGAGGATGTCCATCGCCGGGAACACGCGCTTGTCGGAGATCTTGCGGTCCAGCACGATCTCGGAGTTGCCGGTGCCTTTGAACTCTTCGAAAATCACCTCATCCATCCGCGAGCCAGTGTCGATCAGGGCAGTCGCGATGATGGTCAGCGAGCCGCCTTCTTCGATGTTCCGGGCCGCACCAAAGAAGCGTTTTGGCCGTTGCAGCGCGTTGGCGTCCACACCACCGGTGAGCACCTTGCCGGACGACGGCACAACAGTGTTGAAGGCGCGGCCAAGACGGGTGATCGAGTCGAGCAGAATGACCACGTCACGCTTGTGCTCAACAAGGCGCTTGGCCTTCTCGATCACCATCTCGGAAACGGCCACGTGGCGCGTTGCGGGCTCGTCGAAGGTGGAAGAGATCACCTCGCCTTTCACCGAGCGCTGCATGTCGGTCACCTCTTCGGGGCGTTCATCGATCAGCAGGACGATCAGGTAACACTCGGGGTGGTTCACCTCGATCGAGCGGGCGATGTTTTGCAGAAGCACAGTCTTACCGGTCCGCGGCGGTGCCACGATCAGCGAGCGCTGGCCTTTGCCGATGGGTGCGACCAGATCTATGATGCGGGCGGAGCGATCTTTGATGGTCGGATCGTCGATTTCCATGTTCAGCCGCTCATCGGGGTAGAGCGGTGTCAGGTTATCGAAGTTGATCTTGTGGCGCGCCTTCTCGGGCTCTTCGAAGTTGATCTGCGTGACCTTCGTCATGCAGAAGTAGTTTTCGTTATCGCCGGGCGCCTTGATGAAGCCCTCAACCGTGTCGCCGGTGCGCAAGCCATGTTGGCGGATCATCTCGGGGGACACGTAGATGTCATCGGGGCCGGGCAAATAGTTGGCCTCGGGCGAACGCAGGAAGCCGAAGCCGTCTTGCAGCACGTCCAGCACACCATCACCGGAAATGTCCCAACCTTCCTCGGCCCGCTCCTTGAGGATGGCGAACATCATGTCGCCCTTCCGCATGGTCGATGCGTTGTCGATCTCCAGTTCTTCGGCCATCGACAGCAGGTCTGCCGGGGTTTTGGACTTGAGATCGTAAAGGGAAAGCTGGGGTTGGGTCATGAACGGGCCTTGGCTGCGCAACTCACAGCAGTGCTGTGGGGCGCGGAATGGAATAGCGGGAAGATCCACGGCCGAACGGCCGCTTGGACAGGTGAGATAAGCGCGGGATGGCCGCGAGTCAAGATAAGGTCAGAACGGGCGCACCACGATTGAAACGACGATGACGACCAACAGCAGCGTCGGCACCTCGTTCATCATCCGGTAGGTCCGACCAGAAACGGAGTTGGTGCCGGCAACAAAGTCTTTGCGCCGTTTGCCCAGCCAGTGATGAAACCATGTGAGGCCGAGGATGCCCGCCAGTTTGGTGTAGGGCCAGATGGCAACCCAGTCGACAATACCGGGCGTCGAGGCCAGCATGATCCCGAAGATCCAGGTTGCGATCATGGCAGGGTTCATGATGAGCCGAAGCAGTTTCAGCTCCATCATCTGGAGCATCGCATCAGAGTGAGGATTCTCGACCCCTTTCTCTGCATGATGGACGAACAGACGGGGCAGATAGAACAGGCCAGCCATCCAAGAGATGACAGCGAGAATATGCAGCGTCTTGGTCCATGGGTAGAACCAGGCAAGGAAATCGAAGAGCACAGGTCACCTCCTGTCTCCCTTCAATAATAAAATAGAATCTTAAGAAAGGTTGTTTTTGTAGTAGGGGCTGGGGATATGGGGATTACTTGGTTTTCCACAGATCTGCGCACAGTGGATTTGGAACTTGATGGTTCCTCAAGTGTTCTCAAAAACCGTTTAATTTCAGCGTTTTATAAAAATTCCCTGTGGATAAGCCTTCGGATAACTCGCTGAGTCGCGGGTGGACAAAGAAACTCTTCATACATCGGACGAAGCGTTATCCTCATGGGGAGGAAAACGGAGTGGTTGGGGACAAGCGGGTGGTTTTCCCCCGGGTTGAAGGTTGTTCAGAATGAGGCCACACCCGGTGCACAGGCAACTCCCAGAGTCATCCACGAGGTTATTCACATGCCAGCCCCTCTGCTCTTGGCCTCCGGCTCCGAGATCCGCGCTACGCTCCTAAGAAACGCGGGAGTGCCGTTTGATGTGGAGGTGCCGAGGGTTGATGAGGTGGCCATGCGTGCTGCCTTGGAAGCCGAGGGCGCGAAGGCGCGCGATATAGCGGATGCATTGGCCGAGATGAAAGCCGCACGCATCGCCGGCAAACGCCTGGAGCGGATGGTGCTGGGTTGCGATCAGGTGTTGGAGTTTTCCGGGCGTATCCTCAGCAAGCCCGGAAGCCCGGAAGAGGCAGTGGCGCAGATTACAGAGATGGCGGGACAGAAGCACACGCTGCTTTCAGCCGCTGTTATCTATGAGGATGGCGCGCCCGTGTGGCGGCATGTGGGTGTTGTCCGGCTCTACATGCGGCAACTCTCGGCGGGGTATGTTGAAGACTATGTTGCGCGCAACTGGGATGAGATTCGGTGGTGCGTCGGCGGTTACAAGCTGGAGGAAGAAGGTGCGCGGCTCTTTGCGCGGGTTGAGGGGGACTATTTTAATGTGCTCGGATTGCCGCTATTGGAGGTATTGAACTACCTGTCGATCAAAGGTGTGATCCCGACATGACGGACAAGATACCGCTGGCGGGGGTGATCGGCTCGCCAATCGCCCATTCTCGCTCCCCTGTATTGCACCGGCACTGGCTGGAGGCCCTTGGCTTGCGTGGTCATTACATCCCTATGGATGTCAGCCACGAGAACCTTGAAGAAGTGCTGCGGGTGCTGCCGAAGATGGGCTTTGTGGGCTGTAACATCACCATCCCGCATAAGGTGGCAGCGCTGAACCTGGCCGATGCGGTGAGTGATCGCGCAGCACTGATAGGATCGGCCAACACTCTGATCTTTCGGGATGATGGCAGCATTTATGCAGATAATACAGATGGTTACGGCTTCATCGCCAACCTCAGGGCCGGAGCGCCGGACTGGGATCCGAAGGATGGGCCGGTGGCTATTTTTGGGGCTGGCGGGGCGTGCCGCGCGGTTTTGGCGTCTCTCATTGAGGCGGGCTGCACCGATATTCGCCTCGCCAATCGCTCACGGCCCCGCGCTGAGGCCCTGCGCACCGAGTTTGGCCCCAAGATCACCGTTTTCGACTGGGTGCTTGCAGGCTCGATGATTGAAGGCGCGGCCCTTATCGTGAACACGACCTCGCTTGGGATGGTCGGCAAATCGGAGTTCAAGGTGCCGCTCGATGCGCTGACCCCCGATATGGTTGTGACCGATATCGTCTACACCCCGCTAGACACCGAGCTTTTGAAGACAGCTGCCGCGCGGGGCTGCACCACGGTTGATGGGCTCGGCATGCTTATCCACCAAGGTGCGCCCGGGTTTGAGCGGTGGTTCGGCGAACGGCCTCCCGTGACAGATCAAACCCGTTCGGCTGTGCTTGGCTGGTGAGCGGCGCGTTCCGGATAGGGCTCACCGGCGGGATCGGCATGGGAAAGTCCACTACGGCGCGCATGTTCGCTGACAAAGGCGTTGCCGTTTGGGATGCGGATGCAGCTGTGCACCGGCTTTATGACAAGGGCGGCGCTGCCGTTCGGGCGATTGCAGAGCTTCGGCCCGCGGCGGTTGTGGGTGGGTCGGTGTCTCGTGCGGAATTACGCGCGTGGATTGCCGAGGATGACGGTGCCTTGCAGGCCATTGAAGCCGTCGTACACCCGCTGGTGCAGCAAGACCGCGTTGCGTTTGCTGACAAGGCTGAGGCAGACATTCTGCTCTTTGATATTCCGTTGCTCTTTGAAACAGGGGCGGAGCGTGAGATGGACCTGACGGTGACAGTGAGCTGCTCGCCTGAGGAACAGCGACGTCGGGTTTTGGAGCGGGGCACGATGGATGAGGCTGCCTTTGACCGGATCGTTGCCGCACAGATGCCCGATGCCGAAAAAAGAGCCCGGGCGGATCGGGTGATCGAGACAGAAACACTGGAGCAAGCCGAGGCTCAGGTAGAGGCTATCGTGGCGGAGATCAGGGAGCGAAATGATGCGTGAGATCGTGCTTGATACTGAAACCACCGGGTTTGATCCGTTCAGCGGAGACCGGATTGTTGAGATCGGTGCGGTGGAGCTGGTGGGGCATATGCCGACAGGCAACCACTATCACCAATACATCAATCCGCAGCGCGACATGCCGACTGAAGCCTTTCAAGTGCATGGTATCAGTGAAGAATTTCTGGCCGACAAGCCGCTTTTCGCAGCCATCGCGCAGGACTTTCTGGACTTCATCGGCGATGCAAAGCTGGTGATCCACAACGCCGCCTTCGACATGAAATTCCTGAATGCGGAGTTGGGTTGGGTCAAGAAGCCGCTCATCCCGGACGATCGGGCGATTGATACGGTGGCGATGGCGCGCAAGAAGTTTCCGGGCTCGCCAGCATCGTTGGATGCGCTGTGCCGGAGGTTTGGCATTACCACGGAGCGCGAGCTGCATGGGGCCTTGCTCGACAGCCAAATTTTGGCCGATGTCTATTTGGAGCTGATTGGCGGCCGCCAGCCGGGGTTGGTGCTTTCGGAAACGAGAAGCCGGAGCACGTCTGACACGGTGGATACCAATTGGCGCCCGTCACCTCGCCCGCAGGCGCTGCCCGCGCGGCTGACAGAAAGTGAGAACGCCGCACACCAGGCTTTTGTGGAAAAGCTCGGTGATGCGGCGGTCTGGAAACGGTTTGCGGATTAGGCGTCGGCTTTAGGCGCAGCCTCGGCCGCCCGCTGGGCGATTTGCTGGCGATAGAGCGCCACAAAGTCGATGTTTTGCAGGTTCACCGGCGGGAAGTTGCCGTCACGGGTGACGTCAGACACGATGCGGCGCACGTAGGGAAACACCTGACGTGGGCATTCGATGAGCAGGAAGGGGTGCAGCTGGTCTTCCGGCACGCCTTCGATCTGGAACACTGCCCCATAGTCGAGCTCAAGCAGGAAGAGCGTCGCGCCATCAGGGCGGTTCTTGCTTTCAACCTTGGTTTTCAGCGTGACTTCATACTGGTTGGGCGTGGTGCGTTTGCGCGCGTCCACAGCAACCGACACCTGCATGTCGGGCTGAACTTCACCAGTCACGCCTTTTTGCACCACGATGTTTTCAAACGACATATCGCGGATGAACTGGGCGAGGATCTGCAGTTGAACCTGGGGCGGCTCTTGCGGCGCCGCAGCGCCATTTTCGGGGGTGTCGGCCATTGGGCCCTCCGGTTTTTTAGGTCGGGCCTGCTTTATCAGGCGTTGGCGGTGGCCTCAATGGCGTGTCCACCCGGAATTGCCGGGCACCTTTGGCGTGTCAGGCTCTACCTCGTGAAAACTGCCCTCAACCACATCATCCCGCGCAGCGCGCTGGGCTGGCCCGCCGCCCATTGTGAAACTTTGAACCCTCACGCGCTTGCGCAACCACTCAAAGGCCATGGTTCGGAAGCCAGGGATGAGGAGCAGAAAGCCAACCGCATCTGTGAAAAACCCAGGGGTTAGCAGGAGCGCGCCGGAAAACAGGATCATGGCACCGTGTGCGAGCGGCTCAGTTGGGTCGCGCAAGTCGTTGAATCTGCCCTGAAGATCGGCCAGCACCTGCCGCCCCTGGCTCTTGACCAGCCAAGTGCCGAGAATTGCTGTTACGATAACGATCCCGAGGGTCGGCCAGAGCCCGATAAGGCCCCCGACCTGGATGAAGAGAGCAATCTCGATGATCGGGACCGCGATGAAGAGCGCTAATAGGGGCATCAAACCTCCGTAAGTGTCGCAGGGGCGCTGGTGGACTTGCCCCCTGCGAAAGCCTACATATGTTCGGAACGCTCCAATTGCCAACTTTGTGCCCGAGGCCCCAATGAATCTTGCCGTTATCCAGCTGCTTGTGCTTGCCGGTGTCGCGATCTTTCTGATCCTGCGGCTGCGCTCCGTGCTGGGCACCCGCGAGGGTTTCGAAAAGCCGCAAGCCCCGCTGCCCGGCCCAAGCCGTAGCCGCGAAAACTCTCGCCCGGATTTTGAGGTGATCGACGGTGGGATTGACCGCGACATCACCGACAATGTTCCCGAGGGGCCGGCGGCTGATGCGCTGGCCAAGATGAAGTCTGTCGAGCCCGGATTTTCGGTTGGCGAGTTTCTTCATGGGGCCCGTGGTGCGTATGAGATGATCCTGATGGCCTTCGAGCGGGGTGAGCTTGATAGCGTGGCACCGTTCCTTGGCGAGGACGTGGCCGAGAGCTTCGAGGACGTCGTGAAGATGCGCGCCGAAAACGGTGTTACGGTTGAGGCCAGCTTTATTGGCGTGCGTGAGACGGTGCTGAAGAACGCCAGCTTTGACGAGGCCAGCAGCGAGGCCGAGATTACCGTGCGCTTCATCGGTGAGATGACAAGTGTGGTGCGTGATGCCGGTGGAGATATCGTTGAAGGCGACCCGAATGCTGTGAAGCGCCAGCGCGATGTCTGGACCTTTGCAAGGCACATGGGCACAGGCGATCCCAACTGGAAACTGGTCGCCACCGGCGAGTGAGCCGGGCGTGGCGCGGCTTGCATTGGCGGACCTGCCCGGTTGGGCAGAGGATGATCATGACGCCGCTCTAAGCGCATATCTGAGAACAGCAACAAAAGATGACCCCGCGCATAGTGTCGCGCAGGGTGACGGAAAGGTCTTCCTAGAGCGATCCTTTGATGCCGAGGTCGTGGCTGAGGATGCCGTGATGACGGGCTACTTTGAGCCGGTTTACGAGGGGGCGCTGCAAAAGAGCGATGACTGCCGCGCGCCAATCCACGCGCTCCCTGAGGGTTGGCAAACCGGAGACAGTTTTGCCACGCGCGCCGAGATCGAAGATGGTGATCTGCTTGAGGGGTGCGAGCTGGCTTGGCTGAAAAGCCCGCTCGACGCTTTTTTGCTACAGGTTCAGGGCTCTGGCCGTGTACGCCTTGCCGATGGGTCGATGCGCCGTGTCGGTTATGCCGGGAAGAATGGCCACCCCTATGTTTCGCTCGGCAAGCTCTTGATCGAACGGGGGCACCTCACCGCTAAAGATGCCTCCATGCAGGCGATACAGGCCTGGTTTTCCGAGAACCCCGAATTAGGGCCGCGCTACCTGCGGGAGAACCCGAGCTACGTTTTTTTCCGCTCCCTTGATGATTTGCCAGAAGAGTTGGGGCCGATTGGCACCGCAGGTGTGCCGCTGACGGCGCAGCGCAGTATTGCGGTTGATGAAGCCCATACAAGGCTTGGCGCTCTGGCCTATGTGGTGCCCAAACACCCTGACACGGCGCCGCGCCTCTGCGTTGCGCAGGATACGGGTGGGGCGATCAAAGGGGCGGGGCGGACGGATTTGTTTTGCGGCACCGGAGCGCAAGCGGGCGCGCAGGCGGGGCGGTTGAACACGACACTCAGCTTTTTTCGGCTCGTTCCCAAGGCGGTGCGATGAGCCGGAAAACACCAAAGCGACTTAGCAGCGAAGACGAAGCGCTGTGGCGGAAGGTGGTGGAGAAGGCGACGCCGCTCACGAAGAGCCGCCCGAAACCTACGCCAACCGCCACTAAACCGCATCACGCGCCTGAGCCTAAGCCAAAATTCGTTCCGCAGCCTTTCACGATTGGGGAACGGGCTGGCTCCAGTGAAACGAAAGCCCCGGCGGCCAAACACGCTCCGGCGATGGATCGTAAGGCCTTCACCCGGATGAAGCGGGGCAAGTTGAAGCCGGAAGCGCGGATTGATTTGCACGGTATGACTTTGGCCGAGGCGCACCCGCGGCTTTTGAAGTTCATCCACTCCACCCATGCAGATGGCAAACGGCTCGTTTTGGTGATCACCGGCAAGGGGCGCACGCGGCCGGATGACGAAGGGCCCATTCCGTCCCGTCCTGGTGTTTTGCGCCGACAGGTGCCCGATTGGCTAACGCGGCCACCGCTGACGGCGCTGGTGCTGGAAGTGACCCCGGCCAACCTCAGGCATGGTGGCGAGGGTGCATTTTATGTGTATCTAAGGCGTAGCCGGTAGCCGTTTGCGCGCCGCCGTCAGCCCGATGGTGATACTCACCGCCGCGAAAACGAAATAGGCGGCAATCCACGGCAGCTGCTCTTCAAAGTTGTAGCCGGCGTCAATGAGCCAACCACTAATGCCCGGCCCGATTGCGGACCCGAACACCATGATCGCTCCGGCGGCGGCCTTGATTGCCCCGATGTGGCGGGTTCCGAAAAACTCGGCCCAGTAGGATCCCGGCAGGGTGGCCTGAGCCCCGACACCAAGGGCGACCATGCCAAGCCCTGCCGCTGCCATGTGCAGGCTTTCCGCCTGCCAGAGCAGCAGGAAGCCAAAGGCGAAGGGCAACATGAAGAGCATCATCAGCCGGGCCGTGCCAAAGCGGTCGATCAGCGCGCCGGTGGTGAAGGTTGAGATGATGGCCAAGGTGGTGAACACCGGCATGAGCGCAACGTAATCGACCAGCGCCCAGCCCTTTATTGCTGCGAAATGGACTTGCTGGAAGAACAGCGAGGTGCCCCATGCCGCTGGCCCGAGCAGCACCGGGATGCTGAACCAGAAGAGAGGATGGCGCAAAACCTCGGCGCGGCTCCAATGGTGATTGTCCATGCCGGCCATCGGCGCGGAGCTGGCGACGGATTGAGGCGTTCTTTCGTTGCGCAGCAGGAGGGCCAACACGGGCAGCGCCGCCAGAATAAGGCCAGCGGCCACAACCCACAGCCACCGCCAGTTCATTGTCAGCAAAGCAGCCGCGGCTCCAACGGGAAGAACCGCTTGCCCGAGGGCAAAGCCGAGCGATGAGATCGACAGCGCCATTCCGCGCCGACCGATGAACCACCGCGCCATGGCAACCACAGAAAGATGGCTGAACAGGCCTTGTCCAAACAGGCGGAGTGCGAAGATGACGAACACCAGAAGAACCGGCCCGGGGACGGCGGCCATCGCGAGGCAGGAGAGTGCCAGACCTGGCCCGACGATATTGGCGAGGGCGCGCACGCGGTAGCGATCGGTCAAGGCACCGGCCCAGACCATCGCCAAGGCCGAAAGGGTGGTGCCAACGGTATAGATGAGCCCCCACTGGCCGTCAGAGAGCCCGAAGGTGCCCATGATCTCGCCCGCGAAAACCGAAATGAAGAAGGTTTGCCCGAAGGATGAGCTAAAGGAGAGCAATGCACCGGCCAGTAGGAATGGGGCATTGCTGCGAAGGAAGCCGAAGAAGCTCATGCGGGCGTTTATCGCGCCGAAGGACGGGGATGAAAAGCTGTCAGTTTCCGGCTAACGCGGACACGGGCGAGAGGATGATGGAGGTGGCGCTGCGCACCGTCAGGATTGTGCCGGGGAGGAGTCCGGCGCGGCCTGCATTATCGGTTCCGAAGGCGGCATCGACGGCACCGACTTGGCCGAGGATCTTCAACAGTGCCGGATTTTCGGCGGCCACGAAGTGATCCAGCCCGCCGCTCTGGAAGCTGGAAACATCTATGAGGGTGACATCGAGGTCTGCCACGGCCTCTACATCCGGCAGATTGCCCAGCCGGGCGGGCAGGCCAGTAAGGCGGGCAGACAGGCGCAGGGCCTTATCTCGGCTTGAGGTGAAGATGATGAAGGGTTGCGGCAGGTTGCCGATCCGCTTGGCTTGGGTGCGGAACAGATCAACATCCAGATCGGGCGACATCAGTATGACGCCGTTGAGCTTGGGCAGCACTTTGCGATCACCGCGAATGGCCATTTGGCGCAGGGTTTCCATCACCACAAGCGAGCCCATCGAATGGCCGACAATGGTGATAGTCCGGGCACCGGACTGCGAGACTTCCTCCAGAAACTGCTCCAGCCCGTCCCGGGCAAACAGGGCACTGTCGCGGTCATAGGCGTAAGCCAGCGGGTTTTCGGCGGAGGGCCATGTGTAGCTGACAGGCAGATCGTCGATCTTGAGATCATGGGTCAACTGAGCGAGGCGGAAGACTGCGTCAGCGATGGTGTTGTTGTAGCCGTGAACATAGACGATCACGTTCCCCCGCGCCTTTGGCCGGGCCTTCAACGCCTGATGGACCGCACCACGAAATGTTTGTGGTGTCGCGTAACGGTTTGCCGCCGTTGCGACGAAATCGCGCTGAACATCTGCGCCACGGCGCCGTGCGGTGCGCACCTCGCCGGGCTGCCTGTTGGGCGGAACGGACACGTCATAGGACAGGTAGCCAAGCGGGCCGCGCTCCGTGTAGCGGAGGGCCTTCTTTGTAGGGTCACGCTCCCGGGTGCTGCCGACAAAGATTGTGTAGGGCGTACCGATCCCCACGGCGCCGGGCACGATCACCAGCGAGGCGCGCGGGGCGCAGGCGGACAGCGCAAGAATCAGCAGCGTAAGGCGCAAGAAACCAGTCATGGTTGCCAGATTATCGCGCCCGCACGGCAGGTGCCATTGCTATAGAACGTACCGCGACAAATCGGTGGAGCGGGAAAGTTCGCCAAGGTTTTCCTCGACATAGTCGGCGTTGATCTCGACCGCGTCGCCAGACTTGTCGGGCGCCACGAAGGAAAGCTCCTCAAAGACCCGTTCGATCACCGTGTAGAGCCGACGGGCACCGATATTCTCGACGCTCTGATTGACCTCTGCCGCGATGCGGGCAAGCGCCGAGATACCATCATCGGTAAAACTCACCTCCACCCCTTCGGTCTTCATAAGGGCGGTGTATTGCCGGGTCAGCGCATTGTCGGTTTCGGTCAGGATCCGCACAAAATCCTGCTCGGTCAGCGCCCGCAGCTCAACCCGGATGGGCAGGCGGCCCTGAAGCTCGGGGAGCAGATCGGACGGCTTGGCGATGTGGAAGGCGCCTGAGGCGATGAAGAGGATATGGTCGGTCTTGACCGGTCCATGCTTGGTGGACACGGTTGTGCCCTCGATCAGCGGCAGCAGATCGCGCTGAACACCCTCGCGGCTCACATCGCCGCCACGCGTTTCGGCGCGGGCGCAGACCTTGTCGATCTCGTCGATGAAGACGATGCCGTTCTCCTGCACGGATTCAAGGGCTGCCGCCTTGACGGCCTCATCATCCAGCAGCTTGTCGGCCTCTTCGCCGATCAGCACGTCATAGCTTTCGGCGACGGTGAATTTGCGGCGCTGGGTGCGCCCGCCGAAGGCCTTGCCGAACAGATCTTGCAGGTTGCCCATGCCCTGCATCCCGCCGCCGGGTTGGCCGGGAATCTCGAACATCGGCATGGAGGGAGCGGGCTCTGCGATGTCGAGCTCGATCTCGGTGTCGTCGAGCTCGCCGTTGCGGAGCTTGTCGCGGAACATGTCGAGCGTCTTGCCGCGCGCGTCTTCTCCGGCGATGGCGCGCAGCACCCGCTCTTCGGCGGCTTCGCGGGCCTTCGACCTGACGTCTTCGCGCATCAACTCCCGGGTCTGGGCAATGGAAGCATCAACCAGATCGCGGATGATCTGCTCCACATCACGGCCAACATAGCCAACCTCGGTAAACTTGGTGGCCTCAACCTTGATGAAAGGCGCACGGGCCAGCTTGGCGAGGCGTCGGGAAATCTCGGTTTTGCCCACGCCGGTCGGGCCGATCATAAGGATGTTCTTGGGGTAGACCTCTTCGCGGATGTCATCGGCCAGCTGCTTGCGCCGCCAGCGGTTGCGAAGGGCAACGGCAACGGCGCGCTTGGCGTCCTTTTGGCCGATGATGAAGCGGTCGAGCTCGGAAACGATCTCGCGGGGGGTCAGGTCTGTCATGTATTCCGTCCTTGGCTTCCGCCCTATGTAAGCGCCTCAGTCCCGCACACAACCCGCAGCGAAAAGACGCTGGATAACTCAGGGGCGATGAAACCGAAGGTCGCAGAAGTTTGGAAGAGTTAACCGCGCCCACAAGATGGATGGAGCCGGGAGCGCCTGTTTCGGGAAATGGGCTGGGATGACCTGATCTCGAATACGAACTACTCCAACACTTGCGTCACTCGCACCAGCTATGCACTTCAGAAAGCGGCCTTTCCCGTGAAGTCTGGCGCCGGGATGAACGCGCTGAAAGGCGTGAACAAGGGCCGCGCCATCGAGATTTCGCAAAAGCGCCTCTCGGATTACCTGAGCTCCATTCGGGATGCACTGGCGACCGGGCCGGTGCCGTTTGACGCCAGCCTCATCTACCCGCTAACTCGCTGAAACCTCTCTGGGCCGCGTCCAGGGTGGCAGGTTGTCTTTGCCCGGAAAGGCAGGGAGCACGGCCATGATCGCGCCGCGGATGCTTTCCCAGAAGGCGCCGAGGGCCACGAGGAAGACGCCGAGCAGCAAGATGAAGGCCCATGTATTGCCTTCGGCTGCGAGTGCGGTGAGGGCCACGACGTAGCCGATGCCGGAAATGAGGAAAGAGCGGCGGTCGATCACGATGGCGAAGAGCGCCATGAGCAGGAGGAAGCTGCTTAGGATGAGGTAGGAGGTAGCCCCGCCCTGCAGGAAGAGAGTGAAGGCTACGGTGTTGACGATGGCTGGCGCGGCGATGACATGGAGCCAGAACGCCTGACTGGCTCGGCGGGTCACGCGGTGCGGGTCTGACATGTCAAAGCGCAGTGCGATGGCCAGGCCAAGGAGGCCGAGGGCGAGGGTGACCCAAGAGAATGCCGAATTGGCAGAGAGCAGAAAGACATCGCGAAAACTGTCTAGCTCGGGGCCATTGAGCGCCGTCAGCCCGAAGCATGTGGCGTAAAAACCCAGCGCAATGAGGAGCATCGCGAATGGCACGCGGAACGCGAGCCAGTAGAAGATGACCGCAAGGGTGGCGAGGGCCAGCATGATGACGATGCGCACATCTGAAGAACCGGTCACCTTGGGGATGCCGCTATCGGGCACCATCCAATAGCTCACCGCCCATCCGGCTTGAATTGCGGAGAAGGCAAACATGATGGCCAGCGCGATAGAGGGTGCAACCATCCTGCGCCTACGTGTGAAGTAGGACGCGAGGGCAACCAGCGTGGCCATGCCGGTGATGCCGCACAGCAGGAGCGAGGTCATGGAGCTGCTGGCGAGAAAGGTGGTAACGCCAGTGAGGCCCGTCCACCCTGCGTAGAGGATTGTCAGGCCGACGACGATGAAGATTTCGTTGAAGCCTTTGAACAGCTCAAAGGGCTCGTCGAGGCCTTGCAGGTTTTCGCGGGCACCCCGGCGGGCATCGGAGAGCGCAACAATGGCCGTGGCCTGCGCCTCGCTGATTTTGCCTGCACCGACGGCTGCCCGGATGTCATCGCGGGTGATGGTCATTCGCCAATCTTCTCAACGGTCAGGTTGCCATTGGTATAGACGCAAATGTCGGAGGCGATCTCCATCGCTCGGCGGGCGATGGCCTCGGCGTCGAGATCCTGATCTATGAGGCCGCGTGCGGCGGCCAGTGCGAAGTTGCCGCCGGAGCCGATGGCCGCAATGCCATGCTCGGGCTCAAGCACATCTCCAGCGCCGGTGATAACCAGAAGCTCCTTGCCGTCGGTGACGATCAGCATGGCCTCCAGCTTTTGAAGGTACTTGTCGGTGCGCCAGTCCTTTGCAAGCTCAACCGATGCACGGGCAAGCTGGCCCGGTGTGGCCTCCAGCTTGGATTCGAGCCGTTCGAGCAGGGTGAAGGCATCAGCCGTGGAGCCAGCGAAACCGCACACCACATCGAAACCGCCAGGGGAAATGCGCCGCACCTTGCGGGCAGACCCTTTGATGACCGTCTGGCCAAGGCTTACCTGCCCGTCACCGGCCACCACCACCTCGCCGTCCTTGCGAACGCCGATGATCGTTGTGCCGTGCCACCCGGGAAATTTGTCGTCCGCCATAGCGACCTCCATTTTATGGGGAGATATTGGCGGAGGGGCACGGGTGCAACCCTTGTTGCCCGGACGCTGGCCGCCTAGCCTGCGGCATGAGCGTGAAAACACTGCACATTCTTCTAGATGCGCCCAGCCTGAAACGGGTGCGCAACGGGACGTTCAACTTTTTTAACCGGGTGCAGGGGATCTTCGAGGCGGAGGGCTGGAAGGTTGTCACTTTGGTCGATGGCCCGGAGGAGCAAGCCCGTGCTGCGGCCTTTGGCGGGCCGACCCTGACCCACATGGAAGCGCCAACACACGATGCCGCCCTTACCTGCCGTCGCGCCTACATCGGTGCGTTCTGGCGCATTGAAAAGAGCTATGAGCGGTGGGGCTGGCCCGTGGCAAAAACGCGTTTTGAGCCGGGCGACGTCGACCCGGAGGAGGCTGCACGGTTTTTTGGCAACTGGCGGGCCTGGCAGTTTCAGCGTGGGGTGGATGTGGCGGATGATGGCTTTGTGCTGATTCCGTTGCAGGGGCGCTTGTTGGAGCGCCGCTCGTTTCAGTCGATGAGCCCGATGGAAATGATCGGCGAGGTGCTTGCGCGCACGTCCTGCCCGGTTGTGGCCACGTTGCACCCGCGCGAGGCCTACACAACGGCGGAACGCGAGGCGTTGGAGGCGCTGGAGCGGGCGCATGGGCGCTTTGAGGTTACCGAAGGCGCCACCGACATGCTCTTGCGAAGGTGTTCGTACATAGCGGCGCAGAACAGTTCGGTCGCCTTTCAAGGTTATTTTCTTGAAAAGCCGGCCATTCTTTTTGGAGAAATCGACTTTCACCATATCGCCGGGTCGGTGCCGCGTGATGGGCTGCAGGCGGCTTTCGACAAGCTTCGTGAGGCGCCGGACTTTGCCGCCTATGTCACTTGGTTTCTCACGCGCGATACGCTGAATGCAGGCAACGATACTTTCGATCGGGACTTGCCGAAGAAGCTGCGAGCCCACGGCTGGCATTTATGAAAATGGCGCCCGAAGGCGCCATTTAACGTTCGCGATGGAATGCAATCAGATGGATTCGGTGATCCAGCTTTGCAGCGCGGCCTTGGGGGCAGCGCCTGTCTTGTTCGACACAACCTGACCGTCCTTGAAGAGGAACAGGGCGGGGATGCCGCGCACACCCATCTGGGCCGGGGCGTTGGGGTTTTCGTCGACGTTGACTTTGACGATCTTCACTTTGCCGTCGAGCTCGTCGGAAAGCTCCTCAAGCGCCGGGCCGATCTGTTTGCAGGGGCCGCACCACTCGGCCCAGAAATCCACCACAACGGGCAGATCAGCTTCCTTCACCTCGGTGTCGAAGGTGTCATCGGTAACGGCAACGGTGGCCATCTCGGCTCTCCTGATGATTTGCGGTTCGGGTGGGGAAGGTAGGGTCGCGCCTAGGGCAGGTCAAGCAGGAGCAGTGGCTTTGAGTGCATTCGTCACAAGGTCGTGTGGAAGAAGGTCAATCCGGGGCTCACGGGTCCAGAGCAGGGCGGTTTGGACGGTGTGCTGGGGGTATATTTGCGAAAGGGCGGAGGCATATGCGCCCATCTGAGCCAGAAGGCCGGTGGGTGTGTCTTCGATGCGAGCCGGAACGATGACGTTGGATTTGTAGTCGATCGCGGTGACATGTGTTTCGGTGACGATCAACCTG
Organism: Oceanicola sp. D3; assembly: GCF_006351965.1. Taxonomy (NCBI): domain Bacteria; kingdom Pseudomonadati; phylum Pseudomonadota; class Alphaproteobacteria; order Rhodobacterales; family Roseobacteraceae; genus Oceanicola; species Oceanicola sp. D3. The sequence continues at coordinate 306,514 of NZ_CP040932.1, forward strand.
TCGATGATGCCCTGCATGGGGCGTTCGCCGAGTTCGGGCAAGCGGGCGCAAACCGGCACTTCCACCAAGGCCTCACCGGCAAAGAGGCTGGCGAGTTCTGGCGCGGCGAGCACGGCAAGTGCTTCTGGCAGAACGTCGGCGGCCACGGTGGGCGCGTGCGCTTCAAGCAGGGCAACGGCGCGGCTTTGGCGCTCGCTGGGCGGAACATCCGGAAGATGCTCCAGCAGCATATGAAGGGCCGACCCGCGATCCATCGCGTCAGGGTTGCCGCTGCCCTCGGCGGGCAAGGTCTTGGGGCCCGGAACGCTGGAAGGAGAGAGAATTTTGGCCGGGCGTGCGGGCGCGGGGAGTGGCATGAGGATGTGGGGCGGAAGAGTGGTGCCCTGCGCTGGCTGGCTATCATCGGCTACAATGTCTTCCCCTGCCGGTTGCGTGTTTTGCGCCCGGAGCCCTTGGCCGAAGGGAAACAGGTGAGACACCGCGCCGACCCGCTCCAGGGCGCTTTCGGTTCGGCGATACCAGTTTTCCTTATCTTCCTTGGCCTCACCTGCGCCGCAAACGATCAACCATTGCTCCGCGCGGGTCATGGCCACGTATTGCAGGCGCAGGCGCTCTTCCTCCTGCTTCTCCTTCAGTTCCTCGAACGATGGGCGCAGATCGGCCGGTATGTCGGCCTTGGAGGGCTTCCAGAGCGGGGGCATGCCTTCGAGCAAAACGGCCCCATCCTCGCGCGGAGGCCGCCTGTCGCCACTTTCGGCAAGGATAACGATGGGCGCTTCAAGGCCCTTGGCGCCATGCACCGTCATCACCCGGATGGCGCGCCCGCCACTCTCTTGGCCGCGCTTGATATCAATCTCGCTGGCCTCCATCCACGCGAGGAAGCCGGTCAGGCTGGGGGTTTCGGCCTGCTCATAGGAAAGTGCGGTGGACAGCAGCAGATCAATCGACTCTTCGGCCTCTGCACCAAGGCGGGCCAGCAAGCGGGGGCGACCTTGGTGGTGGGTCAAGATCCGTTCGAGCAGCTCGTAGGGGCGCAAGAACCCGGCGTGATCGCGCAGATCTTCGAGAATGCCCAGCGCTGGCTCTCCGGCCTCGCCGTGGTTGCGAAGCGCTTGCCAGAGCGTGCCTTTTCGCGGCTGCGCCAAACGATAAAGCGCGTCTTCGCTCCAGCCAAAGAGCGGCGAGCGGAGCGCGGCGGCGAGCGAAAGGTCATCATCGGCGGTATCGAGGAACGCGAGGAGGGCCAGCAAATCCCTCACCGCCATCGCCTCGGAGAGTTTGACTCTGTCCGCGCCCGCCACTTCCAGCCCGGCGGCTTTGCAGGCCCGGATCACCTCATGGAAGATCAGCTTGCGCTGCTGCACGAGGATAAGGATATCGCCATCGGTGATACGGCGCGGACGAAAGCCGCCATCCACTGGCTCATAGAGCCGTTCTTCTGCCTGCATGCGCAGGATCTCAGCCGCAATGCGCTCGGCCAGCTGCACCTGCGGGTCATCGGCGCTGACCATGTCGACCGGAGAGAACCAAGGCGGCTCTTCCTCCTCGGACTTTTCAGGCTTGGGAATGAACGGCCAAAGGTCCACCCGGCCGGGCATATCTTCATGAAAGGCGATGTGGGTCAGAGCGCCGCCCATAGCGGGTGGCGCATCTGGGAAGGCGGCATCGACAACGCGCAGCACGGGAGCGGCGGATCGGAAGGAATATTGCAGCTCCATCCGCTGCGGCGGCGTCCCTAGCTGGCCTAGCCTGTCGGTGAAGGTATCGGCCATCCGCTCGAAGCCATCGGGATCGGCCCCCTGAAACCCGTAGATCGACTGCTTTTTGTCACCCACCACAAAGATGGTGCGCTCACCGGCCTCGCGCCGCCCGCTTCCGGCGGTGATTTCGCGGGAGATCAGGTCAATCACCTGCCATTGCTCGGGGCCGGTATCCTGCGCCTCGTCCACCAGAATATGATCTATCCCGCCGTCGAGCCGGAAGAGCACCCAATCTGCCACCCCCTCATGGGTCAGCAGGTTGCGGGTTTTGAAGATCAGATCATCAAAATCCAACTCGCCCCGCCGCGCTTTGGCGGCGCTGTAGGCTGGGAGGAATGCGGCTGCAAAATCGTGCAGCGCAGCGGTGCGGCGGGCCAGGCGGAGCTGCTTGGCGGGTTCATGAGCAGACTCCACCCTGGCCATCAGCGCTTCGAGTTCATCCAGCAGGTCGGGGGGCATCCCTTCTCGGGTGGCCTTGGTCGGGAAGCTGCCGATCCGGGCTTGCCCCGCCTTCTGGCCAGACTGCGCGATGAAGCGCTTATCAAACACCGCAAGGCGGGCGAGCGGCTCTTGCGGCAAATCGGCCAAGCCCTCGGCCGCTTTTGCATCACTAGATGTTCCCCCCCGCAGATGGGGGAGCAGGGCCGTTATCAGATCGTCTTCATCGCCGTTGAACACCTCGTCGAGCATCGCGGTTTCCGTGTAACCGGGCGGCAAGCCCAGAGCATTTGAGATGCTTTCGAAGCTGGCTGGCTCGGCAAAGGCCTCGCGCTGGCCAGCGAGACGGGCGCAGAAGGCCTCTACCTCCAGCCCCGAGAAGAGGGCGGCGAAGGCATCAAACACAAGCGGGTGAGATAGCGCCACCTCATCAAGCGCCTCGCGGAGCCGGGCTTTGGCGGTGACATCATCAAGCTCGGTGAAGCCGGGCGGCACGCCAGCTTCAAGCGGGAAGCGCCGCAGGATCGCCGAGCAGAAAGAGTGGATCGTCTGAATTTTCAGCCCGCCCGGCGTTTCGATCGCCCGGGCAAAGAGCCGCCGCGCCTTGGCGAGGCGGTCTGGGCCAACTGGGGAGGCCTCGCCAACCGTTTCGAGGGCCTTGCCAAGCGTGGCGTCGTCCAGCATCGACCAGGTGCCAAGCCGGTCGAACAGGCGGTTTTGCATTTCGGCAGCAGCGGCTTTGGTGAAGGTCAGGCACAGGATGTTTTGCGGTGGCACGTCGCGGAGCAGCAGCCGCGCCACGCGGTCTGTCAGCACGCGTGTCTTGCCGGAGCCTGCATTGGCCGAAAGCCAAGTGGACATCTCCGGTTGCGCGGCGCGGATCTGGGCGGCGGAGGCTTCGTTGGGTGCTGTCATCTGCCTACCGGAATGGTTTCTGGCGCGGTGGTATCGTCCCATTCGCCGTAGCGGGAGAGGTGGTCATAGTCGCTGGAGTAGCGCAGGTGTTGGGGTGCACGGCGGGCGGTGTAGCCTTTCGCGGGATCTTCGTAGCACCGGATCAGCGCCGCGAGATCCTGCAACATGGCATCGGGTCTCCAGACGCCCTCTTCAGTTTCGAGGGGCTCTTCGCGTGAGTTGCCGGGGTTGCCCAGCGCGATGTAACCCACCCGCTCTGCCCTTCTCTGACCAAGCCCGGGGAACCCGCCCGCCTCTGCGATGGCCGCCTCGATCAGAAGTTGTTTGTCGAACGCCTCCACCTCTTTTTCGGAGGGCGGCTTGGTGCCGGATTTGTAATCCATAACGGCGCACGCGCCGGAGGTGAGGCTATCAATCCGGTCAGGCTTTGCTGCGACGGTGAAATCGACCGCTTGCAGGGGCACGAAGCCCTCTTTTTCGATTACCACCGGCTTGCCCTGCGCCTGCCACTGGGCCTCCTTCCGGATCAGGTCGGGCACCACAGCCGCCAGCTTGCCAAGCCAGAGCCGCCGCGTTGCGGGCCAAGGGATGTGCTCTGCAATGACGCCTTCAGCAAGCGCGACGAAGGCGGCGACGGTATCTTCAACTGGGCCGTCGAAGGCGAATTCGCGCCTCAGGGCGCGCTCCATGACCATGTGAAGGACGGTGCCACGAAGCGCAGCGTCCGGCTCGGGCGAACGGGAACCTGCGCGACGCAGCCTGAGCACATGGCGGGCATAAATTGCATAGGGGTCGCGGATGAGGGTTGAGACGGCGGTGACAAAAAGCTTGCGCGGGCGTGCCTCAACAGGCGGCGCGGGCGAGGGCCGGGGGGCTGGCAGGGGCGAGAGTGCCTGCTCGGTATGATGCGCCAAGGCGGCAGAGGTGGCGAGCAGGCTTTGGCCGCGCTTGCGCATGGCGGAAAGGGCCTGCTGACCCGGATCACCAAGGCCGGTGAGCAGGTTGGTAAAACGGTTCAGCCAGCGGGAGGGCACAGTTTCGGCTTCGGCGCTGCGCGCGCTGCGGCTCAGAATAACCTCTGCCGCCCCCATGGCCTGCTGAAAATCATGCGCAGCCAGCCCAACACGCCGCTCCGGCAGCAGCATTCCGGCCTCGCGGCGCATGGCGCGGTTCATCCAAGGGTCTTGCGGTAGGCTGGCGGGCCATGTGCCCTCGTTTAACCCGGCGAGTATGCACAGATCCACCACACGGGTGCGCGCTTCGATCGTGCCCCAGATCGAGATGAGCGGGTGGGCGATTGGGGCTTCACGCACGTCCTTTTCTGCCAGAATGCGGCGAATAAGGCCGGAATAGTGACTGTTTTCCAAATCGCCCGCATAGGGCGCAGCCTCTGCCAGCTCATCAAGCACGGCGCGCGCGGCTTCTCCCGGCTCCTTCAGCCAGAGACCACCAGAGCCAGTTTGCCCAGGGCCGGCGGCAAGGGCTTCGGCAAGGGCAATGTGATCGGCAAGGCGCGTTTCGACGGGTTGCGCGGGGCGTGTTGCCGGGGGCAGCAGAAGGTCAGAGACCCAGGCCGCCCAAGCGCGCGCTTCCTCAGCCCCCTCGCCCTCTTTTATCCAACCTGCGAGGTTTTCAGAATCCAGCCGGGCCACGCCATTGCGCCGCGCCCAGAGCTCAAAGCGCCCGGTGTTGAGCTGATGCATGCCACGGACGGTCGGGCTTGAGGCGGTAAGGGGGTGTTTGAGCAGCGAGAGCGCCGGTGCAAGCTCCAGCGGCTGCCCGAAGAGCGCGGCGGTTTCGATCAAGAACCGCCCCGGCGCGCTTTGGTGCAAAGGCAGGCCCGCAGAATCGTCTGGCACAATCGCCCAGCGCTCAAGCGCAGCGGTGACCTGCCGGGCAAGCGTTCTGTCCGGTGTGACGAGGGCGGCGGATTTGCCTTGCCCCGCCGCCTCACGCAGGGCCAGTGCAATGGCCCCGGCTTCTTGGCGCGGTGTCGGTGCTTCGATCAGGGTTACCGTCTCGGTGGCGCTTGAGAGTTCAGGCAAAAGCTCAGGCCCGTCCCGCCGCCACTGGTCGGTGACGGGTGCGGGGCGGAGGGCGAGGGAGACCAGCCGGTTGCGGGCGGGGGCAACGGGCGGTGTATTTGCCCACGTTGCCATGTCTGCCGGGCTTAGGTCGAGTGAGGCCAGCAGGGCCGCGAAACGATACTGCGGATGGTCCTCTTCCGGTATGCGATCTTCGCGCAGGGCGGATGAAAGCAGCGTCTCCCATATGGCGCTCGGCATTTCTGCATCGACGCCCGGAAGGATCACCGCGCCTTGGGGCAGGCGGGCGACGGCCTCCATCAGGTGGTGGGTTGTGCCGCGAGAACCGGTGGAGCCCGCAACGATTACAGGATCGGTTGGTGCCTGCTCAGACCAATGGGAGAGCAGCGCGGCGAGGGCATCTCTGTTCAGCGCGGATTGGCTGCGGAATGCGTCGCTGTCTTCACCGGAGAGGATGGAAATCAGCTTGAGGCTGCGTGCCCAATGCGCCGAGTGATCGCCCACGTCTAGGTTGGCGAGGTTTTCAGGGTCCACGCCCTCATCGCGCATTTCATCGAGCAGTGCAGCGAGGCTGGTGGCGAGGTCGAAAGCGGCGGCGGGAGGGGCTAGGTCTGGCTGAAGCTCGATCAGCCGCGCGATGGCTTGCCGAAGCTGGAGCCGCAGCCGAAGCGACGACAGAGCCGGATCAAGTCCGGTGAGCCGAGTGTCGGAGGCAAGATCTGTCACCAGCCGAATCTTCGGCATCAGCCGGGCCGGCCCTTCGGCGAAACGGTCCAGCAGATGGCGGCGCATGCGCGTGGTGTTCACAAACACCGTCACCCGCCCCCATGCCTCCGGCGGGGCACCCTCAAGGCGGGTTTCCAGCCCGTTCAGCAGCGCTGCGCCGAAATCCACACCAATGGGCGTGGAGAAGAGGCGGGGCTTTTCGGATGGCTCAAACATGGCCGGCCTCAGCAAGCATGGTTTCGGCCTCAGCGATTCCGCCGGGATGGCCCACATCGCACCAGCCACCCGCGTGCACAACGCCATGCAGACGCCCGGCGGGTTGCATCACGTTCCACAGCTTGTTGAGGGAAAAAACGTGATCGGGGATCGCCGCCAACCCGTCGGTCTTGATGATTTGTGCACCGGAATAGACATAGCCCGCACCGCGTGTGAGTTGCCCCGTATCATCCAAGGAAAAGTCACCTTGGCCTGAGTAGCCGCGCGCTGATGGGACCGGGATGAGCAGTAGCAGGGCGTCCATGACGTCGGGGGCCCATGCTGCGCGCAGGGTGTCGAGCGGGTTTGAGCCTGTCCACACCGCATCGGAGTTGAGGGTGATGACAGGGCCACTGCCGAGCCGGGGCAGGGCGTTGCGCAGGCCGCCGCCGGTGTCGAGAATTTCGGGCTCGTGGATCACAGAGACATCACGACCGGCGAGATGGCTGGCGATTTGCTCGCCGAGGTAATGCGTGTTCACCACCACGTGCGGCAGCCCGGAGGTGAGGGCGAGTGCGTGATCCAGCAACGGCTTGCCCGCGACCTCAATAAGAGGCTTTGGCCGCGTTTCGGTGAGCGGGCGCATCCGTGTGCCGAAACCGGCAGCAAAGATCATGGCGGCTTGCGGCGGGGTCATTTGGCAGACCTGCGGATCCGCTCGATGCGCTCTGGTGTGGGCTCTGGCAGGGTGGAGAGAACGGCCTCGCGCAGCGTTTCGATGCTGGGATGTGACAGGTCGGCCATGAGGAGAGACCAGACGCGAGGCATCATGGAGAGGTAGCCGGGCTTGCCCATATGGGTGCACAGCCGCGCGAACATGCCCAATATGCGAAGGTTGCGCTGGGCACCTTGAGCCGCCAGTGCTGCGGTAAAGCGCGCCTCCTCTTCCCCGGTTGCATCGAGATAATGGCGGATGGCGGCCTCTCGGACAGGTGCGGAAATCTCGCGGCGAACATCGCCGATGAGGGATGCAAAATCGTAGGCCGCGTGGCCCGCGAGGGCGTCCTGAAAATCCAGCAAGCCAACGCGCGCGGCGCCGCTGCGCTCCGGAAGCCAGATCAGGTTTTCGGCGTGGTAATCCCGGTGGATCAGTACGGGCGGGCTCATGTCGGAGGCCAGCAGGGCCTCTTCCAGCGCTGATGTCAGCTCCAGCCAGCTGTGGTGGATGACCGGCGCTTCGGTGGCGGGCGCGTAAAACTCGGCGGCGGGGCTGACGGCCAGCGCCATCTCGGCTGGTCCATAGGGTTGGAGACCGTCCGGCAGCGGAGCGGTGCGCAGGGTGATGAGCACATCGGTTGCGGCGCGGTAAAGGTTTGCTTCGTTGCCGGGCTCCTCTTCGGCGAGCCGAGCCAGAAGGCTGTTGCCAAAATCCTCCATCAGGATGAGGCCGTTATCCGGCTCTGTCGCATAGATTTCTGGCGCGGAGAGGCCGGTGGCCGAGAGATGCCGCCCAATGCGGAGAAACGGCTGAAGATCGCCGCCCGGATCGTTCATCAGAACGGCGCGATCCGGCCCGCGGGTGAGCCGCTCGTAGCGGCGAGAAGAGGCATCCCCTGCGAGGGCCTCACGATGGGCATCTGCCCATCCGGCAGAGGCCAGGAAGGTTTCAACAGTGTTCATGTGGCGGCCTCAAGCACTGCGCCTAGGCGTGTGGCCCAGCGTTTTGGCCCATTGATCACAAGGTTGCGGGCTTCCGGTTCATCGGCGGGCGCAAACTCCAGCGTCAGTGCGTTGGATGGCGGCTCTGGCAATCGGTCGGGCCATTCTACAAGGCAAATGGCCTCTTCAAAGGCCGCTGCCAGCCCAAGTTCCTCAACCTCATCGGGATCTGACAAGCGATACAGGTCGGCGTGCCAGATCTCTGCGTCGGGGAGGGGGTAGCTTTGCACCAGCGTGAAGGTGGGCGAGGGCACATCCTCAACAGCATCCGCGCGCTGCATCCGCCAGCGGATCAGGGCGCGGGCAAAGTGGCTCTTTCCGGCACCGACCGGCCCGGCAAGCAACAGAACATCGCCAGCGCCAAGCTCGGGCGCGAGGGTCTCGGCGAGGCGGGTTGTCTGCGCGGGGGAACCAAGGTGCAGGGAGAGGGGAAATGAAACATCACGGGTCATCGCCGCCAGACTATCCGCCGCGCCGCGCAGGGCAAGGCCGAACGGCACATGGTCAGGCCTGAAGTGAGTGCGACTTTTCCTCTTGGGCCGAACTGCCCAGACCATCCTTAACTTTGAAGCCAACCAAAGCTGCGCCACCGGCGACGGGGGCAAATCGGCACGTCACGCCTCCCCGCTCCGGGGTGTCAAGCTCAACGCGCCAAGGGCGCCGGTTGTCACGGCTACACAGAAACCTTGCTGCGCGTGACCACAGCGCCTCATCGTCCGACAAGACAGACCAGTCGCGCACCGCATCTTGCACCGTGATGTCAGAGAGTGATCCGGCCAAATCACAATCCCACAGTTCTTGATAGGCGCGGTTGCACAGCACCATCGATCCGGTGTGCGCGAAAACGGCGATGGCTTCCTCCAAGCTGTCGACAACCGCTTGGCCCATCTCCAATTCGGAGCGAAAGCGGCGGGTGAGCGACATTTCAGCGGAGATGTCCTCAAACAGGAAGGCAATCGCCCCATCCGGGTGGGGTTGCCCGGTGACCCGATAGGTCTGGCCCGTGGGCAGCGACCAGAGCTCCTGATGCATCCCTTCGGATGCCGCCGACTCCAGCTGGGCAATGCTCTCGCGCCAGCTCTTGTAGTTCTTCGGCTCCGGCATTCTCTGCGCCTCGCGGAGGTGGTCGAGAAAAGCCACGAGCGTTGGGCGGGAAGAGAGAAACGGAGGCTCCAGCGCAGACAGGTCGGTGAGCGCGGGATTGAACAGGGCGAGTTGCCGGTTTTTGTCAAAGACGGCGAGGCCAGTGGGCAGATCTGCGAAGGTCTTGGTCAGCGTCTGCAAAAACTCGATGCGCGAGCGTTCTGCCTGCACGAGCCGGTCGGCCGGGGTTGCAAAAACAAGGGCCTCGTCGCCAATCGGGCGGGCCGTGCAATCATACCAGACCACCTGCTCGATGTAGGGCACGGTGACGGAAACCCGATGCACCACATCATCGTCGCAGTCGAAGAACGTGTGTGCGAACGCGCGGGGCAAGGGCCATGCCAAAGTGGTGCGGTCAGGGTGCATCCGGTAGAGCAGGTCAATATAGGCGCCGTTTGCCCATGTAACCTGTCCGTCGTCATCCTCGCGCCATGCCAGAACGGGCGCATCATCGACAACCGCGCGAAGGCTCTCTAGCTCTTCAGCCATGGCAGCTACCGAAAAGCTATCATAGGCCTCGGGCTCCAGATCGTCTCCCTCATGCAATGAAAACCGGGCAAGACCGCTCTTCCATTCGGCCTCAAGCCGCGATGCGCCGTCACGGGCGCGAAGCTCCATCACCCCGACATCGGCAAGTTGGGCGGCTCGGGCACCAATATCAGGGAAGCTGCCTGCGAGCAGAGCGAGGAAACGGGGCCAAGGCGGCAGCGCTTCTGGCCCTTTCGACAGAAAATTCTGAGCCTCTTCGGTGGCGTCGACCAACTGTTCTTCCTCGAACAAAAAGGTCATTCTGCCGCTTTCGCGCCCGAGCCGATCCCATGCAATGCGGCGCTTGGGCTGCAAGTAATTTACCGCCAGAAGGGCAATGAGCGCTGTTCCGAAGGAAGTCACCACCAAGAGCAGCGCGAACGTCCACGACAATTCGCTTAACAATTCCGTTTCTCCCCGAAAGGGAAAACTGTTCCCTAGATCCGATGAAAAGCGAATCTGGTTAACCGCTGGTTAATTTGTCGTTCCGCGACGTTGTTAACCCAACGTCAATATGGAGGTTACGTCTGAAACGGCCGGTTAAGCCCGAGCGCGGCGCGGGTTTCATCCTTTTCCGCCACTAGGCGCGCGCGCGGCCATGTGGCCTCTACGATAGCGCCGCTCCGATCGGGGCGTTCCTCCGGTGCAAGAAACGGGTCTGAGCCATTGGCGAATGTGAGCTCTGCGCCGACCCGCTCAAGGAGGGTTTTGGCAATGAAGAGCCCAAGGCCCATGCCCTCATACTCAGGACGTTTTCGGCGCTCTTCCTCGCTGCGCCGCCGCCGCATGAACGGGTCGCCGATGCGGCCGATCAGGTGAGGCGGGTAGCCGTCGCCATCGTCGATTACGCGCACGGTGATGCGGCGCGCCGTCCATCGCGCCTCGATCCAGACGTGACCGGCAGAAAAATCCACAGCGTTCTGAATCAGGTTGCGCATGCCGTGTATCAATTCGGAGCTGCGGTGCACTTCAGGCTGCTGGTCTTCCGCCTCATTGCCCGGGCCCGGCTGCAGATCAAAATGCAGCGCCTTGCCCCTGTCTTGATGCGGCTCGGCGGCCTCTTCCAGCACGGCGCCAAGCGGTGCTGTTCGCATGTGAAGGTCATCCTTTCCGACGCGGCCCATGGCGCGCAGGATTTCTCGGCACCGGTCGGCCTGCTCGGCGATGAGCTGAGAATCCTCCAGCAGGCTCTCCCGGTCCGCATCGGCCTTCAATTCATCGGCCATCTCCGAGCTGACCAGCTTGATCGTTGCCAGCGGGGTACCAAGCTCATGGGCCGCTGCCGCCACAACGCCGCCAAGGTCGGTCAGCTTTTGCTCGCGCGCGAGTGCCAGTTGCGTGGCCAGCAAGGCATCGCCCATCGTCGCAATCTCGGTGGTTACCCGCCGGGCATAGAGCGCGAGGAACGACACGCCGATGACGATCGCCGTCCACGAGCCGAAGAGAAAGATCGAGGGCACCCGCAACACGAAGCCCTGAACGGTGCGCAGGGGCAGATAACCAAACGCCACGAAGGTGACGAGCCCGATGGCGGCGGCACCGACGATGAGCACGGCGTTTAGGCCCAAGGCGGTAGCGGCGATGGTGACCGGCGTCAGCAAGAGCAGGGCAAAGGGGTTGTGCAGCCCGCCGGTCAGATAGATCAGAAAGGCCAGCTGCGCGAGATCGAAGAGCAGCATCAGCATAGTCTCGGTCTCGTTCAGCCGCTTGTTCGCCGGATAGATGAACATGGCTACGAGATTGGCGATGACCGACATGCCGATGGCCAGCACGCAGAGCCCGATTTCCAATTGCAGATCATACCAGAAATGGGCGATGGCGATGGCAGCGCTTTGCCCGGCAACGGCAACCCAGCGTAGCACGATAAGCGTGCGCAACCGGATCCAGTTGGCCCGGTGCGGGTGCTCGAAGAGCGTTTGAGGGGGGCCGGTCTCGGGCATGTGAATTGCGGCTGGAGCCTTTGGTGTGACAGTCGGACCCATTGATAGCCCGGTGCTGCACCGGCAGCAAAGGGCAAGACGGCGAAGGAGAGCAGAGCATGCGAACGGCGATTTGGGCAGGAGCGGCGGCAGCGGCCATTTGCGGCGTGATCGGCGTGACGCTCTGGAAGGTTTACCCCGGTGCGCCGAGTGATGCCTTTGCCGAATGTGCTGGGGGGGCCAGCGGTGCCAGCATCGGCGGGCCGTTTGAGTTGGTAAATGCCAGCGGTGAGACGGTGACTGACAAGGATGTCATCACCGAGCCCGCATTGATCTACTTCGGTTACACCTTTTGCCCCGATGTCTGCCCGCTCGATACTGTGCGAAACGCCGAGGCGGTGGATATCCTTGCCGAGCGCGGCTATGCGGTGACGCCTGTGTTCATCAGTATCGACCCGGCGCGCGACACGCCCGAGGCGGTGGGGGATTTTGCGGGTAATATCAGTGAGAAGATGGTGGGCCTGACCGGGAGCCCCGAGCAGGTGGATGCCGCCTCCAAGGCCTATCGCACCTACTACAAGGCCCATACCGAGGATGACCCCGACTACTATCTCGTAGATCACTCCACCTTCACCTATCTCACCCTGCCGGAGACCGGATTTGCAGGCTTTTTCAAGCGCGAGTTGACGGGGGAGCAATTGGCCGATCGGGTGCAATGCTTCCTCGACGCGGGATAACCCGTTGTGCGGAAAGGCTTGTGGCGGATTTGCCGCCCGTATAGCGTGATGCAACCATTGGACGACGAGCGGAGGGGTGCGCGTGGCCGAGCGTGATCTCAGGGAGATCGGGGAAGACAAATCCCTTCTTATCGTGGATGACGATGAACCTTTTCTGCGGCGTCTGGCGCGGGCGATGGAGAAACGCGGCTTTGAGCCCGAGATGGCGGGGTCGGTTGCCGCCGGCAAAGCAATCGCCACGGCCCGCCCCCCGGCATACGCCGTGATCGACCTGCGGCTCGAAGATGGCAACGGCCTCGATGTGGTTGAAACCATTCGTGAAAAGCGACCCGATGCAAAGGTTGTTGTGCTCACCGGCTATGGTGCCATCGCCACCGCCGTTGCTGCCGTGAAGATCGGGGCGACGGACTATCTTAGCAAGCCGGCCGATGCCAATGAGGTGACTGCTGCCCTGCTGGCCAGCGCTGACGAACTGCCGCCGCCGCCGGAAAATCCGATGAGTGCCGACAGGGTGCGTTGGGAGCATATCCAGCGGGTCTATGAGCTGTGTGATCGCAACGTCAGCGAGACCGCGCGCAGGCTTAACATGCACCGCCGGACACTTCAGCGGATCCTCGCAAAACGCTCTCCGAAGTGAAAAATCACATGGGCCACAACCCATGCACATCCCGTGCACAACCCATGCATACGAGGATTTGGCCTCTGGTGATTCTGCTCGCAGGCTGCACCACATCTGGTGAGGCGCTGCGCCCGGTTGGCAAACCCCTTGGTTACGAGCTGCGCCAGACCGGTGTGGGCGTTCCGGGCTCACCACAGGAGGTGAGCTTTGACCGGGTGCTGCCAGGGGCGGAGACCTCGCTTGCCAAGCTCGCCGGGCCGGTGACCGCGCGGCAGACCTGCGGGCCGGGTATGACGCGGATCACCTTCCGCGACGGGCTGGTGGCCACATTCCGGGGCCGTGAGTTTGTAGGCTGGCGGAGCGAGGGGCGCAGTGTGGGGATGACCTGCGGCTGACTAACCGGCCAAGAGGTTGGCGCAGGCGATCCGGGTGAGTTCGGCGAAGAGCGGTTCGATCCGGGCGGTGGGTCGCTCGGAGCCAGCGACGTAGATGGCCAACATCAGCGGCGCGCGACCTTGCGGCGGATGAATGATGGCAACATCCGAGCAGCACCCGCCCGGGCCGGTGCCCGTCTTGTGCCCGACTTGCCAGCCGGAGGGTACACCGGCACGGATGCGCTTGGCCCCGGTGGAGGCAGCGCGCAGCCAGGCGAGAAGCTGGGCGCGGGAGGCCTCGGAAAGTCTCTGTTCCAACAGAAAACCGGTCATCAGAGAGACCATGGACGAAGGTGTTACGGTGTTGGCGGGATCGCCCGGCGCAAAGGTGTTCAAGGCAGGTTCCCACGCGTCGATCCGCGCGTCGGGGTGGGCGAGCCGGGTTGTAAAGCCGGAGGGGCCGCCGAGGGTATCGAGCAATAGGTTGGCGGCTGTGTTGTCGCTGCGTCCGACGGCGGCGGCGCAGAGTTGGCCGATGGTGAGCGAATTGCCCTGCGCGGCGGCGGTGACAGGGGCGTAGTTCAGAATGTCCGCCGCGCGGATGGGTATGCGGCGATCGAGTCGCTCCGCGCCGGCGTCCACACGTTCGAGCACGAGGCCCGCCAGCAAGGCCTTGAAAGTGGAGTTGAACGGAAAGCGTTCGTCGGCGCGCCACCCAGCGCGGCGGCCTGTGGCCGTGTCGAGGGCCAGCACACCGAGCGAGCCTTGGGCCTCCTGTTCGATCAGCTCGAAAGAGAAGCGCGGGATCAGCCCCTCATCGTAGCTGCGGGGATGGTACTCGCGCGTGCCGGTCTGGCCGAGCAGGGGCGTGGCAGTGAGGGCTGCGGCGCTGGTGAGGAAGTGGCGGCGGATCATAGATCGAAACGCTTGAGCACCTTGTCGACCACGGTGCCATCGGCCATCCGGTAGCCCTCGATGCGGCCATAATCCTCAAAACCACGAGATTGGTAATAGGCCAGCCCGCCCGTGTTGTCGGCGCGGATATTCGCGCGGATCCAGCGATAATCGAGCCGTTTGGCGGCCTTTAGCGTGGCCTCGAAGAGCTTTGAGCCGATGCCCAGCCCGGTTTTGCCACGCCGGGCGAAGGTGGCGATCTCGGCGCAGGTTTTGGGCTCATCAACCATCGGGTCGATCCACTGAAACCCGAGAAGCTCGCCTGCTTCATCTTCGGCTACGTGCCATGCGGCGCGGGGGGAGATGGACATTTTGGCGAGGATGTCTTCGCGGGTCACCTCCCCTGTGATCGCGGTGGTGCCGCCAGCATCGACGACTTCCTGCAAGAGTTCGGCAATGGCGCGGGCATCGGAGGCCCCCGCCGCGCGGATGTGAATCATGATCGGGCCTCGGCGCGGGCTTTGATGACATGGAGGACGGCGTTGTGCATGTCGTTCAAGAAGAGCCTGCCCCACGGCTTGAGGTAGGCGTTGATCGGTGTGGAGAGCTGGTAGCTCGTGGTGAGGGTGACGCGGGTTTGCGACGGGCCGAGCGGCTCGAAGTTGTAGCGGCCTTCAAGCATCACCACTTCCGGGCCGAGCGGCGAAATGCGGGGATCGAGCGCCTTCAGCGCGTCCGGATCGGGAAAGGCGAAGCGCCACGCGAGATCGGGGCCGGGCAGGAGATGCTCTTCAAAGCGCACGGCCCGCGTCCACCGGGCATAGCGAACACCGCCTTCTGTCTGCGCGGAGAGCGGGCGCGGCGCGCGCAGCAGGTTGTGGGTGAACGTCCAAGGGCGCTCACTTTCGGCAATGTCAGAGACGTTTTCGGCCTGCGCGCGCACCTCGGAAGCTGGTGCGGCGATGGTTATGACAGTGGAGACCGAAACGACTTCTTCAAAGGCGGGTGCGGGCCAATCGAACACGGGCACGAGCAGCGGCAGGGCGAGCAGTGCTGCGCAGAGATGGCTTTGGCGCTCGAAACGCTTCAGCAGGAGGCGGGTGAGGGCGATGCCGATTACGGCGATAAACATGGCGATTGGCAGGATCATCACCACGCAAACCAAGGTTTCGATGGCGAAGAGCAGGAACAGGATGGTGATAGCGAGCATTGCCAGACACGTGCGGCCGACGACTGCCCAGAAATCGAGCCTGCGGTGCCAATCGAACACGAGCTGGCCAGCAAAACCGAGGCCAAGGGCAAACCAGAGCGCTAGCCAAGCGATATCGGGCCCGGACGGCACGAGGAAGAAGACCGCGTAGGCCAGTGCCGCATAGATCAGAAAGATCAGCGGGCGCAGGACCAGGGGCGCCATCAGAGAGCTGCCATCAGGGCTGCGTGGCGGGCGGTGAAATCGGCTCGCACGTCGACGGGTGGGCGCAGGGTGATTTCCATGCCGTCGATCAGCTCCGGCGCGGGAACGCCGAAAAACTTGTTGGCCTCGGCCACAGTGAAACCGGCGATGCGCGTGGCCTCCAGCCAGGCTGAGACCTTATCGGCCTTCTTGATCTGTTTCTTGACCGTGGCGGGGATTGCGGCGGGCAGGCCAAAGCGGATGTGAATGGCGGCTGTCAGCCGATCATCCAGCGCACCGTAGCCGGGGCCAACTGCGGCCTTAACGGGAGAGATCATATCGCCGATCACGTATTCGGGCGCGTCATGCAGCAGGGCGGCGAGTTGCCATTTGACGGGGGCGGCGGGGTTCATCCGGGTGAAGAGCGCCTCGACCAGCAGGGAATGCTCGGCCACGGAATAGGCATAGTCGCCGTGGGTCTGGCCGTTCCACCGGGCGACGAAGGCGAGGCCGTGGGCGATATCTTCGATCTCGATATCGACCGGCGTCGGATCAAGCAGATCGAGCCTTCGGCCCGATAACATGCGTTGCCACGCGCGGGGCGGTGCCTTGGCCATGAACGTCTCCCTCTCGCCCGGATTGGGTAGCGCGATCACGGCGAGGTGTAAACGTGGGTTGGAACCACAGGGCCGTCGTAGCTGTTAAACTGCTGACAACACAGGGCAACCAGCCAGAATGAAGCCTGCCAGATGCGGGCCCGTTAGGAGTGTAACATGAAGACCGTCATCGCCACCGCGACCTTGCTCGCCGCCGCCACGCCGCTGGCCGCGCAGAGTGCAGACGGGCCCTGCGGCAAGCGCGAGTTCTTCGTGGATCAGCTTGTAGAAACCTACGAGGAGCAGCCTGTTGCGGGCGGGCTGCAAAGCGAAGACTCTCTGGTGGAAATCTGGGCCTCTGAAACGAGTGGTAGCTTTACCATTCTCGTTACCGATGCGTCGGGGCAAACCTGCGTGGCCATCACTGGTGAGGACTTTCACGAGGCCGGTGGCTTTGTTGGCGTCAAAGGCGAGGCGTCCTGATCAAACAACTTCGGATTAGGCAGGTTTGGTTGCCGCTCATTGGGTCGAGTGCTATGTGCCGCTGCAAGTGAAACATGCAGTGGGAGCGCCCGATGGCCGCCGATTACGTTGTTAAAGACATCTCTCTTGCCGGGTTCGGCCGTAAGGAGCTGGACATTGCAGAGACCGAGATGCCCGGGCTCATGTCTTGCCGCGCCGAATATGGTGAGAGCAAGTCGCTGAAAGGGGCCCGTATCGTGGGCTCGCTTCACATGACGATCCAGACGGCGGTGCTGATCGAAACGCTGGTGGCGCTGGGTGCCGACGTGCGCTGGGCCTCCTGCAACATCTTCTCCACGCAAGACCACGCGGCGGCGGCGATTGCAGAAGCGGGCGTGCCGGTGTTTGCGATCAAGGGGCAGAGCCTTGAGGAGCATTGGGACTACCTCGACAAGTCGTTCCTGTTTGAGGACGGCCCCAACATGATCCTCGACGATGGCGGCGATGCCACGCTTTACGTGCTGCTCGGCGCACGGGCTGAGGCGGGGGAGGATATCATCCCCGTGCCGCAGTCGGAGGAAGAGGAAGTTATCAAGGCGCAGATCAAAAAGCGGATGGAGGCGAGCCCCGGTTGGTTCACCAAGGTGCGCGACCAGATCAAGGGTGTGTCGGAAGAGACGACCACCGGCGTGCACCGGCTCTATGACCTGCACAAGAAGGGCCAGCTGCCCTTCCCGGCGATCAACGTGAACGACTCGGTGACCAAGTCGAAGTTCGACAACAAGTACGGCTGCAAGGAATCGCTGGTCGACGGCATCCGCCGCGCGACCGATACGATGATGGCTGGCAAGGTGGCCGTGGTCTGCGGCTACGGCGACGTGGGCAAGGGCTCTGCCGCCTCGCTGCGCGGCGCGGGGGCCCGGGTGAAGGTGACGGAGGTCGACCCGATCTGCGCGCTTCAGGCGGCGATGGACGGCTTCGAGGTGGTGACGCTAGAGGATGTTGCCCCCACCGCCGATGTCTTCATCACCACCACCGGCAACAAGGACGTGATCCGCATCGAGCATATGCGCGAGATGAAGGACATGGCCATCGTCGGCAACATCGGCCACTTCGACAACGAGATTCAGGTGGCCAACCTGAAGAACCACAAGTGGACCAACATCAAGGATCAGGTGGATATGATCGAGATGCCAAGCGGCAACCGGATCATCCTGCTCTCGGAAGGGCGCCTGTTGAACCTTGGCAATGCCACGGGCCACCCGTCCTTCGTGATGAGCGCCTCCTTCACCAACCAGGTGCTGGCGCAGATCGAGCTTTGGACCAAGGGCGAAGAGTATCAGCCGGGCGTCTACATCCTGCCCAAGCACCTCGACGAGAAGGTGGCGATGCTGCACCTCGACCGGATCGGGGTTAAGCTGTCGAAGCTCTCGAAGGATCAGGCGGCTTACATCGGCGTGACGCCGGAAGGGCCGTTCAAGCCGGAGCATTACCGGTATTGAGAATGGTGGGCAGATTGCCCACCCTACAGACAACGGGCCCCGGGGGAGACCTCGGGGCCTTTTGATTTTGGAGGGGTTATGCGGATCATCGTTTATGGAGTGGGCGCCATTGGGGGCGTTGTTGCGGCGGCGCTGGCGCTGAGCGGACAGGAGGTTGTTGGCATTGCGCGGGGGCGGATGCTGAAGGCGATCCGGGCCAATGGGCTGCTGCTTGATAGTGAGCGGGGCCGCGAGGTGGCGCGGTTTGAGTGCGTGGGGCACCCGAACGAGATCACGTTTCAGCCGGATGATGCGGTGCTGCTTTGCGTGAAGGGGCAGGATACTGCCGCTGCGCTGGCCGATCTGCGGGCGGCGGGGCTGACGGATCAGCCGGTGTTCTGCTGCCAGAACGGCGTTGCGAACGAGCCGCTGGCGCTGCGGTTCTTTCCGAATGTTCACGCGGTAACGGTGATGATGCCTGCGAGCTATATCGAGCCGGGCGAGGTGAGCATCTTCTGCCAGCCGAGCTTCGGGATGTTCGACATCGGGCGCTTTCCGGGTGGGCATGACGGTGATGACGAGGCCGTTGCGGAGGTGCTGAACGCGGCCAACATCGCCACGCTCGTGCGGAACGATGCGATGGCGCCGAAATACGGCAAGCTGATCCTCAATCTCGGCAATATCACCGGTGCGCTGCTGCCGCCGGGCGCGGAGTGCGCGGAGTTTGACGGGCCGCTGCGCGAAGAGGGCAAGGCGGTGCTGAAGGCCGCCGGGATCGCCTGGGAAGATGTTGGCAAGACGGAGCGGCGCGCGAAGCACATGCAGGACCGCGCCGGGGGCGACGCGGGACGGCCCGGCAACTCGACGACCCAGAGCCTTGCGCGGGCGACGGGCAGCGTGGAGACCGATTGGCTCAACGGCGAAATCGTGCAGCTTGCGCGGCTGCATGGGGTGGCGGCACCGCTGAATGCGCGGGTGCAGGCGCTTTCGGTGGAGATGATCGCGGAGGGTGGAAAGCCCGGGAGCCTGAGCGTGGCGGAGCTGCGGGAGAGGCTTTTCAGCGCGTAGGGGCGGTGGGCAGATTGCCCACCCTACGAAGGCGGCGCCCCGCGACGGATCGCGGAGCGCCGGAGTTTTAGTGCTTGAACCGCTTGATCTCGCCGGACTTCAGCCGGGAGATGTAGCTGTTCACCTCACGCTTCACGATCGGCATCAGCAGGTAGAGCGCGATGATGTTCACGATCGCCATCGAGAAGAGCATGGCATCGGAGAAGTCGATCACCGGGCCAAGCTGGGCCGCTGCACCGATCACGATGAAGAGGCAGAAGATGATCTTGAAGATCACCTCTGTCGTGCCGCCTTCGCCGAAGAGATAGGTCCAGGCTTTCAGGCCGTAGTAGCTCCACGAGATCATGGTGGAGAAGGCGAAGAGTACCACCGCCACGGCCAGAAGGACCGGGAACCACGAGAAGGCCTTGGCATAGGCCGCAGAGGTGAGCGCCACACCTGAAACCTCGCCTTCGGTCGCGATCCGGCCCGCCTCGGCGTTCCAGACATAGAGCCCGGTTTCGGGATCGACGTTGAGCACCCCGGTGATGACGATCACCAGCGCGGTCATGGTGCAGATCACCACGGTGTCGATAAAGGGCTCCAGCAGGGCGACGTAGCCCTCTGTCACCGGCTCCTTGGTGCGCACCGCCGAGTGGGCGATGGCGGCAGAGCCGATGCCCGCTTCATTGGAGAAGGCGGCGCGGCGGAAGCCTTGGATCAGGGCGCCGGTGAAGCCACCCACAACCCCGAGGCCGGTGAAGGCACCCATGAAGATTTGCCCAAAGGCCCATCCGATCATCTGATAGTTCATCAGAAGGATCACCAGTGACACGGCGACGTAGAAGATGCCCATGAAGGGCACGACCTTTTCCGTGACCCGGGCGATGGATTTGATGCCGCCAACGATCACTGCAAAGGTTACGAGCGCAAGGATGACGCCGGTGATCCAGCCCGGATAGTCGCCCAACACGCCTGCGAGCTGTGCGTGGGCCTGGTTGGCCTGGAACATGTTGCCGCCGCCCAACGCGCCGAGGATGGTGAAGATACAGAACAGCACCGCGAGGATCTTGCCACCCGGAAGCCCGCGCTCTTTGAAGCCCTTGGTGATGTAATACATTGGGCCGCCAGAGACGCGCCCGTCGGGGTACTCGTTGCGATACTTCACGCCGAGCGTGCATTCGGTGAACTTGGTCGCCATGCCGAAGAGGCCTGCGACGATCATCCAGAAGGTTGCCCCCGGCCCGCCGATGCCGACAGCCACCGCGACACCGGCGATGTTGCCGAGGCCCACGGTGCCCGAGAGCGCCGTGGCGAGCGCCTGAAAGTGGGAGACCTCACCGGCGTCGTTCGGATCGGAATAATCGCCCTTCACCAGCCGGATCGAATGGACGAAGCCCTTGATCTGGATGAAGCCGAAATAGAGCGTGAACACGAGCGCGCCGACGACGAGCCAAAGCGCGATCCACGAAAAGGTGGTGCCGGGAAGGGGCGCGAAGATGAAGGACACATACCAGCCGGTATAGTCTGCGAAGATGGTGTTGATGGTTTCGTCGATGCCCTGTGCCAGCGCCGGGAAAGGCGCAAAAAGGGTGGCAATGAGGGCGGCGAAAGCTGTTTTGAGATGCATGGGTTTTCTCCGGCGCTCAGGGCACGATCACGGTGGGAACGGGGGCAATCTGGGCCAGCCCGATGGGCACTGAGCCAAACACCCGGGCCGCGATGGATTGTGACCCGGCCCGCCCGACATAGATCATCGTGGCCTTTGTTTCGGCGGCGATCTCAACGATCTTGTCCACCACATTGCCGTAGCGCAGCTCGCATTTGGCATCGAGACCGGCGGCCTGTGCCTTGGCAACAGCCGGATCAAGCACGAACTCCTTGGCGCGGGTCATCTCCTGTTTGCGGCGACTGTGGCGCTCTTCGATCTCTTCCGGGGTGAGGAAGCTGTAGGGCGACCACTCCAGAATATGCACGATCAGCAGGCTGGCGCCGTCTTTCTTGGCGCGCTCGATCGCGTAATCGAGCGTGGGCGTATCGCCCTCTTCGCCCTCATACGCGACGATGAATGTTTCAGAACTCATTGGTCGTCCCCCGTGTCTTTTTATGTTCCGGCCCAATCAAGATCCCCAAAAAACACACAAAAACTGACAGGCCGCTCTTTGAGCCTGTGCGATATGTCACAGGTCTGTCACGGAATTTCTGGTGAAAACGGGCGAAACTCGGCGGTCAACCGCCGGAATGGGCGGTTAATTGGCCCATTGCGTGGTATGTCACCCGACATCGGCTTGACCTCGCGTCGGGGGTATTTTTCCTTTGCCGGTATGGGGCTGATGCGTATGTTTCACCCCAACGGCGGGAGAACTCGCCGCAGTGCCACCATGCGAGGGAGTGAAGCATCATGGGCAAGAGAGACGAGTTGATCGCGAAGTATGCCGACGATCTGAAGAACAAGTGCGGGATGACCCCGGACATGGACCTGCTGACGAAAGTCACAATCGGTTGCGGTCCGTCGATCTACAACGACGATGCTTCTACCGTAGCCGCGAGCCAGAAGAGCGAGCTGGAGACGATCGAGAAGAACTTCCTGATCAAAAAGCTCGGCCTGCCCGCCGGGCCCGACCTGATGGCGGGCATCGACAAGGCGATCGAGACCTATGGCAAATCGGAGCGGAACAAGTATCGCGCGGTTTTCTATTATCTGCTCGTGAAGCAGTTCAAGAAAGAAT
Source organism: Oceanicola sp. D3 (assembly GCF_006351965.1). Taxonomy (NCBI): domain Bacteria; kingdom Pseudomonadati; phylum Pseudomonadota; class Alphaproteobacteria; order Rhodobacterales; family Roseobacteraceae; genus Oceanicola; species Oceanicola sp. D3. Next base: position 328,234 of record NZ_CP040932.1, read on the forward strand.
CTGTTTACAAGTAAGGCAGCCTGAAGCCGCCGAAATCGTAACCTCTCCGAGAGGATTGTGGCGGCGGCGCTTTGGTCATGCCATCAAGACGGGGAGCCGCTCAACAGCGGTTCCCTCTTTTGTTTCGGGCGCTTGGAAGGTTTCGCCCGGGGCCGGAAAGCGGTGAATGTGGTGGCTTTGAGGCGACCCTTATGGTTAACGCGCCATATACCCTAAACCACTGTAAAACAGACATTTTTCTAAACGGAACAGTTGCTTTGTGGTGCCACTTGGCGTAGGTTCGTTCACAAGCGAAGGGTCAGGATGACCCGGGACATATCAGATACGAGCGGTGCGATTGGGAGCTCGTGGGAAGATGGAGGGTCTCGGGGGTCGAGGCCCTCCATTTTGTTTGCGGGATCGGTTTGGACGCGGCTTGGATCCATGACGACGGAGAAGAGGGGCAAGGCGGCGAGGCATCCCGCGTTTGGCCGTGGTGGAGCTTTTCCAAGACAATCATTGCGGGCTGTGCGCTTCGTCTGTCGCAGGAGGGCGCGCTTGATCTTGAGGCGCCATACGGCGGCCCTCACACGTTGCGGCAGCTTCTTCAGCACCGGGCCGGCGTGCCGTGCTACGGGGGGTTGCGTGCCTATCACGATGCGGTGGCCCGGGGCGATACGCCGTGGTCACGCGAGAGGTTGGTGCGGGAGGCTGGCAGCGAGCTTCTGTTCGCGCCGGGCGAGGGCTGGGCCTATTCGAACATCGGATACATGCTGGCCCGCGAAGCCGTAGAAGCCGCGGCGGGCTGTGACATTGGCAGTTTGGCGGCGCGGTACTACGCCGAGCCGCTGGCGCTTGCCACCATGCGGCTGGCCGAGGTGCCGGGCGATTTTGCGGAGAGTCCGGGCGCGGCAGGATATCACCCGGGATGGGTCTACCACCGGTGCTTCATGGGATCAGCGAGAGATGCCGCGCGGCTGGTGGGCGTGTTGGCGTTGGAACTTGGCGGGCAGCCTGTGCACCGGCTTGGCGGCGGTATAGAGGGGCGACCGTGGAGCGAAACGGGCTATGGGCTGGGTGTGATGGCCGGTGCCGTTGAGGGTGCTGGCCGCGTGGTTGGCCATTCTGGCTCGGGGCCGTTCAGCCATTGCGCCATCTACCATTTTGCCGATGTCGCCCGCCCGGTGAGCGTGGCGACCTTTGGCACCGGCGCAAGCGAAGCCGGGCCGGAGTGGGAGGCGGTGCGGATTGCCCTTGGGGGCTAACGCTTAGAACAGGCCGAGCACGAGGCCGATGACCGTGGGGCCAAGCACGGAATAGCCACCATCCAGCAGCGTCAGCTCGCGTTTGCGGCGGGCGTAGGCGTAGTTCATCGCCACCCAGGGCGTGATCATGAAGAGCCCGATGCCGAGGCCGACGAGGGCGGACTTCAGCGCGCCTTCGATGCCCGACATCACGAGGATATGGCGCATCATCCCGGCAACCAGAAGCATTGCCACACCGGAGATGATGAAGGGCACCGGAGAGAACCCGCCCGCAGGCGCGCCGGTTTCATCCACGGGAATCTCCGAGGCGGCGAGCCAGGGCTTGGACAGCGTCATGTACCAGACTGCGCCAAAGGCGAATCCGGCGATAGCTGCGATGAGTACGGCGATCATGCCCATTGGGCCCCCTCCCTCTGCGGTCAGCAGCGAGTATGCGGCACATCAACCTTTGTGGGAATACCCGCCAAGCTTGCAGATGTACGACCATTCTGCCTCGGTGACGGGCTGCACGGAGAGGCGGGTGTTGTTGACCAACACCATGTCTTTCAACGCGGGCTCTTCCTTGCACATCGCCAAGGTCACGGGATTGGGCATGGGCGCAACCGCCTTGATGTCGACGCACTCCCAGCGCGCGTCATCTGTGGTGCTGTCGGGGTGAATCTCGGCGCAGACTTCAACCACGCCGACGATCTCCTTATCCTTTTGGGAGTGGTAGAAAAACCCAAGGTCGCCCAGCTTCATCTGCCGCATCATGTTGCGCGCCTGATAGTTGCGCACGCCATCCCACTCTTCGCCCGCGTCGCCCTTGGCGACCTGATCATCCCAGCTCCACGTGGAGGGTTCGGATTTGAAGAGCCAATAGGCCATGAGATTACTCCTTCGTCAGCGGTCTGGAGAGCAGCACGGCCATTGCCTCGGGCGCCGAGAGCGTGCCGGAGGTGAGCGCAGCAACGGCCTCGGTGATCGGCATGTCGAGCTTGTATCGCTGCGCAAGCCGCAGCGTGGCCTCGGCGGTGGCGATGCCCTCGGTTGTCACTCCCGGCGGCGGAACCTCCCCCCGGCCCAGCGCGAAGCCGTGGCGGAAGTTGCGGCTTTTGTCGGAGGTGCAGGTCAGCGCGAGATCACCAAAGCCGGAAAGGCCGGAGAGCGTGTCGCGCTTGCCGCCCAGCGCGGCCGCAAGGCGGGCCATCTCGGTAAAGCCACGCGTCATCAGAGCGGCGCGGGCGCTTTCACCGAAGCCCGCCCCAATGCAGGCCCCGCAGGCGATGGCGATGACATTCTTCAGCGCTCCGCCAAGCTCCGCCCCGATCGGGTCCGTCGACAGGTAGAGCCGGAGGGTGGTGGTGGAGAGCGCCGATTGCAGCATCTCGCCGGTGCGTTTGTCGGCGCAGGCGAGGGTGAGGGCGGTGGGCAGGCCCTGGGCAATATCGACGGCAAAGGACGGGCCGGTAAGAATGGCCGGAATCGCCTTTTTTGCGGCGCTTTCGATGATGCCGGTTGGCCCCTTGCCACGCTCAAGATCAACACCCTTGCAGGCCGCAACAACGCAGGCCTCGCCGATATGCTCGCGGTGCTCGGCCAAGAGGCTGGCGAGGGTTTGCATGGGTGTGGCCATGATGAGGATTGGTGCGGCGAAAGCGCCATTGTCATGCACCACTGCAAGTTCAGAGGGCAGGGACACGCCGGGCAGGTGACGCTTGTTTTCCCTTGCCTCACTAATCTCGGCGGCATGATCGGGGTTGCGCGCCCACAGGGTCACGGTGGGGCCGTCCTCGCCAGCGAGTTGGCTGGCCAGTGCGGTGCCAAAGGCCCCTGCTCCTATGACGGAAATATCGCTCATGCCTTTGCGCCTTTCTTGCCGGAGCCGAGCATTGGCAGGGCTGCTGTGTCAAGCGGCCAGCGTGGGCGGGCCGAGAGGGTGAGGTCGTCTGCAGAGCCACCTGCGCGCAGTCGTTCGATTGCGGCCCAGCCGATCATTGCCGCGTTGTCGGTGCAGAGACTGAGTGGCGGTGCGGTAAACCGGGCGCCGGCCTTTGCGGCCACATCCTGAAGTGCCGCGCGGAGGGCCTGATTGGCGGCCACGCCCCCAGCCACAGCCAGCGCAGGTTCGGCCGGAGAATGTGCCATGTAGGCCTCCAGTGCCCGCGCTGTCTTTGCGGCCAGCACATCGCGCACGGCGGCCTGGAAACCGGCGGAAAGGTCGGCCACATCCTGTCGCTTCAGCTGGTTGCCGCCGATCATCACCTCGTCTCGGGCGCGCAAAAGCGCTGTTTTGAGCCCGGAGAAGGACATATCGCAATGCGGCTCGCGCAGCAGAGGGCGGGGCAGGCTGAAGCGCTCTTCGTCCCCCTCCTGCGCGGCATTTTCGATGGCCGGGCCGCCGGGTTGAGGCAGGCCAAGCAGGCGGGCGGATTTGTCGAAGGCCTCGCCCGGTGCATCGTCGATGGTGCCGCCCAGCCGTTCAAAGCTTTCTGGCCCGTGCACGATCAGAAACTGGCAATGCCCCCCGGAAACCAGCAGCATCAGGTAGGGGAAGGCCAGCCCATCTGTCAGCCGCGGCGTCAGCGCATGGCCTGCAAGGTGATTGACCCCGATGAGAGGAAGCCCGGTAGCCGCTGCGAGCCCCTTGGCGCACATCACGCCAGAGACGACCCCGCCGATCAGCCCCGGGCCGGCGGTGACGGCAATCGCATCCAGCTCTGTCAACGCCACGCCCGCGTTTTGCAAGGCCAGCTCCACCATCAGGTCCAGCCGCTCGGCGTGGGCACGGGCGGCAATTTCGGGCACCACGCCACCGAAGGCTGCGTGCAGGTCTGTTTGCCCGGAGACCTCGGAGGAGAGCACATGGGCGGCACCGTCCCAGCGCAAAACCGCTGCGGCGGTGTCGTCGCAGCTGCTTTCGATGCCAAGGACGGTTAGCACGCTCATGTCTTGCCTTTTCAGGGGTCGCGCGGCATGACCCGCGCAGATGGCTGATCGTTGTTATCCCGCCCGGGTTGCGTTGTGAACCGCCTGCCCGTCCTGCTCACCCGCCCGGCACGGGGTTCGGCAGAGTTTGCCGAGGCGCTGCGTGGCGCGCTGGGCGAGGTGGAGATCATCGTTAATCCGCTGATCGAAATCGTTCCGGTTGCGCCCAAAGAACTCCCCGGCCCGGATGATGCGCTGATTTTTACATCGGTGAGCGCGGTTGAGGTTTTTGCAACGTTTCAGGCGGGCGGTGGGCGCAGGGCGTGGTGCGTGGGAGATCGCACAGCAGCGGCGGCTGCCTCAGCAGGGTTTGAGCCGCGTGTGGGGAATGGGGTGGCAGCCGGCCTGCCCGAGAGGATTGCGCGGGAGCAGCCAGTGCCGTTGCTTTTGCATATGCATGGCGCGCATGTTCGGGTGGATCTTGCGGAACGTCTCACCTCAATGGGCTACCCCTGCCATAGCGTCGTTATCTATGACCAACCCGCGCGCGCCCTGACCCCGCCCCTCAAAGCTCGCCTTGCGGGGGGTGAAGCGATGGTTGCGCCCCTCTTTTCGCCCCGCTCGGCAGGTCTTTTGGCCGCAGAGGTGAAAAACCTTGGTGCGAATCTTCGGGTTGTGGCGTTGAGTAGTGCGGTGGCTCAGGAATGGCCCGGAGATGCCGTTGTTGCGGAGCGCCCTGACGCAGCGGCGATGCTGGATGCCGTCAGGCGCGAGGTTGGTTGAGCCGCTGCGGGTGGCAGGCTAGGGTGTTGTGCGGCAGCGCAGCGAAATGACGAGAGGAGTTGACGTGGCGGGTTCGGACGACAAGCCGGAAGACGAGGGCAGCGAGGCCGAAGTGAACGGTGCGGATACGCAAGATGATGGCCCGGATCAGAAGAAGGATCATGAGCCTGACACCGCTGCGGACGCTGAAGAATTGGCCGACTCTTCGCAGGACGACACGACCGATGAGACAGCCGATGAAGATGGCGAACCGGGTGACGCCGAGGCTGACGAGAACGCTCTTACACCCGTTGAGCCGGAGGATTCGCCCAGTGGCGATGCCGCCGACCCCGACGCAACGCTCGAAATCGCTGAACCGTTGAAGTTTGGACCCACCGAAAAGGGCGCGGATAGCCTCGAAGCCGAAGCCGAAGCCGAAGCCACGGATGAGGTGCCCGACCTTTCAGAACCGCCGGAGCCCGAGGCCACGCCGACCCATGCTGCGGCTCCGCCACCAGCTGCGCAAAAAGCCAGCGTCATGCCTTTGCTTTTTGGCGGAATCATCGCGGGCCTTATCGGCTTTGCCGCCGCATGGGCCCTCTGGGGGCGCGACAATGCCTCCGCAGACCTGACCGCGCGGCTGACCCAGCAAGAGGAAAGCGCCGCCGGAACAACGGCCGCGCTCAATGAAAAGGCGTCTTCGGAAGATCTTGCCGCGCTGGAGGCCCGCGTGGCGGAGCTTGAAGCCGCGCCAGCCGTTACCGCCGACACCAGCGAAATCGATGCCGCCATCGCAGAACAGGCCGATGCACTTGCAGCCCTTTCAGCGCGGATGGAGGCGCTGGAGAAGGCCCCTGTGGAAGGCTCGGCAGACCCGGCAAGCCAGGCCGCCCTTGCCGCCTATGGCCGAGAAGTTGAGGCCCTTCGCAAGGAAGTGGCCGAACAGATGAGCGAGATGAATGCGGCGCTGGAGGCCGCGAAGGAAACCGAGGCGCAGGCCGCCGCACGGCAGGAAGAGGCCGCCGCCGCCGCCGCCCGCGCCGAAGAGCAACGCGCGTTGCTTGAAGTGCAGCAGGCCCTCGATACTGGCGCGCCCTATGCCGAGGCGCTTGCGCGCATCACATCTGCGGAGATCCCCGAAGGGCTTGCCGCCCATGCCGAAGAGGGTGTGATGACGCTGGATGCGCTGAAAGCCAGCTTCCCCGCCGCGGCCCGCGGTGCGCTTCGGGTATCGCGCGAAGAAACAGCCTCGGAAGACGGTGGCGGCTTTGGCTCGTGGCTCACGCGGCAAGTTGGCGCCCGCTCACTTGAGCCCAAGGAGGGGGATGACCCCGATGCCGTGCTCTCCCGCGCTGAAGCGGCGCTGAATGGGGGCGACCTTTCCACCGCGCTCGAAGAGCTTGCAGCGCTGCCCGAGGGCGGCCAACAGGCGATGGATCAGTGGATCGCGCAAGCCAGCCGCCGCAACGATGCCGTGACCGGGGCCCAATCCCTGTCTGCCACGCTCACAAGTAACTAGGAGACAACAGACGCATGCTCTGGTCGGTTCTCAAGATTCTCTTTTTCGTCGTGATCGTGGCGGCTCTCGCGCTTGGCGCGGGGTTCGTGATGGAAAACGGCCCATCGGTTTTGCTGCGCGTTGGCTCCATCGAATTTGCGCCCTCGCCATTGGTTGCGATCATCTGCGCCCTCGTTCTGCTGCTCGCGGTCTGGCTGCTGCTCAAGCTCGCTGGCCTTCTGGTGGCTGTGGTTCGCTTTCTCAACGGCGATGAAACCGCGATGAGCCGCTACTTTGACCGTCACCGCGAAAAGCGCGGCTATGAGGCCTTGGCAGACGGGATGATGGCGCTGGCTTCTGGTGAGGGGCAGTTGGCCCTGACCAAGGCCAACCGGGCCGAGCGCTACCTCGGCAAGCCCGAGCTCACTCGCCTTTTGACGGCGCAGGCCGCCGAGCAGGTGGGCGACAGGAAGCGGGCCGAAGAAGCCTATAAATCCCTGCTGACCGATGACCGCACCCGCTTTGTCGGCGTTCGCGGCCTGTTGAAGCAAAAGCTCGCCGATGGTGACACTGACACCGCCCTCAAACTGGCGGAGAAGGCCTTTTCGATGAAGCCGGGTCACGAAGAGGTGCAGGATACTCTGCTCCAGCTTCAGGCTGGCCACTCTGATTGGTCCGGTGCCCGCAAGACCCTGAGCGCCAAGCTGAAGCACGGCTCGCTGCCGCGCGATGTGCATCGTCGCCGTGATGCTGTTCTGGCGCTCTCGGAAGCCAAGGATGTGGTTGAGGAAGGCGGCAGCATCGAAGCGCGTGAAGCCGCGATCGAGGCAAACCGTCTTTCGCCCGATCTTGTGCCCGCTGCCGTCATGGCCGCCCACGGCTACATCGAGCAGGACAAACCGCGCTATGCGACCCGGGTGATCAAGAAGGCGTGGGAAGCCCAGCCGCACCCTGATCTTGCTGCCGCCTTTGCCGCGATTCAGCCCGATGAGAGCCCCGAAGCCCGGCTCAAGCGCTTTCAGCCGCTTCTGCGTTCGCATCCTGAGAATGAGGAAACCAAACTACTGCTGGCCGAGCTCAACCTCGCCGCAGAGGACTTTCCGGCGGCTCGCAAGGCGGTTGCGCAGCTCGCCAGCGCGGAAGGTGCCAATGCCCGGGCGCTTACCATCATGGCCGCTGTCGAGCGCGGCGAAGGGGGCGATGATCACGTGGTTCGCGCTTGGCTGGCACGTGCCCTGACAGCGCCGCGTGGCCCCGCATGGGTTTGTGAGAAATGCCAGAACATCCACGGCCAATGGTCGCCCACCTGCGACAATTGCGGCGCGTTCGACACGCTCTCATGGCGTGAGCCGCCCAAGGCCGAAGTCACCATGCCCGGCGGCGTCGAAATGCTCCCGCTCCTTGTTGGCCCCGCCCCTGAGCCGGAGCCGGAGGAGGCCCCGCTTGTCTTGCACGAGGGTGAGGTGGAAGAGGCCGAGACTGTGGAGCCCGAAGAAGAGGCCCCGGTGGAAGAGAAGGCAAAATAGGGCTGGCCCGCGCGAAGCGTCCGCGCTATAGACCGCGCCGGTTGCCGCTGTAGCTCAGCTGGTAGAGCACGTCATTCGTAATGATGGGGTCGGGGGTTCGAGTCCCTTCAGCGGCACCAGTTTTCTCAGAAAGTTCCGGAACCGGCCCCCCGCCGCGTAACGCCCTTCGTCAGGCCGCTGGCAGCGGGATGACGTCGACGCTGTGGCTGGTGTCTTGATTACCCACCGTGCGGATTACTCCCTTCACAGGTGCTACATCGCCGTAGTCGCGCCCGACGGCGACGGTGATATGATCCATCCCGGTAGAAATGTTGTTTGTCGGGTCGAACTCGATCCAGCCGACTTCGGTGCCGCACCATGCCCGCACCCATGCGTGCATCGCATCGGCCCCTTCCAGCCGCTCCTCACCCTCGGGCGGGATCGTGCGCAGGAAGCCAGAGACATATCCGGCAGGAATGCCGAGCGATCTCAGGCAGGCGATCATGATATGCGAGAAATCCTGACACACGCCGTGGCGTGCCTTGAAGGCATCTGCCGCCGGTGTATCCACCTCGGTGGCGTCTGGATCAAAGGTCATCTCTTTGTGCAGGGCACGGCCGATTGCGCGCACCGCTTCAAGCGTTGGCATGTTTGCCGACACCAACCCCTTGGCGAAGCTGCTCATCGCCCCGTCGGGCGAAACCCTTGGGCTTGGGCCGATGAAGTGGTGCGGCGCGGTGCCATCTATGTGCCTTGCCTCGGCAATCTCGCGCGGGAGGGCGGCCAGCGGTGGCGAGATCTCCAGCCCCGGAGGCTGCAACAGCCGTTCGGCGCGGGCCGTCAGAGACAGCGATATCCGGTCTATCGGTTCGTGAAAGCCGATGAAGGTCATCAGGTTGCCGTAGAAATCGAACAGGTCACGCCGCTCTTGCGGCATCGGGTCTACCGTCAGCAGGCTGGCGGAGATGCGCTGCCGATCAGGGATCTCGGCGGGCAGAAGATGGAGCAGGTTACGGGCATGGTCAGAGGTGCCCGCATATTCATACTCGATCAGGAGTTTCACATCATAGCGCAAGCGATCACCTCAGATAGAGCGTTGAGACGAGGTTGGAGAGATTCGCCAGATCGTCGCGAAGCGTCAGGAAGGACTCGGGGGTCAGCGCACCGGAATCGGCGGTTCGCAACCGGGTTTCTATGGGCATCACGGCGCGGGTCAGCGCCGTGGGCCGACCGGGCGCGGCCCGGCCCGGCAACATTTTCGACAGCTCGTGCATTTCGGTGAGCTGAAAAACGATGGCGCGGGGGTTGTTTGGGTCGAGAGCGAGCAGATCAATCGCCGTGCTGCGGCTGGCGTCAATCGGGTAGCGCTGCCGATGAGTCATTACGGCGTCGCCAAGTTCAAGCGCAATGTCGAGGCTGCCCTGCGGCTGCTTCTCATCACAGAAAGCCGCGAGGATTGACGCGAGCGCATCAGAGCGCTCCAGCGCCCGCCCGAAGGCCAGAAAGCTCCAGCCGATGGAGCGATACATGTTTTCCTGCACAAGGCCGGAAAACCCGGTGATCTTGCGGAGCAGCACTCCCATTTCATGGGCCGCCCCATCGCCGGGATAGGTCATGCCGATGATCGCATCGAGGCTCCGCGCCAGATCGGAAAGCGCGTTCCAGCCGTCGATAGAGAACCTGTCTCGCACCTTTCCGGCGCAAGAACGGGCGGAGGACAGAAGGCCTGTCAGGGCGTCGGGCACGGCGTCGTTTGTGTCGATACCGAAGGCCTTCATGTATTTGGCTAGGGCGACGAGGCGCGGATCTTTGCGGTCTCCGGTTTCGGCCAAGCGCAAGTGATAGGCCCTGAGCAGCCGAACCGCCCCCTCGAAGCGCTCAACGTAGCGACCGAGCCAAAACAGGTTTTCAGCGGCGCGCGCAGGCAGGGCCCCCTTGCGGGGCGATAGGGCCGATGAGCGGCCCAGCATCGACTCGGCGGCGACTGCGGTGTCGCCCATGATCCAGACATCGGCCACGGTGCCGCCGCGTTGCATGGCCAATGCGGAAAGGTCGTTGGATGCGCCAATCCGGGCATAGCCGCCGGGCATGAAGGTCCAGCCTGTCGGGGTTCTGGCCGCCGTGACCCGAACGGTCATCGGGCGCGGCACAAGGCGGCCATCTTCCCAGGCCGGGGTCGTTGAGAGCGTCACAAGCTCCTGCCCCACAAGATTGCCGCCTTCCGCCTCTATCCATGCGTCGATGGAAGGCTGGGCGCTCTCGCGGAAACTGCCACCTTCTGCGGTTGTTGCCCCCATCTCGAAGGGCAGATCAGAGGCCAGCGCATGGCCGATCATGATCTCGGAGGTGTGGCTGCGCACATGCGCGCGCTCGCTCTCGGTGCCGCACCACCATGTGGCGATGTTGGGCAACTTCAGGGGCTGGCCGGTGAGCACCTCGGAAATGCGCGGAAGGAAGGCCTGCATCGCCCGCATCTCCAGCACGCCTGCCCCGAGCGCGTTAACCATGGAGAGAGTTCCGAGCCTGAGCGCCTGCACAAGCCCGGGCGTGCCAAGGTATGAATTTTCGTCCAGCTCAAGCGGGTCGGCAAACTCGCTGTCGAGGCGCCGCCAGAGGGTGCCAAGGGGTTCCAGCCCTTCGACGGTGCGGACCTTGAGCTGACCGTCGTGGACGATCATATCTTCACCTTCGAGCAGCATCATCCCGAGGTAACGGGCGATATAGGTGTGCTCGAAGTAGGTGTCATTTCCGGGCCCGGGAGTGAGGATCGCGGCCCGGCGCCCGGCGTCCCCGGAGAGCCCATCCAACGCGGCGCGGAATGCCCGGAAGAAGCCCGCCAGCCGGTGGATGTTGGCGCGGGGGAAGGGATCCTGAAAGGTTCGGGCGGTGGCCATCCGATTTTCCAGCGCGAAGCCAGCGCCGGAGGGGGCCTGTGTGCGATCGCCCAGCACAAACCATGAGCCATCGGGATTTCGGGAAATTTCGAAGGCGATAACGTGGAGAAAATGCCCGCTTGCCGGGGTGATCCCCACCATCGGGCGAAGCCATTGCGGGTTGCGCGCCACAAGCTCCGCCGGAAGATGGCCGCCCTTGACCAGATCTGCGGGTCCGTAAAGGTCTGCCATGACCTGCTCCAGCAGATCGGCCCTTTGAGCGAGGCCGTCGCAGATAGAAAACCACTCCTGCTCGTGAATGATCACGGGCACATGGCTGAAGGGCCAATCTCGCTCTGGTGCTGGGTCGTTGGAGTACTGGCGAAAATAGACGCCCGCATCGCGCAGGTAATTCGAGCCACGGGCAAAGATGTCTTCTGTTTCCTGCCGCGAAAGGCTGCCGAGAGCGGACATGAAGCTTTGCCACACAGGGCGCATTTGCCCCTCCGCATCAATCAGCTCATCCGCCGTCCCCGGGCGCGGCGCGTAGCCTGCCAGAAGAGGCGGAAGCCTGTTGGTGCGGAGGGCGCTGGACTTGCTCAAGCGTCAAGCCTCGGATCTCGCCGCAGGTCGAGCGTGCAGGGAAACTCGGGATGCGGGCGCTCGGGCGCCGGGCGATAGGCGCCGGGGGCGTGGCCGTAGGGCTCGAACCGCGCAAGGCGGCGCGCCTCGGCCTCGTTGCCGTTGACCGGGAAGGTCTCGTAGTTGCGCCCGCCGGGGTGAGCCACGTGATAGGTGCAGCCACCGATGGGCCGGCCTGTCCAATCATCGTAGATGTCGAAGTGCAGCGGCGTATTGACCGGCAGCACCGGGTGCAACGCCTCGGGCGGCTGCCAGGCCTTGTAGCGCACCGCGCCGACGTGAGTGCCACTCTCGTTGCCCGCGCTCAGCGGCACAGGGCGTTTGTTGACCATGATCCGGTAGCGGCCCTGATGCTGGGTTGTGAGCTTGACCTGAAGCCGCTCGACCGAACTGTCGGTGTAGCGCACCGTGCCGCCGATGGCGCCGGTTTCGCCGAGCACATGCCACGGCTCAAGTGCTTGCCGCACTTCCAGATGCGCGCCTTCCACCTCGACCTGTCCGCAGAACGGAAAGCGGAACTCGGCCTGCGCCTCGTACCAGACAGGGTCCAGCTCGTAGCCGTGCTGCGCGAGGTCTTCCAGCAGCTTGAGGAAGTCGGCCCAGAGGAACTCTGGCATCATGTACCGATCATGCAGGACGGTGCCCCAGCGCACCGGTTTGCCCTCAACCGGAGCCTTCCAGCAACGGGCAATGATGGCGCGGATGAGCAATTGCTGCGCGAGGTTCATCCGCGGGTGTGGCGGCATTTCGAAGCCGCGGAATTCCACCAGCCCGAGGCGGCCGGTGGGGCCATCGGGTGAATAGAGCTTGTCGATGCAGATCTCGGCGCGATGCGTGTTGCCGGTGACGTCTGTCAGCATGTTGCGGAAGAGCCTGTCGACCAGCCAAGGCGGGGGCATGTCTCCCTCGCCGGGCTTGGGCACTTGCGCCAGCGCCATTTCCAGCTCGTAGAGCGTGTCATGCCGGGCCTCGTCAATGCGCGGGGCCTGCGAGGTTGGGCCGATGAACATGCCCGAGAAGAGGTAAGAGAGCGACGGGTGGCGCTGCCAGATCAGGATGAGCGACTTCAGCAGATCGGGGCGGCGGATGAAGGGGCTGTCGGTGGGCGTGGCCCCGCCGACAACCACGTGGTTTCCTCCGCCGGTGCCGGTGTGGCGCCCGTCGATCATGAACTTGTCGGCCCCAAGGCGACAATTGCGCGCCTCTTCGTAGATAGCCTCGGTCGTCGCCACACAGTCCTGCCAGTCGTAGGCCGGGTGGATGTTGACCTCGATCACCCCCGGATCGGGGGCGACGCGGATGACGTTGATGCGCGGGTCATGTGGCGGGGCGTACCCCTCGATATGGATCGGCAGGCCCATGTCCTTTGCGGTCGTCTCGGCTGCGGCGAGCAGGTCGAGATAGTCTTCGGCGTCCTCAACGGGCGGCATGAACACGCAGAGACGCCCCTCGCGTGGCTCTACAGAAATCGCGGTGCGCACGGCACCTCCGATGCTGCCAAGCTCCTGCTCCACAACTTCTTGCGTGGGGCCTGTGGCCTGCGGGGCCGACACGGGCTGCTTGCGCTCCTCGCTGCTCTCGGGCAGCGCATCCCCCGCCTCGTCATGGTAATCGGGCAGCGCGCCGCGCTCGACCGAAGGGTCGGTAACGTAGGTGTAGGGAAATTCTGAGGGCTTGACGTAGGGCAGGGTGCCGAGGGGCAGGCGGTAGCCAACGGCACTGTCGCCCGGAACCAGAAAGACCTTGCCGCGCCGCAGCTTCCACTTTTCAGAGCGCCATTTGTGGCCACTCGCCTTGGCCTGCCAGCGCTGGATTGGCAGCACGTGGCCGGCCGCCTCCGTCAGCCCGCGCTCGAAGACCTTGGCAATGCGAGCGCGTTCCTCCGGGTCTTTCAGCTTGGAGTTCTCGGGGGTGACGTTTTCGGGCAGGTTGCCTTCCTTGATGATCCACTCGGCGGGGTCTTCGTAGGCGGGGGCAACGTAATCGGCGTCGACGCCAAGGTTTTTCGCCATGCCCTCAAGGAATTTCTGCGAATCCTCGGCTGTGGCGCCAGTGTCTTGCTTTTCTTCGGCAATCAGCGCGTCATCGGACCAGATCGGCTTTTCGTCCCGGCGCCAGTAGAGCGAGAAGGTCCACCGTGGCAGGGTTTCACCCGGATACCACTTGCCTTGGCCGTAGTGCAGGAAGCCGCCGGGGGCGAAACGGTCGCGCAGGCGGCGGATCAGTTGGTCGGCCAATGCGCGTTTTTCGGGGCCGACGGCGGCGGTGTTCCACTCTTCGCCCTCGAAATCGTCGATGGAAACGAAGGTGGGCTCGCCGCCCATGGTCAGCCGGGCGTCGGCGGCTTTGAGATCTTCATCCACCTTCTCGCCCAATGCGTTCAGCCGGGCCCAGGACTCGTCGGAAAAGGGCTTGGTGATGCGCGGGTGCTCGGCCACGCGGTCGATCTTCATGTCGAAGGCGAAATCAACTTCGGGGGTGCCCGCGGCAGCAAAACCTCCGGTGATCGGCGCGGCGTTGCAGTAGTGCGGGGTGGCGGCCAGCGGAATGTGGCTTTCGCCCGTCAGCAGGCCGGAGGTTGGGTCGAGCCCGATCCAGCCAGCGCCGGGGATGTAGACCTCGACCCATGCGTGCAGGTCGGTGAAATCGACATCGGTGCCAGAAGGGCCATCAAGCGCCTTCACGTCCGGCTTGAGCTGTATCAGGTAGCCTGAGACGAAACGGGCGGCGAACCCGAGGTGGCGGAGGGTCTGCACCAGCAGCCAAGAGCTGTCGCGGCAGGAGCCGGACTTGATGGTGAGCGTCTCTTCGGGCGTTTGCACGCCGGGCTCCATGCGGATGGTATAATTTACCACCTGCGAGACATGGGCGTTGAGCGCGACCAAGAAATCCACGGTGCCGTCGGTGCCGAAGTTGAGCCCACCGATAAACTGCGCCAGCTTGGGGCCTTCGGGCTCCGGGCGGCGGTAGATGGACAGGTCTTCGCGCAGGTCTTCGGGGTAGTCGAAGGGCCACTTTTCGGCGCTCTCTTCGACGAAGAAGTCGAAGGGGTTGTAGACGGTCATATCCGCCGTCAGGTCCACCTCGATCTTCAGTTCGCGGACCGGCTCGGGAAAGACAAAGCGCGACAGCCAGTTGCCGTAGGGATCCTGCTGGTGGTTCACGAAGTGGCCGCCCGGAGAGACCTTGAGGCTGTGCGACAGAACCCGGGTGCGCGAATGCGGGGCCGGGCGCAGGCGTATTATCTGGGGGTTGAGGGTAACAGGGCGGTCATACTTGTAATGCGTCAGGTGATAGATGCTTGCGAGAATGGCCATGCTGTTGGGTGCGTCCTTGGATGAGTGGAACACACGATTTATGCCGCATATGCGAAGCGATGCCTAGCAAGCATTATGCCGGGGGCGCATCCGGAGGCCGGCCGGGCGCGAACCCGGCCGGTTTTGCCGGGCCGTTTCAGAGCGACTCGACGTCGAGCCCGACCGTGATTGCGCCGATCGGCTCGCCGGTTTCAGGGTCTGAAATCGTCATCGAGACCTGCCCCTGATAGGTGTCTGAACTTTCATCAAATTCGACCTCGTCAATGAACATGGCACCGGCGCCTGCGGCATAGGTTTTGGCGTGTTTGTCCTCATCGCCTTGCCACATGTCGGAGGTGACGGTGGAAGCGGCGACGTTGAGGCCGTGCGTATCCATGATGAAAACTTCAGAGATCAGCCCGCCCGAGGCGGAGACCTGCTTGCGCAAAAAATCGGCAGCGGCACTCCGCAGCACCGGGTCGATGGTGGGGCCAGCGCCGCCGTCCGCTTCAGAGCGCCACGCTGTATCCATGGCGTCAATATCGGCCTGGGTCAGCGCGGCGCGCTCGGCATTGGCAGCCTTGATCGCGGCCACAATCACCTCGTCAGAGGCCCAGTTGGCAATGCTGGCGGAGAGATAGTCTGTCATCGCGGCGCGGTAATCCTGCGCGGTTGCAGGCAGGGCGAAGACGGTGAAGGCGGCGAGGGCGAGGGCTTTGCGAAACATGGGAACTCCGGTTTGTAGGGCATGGCAGAGCGGCTGAGGAAAGTGCCGCCTTGGGCACGGAGGTTAAGGCGGATGTCTTAAGGCGCGGTTGAGGATGCCGGCCTGACGAGGGCCAAACGGCTAAAATGCCAGCTAACGGGCGGATGGCCTTGCTGCCAATTTCAGCGGCACGCCTTCAGAAGAATGCCCAAATATTGAGCGGATGCGGCCCCCGTGCTACTCCTGCTCCTGCGGCAACTCCCCCCGGGTGCGGTGTCATGCCTAAGTCGGGCCGCTCAACACCTGAAACGGAGGATTTCGCCCGTGTTCATTCGTACCCTTATCGGCGCTGGGGCCATTGCAGCCGCCACGCTCACCGCAGCGCAGGACGCCAAGGGTGAAAGCCACGCCATGGCGTTGCCATTCGCCCTCGACTGGAAGTTCGAAGGCCCCTCGGCCCCCTATTTCGCCGCCATCGACAACGGCCACTTCGAAGAGAATGGCCTCTCCGTCGAGATCACCGCAGGCTCCGGCTCGCTCGATGCGATCCCCAAGGTGGCCACCGGTGCCTTCCCGGTAGGCTTTGCCGATATCAACTCGCTCATCAAGTTCCTCGACCAGAACCCCGGCGCGCCCGTGACGGCGGTGATGATGATCTACGACAAGCCGCCCTTTGCCGTGATTGGGCGCAAATCGCTCGGCGTTTCCGAACCCAAAGACCTTGAGGGCAAAGTGCTCGGCGCGCCGCCGCCCGATGGCGCATGGGCGCAGTTCCCGATCTTTGCCGCCGAGAACGGGCTCGATATGGCCACGATCACGGTGGAGCCCGTAGGCTTCCCGACCCGTGAGCCGATGCTGGCCGAAGGCAATGTGGCCGCGATCACCGGCTTCTCGTTCAGCTCCTACCTGAACCTTGTGCGGCTCGGGATTGAAGAGGACGATATCTCAACAATCTTAATGGCTGATTACGGGGTGGACCTTTACGGGAATGCCATCATCGTCAACACCGAGTGGGCCGCCGAAAACGGCGATGCGCTGAAGGGCTTTTTGGCCGCCGTGGCCGCGGGCTGGAAAGATGCGATTGCCGACCCGGCCGCCGCGACAGCGAGCCTGATAGAGCGCAACCCGGCGGCCGATGCCGCGCTGGAGCAGCGCCGGTTGCAACTTTCGATCGACGCCAATGTGGCGACCGACTACGCGATGGAAAGTGGCTTTGGCACCATCGACGAAGACCGGCTGGCCAGCTCGGTAGAGCAGATCAAAACCACCTACGAGTTTGTCAACGAGCCTGATGTGTCGCTCTACTTCACCGAAGAGTATCTGCCCGAGGGCGGGTTTGCGCTGAAGTGATTGGAGGGCCTCGTGGCGGTGGGCAGATTGCCCACCCTACGGGCCGCGCAGCATGACGAACCTTATAGAAATCAAGGGCGTGCGCCACGCCTACCAAACCCCAAGCGGGCCGTTGCCGGTGCTGGACGGGTTGGATGTGGCGGTGCCCGAAGGTGGCTTTGTGGCCGTGGTCGGACCGTCAGGCTGTGGCAAGTCCACGCTGACGCGGTTGGTCGCGGGGCTGATGAAGCCCGATGAGGGTGAGGTTTGGCTGCATGGCGAGCGGGTGAAGGGGCCACGTGCGACGGTGGGCATGGCCTTCCAGAACCCGGTGCTGCTGGAGTGGCGCTCGATCCTGAAGAACGTGATGCTGCCGCTGGAGATTGTGCCCACCAAGATGGGCCGGAAAGAGCAGGAAGAGCGGGCGCGTTACCTGCTTTCTCTCGTTGGGTTGGAGGGGTTTGAAGACAAGCGCCCAAGCGAGCTTTCGGGCGGGATGCGCCAGCGGGCGAGCCTGTGCCGCGCCCTTGTTCACAAGCCTGAAGTGTTGATTTTGGATGAGCCGTTTGGCGCGCTGGATGCCTTCACCCGGGAGGACCTGTGGCAGACGATGCAGAAGGTGAAAGAGGCGGAGCCCTTCACCGGCGTACTCATCACCCACGACCTGCGCGAAAGCATCTATCTCGCCGATCAGGTGGTGGTGCTTTCGGGCCGCCCCGCCCGCACCCAATACGTGCTGGATGTGCCGGACCGGGGGCATGATATCGAGCAGCTATATACGCCTGAATCGGCGGAAATGCTGGCCATTCTGCGGCACCAGATCGAGGTGGCGCAGGGGCGGGCTCCGGCTGAGGAGGGCGCGGCATGAGCCCGCGATTGCGCAAGGTGGCGGTGCCCGTGGCGGCTGTTGTCGTCTTCCTGATCCTATGGGAATTCCTTGTTTGGGCAATGGGTTGGCCGAATTACAAGATGGCGTCGCCATCAGACCTGGTGCCTGCCTACACCCGCTACTGGGAGCTGTTCCTTGTGATGGGCTGGCAGACGCTTTGGCGCACGGTGATGGGGCTGGTCCTTGCCATCATCGTTGGCGTGGCCATTGGCATGGTGATGGGCTTTTCGCGCGTGATGCGGGAGGCGCTTTACCCCTTGTTGGTGGGCTTCAACGCCATACCCAAGGCGACGGTGGTGCCCATCGTGGCGCTGATGTTCGTCGGGGCGCATGACTTCAACACGGTGCTGATTGCCTTCATGATCAGCTTCTTCCCGATTGCCGTGAGCATCAGCATCGGGCTCAGCACGCTGGAGCCGGAATATCGTGATATTCTAAGGGCTTTGGGGGCCTCGCAGAGCACGATCTTCTGGAAGATCGCCCTGCCGAAAACGCTGCCGGAGTTCTTTGGCGCGCTCAAGGTGGCGGTGACGCTGGCCTTCATCGGAACCAACCTGATGGAGATCGTTTCGCCCCACGGGAGAGGGCTTGGCGCGCTGTTTGATAGCGGCAAGACCAACTCGGATTATCCGCTGATGTTTGCGGTTCTGATCGCCCTCGCGGCGCTGGGCATCCTGCTCTATTACATCGTGGTCTGGCTGGAGAGCATCTTTGCCGGTTGGGCGGAGCGCGCGCCGGGGTAATGAACGGGCGTTAACCCCGAAAAGCACAGGGCAACACCCTGTGCACAAGTGATGCACATCCTATGCACATGTCGGATGACATAGGGGGCATTAATCAATGGACCGTGCGCTCTGGGCCCTCTTCCATTGCAGCGGCAACCGTTTATGGCGAAGTCGCCACGGCTAGGACCAGTAGCTGACGGAATGAACCCGTGACTTGGGGAGCTGTGCCGTTTGGAGGGCGAAGGTGCGGATGTTTCGTGCGGCTTGTTTGCTTGCGGCGAACCAGAGCCGGGTGGAGGGCGGTGCGCTAGTGAGCGCTGCGCGCATCGAGGATGTGAGGGTTTCTTCTGTTGCGCCCTCGGAGCGCAGGAGCCAGTTGAGCCTTGGGCCGGGTGGCGATGGTTGTTTGTCTGCCTCTGAGCCGACCAAGAGGAAGACTTCGCCAGCCGTGCCTGCGGGGAGCCTTGCCAGAGCGCGCAGGATTGCCGGTGCCGAGGTTTCGTCGCCGCCGACCAGCAGCACATCGGTTGCATCCACCACCTCCGGCCCGGTCTTTGCGCCCGGCCCCATCAAGCCGACTGTTTGGCCGAGGGGGCGCGTTGCGGCCCAGTCGGACGTGGGCCCGCCGGGGTGGCGAAAGATGTCGAATGTGATGCTCTGCGCCTCTGGATCGCAGGCGCGGGCGGTGAAGACACGGTCTGTCAGCTTCTGGTCGCCCTCGGGCCATTGGATCACGCCGTTCTCGTCGAGCCTTGGCCAAACGGGCGGCTGATGGCGCCCTTTCGCGCGGAGCAAGCGAAAGTGCCAATGGTCGTCGCTCGCAAAACGGCTGTAGCCATCCGGCGAGAGCGCGACCGACATCCGCCACCATGCCCTGCCCAGCGGCGTGCAGCCAGAGACCTCGCCGATGGCGAGTGTGGGGGGCAATGCGCCGGCCTTGCTTTGGCCCGACCAGGTGAGCGGCGGCAGCGCCGGATCGAATTCTGCCATATGCAGGGAAATGCCCGTGCGGACGTCTGGAAGAATGCTCTCGTCATCCGCAGCCACTTCGATCTGGCAGGCCCGCTCCTCGACCTTGACTGTCACCCGGACGAACCCGGCATCGGCCACGAGCGTTCCGGGCGCGGGTTCCTGCGGATCCATCTGGTGTTCGGTATATTCAGCGCGCCAGAAGGAGAGCAGCCTTTGGCCTTCGTCGTGGCAGAACTCGGCAACGGAGCTGTGTTTCATGCTGGGGTTCCCTTTGGGCTTGGCTCAGTGATCGGGCGGGGTGGCTTGCTGCCGTGGCGACCGATCGGAACCATCATCGGCTTTTGCGTTACCGGGTCTGGCGTGATGCGGGCGGTGAGTCCGAAGACATCGGCCACCATCTTTTCGGTGAGAATCGCTTCGGGTGGCCCGGCGGAGTGCACCCGGCCTGCGGCCACGGCGACCAGCGTATCGGCATAGCGGGCGGCGAGGTTGAGGTCATGCAGCACCATCACCACGGTGGTGCCGCGCGCGCGGTTCAGGTCGGTCAGCAGATCGAGCACTTCGACCTGATGGTTGATGTCGAGAAAGGTGGTTGGCTCATCGAGCAGGAGCACTTCGGTTTGCTGGGCGAGGGCCATGGCGATCCACACGCGCTGGCGTTGCCCGCCGGAGAGATCGTCGACGAAGCGGTCTGCGAGGGGGGCGATGCCCGTCATCTCCAGAGCCTCGGCGACGGCGGCCTCATCGGCTGCGGTCCAGCGGCCGAACAGGCCTTGGTGCGGGTGACGGCCTCGGCTGACGAGATCGAGCACGGTGATGCCCTCGGGTGCGATGGGGGATTGCGGCAACAGGCCGAGCCGCTGCGCAAGCCTGCGCGGCGGCACCGCATGAACCGGCTGCCCGTCGAGCAGCACCTCCCCGGCCTCGGGCTTGAGCAGGCGCGACATGGCGCGCAACAGGGTGGACTTGCCACAGGCGTTGGCCCCGACGATGGCGGTGATCTTGCCGCGCGGCAGAGCGAGGCTGAGGTCGTTCAGCACGGCCCCGGTGCCGTAGCCCGCGACCAAGCGATGGATGTTCAGGATAGCGTCACTCACAGGGCACCTCTTGAGCGATCTTCCCTGAGGATCAGGGCGATGAGGTAGGGCGCACCGAGCACGCCTGTGACGATGCCAACCGGGTAGCGGGCGGGCAGCAGCACCTGCCCTGCAAAATCGGCCAGCAGCACCAGCGCTGCCCCGGTGAGGGCGGCAGGCAGCAGCAGAGAGCCGCCATTGCGAGTCAGGCGGGTGGCGATTGGGCCGGAGAGAAAGGCGACGAAGGCGATTGGCCCTGTGGCGGCCGTGGCAAAGGCGACCAGCCCGACCCCGGCGCAGATGACGGTGAGCCGCGTGAGGCCAACGCCGACGCCGAGCCCTGCGGCCATGTCATCGCCCATGCGCAGGGTTTCAAGATTGCGCCGCACCGCGAGGAGTGCCCCGCCGAAGACCAGCAGGGCAAGCGCGAGCGGCAGCGCTTGGGAAAGCTGTGCGCCGTTGACCGAGCCGGTCATCCAGCGAAGGGCTTGTTGGAGTGACCAGCTTGGGGCCTGCGTCAGCACATAGGCGGTGAAACTTTGCAGCATGGCCGACACGCCGATGCCCACGAGGATCAGCCGCGCCCCCGCAGCGCCGCCCTTCCACGAGAGCAGGAAGATCAGCAGGGCCACCCCCAGCCCCGCTGCGACAGCGACGACTGCCACCAAGGTGCCGGATGCGGAGAGCATGACGATGCAGAACACGGCGGCTGCGCTGGCACCGGAGCTGATGCCGATGATATCGGGGCTGGCGAGCGGGTTGCGCAGGAGCGTTTGGAAGGCGACGCCCCCCATGCCGAAACACATGCCCGCCAGCACGGAGACCAGCACGCGCGGCCCGCGCAACACGTTGATTGTGAAGGCCTCGCTCCCGTCTGTGCTGCCGAGAAGCGTGTGGAGCACGGTCGACGGCGGGATGAAGGATTGCCCGGTTGTCAGGGTCAGCGCCGCAGCGCTGAGGACGAGGGCCAAGAGGGCCGCCAGCACCATGCGGCGGCGATTGTGCAGCCTGTGGCGCATCCGGGCGGTATCGGGGGCAAGGCTCACAGTGCTGCCACCCGTTTGCGCCGCACGATCCAGATAAACACCGGTGCGCCGATAAAGGCGGTGACGATGCCCACATCAAGCTCTGCCGGGCGCGCGACAATCCGCCCGGCGACATCGGCGAGGAGCAGCAAGACGGCACCGCTGAGCGCGGAGGCGGGCAGGATCCAGCGGTAATCCACGCCGAGCAGCAGGCGGCAGAGATGCGGCACGACCAGGCCGACAAAGCCGATGGGTCCGCAGGCGGCTGTAGTGGCGCCACAGAGAATGACGGCGCCGAGCGCGGCCATCGCCCGCGCGCGCCATGCGGTTTCACCCAAGCCTGCTGCGGTGTCATCGCCGAGGGCGAGCAGGTTGAGCTTGCGCGCTGATACAAGCGAGAGGGCGGCCCCGAGAGCGAGGAAGGGCAGCAGCGGCGTGACCCTGTCCCATGTTGCGCCGCCGACACCGCCCACGAGCCAGGATTGCACCAGCCCGGCGATGTCCCCTCGGGGCAGGACGACTGCGGTGGTCAGGGAGGTGAGTGCTGCTGTTAGCGCAGCCCCCGCGAGCGCCAGTTTGAGCGGGGTCGCCCCACCAGCGCCGAGGCTGGCGATGATATAGACACCCGCGGCGGCGAGGCCTGCTCCGAGGGTGGCCGCGAGGATGTAGCCCTGCGGTGACCCGAGTCCAACGCTCGCCAGTGTGATCACCACGGCCAGTGCCGCGCCAGCGTTGACGCCCAGAATGCCCGGATCGGCCAGCGGATTGCGGGTGAGCCCCTGCATCCCCGCGCCCGCAAGCCCCAGCGCCGCCCCCGCAAGCGCGGCGAGCGCAGTGCGGGGCACGCGGCTTGCGACGGCCACTTCGCCCATGGTTTGCGGGGTGCCGATGAGCGCCGCCCTGAGATCGGCCAGCGATGTTACCCGCGCACCGAAGGTGAGCGACGCCAAGGCCGCGAGCGCAAGCAGCGCCGCCAGAATGACAAACCACGCCGCTCTGCGGCTCTGATGGGGCCGGATCGGGGGCATGGGGCGCTACTCCGCCTTCTCGGCGGCGTCTGCGAGCATGCTCACGTAATCCTCGAGCACATATGGGATGGAGAGCGGCGAGGGGTGGGCGGCGGTGCCGAGCGGGTCATTTTGCAGCAAGACGATGGACCGGCGCGAGATTGCGGGGAGTTTGCTGGTGAGCATGTAGCTGCCAAGCCGGTCGATCAGCCCGCTGTTGCCGTAGGTGACGACGATATCGATGTCGTTCAGCAGGTCGATCTGCTCGGAACTGACCTCACCAGCAAAACGCCCGGTGGACGAGAGATCATTGACCAGGGCCGGGGAGGTGAGGCCGAGATCGTGGAGGAAGGCGACGCGGGTGTCATTGTCGGTGTAGAACGGGATGCGGCTTAGGTCTGTCGGGTCGAGGTGGGTGGCGAAGATGGCGCTCTTGCCCGCCAAGATCGGATGGGCGGCAACCGCCTCGGCGATCCGGGCTTCCAGCTCGGCGATCAGCGCTTCGCCCTCCTCGGCCATGCCCATGCCGGCGCTGTTCATCCGGATCATCTCGCGCCAGGTCGTTGTCCACGGCATGTGGGGGTAGGCGATGGTGGGGGCGATCTGGCTCAGAATCCGGTAATCCTGCTCGGACAGCCCGGAATGGGCGGCGAGGATCACGTCTGGCTCGGTGGCCGCGACCGCCTCGAAGTCGATCCCGTCGCCCTCATCGAACAGAACCGGGCTCTCACCCCCCAGTTCCGCAAGTCTTTGGGCGACCCAGGGCAAGACACCATCGCCGTTGTCGTCGCCGAAGTTGGCCGCCGCCATGCCGACCGGCACCACGCCGAGGGCGATCGGAACCTCTTGGTTGGACCAGTTGACCGTGGCGACCCGCAGCGGCGGTTCTGGCACCACGGTGGTGCCATAGGCGTGCTCGATCTCAACCGGATAGACCGTTTGCGCCACCGCAGCGCTCGCAAGGCCGCATGCCAGCGCGAGGGTTGCGAGAAAGGTCTTGAGCGGCATCGGGCTTCTCCTGTCACGTCCGGGCGATCCCCAGAGGCTGCGCTGCGCCCTGCGTAACGAAGCGCGGCGCGCCAATCACCCCCAATCCGCACTCTTTTAGTCAGAAACTGCCAAATACGACAGGAACCTCCAAGATCGAGGCTGAAAACACTGGTAGAGGCGCTGGAGCAGGTGGTGTGACCCCGGGGTTTTGCCGCCGCGCCGCCGCGCGCATTTCGGCGTGCCGCCTTCGCCGCCATCCGCTCCGCGGTCAGCCAGAAGTCATGACATATGGCCAAGATCAGAACAGGAGCCAGCCTGACGTGAACGATCCTCTCCCCCCGCGCCGGCCAGTCCGGTTTTTATCCACCTGCGCCAGTGCTGCGCTGCTCACGGCTGCGGCCCCAAGCTTTGCGCAGGAGGGTGGCCCGGTTTACGAGTTGAGCACGATCTTCATTGAAAGCGCCGGGCCGGGTGATGCCGACAGTGAAACCACCGTTGCCAGCCAGATCAGCAGCGGATCGGGCCTGCCGAGCGACATATTGGACAGTTCGGCCTCGGTTTCTGTTGTTACCTCGGCGGAGATCGAGCGGCGCGGTGCGCGCACGACCGAACAGGTGCTGCAATATAGCGCGGGGGTGACGACTGACTTTTATGGCCGTGACGACCGCTATGATTTTTTCAAGATCCGGGGCTACGACGCGACCACCTACCGCGACGGGATGCTCATTGGCGATGCTTTCGGGGGCGTGCGTGAAGAGCCCTTTGCCTTTGACCGGGTGGAGGTGCTGAAGGGCGCAAACTCCACGGCCTTCGGCCTCGCGGACCCGGGCGGCGCGGTGAATTTCATCACCAAGAACCCGACCGGCGAGCGCCTGCGCGAGGTTTACGGCACATATGGCTCCTTCAACCGCAAGGAGCTGGGCTTCGACATGGGGGACAGCTTCGGGGAGGGCAGCCCGTTTTCGTGGCGTGTGACCGGCAAGATCAAGGATGCGGAGGCGGAGACCGACGAGTCCAACGACGACGAGAGCTTTTTCATGGCTGGTCTGGCATGGCGTCCGAGTGATGCGACGACGGTGAGCGTGGTTTACGACAAGCTCTATCGCGACGGTTATCCCAACTCCTCCGGCTACCCGGCGGATGGGCGGGACTATGCGCGGGATCTCTTTTTGGGTGAGCCTGACTTCAACTATCTCGACACCGACCGCGATACGCTGACGCTGAAGGTCGAGCATGATTTTGGCAATGGCCTGAGCTTTGGCTCGACCGCGCGCTACACCAAGGGCACTGGCGGGTTTGGATATGTCTTTTTGGGCAGCGCCGACCTGAACGACCCGTCCCTTACACAGCGGTTCTACTTTGCCAACGAGGCGGAGTTTGAGAACTTTGTCGTGGATGCGCATCTGCTTTACGAGGCCGGCTTTGGCGCTGTTCACAGCCGCACCATGGCCGGGGTGGAATACCGCGATAACCATCGCAGCAACACGCTGTGGTACACCCCTGCCAGTTCGATTGACCCGGATGATCCGGTGTACTCGGGCGGATTGGATCTTGGCAGCACCGCGCCCTACCAGAGCAACACCAACGACGTGAATGTGACCTCGCTTTACCTTCAGCAGGAACTCAGCTGGGATCGGGTGATTGCGCAGGTGGGGCTGCGGCACGACTGGATTGACCAGACCTTCCGCTGCCATGCGAACGCCTTTGGGGCCTGCCCCGATCTGGTGGAAGGCGCCTTTGATGAGACCACGCTGCGCGCAGGGCTGACATACAAGATCACGCCCGAGCTCTCTGTTTACGGCAGCTATGCGGAGTCGGTCGTGCCTGCGAGCTTTTCGGATGCCAATGGCTTTGACCTCGAACCGGAGCGCGGGAAGCAATACGAGATTGGCCTGAAATATCGCCCCGAGACCATGCGGGCGCTGTTCACCGCCTCGGTTTTCGAGCTGACCAAGTACAACCAAACCGTCACGGACCCGGACTCGCTTTTGGCCGAGCCGGTGGGAGAATCGCGGGTGCGTGGGCTGGAGCTTGAAGCCAAGGCGGAGGTGAACGACCAGCTCTCTTTCACTGCGGCCTACACCTATCTGGAAACCGAGATCATCCAGTCGGACAACGGGGCGAACAACGGCAATGAACTTCCCCATACGCCGAAGAACCAGGCCTCTGTTTGGGTGAACTACCTTGTGCCGGGCGCGGGCCGTCGTGGTGACCTCGATCTGGGGCTGGGCGCGCGCTACACGGGTGAATATTGGACCTCGACTGCCAATACCGATCAGATTGACGCGGCTTGGATCTTTGATGCCTCGGTGGGCTACGAGATTGCCGACAACACTGATTTGCGCCTGACGGTGGCCAACCTGTTTGACGAGCAGCATGTGGCGCAAAAGGGCTTCTCATCGAACTATTACAACCCTGGTCGCGAGATCAATCTGACGCTGAACCACAGCTGGTGAGGCAAGACCACGGTGCTCGCTCCCGCTTGGAGCGGGCACGCCGCTAGCCGCGCGTTTTGGCGGCTCGCCTCCATGCGGAGGGCGTTGTGCCCTCGCACCGGCGGAACACGCGCGTCAGGTGGCCTTGGTCAGAAAAGTCGTGGCGCAGGGCGATTTCTGCGATTGTCAGATCGTCCATCAGCAGGCTCTCCTTCACCATCGAAATGCGCAGCTCCTGTTGCCACTGGAGAGGCGTTTTGCCGGTGGTTTTCTTGAAGGCATGACAGAACCAGCCCTCTGACAGACCCACGGCCTGACTCAGCTCAAGATTTGTCATCCGTCGTTTCTGCTCGCCGATCAGCTTGCGAAGCCGGTGCATTTGGCTTGGCGTCAGGCCGCCTTGCGCGCTGGGCTGCAGGTGAGCCTGCTGCGGTGGGTCGATCAGCCCGGTGATCAGGGCGATTGCGAGGCTTTCTGCAAAGCGCGGCCCCCGGCTGGGCGCGCCGATTTCGGAGGCAAGCGTGGTGGCGATGGTGGCCAAGGCGCCGACGTCCTGCAGCTCCACAGGCTGCCTCAACGCCTCCTCGGCTGTGGCCTCCCCCATCATCGGAGTGAGCCTTTCCAGCAGCCAGTCTCGGCGCAGGTGGAGATCGAGATGCGAGAACTCGTGCCGCGCTTTGAATTGCGTCCATATCGGGATGCCGGATGGCACGAAGAGCGCGCGCAGCATCGGCCGCCAGCCCGGGCTCGCCGCCGCCTTCTGCTCCGACATGGCGATGCAGTGCGAGACCTCGTTGAAGAAGAGCATGATTCGTGGATCAGGGGAGCGGTAATAGCCCCGTGCTCCGGCCTCTCCGCGCGCCTCCCAATGCACCGCGCACATCCCGTCAAAGGAGCGCCAACGGACCGGTGCGGTGCTGTGGATGCCGTCGGTTTGACACGTCATTGAGTGCATGAAGCCCACAGCGGATCCTCAGGAATAGTGTTCATGATGGGTTTTGGCTGGCAGCGTCGGATAGCGCTGCGGGCGCGGCAGGGACAGGCGCATTAGGCGCTTTACCTGCCGGGCGCGATGTTAGAGTGGGGCTCATGGGCCTGCAAGTGCAACAGCCGGGTATGGCCCGGGGCTGGGTTGGGGTGCACGTCAGGCGATGCGGTTTGCCTTCGTCAAAGGCGCCGGTTGGGCTTGTTAAGGGGCCAATCTCAGCCGGTCATGAACCGCTGGGCCATGACGGCCTCTTGCCCTTCCATCAACTCCCGCGCGGTGGCCATGTGGTTGGACATGATCGTGCGGGCCTCGTCGGCCTTTCCTTCGCGCAGGGCGGTGACGAGGCGGGACTGGAAATCACGCCCCTTCTGCCAGAGCTCGATATTGGGCGGCGCATAGAGCTCGCGGTAGACCGTGAGGTCGGACAGGAGGGCGATCATGAAGTCGATGCAGAAACTCAGGAGCGGGTTGGGCGACTGGCCGGCGAGGATGGCGTGGAAACGGAGCGAGGCAATGTGCTGCTCGCGCTCCTCTTCGATCGACTTGGATGGCTCGGAATAGGTGGCGATGTTTGCTTCCAGCTCGGCCAGCGCTTCTTCAGAAAGGGTGCCTGCCAGTGAGGCAGCAAGCTCGGGCTCCAAAGCCTGACGGAGCTGGTAGATGTCGGCGATGGTGAGATCTTTGAAGTAGAAGTAGTTGCCCAAGAGCGCCCGCGCCCGCTCGCGGCTGACTTCGTGAACAAACACGCCGCCGCCGGGGCCGGTGCGGGTTTTGACGAGGCCCTGCGCCTCGAGTATCCGCATGGCCTCGCGGATCGTGCCCTTGGCCATGCCGAAGCGCTCGATCAGCTCGGCCTCGGCGGGCAGACGATCACCGGATTTCAGGCCGTGCTCGACGACCCAGGACTTGATCGCCTCGGCGACTTGAACAGGGCGGCTCATGCGACCGTCAGAGGGGATGGAAACAGGCGGCAAATTGATTTTCTCCCATGGCCACCAGGGGCGGCTCTTTTTTGCGGCATTCGTCGGTGACCCGCGGGCAGCGCCCTGCAAAGGGGCATCCGGGGGGCGGGTTGAGCGGGTCGGGCAACTCGGCGGCGGCGCTTTCGGGCGCGGTGAGCGGGCGACCCACCACCGGGGCGGAACTGGCGAGCAGCTTTGTATAGGGGTGTTTGGGCGTGCGGAAGACATCTTCGGCGCGGCCAATCTCCACCACCGAGCCGAAGTAGAGCACCATGATCCTGTCGGAGACAGCCTCCACAACGGCGAGGTCGTGGCTGATGAACAGGTAGGTAAGGCCGAACTCGGCCTTGAGGCGGGCCATCAGGTTGAGGACTTGGGCTTGCACAGAGACGTCCAGCGCCGAGACCGGCTCATCGAGGATGATGATCTCGGGCGAGGCGGCAAGGGCGCGGGCGATGCCGATGCGCTGGGCCTGACCGCCGGAAAACTCGTGCGGGTAGCGGGTGAGGAACTCCTCGCGCAGGTTCACGGAGGCGAAGATTTCGGAGATGCGAGCATCGCGCTGGGGTTTGTCCATGCCGTGGAGCAGCTTGAGGGGGGCTTCCATGATTTGGCGAATGGTTTTGCGCGGGTTTAGGGACGAAATCGGGTCTTGGAACATGTACTGGATCAGCCGCCCGAAAGCCGCCGGGTCGGCGTTGTCGAGGGCCTTTCCGGCGATTTCGATGGTGCCGGTGGTGGGCTCCAGCAGGCCGACGAGCATGCGGGCGAAGGTGGACTTGCCGCAGCCGCTCTCTCCGACAATGCCAAGGGTTTCGCCCTCGGGCACCTCGAAGGATACGGGACGCACCGCGCGGACCCCGGCCTTGGGCTTGGAAAACAGGCCGCCGCCGATGGGGAAGGTTTTGGAGAGGTTGTCGACCTTGAGGGCGAGTTTGGTCATGCGACGTTCTCCTCGGGGTGGATGCAGCGCACGGTGCGGGCATCGTCGCCCTCAAGCCCGATGTATCCGACCTGACACGCGGCGGTGGCCTTGTGGCAGCGCGGAGCGAAGTGGCAGCCGGGCGGCAGGTCATCCACCACAGGGGGCAGGCCGGGGATGGCGGCCAGCTCGCGCCGCCCGCCGCCCAGCTCGGGGACGCAGGCGATGAGGCGCTTGGTGTAGGGGTGGGCGGGGGCGTCGAGCACGGATTGGGTTGGCCCATCTTCAACGATCCGGCCCGCGTACATGACCGCGACCCTGTCACAGAGTTGGGCAACCACGCCGAAATCGTGGGTGATGAAGATGATCGCCAGCCCGCGCTCGCGGCGCAGGTCGTTCAGCAGCGAAAGGATTTGGGCCTGAACAGTGACATCCAGCGCGGTTGTTGGCTCGTCGGCGATGATGATGTCGGGTTCATTCGCCAGCGACATGGCGATGCCGACGCGCTGGCGCATCCCGCCCGACAGTTCGTGCGGGTAGTTGCCGAGGCGGGACTCGGGGTTGGGGATGCGGACCTGTTTCATCAGTTCGAGTGCACGGGCGCGGGCGGCGGATTTGCTCACCCGGCTGTCATGCACGCGGATCGCCTCGGCCAGTTGATCGCCCACGGTGTAGAGTGGGTGCAGGGTGCTGAGCGGGTCTTGAAAGATATAGGCGATGCGGTTCCCGCGCACCGAGCGGAGTTGCTCGTAATTGGCGGAGAGCAGGTCTTTGCCCTCCAGCCGCACCGCGCCGCCGGTGATGACACCGGGGGGCGAGGCGACGAGGCCGGTGACGGAGAGGGCAGTGACCGATTTGCCGGAGCCGGATTCGCCGATGATGCCGAGACATTCGCCGGGTTTGACCGAGAGGGAGACCTTGCCGACCGCCTCATAGATACGGTCGCCCACGTGGAATTGGGTTTCCAGCTCCTGAATATCGAGCAGGGCGGCGTTGGCGCTGGTGTCTTCTGCCGGAACGTTGCGATCTTTTGCGACATTGGTCACCGGCAGAGGGCGCGAAAGGGCGCCGGAGCGCAGGCGCGGGTCGAGCGCATCGCGCACGCCATCGCCCAGCAGGTTCACCGACATGACGATCAGGAAGATCATCACGCCGGGGATGATCGAGGTGTGCGGATGGGTGGTGAAGGCGGCGCGGGCCTGGCCGAGCATGGAGCCAAGGTCGGAGTCGGGCGGCTGGGAGCCGAGGCCGAGGAAGGAGAGGCCTGCAGTTTCGAGGATCATCCAGCCGACGGTGGTGGACATGGCGATGACGATGACCGGCAGCACGTTGGGCAGCACTTCGGTGAGGATGATGCGCACATGGCCCTTGCCCGCGAGCCGCGCCGCATCGACAAACTCGCGGTGCGAGAGGCCGACGGTGATGCCGCGGATGTTGCGGGCGAAGAAGGGGATGTTGACGGCAGCCACGGCGATGAGCGCGTTGATGAGGCCGGTGCCCAGCGCGGCGACGATGGCGAGCGCCAGAAGGATGTAGGGGAAGGCCATCAGCATGTCGATCAGGCGCATGAGGATGTTGTCTGTTCGCCCGCCGAAGTAGCCCGAGAGGATGCCGATGGTGGAGCCGAAGAAGGCGGCGAGGAAGGCGGCAACGGCGCCGACCATCAGCGAGGTTCGGGTGCCGTAGAGGAGGCGGGAGAGCTGGTCGCGCCCGAGGTGATCGGCGCCGAGCAGGTAGCCTTCAGAGAAGGGGCGGGCGAAACGGTCGGCGGTGTTGGTGATGTTGGGGTCGGCCAGCGGCAGGATGGGTACGGCGAGGGCGAGCAGGAGGATGACGGAGAGCACGACGGCGCCCATGGCGGCGAGACGGTTGCGGAAGAGGAGCTTGAGGAAGGCGGTCATCGGGAGGTTCCGTCGTGTTGGGCTGTCATCCTCGGGCCTGACTCGAGCATCTCGTGGCGGAGAGATCCTCGGGTCGGGCCCGAGGATGACGGCGCGAGGGTGGGGGCGGCGGTGCTCATGTCTTGATCCTCGGGTCGAGCATCGCTTGGGCCACGTCGACCACGATGTTGAAGAGGACGTAGCAGGCCGCGACCACCACGACGCCGCCTTGGACCAGCAGCACATCGCGCTGGGAGATGGCGTTGACCAGCATCTGGCCGATGCCGGGCCAGTCGAAGACCATCTCAATGTAAACGGCGCCCGACACCACAAAACCGGCCTGGATGCCGAGCACAGGGATGATTGAGACCATCGCGGCCTTCAGCGCGTGGCCCATGATCACCCGCCGTTCGCCGACGCCTTTGGCGCGGGCGGTGCGGATGTAGTCTTGCCGGAGCACCTCGAGCATGGCGGAGCGGGAAAGGCGGGCGATGACGCCGGTGGCGACAACGGCCAGCGCGGAGGCGGGGAGGACGAGGTGATTGAGCAGGTCCACCGGGCCGCCGCCGCCGTAGATGAGATACATGCCCGAGACCGGGAACATCCGCAGCTTGAGGGCGAAGAGGATGATGAGGATCATGCCCAGAAAGAAGCTGGGGATGGAGATGCCGATGAGGACGGTGAAGGTGATCACCTTATCTGCCAGCCCGTACTGCCGCGCGGCGGAGACCACCCCGGCGAGGATGCCGAGGATCGAGCAGAGCACGAAGGCGACACCGGCGAGGATGAGGGTGTTGCCGAAGCGGCCGAGCACCTCGTCGATCACCGGCTTGTTCTGCGAATAACTGCGGCCGAAATCGCCGGTGAGCATGTTGCCGAGCCAGATGAAGTAGCGCTGCACCAGCGGCTTATCGAGGCCGAGGTCGGCGTTGAGCTTGGCGACGTTTTCGGGCGTTGCATATGAGCCGAGAATGGCCAGCGCCGGATCGCCGGGGATCATGGCCATGATGAAGAAAACGAGGACGGAGACGCCGATGAGCACCGGGATTGCGGCGGCGAGGCGTTTGAGGATGTAGCTGCCCATGACGGGGGTCTCCTGTCTGGCTGGGTCGCGCTCGTCCGTCCTTCGAGACGTTCTCGCGGCGGCGGCTAGGGGTTGCGGCAGGCTGCAGGCGGTGGACAGCTTCCGCAAAGGTGCTCTCCGGCCCGAAGGCCGAAGAGCGAACTGTGATAACTCGCTACTTCTTCACTACCTTTTCAAGCTGGAGCAAGAACGAGGGCTCCAGCGAGAAGTTCTCGACGCGGTTGTTTGTGACCGCGTTCTGTTTCCAGTTGGCGATGAAGGCCCAAGGCGCATCATCCTGCACAATCTCCTGCATCTCCTTGTAGAGCGCTGCGCGCTCTTCCTGATCAATTGCCGTGCGGGCGGATTCCAGCAGCTCGTCCACCTTGGGGTTGGAGTAGTAGCCGGAGTTGAAGCCGCCGTTTTCGGGCCATGCATCGGTGCGCAGGGCGAGGTAGGGCAGGGTATCGGGGTCGTTGGTCATCCATGCCATTTCGGCCATGTCTGCCTTGCCCTCCAGCCCCGGATTCACGTTGCCGAGGAAGGTGTTCCACTCGTAGGTTTCGATCTTCACGTCGAGGCCCACGGCGGCGAGGTCGGCCTGAATCGCGGTGCCCATGGCGACCGGATCGAGCATGCCGGAGCCGCCTTCGGTGACATAGAAGGTGAGCGAGGCGCCCTCGGCCCCGGCTTCGGCCAGCAGCGCCTTGGCCTTTTCAGGGTCGTAGGGGTAGGGCGAAAGCGCGTCGTTATAGGCCCACGCGAAGGCCGGGGGCGTGGGGCCTGCGGCGACTTCGGCGGTGCCTTCGAGCACGTCGTTGACGATGGCTTCCTTGTTGATCGCGTAGTTCACGGCCTGACGCACCTTCTTGTCGGCCATCGGGCCTTCCTTGGCGTTCAGGATCAGGAACCAGACGTGCGGCCCTGCCTGCTCGACGACGTTGAACTCATCGCCCTGAAACTGGCTGAGCGCGGTTGGGGGCACTTCGACCATCATGTCGATGCCGCCTGCGATCATCTCGGCGACGCGGGTGTTGGCGTCTTCGATCGGGCGGAAGACCACGGCCTGCGCGCCTGCGGGCTCGCCCCAGTAGTCCTCATACTTGTCGATCACCACGGCCTCGTTGGCGCGCCATTCGACGAACTTGAAGGGGCCGGTGCCCACGGGGGCGCGGCCAAACTCGGCGCCGCCGGCCTCGACGGCGGCGGGGGAGACCATGAGGCCGGTGGGGTAGGCGAGGTTGCTGAGGAAGGGCGCGTAGGGCGCGGAGAGCTTGAACTTGACGGTGGTGTCATCAACCGCGGTGGTCTCTTCGACCGAGGAGAAGAAGAAGGCCAGCGGGAAGGGGCCGGTGTTGTGGAAGGGGTGATCTTCTTTCAGCATCCGGTCGAAGTTGAACTTGACCGCCTCGGCGTTGAAGGGCGTGCCATCGTGGAAGGTGACGCCTTCGCGCAGCTTGAAGGTGTATTCGGTGCCGTCCTCCGACACTTCCCAGCTTTCGGCCAGACCGGGGGCAACTTCGAGCGTGCCGGGTTTGTAGCGGGTGAGGCCCTCGTAGAGGTTCACGAGGATGCGGAAATCGTTCACCGCGGTCACCGCAGCCGGGTCGAGCGACTTGGGCTCGGCCACCTGACCGACGATCAGCACGCCTTCGGGGGTTTGCGCCGTTGCGGCCATCGGGGCCAGCGCAATCGCGGCACCGGCGGCGATCACGGCGCGGCGTGTCCAGTTGAAGAGGGTCATTGGAGCATCTCCCTGTGGTTTTTTATGCGGCCTGTCCCTTGCGGGCAGCCGGGTGTTCGTGTGAGGAATTAATCATGATAAATTTGACAGGTCAATTTATCATGATAAATTTCTTTGCGGAGAGTAAAGGAGCCGCATGACATTCTCAATTCTTGTGCATGACGCCCAAACAAACGCCATTGCCGGTGCGGCAGCGACTGGGAGTCTGTGTGTAGGCGGCTGGGTGCTGCGGGGGCGATGGGGCGCGGGCATGAGCGCGAGTCAGGGGGCGGCCCCCTCGACGCTTTGGGGCGAGCAGGTGCTGGACGAGATGGAAGGCGGTGCGGGCGCGAGCCTTGCCCTAAACAGGGTGACGGCCCCTGATGCCGGGCGGGACTGGCGCCAGCTTGCGACCTTGGACATGTCTGGCGCGGCGGCTTGCTTTACCGGCACGAAGAATACCGCACTCACGGCTTCGCATGTGTTCAAGGGTGGGGTTGCTTCGGGCAATATGCTGGGGAGCCGGACGGTGCCGGAGGCGATGGCGCGCCGATACATGGAGGCGGAAGGCAGCTTGCCGGAGCGTTTGATTGCGGCGCTTTGGGCTGCTGCGCGGGACGGCAGCGACAAGCGGGGGCTGCTCTCGGCGGCGCTGCTTGTGCTGCGCCCTGATGCGGCGCCGCTAACGCTGAGGATCGACCATTCGGACCAGCCCTTGGAGGCCCTTGGAGACCTGTTGCAGCGGGCGACCACGGGCGATTATGGCGATTGGGCGCGGCAGGTGCCCACGCTCGCAAAACCTCAGCGGGTCTTGGATGAGGGGCTGGTGGGCACCTTGGTGCCGGAGCCCGAGGAGTGACGGACTGGGGCGCACGCGCGGCGGACCATCTGGAGGCGCTGGCCGGGTTCAGCGCACCGGGGCCGGGTGTGACGCGGATGCCCTATGGCCCAGAGCATCGCGCTGCGGTGGGCTACTTGACGGGTATGATGGAGGGGGCCGGGTTGGCGGTGCATCTCGACGCGGCGGCCACGTTGGTGGGCCGGGCAGAGGGCGGCGGTGCGGGCACCTTCTATATGGGCAGCCATCAGGACAGCGTGCCAGAAGGCGGAGCGTTTGACGGGATTGCGGGCGTGGTGCTGCCGGTGCTGGCGATGCAGATGCTGTCCGAAGAGGGCGTGCAACTGCCGTTTGCGGTGGAGGTGCTGGGCTTTGCCGACGAAGAGGGTGTGCGCTTTCCGACGGCGCTGGTCGGCAGCCGGGCGGTGGCGGGCACGGTGGATATGGCGGTGCTCGACATGGAAGACCGCGACGGGGTGAGCCTGCGGGCGGCGCTGGAGGGGTTTGGCTGCGATCCGGCGGGTATTCCCTCCATTGCGCGGACAGGAAACCGGGCGCTGGGCTATCTTGAGGCGCATATCGAGCAGGGGCCGGTGTTGGAGGCCGAGGGCGAGGCGCTGGGCGTTGTGACCGGGATCTGCGGGATCGAGCGCCATACGCTGCGTTTTGTGGGCGAAACCGGCCATGCGGGCACGGTGCCGATGGCGGCGCGCAAGGATGCGCTAGTGGGCGCGGCGCGGGTGATCACCGAGGTTGACCGGCTGGCGCGGGCCACGCCGGGGATTCGGGCGACGGTGGGCCAAGTGGATGTGCGCCCCGGAGCGGTGAACGCGGTGCCCGGTGAGGTGCGCCTGCCGGTGGAGTTGCGCAGCGAGGATGACGCGGCCCGCGATGAGGCAGGCGCAGAAATTCAGGCATTTGCCCGGCGCGTGGCCGATGAGATGGGCTTGGAACTAGAGGCGCGCCGCACCTATGCCCAGCCCGCCGCGCCCTGCGATCCGGCGTTGAGGGGCGCGTTGGTGCAGGCGGTGCAAGCAGGCGGTGGCAGGGGGCTGGAACTGACATCTGGCGCCACCCATGATGCCAGCGCGATGGCCGACCTTTGCCCAATTTCTATGCTCTTCATCCGCTGCCGGGGCGGGGTGAGCCACCGGCCTGACGAAAACGCAAGCCCAGCAGATCTTGGCGCGGCGGTTCATGCGATTGCGGAGACGCTCCGGCGGCTGGCCGACGCCTAAAAAGTGGGCAGTTTTCGCGCGCGAGCACCGGGTTTGTCATTTCACTTTGTAATGTCGGCTATGACGTGGATAATCGAAGCAATGACAAAAACGTTTGACGAGATGTGGGGGAGGGAGGATTCGCTAAGAGCGCCCTACTCCCAATTTGGACAATGGTTTGAAGGGGAAGACCCGGCCCGGCTGCGCGCAAAGCAGCGTGAGGCTGAGGAGGTTTTTCGGCTTACGGGCATCACCTTCAACGTCTATGGGCAGGCGGCGGCGGAGGAGCGGCTCATTCCGTTCGACATCGTGCCGCGCATCATCAGTGGTAACGAATGGAAGAAGCTGACCCGTGGCATTGAGCAACGGGTGCGCGCCATCAATGCCTTCCTGCATGACATCTACCACCGCCAGGAGATTGTCCGCGCCGGGCGGCTGCCTGTGGAGATGATCAAGAACAACGAGGCCTATCTGCCCGAGATGATCGGCGTCACCCCGCCGGGCGGGGTGTATACCCATATCGTGGGCATCGACCTTGTGCGCACCGGCGACGATGACTTTTACGTGCTGGAAGACAATGCGCGCACGCCGAGCGGTGTGAGTTACATGCTCGAAAACCGCGAGACGATGTACAAGATGTTCCCCGAACTCTTCGGCAAGACGAAGGTGCGGCCGGTGAGCCAGTATCCGCGTTCGTTGCTGCGCTCGCTTTCGGCCTGCGCCCCGGCCTGCGCCGAGGGCAACCCGACCGTCGCGGTGCTGACTCCGGGCAGCTACAACTCGGCCTATTTCGAGCATGCCTTTTTGGCCGACCAGATGGGCGTGGAGCTGGTGGAAGGCTCTGACCTGCGGGTGGTTGACGGGCGCGTGGCCATGCGCACGACCCAGGGCTACAAGCCGATTGACGTGATCTACCGCCGGATCGACGACGACTATATCGACCCGCTCACCTTCAACCCCGAGAGCGCGCTGGGCGTGCCGGGGATCATGGATGTTTATCGCGCGGGCAACCTCGCCATCGCCAACGCGCCGGGCACCGGCATTGCCGATGACAAGGCGATCTATAGCTACATGCCGGAGATCGTGGAGTTTTACACCGGTGAGAAGGCGATTTTGCAGAACGTGCCGACATGGCGCTGCAATGACCCGGAGAGCCTGAAATACGTGCTCGACAACCTGTCTGAGCTTGTCGTCAAGGAAGTCCATGGATCGGGCGGCTACGGGATGCTGATTGGCCCGACCGCCAGCAAGAAAGAGATTGCCGAGTTTCGCAAGAAGCTGGAGTCGCGTCCGGGCAACTACATTGCCCAACCGACGCTTAGCCTCTCGACGGTGCCGATCATGACAAAGGCGGGCCTTGCCCCGCGCCATGTGGATCTGCGGCCCTTCGTGCTGGTCAGCCCCGAGGGTGTGAAGATTACCCCCGGCGGGTTGACGCGGGTGGCGCTGAAGAAGGGGAGCCTTGTCGTCAATTCCAGCCAGGGCGGAGGCACCAAGGACACTTGGGTGCTGGAGGACTAGGCCATGCTAGGAAAAACGGCAGGCGGCCTGTTCTGGATGTACCGCTACCTTGAGCGGGCAGAGAACATCACCCGCATCGTGGAGACCGGCCAGCGCATTGCCCTGACCCGGAATCAGGAGAACGGCGACGAATGGGCCTCGGTCCTGCAGACGGCCTCGGTGGATCTTGGCTACTTCGAGAAGCATGACGAGCTGTCGAAGGATGCAGTGATCGACTGGATGCTGCGCGACAAGGAAAACCCCTCATCGGTGATGAGTTCGGTGGAATCGGCGCGCAACAATGCCCGGCAGGTGCGCACCGCCCTGACCCATGAGGTGTGGGAGGCGATGAACCTGTGCTGGATGCGGCTCAAGGAGGTGCTCAAGCGCAAGGTCAACGAGCGGGACCTGCCGCATGTGCTGGGCCTGATCCGGCAGCGCACCGCGCTTGTGCGCGGCGCCACCCACGGCACGCTGCTGCGCAATGACATTTACGACTTTGCCCGCATCGGCACCTTTTTGGAACGCGCCGACAACACCGGGCGCATTCTCGACGTCAAATACTACGTGCTTCTCCCCTCGGCTGCCGCCGTTGGCTCGCGGCTCGACAATGTGCAGTGGGAGACCATTTTGCGCTCGGTCAGCGGGGAAAGCGGCATTCGGATGGTCTATGGCCACAACCCGACGCCGCGCGACATCGCGGCATTTCTCATCCTCGACGGGCGCATGCCGCGCAGTCTCTACTTTTGCGCCAAGAAGCTG
This sequence comes from Oceanicola sp. D3, assembly GCF_006351965.1. Classification (NCBI taxonomy): domain Bacteria; kingdom Pseudomonadati; phylum Pseudomonadota; class Alphaproteobacteria; order Rhodobacterales; family Roseobacteraceae; genus Oceanicola; species Oceanicola sp. D3. The sequence continues at coordinate 365,970 of NZ_CP040932.1, forward strand.
CAGGACAACCTCGGCTATCTCGCGCATGACTACGGCAGCACCGCGACCAGCCATGACCTTGCCGTTCAGCTCGGAAAGAAGCTGAAGGAAAAGTCCATCGACGAGATCTTCGACGGGGGGCTGCATGAGCACATACAGGAGACCCTCGTTGCCCTAGGCGACCTCAGCCGTCAGATTGAAGTGGATTATCGGTTTTATGAATAGGCCGGACAGATGCGCCTGAAGATCTCCCACGAAACCCGCTACAGCTTTTCGGAGCCTGTGCGCTATGGGCTGCAACAGATGCGGAAATCGCCGAAATCCTACCGGAACCAGTCGGTTTTGAGTTGGGAGACCAGCGTGATTGGCGGGGAGAAGCAGCTGCAATACGAGGATCAGCACCGCAACACGGTTGAGCTGATCAGCATCACGCCGGGCGAAACCGAGCTTTTGCTGCGCAGCGAAGGCGAGGTGGAGGTGGCGGACAACAACGGTGTGATCGGCCAGCATGAGGGCATGACGCCGCTTTGGCTGTTTGACCGGCAGACCCCGCAGACAAAGCCCGGCCCCAAGGTGAGGGAGCTGGCACGCTCTCTTGGCGACCGCGAGGGGCTTGACCAGCTTCATGCGCTGATGGAGGCGGTGGGCAAGGCTGTAGAGTATCAGGCCGGCTCATCGGAACCGGATTGGACGGCGGAGAAGGCGCTGGAGATTGGCAAAGGCGTTTGCGCGGATCAGGCGCATGTCTTCATTTCCGCCGCTCGCCATCTGGGATACCCGGCGCGCTATGTTTCGGGCTATCTGATGCTCGACGACACGGTGAGCCAGACCGCGATGCATGGTTGGGCAGAGGTGCATGTGGATGCGCTGGGCTGGGTTGGCTTTGACGCGTCAAACGACCAATCGCCCGACACACGCTACGTTCGTGTTGCAACAGGGCTGGACTATGCTGGTGCCGCCCCGGTAACTGGTACGCGCACAGGCGGCGAAGAGGAGTCTCTTTCCGTTGCCATAGAAGTTGCGCAACAGATGAGCCAGAGCCAAGAATAGCACCATGACCTATTGCGTCGGAATGAAGCTCGATCGCGGGCTCGTCTTCATGTCAGACACGCGCACGAATGCGGGTGTCGATAACATCAGCGTTTTCAAGAAGATGCATTCGTGGGAGGTGCCGGGCGAACGGGTGATCACCCTGATGAGTGCGGGCAATCTGGCCACCACGCAGGCGGTGGTTTCGATCCTTGAAGAGCGCACCAAGGCCCCCGGAGATCGCAGCCCCTCGCTGCTGGAAGCGCCCAGCATGTTTCAGGTCGCGCGGATGATTGCCAAGGTTCTGAAGGATGTGATCGCCGAGCATGAGCAGGCCGGGCAGCAGGCGAGTGCTTTTGGGGCAACGCTTATTCTGGGCGGGCAGATTGCGGACTCCGCGCCGCGGCTGTTCCTGATCTACCCGGAAGGCAACTTTATCGAGGCGGGGGATGACACGCCGTTCTTCCAGATCGGTGAAACCAAGTATGGCCGCCCGATCCTTGTGCGGGCCTACCGCCCGGAGATGAGCTTTGCCGAGGCGGTGAAGCTGCTGATGGTGAGCTTTGACTCGACGGTGAAGGCCAACCTGACGGTGGGGCTGCCGCTGGATTTGCAGTTCTACGAAGAGGGTAGCCTGGTGCTGGGCTATCAGAACCGCATTGAGGCGAACGACGAGAGTTTTCAGCGCATCAGCAACGGCTGGGGCGAGGCGCTGACGCAGGCGCTCGACAGCTTGCCGGATATCGAGATCTGACGGCTGGTGGGTTTCACCCACCCTACAGCCTGCCGCAACTGCTTGGAGTGGCGGGAATAAGGCGGTAAGCAGGGAGAAAGACCCGTTGAAAGGCCCGCTCCGTTGAACCAGGACGCCCCAAAGCCCATCCCCCCGCGCCGCCCGCTGACCCTGAGAGATGTGTCCGAGGCCTCTGGCGTCAGCGAAATGACGGTGAGCCGGGTGTTGCGTAACCGGGGCGATGTGAGCCAGGCGACGCGGGAGCGGGTGCTGGAGGCGGCCAAGCGGCTGGGATATGTGCCCAACAAGATTGCCGGCGCCTTGGCCAGCAGCCGGGTGAACCTTGTGGCTGTGGTGATCCCCTCGCTCAGCAACATGGTATTTCCCGAGGTGCTGACGGGCATTGGCACGGTGCTGGATGACACCGAGTTGCAGCCTGTCGTTGGCGTGACGCATTACAAGCCGGAACGCGCCGAGAAGGTGCTTTACGAGATGCTGTCGTGGCGCCCGAGCGGGGTGATCGTGGCTGGGCTGGAGCATACCGATGCCGCCCGGGCGATGCTGGCGAACGCGGGCTGCCCGGTGGTTGAGATCATGGATGTGGACGGCGAGCCGATCGACTCCATGGTGGGCATATCGCACCGCCGCGCAGGGCGGATGATGGCCGAGGCGATTGCCGGGGCGGGCTACAAGAATATCGGATTTGCGGGCACGAAGATGCCGCTGGACCACCGGGCGCGCAAACGCTTTGAGGGCTTCACCACCGCGCTGGCCCGGGCCGGGCTGGAGGTGCGTGACCGGGAGTTTTATGCCGGTGGCTCGGGGCTGGCGAAGGGGCGCGAGATGACGGAAGCCCTGCTGGCCCGCTCGCCGGATCTGGATTTTATCTATTATTCCAACGATATGATCGGCGCGGGCGGGATGCTGCATTGCCTGACATCGGGTATCAACATCCCCGAAGAGCTGGGGCTTTCGGGGTTCAATGCCCTCGAAATGCTGAGCGCGTTCCCGCAGAAGCTGGCGACGATGGATGCCTGTCGGCGCGAGATTGGCGAGGCCGCGGCGAAGATTATCGCAGATCGAACAGCCAGCGGCGATCTGGCCGGCGAGGGTGGCGGCACAGTGATTGAGCTGGAGCCGGTGCTGGCGCTGGGCGACACGCTGAAGCGGGGCTGAGGTGATGAGCGCGCCGCAGGTGTCGGTGGTGATCCCGATGATGAACGAGGCCGAGAACGTTGCGCCGCTGATCGGGCGGATCGTGACGGCCTGTGGGGATGTGGAGTTTGAGGTTGTGGCCGTGAATGACGGCTCGACCGATGGCACCGGCGAGGAACTGCTGAAGCTGGCGCGCGACGATGCACGCGTGCGGGTGTTGCGACACCCCAAGCCTGCCGGGCAGAGCGCGGCGGTGCATTCGGGGGTAAATGCCGCCCGGGCGCCGATCTGCGTGACACTGGACGGCGACGGGCAGAACCCGCCCGAGGAACTGCCGAACCTTTATGGCCCGCTCTTTGCCGACACCACCGGCAAGCTGGGGCTTGTGGCCGGGCAGCGGGTGGACCGGCAGGACACCGCCAGCAAGCGCTGGGCGAGCAAGGCGGCCAATGGGCTGCGCGCCCGCATTCTGAAAGACGGCACGCGCGACACCGGCTGCGGGCTCAAGGGCTTTCGCCGTGATGCCTTTCTTGGTCTGCCCTTCTTCAACCACATGCATCGCTACCTTCCCGCGCTGATGCGGCGGGACGGCTGGGAGGTGGCGCATGTGGATGTGACCCATGCCGAACGTGCGGCGGGACAGAGCAAGTACAACAACCTTGGTCGCGCCCTTGTGGGGATTTACGACCTGATCGGCGTGGCCTGGCTGATCCGGCGGCGCAAGACGCAGGTGCCGACCGAGGTGACGCCCGATGTTTGAGTGGCTCTTCGCGGTGCTCCATGTCGAGACATGGGTTGAGTTCTGGTGGGTGGTCATCGGGCTTGGCGGGCAGTTGATGTTCACCGCCCGGTTTTTGGTGCAGTGGATCGCCAGCGAGCGGGCGCGGGCCTCTGTGGTGCCGGTTGCCTTCTGGTATTTTTCGATCGGCGGCGGGCTGATCCTGCTGGCCTATGCGCTGTATCGCAAAGACCCGGTGTTCGTGCTGGGGCAGGCGATGGGGCTCTTTATCTATGTTCGTAACCTCTATCTGATCCATGTCAGCAAGCGTGAAGCCTGACGGCGCCGGATGGTTTGGCCCCGCGTTTGCGGTGGTCGCGGCGCTGGTGATCTTTCGCCTCGCGCTGCTGCCCTTTGCGCGGGCCGAGGTGTTTGTGGACGAGGCGCAATACTGGCTTTGGGGGCAGGAGCTGGCCTTTGGCTACTACTCCAAGCCGCCGATGATTGGCTGGCTGCTGCGCGGCGTAACCGAGCTGGCGGGCAGCGATGCCGCCTTTTGGCTGCGCGCGCCGGCGGCGGTGCTGCATGGGGCAACGGCGCTGTTGCTGGCGGGCCTTGCGGCGGAGCTGGCGGACAGGCGCACGGCGATCCTTGTGGCGGCGAGCTACATCACCTTGCCGCTGGTGGCGGTGGGTAGCTTTTTGATCAGCACGGATACGGTGATGTTCCCCTTCCTCGCCGGGGCGCTCTGGGCGTGGCTGCGGGTGATCCGCGAGCAGAGCTGGGGCGCGGCGGTGCTGGCGGGGGCGCTGGTGGGGCTGGCGGTGATGAGCAAATACGCCGGGCTCTACTACGTGCTTTGCGCGGGTCTGGCGGCGGTGTTCGTGCCCGGCGCAAGGGTGCGCTGGAGCGATGCGGGGCTGGCGCTGGTGGCGCTGCTCATCGTCATTTCGCCCAACATCATCTGGAACATCCAGAACGGGCTTTCGACACTTGAGCACACCATGGACAACGCCGATTGGGTGCGTGATCCGGGGGCGCGGGCCGGGTTGAACTGGGCGGCGTTGGGGGAATTTGCGGGCAGTCAGTTCGTGGTGTTCGGGCCGGTGTTGCTGGTGGGCCTTCTGTGGTCGGCGGTGAAGAGGCGCAGCGCGATGCTGCTGTGGTTTGCCTTGCCGATCCTCGTGCTGGTCTGCGGGCAGGCGCTGCTTTCGAAGGCCTATGCCAACTGGGCCGCCGCGGCCTACCTCGCGGGCACGATTGCCGCCGTGATCACGGTGCGGGGCTGGGGGCGTTGGGCGATGGGGGTGAGCCTTGCGCTGGGCGCGGGGCTTGCCGTTGTGCTGGTGCTGGCCACGGTGTTTGCGCCGGTGCTGCGGCTGGGCGACGGGCCGCTGCTGATGGAGCGTTACCTTGGGCGGATCGCGATGAGCTCGGCCATCGCGGCGCGCGCCGAGGCCGAGGGCGTTTCGGTCGTGGTGGCCGATGACCGCGATGTGCTGGCCGACCTGTTCTATCGTATCCGGGGCCGGGGCGTGGCGGGCAAGATCACCGGGCTGGAGGCCTATGCCCGGCCCGAGCGGGGCCGCCCGCCGAACCATTACGTGCAGAGCCATGCCTTTGCAGGCAGCCCCGGCGATGTGCTTTACGTCAGCCGACGCAACGTGCCGCCGGCCTGTGAGGGGGCCGTGGCGCTGGAGCCGATTGCCCCCGACGAGGGGGCGTTTCGGCGCAGGCCGCAGACTGTCTGGCGGGTGCCGGGCGATTGTTGGACAGAAGGAGCCAGACCATGACGCGCAAAGCCCTTGTGACCGGTTCTGCCGGGTTTATCGGCTCGCATATCGCCCGCCGCCTCTTGGATGATGGCTTTCGGGTGATCGGGCTGGATGCGATGACCGATTACTACGATGTGAGCCTCAAGCAGCGGCGGCATCAGCGGTTGTTGCAGAGCCAGGGGTTCAGCGCCGTGGAGGCGCGGCTGGAGGAGCCGGGGCGGCTGGAGGCGCTGATGGAAGAGCACGCGCCCGAGATTGTTATCCACCTCGCGGCGCAGGCGGGCGTGCGCTACTCGATCGACGCGCCGGAGAGCTATGTGGAGGCCAACCTGATTGGCACCTTCCGGCTGCTGGAGGCGGCGCGCGCCCATCCGCCGGCCCATATGCTGATGGCTTCGACCTCCAGCGTTTACGGGGCGAATGAGGCCATGCCCTATGGCGAAACAGACCGCGTGGCGCATCAGATGAGCTTTTACGCCGCGACCAAGGCCGCCAATGAGGCGATGGCCCACAGCTATGCGCATCTTTACCACCTGCCTGTCACGATGTTCCGCTTTTTCACCGTCTATGGCCCGTGGGGGCGGCCCGATATGGCGCTGTTCAAGTTTGTTAAGGCGATACGGGCTGGAACGCCGATCGACGTTTACAACCACGGCAAGATGAAGCGGGACTTCACCTATATCGACAATCTGGTGGAGGGTATCCGGCGGCTGGTTGATGTGCCGCCAGAGCGCGGTGCGCCGGTGGGCGAGGCAGACAGCCTTTCGCCCGTGGCGCCGTGGCGCGTGGTGAACATCGGCAACGCCGCGCCGGTGGAGCTTGGCGCCTTCATCCAGGCCATCGAAGAGGCGCTGGGCCAGCGGGCGGAGAAGAACATGATGGAAATGCAGCCCGGCGATGTGCCTGCGACCTGGGCCGATACCCGCCTGCTCACCGATCTGGTTGGGGCGATGCCGCAGACCAGTTTGCAGGATGGCGTGCGCGCCTTTGTTGAATGGTACGACAAGCACTACGCCTGAGGGCAGCCTGAGCGCTCGGCAACGGGCGGGTGCGGCGGCTTAGGTGGGCAGGCAATGGGCCAGAGCCGGGGGCCCATTGCGTTGAGGTGCCCTGCCTATCCGGCGAAGTTCTGGGCGATGTAGAGCGAGCCGCAGGCCTTGCCTCTGGGGTCGAGGGCAATGGCGGAGGCGGCCATCTTGTACTTGCGTGCAAGAATGTTCACCCGGTGGTCGGGAGAGTCCATCCAGAGCGCCACGGTGTAGCGGGCGAGTGAGCCGTAGCTGTGCCGCCCGATGGGCGTTCCGTCAGGCGTGGTGAACTTGCACTGCGCGGCGTTGCTTATCTTGTAACCACGCTGGCCCTCAACCTTGTAGAGCGCGACGCGGGCAATGTTCTCGGAGCCGCGGCGGACCTTGAGGCCAGAGGCGAGAATACGCGCCTTCACGGTTGCCCGGCCCGGCCGGGTGGACTTGTGGCTTAGCGTGCTTTTCGAGGCCATCCAGTTGGCGTGTCCGAAGGCCGTATCCCGCAACGGTGCCGCGCCTGCCAGCCGGGGTAGCCCCTTTTGGCACCGCTGATAATTTACCTCTACCGCAATCACCGCGTCCAGCAACGGCTGGTCAAGCCGCGCTGGGTTGATTGGGTTTTCCGCACCGGCCACATCCCCCCGGATGCAGCCGCTTGCAGTCGTTGACAGGCTCGCCACTGTCATCATGGCCCCGAAGGCCAGGCGAAATGCCTTGTGCATTGGTTACCTCAAGCATCTGGCCCCCACCATCTGCTCTGATCTCAGCCAACCCTTTCGCTTGGGCGATTTTAAGGCGCGAATGAGGAAACTCGGATGCACAAGTTGCATTTTCCCGCTGCTCCCGCCATTGAGAAAACCGTCATAGCCGCCGCGCGGAAGGATTGTTGAACCATGAAGATTGCAATGATTGGCACGGGCTACGTTGGCCTCGTCTCAGGTGTGTGTTTTTCGGACTTCGGGCATGAGGTTGTCTGCGTTGACAAGAACCCCGAGAAGGTGGCGCAGCTGACGCGGGGCGAGGTGCCGATTTACGAGCCCGGCCTTGATGTGCTGATGGCAAAGAACGTGGCCGCCGGGCGCTTGAGCTTTACCGAAGAGTTGGCCCCTGCCGTGGCGGGTGCCGATGCGGTGTTTATTGCCGTGGGCACGCCCACCCGCCGGGGCGATGGCCATGCCGACCTGACCTATGTGTTCGCCGCCGCCGAAGAGATCGCCCAGTCGCTCGACGGGTTTACCGTGGTTGTCACCAAGTCGACGGTGCCGGTGGGCACCAACCGCAAGGTTTATGAGATCATCGCCAAGACCTGCGAAGAAGGCAGCTTTGACGTGGCCTCCAACCCCGAGTTCCTGCGCGAGGGCGCGGCCATCGACGATTTCATGCGGCCTGACCGCGTGGTGGTGGGCGTGGAGACAGAGCCGGCCAAGGCGGTGATGGGCGATATCTACCGCCCGCTGTTCCTGCGCGACTTTCCCATCGTCTACACCGATCTGGAGTCGGCGGAGATGATCAAATACGCGGCCAACGCTTTTCTCGCCACGAAGATCACCTTCATCAACGAGATCGCCATGCTCTGCGAGCGTGTCGGCGCCGATATCAAATCTGTCTCCAAGGGCATGGGCCTTGATGGGCGGATCGGTAACAAGTTTCTCCACGCGGGGCCGGGCTATGGCGGCTCCTGCTTTCCGAAAGACACCAAGGCGCTGGCCCGGATCGGGCAGGACCATGCGGTGCCGCTGGAGATCACCGAGGCCGTTATTGCCGTGAACGAGGACATGAAGCGCCGGATGGTGGAGAAGCTGCGCGATCTTTGCGGCGGCTCCTTCAATGCCAAGAAGATCGCTGTGCTGGGTGTGACCTTCAAGCCGAACACCGATGACATGCGCGAGGCCCCGAGCCTTACCATTGTGCCCGCGCTGGTGGGCGGGGGCGCGGATGTGCGGGTGGTGGATCCGCAGGGCCGCCGCGAGGGCGAGGCGCTGTTGCCCGGCGTCACTTGGGAAGAAGACCCTTACGCCGCCGCCGAGGGCGCGGATGTGCTGGTGCTGCTCACCGAGTGGAACGAGTTTCGCGCGCTCGACCTGTCGCGTGTGGCCGAGTCGATGGCGACCGCGCATATGGCCGACCTGCGCAACATCTACTCCGCAGAAGATGCGCGGGAGGCCGGGTTTGATGCCTATGTTTGCGTTGGCCGCCCCGACGCGGAAGGCATGCAGGACAAACCGGATCTGACGGCGGTGGCGGGCTGAGGCAAAACGGGGGCCGGGCCGGTGAATGCGGGCAAACGGGCCTTTGACATCACCTTGGCGCTGGCCCTGCTGGTGCCCGGGTTGCCACTGATGGCCCTGCTCTGGTGCCTCGTCGCCCTGAAGGATGGCCTGCCCGCCTTTTACACCTCCGAGCGGATGCGAGCGCCAGGCCGGCCATTTCGGCTGTACAAGATCCGCACCATGAGCATTGCACGAGGGGGGCCGGAAAGGGGGGTTTCCGGTGGCGACAAGGCCGGGCGGATCACCCCGCTGGGCCGTACATTGCGCCGCTTCCGCTTTGACGAGTTGCCGCAACTCTTCAACGTGCTGAAGGGCGATATGAGCTTTGTCGGCCCGCGCCCGCCGATGCGCCAATATGTTGAGCAGTTTCCCGAGCTTTATGGCGAGGTGCTGAAGAGTCGGCCCGGTATTACCGGCCTGGCCACGATCATGCACCACAGCCACGAGGAAAAGCTGTTGAAGAACAGCCGGTCGGCAGAGGAGACCGAGGAGATCTATGTGAAGCGCTGCGTGCCCCGGAAGGCCGCGATTGACCTGCTCTACAGCCGGCGGCAGAGCTTTTGCTTCGATCTCTACATTCTTTACCTGACGATGGGGAAGTTGATGTCTCTCCCCGGGGCGCGGCTGCAAAGGCTGCGGGCCAAGGCCGCGCGGGTGTAAGCCGCTGCCGCCAGAGAATGAGTTTGGTTAACCCAATCTAGATACTCTGGCGATATTCCAACCACGAACAGTGACCGGGACGGGCCAAGGGCCTTGTTCGCAGGTTGAGGGCCCGGTGGCGGGCTTGGTTTACGGGCGTTCGCGCCACGGTGGGGCTGTGCGCCATTGCCGGGTGACGCGCCCTTGCGTGGAAATGCGTGTGAAAATGGAGAGCAGAATGCCGGGCTGGGCCGTGGGATGAAACTGGTGATTACAGGTGCGCTGGGCTTCATCGGCCAGAACCTTGCACGATATCTCCGCGCTTCAGGCCTGCCCTGCACCCTGATCGGGATCGACCGCTACAGCGATGCCGGGGCGGAAGAACGTGCGGTGTTCGACACGCTGCACATCGGCTGCTTCACCAGCGATACCGCCCTTGCCCTGGCGGCGGGCGCAGATGTTGTTGTTCACCTTGCTGCGCAGGCCTCGGTGCAGCAGAGCATGATCGACCCGCTCGGCACCTATGAAAACAACGTGGCCCGCAGCCATCGGCTGATTGACCATCTGCGCAGGCACGCACCGGGCGTGCATTTTATCTTTGCCTCAACCGGGGCCGTTTCGCAGGATGAAGGGCCGATTGATGAGCGGGCCAGCGCCAACCCGGCTTCGCCCTATGGCGCCTCGAAGCTGGCCACCGAAGCCTTGCTGCGCGCCTACAGCAGCACCTGGGATTTCACGGCGCTGACGCTGAGGTTTTCCAACGTGTATGGCCCGTATTCACGGCGGCAGGGCGGGGTGATTCCGCAGTTTTGCCGCAAGGTGCTTGGAGAAGGTCGGATCACCGTTAATGGCGATGGCCGGCAAACGCGCGATTACATCTATGTTGATGATATTTCGCAGGCGATTGTCACCGCCATCGAGACCCGCGCCAAGGGGCTTTATCAACTCGGAACGGGGGTTGAGACCCCGCTGATGGGTGTGGTGGAGATCTTCCGCAGCCTCTGCGCCCGGCACCCGCCGCAGCTGGCCAGAGGCCCGGCGCTGGCGGGTGAGATCCGGCACAACTGCGCCAATATTGCCCGGGCCACGGCCGAGTTGGGCTTTGTGCCACGCCACAGTATACACGACGGCATCGCCCGGACGTTGCGGTGGTATGAATCGGAATATGTAAGCTAGCCGGAACGGGGAGCTGCGACAGATGAAGTTGCTGGTGTTCGGAGAAACCGGACAGGTCGCGCGGGAGATCGCCGCGCTCGCGGGCGAAGACCTGACGATAGAGACGGTGCCGCGAAGCCGTGCCGATTTTGCAGAGCCCGATGCGGCGTCGCAGGTGGTTGCGCAGTGTGATGCGGATGCGGTGATCAATGCCGTGGCCTATACGGCGGTGGACAAGGCGGAAGAGGAAGAGGCGCTTGCGCGGCAGATCAATGCCGTGACGCCGGGCGCGATTGCGCGGGCCTGCGCCGGGAAGGGCCTGCCCTTTGTGCATATCTCGACCGACTACGTCTTTAACGGAAGCGGCACTACGCCGCGCAGCCCCGACGCCGCGGTTGCCCCGCTGGGGGCCTATGGCCGCACCAAGCTCGCCGGAGAAGAGGCGGTGCGGGCGGCGGGCGGTGTGTATGTCATCTTGCGCACCTCTTGGGTGTTTTCGGCCCATGGCGCGAACTTCGTGAAGACGATGCTTCGGCTGGGCGCTGAGCGCGAGCGGCTGACCATCGTGGATGACCAGCGTGGCGGGCCGACCGCAGCGGCGGACATCGCAGGAGCCTGCGTGGCCATGGCCCGGGCGCTGACGCAAGCGCCCGAAAAGAGCGGCACCTATCACTATTCCGGCGCGCCGGATGTGAGCTGGGCAGAGTTCGCCCGCGAGATATTTGCCCGCGCGAAGCTTCCCTGCGAGGTCGCGCCGATCCCCAGCAGCGACTACCCAACGCCCGCCGCCCGCCCGCTGAACTCGCGGCTCGACTGCCGCGCCAGTGAGGCAACCTTCGGCCTGCCGCGCCCCGATTGGCGGGTGGCGCTGGACAGGGTGCTGAGCCAGCAGACGTGACCTGAACTTCCGTGGCCGAAACGCCCGGGCAACCGCAATTCGAGCAGCAGAGCGACGCAACGTGAAGATCGAAGAAACTCCCCTCCCCGGTGTGCTTGTCATCACCCCGCCCCGGTTCGGCGACCATCGCGGCTTCTTTGCCGAAACCTATTCGCAGCCCAAACTTGCCGAAGCGGGTGTGGAGATGGTGTTTGTGCAGGACAACCATTCGATGAGCCGACAGGCCCCCACCCTGCGCGGGCTGCATTTTCAGGCGCCGCCGCGCGCGCAGGACAAGCTGGTGCGCTGCGGTCGGGGCGCTTTGTTTGATGTGGCGGTGGATATCCGCAAGGGCAGCCCGACCTATGGCCAATGGTATGGTGCGGAGCTGACCGAGGATAACGGCCGCCAGCTTTTGGTGCCGGCGGGCTTTGCCCATGGCTTCGTGACACGGGTGCCGGACACCGAGATCATCTACAAATGCACCGACACCTACGCCCCCGAGACGGAAGGCGCATTGCTGTGGAGCGATCCGGACATCGGGATCGACTGGGGCCTCGACGGCGCGGCACCGGTGCTATCGGAAAAAGACGCGGCGGCGACACGGCTCGACGGCTTTGACAGCCCGTTCATCTGGGAGGGCGGCGCATGAAGCTGCTGGTGACAGGAGGCGCGGGCTTTATTGGCTCGGCGGTTGTGCGGCGCGCCATCCGGCAGGGCCATGAGGTGGTGAACCTCGATGCCCTGACCTATGCCGCCTGCCTCGAAAACGTGGCCAGCGTGGCAAACCATCCGGGCTATCGCTTCGAGCATGCCGATATCCGCGACCGGCCCGCGCTGGATGCGATTTTGGCCCGGCACAAGCCGGATGCGATCATGCATCTGGCCGCCGAGAGCCATGTGGACAGGTCGATCGACGGCCCCGCGACCTTTATCGAAACCAATGTGCTCGGCACCTTTCACCTGCTGGAAGCGGCCCGCGCCTATTGGCAGGAGTCCGGGCGGCCAGAGACGTTTCGGTTTCATCACGTGAGCACCGATGAGGTGTTTGGCTCGCTGGGCGCGGAAGGCCAGTTTACCGAAACCACGCCCTACGACCCGCGCAGCCCCTATTCGGCCTCGAAGGCCAGCTCCGACCATCTGGTGCGGGCTTGGCACGAGACCTATGGCTTGCCGGTGGTGATGACCAATTGTTCCAACAATTACGGGCCTTTCCACTTCCCCGAAAAACTGGTGCCGGTGGTGATCCTGAACGCCTTGGAGGGCCAGCCGATTCCGGTGTACGGGCGGGGCGAAAACGTGCGGGACTGGCTCTATGTGGAGGACCACGCCGATGCGCTGCTGACGGTTATCGAGCGCGGCGTGCTGGGCCGAAGCTACAACATCGGCGGTGAAAACGAGGCGCGCAACATCGACCTTGTGCGGATGATCTGCGCCATTCTCGACGAAGCCCGCCCGGCACAGCGGCCCCGCGAGGAGCTCATCGCCTTTGTGGCAGACCGGCCCGGCCATGACCTGCGCTACGCCATCGACCCGAGCCGCATTGCCACAGAACTCGGCTGGCGGCCCTCGGTGACCCTTCGCGAAGGGTTGGAGAAAACCGTGGCTTGGTATCTGGCAAATGAAGCCTGGTGGCAGGCGCTCCGCGACCGGGACGGTGTGGGCAAGCGGCTGGGAACCGGATGAGGCGAGCCGCGGCCCGGCCTGGGCAAATCGCGGTGAACAGGCAGGGCGAGATGACCGACGCTCGGTGATGAAACACCCTGCCGCATCCCCGACCTGATGGTTGTGGATTGATTAAGACGGGACGAAGCGCACAGAGGGCGCTGACGAAATAGCCGGCGCAGCCCCAAGGTAAGGGCGGACCGGCAAGAGAGGTTTGGAATGGGCGAACGCAAGGGTATCATTCTGGCCGGGGGCACCGGCTCGCGGCTTTATCCGATCACCATGGGCGTGTCGAAGCAGCTGCTGCCGATCTACGACAAGCCGATGATCTACTACCCGATTTCCGTGCTGATGCTGTCGGGCATCCGCGATATCGCGGTGATTACCACGCCGGAAGACGCCGAGCAGTTTCACCGCCTTCTGGGAGACGGCAGCCAATGGGGGGTGTCCTTCACCTACATCGCGCAGCCCTCGCCCGACGGGCTGGCGCAGGCTTTCATTCTGGCGGAAGACTTCCTCGCCGGTGCGCCCTCGGCGCTGGTGCTGGGGGATAACATCTTTTTCGGGCACGGGCTGCCCGAACTGCTCCACGCGGCGGGCGACAAAGCCACGGGCGGCACCGTTTTTGGCTACCGAGTGGCGGACCCGGAGCGCTATGGCGTGGTGGATTTTGATCCGGGCGGCAAGGTGCGCTCGATCATCGAAAAGCCGGAGACGCCGCCCTCGAACTACGCTGTCACGGGGCTTTACTTCGTTGATGGCACGGCACCCGAGCGGGCGCGGCAGGTGAAGCCATCGGCGCGTGGCGAGCTGGAGATTACGACCCTGCTGGAGAGCTACCTTGCCGACGGCCAGCTGGACGTGGAGCTGATGGGCCGGGGCTATGCCTGGCTGGATACCGGCACCCATGGCAGCCTGCTGGACGCGGGCAACTTTGTGCGCACGCTTGAGCAGCGGCAGGGGTTGCAGACCGGCTCGCTCGAAGAGATCGCCTTTTCCCTCGGATGGATCACGCGGGAGCAGCTGATTGACCGCGCGAAGCTCTTTTCCAAAAACGAATATGGTGCCTATCTGCTTGGCCTGCTTAATTAATCCGCCCGCCCACAGGATTTCCTTTATTGCTGCCTGTTGTCGCCGCAATACTGCGCCATAGCCCGTGCGAGGCGCTGAGGAGCAGAGCATGAAGATTGTTGTTTTGGGTGGAGACGGGTTTTGCGGCTGGCCGAATGCGCTGCATCTGTCGGCGCGCGGGCATGATGTGATTATCGTCGACAACCTCTCTCGCCGGAAGATCGACATTGAGCTGGAAGTGGAGAGCCTCACGCCGATCCGCCCCATCGGGGAGCGGCTGCGGGTGTGGAAAGAGCTGACGGGCCGCGAGATTGGCTTTCATGACTTCACGGTGGGCGAGCACTATCACCGGCTGCTGACGCTGTTTGCCGAGGAAAAGCCGGATGCGGTGATTCACTTTGCCGAGCAACGCGCCGCGCCCTATTCGATGAAATCCAGCGCGCACAAGCGCTACACGGTGTCCAACAACCTGAACGCCACCAATGATGTGCTTTCGGCCATCGTGGAAAGCGGACAGGATATTCACCTTGTGCATCTCGGAACGATGGGGGTGTATGGCTACGGCACCGCCGGGATGAAGATTCCGGAGGGTTACCTGAAGGTGAAGGTGGACACGCCGGAGGGGCTGACGGAAACCGATATTCTCTACCCCACCAACCCCGGCTCGATCTACCACATGACCAAGAGCCAGGATCAGTTATTCTTTGCGTTCTACAACAAGAACGACGGGGTGAAGATTACCGATCTGCATCAGGGCATTGTCTGGGGCACCCAGACCGATGAGACCGCGATGGATGAGCGGCTGATCAACCGGTTCGACTATGATGGCGATTACGGCACGGTGCTGAACCGCTTCATCATGCAGGCGGCGATTGACTATCCGATGACGGTGCATGGCACCGGCGGGCAGACGCGGGCCTTTATCCACATTCAGGACACGTGCCGCTGCATTGAGCTGGCGCTGATGAACCCGCCGCGGACCGGCGAGCGCGTCAACATTCTGAACCAGATGACCGAGACGCACCGGGTGCGGGATCTTGCGCAGTTGCTGCAAGAGCAGGTGGGGGCCGAGATTGCCTATCTGGAAAACCCCCGCAAGGAGGCGGCCGAGAACGACCTGCATGTGGCGAATGACCGGTTTCTCGGCATGGGGCTCGATCCGATCCGGCTTTCCGAAGGGGTCATCGCGGAAGTGCGTGAAATTGCGCAGAAGTATGCGGGGCGCTGCGACAGGTCCAAGATCCCCTGTATGTCGACCTGGACGCAGGACCGTTCCTAGGGCCGCATTAACCGGCTTTTCACGGCTGTCTGCAAAACTCCGAAGAGCAAAAAAGCTGCCTGCGTCGAGGCGGGGGATGGGCGATTGCGGCGGCGTGCTGCCGTAGGTCCGTGATGAAGAACGGGCCAGCGCTCGCTCGGGCGGCTTTGCGGAGTGGAACTAGGGTTTGGGGATGGCCATGTTGCAGGCAACGCCGGAATGGCAGACGGCAGTTTGTGGATATGAGGCGCGGGCCGATTGGCCGCCTGTGACCGTGTTGATGGCGGTGCATCGCGGCGCGGCGCATCTGCCCGAACAGCTCGATAGCCTGACCGATCAGCAGCACAAGAACTGGTCCCTCGTTGCCAGCATTGATGGCGAAGATGACGGCTCGGGTGACATCCTTGAGGCCCACCCCTCTGCGGCGCGAATTACCCGGATTGCCGGCCCCGGGCGGGGCGCTGCGGCGAATTTTTTGCACCTGATGCGGGAGGTGGAGCCGGGGAGTTACTGGGCCTTCTCTGATCAGGATGATTTTTGGCTTCCGCACAAGCTGGGACGGGCGGTGGAGCGGCTTGAGGACATGCCGTGGAACACGCCAGCGATGTATCATAGCCGGAGCCTCGTTACCGATGTCGGGCTCGACAATCATCGCCTGTCTGCCGCCCGCCCCAGGCCACCGAGCTTTGCCAACGCGCTGGTGCAGAACATCGCCGGTGGCAACACCATCGTGCTGAACCCGGCTGCCAGCCGCCTTGTGCATGCCGCCTCGCATGACGTGGAGGATGTGGTGGTGCATGATTGGTGGCTGTATCAGCTGATCACCGGCGCGGGCGGCACCGTGATTCATGACGACGCACCGAGCCTGCTGTATCGCCAGCACGGCGACAACCTGATTGGCGCGAATGACGGCATGCGCGCCCGGGCGAGCCGGCTGCGGATGGTACTGGATGGCACCTACAAGACCTGGATGGAGGTGAATCTCGCCGCCCTGCAGGCCTGTGCCAAGCATTTCACCCCCGAGAACCGCAGCCTGTTGCGCCGATTGGTCATTGCCCGGCACCAGCCGTTGGCTGTGCGCATGAAGATGCTGCGCAACGTGGGAATTCACCGACAAACGCAATTCGCCAGCTCGGTGATGTGGCTTTCGGTGATCCTCGGGCGCCTGTAAGCGGCGCCCGCTCTCCCGATTTGCGGTCGCCCCCCGCCGTGCGCGTCAGGCGGGGGGCGCTTGATTGTCGTAGCCAAACTCTTCGCGCAGGGCCTGATTGTGCCGCTCAAACACGGCCTCGATCCAGGCGATGCGCTCCGAGGTTCGGCCTGCGTCGGGTTTGGAGGGCTCGTGCAGCGCCTTCTTTACGGCGGTGACGATCTCTTTCGGGGCCTCGCCGAGCCGGATCATCTTGGCGATGCGGTCGCAATCTTCGGTGCGCAGGGAGGGGTTGGTGAGATCGCGGGGCACCTCCCAATCCAGCGTGGCCCCCTCCAAGAACGGCTCGATGGTGGTGCGGATCGCGCGGTGGCTGGCGAGGGTGAAGCGCGCCTCCGGCAGGGTCGTTCGCCATGCCTTCATCCAGCCGCGGGGGTTCATCTGGCGAGCGCGGGAGACAACGAACTGCTCAAAGCTCTTGCCGCCGTAGGGTGCAGCGGAGGCGATGAAGGTGCGAAAGTGCTGCTTCATCATCTGCGAGTAATCGCCGAAGATGTATTCGTTGAAGGGCCGGGTGAAGGTGACAATCTCCACCTCTGCGCCCAGCTTTTTCACCGCGCGGGCAAAGGGCCGGGCCTTGGAGCCGAGGCTGATGAGGTCTTCGAAGGAGAGCACCAGCTTTTGATGCGGGCCAAAGAGGGCCTCCAGCCGGGCGGCCCCGGCCCGCTCGATCCCCTCGGCATTGCCGGGGTGGCCTTTGCCGTCATGCGGATAGGCAATGCCCGCCTTCGCGAGGGCCTGCTGATTGCGCAGGAGCACCTGCTGCAGATAGGTCGATCCGCATTTGTGCATACCGATGTGAAGAAGAATGGAGCGGGTCATGCGGCGGCCTCCGATTTGGTTTGCATCTGCGAGAGCAGGTTAGAGAGCTGGTCCATCATCTCGTCGATCGGCAGGCCGAGTGGCGAGAGGTCGATATTGCGCTCGGCGTCAGGCACCGGGCCTGCGGCCCAGGCGTGGGACAAGGCGGCAGAGAGGCCCTCCGCCGTGGGCTGGGGCGAGAGGATTGCGGGAGACAGCCGCGAAAGATCCTTGCTGCCGTAGGTGTTGGTGACCACGCGAACGCCAGAGGCGGCCATTTCGATTGGCGGGTGGCTGGGGTGCGGGGAGAGCATGAGCGAAAGCCCGAGGTCGACCGAGAGCAGGTAGCCCGGATAGTCCTCCCAAGGGAGTTTGCCGAGGCTGGTGAGGCGGGCCCCGGTGGAGAACTCGACCGGATCATGCTGGAGCCCGACCGAGACAAGCTCGATGTCATCGCGGCCCAGCCCCTCGGCAACCACAAAGCGCTCCAGCGCCTCGATGGCCATCGGATACATGTTGCGCTCCACCTCGGGCCGACCGTAGAGCGCCAGCCGCCGTGGCCCGCTGCGGGCCGGGCGGGTGCCGGTGCTGTAGCGCGCGACCTCGATGGAAGGGCGGAAGGCCAGCGCATCCGGGGCGCAGAGGCCGAGATTGGCGCAGTGATCGCGCAGGAGCGTGGTGTTGAAAACCGGCAGATAATCCATGCCATAGCTCTCGGCCGCTTCGGCAAAGGTGGTGCCCCAGGCGTAAAAGTTGGGCTCGTAGTCCTGAATCAGGTAGATGAAACGCCATTGCCCCATGTTGTATTCCTTGGTCAGGCTCCGGGCGACATGGGCTGTCCACCATGCGGTGGCGAGGAAGCAATCATCAATGTGTTGCGAGATTTCCGGCCCTTCTGGGCCGCTGGTGTCGCCGGTGATGCCGCAATGGAGCGATATCCGCGAGGCGGCCTCGGCCCCGCCATTGCCAATGCGGCCCTCGACGAAGGCGCGAGAGGCTGCGGCGTTGGCAATGGGCAGGTCGGTGGCGATCATCCGGACCCTGTGCCCGCGCGCGGCGAGGCCGATGCCGATGTCTATAGCGGTGGCGATGCCGGCAAAGGCCTCGGTGGGGTTGAGCGTGGGCACCAGCAGGGTGAGCGCGGGCTCCGGCGCATCAAACCGGGGCCGCCAAGAGGGCAGTTTGCGGGTGTCGATAAAGCTCGACGCGGGTTTGCTGCGTTGCTGGGGCGGCGGGGCGGGCTCCAGCGCCAGCTCCTTGATGATCACGTTGCCGCCGCTGTCGAGCTCGGGTGGTGCGACGCCGGGTGACAGCCCGTAAAGCCGGGTGTCGAAGCGGCCAAGGGACTCGTTGAGCCCGCTCTTGAGCGCCTCACGCAGCGAAAGCCCGAGCCGCCCGGCGGTGATGGTGGCGTGGCACATGGAAATGCGGGCCAGATCAAGCCGCCCGAACAGCAGGAGGCGCGCGGCATCGGCCACCAGCGGCAGCCCAAGCCCGCGCCGCCGCAGGTAGGGCTTGAGCGCTTGGGTGTTGGCGGTGTTGGGCGCAAGCCGCCCGGCGAGCACGAACTCGGAGATGCGGGCCTGCACCGACCGGGCGAGGTAGCGGGCAAGGGCATAGCTGGTGGCGCGCCGCCGCCCCCAGGACCAGAGCGCCTTGCGCCCGAACTGTGGGCGCCACCCACCCCGCCCGCGCTGCAGGGCGCCGATGGCGTTGCCCTCGTGCTGGCGATAATCGACAAGCGGCTCATCCAACACCACCACCCGCCCCCGCGCGGTGGCCAGAAGCCCAAGCCACAGATCGTGATAGAAGTGCACGCCCGCCTGCGCCGGAAAGGGCAGTGACAGCTCTGCCAGCTCGCGCCGGAACAGCATTGTCATCCCGGTGACGTTGTTGCGCAGCAGCAAGTCGCGCAGGCCGGGCCTGCGTTGCCGCCGCTCCAACGCGAAGAGCGAGGGATGCATCACCGTTCCGGCGGCGTCGACAACCCGGGCGTCGGAGTGCACGAGGCTAACGCTTGGGTCATCGAGCGCCACGGCCCCGCGCTCCAGCTTGGCGGGGTGCCAGATGTCATCCTGATCGGAGAAGGCGATGAGTGCGCCGGGGGGCGTTTGCTCGGTTGCCGCCGTGAGCCCGGCGGCAAAGGCGCGGGGCGCATCGAGCCCCTGCTCGGGCACGACAAGCGAACACTCAAGCCCATGGCGGCTGGCGATCTCTTGCACCAGCGGCCCTGATTCCAGATCGGCGATGACGGCGATCAGCAGCGAGGGGCGCAGGGTTTGGCGCGCGATGCTTGCAACCTGCGCCTCCAGTTGAGTGTGGTTGGGGCGAAACACCGCCATAATGACTGCAACGTAATCCTGCCGACCTGTGGCATCTGCGATTCCCTCGGCTGTGCCTGTCGGGTAGAACAAGTCAGAACCGCCGGTAGGGCGGGCTGAACTTTGAGGAAGGCTGCGCGTGGCTTCTGCATGTGCTGTATTTACGGTAACGGCAGGTTTGCACTTTTCGGTCATGTATACGCCCTAGAATGGTCATCGGGCTCGGACAGGGTCCAGCCCACTGGTTCGGAGCCCAAGCTCCGTGTTCAGGCGCAGAATGGATGGGAATAGTTTAAAATGTGTCAGCTTTGCTATCAGGCGACCCCGCAGATTTCATTTTCTCCGATTTTTGGTGCCTTGCAGGGCTCTGACCTAACCCAGCATTTCCTCAACGATTTGCCAGCGGCAGACCACTTTGAAGGCGCTGATGCGGCTGCGGGCATGGGCACGGCCTATACCATCGAATTGGGCGATACCTTTGAGGGCGAGATCAGCTCTGGCAGCGATGACGACTGGGTGGCCATTGAGCTGACGGCGGGCGAATCGGTTGTTATCAACGTCTATGGCACCAATGGCGCCGTTGCGGGGATCACCGACACGACGCTGACTCTTTACAACTCGAACGGCACGCAGGTCGCCTTCAACGATGATGCCTTCTATTCCGGGCAGAACTACTTTTCGCTGATCGAATACACCGTGCCGGCGACCGGCACCTATTACATTGCCGTCAGCGGCTATGACTCCAATGCGACTGGCGACTATATCATCCGCACCACCACCGATGATTTCCGCATCGAGGATATCGTCAGCCAGCTGACCGAGTTTGGCTGGGGCATTCCGACTGCGATCGGGCATGATGAGAACACCGGCGATACGATGTATGTCTACATCGCCAATCTGAACCCGGCTGGCCAGCAGCTTGCGCTTCAGGCGCTTGAGCAGTGGTCGGTTGTGACCGGCATCACCTTTACCGTGACCTACAACTCCAGCATCGCCGACATTCGCTTTGATGACGATCAGAGCGGTGCCTTTGCCGGCCCTTCGAGCTTTAACCCGAACACAGGGGTGATCAACTACTCCGACGTGAACGTGGGTGCAGGCTGGCTGACATCTTACGGCACCACGCTCGATAGCTATTCCTTCCTGACCTACATGCATGAGATCGGCCACGCGCTGGGCCTCGTGCACTCGGGCAATTACGATGGATTTGCCAACTGGGGTGTGAACAACCACTTCAACAACGACAGCACGATGTTCACCATCATGTCGTATTTCGACATGGAAGAAGCGGGCTTTGCGCCCTACGCCAACGTCATCACGCCGATGATCGCCGATATTGCCGCCGTCTGGGCGCTCTATGGTGAGCCGGTCTCGGTTTATGGCGGTGATACCACGTGGTTTGCCAACAACACCCTCGGTGGCCTGACGGGCGATGTGATGGGTGCGATCTGGGATGGCGATGCCATCTCTTCCAGCATTTACCGAGGCGGGGACGTGGCCCTGACCGTGCTTGATACCGGCGGCACCGATACCTTCGACTTCTCGACCGTCTCGGTTGCGCAGACCATCGACCTGCGCGAAGGCCAGATCAGCCTTGTCGGGCAAGACAACGGCAACGCCGCCGCGATGCACAGCTTCGTCATCGCGCAGGGCACCGTGATCGAGAACGTCATTGGCGGCTCGGGTGCCGACACGATTTATGGCAATGACGCCAACAATGTCATCCAGGGCGGCGGCGGTAACGACCGGTACTTTGAGGGCCTTGGCGACGATACTTTCAACGGCGGCAGCGGCACGGATCGCGTGGTCTATTCCATCGACACCGGCGGCATCACTGTCACCGACATGGGCGGCGGAACGATTGAGGTGACTTCGAGCCTCGGCACCGACACTTACAGCAGCGTCGAGGTTTACGAGTTCAGCGACGACACACTCACCTATTCGGACATGCTTGAACTGGCGGGCACAGAGCCTGAGCCGGAACCTGAGCCCGAGCCCGAGCCGGAGCCGGAACCGGAGCCCGAGCCCGAACCCGGGACCGGCGGTTCGACCGGTGGCGGTGGCCTGTTCGGCGGCGGCTTGTTCGGTGGCGGCGGCGGCAGTGGCGGCGGTTCGACCGGCGGTGGCGGCGGCAGCACGGGCGGCGGAGGCGGCTTGTTCGACGGCCTGTTTGGTGGCGGCGGCGGCAGTGGCGGCGGTTCGACCGGCGGCGGTGGCGGCAGCACGGGCGGCGGAGGCGGCTTGTTCGACGGCCTGTTTGGCGGCGGCGGCGGCAGTGGCGGCGGTTCGACCGGCGGTGGCGGCGGCAGCACGGGCGGCGGAGGCGGCTTGTTCGACGGCCTGTTTGGCGGTGGCGGCAGCAGTGGCGGCGGTTCGACCGGCGGTGGCGGCGGCAGCACAGGCGGCGGAGGCGGTGGCCTGTTTGGCGGCGTCCTCTTCGGCCAAGAAGAGATGATCGTTAGCGAGGCGGATGTCTTTATCTTCAAGCAAGACACCGAGAATACCGCTGCGGAGCTTGGTGAGCCGGTGATGGATTTTGACATGCCGGTGGAGCTGGACCTTGACGGCGAGCTTGTGGATGGCACCGAGGATTACGCGCTTGGCGTGTCGGACCACTTCGACTTCGTCTGAGGGCTGACGATATGAATTGGCGGGCGCGGCGGGCATTCTCGCCTGCGCCCGTTTTTGCTGCGGCGCATGCACCGCGCTGTTCTATCCGTTGTCGATGATCGTTTTGTGGTGGCGCCGCAAAAACAACAGGCCAAGCGCCAGTGATATGCCTCCGCAGGCCAGAACGTAGCCCACCGAGGCATAGCTTGCGTCATAGGTTGCATAGACGCCTGCGCGCATGAAGCCGATGCAGTGGATCAGCGGATTGAACCAGAGCCAATCCTGATAGGGCTGGGGCACGCTGTCGAAGACGAAGAAGATGCAGGAAACGATGAAGAGGGGCCGGTTGAGAATGGCCCATGTCCGCTCCCATGGTGGAAAGGTGGAGAGCAGGTAGCAGTTGAGCGTGCCCACGCCCAAAGCCAGCCAGAGCGCCAGCCCCATCCCCAGAGACAGGCGGGGTATGTCGAGGATGACGCGGATGTCGTAGAGCAGGATGATGCCGGCCATCACGATCATGGCCACGAGGATCTGGGTGATCGAATTGAGCAGGAACCGGGCGGCGAGAGCATCGACGAAAGTGACACCGGGATAGAACATCAGCGGGCGTGAAAACCGCATCGACAGCGAGACCTTCTGGCTCACGTCCATGTAGGCCAGAAACGGCAGGAGGCCCGAGGCGTAGAACAGCGGAAAATTCGTGCCCAGTGAGGGCGAGCGAAACGCCAGAGAGAACACCAGCGACAGAAGCGCGATTCCGGCGACGGGCTCAATCACCGCCCAAGCATAGCCCATCGCGTTGCGGCCGTAGGTTGTGGACATTTCGCGCACGAAGAGCGCCGCAATCGTACGCCATGTGCGAAACCGGGCAGGCCGCGAGCCTGGGAGCGGTGGTAGAGGTGCCTTGTCGTTATCTGTGGGTGACTTTGTCACAGGTAGCGCAACCTCAACGGGTTAGTTACCTCTTGATTGCATAGCGGCAGGATGAAAGCCAACAGATTGAGCGACTCGCCCCAGAGCGAGGCCGCCGCCCCAGCAGCACCCCAAAGCCCCCCCGACAAGGCACCGCCTGCCGGGCCGGTCGCGGCAAACCGTGCCGGGCCTGCGGCCTCGCCGCCCGGCGCGCCCCCTGCCAAAGCCGCGCCTCCCCAGCCCGTCCGCGCCCCTGCGCCGCGTGCGCGGCCCCGGCGGCGGCATTGGGGCCTGCTCATCTCGATGATCCTGATGGTGATTGCCCCGGTGGCGGTGGCGGCGTGGTATCTTTTCACGCAGGCGGAGGACCAATACGCCAGCACCCTCGGTTTTTCGGTGCGCAAGGAAGACACCGGCAGTGCGGTGGAGATCCTTGGCGGGATCACCGACCTGACGGGGGGCTCATCGACCAACGACACCGACATTCTGTTTGAATACATCCAGAGCCCGAACATGGTGCGCGCCGTCATGCAGGAGGTTGACCTTGTTGCGGCCTATACCCGCGCTTCGGACCCGGTCTTCTCGCTCGGGGAAGACACCCGCATCGAGGCGATGTCGGACTATTGGACGCGCATGGTGCAGGTGTATTTCGACCGTTCGAACCACCTGATCGAGATACGCGTGAAGGCCTTCACCCCTCAGGATGCCCATGCCATCGCTCTGGCCATACGCAAGGAGAGCGACCGGACGATCAACGCCCTGTCTGCCGTGGCCCGTGAGGATGCCACTCGCTATGCCCGTGCAGAGCTGGATAGGGCGCTGGAGCGCCTCAAGGCCTCGCGCGCCGCGCTGACGGAGTTTCGCACCCGCAACCAGATCGTTGACCCGGAGGCGGATATTCGGGGCCGTATGGGGCTGCTCAATACGCTGCAGGGCGAGTTGGCTAATGCGCTGATCGAGCTGGATTTGCTACGCCAGAACAGCCGCAACGATGATCCGCGTATCGTGCAGGCCGACCGCCGGGTAGAGGTGATCCGCCAGCGGATCTCGGAGGAGCGCGCGCGCTTTTCCAGCGAGGGCGACGCCAACGAAGAACGCGAGGCCTATTCGCAGCTTATCGGCCAATACGAGGCGCTGGCGGTGGATCAGAAGTTTGCTGAAGAGGCCTATGTGGCGACGCTGGCGGCATATGATGTGGCGGTGGCGGATGGCCAGCGCCAATCACGCTACCTTGCCACATACATCGAACCGGAATTGGCCGAGACGCCGCTGTTTCCGCGCCGTTGGAGCATATTGATGACGCTCTTGGGCGCGCTTGCCACCACATGGACGGTGCTGACGATGGTGTATTACTCGCTGAGAGACCGGCGCTGACCGGCGCGGGCGGCTGAACGATGATCGAACTGCGTAACCTGAGCAAGGCCTACCACGTGAAGGGGGAGCGCAAGCTGGTGGCCGACAACCTCAGCATGACCTTTCCGGCGCAGACGGCTGTTGCCATCTTGGGCCGCAATGGCGCGGGCAAATCCAGCCTGCTCAAGATGATCTCGGGCGCGATGGAGCCAGACCGCGGTGAGGTGAAAATTCATGGCACGGTGTCATGGCCCGTGGGTTTTGCCGGGAGCTTTCATGGAGAGCTGACCGGGTTGCAGAACGTGCGGTTCTTGGCCCGGGTCTATGGTGTCGACACCGGCGAACTGGTGGATTTTGTCGAGGATTTCGCCGAGCTGGGCGGGCACTTCAGGATGCCGGTGCGCACCTATTCCAGCGGCATGCGCTCGCGGCTTGCCTTCGGCGCGTCGATGGGGATTCATTTTGACACCTACCTGATCGACGAGATCACCGCCGTGGGCGATGCGGCTTTCAAAGCGAAGTCCGAGATGATGATTCAGGCGCGGCTCAAGGAGGCGGGGGCGATTTTTGTCAGCCACGCGCTGGGGCAGGTGGAGCGGCTGTGCACCGAGGGCGCGGTGC
The DNA here is from genome assembly GCF_006351965.1 of Oceanicola sp. D3. Lineage (NCBI taxonomy): Bacteria > Pseudomonadati > Pseudomonadota > Alphaproteobacteria > Rhodobacterales > Roseobacteraceae > Oceanicola > Oceanicola sp. D3. The sequence goes on from NZ_CP040932.1 coordinate 391,147, forward strand.
TGGAGAATGGCCAGATGCACTATTACACCGATGTTGCAGAGGCGATCCGCCATCATCAGGAGCTGATGAAGAGCCCGCCACCCGCGCTGTAGGGCCTTGGCTCCGCTTCAGACGAACACAAAGTCATCCACGCCCAGTTCGAGCAGCGAGACATCTTCGAGCACCATCGTGTGGCTGCCGTAGGTGAGGTGCACATCATCGCCGATCTGCGTGGCATCGAGCGCGTTGAAGCGATCCATCATGGAGCTGCCGCTCACCCCGGCGATCTGGATCACATCGGTGCCATCGGCCTCGAAATCGGTGATCACATCGTATTCGCCCGCGCCGTGGGTGGCAAAAACGAAGGTGTCGGCGTCGGCTCCGCCGGTCAGCACATCGTTGCCCGCTCCGGCGTTGATCCGGTCGGCCCCAGAGCCACCGTTGATCACATCATTCCCGGCCCCGCCATTGAGGGTGTCGTTGCCATGGTCGCCCCAGATCCGGTCATCACCGTCACCGGCCCCGACGGTATCATTGCCCACGCCGCCATAGATCACATCTTTGCCCGCGCCGCCGCCGATGTTGTCATTGCCCGACCCGCCGAGCACGTGATCGGCACCGGGGCCGGCTGCGATCTGGTCGTTGCCTGAGTTGCCGGTCAGGGAATCGTCGCCATAGCTTGCTGACATCTGGTCATCGCCCGCGCCGCCGTTGAGCGCATCATTGCCCGCGCCGCCACCGAGCCAGTCGTGGCCGTCGTCGCCATACAGCAGGTCATTGCCCTCGCCCCCGCCGAGAAGGTCGTTGCCGAGGCCGCCGTGGATTTCGTCATTTCCCAGATCGCCGGGCATGTTGTCGTCACCCGCGCCGCCTTCCATGTAGTCATTGCCGCCGCGCCCGAGAATATCATCGTGCCCTTCACCGCCGATCAGCACGTCATCGCCGCCGAGACCGTCGAGCCAGTCGTTGCCACTGCCGCCCTCAAGCCGGTTTTCAGCGTCGGTGCCGGTGATGTGGTCGGAGGCGATGCAGCCGGTGAGCGACTCGATATCGTAGAAAAGGTCATCGGCGGCTTCGCCCGTGTTCTGGCTGGCGTCGGAGAGGTTGACGCGGACGGCCTGGCCGGTGCCGGCGAAGCTGACGGTATCCATGCCAGAGCCGCCCCAGTAGCTATCTGCGCCGCCGCCGGAGATCATCAGATCATTCCCGCCGCCGCCGTGCATCTGGTCGTCGCCCGCCGTGCCTGTCAGCACATCGGCCTCATGCGTGCCAAAATACTCGGCCCCGGTGTTGGGGCCGGGCTCTTGCAGCGGGGCACGCACCACATCGTAGCTGTTGGAGAAGGTGAAGGAGATATGGTTGAAATCCTCCACGGTCATTGGCGTGCCATCGGAGGAAAACACGTCGAAGCTGTTGTTGCCGCAGGTGATCCGCAGGGCGCCGGTGGACAGGGCCTTATAGGTCATCCACTGGGTGCCATAGCACATGCTCCATGCGCTCAGGTCGATGGTGTCGACCCCGAACTCGTAGTCGAGGATGCGGTCTCGCTCTGCATCGCCGTCGATCAGCACGAAGGTATCGGCGCCCGCGTCGCCGGTGAGCCTGTCGCGGCCCTGACCGTCGACGATGATGTCATCGCCCGCACCCGCATGAACCTGCACCGGCTCGCTCCCGGCGATGATCAGATCACCTTGCGCGGATCCGTGGTGGGTGCCGGAGGTGGTGAAGGCGAGGTTGCCGATGTCGGACACATCGAGGGTGAACTGCGTCACGCCGGGCGCGCCCTCGGTGGTGACAAAGAGATCGAGGCTGTCGCCGGTGAGGTTGGTGCCGATGGCCGAGATCCTGTCGAGCGGTGCATCGGTGCTGCCTTCGATGACCTGAAAGGGGACGAGGTGGCCATCGGGCAGCAGAGAATACACGGTGAGCCCGCCGTCGTTGCCCCCGGCGATCACCAGCACTCGCCCACCGCCAAGCTCGACGACATCAAGCGCGGTGACGCCGGACATGCGGGTATCAAGGCTATCGACCACGTGTTCTGCCGGGTTGAGCGCGCCGCCGGGGGCGACTTCGAGCACTGTTAGCGAGCTGGAGCCGGAGGAGACCACCACCACGTAGTACCTGCCGTCAATCTCCGCGCTGTCCATCGCGGTGACGGTTTGCACCGGCAGGCTCTCGTCGCGGCCAAAGCTGTCGGCCTCGGTGAGCGTGCCATTGGAGCCCACGGCATAGCTGGTAACGCCATGCTCGCTGGAAGAGCCCACGAGCAGATAGGTGGTGCCGCCCACCTCAACCACCGACATGGCAGAGATATTGGCGGCATAGCTGCCCTCTGTGTCACCGACACTGTCGCGGAACGTCAGCGAGTTGCCGTTGTTGGTGACGGCATAGACAGCCACGCCATCGCCGTTTTGCGGGGCGACGAAGAGATAGTCGGTGCCGCTGACCGTGGCGCTGAGCACCGACGCGGCGTTGGCCTGGTTTTCGTTGGTGGAAAGATAGGCGCGCTCGGAACCGCTATCGCCCGCAGCGGCCTCGGCGAGGGCTGCGTCAATCACCGTGCCCGCGAGGCTGACCCCCTGAGAGAAGAGCGAAAAGCTGATGCGGCCCCCAAGCGAGCCGCTTGCGCCCACCTCTGCCAGACCGCTTGAGGTGGCATCATAGGTGCGCACCACGTTGTTGCCGTGGTCAAAGAGAGTAACCCCGCTGGTCGTGTTTGCGAGGGTGCCAAGCATTGTCGGAAATTCCGTGCTCCCGCTTGCCAAAACGCCTGTCAGTTCAAACTCAGCCATGTCGGCCACACTCCAAGATGCGATGGGCGTGTGATGCCGCTGGCCCTTGGCAGGAGGCGGGAGGGAATGTGGCCGAAGCCGGTTAAATGCCGCGAAAGCCGCTAAAACACCGTTCAAACCCAGCCGTTCGCTACGGCGCGTGGTGGCGATGCACAAAACCTATGCATATGTGTGCCTGCCCCATCATCTAGGTTGACCCTGCGCGCTGCCCCACAGTATTTTGCGCTCATGCTGAGGCGCGAAGACCGCAGCGAAAGAGTGCAAGGGGCAGCCGTGATCAACGTTTTCCGACCTTTGGTGGTCTTTCTGCTGCTTGCGGCCTGTTCGCTGCCACGCGGCGCTGCAATCTCCAACGAGGTGCTGCGGGCGCAAAACTCGGACAACCCGCAAATCGCCGTTTATCCGGTGACCCGCGCCCTGCTGCCGCGCTTTTCCTCTTGGCCCTATACCGGCAAGAGCATTCGCTCTGACGGGTGGCTGCGCGGCTCGGGACGCACGGGGGAACCGCGGATCAGGCCCTATGACAGGGTTGATCTGATTGTCTGGGATTCGGAGGAAAACTCGCTCATCGCACCGACCGGCGCGAAGCTGGTGGAGATGAAGAACCTCCGCGTCAGCCAGAGCGGCCACATCTATGTGCCCTACCTTGGTCGGCAGCGGATTGCGGGCAAGACGCAAGAGGCCGCGCGTCACCAGTTGGAAACCCAGATGATTGATGTCGTGCCATCGGCGCAGGTGCAGCTTTCGGTCTTGCCCGGCACGGGCAGTGCGGTTTCGCTCGTGGGGGGCGTGAATGCGCCCGGCACCGTGGCGCTGCCTGATGGCGGCTTTACCGTGCTTGGGCTGATCGCGCAGGGCGGCGGCCCGCAGGCCACGCTGCGCAACCCGCGCGTGCGGCTTGTGCGCGGCGGGCACACCTATGCCACCTCCCTGCAACGGCTCTACGATGATCCGCGCCTCGACACGACGCTGGTGGGCGGCGACAAGGTGATGCTGGTGTCGGATGATCGCTACTTCCGCGCACTGGGGGCCAGCGGAAAAGAGCAGCTGATCTACTTCGAGAAAGAGCAGATTTCGGCGCTTGATGCGATGTCACTGATCGGCGGGCTGGAAGACTCGCGGGCCAACCCCAAGGGCGTGCTGATCTTGCGGCAGTATAGCCCGCGCTCCGTGCGGGCGGACGGGGTGAAAGGGCCGCAGAACACGCGGACCGTTTTCACCATCGACCTGACCAGCGCGGACGGGCTCTTCTCGGCCGAGAAATTCGCGATTCATCCGCAGGACACGGTGCTTGTGACGGAGAGCCCGGTGACCAGTGCGCGCACTGTCTTTGCGCTCGTAGGCAGTGCCGTGGGCGTCAGCAATCAGATTTCGAACTGAGGCGAGTTGCCCGTGCCAAGCGCGGCGGGATCAGAGAAATCCGAGCCGCTCGATCGCCTGACGGGCCATTTTGCGCGAATCGGCGCTGCCTTGGCGTGTTCCGTCATTCAACAAGTGCAGCTTGGCGCTCAGGCGCTTTTGCGACACTTCGGATCGAATGAAATCAGCCACTTCCAAGTCGCGGAGCGAGAGTATTTGCTCGGCCACGCCTTGCACGGATTGATCTTGCATTGCTGTCCCCCAAACGCGTTTTGCACTCCCCGGCAAAAGGTTAGCCACGCCTGCGCAGTGGCGCAATCTCGACGTGGCGGTGGGGGATTTCATTGTGGGCTGTGCATGCGATAACGGGCCGATGAGCAGAGCGCGGGCAATAGGATGTGACGGCGGAGGCAGCGGTGCGCGGCTGGCGCTGGTGTGGGATGGCCTGCGCCACGAGGTTTGTGGCGGGCCGGCCAATGTGACGAGCGACTTTGCGGGCGCCGTGGCGGAGGTTTCGGGGCTGTTGCACAGGGCGGCACAGCTTGCCGGGGTGTCGCTGGAAGATCTGCGCGGCGTGCCGGCTCATTTTGCGCTCGCGGGAGTGGTGGATGAGCGGGTGGCCACGCGGGTGGCGGCGGCGCTTCCGCTGGAGGGCGTGGTGGAGGAAGACCGGCGCGCTGCGGTGCGCGGGGCTTTGGGCGAGCGGCCCGGCCATGTTGCGGGCATCGGCACCGGGTCTTACCTCGCCCGGCAGGGGCCGGACGGGTTTGAGACCATTGGCGGACACGGTCTGGTGCTGGGTGATGAGGCCTCGGGCGCATGGATGGGCCGGGCGCTGCTGAAGGCGGTGCTGGCGGTGGAGGACGGGGTGGAGCCTGCCACCGCGCTGACACGGCAGATTGCCGAAGAGATGGGCGGGGTCTCTGGCATTGTGGCCTTTGCCGCTGAGGCGGGGCCGAGCGATTTTGCCGCCCTCGCGCCAAGGCTTCTCGACGCCAAAACAGATTCGGCGGCGCGGCACATCATTGTTGCAGGTGCCGATTACATTGCGCGCGGCCTTCTGGCGTTGGGCTGGAAAGAGGGCGGGGCGATTTGCCTGATCGGGGGCATCGGCGGCAAATACGCCGATTTTCTGCCCACGCAGATGCAGAAGGCGCTGGTGGGGGCCGAAGGTTCGGCACTGGATGGGGCATTGGCTCTGGCGATGGAGCAGGACGGATGACTGCAACCGCCTATATTGCCGGGGCCGTGCATGACGGCGCGGCGCTGCGCCGGGGCGTGGCGCTGGTGGTGCAGGGGCTGCAGGTGGTGACGCTGGCCGAGCCGGGCGATCTGCCCGAGGGCTGCGCGATTGTGGAGACCGGGGCCGAGATCCTCGCGCCGGGTTTCGTGGACCTTCAGGTGAATGGCGGCGGCGGGGTGATGCTAAATGATGGCCCCTCGTTGACGCGGCTGGAAACGATGGCCCGCGCCCATGCGGCCTGCGGCACGACGTCGATTCTGCCTACGCTCATTACTGCCACGCCGGAGGTAACGGCGGCGGCGCTGGACTTGGCGGGTGCGGTGGTGCGGGGCGTGATCGGGCTGCACTTGGAAGGGCCGCACCTCGATCCGGTGCGGGCGGGGGCGCATAGCCCGGCGCTGATCCGCGAGATGGGCGAGGATGACCTGCGCCGTCTGCTGGCCGCACCGGGCCGGCTGAAGGTGACGCTGGCCCCGGCCTCGGTGAGCCCGGCACAGGTGACACGGCTGGTGGCGGATGGGGTGCTGGTTTCGCTTGGGCATAGCGATTGCAGCTACGAAGAGGCGAGGCGCTATGTGGAGGCGGGCGCGACCTGCGTGACCCACCTGTTCAACGCGATGAGCCAGTTGGGCAGCCGCGAGCCGGGGCTGGTTGGCGCGGCGTTGGCCGAGGGGCGGGTGAGTGCGGGCGTGATCTGCGACGGGATCCATGTGCACGCCGAAACCCTGCGGATGGCGCAAAGGGCAAAGCAGGGGCCGGGGCGGCTGTTTTTGGTGAGCGATGCGATGGCCTGCGCGGGGAGCGACATTGGCAGCTTCACCCTCGATGGCCGAGAAATACTGCGTCGAGACGGGCGGCTGACGTTGGCAGACGGCACCTTGGCGGGGGCCGATCTGGTGATGGCGCAGGCGGTGCGCAATGCGGTTCGCTTGGTGGGGCTGAGTGTGGAGGAGGCGATTGCCATGGCCACCGGCATCCCGGCGGCGCTGGTGGAGGCGGAGGTGGGGCGGCTGCGGCCCAAGGCACCTGCGGATTTCGTCGCGCTCGACGCGGAGTTGAACGTGCAGCGGGTCTGGCAGGCCGGATCAGAGCTTTAGCGGGGCGCGGCTGAGGGCATTGCCTGCTTCGGTGGCCTTTTGCAGCAGGGCGAGGAAAGTGTTGCGCTCGGCGGTGTCGAGCCCGGCGAGGATTTCGGCCTGAAGCGCAGCGACCACGGGTTTGGCCTCGGCCAGAAGCGCCTCGCCCTCGGCGGTTAGCGAGAGTTCGCGGGCGCGGCGATCACGGGGAGAGACGCGGCGGGTGATCAGCCCCTTCTGCTCCATTCGGTCGAGGACGCCGCCGATTGTAACCTTGTCGTAGGCCACCGCGCCTGCCAGCGACGCCTGCCCCAGCCCATCGGTTTCAGCCAGGGTGGAGAGCACGGCATATTGCACCGGGGTCAGCTCCAGCCCTGCCTCTGCGGTGCGGTCGGAGAAAACGGCAACCGAGATCTGGTTGAGCCGCCGGATCAGGTGCCCGGGAATGTGCTGGATCTCTGCCACCATGCCTCCTTGCTTGAGCGCTGCGCAACCGGCAGGCTATGCCGTGCGCGGCCTGTTGACAAGTATGCGTATAGTAAGGATGCTAACCATTGCCGCGACAGGGAGGACAGGATGGCGCAACTTGGAACGCTCGAAGAGCTGCCGGAGGACTATCGGGAGGAGATGGCAGCGGCGGGGGTGGCCCCGCTTTGGCCGATGATGCGCAACGTATTGCCCCATGGCGCACCCAAACCCGTCACCAAGCCCGGGCACTGGCGCTACGAGGCGATTCGCCCGCTGCTGCATCGCGCAGGCGAGCTGACCCCGGTGGAAAAAGCCGAGCGCCGGGTGCTGGTGCTCTCTGACCCCGGGCGGGGAGTGGGGGCGATGCAGGCGACCTCTTCAATCTATCTTGGCCTTCAGTTTCTACTGCCGGGCGAAACCGCCCCGGCCCATGTGCATACGCCAAGCGCGGTGCGCATCATTGTGGAGGGCGAGGGCGGCTATACGGTGGTGGACGGAGAGAAACTGCCGATGCAGGAGGGCGACCTAGTGCTGACCCCCGGCGGCGAGTGGCATGACCACGGGCACGAGGGCAAGGAGCCGGTGGTTTGGCTCGATGCGCTTGATCTTCCGCTGTTTGTATACCTCGAAGGCTCCTATGCCGAAGAGGGCCCGCTGCAGAACCAGCGCAATCGTCCCGATGCCAGCCAGATTGACTATCGCGCTGCAGGGTTGGCCCCGGCCCGCAAGCTCGGTGCGCATAAGAAGCGCTATCCGATGACGCGTTACCCATGGGCCCGCACACGCGAGGCGCTGGTGGAAACCATGAAATACGATGGCGGCCCGGTGGTGGAGCTGGATTACATCAACCCCGAGACCGGCGCTGATGTGCTGCCTACCATGGGCTTCACCGCGATGATGATCGAGGCCGGGGGCGAGGAAAAGCCGGTGCTGCGCAGTTGCTCCAGCGCCTTCCACGTGATCGAGGGCAGCGGGCACTCCATCGTCAACGGCGCGCGCATCGACTGGGCCGCGAAAGACACCTTTACTGCCCCGGTCTTTGCCGAAATCACCCATCACGCGGATGAGGAAGCCTTTCTCGTTCGCATCCATGACCGCCCGCTTCAGGAGAAGCTGGACTACTACGAGGAACGCAGCCGATGACCGATTACCTTTTTGACGCCCCCGAGGTGCAGAGCATCCCCGTGAAGGGCGAGGCCGCCGAATACCCGATTCACCGGATTTTCTGCGTGGGGCGCAACTATGCCGCCCATGCGGCCGAGATGGGATTTGAGGTGGACCGGGAGGCGCCGTTCTACTTTTCGAAACAGCTGCACTCGGTGCTGGCGACGGGCGGCACCCTGCCTTACCCGCCGGGGACCGAGGACTTCCACTTTGAGATGGAGCTTGTGGTGGCGCTGGGGGCCGAAGTGTTCAAAGGCACGCCTGAGCAGGGCGCGGCGGCGGTTTATGCCTATGGTTGCGGGCTGGACATGACCCGACGCGACCAGCAGATCGCATCGCGCAACAAGAAGCGGCCGTGGATGCTGGGCAAGGATGTTGAAGGCTCCTGCGTGCTTTCGCCGATGACAAAGGCGAGCGAATTTGCCGTGGGCGAACAGCGGATTCATCTGGAGGTGAATGGCGAGCAGAAGCAGGACAGCACGCTCGACCTGCTCATTCACAAGGTGCCCGAGGTGCTCGCCCACCTGTCTGGCTTTTACCACCTGCGGCCCGGCGACATCATCCTGACCGGCACCCCCGAGGGGGTTGGCCCGGTGGTGGCGGGTGACAAGATTACTGGCGGGATCGACGGGCTTGACCCGATTGCGCTGAACATCGGGCCGGCGGAATGAGGTTTCACGGCTACTTCCGGTCTTCCTCGTCCTACAGGTGCAGGATCGCCTGCAACCTGAAGGGCGTGGCGTATGACTTTGTGTCAGTCCACCTGGCGCAGGGGCAGCAGAAGGCGGAGGGCTTCAAAGGGCTGAACCCGCAAGCCCTCGTGCCCGCCTTTGAGCTGGACGACGGGGAGGTGCTGACCCAGAGCCCGGCGATTCTGGAGTGGCTCGACGAAACGCACCCGGAGCCGAAGCTGCTGCCCGATGATCCGTTAGAGCGGGCGCATGTGAGAGCCTTTTGCGCCGCCATCGCCTGCGAGATCCACCCGCTGCAAAACCTGCGGGTGCTGCAATACCTGCGGGCCGAATATGGGCAGGGGCAAGAGGGTGTGGAGGCCTGGTGCCAGCGCTGGATCGGCGATGGGCTGGCGGCCTGCGAGGCGCTTTTGGCCAAGCGCCCGGCGCAGACCTTCTGCTTTGGCGATGCGCCGGGCATGGCAGACATCTACCTTGTGCCTCAGGTGTTCTCGGCAGCGCGGTTCAAGGTGGACTTGAGCGAGATGCCCAACGTCACCCGCATCGCGGCGACCTGCAACGCCCTCCCCGCCTTTGCCGAAGCGCACCCGAGCAAGCAGCCAGATGCCGAGTAGTCTGACCTTCAGAAAAAGTGGGTTTACAGGAGGCCGACGAATATAGTTATATGTCATAACGATTTCGTCGGGTGAGTCTGGCGGCGCATGCAGTTTTGAGGCGCGTTAATTCAAAAAACGTAACTCATGCTGGATTTGGCGAGCAAGGCGGACTACTCCACAAACGCCGACCGCCGGAGGAGACCATGGCCCGGCGGACCCTTGGGGAGGGGGAGAGCAGTGCTTAGATTCATGATTGGCTTGGCGCGCACCATGGCCCTTGCTGGCGGTGTGGTGCTGGTTGTTCTGATCCTGCTGACCTGCATCAGCGTGGCGGGACGCGGGCTGAACACCTTTGCACATTCGGATTTCCTTGAAGGCCTTGCCGCCGGACTGGCCGAGATGATCAAGTCGAGCGGGGCTGGCCCCGTCAACGGCGATTTCGAGATCGTCGAGGCGGGCATCGCCTTTGCGATCTTCTCCTTCCTGCCGATCTGCCAGCTCTTCAGCGCCCATGCGACGGTGGATGTGTTTACCTCCTTCCTGTCGCGCCGGGCCAACGCGCTCATCATGACCTTTTGGGAGATTGTCTTTACCATCGTGGTGCTGCTCATCACGTGGCGGCTCTACTTTGGCCTCGAAGACAAGATTGGCAATGGCGAGACCTCGCTGCTGCTGCAGTTCCCGATCTGGTGGGCCTATCTCGCAAGTTTCACTGCCGCCGTGGTGGCCGCATTGGTGGCGGTTTACTGCGCCATCGGGCGCATCATGGAGCTGACAACCGATCAGCACTGGCTTCCCAAGGCAGAAGGAGCAGCACATTGACCGTGCTTGAGCTGGGATACGCCTCGTTCCCCATTCTCCTCGTGATGATCTTCATGCGGGCGCCGATTGGCCTTTCCATGCTCGTCGTGGGCATCGGTGGGCTTTATTACGCGACCGGGGGCACGACCGTTTTTCTCGCAAAGCTGAAGAGCGAGGTTTACACCACCTTTTCAAGCTACTCGCTGAGCATCATCCCGATGTTCCTGCTGATGGGGCAGTTCGCGACGCTTTCGGGCATGTCGACGGCGCTGTTCAAGGCCGCCGAGAGCTGGCTGGGCCACCGAAAGGGCGGCGTTGCGATGGCCTCGGTCGGGGCCTGTGCGGGCTTCGGCTCGATCTGCGGCTCCTCGCTCGCCACCGCGGCCACCATGAGCCGGGTCGCCCTGCCCGAGCTGCGCGCCTATGGCTATTCGGGCGGGTTCAGCACAGCAACGCTGGCTGCTGGCGGCACGCTTGGCATCCTCATTCCGCCCTCGGTGATCCTCGTGATCTACGCGATCCTGACCGAGCAGAACATCGCCAAGCTGTTCCTCGCGGCCTTCATCCCCGGCATTCTCGCCGCGATCGGCTACATGATTACCATCAGCATCTACGTGCGGATGTATCCTGACGCTGCCGGCACCCGTGAGCCTGTGCCTTACGCCGAGCGTTTGAAGGCCCTGCTAGACGTGTGGCCGGTGCTCCTGGTGTTTGGCCTCGTGGTGGGCGGTATCTACCTTGGCTGGTTCACCCCCACCGAGGGGGCCGCCGTGGGCGCGGCTGGCACTGGCCTTATTGCGCTGGTCAGCGGCCAGCTTGATTGGGCGCGGTTTAAGGAGAGCATCATTGCCACCGCACAGGCGACGGCGATGATCTTTTTCATCGTGCTGGGCGCGGGCTTTTACAATGCCTTCCTCGCCCTCAGCCAGGTGCCGCAGGAACTATCCAACACCATCGTCGGCCTCGGCTGGAGCCCGTGGATGGTGCTGATCATCATCCTCGCCTTCTACCTCGTCTTCGGCTGCCTGATGGATAGCCTCAGCATGATCCTGCTGACGATCCCGATCTTCTTCCCGATCATCTCCAACCTCGACTTTGGCCTGATCTCGCTGCACGCGCTGCAGGAGGCCCGCTTCGAGGCGTGGTTTGCCGATGCGCAGATGTGGTTTGAGGGGCTACAGGCGGGCGCGATAGAGGGCATGCGGGAGAGCCGGTTTGAACGGGCCTTGGCGGGTGCGAATGAGCATATGGCCGTGCTCGGGCTGGGCACTGTGGCTGATGCGGCAAACCTCGCCCCGGCGCAGATTGCCGCGATCTATGGCGAGACCACGCCCGAAGTTGTGCAGGCTGCCCGCGCGACGCTGGAGAGCGGCGGCACGATGGATGGCGATGCGCTGCGCGAGTTGGGCTTGCGGGGCGCGACCGAGGCCAACCTTGCCCGCGTCAGCCTTGAGCATGTCGCCATCTGGTTTGGCATCCTCGTGCTGATCGTGGTGGAGGTGGGCCTCATCACGCCGCCGGTGGGGATGAACCTCTTCATCATCAACGCGATGGACCGGACAACCCCGATGGTGGAGACCTACAAGGCGGTCATGTGGTTTGTCACATCCGACATCCTGCGCGTGGCGATTCTTGTGGCTTTCCCCATCATCACGCTCTTCCTCATTCCGATCTGAACGGGCCTGATCCGAAGCACGCGATGGTTGCGAAAATTTAGGTATGAGATATAACGGTATCAAATTCGTCTGGGAGGACTCATGGATATCAGCGGAACGGTAGCCCTCGTCACGGGTGGCGGCAGCGGGCTTGGAGCGGCGACGGTGCGGCATCTGGCCGAGCTTGGCGCCAAGGTGGCTGTGCTCGACTTCAACGCCGAGGCGGCGGAAGCCGTGGCGGCGGAAGTGGGCGGCGCGGCCTGCCCGGCGGATGTGTCTGACGAGGCGGCGGTGAAGGCCGCAGTGGAAAAGGCCGCGGCAGACTTGGGCGAGGCCCCGCGCATCGCGGTGAACTGCGCAGGCCTTGGCCTTGCGGCGCGCATCGTGGGCCGGGAGGGCAAGCTCTCGATCGACATGTTCGAAAAGGTGCTAAAGGTGAACCTCTTCGGCACCTATTACGTGATGTCCCACGCCGCGCGGCTGATGCAGGAGTTGCCAGCGGCGAACGAGGATGGCGAGCGCGGCGTTATCGTGAACACCGCCAGCGCCGCCTATCAGGACGGCCAGCTTGGCCAGGCGGCCTATGCGGCCTCCAAGGGTGGCGTGGCCTCGATGTGCCTGCCGGCGGCCCGGGAATTTGCCAAGACGGGCATTCGCGTGAACGCCATTGCCCCCGGCCTCTTCAACACTCCGATGATGGAGAGCCTGCCGGAAGAAACCACCGCGGCCATCGTCGCCAACGTGCCCTACCCCCACCGCCTCGGCCACCCGCGCGAATACGCGCTGCTGGTGCAGCACATGGTGGAAAACCCCTACCTCAACGGCGAGGTCATCCGGCTGGATGGCGCAACCCGCCTTCCCCCGCGATAAGGATACCCAATGAGTGACATGCTGAAGATCGAGGTGCGGGACGACGGCATTGCCGTGCTTACCATGAACCGCCCCGGCAAGCGCAATGCCATGTGCGATGAGCTGCTGGAGGCGATTGATGGCTTCTTCCGCGCCATTCCCGAAGGCGTCCGCGTGGTGGTGCTGACGGGCACCGAGGGGCACTTTTGCTCCGGCCTCGACCTGAGCGAGCACAAGGCGCGCGATGCCGAGGGCACCATGCGCCACTCGCGTGGCTGGCATGAAGTGATGGAGCGCATCCAGTTTGGCGGCGTGCCGGTGGTGTCGGCGATGTTCGGCGCGGTGATTGGCGGCGGGCTGGAGCTGGCCACCTCGACCCATGTGCGGATTGCGGAGCCTTCAACGATCTTCCAACTGCCCGAGGGGCGGCGCGGAATTTTCGTGGGCGGCGGTGCAACCGTGCGCGTGGGCCGCATTCTTGGCGCCGACCGGATGATCGAGATGATGCTGACCGGCCGGAAATATGGCCATGAAGAGGGCAAGGCGCTAGGGCTCGCCCACTATGCTGTGGGCGAAGGCGAGGCGCTGGAGCTGGCGATGGATCTGGCCCGCAAGATTGCCTCGAACGCGCCGCTCTCCAACTACATCATGGTGCAGGCGATTGCCCGGATCGAAGACATGGCAAAGGCTGATGGGCTCTTTACCGAAAGTCTCTGTGCCGCCCTGACTCAAACCTCGCCCGATGCGCTGGAGGGCCTTGCTGCCTTCCTCGAAAAGCGCGCGCCGAAGTTTAGCTGATGGCCACCACGCGCCCCCGGCTGGTGCAGCCCGAGCCGCATGACGAGGGGCTGAGGGCGCATGTCGGCTACAACATGAAGCGGGCGTTTCACATGATCCAGATGGATGTGAACGCCACGCTCGCCCCCTTCGGCCTGCGGATGGTGACCTTTTCCGCGCTGGTGGTGGTGATGGAAAACCCCGGCCTGAGGCAATCGCAACTGGCGGAGCTTCTGGCCATCGAGCGGCCCAACCTCGTGGTGATCCTCGACGAGTTGGAGCAGGCCGGGCTGCTCACCCGCGACCGCGCCCCGGACGATCGCCGCGCCTATGCGCTGCATGTGACCGCAAAGGGCCTGGCCCTTGGCGAGGAGGCCCGGCTGGCTGTGCAGGCGCATGACAAACGCATGACCGAAGGCCTCGACGAAACCGAGCTGAACTCGCTGATCACCGCCATGAGGCGGATCGAACGTAATGGTAAAGAGGGGAGGAGCCCGAAATGACCATGGATGGCCGTTACCGCGCCCACAACGTGACCCGCGAAACCCGCCCTGATGGCACCATCCTGTTGCGCTCCGGCTATGAGCCAAGCCCGGCGGCACGTGTGACCGGTGACTGGCTTCACCGTTGGGCCGAGGAGGCGCCTGACCGCGTGTTCATCGCCGAGCGCTCCGGGGCGGGCTGGCGCGAATTGAGCTATGCCGAGGTGCTGGAACAGGTTCGAGCCATCGGCGCCGCTCTTGTTGCGCGCGGCATGGGGCCGGAAACGCCCATTCTGGTGATGTCTGGCAACAGTGTGGACCACGGCCTTTTGTCGCTCGCCGCGCAATATGTTGGCATCCCGCTGGTGCCGGTGGCGGAGCAATATGCCCTGATCCACGGTGCCCACGGGCGGCTGAAGCACGCCGTGGAGCTGGTGAAGCCCCGCATGGTCTTTGCCGATGATGCCGCCCGCTATGCCGAGGCGCTGGCCCTGCCCGAGATCGCCGCGCTTGAGCGCCTCGTGTCGGCCAATGCTGAGCCGGGCATGGTGGCTTTCGACGAGCTGCTCAAAGGCGATGCAGGCGTAGAAATCGACACTGTTCATAACAGAATCGGCCCGGACACGGTTGCGAAATACCTGCTGACCTCTGGCTCCACCTCCAACCCGAAGGCTGTGATCACAACGCACGCGATGATGTGCGCAAACCAAGCGCAACTTCTCGATGCGCTGCCCTTTCTCGCCGCCAAGCCGCCCCGGATCGTGGACTGGCTGCCGTGGAACCACGTGTTTGGCGGTTCGCACAACTTCAACATGATGCTCGCCAACGGCGGCTCGATCTACATTGATGACGGAAAGCCGACGCCTGCGCTGATTGACCGAACGTTGGAAAACCTTTCGATGAAGGCAGGGACCACGTGGTTCAACGTGCCGGTCGGCTTTGGCATGGTCGTGGATGCGATGAAGAGCGATGAGGCCCTGCGCCGCTCCGTCTTCTCCGAGCTCGATATGATTTTCTACGCGGGGGCCTCGCTGCCGCAGGACATCTGGTCGGCGATGGAAGAGATGGCGATGGACGTGCGCGGCTCTCTCCCGCTGATGACCTCGTCTTGGGGCCTGACAGAAACCGCCCCCGCCACCCTGCTCCAGCACGAACCGACAGACCGCTCCGGCATTGTGGGCGTGCCGCTGACAGGCGTGACCACCAAGTTCATCCCCGATGAGGATATGCGCTGCGAAGTGCGGGTGAAGGGCCCCAACATCATGCCGGGTTACTTTGAAGACGCGGAGAAGACCAAGGAGGCCTTCGACGAGGAAGGCTTCTTTATCACCGGCGATGCGATGGTGTTTGTTGATCCGGAGGATGCCAACAAGGGCATGAAGTTTGACGGGCGGATCTCGGAAGACTTCAAGCTGCAAACCGGCACATGGGTGCGGGCCGCGGGCCTGCGGATGGACGCGCTGAAGTTGCTGGACGGGATCGCCTCTGATCTTGTGATCACGGGCGCAGACCGGACCGAGATTGGCCTGCTGATCTTTCCCAACATCTCCGCCCTCAATAAGGCAGGTTTTGAGACTGACTCGGCAGATGGCGCGCTGATCGGCGAGCACCTGAAGCGCGAAATACGGCATCGCCTCGCGGAGCGCGCCACGCAAGTTTCAGGCTCTGCCTCACGCATCACCCGCGCCCTCGTTCTGGCCGAACCGCCCTCGATGGGCGATGGCGAGATGACGGCCAAGGGCAACCTCAACTTCCGCAAGGTGCTGACGCGCCGTGCCGAGTTGCTGGAACGGCTTTACGACAACGCCGATCCGGCTGTGATCACATTGAAGGACAGCTGACATGGTAGATATTTCCAAGGTCCGCGCGATCGACATTCACACCCACGCCGAAGAGCCCTGCGGCTGCCATCCGGACGATGGCTACGACGATCTGCAGAGCACGATGGCAAAGTACTTCCGCGCGCCGTGGGAGCATCCGCCCACCATCCCGGAAACCGCCGCCCACTTTCGTGAGCAAAACATCGCTGCGGTGATCTTCCCCGTCGATGCCGAGCGGGAGACGGGCTATCGGCGCTACTCGAATGACGAGGTGGCCGAGCATGTGGCTGAGAACAGCGATGTGCTGATCCAGTTTGCCTCCATCGACCCGTGGAAAGGCAAGATGGCGGCCCGCGAGGCACGGCGGCTGATTCAGGATTACAAGGTGAAGGGCTTCAAGTTTCACCCGACAATGCAGGGCTTTTTCGCCAACGACCGCATGGCCTACCCGCTCTACGAGGTGATCGAAGAAGAGGGCTGTGTTGCGCTGTTCCACACCGGGCAGACGGGTGTGGGCAGCGGCATGCCCGGCGGCAACGGAATGCGGCTGAAGTACTCGAACCCGATGTATATGGATGATGTGGCGGTGGACTTCCCCGACATGAAGATCATCCTCGCGCATCCCTCCTTCCCTTGGCAGGAGGAGGCGCTGGCGGTGGCCCAGCACAAGCCCAACGTCTACATCGACCTGTCCGGCTGGTCGCCCAAGTATTTCCCAGACATCCTCGTGCGCTACTGCAACTCGATCCTGAAGAAGAAGGTGCTCTTCGGCTCCGACTGGCCGATGATCACGCCAGAGCGCTGGCTGGCCGATTTCGAGAAGATCGGCATCAAGGACGAGTTGCGCGAAGATATCATCAAGGGCAACGCGGCGCGGCTTTTGGGGCTGGCATAGAGCCTACTGCGGGGCGGGATTATTCCCGCCCTACGGGAGCAGCTTGCCGGGGTTGAGGATGCCTTTCGGGTCCATCGCCTGCTTGATCGCACGCATCGGTGCCAGCGCAGGGCCGTGTTCGGCTTCCATGTACTTGCGCTTGCCCAGCCCGATGCCATGCTCGCCCGAGACGGTGCCGCCAAGGCTCAGGGAAACCTCGGCCAGCTTTGCCGAAAACGTCTCTATCATGGCGATTTCGGCAGGATCTTCCGGATCAAACCCGATGCCGGTGTGAAAATTGCCGTCGCCGACATGGCCCACAATCACCGGCTCCAACCCCAGATCTCGGGCAGACTCCTCGGCAGCAGAGACCGCCTCTGCCAGTTTGGAGATGGGCACGCAGACGTCGGTTGCCAGCATGCGCTTGCCCGGATAAAGCGCCTTTGAGGCGTGGTGCGCGTTGTGGCGCATGGCCCAAAGCGCGTTGCGATCTTCCGCCTTGGTGGCGCGGGTGAAATCCTGTGCGTTGAAGTCGGCGGCAATCTCTCCGAAGAGCTCGGATTGCTCCTGCACCGCCGTATCGGAGCCTGCAAACTCGAGGAACAGGTGCGGCTCTTCGGGCAGCCCGGCATTGCTGCCGAGGTTGAAGCCACGCACCATGGCGGAATTGACCAATTCGATCCGGGCCATTGGGATGCCGCTTTGGATCGTTGTGATCACACAGTTCACCGCATCCTCGACGGACGGGAAGCGGCAGGTGGCGGCAACGATGGCCTCGGGCTGGCCGTGCAGCTTGAGGGTGAGCTCGGTGATGATGCCGAGCGTGCCTTCAGAGCCAATGAGCAGGTGAGTGAGATCGTAGCCGGACGACGACTTGCGCGCGCGTGAGCCGGTGCGGATGATCCGCCCGTCGGCGAGCACCGCTTCAAGCGCCAGGATATTCTCGCGCATGGTGCCATAGCGCACCGCCATTGTGCCGCTGGCCCGCGTGGCCGCCATTCCGCCGAGCGAGGCATCGGCGCCGGGGTCGATTGGAAAGTAGAGGCCGGTGGCGCGCAGCTCGTCGTTCAACTGGCCGCGGGTGACGCCGGGCTGCACTGTCACATCCATATCGGCGTCATGAACGGCGAGGATACGGTTCATCAGTGAGAGGTCGAGCGTGAGCCCGCCCTGCACAGGCAGGTGGTGGCCTTCCAACGAGGTGCCGGTGCCGAAGGCGGTCACCGGCATGCCTTCGGCATGGGCCACTTTCATGATCTCCGAGATTTCCTCGGTGGTCTTGGGGTAGGCCACGGCATCGGGCAGGGCATCGGCGAAATGCGCCTCGTTCTGGCCGTGGGCTGCACGTTCGGCGTCGCTCCGCTTGAGCCGGTCGCCAAGGAGCGTTTCGAGCTGGGTTAGAGCCTGTTCATGCGCCATTCAGCCCTCCAGAGCCTTGCCAATCCGTGCCAGTGCCTCGCGGATGTTATCCTCGCTGTTGGCATAGGAAAACCGCAGGAAGCCCTCACCATGCGCGCCAAAGCTGGTGCCAGCGACGGTGGCGACGCCGCAGGTTTCGAGGAAGCGATCCTGCGCCTCGCGGGCCGTGAGACCGGTGCCCTCGATATTGGGGAAGGCATAAAATGCCCCGGCGGCATCGGCGCAGCGCACGCCGGGGAGGGCGTTGAGCCCATCGACGATAACTTGGCGGCGGCGGTCGAAGGCCTCGACCATCTTCACCACCTCGTCCTGCGGGCCCTCCAGAGCGGCGATTCCGGCGAACTGGGTGGGCGCGTTGACGCAGGAGTGGTCGTTGATGCAGAGCCGGGTGGCATGATCGACCAGCGCATCGGGCCAGACGGCATAGCCGAGGCGCCAGCCGGTCATCGCGTAGGTTTTCGACCAGCCATCAAGCATGATCAGCCGGTCGCGGATTTCGGGGTAGTTCAACAGGCTCGTATGCTGCCGCCCGCCGTAGAGCATGCAGGAATAGATCTCGTCCGACATCAGCACCACATCGGGGTGATCGGCGAGGCCTGCAACCAGCTTGTCGATCTCTTCCTTCGGGGTAACGCCGCCGGTGGGGTTGGCAGGGGAGTTGATGATGATGAGGCGGGTGCGCTCGGTGATCTGGCCCAGCACCTCCTCGGCGGAGAAGGCAAAGCCCTTGTCCTCGCGCAGCGCGATGGGAACGGGGGTAGCGCCGGAATACTTGATGACGCTCTCGTAGATCGGGAAGCCGGGGTTGGGATACATGATCTCGGCGCCGGGCTCGCCCAGGAGCATGCAGGCGAAGAACATGGTGGGCTTGCCACCGGGCTGCACCACCACGTTATCGGGGTTCACCTCGGCCCCATGCCGACGGTGCAGATCAGCCGCCACCGCCTCGCGCAGGGCGGGGAGGCCGTTGGCGGGGGTGTAGCCGTGATGGCCATCGCGCAGCGCCTTGATCCCGGCCTCGACGATATGTGCGGGCGTCTGAAAATCGGGCTGGCCGATGCCGAGGTTGATGATGCTGCGCCCCTCGGCGGCCAGCTTTCCGGCGCGGGCGAGAACCTCAAATGCGCTCTCTGTGCCAAGCCGGCTGGTGCGCTGCGATAGTGTGACCATGGATCTTCCTCCTCGGCACAGCTTTTCGCCCGCCGGGCGGGAAATGAAAAGGCCGGAGGGCGCACGCATTGTTAAGGATGGCTTCAGGATTGATCGCCCTGCCCGTGCGGGCTACACCCACCCGGCGCGGTCCCGTGGCTCAACTGGATAGAGCAGCCCCCTCCTAAGGGGCAGGTTGCAGGTTCGAATCCTGCCGGGATCGCCAGCTCTAGGCGGCGGATTTCTTGAGGGATGGGGTGGCCTCGACGGCGGGCAGCATGCGTGGGCCGTAGAGCAGAATGTCTGGCAGGTGCGCGCGCTCCTTTTCCTGCATTTCTGCGGCAAGCTCCGCCATGCGCCGACTGTCTTCGAGAATCGTGTTGCGTTCGGTATTTGCCCTGTCTTGGGCGGCGGCGAGCTGTGCAATTATGTCACCGATCCCGGCATTGGCCTCGCCTGAGCGACTGTCTTCAATCTTGAAGGCGACGCGGAGTGTGTCGAGCCCCAGCAGCATGCGCTTCATATCGCGGCAGGAGTTGACGATTCGGCCCGCCTCCGTGGCCACGAGGGCATAGGCCTCCCGGGATTTGGCCTTGTAGTCGGCCTGTAGCCCTCCGAGCATTTCACGTTCCGGCGATATCTCCACCCCGCCCAGCTCGCGACGTTCTGACAACAGCTGGCAGTCGCAGCGGGCCAGAATGGTTGCGACGGAGCCGACGAGCATGGCGCGCTCTATGGTGCGGCGGATGGAGGAGAAGCTGGTGTTCTCACCCACAACATGTGCCTCGAACCACTCGGACATATCGACGGACATGCCCTCGTAGTTTCGCGCCAACACGCTGAGCGGCCCATCGGTGCGCTCAACCCGCGCGGCCTTGATCTGGAGGTTGCGGGGAATGCCGCCGAGATAGGTGAACTCGGTCGAAAGCCGCTCGGTTGCGGTGATGATGGAATCGGCCAAGCCAACCAGCTCGCGGGCCCCGGTGACACTTCCGATCGGTTCGATCCCGAGGGTGTGGCACTCGCTAAGAAGCTCCTCCCCCACCGCGTCGACAACGAAGGCATCGTAATTGGCATAGCCCATGCCTTGCAGTGCATCGAGCATCATCTGCGCGCTGTCATCAACAGATGTGCCCCGGCCCTCCGCCGCGAGCATCTCTTCGTAGAGCGCCTTTACCGGCTCAAAAAGCTTGCTGGTGGGTTTGACGCGCGCCGAAAGATAGCCGCCCTTGCAGGGCGCAACGATGGCGAAGACCCAATAGTTGAGCCCGTCCTTGGCGCGGTTGTCGACGTAGGCGGCGGTGACCTTGCCGGCCTTCAGCTCTTCCCAGAACACACGAAAGACCCCTTTGGGCATTTCGGGGTGGCGCACCGTTTTATGCGGTGCGCCCAAGAGCTCATCCCATTCGTAGTGCGCAACCCGCTGGAACACGTAGTTGCCACTTTGAATGACGCCACGATCATCGGTGCGGGAATAGAACACCTCGCCCAGATCAAACGGAGCCTCGCCGTTTTGCGGGCGAAACTCGTTGCGCTGCTCTTCTATGGGGTCCATCCGGGTGCTCCTCGCTCCTGCGGCTCAGGCCTTTAAGCCTGCTCCGCACGAGTGCTACCGCCAAACCCCTATCGTTCGGTTAACCGCTGCGCCGAAGCTTACTCTTCCAGCTTGCCGTCGAGGATTTCTGCGAAGTCCTCATAGCTCATGTTCGAGTGCTTCTCACCGTCGATGATGAAAGTGGGCGTGGACTCGACCTCATCGGCCTCGGCGTTCTTGAGGAACAGTGCATACATCGCCTGTGCCTTATCGGCATCGCCAAGGCAGGCATCCACCTGTTCCCCATCGAGGCCGGACTTCAAAGCCAGTTTGCGCAGGTCACCGTGAATGCCGTTCAGGTCGCGCGATTTGAGCCATTCTGCCTGCTCGGTGTAGATCGCATCGGTAATGCCGAAGTAGCGCATCGGGCCAGCGCAGCGGGCAACCATCCCGGCCCAGAGGCCCGGCTTGTCGAAGTAGATCTCGCGGTAGATGAAGTGCACCTTGCCGGTGTCGATATACTCGGTCTTCAGCTTCTTGAAGACATTGGCGTGAAAGCTGGCGCAATGCGGGCAGGTGAAGGAGGCGTATTCGATCACGGTCACCGGCGCGTCTTCTTCGCCCAGCGTCATCTCGATGATGCCGGAGGTATCGACCTCCTCTGCCGTCTGCGCCTGAGCGGACAGGTCAAAACCGGTGCCTCCGGGCTGGCTGGTGCGGTTGATGGCAAAGTAGCTGCCTGCCGCAAGGGCCGCGACGAAGATGGCGGAGTAGAGGACTTTGGTGTTCATGGGTGGCCTTTCGGTCTGCTCGGGCGGGCTTGGTTCAGCCGCGTTCGGACTTGTGGATGACATGGGCGCCGAGCCGGCTCAAGGCCGCTTTCAGCGCGGGATCAGTGACGCCTTCGGCCAGCGCCTCGGCCGCCTTGCGCTCGGCAGGGGCAGGCTGTGCCCGGCGTTTGGGCGCGTGGTTGAAATCGGCCTGACCCTCGGCAAAGCCGGTGGGGGCGGTTTGGGTGAACTGGATGCGAGAAATGGCCGCGTAGCCATAGACGGAGTTGATCCGCTCGCGAATCTGCTCCTTCTGCATTTCCAGCATCGGGGCGTTGGCCCCGGTCGTCAGCACGCGGAGGGTGGCCCCGAAAGCGCCGCGGCCAAACTTGACCTCAAGCGGGCGCGTAACCGCGGCTGTCTGCTCTCCGACGATTTCGGCCCAGTGGGTCAGCACGCGCATCTCGGCAAAGCCCCGCTTTTCGCTCGCCTTGCGGATATCCGCAGAGACGAACTTTGCCGTTTGGGCGAAGCCGCGCATGTAGCGCTTGGGGGATTTTGCAGGAGCCTTGGCCATGGCCTCGCATTTCACTGGTTTGGCCCCTATCTTACCGCCCGCGGCCCGGAGGGGGCCAGCCAAATGCGGGCAGGGGAGCCATAAAGATTGCGTGACGGGAAGATGAGCGCGGCGCTGCTGGAATGGTATGACGCCCACGCCCGCGTGTTGCCGTGGCGCGTGCCCCCCGGCAGCGACGCGCGGGCCGACCCGTATGGCGTGTGGCTTTCGGAGGTGATGCTGCAGCAAACCACGGTGGCGGCGGTGAAGGATTATTTCCACACCTTCACCCGGCTTTGGCCCACGGTCGACGCACTGGCGGCGGCGAGGGACGAAGACGTGATGGCCCGCTGGGCCGGGCTTGGCTACTACGCACGCGCGCGCAACCTGTTGAAATGCGCCCGCGTGGTGGCAGAGCGCGGGGGCTTTCCCGAGTCTGCCGAGGGCCTGCGCGAACTGCCGGGCATCGGCCCCTACACGGCGGCAGCGGTTGCGGCGATTGCCTTTGACCGGCCCGAGGTGGTGGTGGATGGCAATGTGGAGCGGGTGATGGCGCGGCTTCATGCCGTGCAGGAGCCCTTGCCTGCCGCCAAGCCGGTGCTCACCGCCCATGCTGCCGCGCTGACGCCCAAGCGCCGGCCGGGGGATTACGCCCAAGCGGTGATGGACCTCGGCGCAACGATCTGCACCCCCAAGAGCCCGGCCTGCGGCATTTGCCCGTGGCGGGAGCCTTGCGCCGCAAGGGTGGAGGGGATTGCAGCCGAGCTGCCGAAGAAGACCCCGAAGAAGCCCAAGCCGGTGCGGCTTGGCCATGCCTATGTGATCCGCCGGGCGGATGGTGCGTTTTTGCTGGAGCGCCGCCCCAAGCGCGGGCTTTTGGGTGGAATGCTTGGCTGGCCGGGGGCGGAATGGCGCGAAGAACCTGCTGCCGCAGCGCCGCCGGTGGAGGCTGCTCTGCATGAAATCGGGGAAGTGCGGCACACCTTTACCCACTTCCATCTGATCCTGCGTGTGCATGCCGGGCGTGCCGAGGTGGAGGCCCCGGAGGGGCTGCATTGGGAACGGCTTTCGCCCGCCGCCCTGCCCACGGTGATGCGCAAGGCCTATGATCTCGCCGCAACGTCAGCCGCGCTTGATGTGGCAGGCGATTGAAACCGCGCCGCGCCCCTCTATGATCTGCGCGAGGCGCGCATGACCATCGGGAGAGGGCCAATGGCCTCTGCATCCATCTCAAGTTTCCGAGCGGCGGCGCCTTTCTGGGTGTCGCTCCTGACCGTGCCGCTGGTGATCGCCTCCGCAGCCTGGGGCGGGCTTTGGGTGCTGTCGGTGCCGCTGTTCACGCTGGCGGGCGCCACCCTCGCCGATGGGGCGCTGGGGCTGAACCTCGACAACCCGGACACGGAGACCGACGAGGCCCAGCTGTTCTGGTATCGCCTCGTGACCCTGCTGTGGTGCCCGGTGCAGGTGTGCCTGCTGTTGGTGATGCTGGCGTGGGTGCCCGGCGCGGCGCATTTGAACGTGGTGGAGAAGATCGTGATCTTCTTCGGCCTTGGCGTGGTGAACGGCGCAATCGGCATCGTCTATGCCCACGAGCTGGTGCATCAGCGCAATCGGCTGGAGCGTTGGCTGGGTGAAATTTTGCTGGCCTCGGTGCTCTACTCGCATTTCCGCTCGGAGCATCTGCTGGTGCATCACCGGCATGTCGGCACCCGCGCCGACGCGGTGACGGCACGGTATAACGAGAGCTACTGGAGCTTTCTGGGGCGGGTGATGCGGGAGGAGCCGGTGAGCGCCTTTAAGGCCGAGAAGGCCATGCTGGCGCGCAAGGGCCTGCCGTGGTGGCACCAAAGCAATCCGCATTGGCGCTACTGGGCGCTGCAACTGGCCTTCATCGTGGCGGCCTGTGTGCTGGGCGGCTGGGCCGGGCTGCTGTTGTTTCTCTATCAGGCGCTCACGGCGGTTTGGCTGCTGGAGCTGACGAATTACATCGAGCATTACGGGCTGACGCGGAAGCACCTTGGTGATGGCCGCTACGAGCCTGTGCGCCCGCATCACTCGTGGAACGCGGCGCATAAGGCGACGAACTGGCTGCTGATCAACCTCCAGCGCCACTCGGACCATCACTACAAACCGTCGCGCCGCTTTCCGCTGCTGCAAACTTACGACGAGAGCGAGGCCCCGCAGCTGCCTTACGGATACCCTGCGATGGGGTTCATGGCGGTGATCCCGCCGCTCTGGCGCCGCCGGATGAACCCGCGCGTGCGCAAGTGGCGGGCAATGTATTACCCGGAGATCACCGATTGGGGGCCTTACAAGCGCGGGGAGTTGCCGTTGCCGGGGTGAGGGCATGTCATCCTCGGGCTTGACCCGAGGACCTGGTGTCGAGAGATCCTCGGGTCAAGCCCGAGGATGACGGTGCTATTCCACCATTGTCACACCATCCGGATCACATCCTTGTCGATGGCGAGCATGTAGCCTTTGCGGGCGATGTTCTTCACCAGAAGCTCCGAGACCATCTGGTTGCCCAGCGAATCCCTTAGGCGCTTGATGCGGGTCGCCCCGGCGGCCTCGTCGCAATCGGCCTCGGGCTTGCCTTGGATGACGCCCTCGATGGCGGCGCCGGTTAGCACGTCTTCATCCATCCGGGCCTCGGCCAGTACCGCCAGCGTTTCTATCGCCGCCTCGGTGAGCTTGAATTCCATGTTGTTGAGCAGCACCACCCGCTCTTCGCGCGAGATTACGAGGCTGGAGACCTGAATGCCCTGCTTCTCGATCTCGCCCATCCGCTTGTTCAGCGCGATTATGGTGACAAGAAACACCAGCGCGGCGATCAGCAGGGCGGTGGAGAAGAGGAGCAGCACGAAGATGACGATCCGGTAGCTGACCAGAACATCCCCAAAGGCGGTGCCGGATTGCGCGAGGATCTCCAGCAGGGTGACGGCCTCGCCCGACACAAGCGCATCATTCTCGGTGAAGATCTGCTCGACCCGCGCGTTGAAGGCGTTGCCGTCCGGCAAGGTCAGAAACAGGAACACCGCCGCAATCGCGAGAATGGCGACGATGCCGGCAATGCCGAAGGTGACGACGCGGTTGCCCGTGCTGCGCAGGTCAGTAGCGAAGGAAGTTTGATCCGGCATTCTGCTGCTGCGCCTTGCTGGGGGTGCCCTCGAAGAGCGAGATGACGTTGAGTAGCACCCAACCGCCACGCTGCAAACGGGCGGCGATTTGTGCCTGTGCCTCGCCGCGCGGCGGGCAGGCGTTGCCAAGCTCCATCACACCGTAATGGAGCTTGAGCGGATTGTCCTGCTTGGCCTTGTACTCGGCATAGCAGGCGGCCCCCGCAGGGGCGGCCGCCAGCGCCAGAGCGAGCGCGGCGGCGGGAAGGGTGAGGAGCGTTTTCATACGTGTAGTCATGCGGTTGCGGCCGCCGATATTCAATAACAAAGGCCCCCGCACGGCCTGATATGCGATAGCCCGGCGGCGATATTGTTTGTCCGGCCCGGCACCGCCCATCCTTGCCTCATCACCGCCCCGGCGCGTCTTGGACAGACGCCCACACCGGGCTCAAGACACGCAAGAGAGGACGACGCCATGTTCAAGACCCTTACCGCAACCGCCGCCGCTGCCGCTGTGGCTCTCACTTCCTTCGCCGCCCCCGCACAGGCCGAGATGGACCGGGGCGAGACCCTGCGCCTGCTTCTGGGCCTTGGGGCCGTTGGCGCGCTTATCGCAGCCAATGAGCGCAACAAGGACCGCCGCTCCGACCGTGCGGACCGCTACGACGACCGGGTTGTCACCGTCACGCCGAACCGGGGCAAAGGCCGCTACAAGGACCGTGGCCGCCATGCCCGCCTCCCCAGCCGCTGCGAAACCGCTGTGCCCACGCGCCGGGGAACGCAGGTGTTTTATGGTGTGCCCTGCCTTCAGCGTCAGGGCTTCAGCGCCCGGCTGCCGCGCGAATGCTCTTACACGCTCGACGTGGGCCGCAAGAAGGTGAAGGCCTACGAGCAGCGCTGCCTGCGGCGCAACGGTTTCCGCACCTGAGCGGATAGAGATCAGGCAAGGGGCGTCCCGGTCTCCTGGGGCGCACCTGCGAGCAGGGCGTGGCTGTCATCCCCATGGGGCCACGTCTGAACTTGGGGGCGGAAGGTGAGGCTTTCCGCCCCTTTTTTTGTTGCGCTGGCCCGGCGCAAAGGCGAGTTGGGGGCATGAAGAGCTTTCCTGATTTTACACTGGAAGAGGCCGCGATGGCCCGGGGGCTGGCCCGTGTGGCCGGCGTGGACGAAGTGGGCCGGGGGCCGCTGGCAGGGCCGGTGACGGCGGCGGCGGTGGTGCTGGACCCGGCCCGTATTCCGCCCGGGCTGAACGACAGCAAGAAGCTGACCGAAAAGCGCCGCCTCGCGCTGGCGGAGGCGATCCACGAGAGCGCCGAGGTTTGCATCATCCACGTCGAGGTGGAGGAGATAGACCGGATCAACATCCTTCAGGCCGCGCTCGCCGCGATGAGCCGCGCCGTGGCCGGGCTGAACACGCGCCCCGATCACCTGCTGATCGACGGCAACCGGCTGCCGGAGGGCTGCGGATCGGCGGAGGCGGTGGTGAAGGGGGATGGCAAATCACTCTCCATCGCGGCGGCTTCGATCGTGGCCAAAGTGGCCCGAGATGCGCTCATGGTGGATTTGGCGCAACAGCACCCCGGCTACGGCTGGGAGAGCAACGCGGGCTACGGAACAAGTGTGCACTTGAGGGCACTCGAAACCTTGGGTGTGACACAACATCATAGGCGTTCCTTTGCACCGATACGCAATATCTTGTTGCAACAAAAATCTACAAACCCCTGATTCAAAAAAGAAATTGACCGCGAATCGCCTCTGACTCATGCTCAAGCCAACAACACCGAGCGCCACAAGAGCGCAGGGACAGAGGCAGACAGATGACGAAGACGACGACCCGCAGAGGGCAGCAAGGGCTGCCACTGAACCGGATACTTGCCGGCGATTGCGTCGAGGAGATGAACAAGCTCCCCGAGGCCTCCGTTGACCTGATCTTCGCGGACCCGCCCTACAACCTGCAGCTCAAGGGCAACCTCCACCGCCCCGACAACAGCCAGGTGGACGCGGTTGACGACCACTGGGACCAGTTTGACAGCTTCAAGGTGTATGACACCTTTACCGAGCAATGGCTGGCCGCCGCGCGCCGCATTTTGAAACCAGATGGTGCGATCTGGGTGATCGGCTCTTACCACAACATCTTTCGCGTCGGGACCAAGCTACAGGATGCAGGTTACTGGATTCTGAATGATGTGGTCTGGCGCAAATCCAACCCCATGCCCAACTTCCGCGGCATGCGGCTGACCAACGCTCATGAAACCATGATCTGGGCGAGTAAATCCGAGGGTGGCAAATACACCTTCAACTACGAAGCCATGAAAGCGCTCAACGACGACGTGCAGATGCGGTCGGACTGGGTGCTGCCGATCTGCAATGGCCATGAGCGGCTGAAGAACTCCAGGGGAGAGAAGGCGCATCCGACGCAAAAGCCGGAAGCGCTGCTCCATCGTGTGCTGCTCGCCACGACAAACCCGGGCGACGTGGTGCTGGACCCGTTCTTCGGGACCGGCACCACGGGCGCCGTGGCCAAGATGCTGGGCCGTGACTTCATCGGCATCGAGCGCGAGGCTGACTATCGCGAGGTGGCCCAGAAACGCATTGATAACGTGCGCAAAATCGACAGCGACGCGATGCAGGTGAGCACCAGCAAACGCGCCGAGCCACGGGTGCCCTTCGGCCAGCTGGTGGAGCGTGGGATGCTGCGGCCGGGCGAGATGCTGGTGAGCGGCAACGGCAAGCGGGCGGCCAAGATCCGGGCCGACGGGACGCTGGTGGCCGATGACATCAAGGGCTCGATCCACAAGGTCGGCGCGCATCTGGAAGGCGCACCAAGCTGCAATGGCTGGACCTATTGGCACTTCAAGAAAGATGGCAAGCCGGTGAGCATTGACGTGCTGCGCCAGCAGATCCGCGCCGAGATGCGCGACTAGCAACGACATTCAACAGTTACCGCCGGTGCCTGTGGCCTGACACATGGCACGACCTCTGGCCCCGTTTGCCCTTGTGGCAACGGGGCCCCTTTTTTGCTGGCGGGGTGGTGGGCAGATTGCCCACCCTACGGGCAAATCGGGCGCTGCGGGCCTTGTGTTAACCCATAGGGGTTAACGGCGGAGAGATGGGGGCAACATGTGATGCACAACCTATGCACATCCCATGCATACGATTCTGCAGCCACGGCCATTAATCAATGCGGCGTTCGATGGTGACGGGGGTCACCCGAGCGAAAGCCCGGCCAGTGCGTGCTCCAGCGGGGACCAGTCGGCAACCTCAAGGCGCACGGGCAGGGTGAGCACCTTGGCGCGGAAGTCGGCGGGCAGGCGGACGGCGTCTTTTTCGGTGGTCACCAATTGGGCGCCGAGGGTGGTGGCCTCCAGTTCGAGCCGGGCCATCAGCGCGGGGGTCAGCGGCTGGTGGTCGTCCAGCGCCTCGCCGCGCTTCAGATCGGCCCCGAGCCCGCGCAGGGTGGCGAAGAACTTTTCGGGGTGGCCGATCCCGGCGAAGGCGAGGGTGGGCAAGCCCAGCCAATCCATCCCTGTTTCCAGCGGGGCGAGGTGGCCGGTGAGGTGGGGCACGGTGATGGCCGCGCCCCAATCGGTGGCGAACTTCTGTTGCGCGGTCTCCGGGCCGATGGAGAGCAGGAGGCTGGCCCTAGACATTCCGGCAGCAACCGGCTCGCGCAGGGGGCCGGCCGGCAGGCAGCGGCCATTGCCGAAGCCACGGTGCGCGTCGACCACCACCAGCGACAGGTCTTTGACCACCGAGGGGTTCTGGAAGCCGTCGTCGAGGATCACGGCGGTGGCCCCAGCGGCCTCGGCGGCCCTGACCCCGGCGGCGCGGTCCTTGGCGACCCATGTGGGCGCGAAGGCGGCGGTGAGCAGCGGCTCGTCGCCAACTTCTGCGGCCTTGTGCTTACGCTCCTCGACCTGCACCGGGCCTTCCAGCGCGCCGCCGTGGCCGCGCGAGACGACGTGGACGCCGGGGATGCGCTGGGCGAGGGCGATCACGGTGGGGGTTTTGCCGGTACCGCCGGCGTTGATGTTGCCGACGCAGATCACCGGCACGGAGGCGCGGTAGCCGGGGCGGGCGACGCGGCGGGCGGTGGCGCGGGCGTAGAGCGCGCCGAGGGGTGCCAGCGCGCGGGCCTGCCACGCGGGCGCCTGCGGCGGGGTGAACCAGTAGAGCGGCGCGCGCATCAATGGGCCCCCTGTGCATCGAGCTGGGTGGCCAGATGGGTGGCGAGCCGGGCGATCACCTCGGCCCCTTCGGACATCTCGCTCCATGCGGCGGCGGCGAGCTCGGCGGCGCGATCGGGGGCCAGCAGCTCGGAGACCGCGCCGGGCAGGGTGGCCCCGCTCGCAAGGGCACGCGCCGCTCCGGCCCCGGTGAGGCGGGCCATGTTGGCGCTCTCCGCCCCGCCAGAGGGGCCAAAGCAGATGGCCGAGCCGAGGGCGGCCGCAGGCGCCGCGCTTTGCACCGGCCCACCCGGCGTGAAGGTGCCGCCGAGAAAGCAGACCGGGGCGAGGCGAAACCAGAGCCCGTCTTCTTCCGGGGCGTCGCGGTCTGTGATGTAGATTTCGGTGGTGTCGGCGGGCTCTTGGCCCTGCGCCCGGCTGGCGGTGGCGAAGCCTTCGGCAGCGAGCCGTTCGGCAAGGGCGCTGTCATCGGGGCAATCGGCACCGGGCATGAGCAGGAGCACGGCGCGGTGGGCGATGGCGAGCGCGGCGCGGTGGGCCGCCAGCACATGGGGCAACTCGCCCGCAAGCGGGCGGGCAGCGAGCCAGATCGGCCTTGCGGCAAGGCGCTCTGCCAGCTCTTCGCGGTCACTCTCGATGCAGGGCGGCGGGCTGGGCGGGGCGAAGAGCGGCCCCGACAGGCGGATGCGCGACACCCCCACCCCCGCCGCGCGGGCGGCGCGGACGGTGGCGACATCGCTTGCCCAGAGTTCGGTAACGAGGCGGAGGGCGGCGCGGGAGGACCGCTCGGCCCCGGCCAGTGTTGCCTCGCTTTGCGCGATGAGGGTTGTCGGGCAGGCG
Source organism: Oceanicola sp. D3 (assembly GCF_006351965.1). Lineage (NCBI taxonomy): Bacteria > Pseudomonadati > Pseudomonadota > Alphaproteobacteria > Rhodobacterales > Roseobacteraceae > Oceanicola > Oceanicola sp. D3. Next base: position 421,345 of record NZ_CP040932.1, read on the forward strand.
GCGGATTGGGCCGAGAGCAGGGCGCCGGGCCGGGGCGGGCCGAGCCAGAGCGCTGCGTCGGGCCGCCAATGCGCAAGAAAGCCGCGCATTTCGGCGCGGCTGGTGCCGGGGGTGGGCCGGTAGAGCAGCGTGGCCTCGTCCAGCTCTAAAGTGCCGCCCGGGCCGCTGCCGGTGACCAGCAGGGTCACCGGATGCTGCTCGCCAAGGTCGATGGCCAGCTCGCGCAGGGTATCTTCTGCATCACCATCGGCACCATCGGCGGTGTGCACCCACACCAGCGGCCCGGCGGGCCGGTTGGGGGCCGGCGAGTCGGCCAGCGCCCCGGGCTCCGGACGGTTGCGCCCGGTGAGCCCGGCGAAGGCGCGGGAGAGCGGGAAACGACTCATAAACGGGTCACGGCCTGCCGGGGCGGCGGGCGGCGATCAGCCCAGTTCCTCGGTGGGAGAGGCCTCGGCCTCTTCGTCGCGCAGCCGGTGGATGTGGGCGATGTAGTAGCGCATGTGGGCGTTATCGACGGTGCGCTGGGCGGCGGCTTTCCAGGCGTCGAAGGCGGAGGCGTAATCGGGGAACATGCCGACGATATCGATGGCGTCGACATCCTTGAAGGCGCTTTTGGAGGGGTCGATCAGCTCGCCGCCAAAGACGAGGTGCAGGCGCTGGGTCATGTAGGGCTCCGGGGTTTGGGTGTGTTGCGGGGAGGGTAGAGGATTCCCTGCCGGGGTTGAAGAAGGGTTGAGGCGGGCGGGGCACGCGCCCACCCACCCGCCCCGCTGTGCCCCGCCCGCGCCTGCCGCTGCGGGCCAAAGCGCATGGGGCGGGGGAGCAAGATTTGATTTTGGGCCTCCGGCGGGGAATATTTGGAGCAAGAAAATGGAGCGGGTGCGATGGATGACCTTCGGGGCATGCCCCTGGCCGAGTTGATGGCGCTGCTGGCCGGGATCGGGGACGAGTTGGGGCGGCGGGGTGTATCGCGCAGTGCCAACAGCCCGACGGGCGATTTGGCGGAATATCTCTTTTCGCGGGCGATGGGCTGGCAGCTGACGGCCAATTCGCGGGCGGGCTATGACGCGGTGGATGGCGCGTTTCGGCGGGTGCAGATCAAGGGGCTGCGGAGGCATCGGGCGCGGTCTGACCGGCAGCTTGGCGCGTTGAGAGACCTTGATGCGCGGCCCTTCGATGACCTTGCGGCGGTGATCTTTGGCCATGCGTGGCAGGTGGAGCGCGCCGTGATCCTGCCGTGGGAGGTGGTGGCGGCGCGGGCGCGGGAGGTGGCGCATACCCGCAGCTACCGGTTTTTGCTGACCGATGAGGCGATGGCGGCGGAGGGGGTGCGCGATGTGACGGTGCGGGTGGCCGCGGCGATGCTTTAGGCCCTGCGCCGATTTGCCCGCCACGCCCTGTCTTTACCCCGGCGGCCAATTTGCGCTATTGGCGGGGCAGGACAGATTTTCGGGAGAGACCCATGGCCGAGCACAAGCATGGCGAGATGGATACCAGCGTTCAGCAAGCCACGTTTGAGGGCTTCATGAACTTCGTCAAATGGTCGGTGATCCTGATCCTTGCCTTTCTGGTGTTCCTCGCTCTGGTCAACGGCTGACGAGCGGGTAAACTCGCCCTGCGTATAGGCGGGGTTGGAGACCGGACTTCATGAAGCGGATTTATTTGGCGATCCTGTTGCCGCTGATTCTGGCGGCCTGCGGGGCGGCGGAGCCTGTGTGGGCGCCTGACTCCGAGGTGGCGCGGGCGCGATACAGCCATGCCGCGCCGCCATCGCTTACGCTTGTCACCGTCATCAACAACGACACCGGCGCGGGCGGGCATACGGGCCTTATTGTCAACGGCAGCGAGCGGGTGATCTTTGACCCGGCGGGCAGCTTCAAGACTCCGCAGGTGCCAGAGCGCAACGACGTGGTGATTGGTGCCAATCCGCGGGTGATGGCCTTCTACATCGACTACCACGCGCGGCCCGAGTGGCGGGTGATTACCCAGGAGGTGCGCGTCAGCCCGGAAGTGGCGCAGCGGGCGCTGGCGCTGGTGCAGAACAACGGGGCGGTGAAGAAGGCGCATTGTGCCCGGTCGACCACGGCGATCCTGCAACAGCTGCCCGGCTTCGGCCATGTGAAGCAGACGTGGTATCCGAAGCAGGCGATGGAGGCTTTTGCCAAGACGCCGGGGGTGAAGACCGAGGTGTTCCGCGATCCGGAAGAGGAAGAGCGCGGTTACGTGACGCCCAATCCGGAGTTCTTTCGTTAGAGCCCGGCGGCCTGTGCGCCGTAAAACACCACCAGACCAGCGAGGATGGCGAAGAGCAGGGATTTGCTGCGCCAGCCTACCAGCACGGTGGCCAGTGCGGCCAGCAGGCGGGGCGCGTCGGTGACGCCATCGGTGGCGGCGGGCCAAGCGAGCATGGGGGCGACGAGGGCGGGGAGCACTGCAACCGGGGTGTAGCGCAGGTAGCGCAGCAGGCCTTCGGGCAGGGGGCGGTTGCCGGTGAGGCCGATGAAGGAAAACCGGATGAGGAAGGTGCCGAGCGCCAGCGCGGCGATGATGAGCCAGATTGGGTAGCTGTCCATCAGGCAGCCCTCCGGCCCATGGCGCGCTCTACTTCGGCCCCGGCGATCATGCCGAGCATCCCCGCGGCGATGACGCCGGTGGAAAACGGCATCCAGGCCAGCAGGAGCGAGGCGACCAGCGCCACGAAGGCGGCGGCGATATGCGCGGGGGTGCGCAGGCCCGGCGCGACGATGGCGAGGAAGGCCAGCGGCACCGCAACGTCGAGTGACCAGCTCTCGGGGATCGCCGTGCCCGCCAGCGCCCCGGCCAGCGTGCCGAGATACCACATTGGCGCGACGGGGGTGATGGTGCCGAGGAAGTAGGCGACCTTGGTACGCACGTCCCACTGCGGCTTTTCTTCATACTTCAGCACCGAGGCGGCGTAGCTTTGATCCACCAGCAGGTAGCTGATGAGTGCCCTTTGCCAGAGCGGCGCGGTGCCGATGTGGGGCGCCATGGAGGCGGAATACATGGCCATCCGGGCATTCACCGCCAGTGCCGTGGCCAGCACGATGATGGTGGGCGCGTTGTCTTGCATCAGTTGCAGCGCGGTGATCTGCGCCCCGCCTGCGATGACCAGAACGGTGAAGGCCATGACCTCGGCGATGTTGAGCCCGGCTTCCATGCCGATCACCCCGAAGATCGCGCCGAAGGGCACCACCACGATGAGGAAGGGCAGCCCGGCGCGGATGCCGGAGGCATAGGCTTTTTTCGGTGTGGTGGATGGCATCGGGGGCCTCTAGCATGGGCCGCGAGGTGGCCCGTTTGGGGGGAGAGGATGGCAGCAAACTTGAGCGCGTCAAGTAATTACCTGGTGGCTCCTGACATCGGGGCGGAGGGGCTGACCCGCCGTGTGGTTGGCCGCGACCATGAGGGCCGCGAGGTGGAGATGCAGGTGGTGGAGGAGCGCCCGCTGACCATCTACCTCAACCGCACAGAGATCGTGACCGCGATGACGATTGGCGACCATCCGGAGCTTCTGGCGGTGGGATTCCTCGCCAATCAGGGGATGCTGAAGCGCGGTGAACTGGAGCGGGTGGATTATGACGGTGAGCTGGGCGTGGTGGTGGTGCGCACGGCCCGCGAGACCGACTATGAGGCGAAGCTGAGCAAGAAGGTGCGCACCAGCGGCTGCGCGGTTGGCACTGTTTTTGGCGACATGATGGAGGGGTTGGAGGGGCTGACCCTGCCGGAGGCGCGGGTGCGCGTGGCCGACCTTTACACGCTTGCCAAGGAGATCAACACCACGCCTTCGCTTTATCTCGAAGCGGGCGCGATCCACGGCACGGTGCTCTGCGAGGGGGCGCGCCCGCTGGTTTATATGGAGGACGTGGGCCGCCACAATGCGGTGGACAAGGTGGCGGGCTGGATGCTGCGTGAGAGCGCCAAGGCCGGGAACAAGGTGCTTTACACCACCGGGCGGCTGACGAGCGAAATGGTTATCAAATGCGCGATCATGGGCATTCCGGTGCTGGTGAGCCGCTCGGGATTTACCGCATGGGGCGTGGAGATTGCGCGGCAGGTGGGGCTGACGCTGATCGGGCGCATGCGCGGCGAGCGGTTTATGTGCCTCTCGGGCGAAGAGCGGCTGGAGTGGCCGGAATGAATGAAGACATCAGCTTGCGCTACCGCGCCGACGCGGCGCTGATCCTGCGGGCCATGGCCGGGAGCCCGAAGGACCGCGCCACGCAGCGGTGGTGGTCTGCCGTGGGGTTTGGCGTGGGGGCCTTGGTTGCGGGTCTTGCGCTCTTCTCGGCCTCGGTCTGGAGCTTGGATGCGGGCGGGATGCTGCTGGTGTTCCTTGGGTTCGCGCTTTGCATTCTGCTGTGGTGGCTTGTCGGGGCGCAGCGGCAACGGGGGCTTGCGGCCCAGCTCACCAGCTATGCGACGCGCGAGGGCGAGGTGACCGGCACGGCGGGGCCGGGGGGATTGGACCTGCGTTCGGGCCTTATCGAGAGCCACATCAATTGGGCCGGGGTGGACGAGATCTACCCGGTTTCGGGTGGCACGGCGATGCGGCTTGGCGCGGCGGTACTGGCGGTGCCCGACGCGGCCCTGCCGGAGGGGATGAGCGCCGAGGTGTTCCGCACGCAGCTGGACAGCTGGAGGGGCGGGGCATGAGCGAGGCTGCGATCACTCTCAGGTTCAGCCCCGAGTGGCCGCTGGCGCGTGAGAGCATGCGGGCGAGCCTGCGCAAGACACCATCGCGGCGGCCGGGGTGGCGGCCTTTTGCCGTTATTCTTGCCGTGGCCGTGGCGGCGGGCATCGCCTTTGCCCTTGGTGCCGATTGGCTGGCGCGATGGATCGGCCTTGCCACGATTGTAGGCTTTTTCGTCGGCTTCTACCTGTGTTTCGGCATCGTCGCCTTGAAGGGCCGTGCGAACTGGGCGCAGTTGCGCACGCGCTGGGAGGCGCATCAGGCGCGGTTGGGGCCGTGGGAGATGACGTTTTCGCCCGAGGGGTATCGGATTGTTACCGCGATCAGCGAGGTGCGGGCGGATTGGGCGATCATCGCGGATATCTTCGCCTTGAAGGGCGGCACCGCGTTGCAGGCGGGCCCGTCGATGCTGCTGGTGCCGGACGCGGCCTTGCCGGACGGGATGACGCCAAAGGACTTTCGCACGCGGCTGGAGGCGTGGAGGACGGCATGAAGGTGGTGGGCGTGATCCTTGCGGGCGGGCAGGCGACGCGGATGGGCGGCGGTGACAAGGGGTTGCTGGAGCTTGGCGGGGTGCGGCTGCTGAACCGGGTGATTGGCCGGCTGGGGCCGCAGGTGGAGGCGATGTGCCTCAATGCCAATGGCGATCCGGCGCGGTTTGACGGGTTTGGCCTGCCAGTGGTGGCGGATACGGTAGAGGGCTTTGCCGGGCCGCTGGCGGGGGTGCTGGCCGGGATGGATTGGGCGGCGGGCGAGGGCGCGAGCCATGTGGTGAGCGCGGCGGCGGATACGCCGTTTTTTCCGCGCGATCTGGTGGAGGGGCTCATCGCCGGTGGGGCCGGCTCTTCGCCCGTGCTGGCCGCCGTGCGCGAGGCGGGGCGGGTGCGGCGGCAGCCGACCTTCGGGCTTTGGCCGGTTGCGCTGCGAGATGACCTGCGGGCCGCGCTGGAGGGCGGTTTGCGCAAGGTGGTGCATTGGACCGAGCGGCATGACGGGCGCGAGGTTGTCTTTGTCTCATCCGACGCCTTCTTCAACGTGAACACGCCGGAAGATCTGGCGCGGGCGGAGTTGATGCTGTGAAGGTGTTTGGCGTCGTCGGCTGGAAGAACTCCGGCAAGACCGGGCTGATGGAGCGGCTGGTGGCCGAGATCACCGCGCGGGGCTTCAGCGTGAGCACGGTCAAGCATGCGCATCATGCGTTTGACCTCGACCAGCCGGGCAAGGATTCGCACCGGCACCGGATGGCGGGGGCGCGGGAGGTGCTGGTGGCGAGCGGGGCGCGCTGGGCGCTGTTGCATGAGGGGCCTGCGCCGGAGTTGGGCGACCTGCTGGGCAAGCTGGGGCCGGTCGATCTGGTGCTGGTGGAGGGCTACAAGCGCGAGGGCCATGCGCGGATCGAGGCGCATCGCGGCGAGACCGGCGCGGGGCTGCTGGCGCGGGAGGACAGCGGGATTGTGGCCGTGGCCAGCGATGTGCCGGTGGAGGTGGGCGTGCCGGTGTTCGACCTTGATGACACCGGGGCGATTGCGGATTTCGTTTTGGCGCAGGTCGGGCTTGGCGCGAAGGGCGGCGAGACACGCCCGGCCCTGCGGGATGATTGCTTTGCCCTGCCTGCGGGGGTCGATTGGGTGCCGGTGGACGAGGCGCAGGCGCGGCTCAGGGGCAGCCTTGCAACGGCTGTGGGGCGGGAGACCGTTGCCGTGGCGACGGCCTGCGGGCGCGTGCTGGCGGAGGATGTGGCGGCGGTGCGGAGCAATCCGCCGGGGGCCAACGCGGCGGTGGATGGCTGGGGGTTTGCCCATGCAAGCCTGCCTGCGGCAGAGGCAGATGGCATGATTGCCTTGCCGATCGAGCCCGGGCGGGCGGCTGCGGGGGTGCCCTTTGGCGGCGCGGTTCCGCCGGGGCGGGCGCTGCGCATACTGACCGGGGCGCTGCTGCCGGAGGGCGTGGATACGGTGGTGCTTCAGGAAGACGTGACCGAGACGGGCGGGCAGATTGCCTTTCGCGGCGCACCAAAGCCGCGCGCCAACACCCGGAAGGCGGGTGAGGATGTGAAGGCGGGCGCGGCGCTGCTGCGGGCGGGCCACAGGCTGAGGGCGCCGGATGTGGCGCTGATGGCGGCGACCGGGCTGGCTGAGGTGCAGGTGCGCAAGGCGTTGCGGGTGGGCGTGCTCTCGACCGGCGATGAGATTGTGGAGCCGGGCACGGCAGAGGCGGCGGCGCATCAGACCTATGACGCGAACCGGCCGATGCTGCTTTCGATGATCAGTGGCTGGGGCCATGCGGCGGTGGACCTTGGCCGGGTGGGCGACGACAGGGCCGCGCTGCGGGCGGCGCTGGACGGCGCGGGCGTGGATGTGATCCTGACCTCGGGCGGAGCCTCGGCAGGGGAGGAAGACCACCTTTCGGCGCTGCTGCGGGAGGAGGGCGACCTGACCGCATGGCGCATCGCCCTCAAGCCGGGCCGCCCGCTGGCGCTGGGCCGCTGGGGCGGGGTGCCCTTGTTTGGCCTGCCGGGCAACCCGGTGGCGGCGCTGGTGTGCGCGGCGCTGTTTGCCCGGCCCGCGCTGGAGGTGCTGGCAGGGGGGCAGTGGCTGGAGCCAGAGGGCTTTGAGGTGCCTGCGGCCTTCGAAAAGCGCAAGAAGCCGGGGCGGCGGGAGTTTTTGCGGGCGCGGATGGGTCCGGAGGGGGTGGAGGTGTTTGCCTCGGAAGGCTCGGGCCGGATCAGCGGGCTCAGCTGGGCCGAGGGGCTGGTGGAGCTGCAGGACGGGGCGCTGGAGGTGAAGCGGGGCGATGCGGTGCGTTTCATCCCCTATGCGGCGCTCGGGCTGTGATGGAAATCCGCGCCGGGTTTGACGAGGCGCACCGTGCCGAGGTGGCGCGGCTCTTTTGGGGTGCGTTCCGGGGCAAGCTGGGGCGCATTCTATGGCCGGAGCGCAAGGCGCTGGCGTTTATCGGCGAGATCATACAGCCGGGGTATTCGCTTTCGGCTGTGGACGGCGGGCAGTTGCTGGGCGTGGCCGGGTTCAAGGTGCCGGGCGGCGGGTTTATGGCCGGGACGATGGCGGATATGGCGCGGCACTACGGCTGGCTGGGCGCGGCGTGGCGCGGGCCGTTGCTGGAGTTGTTCGAGCGGGACATGGTGCCCGGGCAGTTGCTTATGGATGGGATCTTTGTGGCCGAGGCAGCGCGGGGGCGCGGCGTGGGGACCGCGCTGATTGGCGCGATCAAGGCGGAGGCCGCCGCCCGGGGCTGCGGCGAGGTGCGGCTGGATGTGGTGGAGGGCAACGAGCGGGCGCGGGCGCTTTATGAGCGGAACGGGTTTGAAGCGCGGGGCGAGGTGCGGGCAGGGCTGCTTGCGCCGCTGCTCGGGTTCAGCCGGGCCACCACGATGGTGGCACGCGCGGGGGCGGACGGCTCATCGGGGCCTGTCGACCCCTCTTCGCAGCTGCGATGAATGCCGAAGAGTGGCTCGGGTGGTGGGTTTCGCCCAGCCTGCGGGCGGTTTAGAGCAGCGGCATGAGCTATGACGTCATCATATTGGGGGCCGGTGGTGCGGGGCTGATGGCCGCGGCCACGGCGGGGCAGGCCGGGGCGCGGGTGCTGCTGCTGGACCATGCGGAGAAGGCCGGGAAGAAGATTTTGATCTCGGGCGGAGGGCGCTGCAACTTTACCAATATGGGCATCGAGCCGGGGTGCTTCCTTTCCGAAAACCCGCATTTCGCTAAGTCGGCACTGAGCCGCTACACGCAGTGGGATTTTCTTGATCTGGTGCAGCGGCACGGGATTGCCTGGCATGAAAAGACGCTGGGGCAGCTGTTTTGCGATGGCTCGGCGCGGCAGATCGTGGCGATGCTGGAGGCGGAATGCGCCGAGGGCGGGGTGGAAACCCGGCTCGGCGTGAGCGCGACCGCGGTGCGGCATGGTGATGGCATGTTCACCGTGGCGGGAGAGCGGGCGCCCCGGCTGATTGTGGCGACGGGTGGTCCGTCGATTCCGAAGATGGGGGCAACCGGGCGGGCCTATGAGATTGCCCGGCAGTTTGGGCTGGAGGTGGTGACGCCGCGCCCGGCGCTGGTGCCCTTCACCCTGCCCGAGGCGGATAAGCTCTTTACCACCATCTCGGGCGTTGCCGTGCCCTCGGTGGCAATGGCGGGGGGCGTCTCGTTTGAGGAGGCCACGCTGTTTACCCATCGCGGGCTGTCCGGCCCGGCGATCTTGCAGGTGTCGAGCTATTGGCGCGAGGGCGAGGCGGTGCGGCTGAACGTGCTCCCGGGCGCGCTGGAGCGGCTGAAGGCGGCGCGGGCCAAGGCCCCGAGGGCGGGGTTGAAGGCAGCGCTCTCCGAGCACCTGCCCGCGCGTCTGGCGGAGGCACTGGCGGAGCGGATCGGCTTTGCCACCGAGATGGGCAACGCGCCGGATGCAGAGCTGGCGCGGGCGGCGGATGTGCTGGAGGGTTTGACATTCTATCCCGATGGAACGGAGGGCTACGCCAAGGCCGAGGTGACAGCGGGCGGGGTTTCGACCGCCGAACTTTCGAGCAAGACGATGGAGGCCAAGGCGGTGCCGGGGCTCCATTTCATCGGCGAGGCGGTGGATGTGACCGGCTGGCTGGGGGGTTACAACTTTCAGTGGGCCTGGGCGAGTGGCGTGGCGGCGGGGCAGGCGGTGGCCGCGAGCTAGGCGGGCGCTATCGGCCCTGTTTGGATGTGGTGGGCAGAGTCGGGACGAGTCCAGGCCTACTGCGGATAGCCTCCTTACCTAGGGGAAAGCTGCTTTTGCTCCGGCGGCCACGGCAGTAGGGTCCGCGCGGAACCGTGGCACGGGCCACGGGCAACAGCACTGGAGAGACGATGACGACCATCAATCCGAAGAAAAGCGCGGTGATCCTGGTGGATATGGCGAGGGACTTCGTGGAAGAGGGCGGGTTTATCGCAGATGCGGGGGGCGCCGATTACCGGGCGCGGGCCGCCGCGATCGTGCCCCGGCTCAAGGCGGTTGTGGAGGCGGCGCGGAAGGCGGGTGTGACGGTGATATTCTCGACCGATGCGCATACGCCTGAGGATATCGAGCTGCGCAAGTGGCCGCCGCATTCGATGGCGGGCACCAAATGGGCGGAGATCCTGCCGGAGCTTGGCCCGGAAGCGGGAGACCTGGTGCTGCCCAAGACGACCTACAGCGGCTTTCTGAGCTCTGACCTTGAGGCGCAGTTGCAGGCGCATGGGATCGATACGATCTACATGACCGGGCTGCACACCGATTGTTGCTGCCGCCACACCTCGGGCGATGCCTTTCAGCGTGGGTACGATCTGGTGTGGATCACTGACGCTCTGGAAGCCTTTACCCCGGAGGCACACGAGGGTGGGCTGGAGTATTACCGGACCTATTATGCCATCGACGAGGCGCGGCAGTTCAGGACCGCGCAGGAGGTTGTGGCCGACTGGGAGATGGCCACCGAGGCAGCTTGAGGGCTGCTACGCAGTTGCACGGGGCGCGGGGCGGCGAGGGCTGCCCTGCGCTTTTTATTGTGAGGTTTGGGCTTGCGGCCCCCGATCGCGGCTCAGTCAAACGTGCCCGAGACCTTGCCAAGCAGCATGAAAGCGCGGGCGGTGCGGGTTTCGCTCACGGCGATGATCTCGGTGTCGGAGGCGGTTTCGGCGAAGGCGGCGAAGGTTTGGTCGAACTTGCGCAGGAAGTGGTGCACCGCGTCGCGGAAGATCGGGTCGGCGCGCATGCGGCCTGCGGTCAGGGCGAGGCAGCTGCGGTCGCGCACGCCATCCATGCCCGCGATGGCCTCGCCGCGCAGGCCCTTGCCGAACCGGCGCCAGACGGCGGGCCGGGCGGGGGCCGGGGAGAGGTCATCCATATAGATGCCGTCTTCGGAGAGCAGGGTGAGCACATCTTGCGCGGAGTGCACGAGGCCGGAGATCTTTGGCTCCCGCAGGGCTTTGCGGAGCGCGGCGAAACCGGCCTTGTCCTTCTCGTTTTCGGGAAAGTTCAGCGCGCGGGTGAACTCTTCGACCGAAATCGGATCGCCGCTGCTTGTGGCGGGGGTGCCAAGATCGAATGTTGGCTGGGCCTCTGCCTCTGCGGCGGGCTCGGGGCGGGACAGGGCGGGTTTGCCGGGCAGGGGCACCTCGGCGGCAAGGCCTGCGCGGGAGGCGATGCGGGCCAGCGCGGCCTCGGCGTTGCGCTGCGCTGTCACCAGCTCTTCGAGCTTGCGTTCGATGGGCGAGCTGCGCCCTTCGGAGGCACCGCCCTGCGATTGGGTCACGTAGCTGGAGCGCAGGGCATCCACCGCCGCCCGCAGGCGCGCGCTCTCTTCGCGCATGATCCGCGAGCTTTTGGCTGCCGCAACGCCGATCCAGATCAGGGCGACGGGCATGAAGATGGCAAAGAGCACCATGACGAAAGTGATCGGGTCAAACGCGCCGTCGCCCTCGGGCACGAGCAGGAAGAAGCCGCCGACCATCAGGCCCCAGAGCAGGGTAAGCCCCAGCCCGATGACCTCACCCGAGCCGAAGCCGCCGCCGGCCTCGTGCGCGCCCTGCGCAGAGCGCAACGGCATGGGGGCAGGGCGCATCGGGGGATGCGTCGTGCTGGTGGATTCCTCGGCGTCGCTCACCCCTGCCAAGCTCCTGTCAGATGTATTTGATGCTCAGAACTTCGTAGCTCTTGTCGCCGCCGGGTGTGCGCACTTCGACGCTATCGCCCTCATCCTTGCCGATCAGCGCCCGCGCGATGGGCGACTTGATGTTGAGCAGCCCGCGCTCGATGTCGGCCTCGTGCTCGCCAACGATCTGCCAGGTCTTCTCTTCGTCGGTGTCTTCATCGGCCACGGTCACGGTGGCGCCGAACTTGATCGAGCCGGAAAGCCGCGCCGGGTCGATCACATCGGAGAGCGAGAGCACGCCCTCGATCTCCTTGATCCGGCCCTCGATGAAGCTCTGCTTTTCCTTGGCGGAATGATACTCGGCATTCTCCGACAGATCGCCATGCTCGCGGGCTTCCGCGATCGCCTTGATGATTGCGGGGCGCTCAACGCTTTTGAGCTGCTTCAATTCGGTATCGAGCGCGGTATGGCCCGCGCGGGTCATCGGTATCTTATCCATTTTCGCGGCGGATCTTTCACTGGGAGAAAGGGCAACACTTCGGCTGTTAACTCAATCGGGGAAGGGAAAGTCAATAGTCCGGAAAGGGTTGCGGGGCTAGGGTGGCGGAAAACGGACGTGGTCCGATAGAGGCAGCAGCAGGCGGGCGGTTCATGCGCAACTTCCTGAGATTCGTGGCATTCTACTTCCTTGCGGGGGTGGCGTTTGTGGTTTTGGTGCGGGACGATCCGGTTGCCCTGATCCTCGACCTCGGCGCATCGCTGCCGACATCGGCCATCTTTTTCGTGCAGAAGGCGTGGTGGCTCATCCTCGCCTTCGTGGCGCTCTTCTTCGTGCTGCCGAAGGGCGAGCTGGTGAGCCGTATTCCGCGTGCCTTTGTGGTGCTGATGGCCTGCAACCTGTTTTTCCTCACCTTCACCATGGTCAAGACCAGCCTGCCCTATGCCCTGCCCTTCTGGGCCGACCCACCGCTGGCCGAGATTGACCGGCTGCTGCACTTTGGCGTTGATCCCTACGTGCTGACCCATGCCGTGGGCAGCTGGATTCCGCCCGGCGCGGCGATGGCGCTTTATATGGGAATCTGGCTGGTGCCGGCGATGTATCTGCCTGTGATCCTTGTTCTCTTTGATGGCGATCGCGCGCGTGTGGGCCGGTTTTTGCTGCTCTATTGCGTGGGCTGGGCGCTGCTCGGATCGGTGCTGGCGCTGGGCGGCATGTCGGCCGGGCCGATCTTTTATGACCGCCTGCTTGGGGGCGAGCGGTTTGCCGGGCTGATCGCGGCGCTGGAGGCCAGTGGCATCAGTGACAGCACGGTGGGTGGGGTGCAGGACTTTCTGTGGAGCGTTTATGAGAGCGGCACGCAGGGCGTGGGCTCGGGTATTTCGGCCTTCCCCAGCGTGCATGTGGGCATGGCCTGTGTTGTCTCGCTTTACCTTTACGAACGCGCCCGCTGGCTCGCCCCGCTGGCTTTGGCGGTGGTTGCGGCCTTCCAGTTTCTGTCGGTGCATCTGGGCTGGCACTATGCGGTGGATGGCTATGTTTCCATTGCGGTGATCGTCGCCACATGGGCCTGGGCGAAGCGTCGACAATCGGCGAAAGCTGCCCCGGAAATGGCGGATTTCAGCCCCGAAACCATCTGATTGCGATGGCACCAAGGGCCCCGAAACGGACGCCCGCACTACGGGTGACTGGGGCTATCGAGGGGTTTTGGGCCATGTTTGGCAATGCGATTGCACATCTGCGCAGGGGGGCGGACCAGCCCTTTCACGCCCATGAAGTTTCATGGTTTCTGCGCTTCGCCCTTCTCTATTTCATCGCTGCCTCGATCCTTGTCGGCAGCCTTGTTGGCCTGAACGCCGTGGCCGTTCCGGCGATGGGCGGGGGGATCAACTTTTTCTTCTTTATCCGCGATGTGCTGCTGGGCGTGTTCCCGGTTCTTATTGTGCTCTTCATCGTTATCGGATGGCAACGGATCAAGCTGCGCGGCGGGGCGCTACTGAAGGTGTTTGCAGCCTGCGTGATCATGCAATCGGGCTTCACCATGATGAAGGGCTCCCTGCCGATGCTGATGCCCTTTTACGCTGACCCGTTCTTTGCCGATCTGGACCTCGCCCTGCACGGGGTGGACCCGTGGGTTTGGGCGCATGGCCTGATCGGGATGGGTGAGGGGCAAAAGCTATTTCTTGCCTACACGACTTTGTGGGGCGTTTGGGCGCTTCTGTTTCCGGTGATCCTCGTGGTGGTCGACAGTGACCGGGCGCGGGTGAAGCGGTTCATGATCCTGTTTCTTTCGGCGTGGGTGCTGCTGGGCAACGTGGTGGCCTTTGGGGGCCTCTCCGTCGGGCCGATCTTTTATGACCGGCTGCTGGGCGGCGAGCGCTTTGCCGGGCTGATTGCCGTGCTGAACGATGGCGGTATTCAGCAGACCACCATCGGAATGACGCAGGACGCGCTGTGGAGGCTGTATTCACAGGGGGCCGAGTCCATCGGCTCGGGTATTTCGGCCTTTCCCAGCGTGCATGTGGCCGTGGCTTCTGTGGCGGCGTTCTATCTTGCCGAACGCAGCCGTTGGCTGGCGCTGCCGGGCTTTGGATACCTCGCGCTTGTGCTGTTTCTATCGGTCTACACCGGCTACCACTACGCGGTGGATGGCTATGCCTCGATACTGGTGATCGGCGCGCTCTGGGCGGCCCTGAAGTGGCATGCCGCCGCCCGCTCTGCCCGCGCCGAAAGCCCGGCCGGAGCGCTCGCCCCGGCCGAGTAACTTCCCACCGAAGGGTTAGAGCAGCGTGCCGCCGGAGGCTTCGATGCGCTGGCCGGTGATCCAGTTGCTCGGGCCTGCCAGCAGGGCCGCGACGGCGGTGCCGATATCTTCGGGCAGGCCGGGGCGGCCCATGGCGGACATCTCGGAGATGCGCGCCTTCATCTCGGGATCATCACGCACCATGCCGCCGCCGAAGTCGGTTTCGATCGCGCCGGGAGCCAGCGTGTTGACGGCGATGCCGCGCGCGCCGAGTTCAAGGGCCATGTAGCGGGTCATCACCTCGACCGCGCCCTTGGCCATGGAATAGGCCGCCATGCCGGGGAAGGAAAAGCGGGTGAGCCCGGAAGAGACGTTGAGCACACGCGCGCCATCGGCGAGCAGGGGCAGCAGCGACTGGGTGAGGAAGTAGGGGCCTTTGACGTGCACCTGCATCATCGCATCGAAATCGGCCTCGGAAGTTTCGCCAATCGGGGTGTGGGCACCGTAGCCCGCGTTGTTCACCAGAATGTCGAGCCGGGTGCCGCCGAGGGTGGCGAGCGTGTTCGGCAGGGCCTCAGCAAAGGCGGCAAAGCTGGCGGTGTCTTCGGTGTTGAGCTGCAGCGCGGCGGCCTCCACCCCGGCGGCGCGGGCTTCGGCCACCACCTCCTCGGCAGCCGTGGTGTTGGAGTGGTAGGTGATGATCGGCGTGACCCCGCTTTGCGCAAGATGGGTGGCCATGGCGCGGCCAAGGCCGCGGCTGCCGCCGGTGATGAGGGCGATGGGGGATTGGGTTTGCATCTTGGTGTTGCCTCCTCTGGGGTTGCGATACTGCGGAATTGGGCCGCTCGCACCGCTTGGGCCTGCCGTATTCTCCGCCGAACCTGCCTGAACCTCCGAAACCCGCCGCCGGGCCCTGTTGAAAGCTGCTGCGCGTGCTGCATCTTTCTGGAGACCTCGCAAGGAGCTCTGCCGATGGATCATCGCGCCCTGATTGCTGCCCTGAATGACCATGCCGACCGGGTTGGGGACGGGAATATGCCGCTGGAGAGCGGGGTGCCGGGGCTGTTGCTGATGCGCTGCGGGCGGGTGACGGAGCTGGAGCCGGTGGTTTATCAGCCGGTCCTGTGTGTGGTGCTGCAGGGGGCAAAGGAAGTGTGGTCGGGGGAGGTGCCCTATATCTTCCGGGCCGGGCAAAGCTCGGTGGTGACCTGCGATTTACCCACGCGGGCACGGGTGCTGGAGGCGCCCTACCTTTCGCTGGCGCTGCAGATTGACGTGGGGATGCTGACCGAGCTGGCCGCCGAGATGAACAAGCCGAGCGACGAAAGGCCGGAGGCGGTGAGCCAAGGCGTGGCGGATGCGGCGCTGATGGACGGGCTGACGCGGCTCTACCGGCTGAAGGACACGCCCGCCGCGATTGACCAGCTTGCCCCGCTGATCCGGCGGGAGCTGCACTTTTGGCTGCTGAACTCGTCGCACGGGCCTGCGCTGGCGGCGCTTGCCCGGCGCGACAGCCATGCCTCCCGCATTGCCCGCGCCACCGCCGAGATCCGCCGCAGCTATGACGCGCCGCTGCGGGTTGCCGCGCTGGCGCGGCTTGCGGGCATGTCGGCCTCGACCTTCCACGACCACTTCAAGGCGATGACCGGCACCACGCCGCTGCAATTTCAAAAACGGCTCCGGTTGGTTGAAGCGCGGCGGCTGATCGAGGCGGATGGCAAGAGCGTGAGCCAGGCCGCCTTTGCGGTGGGCTATGAGAGCCCGACGCAGTTCAGCCGCGAGTTTAGCCGGATGTTTGGCGCGCCGCCCAGCCGGATGCAGCGCGCGGTCGCCCGGGTTTGAGCCGCCGGGCTTGACCCCGGGACTTGACCGAGCGGAAAGGGCCTGCCAGCGTAGATTCCGTTGAAATAAGTCATTGAACCGGAGTCATTCTCATGAAGCGCATTGCCGCTGCCATTGCCCTATCCGCATCCCTTGCCCTGCCCGCTGCCGCCAACCTGCCCACCGGCGGCCTTGGCGGCTTTTCCCTCAGCCCTGACGGCACCACCCTGCTGGCCGGGGGCGACAACCGGGTGATCTATATGATCGACACCGCGACGATGGAGGTGAAAGACCGGATCTGGAGCCCGACCATGCCGGTGTGGATCGACCATTCTGCCGATGGCAGCCTTGTCTACGTGCTCGACAGCGATGACCTGCTCACCGCCTATGCCGCAGCGGACATGAGCAAGAAATGGGAGATCCAGCGGGTGCGCGACATGGCCTTTCGGCCCGAGGCGCAGCGGATCGTGATCTGGAAGGGCGTTTCGGGCGGCAGCGAGATTGCAGTGATCGACGCGGCCACCGGCGGGCAGGTGAAGACGGTGACCACGCCCGAGCCGCTGGCGATCGAGAGCGCCGGGTTGAGCGACGATGGCACCACCCTTCTGGCGATCACCCGGCAACAGAAGACCGAGGATGAGACCAAGGAAAAGCCCGGCGATGATGTGAAGGGGCTGGAAAAGGAGATCTTTCGCAAAAAGCACGATGGCTATGTGTCGTCGCTGCTGAAGATCGACCTTGAGGCCGGCACCACCGAGGCGCTGCCAAGCTGGTACAGCGCTTCGAACTTCGACGATATCCGGGCGGTGGGCGAGCAGGTTTTCTACCTCAAGCCGGGCAGCGACCCGATGGTGCTGGGGGCCGACGGCGAGGTGACGATGCTCGATTTGCAGCGCACCAATGGCGATTATGTCGAGATCAGCCCGGACGGCTCGGAGATGGTGGCGGGCGATGGCGGCAAAGTGAGCTTCATCCCGGTGACGGGCGGCGCGCCGCTGACGCTGGGGGTGGAAGACCTGCCCGGCTGGTTCGAGAAGACCCAGGGCTTTGAGTACCTTCCCGATGGCAAGGTGCTGGCGGTGACGGATGGCTGGCGGATTGTAGTGATCGACCGGGCGGCGGGCACGGCCACGGCCTATCCGGTGTATTGAGGCTGGCCGGATCGGGCGGTGGGCAGATTGCCCACCCTACGGCACGCTTTGGGGCTGGCGGCACCGCCGGCCTTGAAATCGCCGCAGGAAGCCCGTAAGTGCCCTCGGAACGAACCCGAGGAAAGAGCACCCCCATGGCCAGCGCCAATCCGCTTCAGTTCATCCAGCAGGTCCGCACCGAGGTGGGCAAGGTCGTTTGGCCGACCCGCCGCGAAGTGGTGCTGACCACGGTGATGGTGTTCATCATGGCGATGCTCACCGGCGCGTTCTTCTTCCTCGTCGACTGGCTGATCCGCACCGGGCTGACGCAAATTCTGGGCATGTTCGGCTGACGCCTCTGGTGGGTTTTACCCACCGCACGGCGCGTGATGGTGGGCAGATTGCCCACCCTACTTGAAATCACCCGCCCATCGGTTTATCCCGCTTTCAATCCCCGAAAACATGGCGCGCCCGAATCGACGGCGCGCCCGTTTTTTATCGGGGAGCAGGATTTAGGCGCCCCGGTCTGGGGCCACAGCAAGCAGGTTTGACATGGCGAAACGGTGGTATTCGGTGGCGGTGCTCTCCAACTTCGAGAAGAAGGTGGCCGAGCAGATCCGGACGGATGCGGAGGCCAATGGGCTGACCGAGGAGATCGAAGAGGTTCTGGTGCCGACCGAAGAGGTCATCGAGGTGCGCCGGGGCAAGAAGGTGACTGCAGAGCGGCGGTTCATGCCCGGCTACGTGCTGGTGCGGATGGACATGAGCGATGCGGGCTATCACCTGATCACCTCGATCAACCGGGTCACCGGCTTTCTGGGGCCGCAGGGCCGCCCGATGCCGATGCGGGACTCCGAGGTTGAGGCGATCCTTGGCCGCGTTGAAGAGGGTGAGGCCGCGCCGCGCAGCCTGATCACCTTCGAGGTGGGCGAGAACGTGAACGTGACCGACGGGCCGTTTGAGGGCTTCAGCGGCAACGTGGAGGAGGTCGACGACGAGGGCCAGCGCCTGAAGGTGACAGTGTCGATCTTTGGCCGCGCCACGCCGGTGGAGCTGGAGTTTACTCAGGTGACCAAGCAGGTTTGAGCGGATTGGCGGGCCGGGTGCCCGCCAGACGCAGCGTGAGGCCGCTCCGGTTGGGGCGGCCTTTTGCGTTCATGTCAGGCGCGGTGCGGTGCTAGGCGGCCTGATCGTAGGACGGGTGCGACCGCGAGATCGCGGCAAAGCCGCTGTAGCTGGTGCCGGTGAGGGCCTCGCGGATCACGGCTTCGGCCACATCGGCATTAGCCACGGAAAAGCCGATCCAGAGGGCGCCGCTGCTTTCGCCCGCGGGCATTTCGCGCGTGCCGGTTGAGCAGCCAAGCTCGGCCATCGCCAGCGAGGCCTCGATCAGCACCGCGGCCTCTTCGCAGAACTCGCGCGGCGTGGTGCGGCCGGGTGTGGCGTGGCGAATGTCATCGAGCCGGTAGCTGACCGCCAGCCACTGTTCTGGCGTGGCTGCGAAGCTCTTGTGATCCTGCATCATCATCGTGGTTTCTCCACATTCGTCTATCCCCTGTTAACCGTTTTCACCGCCGCTGGTGGCGAGATCGCGGCGCGATTGGGGCGATTGGCGGGCTGGCGTGGGTGACGTGGCGGCAAAAACGGGGCGGGTGGAGGCCTGCGGGCCGGTGCAGGGCCAGTGCAGGGCCTGCGGCGGCTTTGGCGCGCGCCCAGGGGCTTTGCTCGTTGCGACAAAGGGCGCAAAGGCGACAACAGGGGTTTGACGCAGGGCGCAAATGCTCCTATGACGCGGCTTCCTTCGTCCCCCGTCCGCATGGCGGGGCCGAATCGCGTGGGAGGGGCGGCGCTCGCGGGTGCCAAGCCAGACCACGTCAACATAAAGGCCGCGAAACGCGTTTCGTCGCCGTTGAGAAAGGAGAGCCAGAGATGGCCAAGAAAGTAGCTGGCACCATGAAGCTTCAGGTGCCCGCCGGACAAGCGAACCCCTCTCCGCCGGTTGGTCCGGCGCTGGGTCAGCGCGGCATCAACATCATGGAATTCTGCAAGGCGTTCAACGCCAAGACGCAGGAGATGGAGCCGGGTGCGCCCTGCCCGACCGTGATCACCTACTACCAGGACAAGTCGTTCTCGATGGATATCAAGACGCCCCCCGCGTCTTACTATCTGAAGAAGGCGGCCAAGGTGAAATCCGGGGCCAACACCCCGTCGCGCCAGACGGTTGGCTCTGTCACCGTGAAGCAGGTGCGCGAGATTGCCGAAGCCAAGATGAAAGATCTGAACGCGACCGATATCGAGGCCGCGATGAAGATCATCGTCGGGTCCGCGAACTCCATGGGCATCGAGGTGAAGTAAGATGGCAAAAATCGGAAAACGTACCCGCGCCGCTCGCGAAGCCTTTGAAGGCAAGCTGAACGTCACCGTGGAAGAGGCCGTGGCCCTGGTGAAGAACAACGCCAATGCGAAGTTCGACGAGACCGTCGAAATCGCGATGAACCTCGGCGTCGACCCGCGCCACGCCGACCAGATGGTGCGCGGCAAGGTTGCCCTGCCCAACGGCACCGGCAAAGAGGTTCGCGTGGCCGTGTTCGCCCGTGGCGAGAAGGCTGATGAGGCCAAGGCCGCTGGCGCCGACGTGGTTGGCGCGGAAGACCTGATGGAAACCGTGCAGGGCGGCAAGATCGACTTCGATCGCTGCATCGCCACGCCCGACATGATGCCGATCGTCGGCCGTCTCGGCAAAGTGCTCGGCCCGCGTAACCTGATGCCGAACCCCAAGGTCGGCACGGTGACGATGGACGTCAAGGAAGCCGTGGAAGCTGCCAAGGGCGGTGAAGTGCAGTTCAAGGCCGAGAAGGCCGGTGTTGTGCATGCCGGGATCGGCAAGGCCTCTTTCGACGAAGCCAAGCTGGTGGAAAACGTGCGCGCCTTTGTGGACGCCGTCTCCAAGGCCAAGCCGACCGGCGCGAAGGGCACCTACATGACGAAGATCGCGATTTCTTCGACCATGGGCCCGGGCGTGACCATCGAAGTGGACAACGCGCTGGGCAACTGAGCCCGGACAGCGACAGAGATTTGAGAGGGGCGGGCCGGTTGGCTCGCCCTTTTTCGTTGGGACGATGGGTGACGCTCGCCGCAAGCGGCATCGCCCCACCCGCCGTCCCGCAAGCCTGCGGCATTCTTGGCGCTTTTCATCGGAGTCGGCGTGCGGCATTCAGCCCGCATGGTTCGTGAGTTGCGCCAGACGCTGATCGCCTTTGCCGCCGCGCTTATGCTGGCGGTGATGGGGGCCGTTTCAGCGCATCATATGGGGCCGCCCTCGGAAGAGGCCGTGGAGGCCGCCGAGCTGCGGGCGCTGGGCTTTTCGGTGGAAGATCTGTGCGGCACGCCCGGTGCCGCCTCTGCCTATCACTGCCCGTTCTGTCACAAGCTGCCCGAGGCGCCGCGCCTTGCTGCGCCCGATGCCGCTGAGCGCCTTGTTCGGGTGATCCCCGAGCAGCGCGGGGCCGATTTGCTGCGCGGGCCGCAGCATATTTCTGACCACGTTTCCACCCGCGGGCCGCCGCGGGCCTGAGATTTCCAACAGATCGGTGGGCCATTGGGGCCTGCCAGCATGTGCGGTGCGGGATGGTCCTGCGCCCGGATTCTCATGGAGACAGATATGTTCAATCACACGATCAGGGCTGCATTCGCCCTGTGCCTCGCGGCGGGTGCCGCCGATGCCCATGCCACGCTGGAGCAGAAGGAGGCGGCCATTGGCGCAACGACCAAGATCACCCTGCGCGTGCCCCACGGCTGCGATGGGGAGGCGACGCATACGGTGCGGGTTGAGATCCCCGAGGGGTTTTATGCGGTGAAGCCGATGCCCAAGGCGGGCTGGGCGCTGGAGGTTGAGACGGGGGCTTATGAAACGCCCTATGACAACCACGGCACCGAGATGACCGAAGGCGTTCGGGCGGTGACGTGGAGCGGCGGCGATCTGCCGGATGCCTTTTATGACGAGTTCACCCTGCGCGGCGCGGTGGGGCCGCAGATGGAGGCGGGGGAGGTTTTGTTCTTCCCGGCGGTGCAGACCTGCGCCAATGGCACCGCTGAGTGGACCGATACCAGCGGTTCGCATGATGTAAGCGGGCCCGCGCCCAAGCTGACGCTTGTGGCCGGGGATGGCGGGCATGGCCACGCGCATGGCGCGGCCGAGAAGGTGACACTGGGCGCGCTGGAGATCACCGCGCCCGCCGCTGCCGCGACCCTGCCGAACCAGCCGGTGGCCGGGGGTTTCATGACCATCACCAACACCGGGAACGTGGACGATGTGCTGATTGGCGCACGCTCCGAGGCCGCCGGGCGCATGGAGGTGCACGAGATGGCCATGGAGGGCGACGTGATGAAGATGCGCCAGCTGGCCGATGGTTTGCCGATCCCGGCAGGGGAGACGGTGGCGCTGGAGCCGGGGGGTTACCACATCATGTTTATGGAGCTTGCCGGGCCGATGGTGGCCGGGGAAGAGGCTGAGGTGGTGCTGGTCTTCGAAAAGGCGGGCGAGGTTGCTGTGACCTTTCCGGTGAAGCCGCGTGACGAGATCGGCGGCAGCGGCGGCCATGGCGGGCACGGTGATCATGCCGGGCATGGGGGCAACTGATGGCACCAGCGCAAAAAGTAGCGCTGACCGTCGCGGGGGGGCTGGCTTTGCTGGCCCTCCTTGCGGTTGGTTGGTTTGCCGTTCTGGCCCCGACGATGACCGAGGAGGCTGCGATTGACCTTGGGCATGGCGACTATGTGCTGGAGGGCACCGATGGCGCGGCCTTCACCGAGGAGACGCTTCGCGGTGCGCCGACCGCGGTGTTCTTTGGCTTTGCCCATTGCCCCGAGGTTTGCCCGACGACGCTGGGCGATATCGACCTTTGGCAGGCGGAGCTGGCCGAGGAGGGACGCGATGCGTTGCGCAGCTATTTCGTGACGGTCGACCCGGAGCGGGATACGGTGGAGGTGATCGGGGATTACGTGTCTTGGGTGCCCGGTGTTGTGGGTGTTTCGGGCGCGCGCGAGGAGATCGACAAGGCGATTGCGGCTTTCCGGGTTTATGCCTCAAAAATCCCGCTGGAGGGCGGTGGCTACACGATGGATCACTCGGCCTTCGTGCTGCTGTTCGACGACCGGGGAAACTTCTTTGAGCCGATCCGCTACCAAGAGGAGTTGGAGAGTGCGATGGGCAAGATCCGGCGGGTGCAGGACATGTGAGCGCTGCGATGAGCAGGACACTTGAGGGCTGAGGCGGCCCGGGTGGCGGTGTTTGCCGCCACCTTTCGCCTTAGCTGCACACGTTGCCGGGCACGATGTTGCCTTGGCTGAGGGTCGTTCCGCCGAGCATATCCACGAAGACGGCGCGGGTGCCGTTGATCTGGACAAATTGACAGTCCGGCGCTTCGCCGGTGTAGGTGTAGCAGATCGAATCCCCGTTCATCCGCCAGTTTCCGGCGTAAACCTCGGTGTCACGCCCCACCACCAGCCCGCCGGGATCGTGGAACTCGCAATAGGATGTGCCGTCCGACAAGGCACCGACGATGCTGGCACCCGAGAGCGCTTGCTGCACCACGGCACCGGGGGTGTGTGGCACGGTCGGCAGGCTGAGGCAGGCGGACAGGGCGGCGAGGGCGATAATGGGTGTGTAGCGTGAAATGGGCATGGTGCGGGTCTCCTTGAATTCTGCAAGCCTGCACCATGACCCTGGGTAAAGCACGGTTTTTCTGCTGTAACGCAGGGCTGGCGGCTGGGGATTTGGCGGGCGCTGAGCCGGTGAGGGGCGGTGGTGGGCGAGTTGGGCAGGGCTGCCTTTTTGCCCGGCGCGGGGCCGTGGAACTGCGAATACCTGTGGGCTGGTTTCTGTGGGCGGCTGCGGGCGGCGTGGCATTGCCGCCTTGCGAATAAAGCAAAAATTACCGCCCTAAAGACCTGTCTCCGAGCGGCGCGGCGGGCCTTGGGAACATTCCAGTTGACATATCAAGTGAAGCCCGTAGATTAGCGTGAGTTGAATCATCAACTCCGCGTCCAGGGAGGGATGCGGGACTCTAGGGAGGACATCCATGAAACGCGCCACTCACGCGGCCCTCGCGGCCGTGATCGCTACCGCTTTGCCTGTTGCCGCCTCTGCGGACACCATCAAGGTTGGGGTGATCGCCCCCTTCTCCGGGCCCTTCGCCATTTACGGCAAGCAGTATCAGGAAGCGGTTGAAACCTATGTCGCCCAGCATGGCACCAGCGCTGGCGAGCATGAGATCGAGTTTATCTACAAGGATGTTGGCGGGCCGAACCCGGACCAGTCGCGCAGCCTTGCGCAAGAGCTGCTGATCCGTGACCAGGTGGATTATCTGGCCGGGTTCACCTTTACCCCCAACGCGCTGGCCGTCGCGCCGCTGATCGAGCAGAGCGAGACGCCGACGGTGATCTTCAACGCTGCGACCTCCTCGATCAACCGCGAGAGCGCGTTTTATCTGCGCACCAGCTACACGCTTTGGCAGGTGTCTGCGCCGCTGGCGGAATGGGCCTATGACCAAGGGATGCGCACGGCGGCGACGACCGTGACGGATTATGGCCCCGGGATCGACGCCGAGAACGCCTTCAAGGCGGCCTTCGAGGCCAAGGGGGGCGAGGTTGTGGATGCGATCCGCATGCCGCTTTCCACCACCGATTTCACCCCCTTCATCCAGCGCGTGCGGGACGAGGCACCGGATGCGGTGTTTGCCTTCCTGCCCGGCGGCCCGCCCACCTTTACCTACACCAAAACGTACAACGAGAACGGCCTTGCCGATGCGGGCATCAAGTTTCTCGGGACGGCGGAGACCGAAGAGGTGAACCTGCAGGGGCTGGGTGATGCGGCCATTGGGCTGACCACGGCCTATCACTACTCCGGCGCGCATGACTCGGAGGCCAACCGCGCCTTTCAGGCCAAGCTCAACGAGCTGTTCCCCGATGCCATCGCCAACTGGGCCTCGGTCGGGGCCTATGACGGCACGCATTTGATTTACCAGATGGTGGCCGCCGCTGGCACCGATGGCCCCGCCGCCGTGGAGGCTGCGAAGACCCTTGAATGGGAGAGCCCGCGCGGCCCGGTGAAGATGGACCCGGACGCCCGGACGCTGGTGCAGAATGTCTACATCCGCGAAGTCGCGCGGGACGAGGCGAGCGGCAAGCTGGTGAACCGGGAGACCGGCGTGATTGCCACCGTGGGCGACCTCGGCTGGGACAAGTGATCTTCTCCCCGGGCCTGCGCGTGCGGGCCCGGGGGCGATCCTGCGGAAAGATGACATGACCCTGCTTCTCAACATACTCGTGGACGGCGTTGCCTACGGGATGATCCTCTTCATGATCTCGGTTGGCCTGTCGGTCACCATGGGGCTGATGCGGGTGGTCAACCTGGCCCATGGCGGCTTTGCGCTGCTGGGCGGCACATTTGCCCATTGGTTCGCTGCCGACCTTGGCCTGCCGTTCTGGCCCGCCGCCGTGCTGGGGGTGGCCGCCACGGTGGCGCTTTCGCTGCCGCTTGAGCGGGTGATCTACCGCCGGATCTACGGCTTTACCGATCTGCAACAGGTGCTGGCGACCATCGGGCTGACCTTTTTGATGATCGCGAGCGTTAACCTCTGGCAAGGCTCGAGCCTGCTGTCGATCCCCCTGCCGGAGAGCCTGAAGGCCAGTGTGGACCTCGGCTTTCGCACCTTGCCGGTGCATCGGCTGGTGGTGATCGTTGCCGGGGCTGCGGTTGTGCTGGGGCTCTGGGCGCTGCTGGAGCGCACGCGCTTTGGCATGCGTCTGCGGGCGGCGGTCGACAATCGGGGCACGGCTTCGGCCCATGGCATCAACACCGATCTGATCTTCATGCTGGCCTTTGGCCTTGGCGCGGGGCTTGCGGCGCTGGGCGGTGTGCTGGGGGCCGAGATCCTGCCGATCGACGCCTATTACCCGCTGCGCTACATGGTGCTTTTCCTGATCGTGGTTGCGGTGGGTGGCATGGGCTCGATTGCCGGCAGCTTTGCCGCGGCCATCGGGCTTGGCCTGCTGGAAACCGCGGCGCGCTATCTGGTGCCGGACTTCGCCACCATTGCCTTCTTCGCGCTGGTGATCCTGCTGCTTGCGCTGCGCCCGAACGGGCTGATGGGGAGGGTGGCATGAAAAGCTGGCTCCCCCCTCTGGCGCTGCTGGCGCTCGCCGTCGTGCTCTATTTTGCGCTGCCCTATAACCTCGCCTTCCTCACGCGCATCCTTATCATGGCGGTGCTGGTGCTGAGCCTCGACCTTGTTCTCGGCTATGCGGGCATTGCTACGCTAGGGCAGGCGGCGTTTTACGGCGCCGGAGCCTATGCCGCCGGGCTGTTTGCCATTCACGCCTGGGCCGATCCGCTGGCCGGGCTGGTGGTGGCGGGTGTTGCGGGTGCGGCGCTGGCCTTTATCTCGGGCCTCGTGGTGCTGCGCACGCATGGGCTGACGCTGATCATGCTGACCATCGCCGTTGCCTCGATTTGCCATGAGATCGCCAACAAGGCCCGTGACGTGACCGGCGGGGCCGATGGGCTGCGCGGCATTCGGATGGAGCCGGTGCTGGGGCTGTTCGAGTTCGACTTCGTGGGGCAGACCGGCTTTTGGTATGCGCTGGCGGTGCTCGCTGCGGTGTTCACCTTCCTGACGTTGCTCACCCGTGCGCCCTTTGGCTTGTCGCTGCGCGGCATCCACGAAAGCCCCGAGCGGATGGCGGCGATTGGCACCTCGGTCTATTGGCGGCGGGTTGCGGCCTATACCATCGGCGGGGCGATTGCGGGGATTGCGGGCGCGCTTTCGGCGCAGGTGACGCAGCTTGTGAGCCTCGAGTCCTTTTCCTTCACCCTCTCCGCCGAGGCGCTGATCATGCTGATCCTCGGCGGCACCGGGCGGCTCTATGGCGCGGTGTTGGGCACACTCATTTTCATGTGGGTGCACCACTGGGCGGCGGCGAACGACCCGTTCAACTGGCTCTTTGTCATCGGCGCACTGGTGCTGGCGGTCGTCTTCTTCCTGCCGCGCGGAATTATTGCCGTGCCAACGGCGCTGAAGCGTCTGGGAGGTCGAAATGCAGGGTCTTGAGGTGCGCGGGCTGTCGAAACGCTTTGGCGGGCTGACGGTTTCGGAAAACATCGACTTTGATCTCAAGCCGGGCGACCGCAAGGCGCTGATCGGGCCGAACGGGGCGGGCAAGAGCACGTTTTCCAACCTCGTGACCGGCATCCTGCCGCCATCCTCGGGCACGATCCGGTTTGACGGGGTAGATATTGGCAAGCTGAACGAGGCCCAGCGGGTGAAGCGCGGGATCGCCAAGACCTTTCAGATCACCACCTTATTTCGCGATCTCACGGTGCGCGAAAACCTGCGGCTGCCCATCCTTGAGCGGCAGGGCCGGGGCTATCGGCTGTTTCGCCGGGCGGATGGGGATGGCGACACCGAGGCCGAGGTGGCGGGGCTGATCGACCAGTTTGCGCTGGAGGCCTTGGCCGACCGGCGCGTGGGTGACTTGGCCTATGGGCAGCAACGGCTGGTGGAGCTGGCGCTGACGCTGGCGCTCAAGCCCCGGGTGCTGATCCTCGACGAGCCTGCGGCGGGGGTGCCCTCTTCGGAGAGCCACCTGATCGTGCAGGCCATCGAGGCGCTGCCTGCCGATCTGGCGGTGCTGATCATCGAGCATGACATGGACCTCGTGTTTCGGGTGGCGCGGCAGATCGTGGTGTTGGTGCAGGGGCGCATCCTGACCGAAGGCACGCCGCAAGAGATTGCCGCCAACGCGCAGGTGCGCGAGCTTTATCTGGGAGGCCACGGCCATGACTGATGCGCTGACCCTCAGCGATGTGACCGCCGGCTACGGGCCGACCCATGTGCTCAACGGCATCAGCCTTGCCCTGCCGCGCGGCGAGCGGCTGGCGGTGATCGGGCGCAACGGGGCGGGCAAAACCACGCTGCTGGCCACCATCATGGGCCTCACCCGGATGCATGGCGGCACGGTGGCGGTGAACGGGCAGGATGTAACCGCGCTCGCGCCCTACCGCCGCAACGCGCTGGGCGTGGGGCTGGTGCCGCAGACGCGGGATATCTTCAAATCGCTCTCGGTGGAGGAAAACCTGCTGGCCGCGCAAAGCGGGGAGGCGACGCTGGACGAGGCCTATGCGCTGTTTCCGCGGCTCAAGGAGCGGCGGCGCAACGGCGGGGCACAGCTTTCGGGCGGTGAGCAGCAGATGCTGGCGATTGCCCGCACGTTGATGACCGGCCCCGAGATCCTGCTGCTGGATGAGCCGCTGGAGGGCCTTGCCCCGGTGATTTGCGAACAGCTCATGCAGGTGTTCGAGGATATCGCCGCAGATGGCCGCCGCACCGTGGTGCTGGTGGAGCAGCACGCGGAGGCGGCGCTGGGCTTTGCCTCCCGCGCCCTGCTGATGGCGGGCGGCGGCATCGTGCATGACGGCCCCGCCGAGAGCCTCAAGAACTCTGACCTCCTCGAACGCCATATCGGCGTTGCGATGAGCCACTGAAAGGACAGCGCATGACACTGATCGAAGGTCATAAGCCGCTCACCCCGGATGCCGCGATTCCGGTGCTGGATATCGACCCCTACGCCGAGGAGGTGCTGGCCGATCCGTTCCCGTGGTACGAGGCGCTGCGCGAGGCCGGGCCGATGGCCTATATCCCGCGCTATCAGGTGCTGGCGGTGGGCCGCTACGAGGAGACCAAGGCCACCTTCTCGGACCATGAAAACTTTGTTTCGTCGCGCGGGATCGGGCTGAACGATTTCAAGCTCGAAAAGCCGTGGCGCCCGCCCTCGATCATCCTTGAGGTGGACCCGCCCGATCACACCAAGACCCGGCGGGTGATGTCCAAGGCGCTTTCGCCCAAGGTGGTGCGCGGGCTGATGGACGATTTCCGCGCGCAGGCGGAACGCATCGTCGATGCGATGCTGGAGCGCAGCGAGATCGAAGGGGTGGTGGACCTCGCCGAGGCCTTCCCCACCGCCGTGTTCCCGCGGGCCGTGGGGATGCGCGATGTGAACCCGCGCCATCTGGTGGATTACGGGGCGATCGTCTTCAACGCGGTGGGGCCGGACAATGCGCTGCGCCGCGCCGCCATGGCCCGCGCGCCGGAGGTGGCAGCGTGGATCAACGCCGCCTGCGCGCGCGACCGGCTGACGGAGGACGGGCTGGGCGCGCTGGTGTATGGCGCGGCGGATGCCGGAGAGATCACGCCGGAGGAGGCGGGGATGCTGGTGCGCTCGTTCCTGTCGGCCGGGGTCGACACCACCGTGACCGGCATTGGCAACGCGCTCTGGTGCTTCTCACAGAACCCGGACCAATGGGAGGCGCTCAGGGCCGACCCCTCGCTCGCGCGCCCGGCGTTTGAGGAGGTGCTGCGGATCACCTCGCCGGTGCATACCTTCCTGCGCACCGCCAATCTGGATACCCAGATCGCCGGCCATCCGGTGCCCGAGGGGGCCAAGGTGCTTTGTGTGCTGGGCGCGGCCAATATGGACCCGGAAAAGTGGGGCGATCCAGAGGCGTTTCGGATCGACCGGCGCCCGGTGGGCCATATGGCCTTTGGTGCCGGGATTCACGGCTGCGTCGGGCAGAACATTGCGCGGGGCGAGCTGGAAGCGCTGCTTTCGGTGATGGCCGAAAAGGTGGCCCGGATCGAACCGGCGGGCGAGGCCGTGTGGCGGCCCAACAACGCGATCCGCGCGCTCGACCGGCTGCCGCTGAAACTCATTGCGAACTGACGGAGACAGGAATGGTGAAGGTAACTTACGTGCAGCACGACGGCAGCGAAACCGTGGTGGAGGGCAAGGCGGGCGACTCCGTGATGCAGCTTGCCGTGGGCGCAAATGTGCCCGGGATCGTTGCCGAATGCGGCGGCTCGATGGCCTGCGCGACCTGCCATGTTTATCTCGACGAGGCCTGGGCCGAAAAGGCCGAGCCGCGCTCGGAGAGTGAGGAAGATATGCTGGATTGCGCCATGGCCGAGATGAAGGACACCTCGCGGCTTTCGTGTCAGGTCAAGCTGACCGAAGAGATGGACGGGTTGGTGGTGCATATCCCTGAAGAGCAGTTTTGACGGGCAGGGGCGGGCGCCGGTGGCGCGGGGCGTTTGCAGGCCCGCGCGCCCGCCCGTCCGCCGCCGGTCGCCCCCGTGACAAGGCCCGGGATTCTGGCTATCCGTGAGCGATTGAAAGGGCCAGCTGCATGACACGCGCCGACAAGCTCAAGGTTCCGGAGCAACGCCTCCATGATCCGACCCGTCAACGCGACGGGACGGAGATTTTGGATATTGATCACTATGCGCCGTTCTTGCTCAACGCGGTGAGCAGCGCATGGGGCCGCAAGACCTCTGCGATCTACCGGCGCGACTTTGGGCTTGGGCTGACGGACTGGCGGGTTTTGTCGATGCTCAACATCGAGCCGGGGATCACCGCCAGCCGGATTTGCGACGTGATCCGCATGGACAAGGCGGCGGTGAGCCGGTCGCTCAAGACGCTGCTTGAGATGGAGCATCTGCGCTATGAGCAGCCTTCGGGCGATCCGCGAAAGCGGGTGTGGTGGCTGTCTGATCTGGGCCTGAAGGTGCATGCGCAGATCCTTGACGTGGCCCTTGGGTGCGAAAACGAGCTGGTGGGCGGGATCGACCCGAACGACTTG
This sequence comes from Oceanicola sp. D3, assembly GCF_006351965.1. Classification (NCBI taxonomy): domain Bacteria; kingdom Pseudomonadati; phylum Pseudomonadota; class Alphaproteobacteria; order Rhodobacterales; family Roseobacteraceae; genus Oceanicola; species Oceanicola sp. D3. The sequence goes on from NZ_CP040932.1 coordinate 451,055, forward strand.
GATGTTTTCCTGCGGGTCATGCGCCAGATGCTAACGAATATCGACCCGAAGTGAGGGCAGGGGCCGCTGGCCCGGGCCGAATGAGCCGAGGGCATGTGCCAACGGCGGCAAGGGAGCGCTGGGCCGGATGTTGTTCTGCCGGTTTGGCGGGTGGGGCCACCCCCGTTCACAGCAAAAATCGCGGCCTCGTGAGGCTTCCGGCCTTGCCCTTCGCGGGCGCAACAACTAAACCGCCCCCTGCAAGCCAGCGTGCGATTCGTCGTGCGCTGTTTTGCGTTTCGTCCAAGACGGTGGGTGGAGTTCGTCCGAACCCCTTAATTTCCTGCCTGAGACGGGTCAGAACATGTTTTCCCGCGGGGTTTCTCTCGGGCGAACTTGGTTTCAGCCCCGTAACACGGACCTGAGTGTTGGCCCCGGCCAGCAAAAAAGAGCCGGGCGGGAATGATCCTGCCCAAATTGGAGTGAAACTGTGGATAGAGCCCAGAAAGAGAAAGTGGTCGAGGAACTCGGCCAGATTTTCGAAAGCTCTGGCGTCGTTGTGGTCTCCCACTACGAGGGTCTCACGGTTGCCGAGATGCAGGACCTGCGCGCGCAGATGCGCGAAGCTGGTGGGTCCGTACGTGTCGCCAAGAACAGGCTCGCCAAGATCGCCCTGGAAGGGAAGCCTTGCGCCAGCATCGCCGATCTTCTGACGGGTATGACCGTTCTTGCTTACTCTGAAGATCCTGTGGCTGCGGCCAAGGTTATTCAGGCCTACTCGAAGGATAACGACAAGCTCGAAATCCTCGGTGGTGCCATGGGTGAGAACGCTCTGGACGTCGCTGGTGTGAAAGCCGTCGCCGCCATGCCGTCTCGCGAGGAGCTCATTGCTTCCATCGTGGGCTGCATCGGTGCGCCTGCTTCCAACATCGCCGGCGCCATTGGCGCACCTGCCTCGAATATCGCGTCCATCCTTTCGACCATCGAAGAGAAGGCCGCGTAAGGCAACGAATGAGAGCCGCGTAGGGGTTGATTACCTCGCGTTGGAACACATCTAGACAGACGGAAAGCGAAAAATGGCTGATCTGAAAAAACTTGCTGAAGAGATCGTGGGTCTGACCCTTCTCGAAGCCCAAGAACTGAAAACCATCCTGAAAGACGAGTATGGCATCGAGCCCGCAGCTGGCGGCGCAGTGATGATGGCTGGTCCTGCTGGCGGCGACGCTGGCGGTGCGGAAGAAGAGAAATCCGAGTTCGACGTGATCCTGAAGGCCGCTGGCGCCCAGAAGATCAACGTGATCAAGGAAGTCCGCGCGATCACCGGCCTGGGCCTGAAAGAGGCCAAAGAGCTGGTCGAAGCTGGCGGCAAAGCCGTCAAAGAAGGCGTCGACAAAGCCGAAGCCGAAGACATCAAGGGCAAGCTGGAAGCAGCTGGCGCCGAGGTGGAGCTCAAGTAATCGGCCGCCGCCCCGCGCGGGTGGCCCGATAGAGAATTGGCTGGATCCGGGCAAAATCCGGGTCCAGCCGAATGCGTCTCGGCAAGCGCCTCTGCGAGAGGTTCTTTCCAAGGCGCGTTCGATTGGATCGGGTGCCTGCCGGTGGGACGGTGGGCTGGTATTGATCCCGGACGCCCTTCATTCGTGAGCCGCACGCTTCCGGTGCCCCGACGGAAGCTCGCGCGGCGACAGACGAAAGGTACTAGACCAGATGGCGACGACCCTCCTCGGCCACAAACGTTTCCGCCGTTACTACGGCAAAATCCGCGAAGTTCTGGAGATGCCGAACCTCATCGAGGTTCAGAAAAGCTCCTACGACCTGTTTCTGAAATCCGGCGACCAGCCCGAGCCCACCGATGGTGATGGCATCATGGGCGTGTTTCAGGGTGTTTTCCCGATCAAGGATTTCAACGAAACCGCCGTGCTTGAATTCGTCAAGTACGAGCTGGAAAAGCCCAAGTACGACACCGAAGAGTGCCAGCAGCGCGACATGACCTACAGCGCCCCGCTGAAGGTGACGCTGCGCCTCATCGTGTTTGATGTGGACGAAGACACTGGCGCCAAGTCGGTGAAGGACATCAAGGAACAAGACGTGTTCATGGGCGACATGCCCCTGATGACGCCCAACGGCACCTTCGTGGTGAACGGCACCGAGCGTGTGATCGTTTCCCAGATGCACCGTTCGCCCGGCGTGTTCTTTGACCACGACAAAGGCAAGACCCACGCCAGCGGCAAGCTGCTCTTCGCCTGCCGGATCATCCCCTATCGCGGCTCCTGGCTGGACTTCGAGTTTGACGCCAAGGACATCGTCTTTGCGCGCATCGACCGTCGCCGCAAACTGCCCGTGACCACCCTGCTCTATGCCCTCGGGCTGGATCAGGAGGCGATCATGGACGCCTACTACGACACGGTCAGCTACAAGCTGAAGAAGAACAAGGGCTGGGTCACCAAGTTCTTCCCCGAGCGCGTGCGCGGCACCCGCCCGGCCTATGACCTTGTCGACGCCAAGACCGGCGAAGTGATTGCCGAAGCTGGCAAGAAGGTGACGCCCCGCGCGGTGAAGAAGATCATCGACGAGGGTGAGATCACCGATCTGCTGATCCCCTTCGAGCACATCGTTGGCAAGTTTGTCGCCAAGGACATCATCAACGAAGAAACCGGCGCGATCTACGTCGAGGCCGGCGATGAGCTGACTTGGGAAACCGACAAGGACGGTGAAGTGACTGGCGGCTCCCTGAAGGAGCTGGTGGACGCGGGCATCACCGATATTCCGGTGCTCGACATCGACGGCGTGAACGTGGGTGCCTACATCCGCAACACCATGGCGAACGACAAGAACATGAACCGCGACACCGCGCTCATGGACATCTACCGCGTCATGCGCCCCGGCGAGCCGCCCACCGTGGAAGCCGCCAGCACCCTGTTTGACAGCCTGTTCTTTGACAGCGAGCGCTACGACCTCAGCGCCGTGGGCCGCGTGAAGATGAACATGCGCCTCGACCTCGATGCCGAAGACACCCAGCGCACGCTGCGCAAGGAAGACATCGTGGCCTGCATCAAGGCCCTCGTCGAGCTGCGTGACGGCAAGGGCGAGGTGGACGACATCGACCACCTCGGCAACCGCCGCGTCCGCTCGGTTGGCGAGCTGATGGAGAACCAGTATCGCGTGGGTCTGCTCCGCATGGAGCGGGCGATCAAGGAGCGCATGAGCTCTGTCGAGATCGACACGGTGATGCCGCAGGATCTGATCAACGCCAAGCCTGCCGCTGCCGCGGTGCGCGAGTTCTTCGGCTCCAGCCAGCTGTCGCAGTTCATGGACCAGACCAACCCGCTTTCGGAAGTCTCCCACAAGCGTCGCCTTTCGGCGCTTGGTCCGGGCGGCCTGACCCGTGAGCGTGCCGGCTTTGAGGTGCGCGACGTGCACCCCACCCACTATGGCCGGATGTGCCCGATTGAAACGCCGGAAGGCCCGAACATCGGCCTGATCAACAACCTCGCCAGCTTTGCGCGGGTCAACAAGTACGGCTTCATCGAAACGCCCTATCGCCGCGTCGAAAACGGCAAGGTGACCGATGAAGTGCATTACATGTCGGCCACCGAAGAGATGCGCCACACGGTTGCACAGGCCAACGCCAGCCTCGACGAGGATGGCAAGTTTACCAACGACATGGTCAATACCCGCCAGTCGGGTGAATACACGCTGGCCCCCAACGAGAACGTGGACCTGATCGACGTGTCGCCGAAACAGCTGGTTTCGGTTGCCGCCTCGCTCATCCCCTTCCTCGAAAACGACGACGCCAACCGCGCCCTCATGGGCTCGAACATGCAGAAGCAGGCCGTGCCGCTGCTGCAGGCCGAAGCTCCGCTTGTGGGCACCGGGATCGAGCGCAAGGTGGCCATCGACTCCGGCGCCGCCATTCAGGCGTTCCGCAGCGGGATCATCGACCAGGTTGATGCCCAGCGGATCGTTGTGCGCGCCACCGAAGACCTCGAGCCGGGCGATCCGGGCGTGGACATCTACCGTCTGCGCAAGTTCCAGCGTTCCAACCAGAACACCTGCATCAACCAGCGTCCGCTGGTGAAGGTGGGTGACACGGTGGTGAAGGGCGAGGTTATCGCTGACGGTCCCTCGACCGACATGGGCGAACTGGCCCTCGGCAAGAACGTCGTCGTCGCCTTCATGCCGTGGAACGGCTACAACTACGAGGACTCCATCCTCATCTCCGAGCGCATCGCCAAGGATGACGTGTTTACCTCGGTCCACATCGAAGAATTCGAAGTGGCCGCGCGCGACACCAAGCTTGGCCCGGAAGAGATCACCCGCGACATCCCGAACGTCGGCGAGGAAGCCCTGCGCAACCTCGACGAAGCCGGGATCGTGTATATCGGTGCCGAAGTTGGCCCCGGTGACATTCTCGTCGGCAAGATCACCCCGAAGGGCGAAAGCCCGATGACCCCGGAAGAGAAGCTGCTTCGCGCGATCTTCGGCGAAAAGGCCTCTGACGTGCGCGACACCTCGCTGCGTCTGCCCCCGGGCGATTTCGGCACGGTCGTGGAAGTGCGCGTCTTCAACCGCCACGGCGTGGAGAAGGACGAGCGGGCGCTTCAGATTGAGCGTGAAGAGGTGGAACGCCTTGCACGTGACCGGGACGACGAGCTCGCGATCCTCGACCGCAACATCTATGCCCGCCTGAAGGACATGATCCTGGGCAAGATGGCGATCAAGGGCCCGAAAGGCGTGAAGCCGAAGTCGGAGGTCACCGAAGAGCTGCTCGACAGCCTGTCGCGCGGCCAGTGGTGGCAGCTTGCCGTGGGCGAAGAGCATGAGGCGCAGGCCATCGAGGCTCTGAACGCGCAATACGAGGCGCAGAAGCGCGTGCTCGATGCCCGTTTCGAGGACAAGGTGGAGAAGGTGCGCCGCGGCGACGATCTGCCCCCGGGCGTTATGAAGATGGTCAAGGTCTTCATCGCGGTGAAGCGCAAGCTTCAGCCGGGCGACAAGATGGCCGGTCGTCACGGCAACAAGGGTGTTATCTCCCGCGTTGTGCCCGTGGAAGACATGCCCTTCCTCGGTGACGGCACTCCCGTCGACTTCGTGCTCAACCCGCTCGGCGTGCCGTCGCGGATGAACGTTGGTCAGATTCTCGAAACGCACATGGGCTGGGCCTCTCGCGGGCTTGGCATTCAGGTGGACGAGGCGCTTGGCGAATACCGCCGCTCCGGCGACCTGACCCCGGTGCGCGACGCGATGAAGATTGCCTATGGCGAAGAGGCCTATGAGGAGCACATCCAGTCGCTCGACGAGGGTATGATCCTCGAGACTGCTGGCAATGTGACCCGCGGTGTGCCGATTGCCACGCCGGTCTTTGACGGGGCCAAGGAAGCTGACGTGAACGATGCGCTCACCCGCGCAGGCTTCAGCGAAAGCGGCCAGTCGATCCTGTTTGATGGCCGCACCGGCGAGCAGTTTGCCCGCCCGGTGACCGTGGGCATCAAGTATCTGCTGAAGCTGCACCACCTTGTGGACGACAAGATCCACGCACGTTCGACCGGCCCCTACAGCCTTGTTACCCAGCAGCCGCTCGGTGGTAAGGCCCAGTTCGGTGGCCAGCGTTTCGGGGAAATGGAAGTCTGGGCTCTGGAAGCCTATGGCGCCGCCTACACCCTTCAGGAAATGCTGACCGTGAAGTCGGACGACGTGGCTGGCCGGACCAAGGTGTATGAGTCGATCGTCAAGGGCGAGGACAACTTCGAGGCGGGCATTCCCGAGAGCTTCAACGTGCTCGTCAAGGAAGTCCGCGGCCTCGGCCTGAACATGGAACTCCTGGATGCGGAGGGCGAGGAATAAGGGCCTCGGCCCGCGACGGACGCGCTCTCAAGGCGCGTCCGCCTCTCCCATCTGCACAACTTTGAGGAATTCAAGATGAACCAGGAACTGACGAACAACCCGTTCAACCCGCTCACCCCGCCGAAGGTGTTTGACGAGATCAAGGTCTCGCTCGCTTCGCCGGAGCGGATCCTCTCTTGGTCTTTCGGTGAGATCAAGAAACCCGAGACGATCAACTACCGGACCTTCAAGCCCGAGCGCGACGGCCTGTTCTGCGCCCGTATCTTTGGCCCGATCAAGGACTACGAGTGCCTTTGCGGCAAGTACAAGCGGATGAAGTATCGCGGCGTTGTCTGCGAGAAATGCGGTGTGGAAGTCACGCTCCAAAAGGTTCGCCGTGAGCGCATGGGCCACATCGAGCTGGCCGCGCCGGTTGCGCACATCTGGTTTCTAAAGTCGCTCCCCAGCCGGATCGGCCTCATGCTGGACATGACCCTGCGTGACCTCGAGCGTATTCTCTACTTCGAGAACTACGTGGTGATCGAGCCGGGCCTGACGGACCTCACCTACGGTCAGCTGATGACCGAAGAGGAGTTCATGGATGCGCAGGACGCTTACGGGATGGACGCCTTCTCGGCGAACATCGGCGCCGAGGCGATCCGCGAGATGCTCAGCCAGATCGACCTTGAGGGCGAAGCCGAACAGCTGCGCGCCGACCTGAAAGAGGCGACCGGCGAGCTGAAGCCCAAGAAGATCATCAAGCGTCTGAAGATCGTTGAGAGCTTCCTCGAATCCGGCAACCGCCCCGAGTGGATGGTGCTGACCGTGATCCCGGTGATCCCGCCCGAGCTGCGCCCGCTGGTGCCGCTGGACGGTGGCCGCTTTGCGACCTCGGACCTGAACGATCTGTATCGCCGGGTCATCAACAGGAACAACCGTCTGAAGCGCCTGATCGAGCTGCGTGCGCCCGACATCATCATCCGCAACGAAAAGCGGATGCTGCAGGAGTCGGTTGACGCGCTCTTCGACAACGGCCGCCGTGGCCGCACCATCACCGGTGCGAACAAGCGTCCGCTGAAGTCGCTCTCTGACATGCTCAAGGGCAAGCAGGGCCGCTTCCGCCAGAACCTTCTGGGTAAGCGCGTCGACTTCTCGGGTCGTTCGGTGATTGTGACCGGCCCCGAGCTGAAGCTGCACCAGTGTGGCCTGCCCAAGAAGATGGCGCTCGAACTCTTCAAGCCCTTCATCTACTCGCGGCTGGAGGCCAAGGGCCTTTCCAGCACCGTGAAGCAGGCGAAGAAGCTGGTGGAAAAAGAGCGCCCCGAGGTGTGGGATATCCTCGACGAGGTGATCCGCGAGCACCCGGTTCTGTTGAACCGTGCGCCCACGCTTCACCGTCTTGGCATTCAGGCGTTTGAACCCCAGCTGATCGAAGGCAAGGCCATTCAGCTGCACCCGCTCGTCTGCTCGGCCTTCAACGCCGACTTCGACGGCGACCAGATGGCCGTGCACGTGCCGCTCTCGCTGGAAGCCCAGCTTGAAGCCCGCGTGCTGATGATGTCGACCAACAACGTCCTCTCCCCTGCCAACGGCGCGCCGATCATCGTGCCCTCGCAGGATATGATCCTTGGCCTCTATTACATCACGATGGAGCGCGAAGGCATGAAGGGCGAAGGCATGGTCTTCGGTTCGGTCGAAGAGGTGGAGCACGCGCTGAACGCTGGCGAGGTGCACCTGCACTCCAAGATCCAGGCCCGTGTGAAGCAGATCGACCATGAAGGTCAGGAAGTGTTCCAGCGGTTTGAAACCACGCCGGGCCGCGTGCGCCTTGGTGCGCTGCTGCCGCTCAACGCCAAGGCTCCGTTTGAGCTGGTCAACCGCCTCCTTCGGAAGAAAGAGGTGCAGCAGGTCATCGACACCGTCTACCGCTATTGCGGGCAGAAAGAGTCGGTTATCTTCTGTGACCAGATCATGAGCATGGGCTTCAAGGAGGCCTTCCGCGCCGGTATCTCGTTCGGCAAGGACGACATGGTGATCCCCGACAACAAGTGGACCATCGTGGACGACACCCGCGAGCAGGTGAAGGACTTCGAACAGCAGTACATGGACGGCCTGATCACTCAGGGCGAAAAGTACAACAAGGTTGTCGATGCATGGTCCAAGTGTAACGACCGCGTCACCGACGCCATGATGGACACGATCTCGGCCAACAAGCGCGATGAGAATGGCGCTGAGGCGGAGCCCAACAGCGTGTACATGATGGCCCACTCCGGTGCCCGTGGCTCGGTTACGCAGATGAAGCAGCTGGGCGGGATGCGCGGCCTGATGGCCAAGCCTTCGGGCGAGATCATCGAGACGCCGATCATCTCGAACTTTAAGGAAGGTCTGACCGTGCTGGAGTACTTCAACTCCACCCACGGTGCGCGTAAGGGCCTTTCGGATACCGCTCTGAAGACGGCGAACTCGGGTTACCTGACCCGCCGTCTGGTGGACGTGGCGCAGGACTGCATCATCCGTCAGCACGACTGTGGCACCGAGCGGGCAATCACCGCTGCTGCCGCCGTCAACGACGGTGAAGTGGTGAGCTCGCTGGCCGAGCGTATTCTGGGCCGTGTTGCGGCAGAGGATATCGTGCACCCCGGCACCGACGAGGTGCTGGTGGCCCGCAACGAACTGATCGACGAGCGCAAGGCCGATATGGTTGAGCAGGCCAATGTGGCGACCGTGCGTATGCGCTCGCCGCTGACCTGTGAGGCCGAAGAGGGCGTCTGCGCCAACTGCTACGGGCGCGACCTTGCCCGCGGCACCATGGTCAACACCGGCGAGGCTGTCGGCATCATAGCCGCGCAGTCGATCGGTGAGCCCGGCACCCAGCTGACGATGCGGACCTTCCACATCGGCGGCGTTGCTCAGGGTGGTCAGCAATCGTTCCAGGAGGCCTCGCAAGAGGGCACCGTGGAGCTGCGCAATGCGACCCTCCTCAAGAACGAGGCAGGCGAGCAGATCGTGATGGGCCGCAACATGATCCTTGCGATCATCGACGCGAACGGCACCGAGCGCGCCAGCCACAAGGTGACCTATGGTTCCAAGGTCTTCGTGACCGACGGCCAGAAGGTTGCCCGCGGCGACAAGCTCTATGAGTGGGATCCCTACACCCTGCCGATCATCGCCGAGAAGGCCGGTACCGCCAAGTTTGTCGACCTCACGACCGGCATTGCCGTGAAAGACGAGACCGACGACGCCACCGGCATGACCCAGAAGATCGTGATCGACTGGCGCACCGCACCCAAGGGCAACGAGCTCAAGCCCGAGATCCTTGTGGTGGGTGAAGACGGCGAGCCCGTGCGCAACGATGCGGGCAACCCGGTGACCTACCCGATGTCGGTTGATGCGGTTCTGTCGGTTGAAGATGGTGATGAGGTCAAACAGGGTGACGTGGTTGCACGTATCCCGCGGGAAGGCGCGAAGACGAAGGACATCACCGGTGGTCTGCCGCGTGTGGCTGAACTCTTCGAAGCACGTCGTCCCAAGGACCACGCGATCATCGCCGAGGCCGACGGCTACGTGAAGTTCGGGCGCGACTACAAGAACAAGCGCCGGATCTCCATTGTGCCGGGTGACGACAGCCTTGAGCCGATCGAATACATGGTGCCCAAGGGCAAGCACATCCCGGTGCAGGAAGGCGACTTCGTGCAGAAGGGTGACTACATCATGGACGGCAACCCGGCGCCGCATGACATCTTGTCCATCATGGGTGTCGAAGCGCTGGCCGAATACATGATCGACGAGGTGCAGGACGTTTATCGCCTTCAGGGCGTGAAGATTAACGACAAGCACATCGAGGTTATCGTTCGGCAGATGCTCCAGAAGTGGGAGATCCTCGACAGCGGCGACACCACGCTGCTGAAGGGCGAGCATGTGGACAAGGCCGAGTTTGACGCTGCCAACGAGAAGGCCGTGTCGAAGGGCGGGCGCCAAGCTCAGGGCGAGCCGATCCTGCTCGGGATCACCAAGGCGTCGCTGCAAACCCGCAGCTTCGTTTCGGCGGCCTCGTTCCAGGAAACGACTCGTGTGCTCACCGAGGCTTCGGTGCAGGGCAAGCGCGACAAGCTCGTGGGCCTGAAGGAAAACATCATCGTGGGCCGCCTGATCCCGGCGGGCACCGGTGGTGCGACCCAGAAGGTGCGCCGCATCGCCACCGAGCGCGACCAGAAGGTGATCGACGCGCGTCAGGCCGAGGCGGAAGCCGCGGCGGCGCTGGCAGCCCCGATGGACGACGACATCGTGGGTGGCGACGAGTTTGACACGCTGGTGGAAACGCCCGAGAGCCGGTAAGCGCCGGTTTTCGCAACTAAAACAAAAGGGCCCCGCAGAAGTGCGGGGCCCTTTTTGCTACTTGGTATCAGAAGCGGAGATCAGAAGCCGAAGAGGTGGAAGGCGCTGGAATAGGCGGCAAAGAGCGCCGCGTTCATCAGCAGCGTGGCCACCAGCATCAGCGCCCCGGCCCGAAACTGCCGCCCGCGATGCAGCATGCCAGCCAGCGCCGAAAGCAGCACCGAAACAAGCAGCGACACCGTCAGCGCCGTGATGGCCTGCTTCTCATGCACCGCCACATCCCGGCTGCCCGGCTCCATCAGGTAGAGAACCACGCCGGCAAGTGCCGCGATGAAAAAGATCGCCTTCCACTGAAAGGGCATCCGGTAGACTTGCCACCATGGCCGCTTACGTGTTGATCCGTCGAGATTGTAATATGCTTCGCTCAAGTGCTCTTTCCTCAGGTAGAAATGGACCGAGACACTTGTTACGGTTGGCAGGATTACTGCTTCGCGTGGGGAAATCCAGAGAAACCCGGCGATCCCGGCGTGAAAAGCGGCAGAAAGTTTACGTAACGACAGATTTTGCACAGAAGGTAGGCAAAGCGGAGGTTTCGACGTGGCTGGTGGATGGGCCAAAGACGGGGCGGTGAGCGAGCAGATCGAAGCCTCGATCAGCGATGAGTTGCAGCGCATGCGTGCCCGGAGCGGGCCGCAGGGCGAGAGCCTGACCCATTGCGCCGAATGCGAAGAGCCGATCCCCGAAAAGCGCCGCGCGGCCATTCCGGGGGTAAAGCTCTGCATCGACTGCCAGCAGGAGCGCGACGGGCAGTTCAAGGCGCGGGGCGGCATCAACCGGCGCGGCTCCAAGGACAGCCAACTGAAGTAGGGGGCTTGCAGGCGGGCCACAATACTTGCGCCAGTCACATAATCGGCCTACCGCTTGCGCCATGGCCGAACTTTCCGAAAACCTGCGTGGCGCGGTGCTGATGACCGCTTCGATGGCGGCCTTCACCATCAACGACACCTTCGTCAAATCGCTGTCTGACGACTTGCCGCTGATGCAAACGGTGTTCTTGCGCGGGCTTGCGGTGACGCCGCTTTTGGGGCTGCTCGCGTGGTGGCGGGGGGCGTTGCGGTTTCGGCTCAGCCGTGGCGACGGGTGGCTGCTGGTGCTGCGCAGCCTGAGCGAAATTTTCGCCGCGCTGTTCTTCCTCACCGCGCTCTACAACATGCCGCTGGCCAACGCGACGGCGATCCTGCAGGCCGCGCCGCTGATGGTGACTCTGGCGGGCGCACTGTTTTTTGGCGAGGCCATAGGAATTTGGCGGATGTCGGCGATTCTGGTGGGCTTCCTCGGGGTGCTGCTGATCGTGCAGCCGGGCGGCGAGGGTTTTACCAGCTATTCGATCTGGGCCTTGGCGGCGGTGGTGGCCGTGGTGGCGCGTGACGTGCTGACCCGCAAGATGAGCGGCGCGCTGCACTCACTGACCGTGGCCACGGTTACCGGCTTTTCAGTGGGCACGGCGGCGGGGATTGCGGCCTTGTTCGAGCCTTGGGCCCCGGTCTCTGCCAGCAATGCGCTGGCCCTCGGCGGATCGGTGATTTCGATCCTGTTTGCCTACCTCTTTTCGGTCACAGCCGTGCGGGTGGGCGACATGGGCTTCGTTGCGCCCTTCCGCTACACCGGCCTGCTCTGGGCGCTGGTGCTGGGCCTGCTGGCCTTTGGCGACTTCCCCGGCCCGCTCACGCTTGCGGGCTCGGCCATCGTCATCGCCGCCGGGCTCTTTACCTACCTGCGCGAGCGGAGGCTTGCGATTCGGCGGCGTGAAATTTCGCGAGCGCCTCCTCGGTGATCCCGAAATTCTTCGACAGCGCCCGGGCCACCGCGCCTTCGATAGGCACCATCTCTTCGAAGTCCTTCTTTTTGAAGGGGGTGCCGTTGGTGGAGTTCAGCCCGCGCACGAACATGTCTTCGCTGGTGTAGGTGAGCGTCGTCATCTGCCGCCAGATCGTATCGTGCCGAAAGTGGACAACCGTCTTGTCGATATGCGGGCGGATGTAAACGCCGAGCGCGGGAGTCCAGTATTGCCGCTGCTGGGCGCAGGCGCGGATGCCCTCTTCGTCGATGCAGACGGTATAGCCCTGGTTGAAATCCACGGCGAACTTGTGCTCGCGTTTCATCACCTCATGCCCGTCATCGAAGGCCTCGCGGAAGCGCTCGACGAAGCGGTAGCTCACGCCGTCATCGTCATCGAGCCGGAACTGCCCGCAAACGCCGCCCTTAGGGTCGATATGCTCCTGCATCGCCTTGAGACAGGCCTCGCGGTGGTTGAGCGGCTCGTATTGCACCAGCCGGGCCTGCGGCAATGTAGCGAGCATATCCTTGAGGCGCTCGTCATAGGCCTTGGGCAGCTGGTTGCCGGCAAGCACGACGAACTTGAAGTCCTCGTCGGTTTGCAGCCGAAGGCCGGGCAGGGTGAAGGTTTCGAAGTAGCGAAACCGCTCTTCCAGCCGTTCTTCGCCGTAGAGAAAGTCTATCCGGTGCTGGATGGTTTCATGCTCGCGCCGGAACCCCCCGTAACAGGGGTAGGAGAACCGGCAGAGTCCGAGAATCTGTACGATGTTACTGGTCCTTGATCTTATGAGCGCTGCCCCGGCGGCAGGCTAGGGGGCGGGCAGCGGTGTGGCAAGGGTGCGGGTACGGCGCCGCGTATATCCCCAGAGCCGCTCATGCAAGGCGGGCAGGTGTTGACAGGCACCGCGACTCCCCCTATACGCCGCGCACACGGGACACCCGGGGCCTGCCCCAGTTGTGTCTGCGTATCAAAATCGAAGTGGCCACGATCCAGGCAGGAAGTGCCTCGATCCTCTGAGATTCCACCGCGTCGTTTCCGAGTTTGGAAACGGGAGCGGTATTTGCGTTTGGCATTCCGCCACTCGCGCAAGACCTGAACCGGCGCCGGGCGGTGCACAGCCCGCGCCTTAGATGAACGAACGAGCGAGACGGGGAAAACCGGAATGCCGACGATCCAACAGCTGATCCGCAAGCCGCGGCAGCCCAAAGTCAAACGATCCAAGTCGATGCACCTTGAAGGGTGCCCGCAGAAGCGTGGTGTCTGCACCCGCGTCTACACCACCACGCCGAAGAAGCCGAACTCGGCCATGCGGAAGGTTGCCAAGGTGCGCCTGACCAATGGTTTCGAGGTCATCAGCTACATCCCCGGTGAAAGTCACAACCTTCAGGAGCACTCCGTGGTTCTGATCCGTGGCGGCCGTGTGAAAGACCTTCCCGGCGTTCGCTATCACATCCTGCGCGGGGTGCTCGACACCCAGGGCGTCAAAGACCGCAAGCAGCGCCGTTCGAAGTACGGCGCCAAGCGTCCGAAGTAAGAGGAATTTGCAATGTCCCGTCGTCACGCTGCCGAGAAGCGCGAAGTCCTGCCCGACGCCAAATACGGCGATAAGGTTCTGACGAAATTCATGAACAACCTGATGGTTGACGGCAAGAAATCCGTCGCCGAGCGCATCGTTTACAACGCGCTGGACCGGGTTGAGACCAAGCTGAAGCGCGCGCCCATCGAGGTGTTCGAAGAGGCCCTCGACAACATCAAGCCGTCGGTTGAGGTTCGTTCCCGCCGGGTTGGTGGTGCCACCTATCAGGTGCCCGTCGAAGTGCGCCCCGAGCGCCGCGAAGCTCTCGCGATCCGCTGGCTCATCACCGCTTCGCGCGCCCGCAACGAGAACACCATGGAGGAGCGTCTGGCCGGTGAGCTGATCGACGCTGTTCAATCTCGTGGCACCGCCGTGAAGAAGCGTGAAGACACCCACAAGATGGCCGATGCCAACAAGGCATTCAGCCACTACCGCTGGTAACCCAAGACTCACACCTGAGGACACACTCCAATGGCCCGCGACTACCCCCTCGACCGATACCGCAACTTCGGCATCATGGCGCACATCGACGCCGGCAAGACCACTTGCTCCGAGCGGATCCTGTTCTACACCGGCAAAAGCCACAACATCGGTGAGGTGCACGATGGTGCAGCCACGATGGACTGGATGGAGCAGGAGCAGGAACGCGGGATCACCATCACCTCGGCTGCGACCACCACCTTCTGGGAGCGCACCGAGAACGGCACCGAGCCCGACTCCGAAAAGCACCGCCTGAACATCATCGACACCCCCGGCCACGTTGACTTCACCATCGAAGTCGAGCGTTCGCTGGCCGTGCTCGACGGTGCCGTTTGTGTGCTCGACGCCAACGCCGGTGTGGAGCCCCAGACCGAAACCGTGTGGCGTCAGGCTGACCGCTACAAGGTTCCGCGGATGGTGTTCGTCAACAAGATGGACAAGATCGGCGCTGACTTCTTCAACTGCGTGCGCATGATCGAAGACCGCACCGGCGCCCGCGCCGTGCCGGTTGGCATTCCGATCGGGGCCGAGAACGAGCTCGAAGGTCTGATCGACCTCGTGACCATGGAAGAGTGGCTGTGGCAGGGCGAAGATCTGGGTGCATCCTGGATCAAGGCCCCGATCCGCGACAGCCTCAAGGACATGGCCGACGAGTGGCGTGGCAAGATGATCGAGGCTGCCGTCGAAGAAGACGACGACGCCATGATGGAATACCTCGAAGGCAACGAGCCCGACATCGCAACCCTGCGCGCCCTGCTGCGCAAGGGCACCCTCGCGCTGCACTTCGTGCCGGTGCTGGGCGGCTCCGCCTTCAAGAACAAGGGTGTTCAGCCCCTGCTCAACGCCGTGATCGACTACCTGCCGAGCCCGCTCGACGTGGTCGACTACATGGGCTTTGCGCCGGACGATGAGACCGAAACCCGCGACATCGCGCGCCGCGCGGATGACGACATGCCCTTCGCCGGCCTCGCGTTCAAAATCATGAACGACCCCTTCGTCGGCTCGCTCACCTTTACCCGGATCTACTCGGGCAAGATGAACAAGGGTGACAGCATCCTGAACTCGACCAAGGGCAAGAAAGAGCGCATCGGTCGGATGATGATGATGCACTCGAACAACCGCGAAGAGATCGAAGAGGCATTTGCCGGCGACATCATCGCGCTGGCCGGTCTGAAAGACACCACCACGGGTGACACGCTCTGTGCCGCCAACGCACCGGTGGTTCTGGAAACCATGACCTTCCCCGATCCGGTCATCGAGATCGCCGTTGAGCCCAAGACGAAGGCCGACCAGGAGAAGATGTCTCAGGGTCTTGCCCGTCTGGCCGCTGAAGACCCGTCCTTCCGCGTGGAAACTGACCTCGAGAGCGGTCAGACCATCATGAAGGGCATGGGCGAACTTCACCTCGACATCCTCGTTGACCGCCTCAAGCGCGAATTCAAGGTTGAGGCCAACATCGGTGCCCCCCAGGTGGCTTACCGCGAGACCATCGGTCACGAGGTCGAGCACACCTACACCCACAAGAAGCAGTCGGGTGGTTCGGGTCAGTTCGCCGAAGTCAAAATGGTCATCTCGCCAACCGAGCCGGGCGAAGGCTACTCCTTCGAGTCCAAGATCGTTGGCGGTGCGGTGCCGAAGGAATACATCCCCGGCGTCGAAAAGGGCATCAAGTCGGTCATGGACTCCGGTCCGCTGGCAGGCTTCCCGGTGATCGACTTCAAGGTTGCGCTGATCGACGGTAAGTTCCACGATGTTGACTCCAGCGTTCTGGCCTTCGAAATCGCCGCCCGCATGGGCATGCGCGAAGGCATGAAGAAAGCCGGCGCCAAGCTGCTCGAGCCGATCATGAAGGTCGAAGTGATCACGCCGGAAGAATACACCGGCAACATCATCGGTGATCTCACCTCCCGTCGCGGTCAGGTGCAGGGTCAGGAGAACCGTGGCAACGCGATCGCCATCGACGCCTTCGTGCCGCTGGCCAACATGTTCGGCTACATCAACAACCTGCGCTCCATGTCCTCGGGCCGGGCGAACTTCACCATGTTGTTCGACCACTACGAGCCGGTGCCGCAGAACATCAGCGAAGAAATCCAGGCGAAATTCGCGTAAGCGACCGCCCCCAGAGACAAGGAGGCCATCATGGCTAAGGAAAAGTTTGAACGTAACAAGCCGCACGTGAACATCGGCACGATCGGTCACGTTGACCACGGCAAGACGACGCTGACGGCTGCGATCACCAAGTATTTCGGCGACTTCAAAGCCTACGACCAGATCGACGGCGCGCCGGAAGAGAAGGCCCGCGGGATCACCATCTCGACGGCGCACGTGGAGTATGAGACCGAGGCGCGTCACTACGCCCACGTCGACTGCCCCGGCCACGCCGACTACGTGAAGAACATGATCACCGGTGCCGCCCAGATGGACGGCGCGATCCTGGTGGTGAACGCCGCTGACGGCCCCATGCCCCAGACCCGCGAGCACATCCTGCTCGGCCGTCAGGTTGGCATCCCGGCCATGGTCGTGTTCATGAACAAGGTCGACCAGGTGGACGACGAGGAGCTTCTGGAGCTCGTCGAGATGGAAGTGCGTGAGCTTCTGTCGTCCTACGACTTCCCCGGCGACGATATCCCGATCATCGCGGGTTCGGCTCTGGCGGCGATGGAGGGCAACAAGCCCGAGATCGGCGAAGAGAAGATCAAGGAGCTGATGGCTGCCGTTGACGAGTACATCCCGACGCCCGAGCGCGCCGTGGACCAGCCGTTCCTGATGCCGGTCGAGGACGTGTTCTCGATCTCCGGTCGCGGTACGGTTGTGACCGGTCGTGTCGAGCGCGGCGTGATCAACGTGGGCGACGAAATCGAGATCGTCGGCATCAAGGACACCCAGAAGACGACCTGCACGGGCGTGGAAATGTTCCGCAAGCTGCTGGATCGTGGTGAAGCTGGCGACAACATCGGTGCGCTGCTGCGTGGTATCGACCGTGAAGCCGTTGAGCGGGGCCAGGTGCTCTGCAAGCCGGGTTCGGTGACGCCGCACACGAAGTTCGAAGCCGAAGCCTACATCCTCACCAAAGAGGAAGGTGGCCGTCACACCCCGTTCTTCGCCAACTACCGCCCGCAGTTCTACTTCCGCACGACGGACGTGACCGGGACGGTGACCCTGAAAGAGGGCACCGAGATGGTGATGCCGGGCGACAACGTGTCGTTCACGGTTGAGCTGATCGCCCCGATCGCCATGGAAGACGGCCTGCGCTTCGCCATCCGCGAAGGCGGCCGCACCGTCGGCGCCGGCGTGGTCTCCAAGATCATCGAGTAAGGCGCGTTTGCACGCAAACGCGCCTGGTGGCGGCAGTCGGTTTTCAGTGAAAGCCGATGAGAGCCACTCAGTCGAGAAAGAGCGCCGGCGGGTACAACCGCCGGCAACATTGAAACCGGTTCGAAGAGGGGCGGCCTCAATCGCCCCTCCTCTCAATCGTAAAGGAACGCAAAAATGGCCATTCAAAGCCAAAATATCCGGATCCGCCTGAAGGCGTTCGATTACCGCGTGCTGGACGCCAGCACTCAGGAAATCGTTGCGACCGCCAAGCGGACCGGCGCGCAGGTGCGCGGGCCCATCCCGCTGCCGAACAAGATCGAGAAGTTCACCGTTCTGCGCGGCCCGCACATCGACAAGAAGAGCCGTGACCAGTGGGAGATCCGTACCCACAAGCGTCTGCTCGACATCATTGACCCCACCCCCCAGACCGTGGACGCGCTCATGAAGCTCGACCTCGCTGCGGGCGTGGACGTTCAGATTTCGGTCTAAGGGAGGGCATTGGTATGTTGCGCTCTGGAGTGATCGCAAAGAAGGTCGGCATGACCCGGCTTTTCATGGAAGACGGCAAGCAGATTCCGGTGACGGTTCTGCAGCTTGACGCATTGCAGGTGGTGGCCAAGCGCACCGCCGAGACCGACGGCTACTCTGCTGTTCAGCTCGGCGCTGGCTCGGCCAAGGCCAAGCGGACCTCCGCGCCGATGCGCGGTGTGTTCACGGCGGCCAAGGTTGCGCCCAAGCGCAAGCTCGCCGAGTTCCGCGTGGACCCCGAGAACCTGATCGAAGTGGGCGAGGAAATCACCGCCGACCACTACTTTGAAGGTCAGTTCGTGGACGTCTCCGGCACCTCGATCGGTAAAGGCTTTGCCGGTGCGATGAAGCGGCACAACTTCGGGGGCCTGCGCGCCACCCACGGTGTGTCGATCTCTCACCGTTCGCACGGCTCCACCGGCCAGTGTCAGGATCCGGGCCGCGTGTTCAAAGGCAAGAAGATGGCCGGTCACATGGGTGCCGCCCGCGTGACCACGCAGAACCTGCAGGTTGTCCGCACCGACAGCGACCGTGGCCTTATCATGGTCAAAGGCGCGGTGCCGGGCTCCAAGGGTGGCTGGGTGACGATCAAGGATGCGGTGAAGAAGCCGTTCCCCGAGAACGCCATTCTGCCTGCTGCTCTGAAGTCCGCCGCCGAGGAAGCCGCGAAGGCCGCTGAAGAAGCCGCTGCCGCCGCTGCTGCCGAAGCCGAGGCCGAAGAGAAGCGCCTGGCCGAAGAGGCCGCCGCCGCTGAAGCCGCCGCGCTGCAAGAGGCAGAGGCTTCGATTGACGCCGACAAGGCCGAAGAGGGCGACGCCCCCGCGGCCGAAGAGAAGAAGGATGGCGACGAATGAAACTCGACGTGATCAAACTCGACGGCGGCAAAGCCGGGTCGGTCGATCTGGGCGAAGAGGTCTTTGGCCTCGAGCCCCGCGCCGACATCCTGCACCGCGTCGTCCGTTGGCAGCGCAACAAAGCGCAGGCCGGCACGCACAAGGTGAAGACCCGTTCGGAAACGAGCTACTCCACCAAGAAGATCTATCGCCAGAAGGGCACCGGCGGCGCACGCCACGGTGACCGCAACGCGCCGATCTTCCGCAAGGGTGGTATCTACAAGGGTCCGACCCCGCGCAGCCACGGCCACGATCTTCCCAAGAAGATCCGCGCCCTCGGCCTGAAGCACGCCCTGAGCGCCAAGGCGCAAGAGGGCAAGCTGGTGATCCTGGAAGACGCCAACATGGCCGAAGCCAAGACCGGTCAGCTGGCCAAGCAGTTCAAAGAGCTGGGCTGGAAGAAGGCGCTGGTGATCGACGGAGCCGAGGTGAACGAGAACTTCCTCCGCGCCTCCGCCAACATCGACGGTCTGGACGTGCTGCCCTCCATGGGTGCCAACGTCTATGACATCTTGAAGCGTGATACCCTCGTTCTGACGAAGGCGGGTGTCGAAGCTCTGGAGGCTCGACTGAAATGAGTGCCAAGGCAGAACATTACGACGTGATCGTGAAGCCCGTCATCACCGAGAAGGCCACCATGGCCTCCGAGGCGAACGGCGTGGTTTTCGAGGTCGCCATTGACGCCAACAAGCCGCAGATCAAGGAGGCCGTCGAAAGCCTCTTCGGTGTGAAGGTGAAGGCCGTGAACACGACCATCACCAAGGGCAAGACCAAGCGCTTCCGCGGCCAGCCTGGCAAGCGCAAGGACGTCAAGAAGGCCTATGTGACCCTCGAAGAGGGCAACACGATCGACGTGTCCACCGGGCTCTGATCCGGCTGGTGGGTTAGCCCCCGCCGTATGAATTTGAAAAGGCCCTGCCAAGCGCGGGGCCTTTTTTGTTGCGCGGTGCGCGGCCTGTATTTTCACAAAGTTTACGTAAGGTCGCCCAATTCTGGTGGCAGGTTGAGGCCTGTTACGTAGAGAATTTTGTCTGTGCTGGAGGTTTGAACCATGGAATATTTGCGCAGGGAGCCGATCAAGGGCAAGCCAAGCAAGGTAGCCACGGCGGTGACCAACCAGACGATTGAAGAGCTGCTGGCCGAGGAGGCTGCGGCGCGGGCTGCGGCAGAGGCGGCAGCGGCAGCGGCAGCGGAGCCGGAGGTGGCGCCCGCCGCCCCGATCACCCCAAAGCGCCCGCCGATGCCCGGCCCCAGTGCCAGCCAGCGACCGCCGGCTGAAGAGGCGAGCCCCGCCCCTGTCGAGACCATACCAGCGCCACGCCGGTCGCTTCTCAAGCGGTTGCTCGGCGGCTGACCTTGCCGGGCTGCGGCGAGGGTGAGACCGGCGAAGCCCAAGCTATCACGCATCAATGCCGGGCCGTGAGCCGGGCGCCTGTGGTGTTGCACCGGACAGAGACTTCTTGCCGGTTTTCAACCTCGCGGGCCGTTCTTGACCGCGCATGACATCACCGGTGGCCGCAGCGCGGGGGATACCCGCGCGCGGCCCTCGCTTTGCCGTGCCCTCAGGCAGCGGAGGGCAGGGGGGCTTCCGCAGGTTCCGGCGGGTTGAGCGCGTCGAAGATCCGGCGGTAGAGCGGCGAGGTCATGAAGTCGCCGTAGGCGCGGTTGAGCACGTCCATCAAACCTTCCACTTGAGCCTCGCCGGTTTTGCCGGGGGCCTGGACGACGCGGGTGAAGAGCAGATCTTCGGTTTCCGGGGTGATCCCGTGGCGGCGCACGATCTGGTCGATCGTGTCGCGTTGGCGTTGCTCGCGCGACATATCCCAATGGCGCATGAAACGCGCGTAATGGGGCACGAAGCGCGGGTTGGATAGCGCGAGGGTGGAAATGAGCGGCTCGCAGAAATGGCAGGTTTCGCTCTCATACATCCCGTCGAAGAGCGAGAAGGCCATCATCCGTTCCACTTCCAGCAGCCAGGCCTCAAGCCGCGCGTGCAGGTCACGCGTGCGGGCGAGGCGCTTCCAGATGGCGAGGCTGTGGGGGCTGGCCCAAGGATCGAAGGCGCTATCCTCTTCGCGCCAGGCCCCGTCGGTGGGATCGAGGGCAAAGTAATAGTGGTTGGCGGCGTCCAATGCGCGATGCAGAACCGGAAGCGCGGCTTCGAGGTCGTCCATCAGGCGGAAGGCCTGCGTGCGCGGCCAAAAGCCGGATTGGCGAATACCCACGACGAACTGATGTTTACCCGCGTCCTCAATGGTCCGGATCGTCATAAAAGCGGCCCCTCTGCCTATGGTTGTTCCCTTCGACCGGGAGATTAGGCGACAGAGACGGGCCAGAATAAGGCGGGTTGCCGGAAAATGATTGGCAAAGCCCGCGCATGGCAGGCGAATATGCCCTTGCGGGCCTTGACCGGCTGAGGCCCCGCCCTTAAAGGGAAGCATCCGCAAGAGCCCCGGATTCGTCCGGGGCTTCGCTTTTGGTCGGTTGCGACCAGTGCGGAGCACATCCCGGGCACCTACGGGGGCCTTAAACATCAGGGCAGCGCAAGCCGCCCGCACAGAAAACGGAAGACAGTTAACATGGCACTCAAGTCGTATAAGCCGACGACGCCGGGCCAGCGTGGGCTGGTGCTGATCGACCGTTCGGAGCTGTGGAAAGGACGTCCGGTCAAATCCCTCACCGAGGGTCTGACCAAGAAGGGCGGCCGGAACAACACCGGACGGATTACCGCGCGTCGTCGTGGTGGTGGCGCGAAGCGTCTCTACCGCATCGTTGATTTCAAGCGTAAGAAAATGGACGTTCCGGCGACCGTTGAGCGCATTGAATACGACCCCAACCGCACCGCCTTCATCGCCCTGATCCGATATCAGGATGGTGAGCAGGCCTACATCCTCGCCCCCCAGCGCCTCGCCGTTGGTGACACGGTTGTCTCTTCGGCCAAGGCCGACGTGAAGCCGGGCAACGCGATGCAGTTCATTGGCATGCCGATCGGTACGATCATTCACAACATTGAGCTGAAGCCCGGCAAGGGCGGCCAGATCGCACGCGCCGCGGGCACCTATGCCCAGTTTGTTGGCCGTGACGGTGGCTACGCGCAGGTGCGCCTCAGCTCCGGCGAGCTTCGTCTGGTGCGTCAGGAATGCATGGCCACGGTTGGCGCGGTGAGCAACCCCGACAACTCGAACCAGAACCTCGGCAAGGCTGGCCGCGTCCGTCACATGGGCAAGCGCCCCTCTGTTCGCGGCGTTGCGATGAACCCGATCGACCACCCGCATGGTGGTGGTGAAGGCCGCACCTCCGGTGGCCGGACCCCGGTTACTCCGTGGGGCAAGGACACCAAGGGTCGCCGCACCCGTGACAAGAACAAGGCGTCGCAGAAGCTGATCATCCGCTCGCGTCACGCCAGGAAGAAGGGTCGCTAACACATGTCGCGTTCTGTTTGGAAAGGCCCGTTTGTTGACAGCTATGTCCTCAAGAAGGCCGAAAAATCCCGCGAATCGGGTCGCAACGAGGTCATCAAGATCTGGTCGCGCCGCTCCACCATCCTGCCCCAGTTCGTGGGGCTCACCTTTGGCGTCTACAACGGCAAGAAGCATATCCCGGTGAACGTTTCCGAGGACATGATTGGCCAGAAGTTCGGTGAATATTCGCCGACTCGTACCTACTACGGCCACGCCGCAGACAAGAAAGCGAAGAGGAAGTAACCATGGGCAAGGACAAGAATCCCCGCCGCGTGGAAGACAACGAGGCACTGGCCAAGGCCCGCATGCTTCGCACCTCGCCGCAAAAGCTGAACCTCGTCGCTGCGATGATCCGTGGCAAGAAGGTCGAGAAGGCTCTGGCCGATCTCACCTTCTCCAAGAAGCGGATCGCCGTGGACGTGAAGAAATGCCTTCAGTCCGCCATCGCCAACGCCGAGAACAACCACAACCTGGACGTCGACGAGCTGATCGTCGCTGAGGCCTGGGTCGGCAAGAACCTGACGATGAAGCGCGGTCGCCCGCGTGCCCGTGGCCGTTTTGGCCGCATCGTCAAGCCGTTTGCCGAGCTGACCATCAAGGTCCGCCAGATCGAGGAGCAAGCCTGATGGGTAACAAGGTCAATCCGATCGGTATGCGGCTTCAGGTGAACCGCACCTGGGACAGCCGCTGGTATGCCGATACCAAGGACTACGGCAACCTTCTGCTCGAAGACATCGCGATCCGCGAGTTCATCGAGGAAGAGTGCAAGCAGGCCGGCGTCAGCCGTGTGATCATCGAGCGCCCGCACCGCAAGTGCCGGGTGACGGTCCACACCGCGCGCCCCGGCGTGATCATCGGCAAGAAAGGCGCTGACATCGAAGGTCTGCGCCGCAAGCTGGCGAACATGACCGACAGCGAGCTGCACCTCAACATCGTTGAAGTGCGCAAGCCCGAGCTGGACGCCGCCCTGGTGGCCGAAAGCATCGCGCAGCAGCTCGAGCGCCGGGTGTCGTTCCGCCGCGCCATGAAGCGCTCGGTGCAGAACGCCATGCGCATGGGTGCCCTTGGCATCCGGGTCAACGTCGCGGGCCGCCTTGGCGGTGCCGAGATCGCCCGGACCGAGTGGTATCGCGAGGGCCGCGTTCCCCTGCACACCCTGCGGGCCGACATCGACTATGCACACGCCGAAGGCTCCACGCCCTACGGCATCATCGGCATCAAGGTTTGGATCTTCAAAGGCGAGATCATGGAGCACGACCCGTCGGCTCGCGATCGTAAAGCCCAAGAGCTCCAGGAAGGCGGAGGCCCGCGCCCCCGCCGTGACCGGTAAGGAGTTGGAATAATGCTGCAACCAAAACGCACGAAATTCCGCAAGATGCACAAGGGCCGCATCCGCGGCGAGGCGAAGGGCGGGTCTGACCTGAACTTCGGCACCTTCGGCCTGAAAGCGGTGGAGCCCGAGCGCATCACCGCCCGTCAGATCGAGGCTGCACGCCGTGCCATGACGCGCCACATGAAGCGTCAGGGCCGCGTCTGGATCCGGATCTTCCCCGATCTGCCCGTCACCTCCAAGCCGGTCGAAGTCCGGATGGGTAAAGGTAAGGGCTCGGTGGATTTCTGGGCCGCCAAGGTGAAGCCCGGCCGCGTGATGTTCGAGATCGACGGCGTGTCCGAGGAGATCGCCCGCGAGGCGCTCCGCCTGGCCGCGATGAAGCTGCCGATCAAGACCCGCACCGTGGTCCGCGAAGACTGGTGATCGGGTGGTGGGCAGATTGCCCACCCTACGAGATTGAAGTCCCCGCTGGAGTGATCCGGCGGGGGTTTCCGTTTTTTGGGAGAGTGAGCGATGAAGACTGTCGATACGGTCAAATGGGTGGCGACGGCCATTCAACTCGTCGGCTACGGCCTGACGGGGCTAAATGTGGTGCCGTGGAACGTTTTTGCCTTCTTCGTCGGAATCCTGCTGTGGTTTGCCGTGGGTGTCATGTGGAAGGACCGGGCGATCATGGTCGTCCACGTCGGCGCGTTCATCTCGCTTTTCGTGGGCTATCTGAACTCGGGGGCACCGGCTTGATGCCCAGCTCATCGACTCTGGGGCTTACCGCGACCAGCAGTTGAGACCTACCTATTGGCGGTGCGTATAGATCGGCCGCGTTGGCATTCCATGGCGCGAGGATTGCGTCGGCCTCGCGCCGATTATCACAACGTCCGCATCCCGCGCTCCATCAGCTCCCGCATGAAACGCTGATACTTCACCCCGCGCTTCTCTGCCTCGGCGCGGATGGCGGCGAGTTGGCTTTCGGGCATCCGCATGGTGACGCGGGCGGATTTGTCTTCGAACTCGTAAGCTGCGGGTTCGGCGGCTCCCCAGTCGAACTCCGACAGGTCGGCTTCTTCCACGAAGGCTTCCGCCGCCGCGTCACTCGGGAGGCTTGGCCATGGCTTCTTTTGCGTCTTCATAGCGTCGTATCTCCTTGGCGTGCATGTAGCGCGCGTTGATCGGGCGGAGCCACAGGGCGCCGTCTTTCTCCCGGTGCATGTAGACCAAGAACACGTGGCGGCCTTCCGGCGTTTGCCCGGCGGTCCGAAAGCGCGGCTCTCCGGGAAACGGATCAGGGATGCGGAGGGTCATGGTGCGGAGCACATGCTCGATCTCCGCCTGAGACACACCGTGCTTTCCGCACTTCGGCCAATTCCCGGCATCCCAATCAACCCCGGCGATTTTCATGGGCTATATATGCACGTTTGTATGTACAAAATCAAGGTCGGCGGGCACTGCCTGTTCGTGCCTCAATCGCTCCATTGGAGTGAGTGTCGCGCGGGGCGCGGGCTGGCCCTCACTCCCACCGATAATTGAAACTCACCGACACCCGCTCTTCCTCGGCCATGTTCATCGGCACCTCATGCCGGAGCCAGGACTCCCATAGCAGCACGTCGCCCACGGCCGGGGCGACCGAGACGAAGCGTTTCAGTTCTTCGCGGCAGTGCTTGCGGCGCATGGGCGCGGCCATCATGCGGGCGGAGCGCGGGTCTTCCAGTTTCAGCGCCGAGGTGCCTTCGGGCATCGACACGTAGGTGGTGCCCGAGATTACCGCGTGGGGGTGGATGTGGGAGCCGTGGGTGCCGCCTTCGGGCAGGATGTTGATCCAGAGGTCTTCGAGCACCAGCGCCCGTCCGTCGAGGTCGAACTGGAGGTCTTCGGTGAAGGCGGCGACGTGGGCGTCGAGGTTCTTGGCGAGCGCCTTGAAGATCGGGAAGCGCCAGGGGAGGTCGGAGAGGGAGGCGTATGAGGTGTAGCCGGGATACCCGTTTTCCTCGCACCATTCCTGCCCGGCCTCGTCATCCTCGGCGATGGTGAAGCAGCTGGCTTCCAGCTCCTGCGGGTCGACGGCGGGCTTTTGCTCCGACAGGGCGGCGCGGTAGAGGCGGGTCACGAAGAGAGATGAGATCTGGGCCATGATCCGGACGTAGCGCATGGGCGCCGCCAAGGCCAGAACGCGCGTTGCAGCGGATTGGCGCGCGCGGACAGGATTTCTTCAGACAAGCGGCGCTCTGGGCTTATAATCTGGGCAAACATGCATATGTACGAATGTATCAGCTCTATGACCGAAAAGGCGTAAGATCATGTCGAACGACACCACACTGAAGAACCTGAATACCGCGCTCCAGATGGAAATGACGGCGGCGCACCAGTATCAGTTGCACGCCCATCTGCTCGACGACTGGGGGCTCGATCTGCTGGCGGCCCAGATGCGCGAGGAATTTGCAGAAGAGCTTGGCCATTCCGACCGTTTCCTCGCCCGGATCTTCGAACTCGGCGGCGCACCTGAGATGGGCTTTGCCGAAACTCCGAAGGTTGCAAGCTCCCTGCAGGACATGTTCAGCTCCGATCTGAAGGACGAGCGCGATGCCATCGCGTTTTATACCGAGGCCGCCCGCGCCGCATGGGACGCCGGCGATCTGGCCAGCAAGGCACTCTTCGAAGAGATCGCGATTGACGAGGTGGGCCACCAGAACTGGCTCGATCTGCAACTCGGCCTGATGGAACGACTCGGGCTGCAGGCCTACACCACCAAGTTCGTTTCCGGTGGCCTCGACTCCGGGGCCGAATGAGCCTATCCGGTGCGCGTGCCCCCGCTGCGGTGCGCGCACCGGGAAAAACCCCTTGCCACACTTCCGATTCCCCCCTATAGGGCGGCCTTCACCATGTGAACTCCATCGGAAACGGGGTCACCCACAAGGGGCCCGCCGGTGACTGTTGAAAAAGGAAGATGGCGATGAACGCCCAGGAACTGCGTGACAAGACGCCGGATCAGCTCCGCGATGCTCTTGTCGACCTCAAGAAAGAAGCCTTCAACCTGCGTTTCCAGCAGGCCGGTGGCTCCATCGAGAACACCGCCCGCATGCGCACCGTCCGTCGTGACGTGGCCCGTGTGAAGACGATCCTCAACGAAAAAGCCAAGGCGGAGGCGTAAGACGATGCCCAAACGTATCCTCACCGGCGTCGTGACCAGCGACCAGAACGAACAGACCGTGACCGTCCTCGTCGAGCGCCGCTTCAAGCACCCGCTGCTGCACAAGACTGTGCGGAAATCCAAAAAGTATCGCGCTCACGATGAAGCCAACAGCTTCAAGGTGGGCGATCAGGTTCGCATTCAGGAATGTGCGCCGAAATCGAAGACGAAACGCTGGGAGGTTCTGACGGCCTGAGGCCAACAGACCTTTCGGTTTGAGCGAAACCCTGGGGGAGCTAACGAGAACAGCCCCCATAGGTCGGGAGAAACCTAAATGATCCAGATGCAGACCAATCTGGATGTAGCTGACAACTCCGGCGCGCGCCGGGTTCAGTGCATCAAGGTCCTGGGTGGTTCCAAGCGTAAATACGCTTCGGTGGGCGACATCATTGTCGTCTCCGTCAAGGAAGCCATCCCGCGCGGTCGCGTGAAGAAGGGTGACGTGCGTAAAGCCGTCGTCGTTCGCACCGCCAAGGAAGTTCGCCGCGAAGACGGCACCGCGATCCGTTTTGATCGCAACGCCGCCGTCATCCTCAACAACAACAACGAGCCTGTCGGGACCCGTATCTTCGGCCCAGTCGTTCGCGAGCTTCGCTCGAAGAACTTCATGAAGATCATCTCGCTCGCCCCGGAGGTGCTGTAAGATGGCTGCGAAACTGAAGAAGGGTGACACGGTTATCGTGCTCACCGGCAAGGACAAGGGCAAGACCGGCGATATCGTCTCGGTCGACCCGAAGGCCGGCAAGGCCGTGGTGGAAGGGCTGAACATGGCCATCCGTCACCAGCGCCAGAGCCAGAACGCCCAGGGCGGCCGCGTGCCGCAGGCGATGCCCATCGACCTCTCCAACCTCGCCTACGTGGATGCCAACGGCAAACCCACCCGCGTTGGCTTCAAGGTTGAAGACGGCAAGAAGGTGCGCGTTGCCAAGACCACGGGAGACGTGATCGATGCTTGATGCTGCCAACTACACCCCCCGTCTCAAGACGCATTTCGACGAGACCGTTCGCGCCGCTCTGAAAGAAGAGTTCGGCTACAAGAACGACATGCAGATCCCGCGTCTGGACAAGATCGTGCTCAACATCGGCTGTGGTGCCGAAGCCGTGCGCGACAGCAAGAAGGCCAAGTCGGCCCAGGAAGACCTGACCAAGATCGCCGGCCAGCAGGCCATGGTGACCACGGCCAAGAAATCCATCGCCGGCTTCCGGGTGCGTGAAGAGATGCCGCTGGGTGCCAAGGTGACCCTGCGCGGCGAGCGGATGTATGAATTCCTCGACCGTCTCATCACCATCGCCATGCCCCGCATCCGCGACTTCCGCGGCATCTCGGGCAAAAGCTTCGATGGCCGTGGCAACTACGCCATGGGCCTGAAAGAGCACATCGTCTTCCCCGAGATCGAGTTCGACAAGGTCGACGAAGTCTGGGGCATGGACATCATCATTTGCACCACCGCGGCAACCGACGCGGAAGCAAAGGCACTGTTGACCCAGTTCAACATGCCCTTCACCAGCTGAGGACACCGACCATGGCAAAGAAAGCAATGATCGAACGCGAGAAGAAGCGTCAGAAGCTGGTGGAGCAATATGCCGCCAAGCGTGCTGCGCTGAAAGAGATCGCCAATGACGAGAGCAAGCCGATGGAAGAGCGCTTCAAGGCGCGCCTGAAGCTGGCCAAGCTGCCGCGCAACTCGTCGCCCACCCGCCTTCACAACCGCTGCCAGCTCACTGGCCGTCCGAAGGCGTATTACCGCAAACTCAAGATGTCTCGTATCATGCTGCGCGAGCTGGCCTCCAACGGTCAGATCCCCGGCATGGTCAAGTCGTCCTGGTAAGGGAGGTTATTTGAGATGAACGATCCTCTCGGCGATATGCTCACCCGTATCCGCAACGCGCAGATGCGTGGCAAGTCCACCGTCCGCACGCCCGCCTCCAAGCTCCGCGCCTGGGTTCTCGATGTGCTGGCCGACGAAGGCTACATCCGCGGCTACGAGCCCGTGGAAGGCACCGCACATCCGGAAATCGAGATCAGCCTGAAGTACTACGAAGGCACCCCGGTGATCCGCGACCTCAAGCGCGTGTCGAAGCCCGGCCGTCGCGTCTACATGGGCGTGAACGACATTCCGCAGGTCCGTCAGGGCCTTGGCGTGTCGATCGTGTCCACTTCGCGCGGCGTCATGTCCGATGCAGCAGCCCGCTCCGCCAATGTTGGCGGTGAGGTGCTCTGCACTGTCTTCTAAGGAGATTTCGCAATGTCTCGTATTGGTAAACGACCGGTCGAGCTGCCCAGCGGTGTCTCCGCTGCCATCTCCGGCCAAACCATCGAAGTGAAGGGCCCCAAGGGTGCCCGCAGCTTCACCGCCACCGACGACGTCACGCTCGCCGTTGAAGAGAATGCCGTTTCGGTCACCCCGCGCGGCACCTCCAAGCGGGCCCGCCAGCAGTGGGGCATGAGCCGCACCATGGTGGCCAACCTTGTTGCGGGCGTCACCGACGGCTTCAAGAAGGAGCTGGAGATCAACGGCGTGGGTTACCGGGCACAGATGCAGGGCAACACCCTGAAGCTGTCGCTGGGCTACTCGCACGAAGTGAACTTCGACGTGCCCGAAGGCGTGACCGTCACCTGCCCCAAGCAGACCGAGATCATCGTCGAAGGCGCAGATCAGCAACTCGTCGGCCAGGTCGCGGCCAACATCCGCGAATGGCGCAAGCCGGAGCCCTACAAGGGCAAGGGCATCAAATACAAAGACGAGTACATCTTCCGCAAGGAAGGCAAGAGGTAAGGACCGGACACATGGCAAACACCAAACGCCAACTGTTCCAGAAGCGCCGCATGCGCGTTCGGAGCAAGCTTCGCAAGGTGAACGCGGGCCGCGCACGGCTCTCCGTCCACCGCAGCAACAAGAACATCAGCGTGCAGCTGATCGACGACCTGCAGGGCGTCACCCTCGCCTCCGCCTCCTCGCTGGAGAAGGATCTGGGCGTGGTCGGCAAGAACAACGTGGAGGCCGCCACCAAGGTGGGCGCCGCGATTGCCGAGCGGGCCAAGAAGGCCGGCGTGGAAGAGGCCTATTTCGACCGGGGCGGTTTTCTGTTCCACGGTCGGGTGAAGGCGCTCGCCGATGCTGCCCGTGAGGGTGGTCTGAAGATCTGACGATTGAAGGGGGCTGCCCGCGCGGCCCCCTCGATGATCCGGGGCGCAGCTGTTGCGCCACTTGGATTGAAACAACCGGCGCACCGCGCGCCACCTGAGAAAAGGACGCCATGAATGGCTGAACGTGACAACAACCGCCGGGGTGGCAACCGCCGCGACCGCGACGAGACCCCCGAATTCGCCGATCGCCTCGTGGCGATCAACCGCGTGTCCAAGACCGTTAAGGGCGGTAAGCGCTTCGGCTTCGCCGCGCTCGTCGTCGTTGGCGACCAGAAGGGCCGCGTGGGCTTCGGCAAGGGCAAGGCCAAAGAGGTGCCTGAGGCAATCCGCAAGGCCACCGAGCAAGCCAAGCGCCAGATGATCCGCGTGCCGCTGCGCGAAGGCCGCACCCTGCACCACGACCAGGAAGGTCGCCACGGTGCCGGCAAGGTCGTGATGCGCACCGCCCCGACCGGTACCGGGATCATCGCAGGTGGTCCGATGCGTGCCGTCTTCGAGATGCTGGGCATTCAGGACGTGGTCGCCAAGTCGATCGGTTCGCAAAACCCCTACAACATGATCCGCGCCACGCTGGACGGTCTCACCAAGGAAAGCAGCCCCCGGATGGTCGCGCAGCGTCGCGGCAAGAAGGTGGCCGACATCCTCAAGAAGCCTGAAGATGCCGCCGCGCCCGCCGCTGACGAAGCTGCGGAAGCCTGAGGAGACTGAGAATGGCCAAAACCATCGTCGTCAAGCAGATCGGCTCCCCGATCCGCCGCCCCGCCAAGCAGCGCGAAACGCTGATCGGCCTCGGGCTGAACAAGATGCACAAAACCCGCGAGCTTGAGGATTCCCCGAGCATTCGCGGCATGGTCGCCAAGATTCCGCACCTCGTCGAGATCATCGAAGAGCGCGGCTAAGCGATCGGGCGGATCATCCGCCGAAAGAGTTGAGGCACCCCGGTTCGAAAGAGCCGGGGTGTTTTCGTTTTCAGGCCGCTGTAGGGTGGGTGAAAACCCAACAACAAAACGAGCAGCCCCATGATCCGCGCAGCCCTTCCGCTTCTCCTTCTCCTCACCGCCTGCAAATACCGTGATGCCGAGGCGGTGATGAATTACCCTGACCAGTATCTCTGCAAGCTGGAGGGCGGGTATGAGCGCACCGAGAATGCCTCTGAGCGGCGGGCGGTGGAGGGTGAAATCGCGCGGCGCGGGCTGGAGTGTTACCAGGGCGTGGTGAAGACGGACTCTCCGCTGTTTCGCTAGGCCGGGTGGCGGGCAGATTGCCCACCCTACGGGGTAGGTGAGCAGCCCTGCGTTTTCTGCATCGCGGCAATGCGATTTCAACTGTGGTTATTCCTTGGGCATCAGGCGTATCTGGCCGCCTGAAACGTGACCATTCTGGAGACTCACATGACCCGCCTTTTCGCCTTCGTCTCGCTGCTCTCGCGCGGCATCAAGGCCGAACCCTGCCCCCATTGGGCTGACTACCTGCGCCAAACGCGCCGCTGATTTCTGCCGGGGCGGCCAGAATCGCCTGCGCCTTACGGAATTGTCATTTGCCGCGGGGTAATGCGCCCTATCTCCTTTCCTATCAACAGGAGAGGACAGCCATGACACAGACCAGACGCACCTTTCTGGCCACCGCCGCAGCAAGCGCCGGGGCCATCACCATCCTGCCCTATGCCGCCCGCGCCGAGGCCCACGGTGGCGACATGTTCGAAACCGATGGCGGCAGCATCACCATCCATCCGGTCGATCACGCCAGCTTTGTGATGGAGACGCCTGCGGGCACCATCTATGTCGATCCGGTGGGCGACGCGGCGGCCTATGCCGACTTTCCCAAGCCCGATCTGATCCTCGTCACCCATGAGCACGGCGACCACTTCAACGCCGAGACCCTTGCGGCGCTGAAGGGCGAGGCACATCTCATCACCAACCCTGCGGTGGCCGAGAAGCTTGCCGATATGGCGCCGGAAGAGGTGCTGGCCAATGGTGACAGCACCGAGTGGAACGGCGTCGCGATTGATGCGATCCCGGCCTACAACACCACCGAGGAGCGGCTGAACTTTCACCCGCAGGGGCGTGACAACGGCTATGTGCTGACCATCGACGGCTTCCGCACCTATATTTCGGGCGACACCGAAGACATCCCCGAGATGCGCGCGCTGGAAGACATCGACCTCGCCTTCGTCTGCATGAACCTGCCCTTCACCATGACGGCACAGGCGGCGGCGAGTGCGGTGAAGGAGTTCGCCCCGAGCTACGTCTATCCCTACCACTACCGGGGCCGGGATGGTGGCACGCAGGATCCCGAGGCCTTTGCCGCGATGGTGGCCGATACCGCCGAAGTGAAGTTTGGCAATTGGTATGACGAGATGGAAACCTGACTCGCAGCCAAACCCAAAAGTAAAAAGGCCCCGGAGCGATCTCCGGGGCCTTGTTTTTTCAGGAGGCTGCGCGGTTGCCGCCACCACCCTTGGAGCGGCGCGGCCTGCGGCGCTTCTGCCCGCCGGGCTTGGGCGCTGCCGCTGCGGGGCGGGCGGCCTTCTGGCCACCACCGCCGCCGCCGCCACCGCGACGCCGACCACCACCGCCACCGGGCTTGCCACGGCCACCGCCGCCGCCACGGGTTGGGCGCTTGACCGGCTCCCATGCCTCGCCGGAGGCCACGGGGATGCTCTTGCCCATCACCTTCTGCACATCCTTCAGCTCGCCCATCTCCTCGGCGGAGACATAGGCGATGGCGGTGCCGTCACGGCCCGCGCGGGCGGTGCGCCCGATGCGGTGCACGTAGTTGTCGGGCACGTTTGGCATGTCGTAGTTGTAGACATAGCGCACCTCGGGGATGTCGATGCCGCGCGCAGCCACATCAGTGGCCACCAGCACCATCAGCTCGCCTTCACGGAAGCCTGAAAGCGCCCGGTCGCGTTGGCCCTGGCTCTTGTTGCCGTGAATCGAGCCTGCGGCAAAGCCAGCCTTCTCAAGATTTTTCTTGATCCGCTCCGCGCCGTGCTTGGTGCGCGAAAACACCAGCGCCGCCTCTTTGGGGTGCTTGGCGAGGTGCTCGATGAGCAGCGATTGCTTGTCGCCCTGATCGACGAAGTGCAGGCACTGGTCGATCTTGTCGGCGGGCTTGCCTGCTGGTGCGGTTTCAATCTTCACCGGGTCGGTCAAGTAAGAGGTCGAGAGCTCTTCCATCAGTTTCGGCATGGTGGCCGAGAACAGCATGGTCTGCCGGTCTTTCGGCAGCAGTGGCGCGATCTGGCGCAGGGCATGGATGAAGCCCATGTCGAGCATTTGGTCGGCCTCGTCGAGCACGAGGAAGCGGGCCTTGTCGAGCCGCACGGCCTTGCGCTCGAGCAGGTCGATCAACCGGCCTGGGGTGGCCACCAGCAGGTCGGTGCCTCGGCCCAGCTTCTGCATCTGCGGGTTGATGGAAACACCGCCAACCACGAGGTTGGTGCGCAGCTGCGTGCCCTTGGCGTAGCCCTGCAGGTTCTCGACGATCTGCTTGGCGAGTTCGCGGGTGGGGGCAAGGATGAGGCCGCGCACGGCCTTCGGGTCGGGCTTGCCTTCGATCCGCAGCAGGGCGGAAACGATGGGCAGGCCGAAGGCGGCGGTTTTGCCGGTGCCGGTCTGGGCAAGGCCCATCACGTCACGCCCGTTCATGGCGTGGGGGATGGCCTTGGTCTGGATCGGCGTCGGCTTGGTGATGTTCATTTCGGCCAGGTTGGCCAGGAGTTTGGGCGGAAGGCCCAGCATGTCGAAATCCAAAGGATCGTCCTTTTCGGGCGAGCGGCAGAGGCCACCCGCAAATAGCGGGCGCGGCCCATCGCGGGCAGCGCGTCACAGTTGGGTTGCGCGCAAAGCACCACATCGGGGCCGGATTGCCCTCATGCTTGCCTTGGCGTCTGACCCCCCGCGTGATCTGGGAACCAATTTTTTGAAGAAAGTGCCGTGCGGGCCGTTTTGTTAATCGTATCGCCACGCTGCCCCGCTCACGCGGCGGGTGCGGCATGAGGGGCATATGAGGGGTAATGTGTTGAAAGTCAATGAATGGCGTCGGCCCCGGTGCCGAAACACCGGGGCGTTGCCGTTCTGCCCGCCTTACGAATTGTGGTCGTAGGCGCTTTCGCCGTGCACTGCGAGGTCGAGCCCGTTGTGCTCGGTCTCCTCGTCCACCCGGAGCGGGGTGATCAGGCGGCAGAGGTAGATCAGCGCGAAGGTGACGACGATGGTGAACACCCCGACAATGGCGAGCGAGCCAAGCTGCGCCGCCCAGCTGCCCGCGCCAAAGGCCGCGATCATGATGGTGCCGAAGATGCCGCCCACGCCATGCACCGCCATCACGTCGAGCGTGTCGTCGATGCGCACCTTGTTGCGGATCAGGCCCACCGCCTCTTGGCAGAGGATGCCGGCCACAGCGCCGATCACCAGCGCTTCGATTGGCCCGACAAAGCCCGAGGCCGGGGTGATCGAGGCCAGCCCGGCGATGGTGCCCGTGACGGCGCCCACGACGGAGGCCTTGCCGTATTTGATCTTCTCCCAGAGCGCCCAGGTGAGGGTGGCCGTTGCGGCGGAGATATGGGTGACGGTCAGTGCCATGGCCGCGCCGCCATCTGCCGCCAGCTGCGAGCCGCCGTTGAAGCCAAACCAGCCGACCCAGAGCAGCGAAGCCCCGATAACCACATAGCCCGGGTTGTGTGGCGGCTTGTTGTCATCCTTCCGGCGGCCAAGCACGGCGGCAAGGATCAGCGCGGCGATCCCGGCGGTTTCATGCACTACGATGCCACCGGCAAAATCCTTCACCCCGGTTTCGCCGAAGATCCCGCCATCGGCCAAAAAGCCGCCGCCCCAGATCCAATGCACCACCGGCGCGTAGCACAGCAGCATCCAGAGGCCGGAGAAGAGCAGGACGAAGCCAAAGCCGATCCGCTCCACGTAGGCCCCGACGATGAGGGCCGGTGTGATGATGGCGAAGGTCATCTGGAAGGCGAAAAAGAGGATTTCTGGCAGGGTGCCTGAGAGGCTGTCGGCGGTGACGCCCATCAGGAACAGCTTGTCATAGCCGCCCCACCAACTCGTCGCCTCGCCAAAGGCAATGGAGTATCCGGCGGCGAGCCAGAGAACGCTCATCAAGCACGCGATGGCATAGCATTGCATAAAGACGCTGAGCACGTTGCGTGCCCTTACAAGCCCGCCGTAAAAAAGCGCCAGCCCCGGCAGCGTCATCATCAGCACCAGCGCTGTGGCCACGATGATCCATGCGGTATCGGCTCCAACCATCTCGTCCCCTCCTCGGTTTGAACGCCGGTGAAAGAGCCCTCGCGCAGTGCAAAGAAAAGCGGCGAGTGCCTCGGGTTGTGCCTTTCTTCGCGCCGCTTCGGTAAATGCACGCCATATGGGCGAAATGGCGGGGGCCTGCACAAAAAAATAACAGAAAAGAAAATGCTGCTCGCGGCGAATAAACCGGGCACCCGGGGCGTAAGGGAGGTGTCTGCATGGTGCAGGCCACGATTTGTCATTCATTCGGAGCTATTCAAATGATCAAGAATTCCCTTCTCGCCTTTCTCCTCATCCCCGGCGTGGCGCTGGCTGATGCTCATGGCGGCGCGGCTGTTGGCACGTTCGACATTGATGGCCAGCGCGTGCTGGTGAACGCGGCGCAGATGACGCTTTACACCTTCGACAAGGACGATGGCGCCACCTCCAGCTGCTATGACGGATGCGCGGGCAGTTGGCCTCCGGTGCTGGCCGAGGCCGGTGCCGCGCTGCCCGAGGGGTTTGCCCTGACCGAGCGCCGCGATGGCACCCGTCAGGTCACCTATAACGGGCAGCCGCTTTACCTCTGGGCCGGTGACAGCGCGCCCGGCGAGATGACCGGCGATGGCGTGGGCGGCGTTTGGCACGTGGCCAAGCCATAAGCGCTCCGGTGGCGGGCGAGGCCTTGGGCCGGAACCCCAGCGAGGAAAGGCTTGAACGCCCCGCCCGCCGCCGCTATACGCCCCCGGTGGCCGAAAGGCCTGATTCACCAACCAAGAAACGCCGTGGCCGCCCATTTCGCTTCGGGGGCGCGTCCGGCCAAGGAGAAGCGATATGAAACTCAATGAACTCCGTCCCGCCGACGGCTCCACCCATTCCAAAAAGCGCGTGGGCCGTGGACCCGGTTCCGGCAAGGGTAAAACCGCCGGTCGTGGTATCAAAGGTCAGAAGTCCCGTTCGGGTGTGGCCATCAACGGCTACGAGGGCGGCCAGATGCCGATCTACCAGCGTCTGCCCAAGCGCGGCTTCAACAAGCCGAACCGCAAGCAGTTCGCCGTGGTCAACCTCGGCCTGATCCAGAAATTCATCGACGCGGGCAAGCTTGAAGCCGGTTCCATCGACGAAGACGCGCTGGTGGCTTCGGGCCTCGTGCGCCGCAAGCTCGATGGCGTTCGCATCCTCGCCAAGGGTGAGCTGACTGCGAAAGTCGCGCTCAACGTGACCGGCGCTTCCAAGTCGGCCATCGAGGCCGTCGAGAAGGCTGGCGGCTCGCTTTCGGTCGCAGCCGCGGCGCAGGCTTCCGAGTAAACGGTTGTCGCTGGCGGCGCAGGCCCCTACATGGCTAATGACATACATGCGCCGCCGGTCCTGACAGGGCCCGGCGGCGCATCGGCATAACGAAAAGAGCACACTCCATGGCATCAGCAGCAGAGCAAATGGCCGCCAACATGAGCTGGGGGGCCATCGGCAAGGCCCCGGAGCTCCGGCAGCGTATCTTCTTCACTCTCGGGCTGCTGATTATCTATCGCCTCGGCACCTACATCCCGGTGCCCGGCATCGACGGCACCGCCTTGCGGGCCTTCGTGGAGCAGGCGAGCCAGGGCCTGGGCGGTGTGCTCAACATGTTCACCGGCGGCGCCATCGGCCGGATGGGCATCTTCGCCCTTGGCATCATGCCCTACATCTCTGCCTCGATCATCGTGCAGCTTCTCACGGCCATGGTGCCGGCGCTGGAGCAGCTGAAGAAAGAGGGCGAGCAGGGCCGCAAGAAGATCAACCAGTACACCCGCTACGGCACCGTGGCGCTGGCGACCTTTCAGGCCTATGGCCTTGCGGTCTCGCTGCAGAACGGCTCTGCCGATGGTGTGCCCTTCGTCAACGATCCGGGCCTGTTCTTCATCGCGTCCTGCGTTGTGACGCTGGTGGGCGGCACCATGTTCCTGATGTGGCTCGGTGAGCAGATCACCGCCCGCGGCATCGGCAACGGCATTTCGCTCATCATCTTCGTCGGCATCGTTGCCGAGCTGCCCGGCGCGCTGGCGCAGTTCTTCGTGCAGGGCCAAACCGGGGCCATCTCGGGCGGGGTGGTGATTGGCGTGATCTTCATGGTCTTCGCCGTGCTCACCTTCGTGGTGTTCATGGAGCGCAGCCTGCGCAAGATCCACATCCAGTACCCGCGCCGTCAGGTTGGCATGAAGGTCTATGACGGTGGCTCCTCGCACCTGCCGATCAAGGTGAACCCGGCGGGCGTGATCCCGGCGATCTTCGCCAGCTCGCTGCTGCTGCTGCCGACCACCATCAGCACCTTCTCGGGCAACCAGACCGGGCCGGTGATGAGCACAATCCTCGCCTACTTCGGCCCCGGCCAGCCGCTCTACCTGCTGTTCTTCGCCGGGATGATCGTGTTCTTCACCTATTTCTACACCCACAACGTTTCGTTCAAAACGGACGACGTCGCCGACAACCTGAAGAGCCAGAACGGCTTTGTCCCGGGCATCCGCCCCGGCAAGCGCACCGCCGAATACTTCGAGTATGTCGTCAACCGCATCCTCGTGCTCGGCTCGGCCTACCTTGCTCTGGTTTGCCTGCTGCCCGAAATGGTGCGCGGCGGCCTGGGCATCACGGCCTACTTCGGCGGCACCTCGATCCTGATCATCGTGTCGGTTGGCATGGACACCATTCAGCAGGTCCAGTCGCACCTTCTGGCACACCAGTACGAAAATCTCATTGAGCGTTCGCAGCTACGCGGTAAAAAGCGTGGAGGTCGTGGCCGGAGGGGGGCAGCTCGCAGATGAACATTATACTTCTCGGACCGCCGGGCGCGGGCAAGGGCACACAAGCCAAGATCCTCGTCGAGAGCGAAGGCATGGTGCAGCTTTCCACCGGTGACATGCTGCGCGCCGCGCGCACATCGGGCACCGAAATGGGCAAGCGCGTCGCCGAGGTGATGGACCGCGGAGACCTGGTGACCGACGAGATCGTCATCGGCCTTATCCGTGAAAAGCTCGAAGAGGCCCCCGAGAAGAGCTACATCTTCGACGGCTTCCCCCGCACCCTCAAGCAGGCCGATGCGCTTGGCGAATTGCTGGCCGAGTTTGGCCAGCCGCTCGACGTGGCGCTGGAGCTGCGGGTGAACGACGAGGCGCTGGTGGAGCGCATCCTCAACCGCGCCCGCGAGGCCGTAGCCGCCGGCGGCGAAGCCCGCGCGGATGACAACGAGGAAAGCCTCAAGACCCGCCTGCTCGCCTACTACAAGATGACCTCGCCACTAGTTGGCTACTACTACGCCAAGGGCCTCTACGCCCGCACCGATGGCCTCGCGCCGATCGAAGAGGTCTCGAAAGGCGTGCGCGAGAAGCTGGGCCTGGCTTGACGGCACCGAGTCAGCTGGCCCGACCTTCAGGCTTGTTGCCAGCGGCGTCCGACAATTCAGAGGAGGGGCATAGTGAACGGTGTCCCAAAAGGCTTGCAACTCGATGCAGACCGATTTGAGTCTGCCTCGCGTATGATGCGCATCCGGATGAGAGAAAGTGCCGAGGTGTTACTCGGTTTGGCGGTTGTTGGATTTCTGTCCGCCGTGCTTTCAACTGAAGGTCCATACATCAGAGGGCTCACGAGCGGTCTAACCTTAGCTTTCGTGATCTATACACTTGTAGAGTGGATCGAAGCTCGACGGCATCGGAAAGAGGCCGAGCGCATCGCGGAACTGTTCGAGCGGAACGGCTATTGGATTCATTTCGACAATGGCGAAGTCAGGGTGGCACCTTTGCATAATACGAACCACCGATAGATTGCGTAGCTACGTAGCTGGTTTTGGGACCGCGCGCTCCAAGCTTATTGGTAGGCGGGGCTTGTCACATTATTAGCTTGCCGGATAATTTGGTTTGTCAGGACGTTCGGAGCAGGCTTCCCTCAGTCGGGATTTTGCTGCATCCTGCCCGAGAGAGCGGCGCCCGACACGTCGGGATTGACAAATCCTGAACGTGCCCTTGACGCGCCGCCCAAATCCCCTTACTTGGGCGCTTCTCAACCGGGAATCGCCTGTCGCGACTCGGATGAGCCACCCATCGGCCCGAGGGCGCAAACCCTTCGGGCCTCTGTTGTGAAAAAAGGTTCTGGCAGCACGGAACCGCAACCGAAGGAAGACCATTTTGGCCCGTATCGCTGGGGTTAACATCCCGACTGCTAAGCGCGTTCCGATCGCGCTCACCTACATCCACGGCATTGGCAACGATTCCGCCCGCAAAATCTGCGAGGCCGTTGGCATCGACCTGACCCGCCGCGTGAACGAACTGTCTGACGCCGAAGTGCTCGCCGTGCGCGAACACATCGACGCCAACTACACCGTCGAAGGCGACCTTCGCCGCGACGTGCAGATGAACGTCAAGCGCCTGATGGACCTCGGCTGCTACCGCGGCCTGCGCCATCGTCGCAACCTCCCGGTGCGCGGTCAGCGGACCCACACCAACGCTCGCACCCGCAAAGGCCCCGCAAAGGCCATTGCCGGCAAGAAGAAATAAGGGAGGGCTGCACAGATGGCACGTGATACCCGCCGCACGAAGAAGAAGGTTTCCAAGAACATCGCCGCTGGCGTTGCGCATGTGAACTCTTCGTTCAACAACACCAAGATCCTCATCTCCGACGTTCAGGGCAATGCAATCGCATGGTCCTCCGCCGGTACGATGGGCTTCAAGGGCTCCCGGAAGTCGACCCCCTACGCCGCCCAGATGGCTGCTGAGGATGCCGGCAAAAAAGCACAGGACCACGGCGTGAAAACGCTTGAGGTTGAGGTGCAGGGCCCCGGCTCGGGCCGCGAAAGCGCGCTGCGTGCGCTGGCGGCTGTCGGGTTCAACATCACCTCGATCCGTGATGTCACCCCGATCGCCCACAACGGCTGCCGCCCGCCGAAGCGTCGCCGGGTCTGAATTGAGCACATTCTGCCGGGGGGCCGAGGCCGCCCGGCATGTCATTTTATCCTCGGGCGTTCGCAGGCAGGGACATGGGCTGCGAACTGGTATGGAGGCGACATACACATGATCCACAAAAACTGGCAGGAACTCATCAAACCCACGCAGCTTGACGTGAAGCCGGGCAATGACCCCGCGCGTCAGGCCACCGTCGTGGCTGAACCGCTGGAGCGGGGCTTCGGCCTGACGCTCGGCAACGCGCTGCGCCGCGTGCTGCTCTCCTCGCTGCAAGGCGCGGCGATCACCAGCGTTCAGATCGACAACGTGCTGCATGAGTTTTCCTCCATTGCAGGCGTCCGCGAGGACGTCACCGACGTGGTGCTCAACCTCAAGGGCGTCGCCATCCGTATGGAAGTTGACGGGCCCAAGCGCGTTTCGATCTCGGCCAAGGGCCCGGGCGTCGTGACCGCTGCCGACATTTCGGAAAGCGCAGGCATCGAGGTTCTGAACAAGGAACACGTGATCTGCCACCTCGATGACGGTGCCGATCTCTACGTCGAGCTGACCGTGAACACCGGCAAAGGCTACGTGGCGGCTGACAAGAACCGCCCCGAAGACGCGCCCATCGGCCTGATCCCGATCGACGCGATCTACTCGCCGGTCAAGAAGGTGTCTTACGATGTGCAGCCCACCCGTGAGGGCCAGGTGCTGGACTATGACAAGCTGACGCTGAAGCTCGAAACCGACGGTTCGGTGACGCCGGATGACGCCGTGGCCTTTGCCGCCCGCATCCTGCAGGACCAGCTCTCGATCTTCGTCAACTTCGACGAGCCCGAGGCCGCTGGCCGCCAGGACGAGGACGATGGCCTCGAGTTCAACCCGCTTCTGCTGAAGAAGGTGGACGAGCTGGAGCTTTCGGTGCGGTCTGCGAACTGCCTGAAGAACGACAACATCGTTTACATCGGCGACCTGATCCAGAAGACCGAAGCCGAGATGCTCCGCACCCCGAACTTCGGCCGCAAGTCGCTGAACGAGATCAAAGAGGTTCTCTCGGGCATGGGCCTGCACCTCGGCATGGACGTCGAAGAGTGGCCGCCGGAGAACATCGAAGATCTGGCCAAGAAGTTCGAAGACCAGTTCTGAGAATTCGTGGGGTGCGCTCCGGCGCGCCCCACATACGACCCGGGCATTCTGCCCCAAGGAGAGCCGTCGCTACGCACGCCGGCCAGACAAAGCAAAACAGCCCGTAGAGGGCACCTTTTAGGAGAAGAAACATGCGTCACGCCCGCGGATACCGCCGCCTGAAT
Organism: Oceanicola sp. D3; assembly: GCF_006351965.1. Classification (NCBI taxonomy): domain Bacteria; kingdom Pseudomonadati; phylum Pseudomonadota; class Alphaproteobacteria; order Rhodobacterales; family Roseobacteraceae; genus Oceanicola; species Oceanicola sp. D3. The sequence goes on from NZ_CP040932.1 coordinate 492,401, forward strand.
CGCACCCACGAGCACCGCAAGGCGCTCTTTGCCAACATGGCCGGCTCGCTCATCGAGCATGAACAGATCAAAACCACTCTGCCGAAAGCCAAAGAGCTGAAGCGGATCATGGACAAGCTCATCACCCTCGGCAAACGCGGCGATCTGCACGCCCGCCGTCAGGCATCCTCGCGCCTCAAGCAGGACGCCTACGTTGCCAAGCTCTTCGAAGTGCTCGGCCCGCGCTACGCCGAGCGCACCGGCGGCTACACCCGCGTGCTGAAGGCCGGCTTCCGCTACGGTGACATGGCCCCGATGGCCATCATCGAGCTGGTCGACCGCGACGTGGACGCCAAGGGCGCCGCCGACAAGGCCCGCCTTGAGGCTGAAGAAGCCACCGAATAAAGCCGCGCGACCACACCGAACACGAAAAGGCCCGCATGGTTCTCATGCGGGCCTTTTTCTGTGTTCCGCCTTGGTCGCGGCGAAGCGGGGTTCTCCTCGCTTCGAAAGCGCTTCAGGCTGCGTGGCCTACCCCGGGCGATTCTCCGGCGGCCAGTTTTTCGATGAGGGACAGGATTTGCCCATCTGCCACAGGCGTCGATCCGATAAATTCCAACAGATCGGCGCGAAGCAGGACGGGCAGCCTCATGAGCTGCGCAAAGGTTTCCGGCTTCATTTGTTGCATTCAACAACACTCCATTCGGTGTGTTCACTGGGGCTCAATTTAAGGTTGACTGGATTTGTGGCAACTTGTCTAAAAAGACATGTCTGACAAACAAAGGATTGATAGGGAACTCGCGGCCCTCAGCAAACTGGCCCCTGCTGGGTACCACGCCGGATTACATATTCGGTTCGCTTCTCCGCTTGTTACCTTTCAAACTTACAATCAGGCATGGACCGATCATTATACTGCGCAGGCTTACGTCATGCGTGATCCGATGATCGCCTGGGGGTTTTCCACAGAAGGGGAAACGCGGTGGAGTGAACTGGAATTGCCGGACCCATTCGGCATTCTGGAAGAAGCCGCGGAGTTTGGCCTGAAGTACGGGGTGCAGGTTTCTTGTGGCCCGATTTCTTCACGCACCATTGCAGGAGCAGCGCGAGCAGACCGCGAATTTGAAGCGGATGAGATGGCCGAGATCGGCAAGATCATTCGCAGGCTGCACGACCTGACAGAGCCTCCGGAAAGTTTGACCCAGGCACAGATAGATGCTCTGCGCCTGATTGCAGCAGGGGATCGTCACACTGCTGCAGCTGCCAAACTCAACATCTCCGAAAGCGCGCTCAAGGCCCGCCTCACCGCCGCACGGGAAAGGCTTCGCGCCCGCACCACGGCCGAGGCGCTCCAGCGGGCCAAGGAATACAGACTGCTCTAGCGTGCCGACCTCTCCTGCTAGGCGCAGGGCTTGCTTTACCAACCACCCAAGCAAGCAGGAGAAATGCGATGCAAACCACCACCCTCTCTTTCGCCAACCTTCACAACCACGGCGAACTCTTTGCCAACCTTTTTCGCGCCCGAAAACAAAGCTTTATCGTGCAGAACAACTGGGATCTGCCCGAGGCGATGGGCATGGAATTCGACCAGTACGACACCCCCGCCTCGCGTTGGGTTGCCGTGCATGACGGCACCGAGATTCTTGCCGGTATCCGGCTGACGCCCACCACGGCGCGCTGCGGCATCTACAGCTACATGATCCGCGATGCGCAAAGGCAGCTGCTCGATACCATCCCCGCCGATCTGCTCGACTACGAAGCCCCGGTTTCTGACACGGTCTGGGAATCGAGCCGCGTCTTCGTCAGCCACACCACGCCGATGAACATCCGCCGCCGGGTGCACGCGCATCTGATCATGGAGATGACAAACGCGGCCCGCGAACTGGGCGCATCCGAGGTGCTTGGCCTGATTCCCGCAAACTGGCCGCGTTGGGCCGGGCGCTGCGGGCTCAAGGCCAAGGCCGCTGGCCGGGTGATGGATTTCGACGGCCATGACAACCAGGTTGTGTCGATCGACCTGCGCGACAACATGCACTAACCCGCGACACCCTTGTCGTGTGCCCGGGGCGGCCCTGCGCTGCCCCGGGCGAAACGCTTCCCCTTGCCCGCGCAACGCCCTACATCTGGCCCATGGCCGATCTCTTCGACACCTCCGCCTCAGAGCCCGCCGCAGGCAGCGCCCCGCGCCCGCTGGCCGACAGGCTGCGCCCGGCGCGGTTGGAGGAGGTGATCGGGCAAGAGCATTTGCTTGCCCCCGATGCGCCATTGGGCGCAATGCTCGCCTCGGGCAGCCTCTCGTCACTCATCCTCTGGGGCCCGCCGGGCGTGGGCAAAACCACCATCGCCCGGTTGCTCGCCCATGAAACCGACCTCGCCTTCGTGCAGATCAGCGCCATCTTCACCGGCGTGCCCGAGCTGCGGAAGGTCTTTGAAGCGGCCAAGCACCGCCGCAGCAACGGGCAGGGCACGCTGCTCTTCGTCGACGAGATCCACCGGTTCAACAAGGCGCAGCAGGACGGCTTTCTGCCGCATATGGAAGACGGCACCATCGTGCTCGTCGGGGCAACCACCGAGAACCCGTCTTTCGAGCTCAACGCCGCTATCCTGAGCCGCGCGCAAGTGCTGGTGCTCAACCGGCTGGACGGCAAGGCGCTCGAAAAGCTGCTGCTGCGCGCCGAGCAGGAGGTGGGCCATGCGCTGCCGCTCACCGGCGAGGCTCGCGAGAGCCTGCTTGGCATGGCCGATGGCGACGGGCGCGCGCTGCTCAACCTCGTGGAGCAGGTGGCGGGCTGGAAGACCGATACCAAGCTCGACCCGAAGGCGCTTGCCGCCCGCCTGCAACGCCGCGCCGCGCAATATGACAAATCGGGCGATGGCCATTACAACCTGATCTCCGCCCTGCACAAATCCGTCCGCGGCTCTGACCCGGACGCCGCGCTCTACTGGTTCGCCCGGATGCTGGAGGGGGGAGAAGACCCGCGCTTTCTGGCCCGCCGCATCACCCGCATGGCGGTGGAAGACATCGGCCTTGCTGACCCGGCCGCGCAAACCCACTGCCTGCATGCCTGGGAAGTGTATGAGCGGCTCGGCTCCCCCGAGGGCGAACTGGCGCTGGCGCAAGCGCTCACCTACATCGCGCTCGCGCCCAAATCCAACGCGGTCTACGTCGCCTACAAGGCCGCCCGCGCCGCTGCCAAGAAAACCGGCTCCGAGCCACCGCCCAAGCACATCCTCAATGCGCCCACCAAGCTGATGAGCGAGCAGGGCTATGGCGATGGCTACCAATATGACCACGACGCCGAAGACGGCTTTTCGGGGCAAAACTACTTCCCCGACACCATGAAGCGCCCGGTCTGGTATCAGCCCGTCGAGCGCGGCTTTGAACGTGAGTTGAAAAAGCGCGTGGAGTGGTTTGCGGGACTCAGGGCCAAGCGAAACAAAGGCTAAGGCCAACCCCCTGTTTCAAAGCCTCTTTTCGGGCATGGCATTTCTGTGCCGGAGTGCACAGTCAGGCCAGTTTCATGCCGAGACATTACCTTTTGCGCTTCCAATTCACGACACATTTTCCGGATCATTTTGCCATAGTGGAGGGCACCAGGAAGACGCCTCAAGACAGAAGGAAGGGAAGAGCGATATGAGTGACGCAACCGGAGTTTACCGCACCACGCATTCGAGCGGTATGGAGGTCGCATTTGTGGACAAGGGTGTGGGAAATCCCATCGGTATTCCGCGTGAACGCTACGAAAGCAACGGCTACAAGCCGGCCTTCGAAGAGCTGCCGCAGAAGTAACCTGCGAATCTTAGCCTGATATCGAACCGGGCCATGGGATTGCTCCAGGAAAGCTCGCCCATGGTCCTGTTTGAAAGCCTGCCAAGTGGCAGGATGCCAGCCGGGTCGTATCTGGCAAGAGAACGACCCGGCTGGAGCCTCGATTACACCTTGATGGTGCCTTCGGTTGTTTTCACCTGAAGGCGCGCCATGCCGAGGTTCGCCTTGGCGCGGTCCAGTGCGACATAGATGAAGATGTCGGGGTTGGATGCCAGCGGGCGGATCAGGTGGATCTGGGTGCCCAGCGAGATCAAAATGTCTTCGATCGCGTCTTCGAGGCCCAGCGCCTTCATCGCGGCATTCTTGGCGCGCACGACTTCCATGTTGGCCGCACCAGCAACCTCAAGATCAAGGCCGCCGTTGCCTTCTTCAGCCGTCAGCATCATGCCGGAGTCGCTATCGACGAGGCAAGCGCCGATGAAGCCGTCAAGTTTGGTCAGGGATTTAAGGTCGGTACTCATGTTGGGTAACTCCAGGAAGTGTTTCAATGCCCAAGATTTGCTCCCCGTTCGTGGCCATAATCGGGCTGGATCATCCGGATAGTAGGGTTTTTGCGATTGGCGGCGAAAACTTGCAAGGCTCTGAAAATTTTAGATAAAGTTTAGACAGCGCCGTGCCTGGTGTCTCATTCGCGCCTTCTTTCGGTGTCATTTTCGGTATGTTTCACCGGATGGAGAAACAATCTTTCGCGCCCCGCCCGAGTCCCCTCGGCGGGCGTTTCAGCGCCCGCGCCGCCGCGTCAGAGCGGCCCTCGCCGCTTGACTCTCCCCCGCCCCCGCGCAAAACCGCGCCCATGTTACTTACAGTCGCAAACGTTGCCTTGGGCGGGGCCATCGGGGCCTCCCTGCGCTACCTTACCGGGGTGGCCACGCTTCGGCTGTTCGGCCCCGGCTTTCCTTGGGGCACGCTCACTGTCAATGTGATCGGCTCGCTGGTCATGGGGCTCTTCGCTTCTGTCGTTGCCCATCGCGGCGGGCAGGCCTGGGCCCCCTTCGTGATGACGGGCATGCTCGGCGGCTTCACCACCTTCTCGGCCTTCTCGCTCGATGCCGTCACGCTCTTCGAGCGTGGCCAGCTCGGCACGGCGGGCATATACGTGCTGGCCTCGGTTGTTCTTTCCATCCTCTGCCTCTTCGCGGGGCTGCTCATCGGCCGTGGCCTCTTCGCATGAGCCGCGTCCAGACCCTCCCCGTTTCCGCCGATGATGCCGGGCAGCGGCTTGATCGCTGGTTCCGCCGCATCTTTCCGCATGTGCCGCAGGGCCGGATCGAGAAGATGTGCCGCAAGGGCGAGATCCGGGTGGACGGTGGCCGGGTAAAGGCCGCCACCCGGTTGGAAGAGGGGCAGGAGGTGCGCATTCCGCCGCTGCCCGAGGGCGGCGCGCCAACGCCGACGAAGCGCAGCACCATCTCCGAGGCAGACGCGAAGATGATCCGCGATGCGGTGATCTGGAAGGATGACCATATCATCGCCCTCAACAAGCCCCCGGGCCTGCCAACGCAGGGCGGGTCGGGCCAAACCAAACATGTCGACGGGCTGGCCGAGGCGCTGCAATTCGATGCCGAGGACAAGCCCCGCCTTGTCCACCGGCTCGACAAGGACACCTCCGGCGTTCTCCTCCTCGCCCGCTCCCGGCGCATCGCCGCAGACCTGACCGCAGCGATCCGCCACAAGGAGACCCGCAAGATCTATTGGGCCGTGGTCGCGGGCGTGCCCCACCCCTACAACGGCGAAATCAAGTTTGGCCTCGTGAAGGCACCGGGCGGCAGGGGCGCGGGCGAGAAGATGCTCTGCGTCCTCCCGCGCGAAGTTGAATCCACCGAAGGCGCGAAGCGGGCTCATACGCTCTATTCCGCGCTCTACCGGGTGGCGGGCCGGGCCACATGGGTTGCGCTGGAGCCAATCACAGGCCGCACCCACCAGCTGCGCGCCCATATGGCCGAGATCGGCCACCCGATTGCCGGAGATGGCAAATACGGCGGCTCGCGGCAGGAGAACATGGGCGACGGCTGGGGCGCCAAGATGGGCGGCATCATCTCGGGCAAGCTGCACCTGCACGCCCGCTCGATGACCTTTCTGCATCCGGTCACAAAAAAGCCCGTCACCGTCACGGCGCCGCTGCCCGAGCACATGAAGGACACCTTCAACACCTTCGGCTGGACAGAAGACCTTGCCGCCGACGATCCCTTTGAGGATTACGGATGACCGCGCTGCGTTGCATCATCTTCGATGTCGACGGCACGCTGGTGGACAGCCAGAACGAGATTGTCGCCGCGATGACAGAGGGCTTTGCCGCCGTTGGCCGGGTGGCCCCGCCGCGCGCGCAGATCCTCTCCATCGTCGGCCTTTCGCTCGATGTGGGCATCGCTCGCCTGTGCCCCGAGGCCAGCCCGCAGGATGTGCAGACCATGGTGGCGGGCTATAAGGATGCTTTCGTGGAAATTCGCCGCACATCTGAGCCGGCGGTATTCTATCCGGGCATGCGCGAGCTGCTGGATGATCTTGCCCGCACGCCCGAAAACCTGCTCTGCGTTGCCACCGGAAAATCCCGCCGCGGGCTTGATGCGCTGTTTAAGTCGTCGGGGCTTGCGGGTGTGTTTACCTCCGAGCAGGTGTCAGACCATCACCCCTCCAAGCCGCATCCGGCGATGCTGGAGGCCGCGCAGCGCGAAACCGGCTGCGAGGCCGGGCAGGCGGTGATGATCGGGGATACCAGTTTTGACATGGAGATGGCCCGCAACGCCGGGATCGCCGGGCTTGGCGTGAGCTGGGGCTACCACCCGCCGGGCGCGCTGATCGAGGCGGGCGCGGGCGAAGTTGTAGACGAAGCCGGGGCGCTGCCGGAGGCGATCCTGCGGGCGACGGGAGGCTGAGACATGGCGGAGTGGGCAGCAAAACGATTCTGGAAAGCGGCCAACGTGGTGCCCGAGGGCGAGAGCTTTGCCGTGCATCTCGACGGTCGCCCGCTGAAAACCCCGGCCAAGGCTGCGCTGCTGTTGCCGAGTGAGCCGCTGGCCCATGCCGTGGCCGCCGAATGGGAGGCACAGGGCGATAAGATCAACCCGGCCACCATGCCCTTCACCCGCTCCGCCAACTCCGCAATCGACCGGGTGGCCCCACAACACGCCGAAGTGACCGAGATCGTCGCCGCCTATGGCGAGAGTGACCTGATCTGCTATCGCGCTGAGAGCCCCGCCGCCCTCGTCGCTCGCCAGGCCGAAGCCTGGGATCCGCTGGTGGACTGGGCGCGCGATGTGCTGAACGCGCCGCTCATCATGACAACAGGGGTGATGCATGTGCGCCAACCGGCCACCAGCGTCGAGGTTCTGCGGGCGCTGGTCAAACGGCAGGATGCCTTTGCACTGACGGCGCTGCATGACCTGACAGCCCTGTCTGGTTCGCTTATTATCGGTTTTGCCGCGCTGGAGGGGCAGGCCACACCCGAGGAGCTCTGGGCGCTGAGCCGGGTGGATGAAGACTGGCAGATCGCTCAATGGGGCGAGGATGAAGAGGCCACCGAGGTCGCCGCCCGCAAACGGGGTGATTTTTTGCATGCGGCGGCCCTGCACCGCATCTCCCGCCCGACTGCCTGATTCTCAACGTTTCGCTTATTAGGCGAGTGCCGTAGGGGAATTGCCCAAGATTCGGGCAATTTTCTCTTTTCCACCAAGGAACACCCCAGCGGCGCACTTGACGTTTCGCAACGAATTCGGCCAACTTGACCCACTTCTGTGGTGTCACAACGCTTTGGGCACTCTACTCACGCATATCGGCGCATTCGTCGGTACCCATCACGGAAAGCCGTATCAAAACGGCACCGGAAGATCAGGAAGAGGTAAAAATGAAAAAATCGCTATTTCTTGGCGCAGTAACCGCCGCTGGCCTTGCCGCCACCGCTGGCGCTGCGGCGACGCTTGACGACGTGAAGGCACGCGGCAAGCTGAACTGCGGCGTGGCGACCGGCGTGCCCGGCTTTGCCGCGCCCAACGCCTCGGGCGAGTGGGAGGGCTTCGACGTGGCCGTCTGCCGCGCCGTTGCCGCCGCCGTGCTGAGCGACCCGACCGCTGTCGAGTTTGTGCCCACCACCGGCAAAACCCGCTTCACCGCTCTTGCCTCCGGCGAGATCGACATGCTGGCCCGCAACACCACCTGGACCTTCTCGCGCGACGTGGACCTCAAGTTCACCTTCGTCGGCGTGAACTACTACGACGGTCAGGGCTTCATGGTGCCCAAGGAGCTGGGCGTGAGCTCGGCCAAAGAACTCGACGGCGCCACCGTCTGCATCCAGACCGGCACCACCACCGAGCTCAACCTCGCGGACTTCTTCCGTGTGAACAACATGAGCTACGAGCCGGTGCCGATCGAAACCAACGCCGAGGCCCAGCAGCAGTACCTCGCTGGCGCCTGTGACGTGTACACCACCGACGCTTCCGGCCTCGCCGCGACGCGCTCCACCTTCGAGAACGCGGCAGACCACGTGATCCTGCCCGAGATCATCTCCAAGGAGCCGCTCGGCCCGCTCGTGCGCCACGGCGACAGCGAATGGGGTGACATCGTTCGCTGGTCGCTCAACGCGATGATCGCCGCCGAAGAGTATGGCGTGACCTCCGCCAACGTTGGCGAGATGTCGATGGAAGCCGGTGACAACCCGGAAGTGAACCGCCTGCTGGGCACCGAGGGCAACCTCGGCGAGATGCTCGGCCTCGAGGCTGACTGGGCCAAGAAGATCATCGAGAACGTGGGCAACTACGGCGAAGTCTTCGGCGGCACCATCGGTGAGAGCACTCCGATCGGTCTGTCGCGCGGGCTCAACGCCCAGTGGACCGACGGCGGCCTGCTCTACGCACCGCCGTTCCGGTAAGAAAACAGCAGGGGGCGCGGACCGAAAGGCCGCGCCCCTTCGCGATCGGGGACAAGACCAATTCAATAACAGCTGCACCCAATGGCTCGCGGGTCCGCGCCCGCAGACGGGGAAGGTGTAGCCACACATAGCTCGGGGGAGCGCCAACATGGCAACTGTCACGGATCCGCCGAAGGCTGGCTTCAGGCCTTCCATGCTCATCTACGACACCCGCTACCGGTCGATGACGATTCAGGTGGTGGCATTGATCGGGTTCCTGCTGCTGGTGGGATTCCTCATCAGCAACACGGCGCAAAACCTCGCAACCAGCGGCAAGACGGTGAGCTTCGGCTTTCTCGGTGAGCCTGCGGGCTATGACATCAACCAGACACTGATCGAATACGACAACCAGAACTCGCACCTGCGCGCGGCCTTCATCGGCCTGCTCAACACGCTTCTGGTGGCCGTTCTGGGCTGCATCACCGCTACCGTTATCGGGGTGATCGTCGGCGTTCTGCGGCTGTCGCCCAACTGGCTCATCGGCCGGTTGATGACCGTTTACGTCGAGATGTTCCGCAATGTGCCGGTCCTGCTCTGGATCGTCTTTGCTATGGCGATCCTGATCGAAACCCTCCCTGCGCCACGCGCTTTCCGAGGGGAAGACCCGGAAGCGACGATGAAGGTGTTCGATACCGTCGCCGTCACCAACCGTGGGGTCTATATCCCCGAGCCGCTGTTCTCGCGCTCGCTGGGAGATATTCACCTCTTCGGCAACAGCTCGCTGAACTTCGACATCAGCATCGACCTGCTGCTGATCATCGCAGTGGTCGTCGGCGGCATCATGGGCGCGGGCTTCATCAAGCGCCGGGCCGACCGCATTCAAGAGGCCACGGGCGTGCGCCCGACCACTTGGTATTTGCGCCTTGCCTGCTTTGTCCTGCCGCTGCTGATCGTGCTTGTCGCACTGGGCTTTCACCTCGGCTACCCGGCGCTGAAGGGCTTCAACTTTCAGGGCGGCACCTACATGAGGAACTCCCTCATCGCGCTTTGGCTGGCCCTGTCGCTCTACACTGCGGCCTTCATTGCCGAGAACGTGCGCGCCGGTATCCTCGCCATCTCAGGCGGGCAAACCGAGGCCGCCGCCGCGCTGGGCCTGCGCCCCAAGCGGATCATGAGCCTCGTCGTTTTGCCCCAGGCGCTGCGGGTGATCATCCCGCCGCTGATTTCGCAGTATCTGAACCTGACCAAAAACAGCTCGCTCGCCATTGCGGTGGGCTACATGGACCTGACCGGCACGCTGATGGGCATCACCCTCAACCAGACCGGCAAGGAACTGGAGACGCTGCTTCTGGGCATGCTGATCTACCTCATCATTTCGCTGAGCATCTCGGCGTTCATGAACTGGTACAACAACCGCGTTAAACTGGTGGAGAGGTAAGATGAGCAACACGCACGCCGATACCGTTGCCTATGTCCGCGACACCATGCTGGAGCAGCGCGAGCCGCCGCTTTCCACCATCGGGATTTTGGGCTGGGGCAAGCAAAACCTCTTCACCGGGCCATTCAACACCATCGTCACCATCCTCTGCACCGCCTTCGTGGTTTGGATCCTATGGATGCTGGTGCCTTGGTTCTTTGCGCCCACGTGGAACGCCACCTCGCTGTCGGAATGCCGCGAGATGCTCACCGCCGCCGGAATGGTGGGGGAGCACGGCACCTCGGGTGCCTGCTGGGGGGTGATCCGCGAACGCTGGATTCAGCTCCTGTTCGGCTTCTACCCCGCCGAGCTCTATTGGCGCCCGATGGCGGCCTTCCTGCTGCTCTTCGTGGCGCTGGCGCCGGTGCTGTTCTCCGACCGGGTGCCATCGCAACTGCTCTGGTTCAGCGCCATTTACCCCTTCCTGTTTCCGTGGCTGCTTTGGGGCGGCACCATCTGGGCACCGATCTGTGCGGCGCTGGGCTTCGTGATCCTCTGGGCCATGGTCAAGTTCACCAGTGAGGTGATCAGCCAGCTCGGCGCGATCATCCTAGCTGTCGTGGCCGCGCTGCTCTGGTGGCTCTTGATCTCAGGTTATGTGCAGCAAGGGCTGGCCGCGGTCATCCCGCTGGGGCTCGAAACCGTCGCCTCGCGCGACTTCGGCGGGCTGATGCTGTCTATCACCATCGGCGTGGTGGCCATTGCCTGCTCCCTGCCGCTGGGCATCGTTCTGGCGCTGGGCCGCCAGTCCGACCTGCTGATCGTCAAGGCGCTCTGCGTCGGCTTCATCGAGTTCATTCGGGGCGTGCCGCTGATCACGCTGCTGTTCGTGGCCTCGACGCTGCTGAACATCTTCCTGCCGCCGGGCACCAACTTCGACATCATCCTGCGCGTGATCATCATGGCCACGCTGTTCGCCTCCGCCTACATGGCCGAGGTCATCCGCGGTGGCCTCGCGGCCCTGCCCAAGGGCCAGTACGAGGGGGCCGACAGCCTTGGCCTCGACTACTGGCAGGCGCAGCGCCTCATCATCATGCCGCAGGCGCTGAAGATTTCGATCCCGGGCATCGTCAGCACGTTCATCGGCCTCTTCAAGGACACCACGCTTGTCTCGGTGATCGGCTTGTTCGACCCGCTGGGCCTGTCCAACGCGATCCGCGCCGACCAGGCTTGGAACGGGGTGGTTTGGGAGCTTTACGGCTTCATCGCCTTGCTGTTCTTCATCTTCTGCTTCGGCATGTCCCGCTATTCCATGTATCTGGAGCGCAAGCTTCAGACTGGCCACCGTTAAGGAGCCCCACCCATGTCTGACCTGGCAACAGACCGTCAAATCGACCGTTCCAAGATGCAGGTGAGCGACGAGGTCGCCATCGAAATCAGCAACATGAACAAGTGGTATGGCACCTTCCACGTGCTGCGCGACATCGACCTGACGGTCAATCGCGGCGAGCGGATCGTCATCGCGGGGCCCTCGGGCTCGGGTAAGTCCACCCTGATCCGCTGCATCAACCGGCTGGAAGAGCACCAGGAGGGCAAGATCATCGTTGACGGGACCGAGCTGACCTCGGACCTCAAGAACATCGACAAGATCCGCTCTGAGGTTGGCATGTGCTTTCAGCACTTCAACCTCTTCCCCCATCTGACCATCCTCGAAAACTGCACGCTCGCGCCCATCTGGGTCCGCAAGGTGCCGAAGAAGGAAGCCGAAGAGACGGCGATGCACTTCCTCGAAAAGGTGAAGATCCCCGAGCAGGCCGACAAGTACCCCGGCCAGCTTTCGGGCGGTCAGCAGCAGCGCGTGGCCATCGCCCGCTCGCTCTGTATGAAGCCCCGGATCATGCTCTTTGACGAGCCCACCTCGGCGCTTGACCCGGAGATGATCAAGGAAGTGCTCGACACCATGATCGAGCTGGCCGAAGAAGGCATGACCATGCTCTGCGTGACCCACGAAATGGGCTTTGCCCGGCAGGTCGCCAACCGGGTGATCTTCATGGACGCGGGCCAGATCGTGGAGCAGAACGAGCCCGAGGAGTTCTTCAACAACCCCAAGAGCGAGCGGACCAAGCTGTTCCTCAGCCAGATCCTCGGCCACTGATATCGGGGGGCACTGGCCCACCACCCAACACAAAGCCTCGGGCTCAGCCCGGGGCTTTTTTGTGCCCGCAACCTTCCGCCGCAAACTAGGTGGATATCAACTTTTATTTCGCCCTGAAGCCCGCCGGTGTTAACCTCCCGGAAGGGAGGGCGAATCTGATGGCGAAACTTTTGATCGGCACGACCAAGGGTGCCTTCATCCTAGACGGGGCGCAGGACCGCTGCGGTTGGGCCGTGTCTGGCCCGCATTGCGACGCCTGGTGCATCAACCACGCCATCGGAGACCCGGACACAGGCACCATCTGGGCGGGCGGTGGCAGCAGTTTTACCGGCGCGGGCATATGGCGCTCGCAGGATGGCGGCGCAACTTGGCAGAACACCCGGCTCACCAAGGGCGAGATGGATGATTGGGCGGCGGATGACCCCGACACGGCCAAGTTCTTCGGCATCACCGGCGCGCCGCTGCCCTTTGAGAGCGCCTTCAGCCAAGTCTGGTCTCTCAACTACGCGCACGGCACGCTCCACGCAGGCACCAAGCCCGCCAGCCTGCTGGCCAGCACCGACGGGGGCGCAACCTTTGAGGCGGTCGCGGGCCTCACCAACCACCCCTCCGCCGAAAGCTGGAGCCCCGGTGCGGCGGGGCTGACCCTGCACACCATCGTCGCCCACCCGACCGACCCGGCCAAAACGTGGGTGGCCCTCACTGCAGCCGGGGTGTTTGCCTCCGAAGACAGCGGCAAAAGCTGGGAGCGGCGCAACCGCCTCTCCAATGCCGAGGCCTGCGAGGGCCACAGCCACCCGGCGGCCCCGCAAGGCGGCGAAACCGGCCATTGCGTTCACAACATGATGCGCGCGCCGGGGCAGGGCGATCTGCTCTATCAGCAAAATCACCACGGCGTCTGGCGCTCGCCGGACGGTGGGCGCAGCTGGGAGGATATCACCCCCGGCCTGCCCTCCACCTTCGGCTTTCCGATCCGCGTTCACCCGTCAGACCCGCACACCCTTTGGTGCATCCCGCTCAACGGAGACAGCCAAGGCCGCTTTCCGCCCGAAGCGGCCTGCGCCGTCTGGCGCTCGCGGGATGGGGGCGAAAGCTGGCAGGCGATGCGCAAGGGGCTGCCGCAAGAGGCCTGCTACTTCACCGTGCTGCGGCAGGCCATGGCAGGCGACAGCCGCACGCCTGCAGGCGTTTACTTCGGCACAAACAGCGGCTCGGTCTTTGCCAGCACAGATGAGGGCGACAGGTGGGATGAGATCGCACGCCACCTGCCCACCATCCTCGCGGTCGAAGTGATGGATGCGGCCTGAGCCTGGCGGGCCTCAGGCGTGCGGGCTGGCATTTTCGATGTCATGCGGGGTGAGAAAGTGCAGCACCCGGCCCTGACGCGGGGCAAGGTCGGCCCAATCCTTGATATCGAACTCGGCCACCGTGAGGGCGCAGGTCGGATAGTCGCCAAAGCGGCCATGCACCGGCGCATTGCGCACCATCATCGCCGCCAGCGCACCCATACCGGGATTGTGGCCCACCATCATCACCCGCTCGCCTTCTGCCTTCTGAAGCGCGGCGAGCATCCGGTCGGGGCCTGCGTGATAGAGCCCGGGTGAATACTTCACCTCGGCCTCGAACTTCAGCAGCTCCCATGTTTCCACCGTGCGGGCCGCGGCGGAGCAAAGCACCAGATCGGGCGCAAGGCCGTTGGAGCGCATCCAGTCGCCCATCGCCGCCGCCCCGCGCCGCCCGCGGTCGTTCAGCGCCCTGTCAAAATCGTCTGCCAGCGGATCGTCCCAGCTGGATTTGGCGTGGCGGAGAAGCATGAGCTGACGCATCAATTCGTCCCGGGCTTGTGGAAATGTGACATGTGAAAAGCCGATTGCGCCTCTACCCTAGGGAAGGCGGCAGAGACAGGGCAAGCCCTTCTGACCTTGCAGCCCCGGCTCAGGCAATCGGCACCCGGCGGGGTGTTCAGATAGGCGTGGCAGGCGGCGGTATCGTAGCCATCCGGGCCAAGCGCGCCCACCGGGCAGGCGGTGAGGCAGGGTGCGTCACAGGCCTCGCAGGGGCGGGGTGCCGTAGCCTCGGGCAGGGCCAGCCGCTCGCTGAAGCGCAACGCCCCGCGAAAACTGGCCCAAAGCCCGGCGCGGTCATGCACCAGCAGGCGCACCGGGCTCTCCCAGCAGCGCCCCGTGGCCTGCGCCCAGCTCTGAAACGGGTGCCAAGGCGGCCCATCGAAGGGAAACAGCGCCTCCGCCCCAAGCGCCTCGGCCATCCCGCCGATCACCCGGCGCGACCAGCGATCTAGCGGGTCTTTGGCGTGCTCAAACTCGGGCGCGGCGCTCACATGCTCCCACACCCCGGCCCCGGGGCCGAGAAGCAGCAGCGTGCCGCCGTCATCCGGGTGGAAGCCGCCGTAGATTTCAAGGCGATGCTCCGCCGCAAGCCGGGCCGTTTCGTGATAGCTCACTTCACCTCGCGGCGGATCAGCGAGCCTGCGCCATGGTCGGTGAACAGCTCCAACAGCGCTGCATTGGGCGCGCGACCATCGAGGATCACCACGGCCCGCACCCCGCCCGCAATCGCATCCAGCGCGGTCTGCGTCTTGGGGATCATCCCGCCGGCAATTACGCCCTTGTCGGTCAGTTCTTTCACATTCTCCGGGCTCAGCTGGGTCATCACCTCGCCCTCGGCGTTCTTCACCCCGCTGACATCGGTGAGCAGCAGCAGCCGGTCGGCCTTGAGGGCGGCGGCTATGGCCCCGGCGGCGGTGTCGCCATTGACGTTGAAGGTTTCGCCATCGCGGCCCGCACCGAGCGGGGCGACCACGGGGATATAGCCATCGTCATGCAACTGGCGGATCACATCGGGCACCACCTCCACCGGTGTGCCAACAAGCCCAAGCTCCGGGTCTGTCGGGTCACAGACCATCATGTTGGCATCCTTACCCGAGAGCCCCACAGCGCGGCCGCCCTGCGCGTTGATCGCCTGCACGATCCGCTTGTTCACAGTGCCCGAAAGCACCATCTCGACCACCTCTATGGTGGCCTCGTCGGTGACGCGCTTGCCCTTGATGAACTCGCTCTCAACGCCAAGCCGCTTGAGCATGTCGTTGATCATCGGCCCGCCGCCATGCACCACCACAGGATGCACGCCGACGAGGTTCATCAACACCACGTCGCGGGCAAAGCTGGCCATGCCCTCGTCAGAGCCCATGGCGTGGCCGCCGAGCTTGATAACAACAGTCGCGCCAACGTAGCGCTTGAGGTAGGGCAGGGCCTCGGAGAGGGTGCGGGCGGTGGCGATCCAGTCGCGGTTCATGCTTTGGGTCTTCATCTCTTGAGGCCTCGGAAGGATTTACCCTTCCTATGCCGCCCCGGCGGGCGTGCCAAGCCTCACCGTCGGAGTGGGGGCGCTGCCCCGTCGCCATTGGGCTGGACCCAATGGCGCCACAAAGGCGGCCCCCGGGGATATTTACAGCAAGAAAATGATCAGGCGCGGGGCCTAACCCTCCAGCGTGATCCGGCGGACGATAGCACGCAGGGTGGCAATGCCATCGCCCTTTTCGCTGGAGGTCAGCACGATCTCGGGGAAAGCCGCAGGGTGCTTTTGCAGCGCCGCGCGGGTTTGCTCCAGCACCTTGGCGCGGTCTTTTTCCTTCACCTTGTCGGATTTGGTCATGACGACCTGAAAGGTGACGGCGGCGCTGTCGAGCAGGCTCATGATCTCGTCGTCCACGGCCTTCACGCCATGGCGACAGTCGATCAGCACGAAGGCGCGGCGCAGGGTGACGCGGCCCTGAAGGTAGCTCTTGAGCAGACGCTGCCATTTTTCGACCACCGGGATGGGGGCCTTGGCAAACCCGTAGCCGGGCAGGTCGACCAGAAAGGCCTGCTCGGCAAGGTCGAAATAGTTGATCTCCTGCGTCCGACCCGGCGTGTTGGAGGCCCGCGCCAGCGCCCTGCGCCCGGTGAGCGCGTTGATCAGGCTTGATTTGCCCACGTTGGAGCGCCCGGCAAAGCACACCTCGGGACGGTCGGCGGGGGGCAGGCCGTCCATCGCGACCACGCCTTTGACAAAGGTGATCTCGCCAGCAAACAGCTTGCGGGCGGCCTCTTCGGAGGGGGCATCAGGCGCTTCGGCCAGCGGGAAGGGGAGGGGCGCGCTCATGCCTGCACCTCCGCGCCCTCGGCAATGCGCCCGCCTTTCAGCACTTCGCAGCGGATCGAAAAATCCTTGTGGCCGAAACGGGATGCGAGGGTTTTGACCGTCGGCACATCGCGCTCGCCGGTCTCGGGGTTGGTCATGGTCATCGGGCAGCGCTGGGTGCGTTCGACGCCGCGCAGCACCGCCTCACCCACTTTGAACTCGCGCCCGATCCACTCGAACTCTTCCCAAGCCTCCAGCCCCTCAACCCAAAGGTTGCCACGCCAGCGCAGCGGGGTGATCTCCTGGCCGAGTGCCTCTTCCACGGCGCGGTGGCTGGCCATGGAAAACAGGGTGACAGAGGCAAACGCGCTGTCGGTAAAGCCGCGCCCGGGCAGGGCAACCAGCCGCGCGGGTTTGGGCAGACCCTCGGGGGCCAGTGGCATGGTCCACTCCACAAAGCGGGCGGCATCGGCCGCGTCATCGGGGTTGAAGCGCAGCTCGCCCAGCTTGGGGTGGGTGACCGTCACGTCCGGCCCCGCCTCATCGAGCACCACGTTGAAGGGGCAAAGCCGCGGGCGGTGGGTGGTGATGGCAAAGTTGCTGCACCGCTCCCAATCACCGTCAAAGGCGCTGTCTTCATGCGCCACGGCCCAGCGGCGATCGAAGGGCATCGACTCGCCCGCCTTAAGCTCCACCTCGCCCACACGCTCGCGCCCGTGGCTCTTGATCGGATGGCGCCAGATCTGGGCGAGCGTTGCGCTCACTTCTTGCTGCCCGGCTTGCTGTCAGCGTTGGCAGCGTCCCCCTTGGGCTTTCGCTTGAAGCTCTTCTTGATGTTGCCAAACACGTCGGGCTTGTGCCCGTGGGTGCGCATGATCGTGTACTGCTGGATGAAGGTGATCGTGTTGTTCGCAATCCAGTAGACCACGAGGCCGGAGGCAAAGCCGCCGAGCATGAACATGAACACCCAGGGCATCCAGGCGAAGATCATCTGCTGAGTCGGGTCGGTGGGGGCGGGGTTCAGCTTTTGCTGGAGCCACATCGAGATACCGAGCAGCAGCGGCAGGATGCCGATGAAGACCAGCGCCATGATCGAGCCTGGCTCGGGGTTGGCCCAGGGCAGCAACCCGTAGAGGTTGAACAGCGAGGTCGGGTCGGGCTGCGAAAGGTCGCGGAACGGGCCGAAGAAGGAGGCCTGGCGCAGTTCGAGCGTGACGAAGATCACCTTGTAGAGCGAAAAGAAGATCGGGATCTGCAACAAGATCGGCAGGCAGCCCGAAGCCGGGTTCACCTTTTCTTTCTTGTAGAGCGCCATCATCTCCTTTTGCAGCTTCTGGCGGTCGTCACCGGCCTTTTCCTTGAGCTTCTCCATCTCGGGTTGAAGCTCTTTCATCTTGGCCATAGAGACGTAGCTCTTGTAGGCCAGCGGGAAGAGGATTGCCTTGATCAGGAAGGTCAGCGCGATGATCGCGAGGCCCATGTTGCCGATCAGGCCGTTGAGCCAGTGCAGGCCCCGGAAGATCGGCTTGGTCAGCATCCAGAACCAGCCCCAGTCGACCGTGTTGACGAAATCGACGAAGCCGAGGTCATCCTGGTAGTGCTTGATGACTTCCCATTCCTTCGCGCCGGCAAAGAGGTGGCTGCGCGAAGTCACGGTGGCCCCCGGTGCAACGTCCATCGTGGGCTGCTTGCTGAGGGTCTGGTAGATGTCGCCGCGGGGCTTGTAGCTGACCGAGAGCGTGGCGGGCTGGCCCGGCTCGGGGATGAGGTTGGTCATCCAGTAGTGGTCGGTGAAGCCGATCCAGCCGTCGGTGACGTTCTCAAACACCTCGCCGGTGCCGGTGAAATCGGTGACGTTGTCGTAATCCTCGATCACCAGCTCGCCCTCATGCTGGCCAATGACGCCTTCGTGGATGACGAAGAAGTTGGTCAGCTCGGGCAGGCCGTGGCGGTTGATGATGGCATAGGGCTGGGCGCGGACGGCGGCGCTGGTGGGGTTTTCAACCGATTGCTCGACGGTGATCAAAAACTCGTCGTCCACCTCCATCAGGCGGCGGAAGATCAGGCCCGAGGGGCTGTCCCAGCGCAGGGTGACGGGGGTTTGGGCGGTGAGGGTTTCGCCCTCTTCCACGGTCCATTCCGTGTCGTCGCCCGGAACGTCCTCAAGGGTGAGGCCCGCGCCGGGGGCCCAGCCGTAGAGCGCGTAATAGGGGTTGGTCTCGCCCACGGGCGAAAGCAGGCGCACGATTTCTTCGCTGTCGACATCCACGGTGTAGCGCTTGAGGCTCACGTCATCCACGCGCCCGCCAATCAGGCTGATCGAGCCGGAGAGGTTGCGGGTGTCGATGGTCAGGCGCGGGGCGTCGGCCACGGCATCAGGGCCGGCACCGTTGCCAGAGGCCGCCGGGGCCGAGCCATCGGCGCTTCCCGGCACGGTCGTATTGCCGTCTGCCACTGTCGGCGTGCCATCGGCTGTTTGCTCTGCGCCGGGGGGGGCGTTCGGGTCCAGCGGAGGCTCTTCCGGCGGGAAGATGATGAACCAGGCCAAGATCACCAGGAAGCTGAGCGCCGTGGCGAGAATGAGGTTCTTGTTCTGGTCGTCCATGCAGAAGTACCGCGCGCTGAATTCAAGTTGCGCCGGTTCAATCGCCCAAGGGCCGAAAGGTCAAGCCGAAAGGGCGGAAATGTTACTGCGCAGGGGCTGCGTCACTCCCGCGCAAGGCCCTTGAGAATCGGGGTTTCGACGATCTTGGCGTTGTGTTTTTCGGCCCAGGCGATGGTGTCTTCAAAGGGCATGGGCCGGGCAAGGCCAAAGCCCTGGATATGGCCGCAGCCCAGTTGCGCCAGCATCGCATGCTCGCCAATGCTCTCCACGCCTTCCGCCAGCGTATCAAGGTCGAGCTGCTCGGCCATGAGCAGGATCGCCGAAACCAGCTTCTGTTGCTCCCGGTCCTCGTGAACGCGCATCACAAAGCTGCGGTCAATCTTCAGGCGGCTCACCGCAAAACGGCGGATCGAGCTGATGGAGGCGTGGCCGGTGCCAAAATCGTCAAGATCCACCGGGCAACCCATGGTGGCGAGGTTGGCGATGTTGCGGGTGATGGTGTCGTCATCGTTATCGGCCACCACCGATTCCAGCACTTCGATGGTGATCCGCTCTGGGGCAAGGTCAAAGCGGTCGAGCTCCCATTTCACCCGGTCGCCCAGCTTGGGGTTGCGCAGCTCGGCGGCAGAAAAGTTGACCCCAACCGTAGGAATCTTCACCCCCGCCCTGTCCCATGCGCGCAGCGCGGCGCAGCTGTGGTGCAGCATCACCTCGCCCAGCCGTTCCATCAGCCCGGCTTGCTCGATGGCGGGCAAAAAATCTGCCGGGGCGATCATCCCGCGATCCGGGTGCAGCCAGCGGGCCAAGGCCTCCATCCCGGTGATCTTGCCGGTGTCGGTCGAGATCTGCGGTTGAAACCATGGCTTGATCTGGCCTTCGGAAAAGGCTGTCAGCAAATCGTCCACCAGCGCGTGGCGGGCGCTGATCTGGGCCTGCATCTCGCGGGAATAGGCGCGGGTGCCGCCCGGCCCGTTGGCGCGGGCCTCCTCGGCGGCAATCTCGGCGGCCCCGAGCAGGGAGGGGGCGGTTTGCTGGGGTGCGCGGGTGTTGAGGCAAAAACCGATGGATACGCTCACATGCACCGAGGTCGCATCAATACTCACGGCCTGCCCGGCGGTGCCCTGCAATCGCTCTGCAATGTTCAGCGCAACATCAAGGTCGATCCGGCGCACCGGGTCGAGCGCCACGGCAAAGCGGGGGCCGTCCAGCCGCGCGGCAAAATCCGCGCCGCGCATCGCGCTTTCAATTCGCTCGCCGGTGCGGCGCAGCACAATCTCTGCGCCGGTCTTGCCAACCCGGTCCACCAGCTCTGCCCAGTCGTCGATTTCCAGCACAAAACAGGCGGTCGACCAGTTCTGCGCCTCGGCGCGGGGAATCGCCTCGCCCAACAGATCAAGAAAGTCCTCGCGCAACAGCAGGTCGGTCGCGCCATCGCGCCGCCCGGCCCCGCCCTTTTCAAACAGCCCGCCCATCATCGCCAGTACGGGAAACAGCAGCGCGGCGATCAGAATCACCCCTTCGCCGCCAAACCAGTAGCCCGCGAGCATCAGCGCCGGTAGAAAGGTGATCATCTGTGGCCGGAAAAATCCCTGACGCAGCACCCGCCGCAATTTCAGAACGCTGGCCTTCAGCCCTTGCATCATGACGCCCTCATGCCTTTGCGGCCCGGTCGGAGCCGCCACGCGGGCAAGCTAGGCAATCGGCGTGATCAGTTTCTTAAGACGGGTGGGGCGATTTCATTCGAATTTTCACTATCGTCTTGAACCCGCCGCTCCAGCCCCATGAAATCAAAGATCGCCGGGTCGAGCAGATGCGAGGGGCGGGTGTTCATCAGGGCGCGAAACATCTTTTGCCGCCGGCCCGGATGATTGGCCTCCCATTGGTCGAGCAGCGCCTTTACCTGCTGGCGCTGCAGCCCGTCCTGCGAGCCGCAAAGGTCACAGGGAATGATCGGGTAGTTCATCGCCGCCGCGAACTTCTCGCAATCCGCTTCGGCCACATGGGCGAGTGGGCGATAAACAAACAGATCGCCCTCCTCGTTCACCAGCTTGGGCGGCATGGTGGCCAGCCGCGAGCCGTGGAAGAGGTTCATGAAAAAGGTTTCGAGGATGTCATCGCGGTGATGGCCCAGCACCACCGCCGAGCAGCCCTCTTCCCGTGCAATCCGATACAGGTTGCCACGCCGCAGCCGCGAGCAAAGGGCGCACATGGTCCGCCCGGCAGGCACCTTGTCTACCACGATGGAATAGGTGTCTTGATACTCCACCCGGTGCGGCACGCCCATCTTTTCAAGAAACGCGGGCAACACCGTTGAGGGAAAGCCCGGCTGCCCCTGATCGAGGTTGCAGGCCAGCAGATCCACCGGCAGCAGCCCACGCCATTGCAGCTCGTGGAGCACGGCCAGCAGGGTGTAGCTGTCTTTGCCGCCGCTCAGGCAGACCAGCCAGCGTGGCTTGTCCTGCGCCCCTCCGGCGCGACGCTCCACCATCCCGTATTGCTCGATCGCCTCCCGCGTATCGCGCACAAGCCGCTTGCGGAGCTTCTTGAACTCCGTGGTCGAGGGGGCACCGTGAAACAGCGGGTGAATATCGTCGGATTCGTCGAGCATGGGCAGCCTATGCCAGAAACCGGGGCCTTGGGGAAGCGGGCCCACACGTTCAAACCAAGCCTCCGTGAACCCGCAAAAACCTGCGGAGCCGAGCGCCCGGTTTGAGCGACATCCTGCGCGTTTGCGCCCTCAGGCCGGGGGAAAGCCACACGCCGGAACAGCCGGGCCGCCCCGCCGTTGTCGCCCTACACCAGCGGCACACGTCGCCGCGGAAACTGAAATGGAGGAACCATGACCAACCTTGCCAAAAGCACAATCGCCGCCGTTCTGGCCGGTTCGCTCGGCACCGCCGCCGTTGCCGGCTCGGTCGGCGCAGACGTCGAGGCAGACGCAACCGGTGCTGCCTCCGGAGCCGCGCAAACCGCTCAAAGCGGCGCGTCGCAAGTGAACAACGCCGTGACCAGCACCGCGCAGGACGTGCAAGGCGGGGCCAGCGCCGATGCGCAGGTCAACTACGGCACGGTGATCTCCGGGCTGAACAGCGGCACCACAGCCGGAGCCGCCGCAGAGATCAAGGCGCTTGGCGCTGACGTTACCGTCGATACCGTTCTGCTGAGCGAGATCGAAGGCGCCGAACGGGCCAACGCCCTCGACACCGCGCTGAACGCCCAAGCCAACGTGATGGCAGGCTTTCATGACGCCATCGAAGCCAACAGCGAGCTGACCGCCGCCCTCGAAGAAGAAGGCTTCGCCGCAGACGATGTGGTGGGCTTTGAAAGCGAAGGCGAGGGCGATGTCACCCTCGTGATCGACGACCGCGCCTGAACCTCGCGGCGTAAGGCCTTTTTTCCCTCGAAGGTCGAACGGCCCTCGCCCCCGTGGCGGGGGCCTTTTCTTGCGGGCTCAGGCCCGGCCCGTCGCGCGAAGCTGCCGCGCGTAGTCCTCGGCTACAGGCAGCCCGGCCTCCAGCGCAAACACCCAGGCCTGCGTCAGGAAAAACCCCGCACCCGGCCCGCCAGCCTCTGCCGCCTCGGCATAGAGGCCAGCCAGCGCAGCACGGTCCCCCGCCGCATGTGCAGCCAGCAGCCGCGCTTCAAGGCTCATCCCTTCAACCTTGCCGCCACCCATTGATGAAACCGATGTGTCGGCCCGTCCATCGCCGGAGAGAAACGCCCGCCATCAAACCCCGGCCCCACGCGCCCGCGCTGCATCCCTTCCACCACAAAGACATCCTCTTCAAAGACCTCGCGCCATTGCGCGGTGTTCTGTGCCCGCAGCGCGGCGTCTGTATTGGGCGTGGCGTAGTAGAGATGCACATGCTCCCGCGTGGTCGCCAGCCCGGTCGGCTCCAGCACAATTGCAAAGGCATGGTCGCGCTGGGCACCCATCAGCACGTTTGGATAAACGGCGATATACTCGGCCCCCTCCTCCCAGCTCTCCGGCCAGCCGGGAAAGTCGGGAAAAACCTCACCCGCCGCGCCCCTGATCTGCCGATAGAGCGTGCTGCCTTGCCCTGAAAACCCCTCGGCCTCGATGTGATAATGGTCTTCCAGCCGCGAGTAGCTGTTGAGCCCGGGGTGGACCCACGGCAGGTGATAGCTCTCGCAGTAGTTTTCCACCGCCAGCTTCCAGTTGCAGGCCACATCGAGGGTAAAGCGGCTGTCTGCCCCGCCGTGATGCAGAGGCGCATCCACCTCGGCCCAGCGGGTGAGGAGCGTGGCATGAACCTCCTCGAAAGGCCGCGCCTGGCCGCTGACATCCACAAACACCACATCGCGCCAGACATGGCTGGCCACCTCCACCAGCCCGAGCGCGTCGTTCACGATGCCCTCGGCCCGGTTCATCCCCGGCCCGCCCACATGCGGCGTGGCCACCAACCGCCCGTCATGGGCATAGCACCATGAGTGATAGGGGCAGCGGATGGCCCCCTCGATCTTGCGCGGCCTGTCCACAAGGATCATCCCGCGGTGACGGCAGGTGTTGCGGAAGACGCGAAGCACCCCGTCGCGCCCGCGCAGCATCAGCAGCGGCAGGCCGAGAAACTCCAGTGGCTTCGCATCGCCCGGTTCCGGCACATCGGCCCCCACACCAATCCCGGCCCAGCCGCCCCAAAGCAGCGCATCGCGCTCGGCGGCATGGGTGGCCTCGCAGGTGTAATGCGCGTTCGGAAGGCCCCGGGCCGCCCCGATCGGGCGGAGGACGGCGGAGAGATCATCGGGCATGGGCACCTTCCTTGGCTGCCCTCAGGGTGAGGGGCCAAAGCGGGCCGGGCTTGCCTCAAGGCGACATGGGGCGGCGTTTTCGGGCGCTCAGTTCACCGCCGTGAGATACTTCAGGCTGGCCCACCCGTTGGTGCCATCGGGCAGTTGCACCTGCGTCCAGTTGCCGTCCCGAACGCCGTTCCAAAGCAGCATCTGCCCGGCGTGGAGGCGACGGATGATGCCAAAGCGCGTGCCCGGCCCGCGCCGCATGTTGAGGTAGCCATCGCTCGTGCGACGCACCACGAAGGAATAGGGCCGCTGGGCAAAATACTGCTGCGCGATGTAGCGGCCATGCACCCAGCCGCGCATGCCGTCAGGCAAGATGACCTGCCGCCAGTTGCCCTGCGCGCCGGTTATCTGCAGGGCAGTGCCAGCGGTGAGGCGCATCAGGATGCCCTGCTTGCTGCTGGGGCCGCGGCGCAGGTTTAGATAGCCATCATCCGTATCTTGTACATAGACGGTCTGCGCCGAGGCCGTGCCGGGCACCAGCGATGTGGCAAGCGTGGCTGCGGCGAGGAGGAGGGCGAGGAAAAGGCGGCGGGTCATGAGAAATCTCCGATTTGCAATGGCCCAGCATCGCCCGCCACCTGCACTCGGGTCAATCGAGACGCGTCCCGCGGCTTCCACAATCCGACTACGGCCAGCTGAGGCGGGCAAAGATCAGCGCAATAGCCTGCCCGTGGAGACACCGGGAATACAGCGCAGCG
This sequence comes from Oceanicola sp. D3, assembly GCF_006351965.1. NCBI lineage: Bacteria > Pseudomonadati > Pseudomonadota > Alphaproteobacteria > Rhodobacterales > Roseobacteraceae > Oceanicola > Oceanicola sp. D3. The sequence continues at coordinate 516,879 of NZ_CP040932.1, forward strand.
CAGCGCTCACTTCGGCACGTCATCCACGCCCGAGCCGCCCCAAGGGTGGCAGCGCAGGATGCGGCGAAAGGCGAGCCAGCCGCCTTTGAGCCCGCCATGTCGCTCCAGCGCTTCCAAGGCATAGGCCGAGCAGGTGGGGTGATAGCGGCAGTTGTGCCCGACCCAGGGTGAGAAAATCAGCCGATAGGCGCGGACGGGCAGGGCGAAGAGGCGGGCAAGAAGGGTCATCGCGTCGGCCCGGGGCAGCTCATCGGCCCAAGCGGGCCTCCTCGCAGCTGCAATGAATGGCCGAGAGGCCTTGAAGAGCGGCTCCCGGTGGCCCGCTCGGCCGCCCTTCGAGGCGTGCTCGCGGCGGCGATGAGCGGCCAAGGGTTCGCGAAGAGCCCGCCCGGCCTAGCCATGCAGCTTTTCCAAAGCGGCGCGCAGCTCGTCTTGCATCAGGGCGAAGTCTCGCGCCGCCGTCTCTCCGGCCCGACCGATCAGCACATAATCCCATCCCGCGCGTCCCGCGCCCGGCAGCACCGCCCTCGCAATCTCGCGCAGCCGCCGCTTGGCACGGTTGCGTGCCACCGCATTGCCCACCTTCTTGGAGCAGGTGAAGCCCACGCGCACGCCGCCAGCCCCGTCATCCTCGCCGCGCCGCCGCCCCTGCACCACGAACCCCGGGCAATGCACCCGCCGTCCCTTGGCGCAGGCCAGAAATTCGGCGCGCTGCTTCATGATCTCAAGACAAGCGAAAACCGCCGCAGGGCTTTCGCCCCCGGCGGTCTTGTCAACCTCAGCCATTACGCCGGGCATCTCTGCCCCGCGGCGCCTCAGGCGCTCAGGCTCTTCCGGCCGCGTGCACGGCGGGCGTTGAGGATCTTGCGGCCGGCCTTGGTGGCCATACGTGCGCGAAACCCGTGACGCCGCTTGCGGACGAGGTTGGAAGGCTGGAAAGTGCGTTTCATGGCGCTTGCTCCGGTTCGGATCGGTTCAGGCCGCCGCGATCGGATTCGGGCTGCCGGTTGTGTTAGAAGCCGCTCAATAGGGTCCACGTGGGAGCCTGTCAATTGATCCGCACCGGAATCTTGCAACATTTCCGGGAGTCCGCGCCTCCCGCTGTAACAAAACCCCGCCTTCCGGGGCCTAACCCCCTCCATGTGCTCACCCCGCATCAACCGGGCGTGATCTGCCGCGCCCCGCATAGGGCAAACCCCCATCTTCTGCCATGACTGACGGGCAAGCAAAGGGATGACACAATGGCCGATATGACAGAAACGGGGGCAAAGAGCCCGTGGCTCAAACGCCTGCCGCTGCTGGCTATTCTCGCCGTTGCGCTCACCGGCGCATTCTTCCTGCGCGATCATCTGAGCTTTGAAACGCTGGCCGAAAACCGCGAAGCCCTGATCGCCTTCCGCGATGCCAACTACCTGCTCACCGTGCTCGCCTTCATCGCCATCTACGTCGTCATCGTCGCCTTCTCGCTGCCCGGGGCCACAGTGGCCACACTTACCGGCGGCTTTCTCTTTGCCACCTTCCCCGGCGCGCTCTTCAATGTCACCGCAGCCACGCTGGGTGCAATCTGCATCTTTCAGGCGGCCCGCTGGGGGCTGGGTGACAAGCTCTCCGAAAAGCTCGAAGGCTCGGGCGGTGTGGTGGCCAAGATCAAGGCCGGGATCGACGCGAACCAGTGGGAAATGCTCTTTCTCATCCGCCTCGTGCCTGCCGTGCCCTTCTTCGTCGCCAACCTCGTGCCCGCCTTCGTCGGCGTGCCGCTCTCGCGCTTTGCCATCACCACCTTCCTCGGCATCATCCCGGGCGCAGTGGTCTACACCTCGGTCGGGGCCGGGCTGGGCGAGGTCTTTGCCCGTGGTGAAACCCCCAACCTCGGCATCATCTTCGAGCCGCACATCCTGCTGCCCATCCTCGGCCTCTGCGCGCTGGCCGCCCTCCCCATCGTTCTCAAAGCCCTGCGCGGCAAGAAAGGCCTCTGAATGTCCACGATCAAAGCTGATATCTGCATCATCGGCGCTGGCTCCGGCGGGCTTTCCGTGGCCTCCGGCGCGGCCCAGATGGGGGCAAAAACCGTGCTCGTCGAGGGCCACAAGATGGGCGGCGACTGTCTCAACTACGGCTGTGTGCCCTCCAAGGCGCTGCTCTCCGCCGCGCATCACGCCCACGCCATGACAACCGGCGCGCCCTTCGGCATTGCGCCCGCCGAGCCGCAGGTGGATTACGCCAAGGCCAAGGACCACGTGGCCGAGGTCATCGCCGGGATCGAGCCGCATGATTCTCAAGAGCGCTTCGAGGGCCTCGGTGTGCAGGTGATCCGCGAATGGGGCAGCTTCATCTCCCCCACCGAACTGCGCGCAGGCGACCACACCATCACCGCCCGCCGCTTCGTCATCGCCACCGGCTCCCGCCCCTTCGTGCCGCCGATCGACGGGCTGGACGGCGTGGACTACCACACCAACGAAACCATCTTCGAGCTGCGCGAAAAGCCCGCGCATCTCATCGTCATCGGCGGCGGCCCGATCGGGCTGGAGATGGCACAGGCCCACGCCCGGCTCGGCTGCAAGGTCACCGTGATCGAGGCGCAAAAGGCGCTGGGCAAGGATGACCCGGAGATGGCCGCCTTCGTGCTCGAAAAGCTCCGCGCCGAGGGCATCGAGATCATGGAAGAAACCGCCGCCGAAAAGGTCACGGCAGAGGGCGGCGTGACGGTCCACACGCCTTCCGGCCCCGTCACCGGCTCGCACCTTCTGGTCGCCGTCGGGCGGCAGGTGAATATCGACAAGCTCAACCTCAACGTCGCCAATGTCGACCACGACCGCGCGGTTAAGGTCGATGCCCGCCTGCGCTCTACCTCGAACAAGCGTGTTTACGCCATCGGCGACGCGGCGGGCGGCCTGCAATTCACCCATGTCGCGGGCTACCACGCGGGCATCGTCATCCGCTCCGCCATGTTCGGCCTGCCCGCCAAGGCCAAGACCAACCACATCCCATGGGTCACCTACACCGACCCCGAGCTTGCCCAGGTCGGCCTCACCGAAGCGCAGGCGCGCGAAAAGTTCGGCGGCAACCTCGACGTGATCCAACTCACCTATAACGACAGCGACCGTGCCCGCGCCATGCGGCTCGACGGGCGGCTGAAGCTGATGGTCTCCGGCGGCAAGCCGGTGGGGGCCACCATCGCAGGCCCGCAGGCGGGCGAACTCATCGCCGCATGGGCCACCGCCATCGCCAATGGCCACAAGCTCACTGCGCTGGCAAACGCCGTTCTGCCCTATCCGACCTTGCAGGAACTTAACAAACGCGCCGCGGGTGCCTATTTCTCTCCCAAGCTCTTCGAGAGCCCCCTGGTCAAGCGCGTGGTCGGGCTGGTGCAGCGCTTTTTGCCCTAGTCGCAGCCCCCGCGCTAAAATGGTATAACGCGCGAGAAATGTTTCTGAATACGCTCTCCGGCCGCTTCCTGATGCTGACGATTGCCTTCGTTATGCTGGCCGAAGTGTTGATCTTCGTGCCCTCCATCGCGCGCTACCGCGAAGATTTCCTGCTCTCCCGGCTGGAGCGGGCGCAAATCGCCTCGCTGGCCCTGCTCGCCACCGACGAGGTGATTGACGCCAACCTTGAGGCCGAACTGCTGCAAAACGCCGGCGTCAAAAACGTGGTGCTCCGCCGCGACGAGATGCGAGAGCTGATCCTCTCCTCCCCCATCATCGCCCCCGTCACCCAAACCTATGACCTGCGCGACCCCGGCCCATGGGCGCTGATGAAAGATGCGATCCGCAGGCTCTGGAAGAGTGACCCGGAGCTGATCCGCGTTATCGGTGACCCGGTCGAGCAGGCCGGGCTGCTGATCGAGGTGACGATGGACACCGCCGAGCTGCGCATGGCGATGACGGATTATGGGCTTCGCATCCTCTGGCTCTCGGCGGTCATCTCCGGCCTGACGGCGCTGCTGCTCTTCATTGCCGTCCGGGTGTTTATCGTCGGGCCGATCCACCGGGTGGTGGACGCGATGGCCAGCTATGCCCGCGCGCCTGAAGATGCCCGCCGCATCATTGCCCCCTCCGCCGGGGCGGTGGAACTGCGCGAGGCCGAGGAGGGGCTGGCCGAGATGCAGACCCAGCTGACCACCGCGCTGAAGCAAAAGGAGCGGCTGGCCCAACTCGGCGGCGCGGTGGCCCGCATCAGCCACGATCTGCGCAACATCCTCACCACCGCCCAGCTCTTTGCTGACCGGATGGAAATTTCAAAAGACCCGGCGGTGGCCCGCGCCGCGCCCAAACTGGTCAACTCGATCTCCCGCGCCGTGAACCTCTGCGAAAGCACGCTCGCCTTTGGCCGCGCCGAGGAGGCACCGCCCAAGCTGTCACGCTTCGCGCTGGCCCCGGTGGTGAACGATGTGATCGACAGCGAGCGGCTGGCGGCGGGCGAGCATGACATCTCCTATGCCGAAGACATTCCCAGCGGCCTGACGCTACGCGCCGATGCCGAGCAGCTTTTCCGTGTGCTCACAAACCTCATCCGCAACGCCCGGCAGGCGATTGTCGCCACCGGCAAGCCGGGCGAAATCTGCATATCCGCCCGCGAGGACGATGAGGGCTGGACGATCACCGTCACCGATACCGGCCCCGGCCTGCCGCCCAAGGCGCAAGAGCACCTGTTCCAGCCGTTTCAGGGCGGCTTCCGCAAGGGCGGCTCCGGCCTTGGCCTCGCCATCTCCGCCGAGCTGATCCGCGGCCACGGTGGCCGGCTGGACCTGCTGCGCACCGGCCCCGAGGGCACCGAATTTGCCGTTGTCCTGCCGCGCGAGTTTGCCGAGGTCGATGTGCCCGAGCCACAAAAGGCCGCCGAGTAGGGCGAGCGGGAACGCAAAGAGAGACCGCGATGAGAGCCAAAACCTGCGTCATCACTATCGCCCTCGTCTCTGCATCGCCCCTCGCCGCAGAGGACTTTCCGCAGATCGACGTGGCCCCGCAGTGCCAACGCAGCGCCGAGGGGCTGGAAGATGCCGACGTGGCTTTCGAGATGTGCATGCAGGGTCAGGCGCTCTCCTTCGGCGTCCTGCGCAGCCTTTGGCCGAGCCTGCCACTCGACCTGCGCCGGGAGTGCACCGCCTATGGACTCGCTGAGGGCTCCTATGTTGCCCTGCGCGTCTGTATAGAACAGGCGATCGGCCCGTTGAAGGCACCAACCCTGTAAGTAAGCCCCGCCCGCGCCCGTGTGCTCAGAAAGGCCCGACCGGCCTCAAATCCTGCCCCCGGTCGATCTCGCGCCCGAATACGAAGACGCGGTAACGCAGGTTGCCCGACCCGCCGTAGGGGATGCCGCCTCGAGAGTGTGGCGCGGTCGATGTCCCTGAGCGGCAAAAGGCCGCCGAGTAGGGGCAAGTTGATGTGCAGATCAATGTCGGCGCGTTAACCTCTCGTCAGTTGATTTTTGGGCATGGAACGCGTATATAAGAGCCATGACACGCGAAACCGTCGGCATCATATAAGCCCCTAAGTTCGGGAAAACGCCAGAATGCCACCATTCAGGCGCTATTGGCTTGTCTATTTTCTGATAATCACCCTGGCCTTAGGCATGGCCTTGATAGGGGTATGGCTTGCCAGTCAACCTGATGTGCTTCCCAATGCCTGGGTTCTGCTTGGCGGTGTGGCGGTTGCCGCAATGGCGATTTTCGCCAATGCTTGGATCGGTTGGCGCAGCGCCTCTGTCGCCCATGCGCTCGACACGCTCCAGACCCTCCGTACTGACCGCGAATACCTTATCAACGCCTATGTGGTCCGAAACCGGGCCATGCCCCTCGGTAAGCCGCTCTCAAGCGACCAGTTGGCAGCATTCTGGGACGTTTCCGAAGAGTCCTCCATCGACGCTCCAAGCTTCTTTGATGCGTCGCGCTTCCTGCTCAATCAATACGAGTTTCTCGCGGCCGGAGTCCGTTCCGGCGCGATAGATTATCTGATTGTCCGGCAAACCCTGCGGGGCACAATCATCGCAATCGTCAATACATACGCCGCGCCGATCCGAAAGATGCGCGGTGATAACCCGCGCGTCTTTGAGCATCTGCTCTGGCTTTACCGTCGGATGCGCGACATGCCACCTTATGATCGGGGGCCGTTCGGCTGAGTCGGCATCAGGCCGGCATCACTCCCCCGCCACCTCCAGTACGATCTTGCCGATATGCTCCGAGCTTTCCATCCGGGCATGGGCCTTGGCGGCCTCGGCCAGCGGAAAGGTCGAATCCATCACCGGCGCCACCCGGCCCGAGGCCAGCAGTGGCCAGACCTTGGCCTCAAGCTCTGCCGCAATCCCGGCCTTCGCCGCCACCGACTGCGGGCGCAGGGTGCTGCCCGTAATCGTCAGCCGCCGCGCCATGACCTGCGCAAAGTTCAGCTCCGCCTTCGGCCCGCCGAGGAACGCGATGTGCACCATCCGCCCCTCCATCGCCAGCGCCTGCACGTTGCGCGGAATGTACTCACCGCCCACCATGTCGAGCACCAGGTTGGCCCCGCCCTCGGCCTTCAGTACCTCCACGAAATCCTCTTCGCGGTAGTTGATCGCCCGCTCTGCGCCCAGCTTGAGGCAGGCATCGCACTTCTCCTTCGACCCGGCGGTGGTGAACACCCGCGCGCCAAAGGCCGTGGCCAGCTGAATCGCCGTGGTCCCAATCCCCGACGAGCCGCCATGCACGAGAAACACCTCGCCCGCCTTCAGCCCACCGCGCATGAAGACGTTGGAATAGACGGTAAAGAAGGTTTCCGGCAGGCAGGCCGCCTCTTTCATCCCCATGCCCTCAGGCACCGGCAGCGCATGATCGGCGGGGCATTTGACGTATTCGGCATAGCCGCCGCCCGGCAGCAGGGCGCAGACCTTGTCGCCCACCTTCCAGCGCGCGCCTTCGCCAGCCGCAAAGACCTCGCCAGAGCACTCAAGCCCGGGCAGGGGGGAAGCATCGGGCGGCGGGTCATAGGCCCCGGCGCGTTGCAGCGCATCCGGGCGGTTCACCCCGGCAAAGGCCACCTTGATCACAATCTCGCCCGCCTGCGGCGCAGGCACCGTCACATCCGTTGGCTGCAACACCTCCGGCCCGCCCGGCTCCGAGATTTCCATCGCCCGCATCATCATTGCAAACACCATCCTTCTGTCAGTCTCTCGTGCTCATATGCCCCGGCATGTCGGCAGGCGGGGTGCTGCGCGGGGCGCGCACCTTGGAGGCCAGCCATTCCGGCCCGGCCATCAGCCCCTTGGTCAGCGGGTTCTTCCTGAGCTGCGCCTTCACCTTCTCCACCCGCATCACATCGGCAATCCGGCGCTCCAGAAACGCCCATGTCGCCTCATGGCCTGCGCTCTCGTCGCCCAGCCAGTAGAGCAGGGTGGCCGAATAGACGGCAGAGAGCGTGGCCCGCTTCGAATACCAGTTGAGATCCTCCGAGGTGTCCCCCAGCGCCCGCCAGATCGCATCGGCGGTGCCCCACACCGCGCCCGCCCCGGCAGCGGCATTCTGCGGCAGGGCAAAGAGCGAGGCTGCGCGGCGCACCGCCTCCTTCTCGCCCTCAATCGCCTCCAGCCGCAGCCGCACCGCGTGGGCAATCCGGTCAGAAAACCGCATCTCGCCCAAATCCGCCTCATCCAGCGCCGCCAGCATCTTCGCATCGCCCCGCGCATGGAAGGCCAGCGCAAGATCCACCGCGCCCTTCGGGAAGTGCGCACGCGCCTCCGACTCGCTCACGCCCGCCTCCTCGGCAGCGCGTTTGAGGGCCTCGTCAGACCATCCGTCGAAGGCCACATGGGGCAGGGCGGCATCGAGAATGGCAGCTTTTGCGGGGGATTCTGGGCTGTGATCGGTCATGTCACCGCAACATAGGGCAAATTTCGCCGGAGTGTAGACAGATGCCCGACCCTTTGCTATACGGCGCGCTCCTGCAAACTCTTGCAACTCTAATCAGAAAGGTGGTGACAACCACATGCAGGTGAGCGTTCGTGACAACAACGTCGATCAGGCGCTTCGTGCTCTGAAGAAGAAACTTCAGCGCGAGGGGGTGTTTCGTGAGATGAAACTCAAGCAACACTTCGAGAAGCCGTCCGAGAAGAAAGCCCGTGAAAAGGCCGAAGCGATCCGCCGTGCGCGGAAGCTGGCTCGGAAGAAGGCCCAGCGCGAAGGGATGATGTAAGTCACCCATCGGCACACGAACGGCGGCGGCTTCGGCCTCTGCCTACGACGACCCCCGCGGCTCCGCCCGGGGGTTTGTTGTTTTCTGGCCCCGTTGCCACGCCGGGCGGGCAGATGGAACCAACTGCGCAGGGGTAGGCGTTTATCCTGTGAACCCAGCGCAGGAGGATCCCGTCATGCCCACTGGCCGCAGCATCACCAGCACCTCCGACGCGGGCGGGCCCACGGTTCATGCGTTTTACGAGTCCGACACGGGCTCGTGGCAATACATCTGCGCCGACCCCGAAAGCCGGGCCTGCGCCATCATCGACCCTGTGCTCGATTTTGATACCGCCCATGCCCGCACCAGCACCGAGGCTGCCGAAGACCTGCTCGGCTGCATCGAGCGTGAAGGCTACGCGCCCGCGTGGATCATCGACACCCACCCCCACGCCGACCACCTGAGCGCGGGCAACTGGCTCGCCGAGCGCACCGGTGCGCCGCATCTCACTGGCGAGACGTGCACCGATATCGCCGCGCTCTGGCGCGACTACTACCATCTGCCAGAGGCCTTCCCGGTGAAGGGCGATTACGACCGGCTGCTGGCAGATGGCGAACGGCTGGCGCTCGGCAAACTCGACCTGCGGGTGATGCTCTCACGCGGCCACACGCTTGGCTCGATCAGCCTCATTGCCGGAGATGCCGCCTTTGTCCATGACACCCTGATGCATGTCGATACCGGCACAGCGCGGGCCGACTTTCCGGGCGGGAGCACCGAACAGCTGTGGGACTCCATTCAGGAAATTCTGTCCCTGCCCGCCGAGACCCGCCTTTTCATCGGCCACGACTATGGCAGCGACGACCGGGAGCAGCCCGAATGCGAGGCCACGGTCGCGGCGCACCGCGCCCACAACCCCCATGTCGGCGGCGACCAAACCAAGGAGGCCTTCATTCGCCTCCGCAACGAACGCGACGAAACTCTCGGTCTGCCCGACCGGATGCTGTTTGCGCTACAAGTCAACCTGCGCGGCGGCCGCCTGCCCGAGCCCGAGGGCGACGGCCACGCCTATTTCAAGATCCCTGCCAACCGCTTTTGAGGTGACACCATGAAAACCGAAACCACCGATCACGGAGAACTCGAAACCTGGACCCCGCAAGAGGTCGCCGATGGCCTCGCGCAGGGCAAGGTCACGCTGGTCGATGTGCGCACCCCTGCCGAATACGCCTTCGAAAGTGTCGAGGGCGCGCTGCTGCTGCCAATGGCGCATTTCGACCCGCGCTTCCTGCCCAGCGACGGCGACAAGCGAGTGGTGCTCATGTGCGGCTCTTCCGTTCGGTCGGGCAAGATGGCGCGCAAGACCCTTGAGGCCGGAGCCGAGCGCATCGCCCATCTGCAAGACGGCTTCGCGGGCTGGAAGAAGGCTGGCCTTACCCATATCGCCACCGACATGGCCTCGGGCGCCCCGGTCCGGAAAACCCCGTCTAACGGTTGAGCCGCGCCGTTCGAGGCGATGGGCATTGACACGGTCATGTATATAACCACTTATATACACATGCATGAAACTGACGCCCTCCGCCCCCACGGCCTTGTCACCCTCGGCTCCCGCCTCCGTCGCCTCGGTGAGCGGTTGCAGGGGCAGACGCAGGACATCCTCAACGAGATCGACCCCCGGATGCCCGCCGCCAGCTTGCCGCTTCTCGCCTTTCTCGACGGGCCGGAGCCGCGCCCCATCGGAGATATCGCCGCGGCCCTCGGCACAGCGCAGCCCGGCGTCACCCGCGCCGTCACCCGGCTTTCTACGCTTGGCCTAACCGCCACTGCCCCAAGCCCCCAAGACGCCCGCCTCCGCCTTGTCTCCCTCACGCCTGCTGGCCGCACCCTGCTGGCCGAGGCCCGCGCCAAAGCCTGGCCCCGCACCCGCGCCGCCGTGACCGACCTTTGCGCCCCCTTCGGCCCCGAGCTTCTGAACATGCTCGACACCATCGAAGCCCGCCTCGACGCAAAGCCGCTGAAAGACCGCCCATGACAAGCCACCCGCTCGATACCCCGGCCCACGCCGCCCTCACCGGCCCCCATGCCCACCTTGCCCAGCAGCATGGCACTGCCCTGCGCTACGATCCCGGGCTCATCCCCTTCGCCTGCATCGACCCCTCCGCGCCCGAGGATCTTACAGCCCTCGCCAAGCCCGGTGATCTGGCGGTGTTTTTGCAGAAGGCTCCCGTTGCCACGCCACCCGGCTTTGATGAAACCCTCCGTGCCATGGGTGTGCAGCTTACCTGCCGCACCCTGCCGCCCGCGCCAGACGATCCGCGCATCACGCCCCTTGGCTCCGAGGACGCCGCCGAGATGCTGACCCTTGCCGAGGCCACCAAACCCGGCCCCTTCACCCTCCGCGCGCTGGAGCTAGGGCCGTTCTGGGGCGTCCGGCAGGATGGCAAGCTGATCGCCATGGCCGGCACCCGCATGTCGGCGCCGGGCTTTGCCGAAATCTCCGGCGTCTGCACCGCGCCAGAGGCCCGGGGGCAGGGCCTTGCCCGCAGCCTCTCGGCCCATGTCGCCCACCAGATCGCCATGTCAGGTGACATGCCGTTTCTCCACGCCTTCGCCTCCAACCCGGCGGCGATCAAGCTCTATGAGAGCCTCGGCTTTGCAATTCGCGCCGAACTACCCTGCGCGATCTTCACCCGGCGCTAAAAAACCCTGCGACCTCGCGCCTCATCTGCTTGACCCGGTGGACCCAAAGCCACATTTCAAGACATAAGGAAAAACGCGCAAAAACAGGGATAGGGAATGCTCCGCAGAAAAATTGATGAATTCTTTGGCTCGGACGCTGCCGGGGGCATCGTGCTGATGCTGTCTGCGGTGGCCGCCATGATGATCGCGAACTCCTCGCTCAACCCGGAGTATCAGGAGTTTCTGGGGGCCTATATCGGCGTCACCGTCAACGGTGAAGGCATCGAAAAACCCGCCCTTCTGTGGATCAACGACGGCCTCATGGCCATCTTCTTCTTTCTTATCGGGCTTGAGCTGAAGCGCGAGCTGATGGAAGGCAAGCTGAAGAACCCCGCCGATGTGGTGCTGCCCGGCATGGCGGCGGTGGGGGGCATGGTTGTGCCCGCGCTCGTCTACCTCGTGTTCAACTGGGGCAATGCAGCCACCATTCACGGCTGGGCCATCCCGGCCGCGACGGACATCGCCTTTGCCCTCGGCGTGCTTGCCCTGCTCGGCTCCCGTGTGCCGGCCTCGCTCAAGATCTTCCTGCTGACGCTGGCGATCCTCGATGACATGGGGGCGATCCTCATCATAGCGCTGTTCTATACCGCCGAACTGAAGATTGATTACCTCTTCCTTGCCTGTATCCCGCTGGCGCTGATGATCTGGCGCAACATGCGCGGGGCGCACAGGGTTGCGCCGATCCTGCTGCTCGGCGTTGCGCTCTGGGTGCTGGTGCTCAAATCGGGCGTGCACGCCACGCTCGCCGGGGTGGTAACGGCCTTCTGCATTCCGCTGAAAGACAAGTGGAACAAGTCGCCCCTGCACTCGCTGGAGCACGGCCTTTCGCCCTATGTGCTCTACGTGATCGTCCCAATCTTCGCCTTCGCCAACGCCGGCGTGGTGCTGAAGGGCATGTCCTTCGGGGCGCTGCTCGATCCGGTGCCGCTCGGCGTGGCGCTCGGCCTGATCCTCGGCAAGCAAGTGGGTGTCTTTGGCACCACTTGGCTGATGGTCAAGATGGGGCTCGCCAAGCTGCCCTTCGGGGTCACGTGGGCCCATATCTACGGCCTCGCCTGCCTCGCCGGGATCGGCTTTACCATGTCGCTCTTCATCGGCTCGCTCTCCTTCGACGATGCATTGCTGATGAACGAGGTGCGCCTTGGCGTGCTGCTCGGGTCCGGCGTGTCGGCGCTCATCGGCTACTTCGTTCTGCGGGCGGTAACGCGCCCCGGCGAAGCCGAGGTGGCCGAGGCGCTCAACCAGCCGGGCGCAGCCGAGCGGGCGGAAGCCGCGGCGGAGTAGCCACTCACCACCAACCCCATCGGCAGCGCGTGCTTTCCGGGCCCGCGCTGCCGACCACGGGGGCAATGACGCCCAACGTGGCGCCAAAGCCCACCCCCCGGGCGGCGCTGCCCAAGGGTTAACGAATCCCTTGCGCCTGGCGTCCCTCCTGCGCTACCCCCCAGATTGCTTCGGTTCGGGCGAAAGCCCGGAGCAAAAGGGAACGTGGTGCGGGAAGAACTCCCAATGCCACGACTGCCCCCGCAACTGTGAGCGGAGAGCGAGGCCGACGGGCCACTGGGGGAGAACCCCCGGGAAGGCCGGCCATCTCGCAATGACCCGCAAGTCAGGAGACCTGCCGAGGCGATCACCCTGAACCCGTGCGAGGGGCGCGGCGTCAACGGTCTGTTCCGTAGCGGTGACGAAAGCACCGTCCGCGGAAGGCCTCGCCATTCCAAAGACACCTCACCACACCGGCCTCTGTCATGGGGGCCGCATGACAAGGACTTTGGGCGCCATGAAGAGCCTCCTCGCCACCACAGCCACCCTCGCGCTCGCCGCCTCCGCGCTCACCGCGCAGGAGGCCTATGAACTCGACACGATCACCGTCACCGCCGACCTGTCGGGCGAGACAGAGACCGAGCGCACCGGCGCCACCGTCGAAGTGACCACCCGCGAAGAGTTGGAAACGGCGGGCGATGATGACCTTGCCACCTACCTCTCCCGCCAGCCCGGCCTTTCGCTTGCCGCCGCCGGCGGCCCCGGCGGGCTGGCCGACATCCGGATGCGCGGGCTGCACCAGAAATACGTGAAAGTGCAGATCGACGGCATCGACGTGCTGGACCCATCCTCCCCCTCGCCCTCCTATGACTTCGGCCTGATGGGCACCTCCGGCCTTGGCCGCATCGAGGTTTTGAAGGGCTCGCAATCGGCGCAATACGGCTCCTCCGCCGTCGCCGGGGTGATCTCGCTGCAAAGCCGCCGCGCAACCGAGGAGGGCACCCACGTCTACCTTGAAGGCGAGGTTGGCAGCTTCGATAGCTTCGGTACCTCCGCCACGATCACCAGCAAGGGCGCCCGGCACAACTTTGCCGTCACCCTCGCGCGGCTCGAGTTTGGCGGGTTCTCCTCTGCTGATGAGAACGACGGCAACACCGAGGCCGATGGCTTCTCGTCGCTGCGCCTGTCGTTCAATGGCGAATATGCCCTGTCCGATGCGCTCACCATCGGCCTTGCGGGCTTTGCCGAAAAGAGCACCGTGGCGATCGACGGCGGCTTCCCCTTCGGCGACACCGACGAAGAAACCGATGGCACCTCCAACGGGCTGCGCGCCTTTGCCCGCTACGAGGCTGGCGCGGTGACCCACCAGTTCGAGGCCACCTATTACGACATCGAGCGGGACTACGCGGTCTCGGGCAACCACTACGAGGGCGAGCGCCAAGGGCTGCGCTATCTTGGCCAGGCCACGCTGTCGCCCGCCGTGCAGCTCAACTTCGGGGCCGATTACACCGAGGAGGAGTTTGCCTCCGCCACCTTCATTACCGCTGAGGGCAAGCAAAACACCACCGGCGTCTTTGCCGAGGTGAACTGGGCCGCCTCCAGCCAGCTCGACCTCTCCGCCGCCCTGCGGCACGATGCGCACAACCGCTTTGGCGGCCACACCACCGGTCGTCTGGCGCTGGCATGGCGCCCGCAGGAAGACCTCATCCTGCGTGCCTCGCTCGCCACCGGCTTCCGCGCCCCCTCGCTCTACGAGCTCTACGCGCCGTTCTACGGCAATGACACGCTGACGCCGGAAACCTCGCGCAGCGCCGAGCTGGGCGTCGAAAAGCGGCTGGGCGGCGATGACTTCGTGAAGGCCACCCTGTTTTACACCGAGGTCGAAGACCTGATCGGCTCCGACGCGGCCTTCGTCTACACCCAGATCCCCGGCACCTCCGTGGCCAAGGGGCTGGAGCTTTCGGGCCGCGTGGCGCTTTCCGATAAGGCGGCGCTCTTCGGGGCCTATACCTACACCGAAAGCGAAGATCCGGATGGCGAGCGCCAACTCCGCGTGCCTCGCCATGATCTCGTGCTCGGCGTCGAGGCCGATTTCGCCCCGCGCTGGAGCTTCAGCGGTGAAGTGCAGCACGTTGCCGATGTGCTCGACGTCGACGCGCAAACCTTCGTTCGCCCGATCGAGGGAGACGATTACACCCTCGTCAACGCCATGGTCACCTATGAGATCAACGATGGGGCCGAGGCCTACTTCCGCATCGAGAACCTGACCGATGCCGAGTATCAAACCGTCAATGGCTACGGTCAGGCCGACCGGGCCTTCTACGTGGGCCTCCGTGCCAAGTTCTAACCTCATCGGAGCGCTCGCGCTCTGGTTCGCGGGGGCCGTGATGGCCCTCGCTGCACCGCCCGAACGGGTGGTGTCGATCAACCTCTGCACCGACCAGTTGGCGCTGGCCATCGCCGCGCCGGGCCAGCTCGTTTCCGTCACCCGGATGCTTCAGGGCGAGGAGTCCGCCCTTGCCGAGCAGGCCCGTGCCCTGCCGGGCAACTCCGCCCGCGCCGAAGAGGTCTACCTGCTTGCGCCCGATCTGGTGATCGCAGGCAGCTTCACCGCGCCCGACACCCTGCGCATGCTGGAGCGGCTGGGGCTGAAGGTGGAGGTCTTTGCCCCGGCTGAAACGCTGGATGATATCCGCGCCAACATCACCCGGATGGGCAGCCTGCTGGGCCGCGAAGAGGCTGCCGCCCGGGAGGTCGCCGCCTTCGACGCCCGTCTCGCCGCCATCCCCATGCCGCCCGGCCCGCCCCCGCTCGCCGCGCTCTATGCCGCCAATGGCTACTCCGCCGGGCAATCCACCCTGCCGGGCCAGATCGTCAAATCCGCGGGCTTTGCCCTGCTGGCCGAAAAGCTCGGGCTGCCCTACGGTGGCGTGGTGCCGCTCGAAACCCTTGCCACCGCCAGCCCCGACCTGCTCGTCGCCGCCCGCCCCGGCGCCCCGAGAAGCCGCGCCGAAGAGATCCTTCACCACCCGGTTGTCGAGGCCCTGCGCGCGCGGGTGCCCACCGACAACCTGCATGATAGCGACTGGACCTGCGGCACCCCCGCCGTGCTCGAAACCGTCGAACGCCTCGCCGCAATCCGGGAGGGGATGGAATGACGCGCGCCCCCCGCGATGCGCGGGCACAGCCCGGCAAAGAGCGCCCCCACGTGCTCCTCATCCGCCCTTCGAGGCGTCTTCGCCCAAGGCCCCTCCGATGACCCCGGCGCGCCTCTACGCCCTCCTTGGCGTCCTCACCGCGGCCCTCTTCACCGCCTCCCTCACCATCGGCCCCGCCGCGCTGCCCTTTACCGAGGCGCTCACTGCCCTCGTCAGCCAATCCGACGGTCCGGCCACCATGGTCATGCGCGAAATCCGCCTGCCGCGGGCCCTGCTCGGCCTGCTCATCGGCGCTTCCCTCGGCCTCTGCGGCGCGGCCATGCAGGGCTATCTGCGCAACCCTCTGGCCGAGCCGGGGCTGATCGGTGTGTCCTCCTCCGCCGCCCTCGGCGCTGTCATCGCCATCCAGACCGGGCTTGCCTATACCGCCGCCCTTGCGCTGCCCTTCATGGCGCTCGCCGGGGCCGGCATCGCCGTGCTCGCCATCTTCGCCCTCGCCGGCCCGCGCGGCACCGCGCTTACCCTCATCCTCGCCGGTGTGGCGCTTTCGGCGCTGGCCGGGGCGCTCACCTCGCTCGTGCTCAACCTCTCGCCTTCCCCCTATGCGGCGGCAGAGATCGTGTTCTGGATGATGGGCTCTCTGGCCGACCGCTCGATGACCCATGTCGCCCTCGCCGCGCCCTTCATCCTCGCAGGCGCGGCGCTGATCCTGCCGCTCGGGCGGGGGCTTGATGCGCTTTCGCTGGGCGAAGACGCCGCCGCCTCCATGGGCATCCGCCTGCCACGCCTGCGCCTCGCGCTGATCCTCGGTGTCGCGGCCTGCGTTGGCGCGGGCACCGCCGTGGCCGGGGCCGTGGGCTTCGTCGGCCTCGTCGTGCCGCACCTGCTGCGCCCGCTCACCGGCCACCGCCCCTCGACCCTGCTCATCGCCTCGGCGCTGGGCGGGGCGGCCATGCTGCTGGCGGCGGATACGGCCACTCGCCTCATCCTCCCCGCGCGTGACCTCAAGCTCGGCGTCGTCACCGCCCTCGTCGGCGCGCCCTTCTTCTTCCACCTCGTCTGGCGCTTGCGGGGGCGGCTATGACGCTTGCCCTGCAAAACCTCTCCGTCACCCGCAAGAACGGGCGAAACACCCTGCGCAACGTCTCCCTCACCGTCGCGCCCGGCGAGTTCATCGGCCTCATCGGCCCCAATGGCGCGGGCAAAACCACCCTCCTTCGCGCCGCCCTCGGCCTGCTGCCCGCCACCGGCACCTCCTCCCTCGCGGCGCTCTCGCCTGCCGCCCGCGCCCGCGCATCGGCCTTCCTGCCCCAATCCCGCGAGATCGCATGGGATCTGACGGTTGAAACCCTCGTCACCCTCGGCCGCACCCCGCATCCGCCCTCCCTGGCCAACCGCGAGGCCGTCACCGAGGCCATCGCCCAGATGAATCTCACCGCGCTCGCCCACCGCCGCGCCACCAATCTCTCGGGCGGCGAGCAGGCCCGCGCCCTGATCGCCCGCACCCTCGCCCAGCAAACCCCGCTGCTGCTAGCCGATGAGCCCATCGCCGGGCTCGACCCTGCGGCTCAGATCGCCACCATGCAGCTCTTCGCCCGCCTCGCCGCCGAGGGCCGCGCCGTAGTGGCCGCCCTGCACGATCTCTCCCTCGCCGCCCGCCATTGCACCCGGCTCGTGGTGCTGCACGAGGGGCGCATCGCCGCCGATGGCCCGCCCGAGCAGGTGCTCACCGCCGATCTGCTGGCCGATGTCTTCCAGATCACGGGCAGCTTCATCTTCACCGACCACGGCCCCCTGTTCCAACCCACAGGCCTGACCTAGCCCATGCCCTTCCCGCCAGAACGTATCGTCTGCCTCACCGAGGAAACCGTCGAAACCCTCTACCTCCTCGGCCAGCAAGATCGCATCGTTGGCGTCTCCGGCTATGCCGTCCGCCCCCCCCGGCGTGCGCCAGCAAAAGCCCCGCGTGTCGGCCTTCACCTCCGCCGACATCCCCAAGGTCATGGCCCTCAAGCCCGACCTCGTGCTCACCTTCTCCGACCTTCAGGCCGATATCGCCGCCGCCCTCCTGCGCGAAGGCGTGGCTGTCTACGGCTTCAACCAGCGCGGCCTTTCCGGCATTTTCGACATGATCGAAACCCTCGGTGCCCTCACGGCTTGCGAGGAAAAGGCGCAGGCTTTGACGAGCAGCTACCGCGCCCGGCTCTCCGCCCTGCGCGCTGACGCTCCCGCCAAGGGCCTCAAGGTCTATTTCGAAGAATGGGACGAGCCGATGATCTCCGGCATCGGCTGGGTCTCCGAGTTGATCGAGGCCACCGGCGCCACCGATGCCTTCGCCCACCTCGCCCGCGAGCAGGCTGCCAAAAACCGCATCATCACCCCCGATCAGGTGATCGAGGCCGCTCCCGATGTGATCCTCGCCTCATGGTGCGGCAAGAAGGTCCGCACAGAGCGCATCACCTCCCGCCCCGGCTGGCAAGATATCCCCGCCGTTGCCAACCAGCGCATCCACGAAATCAAATCGCCCATCATCCTCCAGCCCGGCCCCGCCGCCATGACGGACGGGCTCGATGCCATCCTGAAGGCGCTCACCTAGGGCAGGCGTAGGGCGCAGGTGGCGCTATGCAGCGGCCACCGGGAGGTTGTCGATCAGCCGAACGCCATCCATCCACGCAGCGGCAAAAAGCCGTGCCGGGCCATCAAGCGTGCTCACCGGCAACAGGCCCGGGTCGGCACGCAATTCGAGGTAGTCAATCTGCTCGTAACCGGCGGCGGTCAAAGCCTGCCGCGCGATGTCGAGCGCACCCTCGGCTGACGCACCGCCAACAAGCGCATGGGCCGCCTCTTCCAGCGCCGCACGCATCGCCGGTGCCGCCGCGCGGCCCTTCGGGCCAAGGCGTTGGTTGCGGGACGACATGGCAAGGCCATCCTCCTCCCGCACGGTCGGGCAGCCGACGATTTCGACCGGAATATCGAGATCAACCGCCAACCGCCGCACCACCTGAAGCTGCTGATAGTCCTTTTCGCCAAAAAAGGCGAAATCCGCATCACTCTGCAACAGCAGCTTGGTCACCACCGTCGCCACCCCGTCGAAATGGCCGGGGCGGGCCGCGCCGCAAAGCCCCTCGCTGACACCGGCAACCGAGACGGTCGTGGCAAAGCCCTCCGGGTAAATCTCTTCCGGCTCGGGAATGTAGAGCACATCCACCGCGAAAGGCGCGAGCTTTTCCGCATCGCTCTCCTCGGTGCGCGGATATTTGGCAAGGTCTTCGGGGCTGTTGAACTGGCGCGGGTTCACGAAGAGCGTCACGATCACCCGGTCGGCACGGGCGCAGGCCGCCTCCACAAGGCTGAGGTGGCCCGCATGAAGCGCGCCCATCGTCGGCACCACGCCGATTGTCTCGCCAGCGCTCCGCCAGCTGCGGGTCACGGCCCGCAGATCAGCCTTTCGGCGCAGGATCTTCATTTCTTGCTCTCTTCGTCGCCAAACACATGCTCAGGCCCCGGAAATGCCCGGTCTCGTACCTCCTCGGCATAGGCCCGGATCGCCCCTGCGGCATCTTCGGCCAGATGCGCGTATCGCTTCACGAACTTCGGTTTGAAGGCGTCGAACAGGCCAAGCATGTCGTCGATCACGAGGATCTGGCCGTCACAGCCCGCAGAGGCACCAATGCCCACGGTGGGGATGGGCACCTCGGCGGTGATCGTATCGGCCAGCGCCGCGGGCACCTTTTCCAGCACCACCGAGAACGCTCCGGCCTCGGCAACCGCGCGGGCGTCGGCGCGAATACGCTCCGCATCAGCCCCTCGCCCCTGCACCCGGTAGCCGCCCAAGGCATTTACCCCCTGCGGCGTCAGCCCGATGTGGGCCATGACCGGAATGCCGCGCTCCACCAGAAAGCGGATCG
Source organism: Oceanicola sp. D3 (assembly GCF_006351965.1). Lineage (NCBI taxonomy): Bacteria > Pseudomonadati > Pseudomonadota > Alphaproteobacteria > Rhodobacterales > Roseobacteraceae > Oceanicola > Oceanicola sp. D3. The sequence continues at coordinate 536,082 of NZ_CP040932.1, forward strand.
TCGCGGCCATATGCTGCCCGCCCTCCAGCTTCACCGCCCCGGCCCCGGTCTCGGCCATCAGCCGCGCGGCGTTCCTGAAGGCCTGCTCCGGGCTTTCCTCGTAGCTGCCAAAGGGCAGGTCAACGACCATCAGCGCCCGGCGCAACCCGCGTGCCACCGCCTTGCCGTGCAGCACCATCATCTCCATCGTCACCTGCAGCGTGGAGGGCAGGCCGTGCAGCACCATGCCTACGCTGTCTCCCACCAACACAAGGTCGCATTCGGCATCGGCAAGCTGGGCCACAGGGGTGGTATAGGCCGTCAGGCACACCAGCGGCACGCCGCCCTTCCGGGCAAGAATGTCGCTGGCGCTGATGGATTTTTGCGGGGCGTTCTGGCTCATGACGTTCCTTCGGTGGCGTGGCGAAAGCCGATAGCCTGTCTGCACCGATGGCGCAACCACGGCGCAATAATATTGCGCACCCGGGGCAAAGCGTTGCCATTTCAGAAATCCCGCCCAAGCGCCAACCTGCAGGCCGAATGGGTGAGCGCACCCGAGGCGCCAGCCTCAGCGCCCCGGTTACAGCCGGTTGACATCCCACACCGCCTGACCCAGTTTGCCCGCACATAACCAGGGGTGCTCCTTTCGGGGCTGAGATGCGCGACCGCGCGAACCCTTTCACAGCTGATCTGGATAATACCAGCGGAGCGAGGTGCTAGCATGTTCATAGGCGCGCAAGTGTCACTTTATCCGATGACGTCCGATTTCGTGGATGTCATCACCACCGGGCTCACCGCCCTTACCCCATACAAGTCCGACCTCAGGATCGAGACAGACGACATGTCGACTCTCATGGTCGGCCCGCCCGAACCACTGTTCGGCGCGATCCGTGATCTCTTTGCCGCTGCGGCCAAGCGCCCGGAGCATGTGACCATGCATGTCACCCTCTCGCGTGGCTGCCCGGGCGAGCCGGATGATGCGACCTGCCGCTGCGAGGTGCTGGAGCGCGCGCAGGGCGAGAGCCTAGCAGACCGCAAGCAGCTTGCCGCGCAGGCCGTCGGCAGCGCGCCGACCGCCGGCGTCGAGATCGACGTTCAGTTCTCGCTCTACGTGATGGGCAGCGATGCGCATATGGATGAGATCTACGGCTGCATCGACTTCCTGAGAGAGAGCGGCACCTTCTTCAAGACGAAGAACTTCTGCACGCGGCTGCGCGGTGATGCCGGCGCGGTGTTCGAGACCTTGCGGCAGGCCTTCCTGCGGTTCGGTCCGGCAGAGGGGCATGTCACCATTGACCTGACCGCCTCGGCCAACAGCCCAAGCCTGCGCTGACACCTTCAAGCCACGGGGCCTCGCCCCCGTGCTCGGTCACGCATGATGTTTCGGCAACATATCTTTCCGGCCGCCCTGCTGGCCGCCGCCTTCCTCGGAGGTTGGGAGGGCTACGTGGCTTTTACCGGCGTTTCGCCTCTGGTGCTGCCCGCGCCAAGCGACGTGCTGCGCGGCCTGCGGGTTGAGCAGGGCGACATCGCCCGCCATGCCTTCGCAACAATCAAGGTTGCCGCCATCGGCTTTGGCCTCTCGGTCGCCTTCGCGTTCACCGTGTCCATCGCGCTGCATTTTGCCGGGTGGCTGAGGCGGGGGATGATGCCGCTGCTCATCGCCAGCCAAACCGTGCCCATCGTCGCCATCGCGCCGCTGATGGTGCTGTGGTTCGGGTTCGGCCTGCTGCCCAAGGTGCTGCTGGTCATCCTCGTAACCTTCTTTCCCATGGTGGTCAGCCTTATGGCCGGTTACGCCACCCTGCCGCGTGCCTTTCACGATCAGCTGGTGTCCATGGGCGCGGGCCGCTGGCAGGTGTTCCGGCGCGCCACGCTCCCCTCCGCCCGTGGGCATTTCTTTTCCGGCCTCAGGATCTCGGCAACCTATGCCATCGTTGCGACGATCTTTGCCGAATACGCGGGCGCGCGGCAGGGGTTGGGCATTTATATCCTGACCGCCAAAAACAACTTCCGCGCAGACCTCGTGCTCTCCGCTGTCACCGTTTCGGCCCTGCTGACCCTCACCCTCCTTGCCCTGATCCAGCTTGTCGACCGGGCCACCGGGCGCCGGTATCGGAGGGCGTCCCATGCTTGAGGTGAAGGGGCTGACGATCCGGGCCGAAGAGGTGCCACTGGTCAGCGATCTGTCGCTGCACCTCGCCACAGGGCAGCTCACCTGCCTGATCGGCCCTTCCGGCTGCGGCAAAAGCTCTGTGCTGAAATGGCTCGCCGGTGTGCTGGCCCCCGAGCTGACAGCCGAATTGCCCCCCGGAGGCCGCGTCTTGCTGGACGGTGCCGCGCTGTCACTCCCCCACAGCGCCATCGCCTATCAACCCCAGCAAGACACGCTGTTCCCGTGGCTCACGATCCTCGAAAACGCCAGCCTCGGGCTGGAGATTCGCGGCACCCCCAAGGCTGCGGCGCGAGACAGGGTGCGCGCTCTCTTCCCCGCCTTCGGCCTTCAGGGCCATGAGCACAGCTTTCCCGACCAGCTCTCAGGCGGGATGCGCCAGCGCGCGGCCTTCCTGCGAACCACGGTTCAGGACGCCCGTCTGCTGCTGCTGGACGAGCCCTTTTCGGCGCTCGATGCGGTCACCCGGCTGCGAATGCAGGGCTGGCTCATGGCGCGCCTTGCACAAGATCCGCGCACCGTTCTGATGGTCACGCACGACCTGTTCGAAGCCACCCAGATTGCCGATCGCGTGCTCGTCATGGCGGGCGGGCCGGGGCGCATCATCGGCGACATACCCATCACCACCCCCCGCGCCGAGCGGACAGAAGCCGCCCTGGCTGAGGTCCGCGCGACGCTCAAATCCATGCTACTTGAGGAAACACCATGAAACTCGCATCACTCAGCCTCGCCGCATGTCTTGCCGCGCAAATGGCAACTGCCGAAGAGGTGAGCATCGCGCTCGACTGGACGCTGAACACCAACCACATCGGCCTGATCGTCGCCCGGGAAAAGGGCTTTTACGAGGAGGCCGGGCTTGAGGTGGATATCCTGCCCTATTCCGACAGCGCCTCAACCGCGCTGCTTGCCGCCGGGGCGGTGGACTTTGCCTATATGACGGCCCTCGGCTTCATGAGCACCAAGGCGGGCGGCGCAGAGATCACCGGGCTTTGGGTCACCATGCAGCGCGAGGCGGGGCGGCTTGCCTACAATTCCGACAATAGCGCAATCACCCGTCCCGCCGACCTCGAAGGCAAAACCTACGCAGGCTTCGGCAGCGCATGGGAAGACGCGCTCATCTCGACCATGATCGAAAATGACGGCGGCACCCCAAACTACGATACCGTGACGCTGGGCACCGGCGCCTATGAGGCGCTGGCCTCGGGCGCGGTGGATTTCACCCTCGAAGTCGCAACATGGGAAGGGGTGAACAGCGAGCTTCTGGGCCGCGACCAATCGCATTTCGTCTACAACGACTACGGCGTGCCCGAGCCGCAGGGCGGCTATATCGGAACCCGCACAGAAACGCTGGCCACCGCCCCCGAACGGGTCAAAGCCTTCATGACGGCAACCCAAAAGGGCTACGCTTGGGCCGCCGAGCATCCGCAGGAGGCCGCCAGTATCCTGATCGACGCCGGTGATTTTCCCAACGAAGACCTCGTGCGCGGCTCCATGCGCGTCATCGACGAGGGCGCCTACCTCACCGACGGCACCACCCCGGTCGGCCAGATCGACCTGACCCGCCTCAACACGATGGCCCAATTCCTCTACGACAGCGGAGTTCTCAAGGATCAGAGCGGCACCCCGCTGCAATGGCCTGGTGATGTGTCAGACTGGGTCGATCAAAGCTGGAGAGCCAACTGAGCCATGCTGCGCACCCTTGGCTCTGCCGAGCGTCATCAGAGCAAGGGTGCCCCTCTGCCTATGTGGGGTGCACCCCTGGGCCACGACCTGCCGTTTAACCAGCCTCTCTTCCGGATCGAAAGGGAGCGCCCGCCCTACATGCTAGGTCAGTGCGGGCTCCGCTAAACGGCAGGCCATCTCTCGTGCCTTAGCCTTCGTAGCCAAAGACCCTAGGCAGCCACAGAACGATCCCGGGGAACAGGATCATGAGCGCGAGCGCCGCGATCAGGGCAAAGAGGAACAGCCAGATCTCGCGGATGATCTCCGCCAGAGGGATGCGCGTGACCGCGTTGATGACGAACAGCAGCACCCCATAGGGCGGCGTGATCAGCCCCACCATGCAGTTCACCACGGCAACCACGCCAAAGTGCACAAGGTCGATGCCAAGCTCGCGGCAGGTCGGCAGGAAGAGCGGGATGATCACCAAGATGATCGTGGTCGCATCCAGCACGCAGCCGAGCAGCAGCAGCAGGATGTTGACCCCAAGCAGAAAGACCAGCGGATGCACGTCGAGGCCCACGAGCTTTTGGGCAAGCAGGGTGGGGATGTTCTCGGAGGCAACCACGTAGTTCAGGATCAGCGCGCCGCCGATCACAAGGCCCACGGCGGCAGAAGAGCGGGCGCTTTCCACAAGGATGCTGCTCAGCGCCCGAAAGCTCAGTGCTCGGTAAAAGAGCGCGGCCAACACGAGGGCGTAGAAGGCGGCAATGGCGGCAGCCTCGGTCGGCGTGGTGACGCCACCGTAAATGCCATAAAGCAGGATCGCCGGCATCAGCAGGGCAGGGAAGGCCGTCAGCGTGCGCTTGGGTAGCTCCGACAGCGGCACAGGCTCCTCAAGCGCAAAGCCGCGACGGTGCGAGATCATGGTGTTCATGCCCATCAGCACGAGACCCATGAAAAGCCCGGGCACGATGCCGCCAAGAAAGAGGTAGCCAATCGAGGTGTTCGAAACCAGCGCATAGAGCACCATCGGGATCGAGGGCGGAATGATCGGGCCGATGGTGGCCGATGCCGCCGTGATCGCAGCCGCGTAGCCACGGGTGTATTGGCCCGACCGCGTCATCATCGAGATGATGATCTTCCCGATCCCCGCCGCATCCGCCACGGCAGAGCCCGACATGCCGGAGAAGATCAGCGAGGCCACCACGTTGACGTGCCCCAAACCGCCCCGGAATCGCCCCACCATCGCAACGCAGAAGCCCAGCAGACGGTCGCTGATGGTGCCCGCGTTCATGATGTTGGCGGCAACGATGAAGAGCGGCACAGCCAGCAGGATAAAGCTGTTGTAGAGCCCATCCATCAGCACTTTGCCGGCCAGCCCGATATCTTGCCCGATTGCCACCATGTAGACGATGGAGCCAAGCAGAATGGCCAGCGCAATCGGCCGCCCGATCCCGGCGATCACGAAGATCGTGCCAAGGCACAGAAGGAACGCGCCGCTCATTCGATCGGCCCCGTGGTGCCCTCGGCGGGCGCGGGTGCGCGGCCTCGGATCGCTTGCCAGACTTCCCAGGCAGATCGAAGCGAGACCACTACGAGAAACAGCATGTAAACGGAGTAGACATCACGCATCCGGATCCAGTCGCCGAAGAGGCCCGAGAGCGTGGCCGTCTTTTTCAGGCGCAAGATGTAAAATTTGTCCCACGTCGGCAGGATCGAGGCCGCAAGGCCAATCGCAATGGCCAACCCGCCGATGATGATAAACCAGCGGCGGATGCCGGGCCGGACGTGGCCGGAGATCATGTCAAAGGTCACGTGGTCTTCGTCGCGCACCACAAAGGCACCGCCAGCGAAGATGATCCAGATCCACAGCAGAAGGCAAAACTCCAGTGTCCAGCCGTAGTGGCTCGGATCAAGCAGGGGCACGGCCTCCGCAATCCATGAGAGCCGCGCGGTGTAGCGGATGGTGATTTGCAGGATGAATGTCAGAAACATGCAGGCCATGAGCACGCCGACAAAAACCTCGGCGCCGCGCCTGATGACGTGAACGGTCTGCATCATTGTTCAAAAATCCCTGATGGCCGGGCGGCCCTTGAGCCGCCCGGCAGTCGGTCAGTTGCCGAGGGCGTTGATCTGGTCCAGCACGCCTTCGGGCCAAGCGGCCGCAAACTCGGTGCCTTGGTACTGCGCCTGAACATGCGAGCGGAAGGCCGCAAGGTCGGGTTCGTAAATCTCAAGCCCGTTCTCGCGCAGGAAGGAAACAAGCTCTTCTTCCTTCGCAAGCTGGTTCTGGCGTCCAGATTCAGCGGCTTCATCCGCCGCTTGCTGCACGGCACCCTGCTGTTCGGCGGTCAGGCCGTCCCAGACTTCCTTGGAGAAGGCGACATAGTTCAGGTCCACAAGGTGCGACGTCAGCGCGATCTGGCAGGTCACCTCGTAAAACTTGGCGTCCACGACCGTTGGCAGCGGATTGTCCTGCCCATCGACCGAGCCAGTCTGAAGCGCGGTGTAGACCTCGGTGAAAGACATCGGCGTCGGGTTCGCGCCAAGCGCCTTGCCGAGAAACTGCCACGCATCGGTGCCCGGCATCCGCAGGTTGATCCCGTTCAGGTCTTCCGGCGTCTTCACGTCCACCTCGTCGCGGCATTGCCGCAGGTTGACGTGCCGACGACCTAGGTACATCACGCTCAGCAGCTTCACGCCAAGCTCGTCCTCAACCTTCTGCTTGAACGGGTCCATCAGCGCATCGTTGAACACGGCAACCTGATGCGCCGCATCCTGATGCACATAGCCGGTGGCAAAGATCGAAAATTCGGGGAAGAACTGGGCCAGCTCCTGCGCCGACGCGATCGACATTTCCAAGTCACCCGATGCGATAGCCTCCAACTCGGAGCCCTGTGCGATGAGCGACGCGTTGTAATGCGGCTCATAGGTCACAAAATCCGAGACAGCCGGCCCGAAGACCTCTGCCAGCGCAACCGAGCGTTGGTCGGTTTCCGATGCCGGGGTCGACATCCGCACCGTCACCTTGTCTTGCGCCGCGGCTGGTCCGGCCAGCATCGCGGCCGTCATCAGCGCCAGTGCGCCTTTCTTGCCAATGAGTGTCATGTTTCCTCCTCCACTTGTTGGTCGGGCCTTGGCCCTAGGTGTTATTCAAATTCCAGCGCGCGGCTCCTTGCGCTGTTGATATGCGCCTGAATGGCCGCAACCGTCGCCGCCTCGTCCCGGGCAATCAGAGCTTCGACGATGGGCATGTGTTCGTCCATCACCGAAACCACGAGCTCGGGCAGCATTCGTGTATTCTCGTTCCGGATCAGGCGGATCTTGATCGAGTTCACCCGGTAGATATCCGAAACGATGCGGTTCTGCATATGGTCGACCACGTGGTCGTGAAAAGCCCAATCCATCCGCTGCGCGCGCTCAAGCACATCTGGCGTCACGCCGCGTGCCGCTTCCTCCCGCATCTCCGCATGCGCGCGTGCGATGCGTGCCAGGTCGTCATCCTGCGCGGTCCGGCAGAAGCTCGCAAAAGCCTCCCCCTCGATGATCCGGCGCAACTGAAATGCGTTGCGGATCAGGTCGAGGTCGATCGACAGGATCTGCAATCCGCGCTTCGGCGAGGTGCGGATCAGGCCATCGGCCTCAAGCCGTGGGATCATCTCGCGAATGGCGCCAAGCGGCATGCCCGTCAACTCGACCAACTCGCGCTGCGACACGAACTGACCCGGCTGGATATCCCGGGACAGGAGCTTGTCGGTAAAGCTCGAATAGGCGTGATCGCGCTGCCGGGCCGCCGGTTCGCCCATGTCAGGCCTCGGCTTTCTCTTGCATGGGAAGCTCCGCACGTTCGGCCGCGCTGAGCGGGGCAAAGGGGGCGCGCATCCGCTCCCATGCGGCGTTTCCACTGCGTGCGGCAATAACCGCCTTCAGCGCAGGGATGACCGGCTTCGCCACAATGCGCGAGACTTCGGCGCTCAGCTCCGGATCTTCGGTGGCGGTCTCTACAATGCGCGCCATCCGCTCGGGATAGAGGTTGGCCATCCCGCAAATCGAGCCACCGGCCCCAAGCGCCACGGCGCGGTGCAGCAGCCGTTCATCCCCGACAAGAACCGTCACCGTGCCCAGCGCGATCAGCGCCTTGGCATTCTCCCAGTCACCCGAGCTGTCCTTGATCGCCTGCACCCGCTCGGGCGCATGATCGGCCAGCCGCCGCACAAGGTCGACCGAGAGGCCAACGCCAGAAACCTGCGGGATGTGATAGAGGATGAACCGGGCCCCCGGGTCGGCCTGCGCGAACAGCTCGGCATGCCAGGCAAACAACCCGTCGTCACTGCATCCCTTGAAGTAGAAGGGCGGCAGCAGCAGAAACGTCTGTACCCCTCGGCGCGTGCCCTGCGTGATCTGCTCCAACGCATCGGCGATGGACGTCGCGCAAATGCCAAGCGTGATCGCTTCAGCCGGGCAGCCGTGCTGCAACAGGGCGTCGATCCCGGCAGCCCGTTCCGAAAGGCCCACCGAAGCGCCTTCTCCCGTAGTGCCAAACAGCGTGACGCCCCGCGCCCCGCGATCCAAAAGGTGCCGTGCGTGCTGACCAAGCTGCGTGGTGTCGATAGCACCCTCTGCAGTGAAAGGCGTCAGCAGGGCAACCGAGATGCCAAAGTGTTCCAGTTGAGATTCTCCCCGTCCTTAGGGGAGAAATAGCAGGTCATCACTACATCCACAACTGACATGTTAGTTGTGGATGCCCAGAGCCAGACTCAGCCGAGCGCGCGAATCCGACGATCGGAGTATCCCTGTCCCTGCGGGAAACATCGTAGCGGCAGGCCCATGACAAACCCGCCTCACAATGCGTTCTGCTAAGCCTGACAAGGGAACGCACGGCCAAACCGAAGGATCAAACACAGAGAAAATTGGGATTCCAAGGGCCACAAATCGCCCGTACGGGCTACAGGGCGACCAAGGAACGATTAAAATGGAGGGAAGTGGCGCGCTGGGGAGGATTCGAACCCCCGACCCCTTGATTCGTAGTCAAGTACTCTATCCAACTGAGCTACCAGCGCGTGGAGCCGTCATCTAACCGGCCCTCCCGGGCAATGCAAGGGGGATCGCGCGGGTTTTCTTGCGGCAGCAGAAACCGGGCAGCGTGCCGCGCGTTGATCTCATGAAAGGAGAGCGACATGACCAATGGTTTCTCTATTCTCCCCGACTTCCCGCCCGAGGTGCTCGCCGTGAAGGGCTCTGGCACGATAGACGCCGAGGCCTACGAGACGGTGCTGCGCCCCGAGGTCGAGCATCGGCTGCGCCGCCACGCGCATATCCGCCTGCTCTACATTCTCGACGAGACCTTCGAAGGGTTCACCGCAGGGGCCGCGATGAGCGATGCCCGGCTCGGCATGAGCCATCTGCATGACTTCTCCCGCATCGCCGTTGTCACCGATGCCGGTTGGGTCGCCAAATCGGTGCACCTCTTCGCCCCGCTCATCAAAGCGCCGGTGCGAACCTTTCCTCTGGCCAAGCGCGGGGCGGCAAAAGCCTGGATCAGCGAGCCGGACGCGTCCGCCGAAGCCCAGGCCGACCCGCCCATGGGCGATTCCTTCCCCATCTGACCTTCCCGCATCGCCGCGCAGGTTTGCGTGGCACGCATCCCGGCTATCCGTGGCCTTCTCACCGAAGCGCCGCATCTGAAACCGTGAAAGGAGACAGTCATGACCTATGATCTCGGCGGCAAGACCGCCTTCATTTCCGGCTCCACCGGCGGCATCGGCTTTGCCGTGGCCGAGGGCCTCGCGAAATCCGGTGCCAGCGTGGTGCTGAACGGGCGCACGCCCGAGCGGGTGGACGAGGCCGTGGCCCGCCTCGCCAAATCCCAGCCCGAGGCCCGCGTTACCGGCATCGCCGCCGATCTTTCCACCGCCGAAGGCTGCGACAAGACGCTCTCTGCCCTCGACAGCGTCGATATCCTCGTGAACAACCTTGGCATCTACGGGCCCGGAGACTTCTTCGAAACCGGTGACGCCACGTGGCAGAGCTATTTCGACACCAACATCATGTCTGCCGTCCGCCTCTCCCGCGCCCTCGCGCCGCAGATGCAGGAGAAGGGCTGGGGGCGGATCGTGTTTCTCTCCTCGGAATCCGCGGTGAACATCCCCGATGACATGATCCACTACGGCCTCACCAAAACCGCCCTCCTTGCCCTGTCGCGCGGCCTTGCCAAGCGCCTGCGCGAAACCGGCGTGACTGTAAACGCCGTGCTGCCCGGCCCGACCACCTCGGAGGGCTTCGTCGAGATGATCGAACAGCGCAGCTCCGAAACCGGGGAGAGCTTTGATGAGGCGGCAACAGCTTTCGTGCATGAGGCCCGCCCCAGCTCGATCCTTGGTCGCCCGACCACCTGCGAGGAAGTGGCCAGCATGATCGCCTACGCCTGCTCGCCCGACGCCTCCGCCACGACTGGCGCCGCGCTCAGGGCCGATGGCGGCGTGGTCGAAACGCCGTTTTGAACGTGACCGCCGCACGCGGTGTTAACGATTGCCGCGGCGATCCGACGTGCAAAATCGTATGCATGGATTGTGCATAGGATGTGCATGGGTTGTTGCCCCCCTCTTTTTGGGGGGGCATGGCCCGTTAACCACTCAGCGAATTGGCTCGAATCCCGCGTCCCGCATCCGGCAATCGCGTGACACATCCACCCCGCATTCGCGCGGCTCCAGATCCTTTGTCAGGCAGATCCGCACCTCCTGAATACGCCCCGCCTTGCAGGTCACGGTGAGCATATCGGCGTGCAGGTCCGGGTTGTCGCGCAGCCAAGCCTCTTCGATGACCGAAGCGGGCAGGGTGATCGGGTCTTTCAGCTGCCGCAGCACCTCGGGCCGGGTCACGCTGCCATAGGCTGCCCGGGCCGTGGCAAAGTAGTCGGTGGCCGAGAGCCCGGCGCAGCGGCCATGCTTTTTCCACTGATACCACGCAAGGCCGGAGGTGCCCATTATGTCAGCCATTTCAGCGGTTTGCGCACGGCTCGGGTCGCGCGCGCCGGTGCGGCAATAGCTTGGCCACCCGCGCTCGTTCTGCGGCCAGAGCCCGTGCAGCACCCAGCCGAAACCCCGGCCTCTGTCGCACTGTGGCGAGCCCTTGGCATCCCCTTCCAGCGCACACCAGTTGGGCGACCACGACAGGCTCATCACGTAGTAATCAAACGCCCCCGCAGGCTCCCCCTCGGCCCATGCAGGCCCCGTCAGGCCAATCAGTATCGCCGCAATCCAAGCCCGCATTTGCCCTTCCTTTCCTCGCCAGTTTTCCCTATATAGCCCCCCAAGTTCCCCGACAATGTGAACTCACCCCGCCAAAACCCGGGGTCGCCTTTCCGGCGTCGGGAAAGTCGTGCTCAAGGAGTTTCTAGCAATGAACAAACCGCTCATGGCAAAAGCCACCGCTGTCTGGCTGGTTGATAATACGACGTTGAGTTTCAAGCAGATAGCCGAATTCTGCGGGCTCCACGAGCTTGAGGTTCAGGGCATCGCCGATGGTGACGTGGCCGCCGGTGTGAAGGGCTTTGACCCGATCGCGAACAACCAGCTCACCCAAGATGAGATCGACGCCGCCGAAAAGGACGCCGGTCGCAAGTTGAAGCTCAAGTTCAACCAGGCCGCCGTCGGCGAAGAAAAGCGCCGTGGCCCCCGTTACACGCCCCTGTCCAAGCGTCAGGACCGCCCCGCGTCGATCCTCTGGCTGGTCAAGTTCCACCCCGAGCTGACCGACGGCCAGATTGGCAAACTGGTGGGCACCACCAAGCCGACCATTCAGGCGATCCGTGAGCGCACGCACTGGAATATCTCGAATATTCAACCGATTGACCCGATTGCGCTGGGCCTCTGCAAGCAGACCGAGCTCGATGCGGCTGTTCAGAAAGCCGCCGCCAAGAAGGCCCGCGAAGGCGAGGCGATGTCGGATGATGAGCGCCGCAAGCTGCTCTCCACCGAGCAGAGCCTCACCGCCGAGCCCGAGCCCAAGATCCCCTCCGCCATCTCCGGGCTGGAAACCTTCACCCTCTCCGGCAACGAAGAGGAAGAGGAGAAGAAAGAGGAAGAGGTGCTCGACGCCGACAGCTTCTTCAACCTCCCCGATGATGAGAGCGGCTCCGACGACGAGCAGCCCTAAGCACGCTCTGGCCTTGATTTGAAGGCCACAAAGATCGACGATCCCGGCAGTGACCTCACTCGCCGGGATTTTCTTTGCCATGCGCCTCGCTGCCTTTTTTGCCCTCCTCGCCAGCCCCGCATTCGCCGGTGACGGCACATGCGATGAGCATTGGTTTACCCGCAACGCGATTTTCCACGAGGCCGGCTATTGCTTTGGCTCACCGCTCGGGCAGGCCGTGTTCGGCAACGAGGGATGCACCACCAAATCCCCCGACCTGACAGAGGCCCAAAAGGCCCGGTTGGCGCGGGTCAAGACAGCCGAGGAGGGCTGTGTTGTCGACGCCAGCCGCACCAGCCTCGACATTCCTGATCTCGACATCCGCCGCCGCCTTTCGGTGCTGCCGATCCGTGGAATGGGCGAGTCGGGGTGTATCGGCTGGAAGGGCGGGCCGGTGGGGCTGCGCAGTGGCACAAGTCTCTCGGCAGAAACACTTTTTCAGCTGTCACCCGGGGATGTTCTGCTGTTTTCGCATGAGGTGGAGCAGGCAGAGGGGCAGGTTTGGGAATACGTGCAAGTCTTCGACAACGGCACGCTCAAAAAGGCCGGGTGGTCGGCATTGGAGTGGGGCCCGGAGCAGTGCGAAGGCCTTGCGGGCTAAAGCGATTTTCGCGCCCTGAGCGCTGCGCCAATGGTGCCGTCGTCAAGGTAATCCAGCTCACCGCCCACGGGCACGCCTTGGGCCAGTGAGGTGATTGTTACGCCCATGTCTTCAAGCTGATCCGCGATGTAGTGGGCCGTGGTCTGGCCATCGACGGTGGCATTCAGCGCAAGGATCACCTCGGTGATGTTTTCTTCGCGCACCCGCTCTGCAAGACGGGGGATGCGCAGCTCTTCAGGCCCTACGGCATCAAGCGCCGAAAGCACGCCGCCCAGCACATGGTAGCGCCCCTTGAACACACCAGCCCGCTCCATCGCCCAGAGGTCGGCCACGTCCTCGACCACGCAAAGCTCGCCGGTGCCACGCTTCTCGCTCTGGCAGATTGTGCAGATGTCGGCGGTGCCCACATTGCCGCAGCGCAGGCACTCGCGGGCTGTTTCAGCCACCACGCGCATCGAATCGGCCAGCGGGACAAGCAGCTGGCCGCGCTTCTTGATCAGCTGAAGCACCGCCCGCCGGGCCGAGCGCGGCCCAAGGCCGGGCAGCCGGGCCATGAGGGCAATCAGCCCCTCGATCTCTTCCTGGTCTCCGGCCATGCGGTTATCTGCCTGTTAACCCGTCTGTGCGAGGGTTCAGAGCGGCAGGTCCATGCCCTCGGGCAGGCCCATCTCGCGGGTGATCTTTTCCATCTCTTGGCGGGCTTTCACCTGGGCCTTGGCCTGCGCGTCCTTGATCGCGGCCAGAATCAGGTCTTCGACCACTTCCTTTTCGTCGGGGTTGAAGATCGACGGGTCGATATCCAGCCCGTTGAGCACGCCCTTGGCGGTGCAGCGGGCCTTGACCAGCCCTGCGCCGCTCTCGCCCTCTACGGTCATTTCGGCCAGCTCGTCCTGCAAAGCCGCCATTTTGCCCTGCATCTCCTGCGCGGCCTTCATCATCTTGGCCATGTCGCCCAGTTGGCCCAGTCCTTTAAGCATCTGTTAACCTTTCAGCGATTTATCTTCATATCAGCGGGTCAGTCCTCTTCGAACGGATCCCACTCGTCATCCACTTCCGGAAGCGCCTCTGCGGCGGCTTCCGCCTCAATCTCCTGCGGGGTGCGGATCTCCTTGATCCGGGCCGCCGGGAACTCTGCCAGAACGGCCTGCACCAGAGGGTGTTTCTTCACCTCTTCCTCCAGCGCCACGCGCTCGGCATCGCGCACTTCCGCAATCGTCTCTCCGCCACCGGAGCCCACAACCGAAACGCCCCAGCGCACGCCTGTCCACGTTTGCAGCCGCCCGCCCAGCCGCGCGGCAAGGTCCGGCGCGGCATCTTCGGTGGGCTCAAACTCTATCCGCCCGGGTTGGTAACGCGCCAGCCGCAACGTGGTTTCGACCTCCACCAGCAGCTTCACGTCACGGTGGTGGCGGATCAGCTCGACCACATCCTCGAACCTCCCATAGCGGGCCAATGCCACCTCGGGTTCCACGGCGAGCGCCGTTGCAGTGCCATGCGGCGTGCCAGCAGGGGCAGACACAGGCGGCGCGGCGGAGTGGCTCACGGCGGGGGCCTGCGCAGAGGGCGCGGCCACGCCATTGCCGCCGCCACCCCCACCCGGGCCGGGCGGCGGTGGAGGTGGCATGTCCTTCAACTTGCGGATCAGCTCATCGGGCGTGGGCAGCTCCGACACATGGGTGAGCCGGATAATCGCCATTTCGGCGGCCATCATCGCGTTGGGGGCTTGGCTCACTTCTTCCAGTGATTTCAGGAGCATCTGCCACATCCGCGACAGCACCCGCATCGAAATGCTCTCGGCCAGCGCGCGGCCTCTATCCCGCTCGTCGGGCGAGATCGTGGGGTCATCGCCCGCATCCGGCGTGATCTGGGTCACAGAGACCCAATGGGTCACTTCCGCAAGGTCGCGCAGCACGGCCATCGGGTCGGCCCCTTCGGCATATTGCTGCGCCAGTTCGCCAAGGGCGCCGGGCGCATCGCCGCGCAGCACCATCTCGAAGAGGTCAAGCACCCGCCCCCTGTCGGCCAGCCCGAGCATGGCGCGCACCGTCTCGGCACTCGCCTCCTCGCCGCCTTGGCCAAGGGCTTGATCCAGCAGCGAAGTTGCATCCCGCGCCGAGCCTTCCGAGGCCCGCGCCAGTAGCGCCAGCGCGTCGTCGGTGATCTTGCCGCCCTCGGCCTCGGTGATCCGGCGCATCAGCGCGATCATGTCTTCCGGCTCGATCCGGCGCAGGTCGAACCGCTGGCAGCGGCTCAAGACCGTCACCGGCACCTTGCGGATCTCGGTGGTGGCGAAGATGAACTTGGCGTGGGCGGGCGGCTCTTCCAGCGTCTTCAGAAGCGCGTTGAACGCGCTCTTGGACAGCATGTGAACCTCGTCGATGATGTAGACCTTGTAGCGCGCATTGGCGGGCGCGTAGTGCACCGTATCCAGCACCTCGGCGCGGATGTCGTCGATGCCGGTGTTGGAGGCCGCGTCCATCTCGATCACGTCGACGTGGCGGCCCTCGGCGATGGCCACGCAGGCATCGCATTTGCCGCAGGGGTCGGTGGTTGGCCCGGTCTCGCAGTTCAGCCCCTTTGCGATGATCCGCGCGGTAGTGGTTTTGCCGGTGCCGCGAATCCCGGTCATGATGAAGGCCTGGGCGATGCGGTCGGCCTCGAAGGCGTTCTTGAGGGTGCGCACCATCGCCTCTTGCCCGACAAGGTCGGCAAAGGTGAGCGGGCGGTATTTGCGCGCCAGAACCTGGTAGCCGGATTTCGCGGTTTCGCTCATGTCGCCTCGGTGCAGTGGACCCGCCTCAATCTAGGGGTTGGGCTGGCAGAGGTCCATGGCTCAAAGCGACCAGAGCACGAAACCCACCGCGAGCGTCGCCACGGCGAAGAGGCTGGCGATGGTGGTGAAATGGGTGTGCTTGAGCGGCTCGGCGGCGTGGTCTGACAGCCTGTCTTGCGTGCGCCGGGCGTTACGCTGGGCGAAGAAGAAGATCACCAGCGCAGAGAGGATGAAGAGGCTGGCGACGGCCTTTGCGGCCCATGTGGGATCGAAATCGCCGAAGACGGCCTTGAGGCCGATGGCCACCGCCACCGAGCCGAGGCCGGTACGCATCCAGCCCGCAAAGGTGCGCTCGTTGGCCTGCAACGTGCGATCCTCCGCCCAGTCGGTGCGGCTCTCGGCCCATTCTGTCCTGGTGTCGGGGTCTTCGGGGCATCCGTCTTGCATGGGGTGAGCCTAGCGCGGGCGAGAGGGCTTGCCTATGTCCCCTGACGCCCGCTAGCCTGAGCGGGCCGCGCAGGGCGGCATCCCCGGTCCGCGGAAAGCTGAAAGGCCCCCTGAGAAGAACGGAACCGATACCGGTTTTTCTTGTGGCCCAGCGCTGGCGGACCATCGGGCCCTGACCAAGGGAAACCTGACCATGACTTCCGAGATCGACCGTTTTCGCCGGGCCGCCAAGCGGCTCAAGAAGGCCCATGCCGCGGGCGAGGCCGAGGCGCTTGCCCGCGCGGGTGCAGTGCTGCCGCCCGAGCGGCTTGAACCGCTGCGCCATGTGGACGCGCTGCATGTGATTGCGGGCGAGGAGGGGGCGGAGAGCTGGCCCCGGCTGAAGCTGCGGCTCGAGCTGCGCGCGGCCACGCCTGAGCAAAGGTTGAGGCGGCTGCGGGAAGCGCTGGAGAACGGCTTTCACTGGGCCACGCGCGAGGTTCTGGCGGTGTCACCCGAGCTGGCGCGCGCCGATCTGGGCGTGGCGGCGGCACTTTATGATGTGGCGGCCTGGCGCGCGGCGGTTGACGCCGATCCGGCCGTGGCGACCCGGGAGATCGAGGGGGCGACGCCGCTCTGCCGCCTCGCTTTTTCCAGGTGGTGCCACGGCGATGGCGATGCGGGCGAGATGCTTGCGCTGGCCGATCTGCTGTTGGCCCATGGCGCGGATGTGAACGCGGGCAAGCCGGAGGCGGGCGGATCGGGCCATATGCTCTCGCCGCTCTATGGGGCCATCGGCCACGGCGACAACATGGCGCTGGGCCGCTGGCTGCTGGACTGCGGGGCGGACCCGAACGACGGCGAGTCGCTCTATCACTCCACCGAGTTGGGGCATCACGAGGGGCTGCGGATGCTGCTGGAGGCCGGCGCGCGGAACGAGGGCACCAATGCGTTGCTGCGGGCGCTGGATTTCGAGGATATCGAGCCGGTGCGCATGTTGCTCGACGCTGGCGCGGACCCGAACGAAGGAGTGGCAGACCACGCCTCGGGCCAGCCGCCGATGAAAGCCTCGGCGCTGCATCAGGCCGCACGGCGGATGCGCTCGGGCGCCGTGGCGCGGCTGCTGATCGAGGCGGGTGCCTCGCTGACCGCGCCCTGGGACGGGCGCAGCCCCTATGCCACGGCGCGGATCTTCGGAAATGCCGAGGTGGCCAGCGTCATCGCCAAAGCCGGTGGCGAGACCACGCTTGACGCGCAGGACGCGATCATTGCCGAGGCGGCGGAAGGTCGTGTGCCCAAGGGGCGGCTTGAGCCCGAGAAACTGAGCCCGGAGACCCGCACGATGCTGCGCGGCATCATTCACCTGCCCGGCGCGCTGCCGCGGGTGAAAGCGCTGGTGGCCGCCGGAATGGAGTGGGACAGGCCCGATGGCATGGGCGTGCCGCCGGTTCAGATTGCGGGTTGGGAGGGGCTTTCGGAGATCATGGCTTTCTTGCTCTCGCTAGGCCCGGACCTTGGGCACAAAAACAGTTACGGCGGCGACTTGCTCGGCACCATACTGCACGGCGCGGCCAATGCGCCGGACCGTGAAACGCGGGACCACCTTGGATGCGTGCGGCTGGCGCTGGATGCGGGCTTGCCGCTGTATCGGGGGTATCTGGTGTTTACCGGCAGTGAGGAGATTGCGGGGATACTGGCGGAATATGCCGAGGCGCATCCTGAGCGGGTGGAGGAGAACCTCTAGGCGAGGCTGGTCGTAGCCTCGCTTCGCTCGGCTATTTTTTGGGGGCTGCTCTCGGCGTGTTTCTTTGAAACACGCCTGCCGCGCTTCGCATGTGCGCTGCGCACACATACTTAGGTGAGAGGCTGGACAACGACCCAAGCGGGGCTCGTTACGGCTGCTTCCTTCCGGATCTGACCGGGTTGGCGAGGCGCTCGCCCGCGCCAACCTCTCAAGGCGCTATGTAGGGTGGTGCCGCGAGATTCGCAAGGTCAGCCGTCTTTGACCGGGATGTCGCCGTTGCAGAAGAACCGGGTGAAGGCACCATAGCATCGGATGGCTTCGCCAAAGCCCTCCACGTCGACGGCAGCATAGAGCGTGCGGTCATCGTAGGTGACATCAAGGCCGCTGCGGATAAGCTCGTAGCAGGCGTCATGGTCGGCCTTGCACATCAGCGTCAGGGCGAAATCGCCGCCGTTTTGCTGGGCGCTGGGGTTGGTGTTGGCAAGCCGCTGAAGGAATTGGGCCTTCAACTCGGCCTCAACATCGGCCTGACCCGGCTTGGTGAAGGCTGCGGCCAGCGCCGCGATGGCGAGGATGGCGATGAGCCAGACGATCTTGCGCATCAATGCGCCTCCCTTGCTGTTGCGGGCTCTACCTATCCCGCCGCGCGAGCCAATGCCAGCGCCTCAAATCGTGATATGCACGCTTTGGAATCCGGTGTCGTTGACCTCGCCCAATCGCACCTTGCTGGCACCGCTTTGAGCGATACACCCAAGGTGCGCCTCCACGCCCCTACCGGTTTCCAGCAGGGCGCTGCCCCCGCCGAGCGGGCCGAACCGCCAGCAGGGTTTGGCCGGCTCCCGCAGGCTGCCACAGTCGGCGATGTAGCGCATCAGCACGTCTCGGCTGCTGATTTGCTCTGCCAGCACCACCTCGGCATTGGCCAGCGGCGCATAGAGACCGCCGCCGCCAATCCGATGGCTGTTTGTGGCCACAACAAATTCTTGCTCCGCGCGCACTGGCTCGCCCTTGTAGCTCAGCTGCCTGACACGCCCTGCACCAGTGGCGGCCTCCTGCCCGTCATGGCTGAAACGGGCGAGACGGGAGAGATCAATTTGCCAGGTCAGCCCTGCGATCACGTCAAAGTCGTAGCTTGGAAATTCGGGGTTGAGCAGCGCCTGTTCATCGCCGCCGGGCATTTGCTGGTTGAAGGCACCGGCTGCGCGTTCCAGCCAGTCGCGCAGGTCGGCTCCTGTGACGCGGATGGCGCGGATGGTGTTGGGGAAGGGGTAGAGGGCGGCGAGGTTTTTGACCGTCAGCGGGCCGGGAGGAATATCGGTGAAGTTCTCCGGCCCCGCTGGCCCGCCAGCCTTGAACGGCGCGGCAGCGGAGAGCACGGGAAGGTTGATATCGGGCAGGGCGCGGCGCACGTACCAGCGCTGGGCGGCGTTGATCGTGTGGATGACCGGGCAGGGGCCAGCGAGGCTTGTGTAGCTTTGAAGCGCAATTTCCGTGTGGCCTATGGGGCGGCGGATAAAGGCAAGCGTCGCCGCATGATCCTTTGCCATGGCGCGCTGAACTTCAGGGGCTTCCGCCACCAGTGCAACGGGCCCTTTCGCGCTGCGACGGGCGATGGGGCGGAGCGATGACTGTACCTCGGCCACCTGCCAGCCCGCCCCGGCACTCTCCAGCGCGAGGTCAATCAAGCCCAGGTGGCTGCCGGCAATGCCGGGCATGACAACGGGCTTGCCGCCTGCCAATCCGGCTTCTGCCTCTAACCCCGGCAGCCCGGCGTAGAATGGCCCGGGGATGAGCCTGTGCACATGACCGGCAACCAGCGCGTCGACTCCCTCGATACGGGCGATGGGTACCAAGGCATTTTCCATGCCAGCCGTTTCGGGCCGGTGAGACGGGCCGCAATGGGCGAGTGCCACCACCACATCGGCCCCTGCCGCACGGATGGCGGGCACATGGGCGCGGGTGGCTTCGATCATGCATCGCACTTCCATCCGGCCCTCCAAGCGCTCTTTGTCCCACTTCAGCACCTGAGGGGGCAGCACGCTGATGACACCGATGCGGATGGAATGAAGCTTTCCGCTCTCGTCCGGCAGTTTGCGGTCGATCAGCACCCATGGGCGGACGAGCGGTGCATCCTGCGACGGATCGGCCCCACGCTGCCGCAGCGCATTGGCGGAGAGCACCGGAAAATCTGCGCCTTTCAAAGCATGTTCCAGCGCCTCCAGCCCATAGTCAAACTCATGGTTTCCGAGGCCGACGGCATCGTACCTCAGCAGGTTCATCGCCGCGATCATCGGGTGTGGCTGTGCCTCCGTCTTCCGTTCATGCACCGCGAAATCGCCCATTGGGGTGCCCTGCAGAAAATCGCCATTGTCGAGCAGCACCATGCCGGGCACCTCGGCGCGCGCCTCGGCAATTCGGGTGGCGACCCGGGCCAGGCCCACGCCGGGGGAAGGTGCGTCGCTCAGATAGTCGTAGCCCAGCAGGTTCATATGCAAGTCTGACGTGGCTGCGAGGCGCAGGTGCAGCCGGGCCGCCGGGTGGGGCGCTTCGAGCTTGTCTTCGGGGCGTGTCATGAGCGGAGGTGGCCGTGCTGCCGGGTGCGGAGGCACGGGGCGCGCACTTGGGGCGGGAAGGTCGAGTTATTGCGCAGCTTAGAATTGCATTGTGCATCGGAAAATTGCGCCACAACCGCTGCCATGTCAGAACGGCCCGAGGGCTAGGGAGAAGAGCGGATGCGGCACGCGGAAGAGGTGACGTTTGGCGGGGGCGGGCTGAACCGGCGGGCCGAACTGCGTGGGGATGCGACGGCGCTGGAAAATCTGGCGCGCGGCCCCTTGGCGTGCCACTTGCCGATCTGGAGGGGCAAGGTGCTTATGCAAGGGCCGGAGGATGCCCCGACGCTGGCGCCACAGCCCGCAGGCGCTGCGGTGCTGGCCGAAGCGGGAATGCGGGTGTTTCTCGGCGAGGCGCCCGACGGCAAGATGTGGTTCGCGCATGATATCTCGGCTTGGGAGCCAGACGAGATACTCGAAGCGCCGGATAGCTTTCTCGACCGGTCCGAACAGTTTTATCCCGGCATTGATGATGCCCGATTTGTTGAGCTTCGAGCGGCAATGTCTCGGATAGTGCCGCTCGATGCGGAGATTGCAGCCACGGCGCGGGCGATCATCGGGTGGCATGCGAGCCACGGCTATTGCGCCAAATGCGGCGCGAAGAGCGATGTTGCCTGCGCCGGGTGGGAGAGGCATTGCCCGGCCTGCGCCGCGCATCACTTTCCGCGCACCGATCCCGTTGTCATCATGCTCATTACCCATGGCAATTCGGTTTTGATGGGGCGCTCGCCCGGCTGGCCGGAGGGCATGTATTCGTTGCTTGCGGGCTTCATGGAGCCGGGAGAGACGATTGAGGCGGCGGTTCGGCGCGAGGTGGCCGAGGAAGCCGGCGTGCCCGTTGGCCCGGTGCGCTACCTGTCGTCTCAGCCGTGGCCCTTTCCCGCCTCGCTGATGATTGGCTGCCACGGCGAGGCCACGGCCACTGACATCACCTTGGACCCGAAGGAGTTGGAAGACGCCTGCTGGGTCAGCCGCGAAGATATGCTCGACACATTTGCGGGCCGAAACCCGGCAATGAAGCCTGCCCGGCGCGGGGCCATTGCGCAATTTCTGCTCGCCAACTGGCTTGCGGACAGGCTGGATTGACGCGTAAGACTTCATCCGGGGCGAGCGGACGAAAAGGGCAGCGGCTGAATGAACTTCACCGGTAAGGAAGATATCGAAAAGCCCATCGGCGAGGTCTTCGCCGCGGTGACGGACCATGACGGATTTGAGAAGCAGGTGATGCGGCGCGGATACGAGGTTGCGCGCACCGATACGCTCGCTGAACCCGGTGTCGGCATGGCGTGGAAAATGCGCTTTCCGATCCGGGGGCAAATGCGCGATTTGACGGCGAAGGTTTCTTCTTACGAAGCGCCGGAGCACGTGGCGCTCGATATCACCATCGGTGGGCTCGATACCGTGGTGAAAATTGACCTGATCGAGCTGTCGAAAATGCGCACCCGGATGAACCTCGATATCGAGCTGAAACCGCGCACCATCACGTCGCGCGTTTTGGTGCAATCGCTCAGGCTGCGGCGTGCAAGCCTGACTCAGCAGCTTCGTCGGCGCATGGGCGATTTCGCGGTTCAGGTTGAGAACCGGCCCTCCAAAACGGCTTAACGAACCCGGCACGCCTCAGGCGCTTTTGATCAGGCGGTAACCGACCGCCTCGGCGACATGGGGCTTTCCCACTCCGTCACTGCCATCCAGATCGGCGATGGTGCGGGCCACTCGCATGACCCGGTGATAGCCGCGCGCCGAGAGGCCGAAGCGCTGCGCAACCTTTTGCAGCAGTTCCATCCCGGCCTCGTCGGGACGTGCCACCTCGTCGAGCAACTCGCCCTCGATATCGGCATTGGTGGTTGCGTCAACGCCAAGCGCCTCGAAGCGTGCGCGCTGGATGCCCCGCGCTTCGGCGACGCGCGCCGCGATCTCTGCCGAGCCTTCCTTGGCGGGCGGCAGGTCGAGATCGGTATAGGCTACGGGCGGCACTTCGAGCCTCAGATCGAACCGGTCGAGCAGGGGGCCGGAGATGCGGCCAAGGTAATCCTCGCCGCAATTGGATGCACGCGAGCAGGCGCGCCCGGGGTCTGTTAGGTGGCCGCATTTGCAGGGGTTAGCGGCGGCCACCAGCATGAAGCGGCAGGGGTAGGCCACGTGGGCATTGGCGCGGCTGACCATGATTTCGCCGGTCTCGATCGGTTGGCGCAGGGTTTCCAGCACCGTGCGTGGGAACTCGGGAAATTCATCCATGAAGAGCACGCCATTATGCGCCAGTGAAACTTCCCCGGGCTTTGCCTGCCGCCCACCGCCGACCACTGCGGCCATAGAGGCGGTGTGATGAGGCGCACGATAGGGGGCCGCGCGGCTGATTCCGCCCTCTTGAAGCAAGCCAGCGAGGGAATGCACCGTTGAGGTGGAGAGGGCCTCGCGTGGGGTGAGCGGAGGCAGGATGCCGGGAAGGCGGGCGGCCAGCATCGACTTTCCCGAGCCGGGCGGGCCAACCATCAGCAGATGGTGCCGCCCTGCCGCCGCCACTTCCAGCGCTCGTTTTGCTCGCTCTTGGCCCTTCACATCACGCAGGTCTTTGCCAGCTGCGCGGTCTTGCACCTCGCCCGGCTGCGAAGGCTCAATCGGCGCATCGCCGGTGTAATGCCGCACCACTGCGCCAAGGCTTGCGGCTGCGATCACCTCCGCCGCACCGACCCAGGCCGCCTCTGCCCCGCTGGCGCGCGGGCAAAGCAGCCGTCGCTCCTGCTCCGCCGCAGCCATCGCTGCGGGCAACGCGCCATTCACGGCCACCAGTTTGCCGTCGAGCGAGAGCTCGCCGAGCGCGACCACCTGAGCAATTTCCTCGCGCGGGAGAATTTCCAGCGCTGCCAGCAGCGCCAGTGCAATCGGCAGATCGAAATGGGAGCCTTCTTTGGGGAGGTCGGCAGGAGAGAGGTTTACGGTGATCTTTTTCGACGGCAGTGCAATGGCCATGGCTCCCAGCGCCGCCCGCACCCGCTCTCGCGCCTCGCTCACGGCTTTGTCGGGCAGGCCGACAATGGAAAAGGCGGGCATGCCGGGAGAGACGGCGCATTGCACTTCGACAGGACGCGCCTCGATGCCATCAAAGGCCACGGTATAGGCCGCCGCCAGCATTCCTCCGCTTCCATCCAGCATAGCACACGCACCCCGGCTACAGCACCTTGGTTAACGCTATCCGTGGATGGTTAGTGAATGGTTAACGCGCCTCGTAGAGCGCAGCGAATTTGGGCCATGCCAATGGATCTGGCACTGTCTTGTCGCGGCAGAAGGCGTTGCAGAAGCCCCAGACCTTGCCACCAGCCTCCATGAAGTGGGTCACGGGCTTGCCGGAGTAGGGACAGGTCTCGTTTTCGGACGGGCCGGACTCTACCGGGCGTGCCGGTAGCGGGGTGGGGCCGGGCCACTCGCGCGTTGGCAGATCCTTTGCATACCAAGGCAGATTCTCGCCTCTGGCAAAGCCCATTCCGCGCCAGCGCCGGAAGGCCGGGTCGGCGAGGTGAGCGGCGACATAGGTTGTGGAGGCTTCCGATAAGGGCAGCCCATAGGTGGCTATTCTTGCGGCGACCGGGGCGAAGAAGGCATCTGCGGCGGAATATTCACCGCAGAGCCAAGGCCCTTCTCCTCCGACCGTGCGCCGAGCGTGCTCCCAGATAACCTCCAACCGCGACAGATCAGCCAAGACGTCATCAGAGGGGTCGAAGCCCTCGTAAGCGACGCGCAGCGCCATTGGACAGTCCGCCCGGAGCGCACCGAAGCCTGAGTGCATCTCGGCGGCCAGCGCACGCGCGGTTGCTCGTGCCCGGCTGTCATCCGGCCAGATCCCGGCTGAGGGAAAACGGCTCGCCAGTTCCTCGGCAATGGCCAGGCTCTCGCCCAGCACCGCGCCATCATCGAAAACCACTGCTGGCACGGTTTTGGCCGGCGCAATATCGGCCAGTTGTTCAGCCACGTTTTGATCGGCAAAGTCGATCCACTTGGTGCTGCGCTCCAGCCCGAATCTTTCGAACAGAAGCCAGCCCCGGAGGGACCACGAAGAGTAGGCGGGATCGCCAATGTAGAGAGTATTTTTCATAACTGTGACGCTACGCACAGACATCGGGGTGTGACCAACGCAAAATTGCGCAGAAGTCCATCAAGAATCGTGATGGTTCGGCTTATATGTATTTTTCACACTTTCTTTTGAACCGATCGCTCCTAATCTTCGTTTAGCATAAGACAAGGACGGTCGGCGCTCGGCCTCCTTGCCCGCGAAAAGGAGCTCCCCCATGCCTTTGGACGGCGATATTGATACCTCCATGTCCCGCCACGCGCGTCAGGCAGAACTGCTTGATGCAGAGACTGAACAGCAATTGGCCCGCGCTTGGCGCGACCACCGCGACGAGCAGGCGCTGCACCGCCTGATCTCGGCCTACATGCGCCTCGCGATCTCCATGGCCGCGAAATACAAGCGCTACGGTGCCCCGATGAATGACCTCATTCAGGAGGCATCGCTGGGCCTGATGAAAGCTGCCGACAAGTTCGACCCCGAACGCGGCGTGCGATTCTCGACCTATGCGATGTGGTGGATCAAGGCCTCCGTACAGGAATTCGTGATGCGCAACTGGTCGATGGTGCGCACCGGCTCGACCTCTTCGCAGAAGTCGCTCTTCTTCAACATGCGCCGTGTGCAGGCGCAGCTGGAGCGGGAGGCGGCTGCGGCGGGCGAAAGCCTCGACAGTCAACAGCTGCGTCAGAAGATCGCCGTGGAAGTCGGGGTGCCGCTGGCTGATGTGGAGATGATGGAAGGCAGGCTCTCGGGCTCTGACTTCTCGCTCAATGTCACCCAGTCCTCCGAGGACGATGGCCGCCAGTGGATTGACGCGCTGGAAGATGACGGCCCGCAGGCCGCCGAACAGGTTGAGGTGGAACACGACAAGGCCCAGCTCCGTGACTGGCTGGCCGAGGCCATGGACGCGCTGAACGATCGTGAGCAGTTCATCATCCGAGAGCGCCGTTTGGCCAAGGAGAAGCGCACGCTTGAGAGCCTTGGGGAGGAACTCGGGCTGTCCAAGGAGAGGGTGCGCCAGCTTGAGGCGGCGGCCTTCCAGAAGATGCGCCGCTCGCTGGAGCAGCAGTCTGACGAAGTGCTGGCGCTGATCTCCTGAGGCTATAAGCCTTATCCAGAGGATATTGGGGCCGCGGTAACACGCGGCCCTTTCCTCGCGCTCTGCCCGGGTTCTGAAACCCCACCGCCAACAGTTGCCGCCCGGCCCGCCGCGCCCTACAACAGGGCTACGCGGAGGGCCAAACCCATGCTGGCAGGCAAGAAAATCCTACTCGTCATCGCTGGGGGCATTGCTGCCTTCAAGTCGCTCGACCTGATCCGGCGGTTGCGCGAGCAGGGCGCGCATGTGACCCCGGTGCTGACCAAGGCGGCAGAAGAGTTTGTAACACCGCTTTCGGTGTCTGCGCTGGCAGCGGAGAAGGTTTATCGGGATCTCTTTGATCTGACTGACGAACGCGAGATGGGTCATATTGAGCTGTCGCGCGCCGCTGATCTGGTGGTCGTCGCGCCCGCAACCGCTGACCTGTTGGCGAAGATGGCGAATGGCCACGCTAATGACCTTGCCTCTACGCTCCTGATGGCCACCGACAAGCCGGTGCTGTGCGCGCCTGCGATGAATGTGCGCATGTGGCTGCACCCCGCCAATCAACGCAATGTTGCCACGCTGCGGGCCGATGGTGTGCGCTTTTCCGGACCAACAGAGGGCGAGATGGCCTGCGGGGAGTATGGGCCGGGGCGAATGTCGGAAGTGCCCGAGATCGTCGCTGCCATCACCGAGGCCCTTGCCGACGGCCCGCTGAAAGGCAAGCATATCGTCGTCACCTCCGGCCCTACCCATGAGCCAATTGATCCGGTGCGTTACATCGCCAATCGCTCCTCGGGCGCACAAGGC
This sequence comes from Oceanicola sp. D3, assembly GCF_006351965.1. Lineage (NCBI taxonomy): Bacteria > Pseudomonadati > Pseudomonadota > Alphaproteobacteria > Rhodobacterales > Roseobacteraceae > Oceanicola > Oceanicola sp. D3. Next base: position 562,196 of record NZ_CP040932.1, read on the forward strand.
ACGGCGCTGGCCCGCTCGCTCATGGGCCTTGGCGCATCTGTTACCTTCGTCACAGGCCCGGCCACGGTGCCACCGCCGCAGGGAGCCAAGGTGGTGCAGGTGGAAACCGCCGCGCAGATGCACGAGGCCGTCTTTGCCGCCCTCCCCGCCGATGCCGCCATTCTTGCCGCTGCAGTCGCGGATTGGCGCGTCACCTCGGAGAGTGCCTCGAAGATCAAGAAAGACGGTAGCGGCAAGATTGCGCCGCTGGAGTTTACCGAAAACCCTGACATCCTCGCGGAAGTCTCGAAATCCGAGCAACGCCCCGGTCTCGTTATCGGTTTTGCTGCCGAAACGGATGATCTTCTCGTGCACGCCGAGGCCAAGCTGAAGCGCAAGGGGTGTGACTGGATCATCGCCAACGATGTGTCGCCGGAAACAGGCATTATGGGGGGTACAGAGAACGCCGTGACCATCCTCACCGCGAAGGAGGCGAAAGCCCTGCCGCGCATGAGCAAGGACCAAGTTGCCCAGCAGCTTGCCGCCCGAATTTGCGAGGCGCTGACGTGAGGCCTGAAGTCCGTTGCTTCCGCGATGATGGAGCCGACCCTGCGGTGCCTCTGCCCAGCTATGAAACGCACGGTGCTGCCGGGGCGGATGTGCGCGCGAACTTTCCCGAAGAGCAGCGCGCTAGTGGCCTGACCTTGGCCCCGGGTGCCCGCGCCATCGTGCCCTCGGGACTGCGGGTGGAGATCCCTGAGGGGTTCGAAGTTCAGGTTCGCCCGCGCTCGGGCCTCGCGGCCAAGCACGGTGTTACTTTGGTCAATACGCCGGGCACGATTGACAGCGATTATCGCGGGCCGCTTGGAATCCTCATGATCAACCTTGGGGACGAGCCTTTCACCGTTGCCCATGGCGACCGGATTGCGCAGTTGGTTGTCGCCCCCGTTGTGCAGGCCGCCTTCACGAAAGCCGATGTGATCTCCGACACAGCGCGGGGCACGGGCGGCTTTGGCTCTACGGGCCGCCGCTGATGCTCCTTGTCCTTGCCCTCATGGCGCTGGTCTGGTGGGGCGGCGCGGCGCTGGGCGCGCGGCTCTGGCAGCGCCAGCTCGGCGTGGGCGCCGTGGTGGGCGCGGCGATTGCGATCAACCGCCTGCTCCCTGAGGGCAACGGGCTGCGCGAGATCACCGGCAAGCACTGGGAACTGTGGTTCATCGTCCTGCTCTTCGGGGTTGTCGCGGTGGGCTACGGCTACCTTCTCAAGTTCCTCCGGCGCGAGGCGGTGGTTATCGAGGTGGCGCAGGAAAAGCGCGATGCCGAGCGCGCGGCGCAGGCCGCCCGGTTCAATGCGCGCCGCGCGGTGCCATCCGAGTCTTCCGAGCCCGAGGCCGTGTCGAAGGAGGAGCAGGCAGACACCAGCCGCCTCACCCCTGACGAACTCAATCGTTATGCCCGTCACATCGTGCTGCGCGAGATCGGCGGGCCGGGGCAGAAGAAGCTGAAGGCGGCCCATGTTCTGGTGATCGGGGCCGGAGGGCTTGGCTCGCCCGCGCTGCTTTATCTGGCCGCCGCCGGTGTGGGGCGTGTGACGGTGGTGGACGATGACACGGTTGAGGTTTCTAACCTGCAGCGGCAGGTAATCCACCGCACCGATGGACAGGGCCGGGGCAAGGCGCAGAGCGCGGCGCAGGCAATGGTCGCTCTCAATCCGCATGTGAAGGTAACGGCCCTTACCACAAGGCTGACACATGAGAATGGCCCCGAACTGGTGGCCCCGGTCGATATGATCCTTGATGGAACCGACAATTTTGCCACGCGCTACCTTGCCAATGAACTTGCGGTTGCCGCGCGGATTCCGCTGATTTCCGGTGCCCTCTCGCAATGGGAAGGGCAGCTTTCGGTCTTTGACCCGGCCAGCGGGGCACCCTGCTATCGCTGCATCTTTCCCGAGCCGCCGGCAGAGGGTCTTGCGCCCTCCTGCGCAGAGGCGGGGGTGATGGGGCCGCTGCCGGGCGTGGTGGGCGCCATGATGGCGGCGGAGACGGTGAAGCTCATCACCGGAGCAGGCAGCCCGCTGCGCGGGGAAATGCTGATCTACGATGCGCTTTGGAGCGAAACCCGCAAGATCTCGCTCAAGCGGCGCGAGGATTGCGCAACCTGTGGCCCGCGCGAAGACGTCTCGAAGGACGGATGAGCGCACCCCTCTTCGCCTTCGTCCTCTCCGCCCCTATCTTCCCTCCCAAAGGAGACCGCGACATATGACAAACCCGCTGCTCACCCCCTCAGATCTGCCCTTTGACCTGCCCGATTTCGCAGCCATCAACGACGATCACTTTGCCCCCGCCCTCGACGCCGCCGAGACCGAAACGCGCGCGATGATCGAAGAGATTGCCAGTGCCTCCGAGGCGCCCACTTTTGCCAACACGATCGAGGCGCTGGAAGAGGCAGACATGCCACTGCAAGAGGTGATGGGCCCGTTCTTTCTGCTTGCCGCTGTCGCCTCCACTCCAGCGCGGGAGAAGCTCCAGCGCAGCTTTTCGCCGCGCCTCTCCGCCCTCCACTCAGACATCATGCTCGATGCGCGGCTCTACGAGAGGGTGAACACGCTTTGGGATCAGCGGGAGACACTTGAGCTGACCGATGAGCAGGAGCGTGTGCTCTACCTTCATCACCGTGCCTTCCGGCGCTCTGGCGCCGGGCTGGATGACGCTGGCCGAGCGCGGCTGAAGGAGATCAACACGGCGCTTTCGGAAAAATCCACGTCCTTTGGCCTCAACCTGCTGGCCGATGAGCGCGACTGGTTCATGCCTGTGGCAGATCTAACCGGCCTGCCTGATTTCCTTGTCAGTGCCATGAAGTCCGCCGCCGAAGAAAAGGAAAGCGCCGAGCCGGTCGTCACCCTTTCGCGGTCGCTCGTTGTGCCTTTCCTGCAGTTCTGCCCCAACCGGGATTATCGCCGCACCGCCTATGAGGCCTGGACCTCGCGTGGTGCGAACGGTGGCGAGACCGACAACCGGGCACTGGCGGCCGAGATGCTGGCGCTGAGGGCCGAGCGTGCGGCGCTGCTGGGATATGACAGCTTTGCCGACTACCGGCTGGAAACCGAAATGGCCAAAACTCCCGTTGCCGTACGCGGGCTGCTGCAAGCCGTCTGGTCTCCTGCCCGCGCCAAGGCTGAGGCCGACGCGAAGGTGCTGGAGCGCCGCCTCCATGCTGATGGTTTTGACGGACCGCTCGAGCCTTGGGATTGGCACTATTACTCCGAGGCCCGCCGCCGCGAGGAGCACGCGCTTGATGAGGCCGAGCTGAAGCCTTTCTTCCAGTTGGATCGGATGATCGAGGCCGCCTTTTCCTGCGCTCACCGGCTTTTCGGGCTGGAGTTTTCCCCCCTTAGCCTGCCGCTCCATCACCCGGACGCCCGTGCATGGGAGGTGACGCGTGGCGGAGAACATATCGCCGTTTTCATTGCCGACTATTTTGCGCGCGGCGGCAAGCGCTCTGGCGCGTGGTGCTCGGCCCTGCGCAGCCAGCAAAAGCTGGCGGGTGATCTGCGGCCTCATGTGATCAACGTCTGCAACTTCGCCAAGCCGCCTGCCGGCCAGCCAGCGTTGCTGAGTTATGACGATGCGCGCACGCTGTTCCACGAGTTCGGCCATGCGCTGCATCAGATGCTTTCGGATGTGACCTATTCCAGCATTTCCGGCACTTCGGTTGCCCGCGATTTTGTGGAGCTGCCCTCGCAGCTTTATGAGCACTGGTTGGAGGTGCCCGAGGTGCTGCAGGAGTTTGCCACCCACGCTGAAACCGGCAAAGCGATGCCCGAAGACCTGCTGGAACGTGTGCTGAACGCGGCCACCTACGATATGGGTTACCAGACCTGCGAGTTTATCGGCTCGGCGCTGGTAGATCTGGAATTCCACGCAGGGCCGCCACCTGCCGATCCGATGCAAAGGCAGGCGCAGGTGCTTGAGGAGATCGGCATGCCCCGCGCCATACGGATGCGCCATGCCACGCCTCATTTCGCCCATATCTTCTCGGGTGGCTATGCCTCGGCCTATTACAGCTACATGTGGTCGGAGGTGATGGATGCCGATGCCTTCGCCGCCTTTGAGGAGGCCGGTGGCCCGTTCGATCCGGACATGGCCAAGAGCCTTGAGCGGCACATCCTCTCCGCCGGAGGAAGCGAGGAGCCGGAGGCGCTCTATACGGCGTTCCGCGGACGCCTTCCGGGGGTGGAGGCGCTCTTGAAGGGACGCGGCCTGGACGACGTGGCCTGAGTTTCCACGAAGTTATCCACAGGTTTACCTCGGCGTCACGGGGATAATCGCCCCATTCCACAGCCGCCGGTTGAGCAGGTGCCCAGATTGCGGGCGCAATAAAATAACTGAAAACCGGCGGTTCTGGCGCTTGACCCGGAGTGAATACAGGGGCGACTCGGATGCAGCGCCACTATGCCGCGCCGCCGCATTACAGGATTGCAAGCCTGCCTGCTGATTTTGTCCACACCGGCTCTGGATGACCCCGCGTCACGCTACAACCCTAGCAGGAGTCCCGGCAGGTAGAGCACAATGGCGGGAAAGGCGACCAGCCCGGCAATGGTGAGCGCGTCCGCGACGAAGAAGGGCGCAGCGCCCCGGAACACATCCTGCACGGAGAGTTCGGGCCGCACGCCTGCGACGACGAAGCAATTCAGCCCGATGGGCGGGGTGATCAGGCATAGTTCGGCCATCTTGACGACGATAATGCCGAACCAGATCGCGCAGCCCGTGGCGTTCATCCCGAAAGCTGAATCCGCCGCCGTTACCGCATCGCCGCCGTTAAGCGCGATCACCGCTGGATAGACGATGGGAAGCGTCAGCAGCAGCATGCCGATAGCATCCATGAACATGCCGAGCACCGCGTAGGCGGCGAGGATCATCAGCAGGGTGATCATGGGCGATTGTTCGAGCGTGCTGATCCAATCGGAGAAGGCGCCGGGCAGGTCGGCAAAGCCGAGGAAGCGCACGTAGATCAGCACGCCCCAGATGATGGTGAAGATCATCACCGAGAGTTTGGCGGTTTCCAGCAGCGCGTTCTTCAACTCTGGCCAGCGCATGCCCCGATAGAGCGCGATCAGGAACACCACGAAGGCCCCCAGCGCCCCGCCCTCGGTGGGCGTGCCCCAAGCATCGCCACCGAAGGGGTTATAGATGAAGAAGATTATGATGAGCACGACGAAGAAGATCGGCAGCGCGCCGGGCAGGGAGGCAAAGCGCTGGCCCCATGTGAAGCCGGTCACGGGCGGGCCGAGCTTTTTCCATACTATCGCCATGCCTACGACCATGGAGCCGTAGATCAGCGCCGAGAAGGCGCCGGGGATGAAGCCTGCCAGCAGCAGCGCGCCTACGTCTTGCTCCACGATGATGGCGTAGATCACGAGGATCGCGGAGGGCGGGATCAGCGAGGCCAGCGTGCCAGCGGCAGCAACCACGCCGGCTGCAAAGCGCTTGTCATAGCCAACGGCGAGCATCTCGGGGATGGCGATGCGGGCAAAGACGGCGGAGGTGGCCACGGAAGCCCCCGAAACGGCGGCGAAGCCCGCGGTGGCGAAGACGGTGGAGACGCCCAAGCCCCCCGGCAGCCAGCCGACCCAGCGTTTGGCAGCGGTGAAGAGCGCCTTGGTGAGCCCGGCGTAATAGGCGAGGTAGCCGATCAGGATGAAGGTGGGGATCAGTGAGAGCGCGTGGCTCGACACCTTGGAATGTGGCACCTGTCCGGCGGTTTTTACTGCAACGCCAAGTGCCCAGCCAAACTGCTCGGGGTCATAGCCCTTCTTCGACCAGAAGATCCAAAGCAAGCCCACGAGGCCCGCGATGGCGGCGGCAAAGGCGACGCGGGTGCCGATCAGCACCATCACAAGCAGGCCAGCAGTGACCCAGAGGCCGATTTCGATTGAGGTCATCGCGCGTCCTCCTCGAAGCCCGAAACGGTTTCGGCCTCATGGGCGGCCTGGGTGGCCGCGTCTTCGATGAGCGGCACGGCCACCGGGTGCTCGGCGCCCTCAATGAGCGCCTTGGCGTAGGCATAGACGTGCAATGAGAGCCGCAAGCAAAGAACCCCGAAGGCGACCGGGACCACCAGCTTGGCGGGCCAAAGCGGCAGGCCGATGTCGATAGAACTGTCAGAGGACCAGAGCGGGCGGCCAAGGTCGAAGGAACGGTCGAAATGTGACCAGCTGCCCCAGACGAGCAGCACCATCAGCAACAGCACCAGAAGGGTGGAGAGCAGCTCGAAGAGCCAAAGCGCCCGGCCCTTGAGGCGGCCCACCAGAATATCCATCCGGATGTGCCCGCCGAGCCGGTGGCAGTAGCTCACGCCGAGGATGGCGATGAACGGCATCAGGAACTGGATCCAGTCGACATATCCCGGCAGGGGCTGGTTGAAGAGCTTGCGCCCGCCGACTGATCCGACCGCGAGGAGCATCAGTGAGAACACGACGATGCCGCCGATCAGCGCCAAAAGCGTTTCCACTCGGAACAGCGCCCTGTCGATGCGACTGAGCGTGCTGCCATCTTCAATGACGTTTGATGCGCCTGCCATGCCTTGCCCCTCTTGCAGAGCGGCGGGCCAGGGTGTGCCCCGGCCCGCCGCTTTGGTTTTACAGTCCCTCCGGGATCAGCTGTCGCCGCCGATCACGCCTTGAACAAGGTCCAGAAGCTCCTGTGCCGGGAGGCCCTTGGCGGCATTCTCTTCAACCCAGGCCTCGGCAATCGGGCCGGCGGCCTGATCGCGGAAGGCTTGCAGCGCCTCGTCGGAGTAGGTCACTTGCTCGATGCCCTTTTCCTCCAGCAGCGGCCCCCACTTGGACATGGTGGCACCGTTATAGTTTTCGACGTAGTGGGCAATCGCCTCATCCACCGAGCCCATCAGCGCCTCGCGCTCGGAGTCCGAGAGCGCGTTGAGCGCGTCGGTGTTCACCACGATCGGGCATTGCACGGTGCCGGGGTTGAGGTTGGTCGTCCACCAGTTGGCGCCCTCGATGGTGCCGAAGCTCATGTGCGCGTGCGGGGCGAAGGCAACGCCCTTCACAACGCCACTGTCGAGCGCCTGACGGGCTTCGGAGGATGTGACCGATGTGGGCACGGCACCAACGGTTTCCATCGCCCGGCCAATGCCGCCGGTCGCCCGCACGGTGAGGCCCGAATAGTCCTCTAGCGTTTTGGGCGCGTCACCTACCCCGGCAATATTATACTGGGGCATTGGCGATGGCATCAGCAGGGTGGCGTTCCAGCGGGCGAGGTCTTCTTTCACCGCCGGATGCTCGTAGAGCGCGAAGCTGACTTCGACTTCCTTGTCGAGACTATCGACGCCGAGGAAGGGCAGCTCGAGCACGGTGAGCGAGGGGTTTTTGTCGGGGTGGTAGCCCGCGCAGATTTGCGCCATCTCGAAGGCGCCTATCTCGATACCGTCGAGGTTTTCGGTGTTCTTCGAGAGGCCACCGTAGCTGATGTTCATGGTGAACTCGCCGCCGGTCTTTTCGCTGACCAGCTCGGCCATCTTCTCGACGTGTTCGGTGAAGGCGCGGCGCTTGCCCCAGACGGACACGTTCCACTCGGTTGCGGCGGCTTCGCTGGCGATACCGCCTGTTATCAGGGCGGCCACGGCCACCTTCGTCATCATATGCATGTTTCTCTCCCTGTTGTCGGCGGCTCTTTCGCGTCGCGGAACTTGGTTCCATCGTAAGGCCGCAGATCGGGATCATCCTAGAAGCAGGCAATCCTTGATGTGAAGGTTTTTCTGACGGCGGGGCGAATGCTGCATCTGCACTTTAAATTGCAAATCATTCTCATTTGCATTGACTCGCGCCAAGCGCGCCATATCCTCCACTCGAACAGCAAAGCAGGAAGGCTCCCATGCGCTTCATCGCAGCTCTCGCTCTTTTCGCCCTCAGCTTCGTGCCCGGGACGGCGGGGGCCGAAAAATTCAAGGTCGCCACCACCTTCACGGTGATCGCAGACATGGCGCGCAATGTGGCGGGCGACGCGGCAGAGGTTGTGTCTGTCACGCCGCCGGGCGCAGAAATTCACAACTACTCCCCGAGCCCTCGCGACATTCTGGATGCACGGGATGCCGACTTGATTTTGTGGAATGGCCTCAACCTCGAACTCTGGTTTGAGAAATTCTTCCGCAATCTCGGAGGTATTCCTTCCGCCGTGGTCAGTGACGGGGTGGAGCCCATGTCTATCTCTTCCGGTCCCTACGACGGCAAGCCGAACCCACACGCGTGGATGGCCCTCACTTCTGCCGAAATCTATGTAGACAATATCGCGGCCGCGATGTCTGAGCATGACCCGGAAAACGCGGCGACCTATGCGGCCAACGCTGAAGCCTACAAGGCAGAGATTGCGGCCACGATCGCTCCCATCCGCGAGGCTATTCTAGCTCTGACCGAGGAGGAGCGCTGGCTTGTTACCTCCGAGGGCGCGTTTTCGTATCTTGCGCGCGACTATGGGCTGCGGGAGCTTTACCTCTGGCCGATCAATGCCGACCAGCAGGGCACGCCGCAGCAGGTGCGGCAGGTGATAGACGCGATCCGAGAGAATGAGATTGCGGTGGTTTTCTCGGAAAGCACCATTTCCGACAAGCCCGCCCGGCAGGTGGCCCGGGAGACGGGTGCGCATTACGGGGGCGTGCTTTACGTCGACAGCCTGACAGAAGAGGACGGGCCAGTGCCAACTTACCTCGATCTGCTCCGCGTAACCTCGCAGACCATTCTCGATGGGTTGGAGGACGGGCGATCATGAGCCTTGCCACCGAGCCGCCAGAGGTTTTTGAGCCCGGCACCGCAGAAGCGGGTGCCGGGCTTCGGGTGGATGACATCACAGTCACCTATCGTAACGGGCACACGGCCCTGCGCTCTGCCAGCTTCGAAATCCCGAAAGGGACGATCACGGCGCTTGTTGGCGTCAACGGGGCAGGGAAGTCTACGCTCTTCAAGGCGATCATGGGCTTCTTGGGCCTCGCTGCGGGCAACATCAGCGTGCTTGGCCTTCCGGTACGCGACGCGCTGAAAAAGAACCTCGTCGCCTATGTGCCGCAGGCCGAAGAGGTGGATTGGGCCTTTCCCGTGCTGGTCGAAGACGTGGTGATGATGGGCCGCTATGGGCACATGGGCTTTCTGCGCCGACCCCGCGCCGCCGACCGCGAAGCGGTTACGGATGCGCTCGCCCGCGTCGGGATGTCGGAGTTTCGCCAGCGGCAGATTGGCGAGCTTTCTGGTGGGCAGCGCAAGCGGGTGTTCCTCGCCCGGGCTCTGGCGCAGGAGGGGCAAGTCATTCTGCTCGACGAGCCCTTCACCGGCGTTGATGTGACGACAGAGGAAGAGATCATCAAACTGCTGCGCGAGTTGCGTGACGAAGGACGGGTGATGCTGGTTTCCACCCACAACCTTGGCTCGGTGCCTGAGTTTTGTGACCGAACCGTGCTGGTGAAAAGCACCGTGCTGGCCTACGGGCCGACTTCCGAGGTCTTTACCACCGAGAACCTCGAAGAAGCCTTTGGCGGTGTGCTGCGCCACTTCGTGCTCGGCGGCGCTGACCTGCACGACGACGAAGACACCCGCCGCGTTACCGTCATCACCGATGATGAGCGCCCCTTCGTCATGTATCAGGAGCATAAGGAGGACGAAGTCGGGCCCGCGGAAGACGAGGATTGGGAATGAGCTGGCTGGAGCCCTTTTCCTACGCCTATATGACCAACGCGATGTGGGTTTCGGCTTTGGTGGGCTGTGTCTGCGCCTTCCTCTCGGCCTTCCTCATGCTCAAGGGCTGGTCGCTGATTGGTGACGCGCTCTCCCATGCGATCGTGCCGGGGGTGGCCGGGGCCTACATGCTGGGGCTGCCTTTTGCGCTAGGCGCGTTTCTATCGGGTGGGCTGGCAGCTGGGGCAATGCTGTTTCTCAACCAGCGAACCGGGCTGAAGGAAGACGCGATCATCGGGCTGATCTTTACCAGCTTCTTCGGCCTCGGCCTTTTCATGGTGTCGATCTCGCCGGTGCCGGTGGATATCCAGACCATCACACTGGGCAACATTCTTGCCATCACGCCGGGAGACACACTGCAACTCGTCATCATCGGGGTGGTGACGCTGGCGATCCTTACCGCCAAGTGGCGCGACCTGATGGTGACCTTCTTCGACGAAAGCCATGCCCGCTCTATCGGGCTCAACACGAATGGCTTGCGCATCCTGTTCTTCACCCTGCTGGCGGCCTCCACTGTCGCCGCGCTGCAAACCGTGGGGGCCTTCCTTGTTATCTCGATGGTCGTCACCCCCGGTGCCACGGCCTACCTGCTGACCGACCGCTTTCATCGACTCATCTGGCTTTCCGTGGGCATTGGGGCAGGCACCGGCTTTTTCGGCGCTTACATCAGCTATTTCCTCAACGGGGCGACGGGTGGGGTGATCGTTCTGCTGCAAGTTGGCCTGTTTTTGATCGCCTTCTTCCTCGCTCCAACCCACGGGCTGTTGGCCGCCCGTCGGCGTGCGCGGGAGGCGCTGGACGCATGATGGAAGAGCTTCTCCTCCCGCTACAATTGCCGTTCATGCAGAACGCCCTTGCGGTGGCTGCTCTGATCTCTGTGCCTGCGGCGCTGCTGTCATGCTTTCTCGTTCTCAAGGGCTGGTCGCTGATGGGGGATGCTGTTTCTCATGCCGTCCTGCCCGGCGTTGTACTCGCTTATCTGATCGGAATTCCGCTGGGCATCGGAGCCTTCGTCGCCGGGATGGGGTGCGCCTTGGCCACGGGATACCTGCAAGAAAACTCACGCATCAAGCAGGACACGGTGATGGGCGTCGTCTTCTCGGGCATGTTCGCCCTCGGACTGGTGATCTACACGGCCATCTCTACAGATGTTCACCTCGACCACATCCTGTTTGGCGACATCCTTGGCATCGACGGCGCAGACCTTTGGGAGGCGGGAATTATCGGCGCGGTGGTGACATTGGCGCTTGTTTCAAAGTGGAAGGACTTGCTCCTCCATGCCTTCGATCCGACACAGGCCAAGGCGTCTGGCCTGCCTGTCGGCTGGCTGCACTATGGGCTGCTCGTTGCACTCTCGCTTACCGTGGTTGCCGCACTCAAGGCTGTGGGTATCATCCTTGCCATCGCGCTGCTCATTGCGCCCGGGGCAACGGCATTTCTGCTGACCCGGCGCTTTCATGCCATGCTGGCCGTCTCGGTGGCCCTAGCTCTGTTTTGCGCTCTGGCCGGCACCTACGCCAGCTTCTGGATCGACAGTGCTCCGGCCCCAACCATCGTGCTGGCCATGACACTCTGCTTTATCGCTGCCTTCGTTTTGACGGTGGTTCGAAACCGCAGCAGCAGCCCGCTTGCACCCAAGGGCACGGCCCCGTAACCCGGACAGACCGGCACCGGGACACCAATCATGCTCATCCTCACGATCTGGCCGCTTTTCGCATTGATTTGCCTCGGCTTCCTGTTGGCGCGCAGGGGATGGCCGGACCCGGGCTTTTGGCCTGCGGCGGAGAAGCTGAATTACTTTCTGCTGTTCCCGGCTTTGCTGGTTTCGAGCCTTGCAAATGCGCCATTGTCCGACCCGGCAATCCTGCAGATGGGAGGCGCGGCACTCGTCACGATCGCGCTCGCGGCGCTCGCCATGTGGGGCATTCGGCGTACCTTTCTGCCTGCCACGCCTGCGCGCTTCGGTCCGGCGTTTCAGGGCGTGGTGCGGTTCAACACCTATATAGGGCTCGCGGTCACTGCGGGGCTGACGGGAACGACCGGGCTGGGGCAGGCGGCGGTCTATCTCGCCGTTGCGGTGCCATTTGTGAATGTGCTGTCGATCATGGCGCTATCAAAGAGCACGGGGCTGCGGGCAGCACCCGCCATGGCCCGCAGCATTCTTGCGAACCCACTGATACTCGCGTGCATCGTCGGTATCCTGCTCGCAATGCTCGGCACCGGGCTGCCCTATGGCCTTGACCGGTTTCTTGACCTCATGGGGCGCGCCAGCCTGCCGCTCGGGTTGCTCTGCGTCGGTGCAGCCTTGCGACCCGGTGCCCTGCGCCAAGACCTGACCCAGCTGGTCAGCATCAGCGCAGTGCGCCTGATTGCTATGCCGCTCTTCGCAGCGCTCATTGCCCGCGTCATGGGGCTTCAGGGGACCGAGGCACTGGTTCTGGTGACCTTCTCTGCCATACCGGTGGCCCCCACGGCCTATGTGTTGACACGCCAACTTGGCGGTGATGCCACGCTCATGGCCGGCCTTGTAACGGCTCAAACCCTTGCCGCTGTAGCAACGATACCGCTCATGCTCCGGCTGCTCGGTATGGGCTGATGGCCCGTCATATCTGTTGTGAAAACTGGTCGGAGTGAGAGGATTCGAACCTCCGACCCCTGCCTCCCGAAGACAGTGCTCTACCAGGCTGAGCTACACTCCGACCGTGAGGCTGCGGGTTACAGCAAGACGGCGTTGTTTGGCAAGGCCCGATCAGCGCAGCGAAGCGGAAAATTCTGCCGCCTTTCGGGTCCGCCGCAGCAGTGGACCAACCCGAAGGGTGGTGCCCGTGTCGGGGCGGATGCGGGTGCGTAGCACGGGGGTGTTTTCCGATGCGGTCGAGCGGCCTTCGCGCAGCACGATATAGAGGCCCGAGGCGATGATGATGGCGGCGCCGACCGAGGTCCAAAGGTCGATCGTTTCGTCAAACAGGAAGTACCCGAAGATGACCGCCCAGATGATCTGGCTGTAATGCATCGGTGCGACGATCACCGCCTCGCCCACCTTGTAGGCGACGATCATGATGCCCGTTGCAACAAAGGCAAAGGCCGCAATTACGCCGAGCGCGCCGAGGTCCAGCGCCGGCATGGGCTCGTAGAAAAAGGGCATAGCCAGTGCCATGACGATGAAATTTGCCATCATCGGATAGAGCATGATCACCACGTTACGCTCGTCCCGACCGATCTTGCGCACCACGATCGAGCCTAGCGCGTGAAAGGTCGCCCCCACGATCGCCGCGAGGTGCCCCAGCCCAAGCTCCGTACTGCCGGGCCGCAACACCACAAGCACGCCCGCGAGGCCGACGACGACCGCTGCCCAGCGCCGCAAGCGCACTCTCTCGCCCAACACCGGGATTGCGAGGATGGTGATCAGGAGCGGCGAGGCGAAGAGGATTGCGTAGGTTTGCGCCATCGGCAGGACCGAGAAGGCATAGAACACCGTGATCCCTGTCACCACCGTGGCGGCAGTCCGCAGGGCCACCCACCACGGGTGGCGCGGGCGCAGGTTGCCGTCGGTCGCGTCTCGCATCAGCATGAAGATCGCCAGCGGAAAGCCAATGAGCGTTGAGAAGAAGACGATCTGGAAGGGGCTGTAGCTTTCGCCGAGGTATTTCACCACCACGTCGTGCGTTGAGAAGATCGCGTAGCCGAGCAGAGCGAGAAGCGCCCCCTTGGTGTTGTTGGTGGTCGTGTCGGGCATGGTCCGGGCCGGTCGTCAGGGGGGTAGCGTTGGCGCTAACAGTTGCAGGAAACTACCAAGCTGCAGCGCGGCGTCAATCGTGGGCGGCGCGACTGTCTGCCGGGGCCTCGTCGCGGTCTGTCATGCCATAGTCACGCAGCACCGCAGCCACTCGAAGGCGGTAATCGGCAAAGACGCCGCCGCGCCCTGCAGCTTGTTGCTTTCGGTGCCCGGCACGATTGCGCCATGCCTCCACCGCCGCTTCATTCTCGAAGAAGCTGAGCGAGAGCATCTTGCCTGGCGTGGTCAGGCTCTCAAAGCGCTCGACTGAAATGAACCCCGGGTGCCCCTCCAGGCTGTCGCGTAGCGCAGCCGCACGTTCCAGATACTCTGCCTTGCGACCTTCGGCCGGTTCTACCTCGAATAGGACGGCAATCATCGCGACCTCCCATATGGTTTAGATGCCAGCTTGAAGAATGCCGGCTTTGCCGCGCTTGTCTCTACTGGTCAGAGCGGCGTACGCATGTGGCCGGTAGCCTTGGCGCGGTCATCCTCACCTACGCCACCAACCATGGCTGGGCGACCCGCACAGAAGGCTCCCGCCTTCTGACCTTCAGCAAAAAAGGCGCCTCCGAATTCGAAAGCGCCTTTCCGGTTTGATCCCGAAAGATTTGACTAAAATTTTCCGCGCCCAGCCTGCATTTTCTTGCTGAAAGTACTCCCGGGGGTGTGGGGGCAGCGCCCCCACTCCGACGCCAGCCTTAGAGCGACTCATCCAAAGCGGCGACAATCGCATCGCCCATCTCGGCGGTGCTCACGGGCTGTTTGCCCTCTTCGCCCAGCAGGTCCGCCGTGCGCAGGCCCTTGGCCAGCACCGCGTTCACTGCCTCTTCCAGCCGGGTCGCCTCTTCGCCTTCGTCGAACGAATAACGCAGCGCCATGGCAAAGCTGAGGATACAGGCGATCGGGTTGGCCTTGCCGGTGCCCGCGATGTCAGGCGCGGAGCCGTGGACCGGCTCGTAGAGCGCCTTCGGGCGGCCGTTGGCCATCGGCAGGCCGAGCGAGGCGGAGGGCAGCATGCCCAGCGATCCGGTAAGCATGGCCGCGAGGTCCGACAGGAGGTCGCCAAAGAGGTTATCGGTGACGATCACGTCAAACTGCTTGGGCCAGCGGGTCAACTGCATCGCGCCCGCGTCGGCGTACATGTGGCTCAGTTCCACGTCCGGATACTCAGCGTCATGGATCTCCTGCACCACGTCGCGCCAGAGGATGCCGCTTTCCATCACATTGGCCTTCTCCATCGAGCAGACCTTGTTGCCCCGCTTGCGGGCCAGTTCGAAGGCCGAGCGCGCTACGCGGGCGATTTCGCTCTCGGTGTAGCGCTGGGTGTTGATGCCCACGCGCTCGTTGCCTTCCTTGATGATGCCGCGCGGCTCACCGAAGTAGACGCCGGAGGTGAGCTCACGGATGATCATGATGTCGAGGCCGGCCACCACGTCCTTCTTCAGCGAGGAGAAATCGGCAAGGGCGTCGAAGCACTGGGCCGGGCGGAGGTTGGAGAACAGGTCCATCTCCTTGCGCAGCCGCAGCAACCCGCGCTCGGGCTTCACCGAGAAGTCGAGGGTGTCGTACTTCGGGCCGCCCACGGCACCGAGCAGCACTGCGTCTACCTCCTGGGCCTTTGCCATGGTGTCATCGTGCAGCGGGGTGCCGTGCTTGTCATAGGCGCAGCCGCCTACGAGATCTTCTGACACGTCGAACTTGAGATCACGCTTGGCGCCATACCAATCGATCACCTTGCGGACCTCGGCCATGACTTCGGGGCCAATGCCGTCACCGGGCAAGATCAGAAGGGAAGGGGTGCTCATCGCGGTCTCCTCGCAGAATACGGTCGCGCGAGGGCCTACGCGCTCCCGGTCAAAGGGTCAAGCAGCGGCGGTAGCGCCTCGGCCAGCATGTCCCACACCCGGGCCACGCGCGGCACGCGGCGCACCTCCTCATGGGCGGCCAGCCACATCGGCAGGGGCGGCACCGGCGGGCCGCGCAGCAGCGCAACCACGCCCGGTTCGGCATCGCCCACAATGCAAGGGCCAAAGCCCAGCCCGCAGCCTGCGCAGACAAGCGCCCAATAGACCGTCTGGTCATCGACCCGGGTCGCGAAGCTGTGCCTGTCGGCGGCGATGCCCTGTTGCCGAAGGCCGAGGATAATGCGCTCCTCCCGGTCGTTGCCGACGAGGTCCATTTGCAACAGGCCTTCGAGGCTGGTGGGCAATTCCCGGCCCGCGAGATAGCTCTCGGCGGCATAGAGCCCCATTTTCATTTCCCCGAGCTGTCGGGATACGAGATCAAGCTGGGTCGGGCGATACATGCGCACAGCGATGTCGGCCTCGCGGAAGAGCAGGTTATCGCTGGCGTCATTCGGCACCAGCTCGATTTGGATCTCGGGTTCGGCGGCGCGGATGCGGGCGACGATCGGGGGCAACATCCAATGGGTGACGGCAACCGGCGCGGTGATCCTGACGGTGCCCGCCAGCTCTTCCTCACGCCCGGCGGCAGTGAGTTGAAGCCGCATTGCTGCTTCCTGCATGGCACGCGCGGGCTCCACCAGTGCCTCGCCCGCCTCGGTGAGGGACAGCCCCTTGGCTGCGCGCTTGAAGAGCCGGGTGGCCAACTCGTCTTCCAGCGCTTTGACCTGCCGCCCCAGCGTGGGTTGGCTGGTGCCGAGCTGCCGCGCTGCCCCCGAGAGTGAGCCCGTTTCGACCACTGCGAGAAAAGCCTGAACGCGGGACCAATCAAGGGAGGAAAGGGAGCTTGCCATTCAAATATGAATACATGACCTTCATGTTTATACAATTCACATTTGCCTGTGAATAGCAGAATGTCCTCGCGTCAACCGCTGACACGGAGAAAGCAGATGTCCCAGACTGCCCTCATACTTGGTGCCAATGGCCGCTTTGGGCGCAACGTGCATATGGCCTTTTGCGAGGCCGGGTGGCGCGTGCGCTTGTTCGACCGGGCACGTGATGACCTGTGGGAAGCGGCATGGGGCGCGGATGTCATTGTGAATGGTTGGAACCCGCCCTACCAGCATTGGTCTCGGGATCTTCCGGCGCAGACCGCTCAGATCATCGAGGTCGCCCAAGCCACGCGAGCCACCGTTCTGATCCCGGGCAACGTTTATCCCTATGGGTATGCGGCGCCGTCCCTCCTTTCACCCTCCACACCCCATGAGGCGACCAACACGCTCGGATGGCTGCGCTCGCAGATGGAGGCCGAATATGCCGCGTCGGATGTGCGCACCATTCTCCTGCGGGCAGGGGACTTTCTCGACACCGAGCCGTCGGGCAACTGGTTTGACAAGATCATGGTGTCGCAACTCGCAAGAGCCCGCTTCACATACCCGGGGCCAACCGACCGCGCGCACGCCTGGGCCTATTTGCCCGATTTGGCGCGTGCCGCCGTGGCGCTGCTGGAGAAGCGTGACAGGTTGCCAAGGTTCGCTGACGTGCCCTTTGCGGGCTACACGCTCACGGGCGCCGAACTGCATGCAGCGCTGGAGCGAGCAACGGGACGTCGCCTTTCGTTGCGTCGGATGCAATGGTGGCCGCTGCGCTCGCTTGCACCGATTTGGCCGATGGCGCGCCACTTGGTGGAAATGTCCTATCTCTGGAAGCAGCCGCACCGGCTCGACCCGGCACCGTTGGCCGAGGTTCTGCCAGAGTTCGAGCCCACGCCGCTTGTTGAAGCTCTTGCGTCAGCGGTCGAGCACCAGATCGACCCAGACGAGCCGGTGGCGCGAGGCCGCTCGCGCTGTGGCAAGGCTCAGCCCGTTTAGCGGCTGCCCCTCCACTGGCCAGAGCACGCCCGCCCCCGCCACCTCCAACCCGGCTTGCGGAAGCACATAGTCCACCCGGAGGTTGCCGGGGCCATCCCAATCGACGGTATCCTGCCCCGGGGGGCCATTGTGGCGGGCGTCTGCCTCGGCCATTCCGCCGGGCCCTTCGGGGGCCGGGTCTTGCAATGGCCCGCTGCGCATTGCGCGCAGCACCGTGCGACGGCCCTCGCCATCCACCGGATCCACGTTGATCCGCCCAGCGATCACTGCAGGCCCGTCAGGTGGGCCGCTCAAACCTCCATCGAGATACACCTGCCAAACCCTCAACTCATCCTCCGCCCGGCGGCCATTTCGGTCTTCCTCCCCGTCGAACACCGGGGGCGTGGCGGAGAAGGCGAGTAGGTGAAGCGGGCCGCCGGGCGCCTCCACCCGCACGTCCCAATGTGCGACGCTGGAAAGCCGCTGCACCGCTGCGGCCTCATCAGAGGCAAACCAAGGATCGCCGCCCGGCAGATCGCGCCAAAGGAGATCGGTCAGCTCTTGCACCGGTGCTAGCGGGTAGCGGCTGAGCACTGCCATGCTGCCCTCACCCGGAAAGCGGCCGAAGCCCTGTGCATCTTCGGGTTCTTCCAGCCTGCCATCGCCATCAAGATCGACGCCAGTGCGCAGGCCGGTGTTGCCCATGGTCGTGAAGCTGTGAGGGTAAGCGATGCCTGACTCTGACAAGCGGTCGGTGAGCGCCGCAAGTGTGGCACCCTCCCTGTCCATGTCCATGCCGGTCAGTAGCAGCACATCAGCGCTTGCAGCGCGGATCACCTCCACCACCGCGTCAACCTGATCATCGCCGCGCAGGATATCACGCAGGAGCAAGCCCGGCCCTTTGCGTGTCAGCTCAGGGGAGAAAGTGGCGATCCGGAGCGTTTCCGCCCCGGCGGGACAAGTCAGGAGAGCCGCGACTGCGGCGACTGTCAGGCGGCGGCCAGTGTGTCGGAAACGCCGGAAGCGGCCTGTTTTGCTTCGCTGGTGCGGCGGCGCTTTTGCTCGATCATCGAAGCGATGCGCCCCATGGCGATACCACGCATGAAGAGCGAGGAAGGAAGGAAAGCCCATGCCGCCATCGTCCAGATCAGGGTTTGCGGAGCTTCCATGGCAAGCGGGCTGAACACCACTGCCGCCATCTTGGCCACCGCTGGTGCGATGAAGGGTAGCAGAAAACCGAGGCCAATGTTGAGCCGTGCGTCGCGGTTGAGACGATCCACCACGTCACCGCCCGTTGTCGGGTCGAAGGTTGGGAGATTTACCCAGACATTGAAGGCACCCGAGCGGGTGGGCCAGCCACCGGCGCGGATGTAGATGACGAAGATCGCCAGAGAGATCAGGGAGGTCAGGTATGCGATGCCCGCGGCGGAGCGGACCAACTCCACATGTTCTGGGCTTACTGACGGCGGCAAGCTTAAGATCACCAGTTGCACCGGGCTGTAGGGGAAATCGATGATGCCACCGATCAGCCGCCCCACCGCTTCAGTGAAAATCGTCAGCCCGTTTTCGTCCACCTGACCACGACAAAGCATGGTCAGCAGGAACACGGTGATGAACAGGGAGCCAAAACGCAGCCGGTTGAACGGTGGTGCATCGCGGAACTCCACGAGGCTGGGGTAGTTTGACGCGTATTCAAAGATTGTAAGGCCAGCAGCAAACAGCGCTAGAAGGGCTGTGACCTGCGCCGCATCAGGCCCGACGCGGGGCACAAGCAGAGAGGGCGTTGCAATCAGCAACGCGACCAGTCCTGCGCGCACCAAGGCGCCTGTGATCCGTGTGATCACTGCTCAATCCCTTCCCGACGGCCAGCCTCGATACATTGCCGATGGCCCGTTTCCGCGGAGTTCCGCCGATTGTGACGGTATGCCTCAAACTTGCCCAATTTTTGCCGTCTTTCATTCCGCGCTACAAGCTTCGGTTAAGGTTAACGAAACCAATGGGGCGGTTTCGCGGGCCAACTGGTGCGGCTTTGCATCAAATTGCGGGCAGAAAGGTGGCCACCCGAGGCGAGATCGCAAGATGTTGTGGATGCTGCATAATCCAACGCAAGCGCCCTGTTGGAATGCCTCTGTTTGCCAGAATTGGTTGCGCCTCCAGGATAGCCCATCGCCATGGTCGAGCCGATGACCCTTGCCCCGCGGTGCAAGGCGGGTTGACATGGATCAAATCACATTCATGAATATGAATGTATAAATCGGGAAACTCGTTTAAGGAGACCCGACATGCAAACCCAGTCCCGCACGGGCTATGTGCCCCTCTATTTCCTTGCCGCTCTCGGCGCTGGCGGCCTAACCGTAACCTTCTTCCTCTACCTCATGTTTTGGGTGCCGCACCCCGGCCAGTCGGTGCCGGTGTTCGAAGATATCATGGCGGCCTTCGCCACAGGCACTCCGATTGAGCAGGCGATGATCGTCACCGCGTGGGTGGGAATCGCCATCTTCGCGTTCCAAATGTTCAAACTGCTGATCTGGAACCTGCGCACCCTCGCCCAATTCCGCCGCACAGAGGCCTATTCCAAGTTGCTGCACTCCAACGCGGGAACCCAACTCATGGCGGTGCCTCTGGCGCTGGCCATGGCAGTGAACGGCAGCTTCATCCTCGGCCTGGTATTTGTGCCTGGTCTCTGGTCGGTGGTTGAATATCTCTTCCCGCTCGCCATGCTGGCCTTCTTGGCCATCGGCATCTACGGGCTCAAGCTCTACGGCGCCTTCCTTTCCGAAAGGCTGACCAAGGGCGGCTTCGATTGCGCCGCCAACAACAGCTTTGCACAGAAGCTTCCGGGCTTCGCCTTCGCCATGATCGGCGTCGGGCTCGCCGCCCCCGCTGCGATGAGCGCGGTCAAGGCCACGGTTGCGATTTCGCTGATGCTGTCGAGCTTCTTTATCCTCTTAGCCATCGTCATCGCTGCGGTCACGTTCCTGCTCGGCATGCGCGCGATGATGGAGCATGGCACCAACGCCGAGGCCGCGCCCACTCTCTGGGTCGCCATCCCGCTGCTGACGGTCATCGCCATTGCCTGGTTGCGGCAGGCCCATGGTCTGCACGTCCACTTCGATGTGCACAGCGGCCCGGCTTCCAGCTTCCTTCTGCTGCTGCCCCTGCTGGCGCTGCAACTCATCACCGCGCTCTTTGGCTGGGTCGTGCTCAAAGGGCACGGCTATTTCGGCCGCTTCGTTTCTGGCCCCGAGCGCTCGCCCGTTAGCTACGCGCTGGTTTGTCCCGGCGTCGCGCTCTCGGTGATGCTCCAATTCTTCGTGAACAAGGGCCTCGTCGGCTCGGGCGTGATCGAAAAGTTCTCGGCCGTCTATTGGGCGGCCACCGTACCGGCGTTGATCCTGCAGGTCGCCACCATCGCCCTCGTGCTCAAGCTCAATGCCAAGCACTTCGGTGGCGAGAAGACCCCGGTTGCACTGGTCGCCTGACCCGAGCCGCAAGACAAAAAGAAAGGGGGCCCAAAAGGCCCCCTTTCTCGTATCTGTGCCGGCTCGTCAGACCCAGGGCCGCGCCTGTGCGGCCTTCTCTTCGAAGCTTTCGATGCTTGCTGCCTTCTCAAGCGTCAGGCCGATGTCATCCAGCCCGTTCAGCAGGCAATGCTTCTTGAAGGCATCCAATTCGAAGGTCACCGTGCCGCCATCCGGTCCGGTGATCTCCTGCTTCTCAAGGTCAACCGTCACTACCGCATTGGCCCCGCGCTCGGCGTCGTCCATCAGCTTGTCGACGTCTTCCTGTGGCAGAACGATGGGCAAGATCCCGTTCTTGAAGCAGTTGTTATAGAAGATGTCGGCAAAGCTGGTGGAGATCACGCAGCGAATGCCAAAGTCGGCCAGCGCCCAGGGGGCGTGCTCGCGCGACGAGCCACAGCCGAAGTTGTCGCCCGCCACGATGATCTTGGCGTCGCGGTAGGCCGGCTTGTTCAGCACGAAATCTTCGATCTCGTTGCCCTGTCGGTCATAGCGCATCTCGTCGAAGAGGTTTACCCCGAGGCCCGACCGCTTGATCGTCTTCAGGAAGACCTTGGGGATGATCATGTCGGTGTCGATATTCACCAGCGGCATGGGCGCCGCGATGCCGGTGAGCTTGTCGAATTTTTCCATTACATCATCTCCCGCACGTCAGTCAGCTTTCCGGTGACCGCCGCCGCGGCCGCCATGGCCGGGCTCACCAGATGGGTGCGGCCCTTGTAGCCCTGCCGCCCCTCGAAGTTACGGTTCGAGGTGGAAGCACAGCGCTCGCCCTCGGCCAGTTGGTCGGGGTTCATCGCGAGGCACATCGAGCAGCCCGCAAGGCGCCACTCAAACCCGGCCTCCTTGAAGATTTCCGCCAGCCCCTCTTCCTCGGCCTGTGCGCGCACAAGGCCCGAGCCGGGCACGATCATGGCACGCATCCCGTCCTTGATCTTCTTGCCCTTGAGGATGGCAGCTGCTGCCCGCAGGTCTTCGATCCGCCCGTTGGTGCAGGAGCCGATGAAAACGGTGTCGATCTCGATATCGCTCAGCTTCTGGCCGGGCGTGAGGCCCATGTATTCGATCGAGCGCTTTGCTGCCTCGACCTTGCCGCCAGAAAAGCTGGACGGGTCTGGCACGACCTCTGTGATTGGCAGAACGTCTTCGGGCGAGGTACCCCATGTGACGACCGGGGCGATGTCTTCGCCCTTGATGGTGATCACCTTGTCCCATGCCGCGTCATCATCGGAATAGAGGGTCTTCCACCAGTCCAGCGCGGCCGCCCATTGGGCACCCTTCGGCGCATGCGGGCGGCCTTTGACGTATTCGTAGGTGGTCTCGTCGGGCGCGATCAAGCCGGCGCGCGCGCCGCCCTCGATCGCCATGTTGCAAACCGTCATGCGGCCTTCCATCGAAAGGTCGCGGATCGCCTCGCCGCAGTATTCGATCACGTAGCCGGTGCCGCCGGCGGTGCCGGTCTCGCCGATCACCGACAGGGTGATGTCCTTGGCGGTCACGCCGGGGCGCAGCTTGCCGGTGATCTCCACCTTCATGTTCTTGGATTTCTTCTGGATCAGCGTCTGCGTGGCCAGAACATGCTCCACCTCGGAGGTGCCGATCCCGTGGGCCAGCGCCCCGAAGGCGCCGTGGGTCGCCGTGTGGCTGTCACCACAAACCACCGTCATCCCCGGAAGGGTCCAGCCCTGCTCGGGGCCGACGATATGCACGATACCCTGCCGCACGTCGCTGACGGGGTAGTAGTGTACGCCAAACTCCTTGGCGTTCTTGTCGAGCGCATCCACCTGAATGCGGCTGTCCTCGGTCATCTGCGCGGGGTCATCGCGGCCTTCGGTGGTTGGCACGTTGTGATCGGGCACGGCGATGGTCTTGTCGGGCGCGTGCACCTTGCGGCCAGCCATGCGAAGCCCTTCAAAGGCCTGCGGGCTGGTGACCTCGTGCACCAGGTGCCGGTCGATGTAGAGCAGGCAGGTGCCATCCTCGGCCTCATGGGCCAGATGGGCATCCCATATCTTGTCATAGAGTGTCTTGGGGGACATTGGTCCTCTCCCTTGATGTGCGTGGGGGTTCGACTGTGGAGGGCGCACAGAGGGCGCCACGCCTCATAGCGAGGCGAGAATCGTCAGGGTCGCGCCAAAGAACCGCCACGGCAGGCGGGCCCGGTCGTCCATATCGAAAACCTGCGTCATGGGCCGGGAGATACACCTGCCCGCGCCCTGCGGCAAGAGGACTCACGGTGTTGCGACCGCCTCCAGCAAGTCGCCCGGCTGGCAGTCGAGCACCTCACAGATGCGCGCGAGCGTTTCGAAGCGGATGCCTTTTACCTTGCCCGATTTCAGCAGGCTGATGTTTTGCTCGGTGATGCCAACCCGCTCGGCCAGTTCCCGGCTCTTCATTTTGCGCAGGGCCAACATCACGTCGAGCCGCACTACGATTTCCATCAGATGAAGCCCCTGTTCTCTTCCGCCACCACGGCAGCCTCGCGCATGGCCCAGCCGATCACCACCATCAGCCCGCCGGCAAGCACCTGCCCAAGATCGGCGCCCTCCAGCGAGATGGCCAGCACCCGTTCGCCCGGTGGGTTGGCGAGGCTGGCCAGCGTGGTTTGAAGTGGGCGGGCCAGAAGCTCTAACGCCACTGCCACCAGCAGGCCGGTGCCGATCCGCAGGATATGAGCAGCACAGTGGTGGGTTAGCGTTTCACCCTGCGCGTAGCGCCCGAACAGCCGCGCCATCTCACGCAGGACGTAGAGCAGGGCGAGGGAAGGTAGGGCGCCGAGCGCTGCCACGCTCGCCCTGTGCAGCGGCGAAAGCTCCACTCCCGGCTCAATCCCCGCTGCGCGGCGCAGCTCGGCAGGCAATGCAGCCCATACAATGGCGAAGACGAGCGCGGCTATCAGGATGCCCATCGCGATGAATGTCAGAACGCGGAGCACAGCGGCCCAACGGCTAACAGAGAGAGTGTTGCTCACCTGAAAATACCCCTTTTCACATCTAATGTTTATCGTAATACATTAAAAATATCTCGAATCAAGGAGAATCCAGATGAAGCGCCTTCTCACTGTGATCTGCCTCGCCGCGTCCCTCGCGGCTTGCACCACCCTTAACCCCGTCACCGCCGCGCGCCTCTCACGGCTCGATCCGCTCACCGCCGACCCTGCGGCCATTGCGGCGCGGCTGCGCCTGCCGGAGGGGCTTGCGATCCAGCCGGGCGGGGCGGTGTTGTCCATCTCCGCCATTCGCAAAGACACCGGCGAACGTTTGGCCGAAACCTTTGAGTTGGAGCCGAGCGGCACCCTGTGGCGCCTGTCCGAACCGGATATCGCAACCATGCGCGAGGCCCAGGACCGGGCAGCTCGTTGGAAGCGAGAGGCGCCTGACCAGTCCTCTGGCGCATTGTCGCTCAGCCTCACCGGATGCAGCAGGAGCACCGGGGCAAGGTCTGGCCCAGATCCGGAGGCCCCCATCTCTGCCGACGTTAGCCTCGACGGCGGCGCGAGCTTCTTGCCGCTGATCCGCGGGCTGACGGTGGCTGACCTCGCAAAAGCAGCAGGCACCGGCACCGCCATCGGGCCCTGCACCACTGCACCGCCCAAGCCACGCTGAAGTGAAAAGCCCGGGGATCGCGGGCACTTGCCCGATCGACGGACGCCATGCAACCATGGCAACGAAGGGCGGAGCACAATGGATCCCGAACAACAGTCGCTGCAACTGGGGCAACTGCACAGCGAAGTGACCGGCCTGCTGGGGCGGGCCGAGGCGCTGTTGACGACGATGCTCCAGCCGTGGCGGCTCTACCAACTCGGCATCATCGTTGCTCTCGTCGTCTTGGCCTTCCTCCTGCGGGTCTGGCTCTCGCCCCGCATGAAAGCCTGGATGCGCTCGCTGGAAGGCCGGCCCAAGTGGCAGCTGCGGCTGCTTCTGATCATTCACAACCGGTTGACGTTGATCTTCTTCGTCCTTGCGACTTGGGGCACGGTGGCAGTGATGCAGCAGGTCACATGGCCATCGCGCAGCTACATCGTCAGCATCGCTGCCACAATCGCCACCGCTTGGCTGCTCATCAGCCTTACGACACGTTTCATCCGCAACACCTTCTTGCAAAGGCTGGTGCGTTGGGGCGCTTGGATCTGGGTGACGCTCTATTTCCTAGGCCTCTGGTCGAGCACTGAAACGGTGCTCGACAGCGTCGCCTTCGAGGTGGGCGAGTTCCGCCTGTCCATCCTTGGCCTGTTGCAGGCGCTCATCATCACCGGGCTGCTGTTCTTCTTCGCCCGCATCATCCTGAAGGCCGCGCAGGGCAAGATCCGCACGAACAAAGACATCTCGCCCTCGATGCAGGAACTGATCATCAAGGTCTTGCAAATCGTTCTTTTTGGGGCTGCCTTTTTCCTCGGTCTCAAGGCCGTAGGCTTCGACCTCACCGGCTTTGCCGTGCTTTCGGGCGCCATTGGTATCGGCCTTGGTTTCGGCCTGCAAAAGGTGGTCTCCAACCTCGTGTCGGGCGTCATCATCTTGCTCGACAAGTCAATCAAGCCGGGTGACGTGATTACCGTGGGTGAAACCTTCGGTTGGATCAATTCGCTGGGCGCGCGCTACGTTTCGATTACCACGCGCAATGGCAAGGAATATCTGATCCCGAATGAAGACCTGATCACCCAACAGGTGGTGAACTGGTCGCATTCCAACGATTTTGTAAGGCTCGATATCTTTTTTGGCACCGCATATCACGATGATCCGCACGAGGTCCGCCGCATTGCCATCGAGGCCGCGAAATCGGTGGACCGCGTGCTCAGCTGGCGCCCGCCCGTGTGCCATATCGTCGGCTTCGGGGACAGTTCGGTGGACTACATCCTACGCTTCTGGATCGAAGACCCGACAGGCGGACTGACCAACATCCGGGGCAATGTCTATCTGGCGCTCTGGGATGGCTTTAAGGAACACAACATTTCCATCCCCTTCCCCCAGCGCGAAGTGCGGATGCTGGAAGATGAAGACCCGTCACAGCCCGCCGATGCGGTGGCAAGGGAGGCGGCGGGCAAGGCAGACTGAGCATGGGGTGGGCAACTTGCCCACTATCCTATGCGTCACGCAGTGCGCTCCGGTGGCCATGGCCGGGCATCTTCTGCCGCGATCCAGGCCTTTACCCAATCGGGGAGAGCCATTTCAGGCACTGCTGCCACGTCCAATTCCGCCAGTATTTCCTGCGGCGGCACGATGCCCTTTGGCCCGGTGACCGCACCGCGAAATACCGCTTGGCCGCAGCACGTGTCGCCGCGCCACATACTCTGCTCGATATAAACAAAGCGATGGTCCCACCCGATCATCCGGCTGTGGGTGGCAAACCGTTGAAACGCGGTGATCCGTTTGCGGTAGCGCACCACCGACCCGGCGATGGTCAGGCCCCAGCGCTTTTTGCGCAGCACAGTCACCAGCCCGGTGCGCCGCGCCAAAGGGATGCGGCCAAGGTCATAAAGCGTAAGGGTGCGCCCGTTGTTCAACTCCATCCAGAAATCCAGATCCCACGGCCAGCAGCGATGGTGGCTGATGTGGGTGCCGGTCAGGGGCAGGGCGGGCTGGCGGCCTGCGAGCCAAAGCTCCTTGGCCATACGGACAAATGGATACATGCCGCGCAAACTGCGCTGCCGAACGCCAGCGTCAACCGCGACGTCACGGCACGTTTAACCCGGTTGCAACCTTGCGCGCCCATGAATACCTCTGTCGCGGCCCATAAAGAGGAACCCGCCCATGCTGATGCTCTATCAAGTGCTCGACCTGATCCTCGGGGTCGTCTTTTTCATCATGTTGGCCCACGTCATCATGAGCTGGCTGATTTCCTTCCAGATCCTCAACCTGCGTCAGCCGTTGGTGTATCAGCTCTGGGATGGTCTCAACCGGCTGCTTGAGCCAGTATACCGCCCAATCCGCCGGGTGCTGCCCGACACAGGCGCACTAGACCTTGCGCCGCTGATTGCCTTCATCATCGTAATCGCGCTTCGCAACATCATCCTGCCGGGCGTGTTTCAGCAGTTGGTCTGACTGGCCGCTTGAGTCCCGTGCGGTGACAAGGGTATGGGACGCCATGCCCTCTGCCTCCCCTTCAGATCTTCTGCACTCTGTCTTCGGGTTCCCCGAGTTTCGGCCTGGGCAGGAGGAGATCGTCAGCGCGGTGCTCGCTGGGGAGCCAACCCTCGCGATTATGCCCACCGGCGGTGGCAAATCGCTCTGCTACCAGCTTCCCGCGCTGTGCCGCGAGGGGGCGACGCTGGTTGTGTCACCGCTGATCGCCCTGATGCGCGATCAGGTGGCGGCGTTGCGTGGCCTCGGGGTGGAGGCCGGTGCGCTTTGCTCGGCCAACACCGAAGAAGAGACAGATGCGGTGTTTGCCGCCATCGACGCGGGCAGCCTCAAGATACTTTACATGGCGCCAGAACGGCTGCGCTCTTCGGGCACCGAACGCTTGCTGCGCCGGGCGGGCGTGCAGCTGATCGCCGTCGACGAGGCTCACTGCGTCAGCCAGTGGGGCCACGATTTTCGCCCTGACTACCTCGAAATTGGCCCGCTTTGCGCTCGCATGGGCGTGCCGCTCGCCGCCTTCACCGCCACGGCGGATGCTGAAACGCAGGAAGAGATCGTCACCCGGCTCTTCGGAGGCAAAGCCCCCCGCGCCTTCCTGCGTGGCTTCGATCGGCCCAACATCCGCCTCGCCTTCGAAGCCAAGGACAAGCCGCGCAACCAGATGCTCGCCTTCGCCGCCGCTCGGCGCGGTCAGGCAGGCATAATTTATTGTGGCACGCGTGCGCGCACCGAGAGCATCGCCGCCGCCCTGGCCGCGGAGGGTCACACGGCCGTGGCCTATCATGCCGGGATGGAGGCTGAGCCGCGCCGCGAGGTCGAGCGCCGCTTTCAGGCCGAGGATGGGCTGATTGTGGTGGCCACGGTCGCTTTTGGCATGGGGGTAGATAAGCCGGATATCCGCTGGGTGCTCCACGCGGACCTGCCCAAGTCGATCGAAAGCTATTATCAGGAAATTGGTCGCGCCGGGCGCGATGGCCTGCCCGCCGATACGCTCACACTATATGGCCCCGATGATATCCGCCTGCGCCGGTCTCAGGTGGATGAATCCCTCGCTCCCCCGGAGCGCCGCGTGGCGGACCATGGCAGGCTCAACGCGCTTCTGGGGCTGGCAGAGGCGCAGGGATGCCGCCGCAAGCTGCTGCTAGGATACTTCGGCGAAGAGAGCGGCGATTGCGGGAATTGCGACCTTTGCGAAAAGCCGCCGGAGGTGTTTGATGGCACCGAAGCCGTCCGCATGGCGCTCTCTGCCGCCCTGCGTACCGGCGAATGGTTTGGCGCTGGGCACCTGATCGACATTCTGCTGGGCATCGAAACCGACAAGGTTCGTCAACGCGGCCACGCGGACCTCCCCACCTTTGGCGTCGGCACCAAGCACAATCGCAAGGTCTGGCAGGCGGTGTTTCGGCAGATGATGGGGCTCGACCTGATGCGCCCGGACCCCGAGCGCCACGGTGCGCTGCGGATGACAGAATCGGCACGACCAATCTTGCGGGGCGAGGCCACAATCACACTGCGTCGCGACTCGCTGACTCGGGCCGACACGTCGCGCCGCCCGGCGGTGAAGGCGCTGGTGAGCGAGGAGGACGCGCCGCTGCTCTCCGCCCTTAAGGCCAAGCGCCGAGCATTGGCCGAGGCGCAGCGCGTGCCCGCCTATGTGGTGTTTCCTGATCGGACGCTGATTGAAATGGTCGAGAAGCGGCCTGAAACGCTTGACCAGATGGCGCAGGTGAGCGGCATCGGGGCCAAGAAGCTGGAGCGCTACGGCGCCGACTTCCTTGCTGTGCTGACGGGGCAGGATGCGCCGCAGATGCACCCGGCCCGGCGCGAGCTGGCGGCGCGTGGGCAGGGTGATGCGTTTGATCGACTCCAAGCGGCGGCTCAGCAATTGTATCGGGGCGAGGATGGCACCGAGAAGCCACTGTCCTGTGATACGGCGCTGCTTCGGCGCATCGTCAAGGCGCAGCCTGCCGGGATTGAACAAATCGCGCGGGTGCAGGGCATGACCGAGCGTCACGTCGAGCGATTTGGCCGGGCGTTTCTGGCTGTGATGGCTTCAGAGTAGCTGCTCTTCGACTGCATCGCAGGTGCTGGGCGGATCACAACGGGTCCGCAGTGTTACCGCCTGTTTCCCTCCTTCGCACCAGCCGCTAAAAGCCCTCTCATGCTTTTTGTCATATCCCCCGCCAAGCGGCTCGACTGGCAGCCGCGCGATCTAGCCCAGTCCTCTCTGGCCTTCCCTGACGATGCCGCAAAGCTGGCTCGGGCCGGGGCGAAACTGTCGCGTGCTGATCTGCAAAAATTGATGGGTCTCTCGCCCGATCTCGCCAAGTTGACCCAAGAGCGGTTCCGGGCCTATGCGCCGGAACCCGAGGCGGAAGCGACCCGGCCTGCAGCGCTGGCTTTTGCGGGCGACACCTACACCGGGCTTGAGGCCGCATCGCTAGATCCTGATGAGATGGATTGGGCGCAGGAGCACCTGCGCATACTCTCCGGCCTCTATGGCCTGCTGCGCCCACTTGACGGGATTCAACCCTACCGGCTGGAAATGGGATCCAAGCTGAAAGTCGGCCGGTCGGCCAACCTCTATGACTATTGGGGTGATCGCCTCGCGCAGCAGCTGTCGGCTCAGGCCAGCGCGCTTGGCACCGATACGTTGGTCAACTGCGCCAGTCAGGAATACTTCGGCGCGGTGGACGCCTCGGCACTAAACGGGCTTCGCGTTGTCACCCCGCGGTTTCTTGAAGAAAAGCCGGGCGGCCCCAAACAAGTGAGCTTCTTTGCCAAGCAGGCGCGCGGTGCCATGGCTCGTTTTGTCATTCGTCATCGTCTGATGGATCCCTCTGCGCTTGAGGGGTTTGATACCGGCGGCTATCGCTTCCGCCCCGACCTGTCCGAGCCGGGTGCCCCCACCTTCTCGCGACCCGATACGACGGCCTGACCCCAACCTGTCGCAGCGTTTCACCTCCTGGACTTTAGCCGGCCATGGCACCCTCAACCGCTTCGCTAGCGGTCAGTGGAGGGTCAAACGGCTCAACGCCAGCGGGCGCATGGATGGCAATTTGCTCGTGGATCAGCTGCTTCTTCAGAGGTTTTGTGAGATAGTGATCAAGGCCCGCGGCCAAGATATCGTCGCTATCCCCTGCAAGGGCGTGGGCCGTCATTGCTACAACTGGAACACGATGCCAGCCCTGCGCATCTTCCAAGTCTCGGATCGCCCGGGTGGCGGCCTTCCCGTCCATCTCGGGCATCGAGATATCCATGAAAACAAGGTCGGGACGCTCTGATTTATAAAGCTCTACCGCTTGCCGCCCATTTTCCGCGAAGATCAGATCTACCGAAAGACTCTTCAGCATTTTGGAGAAGACGAACCGGTTGGTCTTATTGTCTTCCGCGGCCAGAATTCGCATCACCTTCGCAGGCGCACGGGGGGGCGTTGGATCACTGCTGCACGGCGCATTGGCGTTCTCTTCTTCCGGCGGCGCCTCAGGCGCGAAACGGAGCGGTGGTTCGCTTAGGGCGGCATAGATTTCGGCGATTTCGGCATTGCGATAGGGATAGTGCAGCACGTGATCGACACCGCTGCCCGCAAGCGCTGTCCGCACGCCTTGTTGACCCTGCCGGACCACGCAAAGAAACTGGCTGCGAGGGCACATCCCGCGCATTTCCCGCACAAGGGCGGCCGGGTCGCTGTCACAAAAGTCACTGTCGATTGCAACCATATCTGGTTCGGCACCCTCTGCCAGAATGCTGCGCAACACATCGGGCGATCGTGCCACCTCGATCTCCATCCCGGTCATGGCCGATCTGTTCTTAGCCATGCGAACGCCGGCCCGGGAGGCGGTGGCGACCACGATGCGTGGGCCTGCGTCTGCCGGCCACGGCGTTAACCCGAAAGCTGGCGCTTCGGCTTCGAGCGAGAGATCGACAGTAAATGTTGTGCCGCGGCCCGTTTCGGTGACGAGGCCAATCTGCCCGCCCATCAGCTCTACCAGCTGACGGGTAATGGCCAGCCCAAGCCCGGTGCCCTCAAAACGGCGGTTCTTCTCGTCCTGGACTTGATTGAATTGGCCAAAGATGTGGCTGCGCATGTCTTCGGGAATACCAATGCCGGTGTCTTCCACCGCAATCTGCAAGCCCCAGTGCTGGCCGTCCTGCCTTGGAGGTGCCGCCCGCACGCCAATGCGCACATAGCCTTTTTCAGTAAACTTGATTGCATTGCCCAGCAGGTTCACCACGACCTGCCGCAGCCGTTTTGGGTCTGCCGTAACTATCACCGGCGCGTCAGGTGCGTAGTCGAGCAGCAGATCCAGCCCCCGGTCTCTTGCGACGGGAAGCGACAGGGTGATCACCTCGCATAGCATCCCTTCAAGGTCGAACGACTCGGGGAACAGTTCCATCTTCTCGGCCTCGGCGCGGGAGAAATCCAGCACATCGTTGATAATTTCCAACAGCGCCTCGCCTGAGTTGCGGATGGTGCGGATGAACAGCGCCTGCTCTTCATCCACATCCGTATCCAGAAGAAGATCAGCCATGCCGACAACACCGTTCATCGGGGTGCGCAACTCGTGGCTCATCTTTGCCAAGAAGGCAGACTTTGCCCGGGTCGCGGCTTCTGCAGCGTCGCGGGCCTCTCGCAGTTCCTTCTGGCGCCGCATTTCGCCCGTGACGTCGATACCAAGGCAGACCATGTCGCCATTGGCGCTGCGGCGGTCATGCAGGCGCATGTGCCGCCCGTCCCATGTGCGAATTGTAATGTCGGGAATCTCGGGTGTGTCCCAGCGATCAAGCATCTCGATGATCCAGTCGCCGGGCGGCTTTTCGCCCGGGTCCACCAGCCCCTCCTCCATCATCAGGCGCAACATATCCATGTAGGTCAGGCCCGGGCGCGCATCTTCAAGGCCGTCAAACAGGTTCAGCCAGGCGGCATTTGCGGCGACCAGCCTGTCTTCCGCGTCAAATACGGCGAAGTTGTCAGTGATCGTTTCGACAGAATCCCACAGCCGCCGCTCAGCAATCGTCACCGCCTTTTCGGCCTTCACGAGGTTGGCGCGGGTTTCCTGCGCCACGCCCTTCATGGTTTCGGCTTCTTCCTTCAGCGCGTGGGCCTGTGCCCGGGTGGTGGCCACAACTTCGCGCTGTGCGATGATGGTATCGGAAAGTTTGAGAGCGTGATCCGAGAGCTTCCGGTTTGCTGCCATCAGCTCCCGGCTCTTCAACTCAAGCATCCGCTCGGCGGCAAGGCGGCCGCGCCTTTCTCTCGCTAGCTTGTCTGTCAATGACATCACACGCTCCCCATCGCTCAGGCGGCCTTGGGAATCATGGTTAAGACACGCCTCACAAAGGTTCTGCCCGGATACAGTTTAAACTGTCTTAACGTCAGAAAGACCGTTCACATCCGCGCGCCGCCACTGGACTCGAACGCGGGGCGCATGTCACCATCACGTTGGATTATCCGCATTTCAGATCCGAGGTCATTTCCCATGCGTCGCATACTTGCGCCCTTCCTCTGCCTTCTCGCTATTGCCACCACCGCTTTGCCCGCCGCCGCGCAGCAGGGGCCAACATCTCCCGCGCCGATCCCCGAGCGCAGGCTGGTGCCCGAGAAGGACGTAGACTTCTATGGGGCCGATCTGCGCGCACTCTTCGACACCACCTATGACGCCTGCCGCACCGCCTGCATGGCCGATGCCGCCTGCACGGCCTTTACCTTCAACGCCCGCTCGAATTCCTGTTTTCCAAAGCGGGCGGTAGAGCGGCGCGAGCCCTATGAGGGCGCCCAATCGGCCACGGTCATCACCGAGCCAGACGGCCGCGTGG
Source organism: Oceanicola sp. D3 (assembly GCF_006351965.1). Taxonomy (NCBI): domain Bacteria; kingdom Pseudomonadati; phylum Pseudomonadota; class Alphaproteobacteria; order Rhodobacterales; family Roseobacteraceae; genus Oceanicola; species Oceanicola sp. D3. Next base: position 594,861 of record NZ_CP040932.1, read on the forward strand.
CGCTGGCCCGCACCCGGGCAGATGAGCTGGATTTTCTCCGGTCTGGCGATATCCCGAGCGCCCGCAGTTTCGCCGCTGGTATGGCCAGCCTCCATTCGCCTGCCGGGTGGACCATCGACAGGCTTGAGACGGGGGCGCTGGAGGCTGCCCGCAGCGGCAATCTGCGCGAGGCCATGGTGTGGATGGGCCCGGCCATCGTGTTGGCCGACCGTGACGACCAGTGGATTGACTACGCAGGCTACGCGCTCGACGCAAAAGCCGAGAACAATACCAGTTCTCGCAAGCGCCAGTATGAGCGCCGGGCTCTGGATGCAGCCATTAACGGCTACCTGCGTGCAGACACTCCGGTAGATCAATCCGCCGCGCTCACCATCCTCGCCTCCGCATTGGAGCGCGCGCGCCGTGGCCGCGATATGATCCCGACCCTGCGGCTCGCACAGTCGGTGTTGCCCAGCCCGGGTACACAGGCCGCATTGGACAATGCACTTGGCAAATATGGCTTCCGTGTCACTGAGCATCAGGTGGACCCGAACCCCGAAGTGCCTCGCGTCTGCGCAACCTTTTCCGAGCGATTGGCTGAAAGCGGCACCGATTATGCGCCCTATGTGCAGCTCCACGGCACCTCCTTCACCGCTGAGCCTTCTGGCAATCAACTTTGCATCGAAGGGCTGACCCATGGTGAGCGCTATCGCGTGGTGCTTCGCGCTGGCCTCCCCTCGGCTTCGGGCGAGCGGATGGCCAAGGATGTTGAGCTTTCCTTTTACGTCCGCGACCGCGATCCGCAGGTGCGCTTCCCCGGTCGGGCGTATGTTCTGCCAAAGACCGCAGATGCAGGCATTCCCATCGTCACGGTTAACGCTGAAGAGGTAGACCTTACTCTCAACCGTGTCTCCGACCGGAACCTCCTGCGCGTGATCCAGGAAAGTTACTTTGGCCGCCCGTTGAACGAGTGGGAAGAAGACTACTTCGACGGCAACATTGCCGAGACCGTGTGGACGGGCACCGGCCATATGGAACGCCGCTTGAACGAGGATGTCACAACGCGCCTGCCCATGGCCGAGGCCATCGCCGATCTGCCCCCCGGCGTCTACGCCCTGAAGGCCGCCATCCGTGGCTCCGATCCCTACGACAACCCGGCGGCCACTCAGTGGTTCGTGATCTCCGACATCGGCCTTGCCTCCATGTCTGGTGCGGACGGGCTGCACATCTTCACCCGTTCGCTCACCTCGGCAGACCCGCTCGCTGGCCTCACCGTCACCCTTCTGTCGCGCTCCAACCGCGAATTGGGAACGGCCACGACTGACGCACAGGGGTATGCCATGTTTGAGCCGGGCCTCACGCTGGGCCGCGGCGGCGCAGCGCCTGCGATGGTGCTGGTGAAGAACGGCGAGGACGACATGGGCTTCCTGTCGCTGACCGATCCTTCTTTTGACCTGTCCGACCGGGGCGTTGAAGGCCGCGAGCCGGCGGGGGCGGTCGATGCCTTCCTAACAACGGATCGAGGGGCTTACCGCGCGGGGGAAACCATCTATGCCACCGCGCTCCTGCGCGATGCCACGGCCACCGCCATCGACGGGTTGCCGCTGACGGCTATCCTCACCCGCCCCGATGGCGTGGAATACGCCCGCCACTTCTCTCCCGGGGGTGTGAATGGCGGCCATGTGTTCTCTATGCCGACCTCGGGCGTCGCCCCGCGCGGCGCATGGAAAATCGCCCTTCACAGCGACCCGAAAGCGCCGCCGATCGCGACGCAAACTGTCTTGGTTGAGGATTTCCTGCCGGAACGTATCGACTTCTCGCTGGAGCTGCCCATCGAAGGGCTGACCGAAGGCGAAGCCGTGGCGGATGTGGACGTGCGCTATCTCTTTGGCGCGCCCGGTGCCAACCTGCCCGTCGAGGGCGAGCTGCGCATTGCGCCACGTCGTCAGATTGCGGGTTTCCCAAATGTGTACTTCGGTACCGAGAACAATGGCACCGGCCCGCAAACCAGCTATCTGAACGGCACCACCACGGGCGAGGATGGCAAGGCGACGCTGGCATTGACCATGCCCGATGACATGGATGGCTTCGACGGCCCCATCGAAGCGCGCCTCACCGTTCGCGTGGCGGAAGGTTCTGGCCGTCCCGTGGAGCGCCGCGAGGCAATCGTCACGGGCCCCGGCAAACCGATGATCGGTATCAAGCCCGCCAGCGAAGGCGTGGTGCCTGAAGGCAGCGAGGCCGCTTTCTCTGTCATCGCGTTGGGGGCCGACCTTGAGCCAACCGAGATGCAGGTGAAATGGACGCTAAACCGCATCTCGCGCCGCTACCAGTGGTACTCCTCTTATGGAGCATGGAACTGGGAGCCGATCACCCGCCGCACACGTATCGCCGTGGGCGAGGGAAGGTTGGGCGAGGCACCGCTGGAGGTGTCTGGCTCGGTTGACTGGGGCACCTACGAACTGGTCGTCGAGCGGCTGGATGGCGAATTTATCTCTGCCTCCTATGAGTTTTATGCCGGCTGGTATGCGCCGGTGGATGTGTCCTCCACCCCGGATACGCTGGAGGTGTCGCTCGACGCCGAAAGCTACAAGCCCGGCGACACGGCCACACTACGGATCGTGCCGCGCTACTCAGGCAAGGCGCTGGTCACGGTTGTCTCCAACCGCTTGATCGACATGAAGACGGTTGAGGTGGATGCCGAGACCGATACACTGGTGCAACTCCCCGTCACTGACGACTGGGGCGCGGGTGCCTATGTAACCGCCACCGTGATCCGCCCGATGGATGTGGCCGACAAGCGCGGCCCCGCTCGGGCGCTGGGCTTGTCTCACGCCTCGGTCGATCCGGGTGACAAGGCGCTTTCCGTGGCCTTCGACGTGCCCGCCGAATCCCAACCCCGCAGCCCGCTTGAGGTGGCGCTGAAGGTTGAGGGCGTGGCCCCGGGCGACACCGCCCACGTCACCATCGCCGCCGTGGATCAGGGCATCCTCAACCTCACAGGTTTCACCCCGCCGGACCCGTCCGGCCATTACTTCGGTCAGCGCCGCCTCGGTATGGGGATGCGCGACATCTACGGGCGGCTTATCGACGGGATGAATGGCGCCATGGGCGAGATCCGCTCCGGCGGTGACGCGGCGGCCAACGCTCGCATGCAATCTCCGCCTCCGACCGAGGAACTGGTTGCCTATTTCTCCGGCCCGCTCGAAGTCGGCCCAGATGGCTACGCCCGCACCTCCTTCGATATGCCCTCCTTCAACGGCACCGTTAAGCTGATGGCCGTCGCATGGTCAAAGACCGGCGTTGGCGAAGCCTCTGCCGATGTGCTTGTGCGTGATCCGGTGGTGCTGCAAGCCTCCCTGCCGCGTTTCATGGCGCCGGGCGACGAGGGGCGGATGCTGCTCGAAATCACCCACGCTTCCGGCGAAACAGGCCAAATCGGCCTTTCCATCACCGGCAGTGGTGTGACCTTGCCCACCGGCGCGACCTCCACGATGGAACTCGCGGAGGGGCAGACCATCCGCCTTCCGCTCACCGTGGTGGCGGGCAACCCGGGGCTGGCGACGATCGACATCGCGCTCACCACGCCCTCAGGCAAGGTGCTCAGCAAGCCGCTGAACCTGCCAATCCAGGTGAACGACCCCGAAATCTCGCGGACATCGCGCTTCGAGCTTGCCTCGGGCCAGAGTTTCACCTTCTCGCGCGATGTCTTTACCGGGCTTCAAACCGGCACCGGCAAGGCCACTCTGGCCCTCGGGCCGCTTGGCCGGTTCGACGTGCCCGGCCTGCTGGCTTCGCTCGACCGTTACCCCTACGGCTGCACCGAGCAAACAACCTCGCGCGCCATGCCGCTGCTTTATTTCGACGAGGTGTCTCGCGCGATGGGCTTGGAAGAACGCGGCGACACCCGCCAGCGGGTGGAAGGGGCGATCACCCGTATCCTCGCGCGGCAGGCGGCCTCGGGAAGCTTCGGCCTGTGGTACGCGGGCGATGGCGACTTCTGGCTCGACGCCTACGTCACCGATTTCCTCAGTCGCGCACGGGCGCAGGGCTACGATGTGCCCGCAATCGCCTTCCGCAATGCGCTCGACAACCTGCGCAACAAGGTCAACTACGCACCAGACTTCGACGAGGGCGGCGAGAGCATTGCCTATGCGCTGATGGTGCTGGCCCGCGAGGGCGCGGCCTCGATGGGGGATCTGCGCTACTATGCCGATGTGAAGGCCGAAGCCTTCACCACGCCACTCGGGGCGGCCCAATTGGCCACTGCGCTTTCGCTCTATGGAGACCCGACGCGCGCGGATTCAATGTTCACCCGTGCCGCTGCGCAGATGGTGGCCGATACCGGCACAGAACCTGCAAGCTATTGGCGTGACGACTACGGCACCAAGCTGCGCGATGCGGCTGCGGTGCTGGCGCTTGCGGCAGAAGCGGGCACGCAGGTCATCAACCGCGAAGCGCTTTCAGTTCGGGTGACGGGCCAAACCGGCTATCGCTCAACGCAAGAGAAGGTTTGGACGTTGATGGCCGCGAAGGCGCTAATTTCCGCTGCACCGCGCGATGGTTTCACCCGTAACGGACAGCCGGTGAACGGCCCACTGGTGGAGGTGCTGGCCGACGAAACGGCAAGCCAGCCGGTGGACATCCGCAACGACAGCGGGCAGACCACCACGCTCACCCTCACCACCTTTGGCGTGCCGACAGAGCCTGAGCCCGCAGGCGGCAACGGTTACGCAATCGAGCGCGAGTATTACACCATGGACGGCATGGGGGTGGACCTCGGCGCCGTGCCCTCGGGCGAGCGCATGGTGGTGGTGCTCACCGTCACACCCTTCGGGCGGCGCGACGCGCGCCTGATGGTGGATGATGCCCTGCCTGCCGGTTTTGAGATCGACAACCCCTCTCTGATCCGCTCCGGTGATATCCGCGAGCTGAGCTGGCTCAAGACGGTTTCGGCGCGGCACTCCGAGTTTCGGCAGGAGCGATTCCTCTCGGCGGTGGACTGGCGCAGCGACAAGCCCTTCAAGCTGGCCTATATCGTCCGCGCGATCTCGCCGGGCCACTATCACCACCCGGCGGCATCGGTTGAGGATATGTACCGCCCCGCCTTCCGTGCCCGCACTGATGCTGGCCGGGTGACGGTGGTGGAGTGATGCACTGGCAGGCGGGGTATCCGTGAAACATGGCAAACCCCATGCCACCGCCTATTGGCGCCGCCTCGACCGGCTGGGCGATGACAGCTGTAGGCTGATCGAGGAGCCCGGCGGGTGGATGCTTTGCGGCCACGCTCGTTATGACCAAGGCGGTCAGCGCACCGCGTTGGATTACGTCGTGCGCTGTAACGCTGCGTGGGAAACCCGCTCAGCGGATGTAACAGGCGTGATCGGCGGGCAAGAGGTGGCTTGGCGCGTGGTGCGCGGTCCGTTGGGCTGGCACCTTGGCGATGGCCCGGCGACGCTTGATGATTGTACGGACATTGACCTTGCCTTTACCCCGGCCACCAATCTTCTGCCGCTCCGCAGGCTGGCATTTGAAGGCACGGAAGAGGTGGCGGCTGCCTGGTTTCGGGAGGGCGAGGAGGCCACGCTGGAACGCCTTGCCCAGCGCTACACGCAAAAGGGCGCGGGGCGGTTCACCTATGCCTCCCCGGGGTTTGAAGCCGAGCTTCAGGTGCATCCGACGGGCTTTGTGACCCACTACCCCGGCCTCTGGGAGGGATCCGTCGATGTTGCGTGAGCGGCTCATCGCCCGCATTGCGGTTATCACCGCCATCGCCCTCTTCGCCTTCGCACTGGGGCGCGACAAACTCGACGATTGGGTCTCTGCAACGGTGTTGCCGCCCTTAGTGGCCGAAACCTCGCCCGAGGTGTTGGCCCGCGATGGCAGCCTGCTGCGGGCCTATACCGTTTCGGATGGTCGCTGGCGGCTTCACACTACGTTGGCCGAAGTCGATGCGCGCTATGTAGACATGCTGTTGGCCTATGAAGACAAGCGTTTCCGCAGTCACCCCGGAGTGGATTGGCGCGCGACGCTCCGCGCTGTAGGGCAGGCGGTTTGGAATGGGCGTGTCATCTCCGGCGGCTCTACGTTGTCGATGCAAGTGGCTCGCATTCTCGAAGATGGCCCAACCGGGCAATGGGAGGGCAAGGTTCGGCAGGTGCGCGTGGCACTGGCCATGGAGCGGCGATTGGGGAAGGAGGCGATTCTTGAACTCTACCTCAACCGAGCGCCCTTCGGAGGCAACCTCGAAGGTGTGCGCGCAGCTTCGCTTGCCTATTTCGGCAAAGAGCCTCGCCGCCTGACCCCGGCGGAGGCCGCGCTTCTGGTGGCCTTGCCGCAATCACCCGAACGCCGCCGCCCCGACCGGCAGAATGATGCGGCAACCGCCGCGAGGGGCCGGGTGCTTGACAGGATGGTAGGCAAGGCCCTGATCACCGAGGCAGAAGCCCGAGCGGCCCGGCGCGACCCTGTGCCTGCGCGCCGCCGCGACTTTCCCGCGCTTGCGCCCCACCTTTCTGATTACTTGCTGTCTGAAAACCCGATCGGCACGCGCCACGCGACGACGATCGACAAGCGGCTGCAATCGGCGCTTGAGCCACTGGCCAGACAGGCCGCCCGCGAAATTGACAAGAGCGTCTCTGTCGCAATCGTTGTCGCCGACCACCAGACCGGTGAAATCCTCGCCACCGTTGGCTCCGCAGGCTACCTTGACGACACGCGCGCAGGCTGGATCGACATGACCCGTGCCCTGCGCTCGCCCGGCTCCACGCTGAAGCCTCTGGTGTACGGCCTCGCCTTCGACCAAGGGCTGGCCCACCCCGAAACGCTCATCGAAGACCGACCAATGGCCTTCGGCAGCTACGCGCCGCAAAACTTCGACAATCGCTACAGGGGCACCATCCGCCTGTCGGAAGCGCTGCGCCAATCGCTCAACATCCCCGTGGTGCAACTCACCGAAGCGCTGACACCCGAGCGCTTGCTCGTTCATATGCGCCGTGCCGGGATGGAGCCCAAGCTTCCGCGCGGCCGCCCCGGCCTAGCGGTGGCGCTAGGCGGGGTGGGCGTAACGCTCACCGACCTTACCCAGCTCTATGCCGGCATCGCCCGCGGCGGGGAGAGCATTGAGCTTTCGGCAATGCGGAGCCCTGCGCGGCCCGTGACCCGACAGGTGCTCTCGCCTGAGGCCGCTTGGCAGGTGACACATATCCTCGCAGGGCTCGCCCCACCGCCACGCGCCTCGCACGGGCCAATGGCCTGGAAGACCGGCACGAGCTACGGCCACCGAGATGCTTGGGCGGTGGGCTATGACGCGCGCCATGTGGTTGGAGTTTGGATCGGTCGCCCCGATGGCACCTCCGTTCCCGGCGCATTCGGCGCAGACATAGCCGGGCCATTGCTGTTTTCCGCCTTCGATCGGCTGAAGGACAGGCGTGAGGCCTTCGCGCCGCCGCCCCCGTCGGTGTTGATGGTGACCAACCCCGAATTGCCCCAGCCGCTCCGCCACTTTGCCTCGCGCTCTGCGGCCCTTTCCTCCACACAGCCCGACGCGCCCAAGCTTGCCTATCCGCCCGATGGTGCCGAGCTGGAAACTGGCGGTGCCTTGGTGGTGAAGCTCCGCGACGGAAACCCGCCGTTCACCCTTCTGGCAAACGGTGCCCCCCTCGCCACCGGCTTGCGCAGCCGAGAGGCGCAGTTTGATTGGGAAGCCCACGGTTACCTCCAGTTGACGGTTATCGACGCAACCGGGCGCACGGCACGCGCTTCAATCCGCGTGCTTGATTGAAGCGGTGCGCCCAAGATGCTGTGGAAGGTTGGGGCAGAAAAACGTCGAAGTGGCGTTAGCCTGACGGTGCCTTTACCCGCGCTTCCGCCGCATAGCAGATTTCAGTTCGGCCAGCCGTAGCGCTCCGGTGACATGAGCGATGGCGAAGTAGCTCACGATGCCGCTGGCGACCAGCGCGAGAAGGGCCCAATAGCGCACGCCGGCGGTATAAAGCGCCTCGCCCAAGGCCCATTCGGCAGAGAGCAGCACAGCGCCCATCAGCGCCGCCGAAATGGCAATGCGGGGCAGGCGAGCCAGCAGGCGCGCGTCCAGTTGCGCCGCGCTGCCCATCTTGCGGGAGCCCTGCCAGAGCAGCAGCACCATGACCCATCCCGCCACGGTGGTGCCGAGAGCTGCGCCGACGAAACCGAAGGCCAGTGCAAGGCCAACGGCGGCCACGGCGTTCACGACCATGGCAACGAGCGCATAGTTCATCGGGCGGCGCGTGTCGTGGCGGGCGTAGTAGAGCGGTTGCAGCACCTTTTGCAGCACGAAGGCCGGCAGGCCCAGCCCATAGGCCGCTGTGGCCAGCGCGGTAGCGGAGGCTGCGTCTGCATCGAACGCTCCACGTTGGTACAGCACCGAGCAGATAGGGCCGGCCACCAGCACCAGCGCGACGGCGGCGGGCACGGTGAGAACAAGCGCAAACTCGGTGGCCCGGTTGAAACCATCCTGCCCGGCCTGTTCATCGCCAGCCGCGAGGCGACGAGAGAGTTCCGGCAGAAGCACAACGCCAATGGCTATGGCCACCACACCCAGCGGCAGTTGATAGAGCCGGTCCGCGAGGTTGAGATACTGGATTGCCCCGTCATAGAAGCTCGCCACCTGTCGGCTGACCAGCAGGTTCACCTGCAGCACGCCGCCCGCTAACGCCGCAGGGGCGGCAATGACCGCGAGCCGCTTCAGTTCTGGCGTCATCCGCGGCATCCGAGGCACCAGCCGAAAGCCTGCGCGTGAGGCCGCAACCCAAACCAACGCCATCTGCACCACCCCCGCCACGGGCACCGCCCATGAAAGCGCGAGGCCAAAGTCCCAGCCCTGTGCCGTGGCCAGCAGCATCGTGCCAACAAGGATCAAGTTCAGCAGCACTGGAGCGGCTGCGGCAGCGGCAAAGCGACCTGTGGCATTGAGCACACCGGAAAGCAGTGCAGCTAGGGAGATGAACAGGATGTAAGGAAAACAGATCCGCCCGAAGGTGGTGGCAAGGTCAAAGCGCCCGTCCTCTGCAAAGCCGCTTGCCATCGCCAGCACCAGCCAAGGCATGACAAGTTGAGCGAGCAGGGTGAAGAGAATGAGAACGCCCGCAAGCCCGGCGAACGCATCGCGGGCAAAGCCGAGCGCGTCATCGTCGTTCTCCAGCTTCTTGGAGAACAGCGGAATGAAGGCGAGGTTAAAGGCCCCTTCGGCGAAGAAGCGACGGAACATGTTGGGCAGGGTGAAGGCGACCACGAAAGCCTCCGCCACCGGCCCGTCGCCCAGCCGCGCCGCGATCAGGATGTCACGGGCAAACCCCATGACGCGGCTCATCAGCGTCCAGAGGCCGACGGTCAGAAAGCCTTTTATCAGGCGGATGGGTTGCATGGCGCTGCTCGCTTGTTTTGTGGCGACCATACAGGCAGGCGAGAATGGAGGAAATGCAGTTGTGGGGGCGCGCGCACGGCGTCTTGTTTAGGCGGCGGTCTTTCGTATCCTGCCGGTGGGGAGGCTTGAACCGGCCGACTTTCTTCAGGTGCGCGCCTACCCGTTCGCCCTGTCCGTTCCCGCCTGCACCGCTTCCGTCAGCTTGGCTTCAATCGACTTCTGCTTGCTCTCGGAGTGGATTTTCAGCCCGAACATGTCTTTCACATAAAAGCTGTCCACCGCCTGTGCGCCATAGGTGGCGATCACCGCTGATGCGATCTGCAGGTTGCGCTCTGACAGCGTGCGAGCAAGGTCATAAAGCAGGCCGGGCCTGTCACGCGTGTCGACCTCGATGATGGTGTAAATCTCCGAGCCCTCGTTGTCGAAGCTGACCGTGGTGGGAAAGCGGAAGCTCCGTTCGCGCTTCTTGAACTTATCCTTCTTGGTCAGCTCCGCGCGGGCCAGCACCTCGCCCTTCAGCGTGCGAGAAATCATTGCGCGGAGACGGTCGAGTTTGTTCATCGAGTAGGGGTTGCCATCAGCGTCCTGTATCCAGAACACGCAGGTCGCATAGCCGTCCTTGGTGGTATAGGTCCGCGCATCCACCACGTTGGCCCCCACCAGGGCCAGCGCCCCGGCAACGCGGGCGAAGATGCCCGGGTGATCGGAGAGGGCGAAGGCGGCGCGCGTTGCATCGCGGTCGTCGTCCGGCGTCAGGTCGATCCGAATTTCATCCGTGCCGATGCCCTGAAGCAACTCGGCCATGATAACCTGTGTGGCCGTCGAAAGGCCCTGCAGGTAAGGGTCGTAGTGGCGGGCAAGCTCCGTGCGAACGGCGGCTTTGTCCCACCCTGCGAGCGCTTCGCGCAGTTGGCGGCGCGCCTCGGCGGACTGCTTGTCGCGGTTGAGGTCTTCCAGCCCGTTCTCAAGCCCGTCAGCGGTTTGCCGGTAGAGGTTACGCAGCAGCTGTGCCTTCCAGTTGTTCCAAGTGCTCGGACCGACGCCGCGAATGTCGCAGACAGTGAGCACGGTCAAAAGGTCGAGCCGTTTCTTGGTTTTGACGGCACGGGCAAAGCTGCGGATGGTGCGCGGGTCCGAGAGGTCGCGTTTTTGCGCCATGTCCGACATCAGCAGGTGATAGCGCACCAGCCACTCCACATCCTCCGCCTCACGCGGCTTGAGGTGAAAGCGCGGCAGCACGGCGCGGGCGATCTTGGCGCCCAGCACGGAATGGTCTTCTTTGCGGCCCTTGCCAATATCGTGAAGCAACAACGCAAGGTAGAGAACCTTGCGGTTCACGCCTTTCTTGAGGATGCGGGAGGCCACTGGAAGGTCTTCCAGAAGTTCCTCGCGCTCAATCTGGGCAAGCTGGGAGATGCATTGAATGGTGTGCTCGTCCACCGTGTAGCTGTGGTAGATGTTAAACTGCATCATCGCCACAATAGGGGCGAACTCGGGGATGAAGGCCGAGAGCACGCCGAGCTCGTTCATGCGGCGCAACGCGCGCTCGGGGTTGCCGTGCTTCACCAGCAGATCAAGGAAAATGCGGGCTGCTTCCTTGTCGTTGCGCATATCGTCGTCGATCAGGTCGAGATTTGCGGTCACAAGGCGCATGGCGTCGGGGTGAATGAGCAGGCCGGTGCGCAGCGCTTCTTCGAAGATGCGCAGCAGGTTTAGCTTGTTGGCGAGAAACGTCTCTTCATCTTTCACATCCAGCCGGTTTTGCCGAACTTCGTAGCCGGCTTTCACCTTGCGGCGGCGCAGCATTCCCACCAGATTTGGCAGCCGCTTGGCGTGATCGGCCTCCAGCGCGGTAAGGAAAATGCGGGTTAGCTCGCCCACCATCGTGGCGTGGCGAAAGTAATCCTGCATGAAGAGCTCCACGCCCCGACGCCCCGGGCTGTCGGTGTAGCCCATCCGTTCGGCCACTTCGATTTGCATATCAAAGGTCAATTGGTCGGCCGGTCGGCCCGCGATCAGGTGAAGGTGGGCGCGGACAGCCCAGAGAAAATTTTCGGCCTGTTCGAAGGCCCAGTACTCCTCGGCGGTGAACACTCCAAGCGGCACCAGTTCTTCGATCTTGTCGACGTGGTGAATGTACTTGGCAATCCAGAACAGGCTCTGCAGGTCACGGAGGCCGCCTTTGCCCTCCTTGACGTTGGGCTCCAGCATGTAGCGCTGGCCCCCCTGCTTCTTGTGGCGCTCACTGCGCTCTTCCAGCTTGGCTTCGATAAATTCCTTGCCGGTGCCCGCAAAGAGGTTTTGCTGCAGCTTGTCGTGCAGCTCTTCCTCAAGTCCCTTGTCTCCGGCGAGAAAGCGCAGTTCGATCAGCGCGGTGCGGATGGTGTAATCTTGTTTTCCGAGGCGCAGGCAATCCTTCACCGTTCGGCTGGCGTGGCCCACCTTGAGGTGCAAATCCCACAGAATGTAGAGCGTGGTTTCAATCACGCTCTCCGCCCAGGGGGTGATCTTGTAGGGCGTGAGGAACAGCAGGTCGACGTCCGACTGCGGGCTCATCTCGGCGCGCCCGTAGCCGCCAACGGCGCAGAGCGCGAGCTGTTCGGCGGTGGTGGGGTTGTGCAACGGGTGCAAGAAGCGCCGGGCGGCCCAAAAGGCCGTCACCACGAGGCCATCGGTCAGATAGGCATAGGCATGCACCATCTCGCGGGCGCGCAGCGGGTGTTCCTCAAAGGCGGCACCAATGATGGACCGGCCCGCTTTTGCCGCCGCGTTAAGCCGGGACGTGATCAGGCCGCGCAGCGCCATGGCATCGCTGCCCGCTTCGGCGCAGTCGGCCTCAAGGGCTTGCGCGAGCGCAATAGGGTCCACGATCTCCTCCGGCGCACATAGCATCGCGCCGGAGGGGGTAATCGGACCTGGCAGGGTGGTGTCGGTGGGGAGCTGGTCAGAAACCGGCGCCACCAAAGCTTCTGGGGGCTGGGTCAATGACAACGACCTGATTATTGCGGATTTGTGCGATGGCGAGGCCACGCTGGTTGGTGCCGTCACCGCGCAGACGGAAGATCCCACCGGTGCCGACGAAGCCGGACCCTTGGGTCAGGGCGCTGCGGGTAAGCGCGTCGGAGCCACGGCGCTCGACAAGGGCGCCGATGGCGGCGATCCCGTCGAAGGCGAGGCCCGCAATCGGGTGCGGGCTGCCACCGTAGCGGGCACCGTAGCGGCGCTGGAAGCTGCTGTAGAGATTGTTGTCGGGCAGCGCGAACCATGCGCCTTGGAGGCCCGGCTGGGTGAGCGCCTCAGCGGGGATGTCGAGGCGTCCAAGCCCGATGTATTGCGTGGCGGATGGCGAGAGGCCCGCTTCGGGCAGCAGCTGCGCGAGGAAAGGCATGGCCCCGTCGTTGGTTGACGTAAAGAACACCGACTGTGCGCCCGAGGCCTTCGCCTGCGAAACGATTGTCGGCACTGCACTCACGAGGCCCTGCTGACTGAGCTCGAAAGACACCGAGCCGGCGTTGCTGGCCCCGTTCGCGCGAATCGCATTGGCGATGGCATCCCGGCCAATCTCCTCGGCAACCGAGCGGGCGTGGACGGTGAAGATGCTTCCTTTGCCCTGGCGGCGCGCATAGCTCACCAGCCGGTTGGCGGTGTTCTCGAAGGTCGGTCCGAGCACAAAGACGTTGCCGCCAGCGATGTCTGGGTTGTTTGAGAAGGCCAGCACGTTCACGCCTTCGTCGGCCACAGCAACGCCGGCCGCGTTTGCGGCTTCGGAGTACACCGGGCCGAGGATGATCTTAGCACCAGCATCCACAGCGGCCTGCGCCTGCCGTGCGGCGTTGGCGGCGCTCCCGGCAGTGTTGTAAACGCGCAGGTCGATCTGAACGCCCTCAAGATCGGCCATTGCCAACCTGGCGGCGTTCTCCAGCGCCTTGGCCAATACATCATCGCCGCTGCGTCCGGAGCCACCGGGCACGAGCAGGGCCACCGGAACGGCGCGGCTGGCATCGATCTTGGGGCCGGAATTGCCGCCGACCCCGCCAAGAGCGGAAGGGTCACAGGCGGCGAGCAGGGCGATGGCCCCTGCGGCAAACAGCTTGGCCGCCATACGGCGGGGTGTCGTCAGCGCGGCAAACATGGGATACTCCTTCAGGGCCTCGGGGCCTCGGTGTCAACGGCCGGGTCCGGACAATTCTAACATCTGCAGGAGCCAAGTAAATGTCTGAGCCTCCGCGAGGAAGCCCTTGGCGCAAGACGCCGCTGGCTGCCGGGCTTTATTTTGTCGCCACCCCGATCGGATCGGCCCGGGATATCACGCTCAGAGCGCTCGATGTGCTGGCCTCGGCAGATGTAATCGCAGCCGAAGATACCCGCACCGCGCGCAAGCTTTTAGAGCTTCACGGCGTCCCCTTGGAGGGCCGTCGGGTGATTGCCTACCATGATCATTCCTCGCCGGCTGCCCGTGATGGCGTGCTGAAACTCGCCGCCGAAGGCGCCTCTGTTGCCTATGTCAGCGAGGCCGGGTCGCCCTTGGTCGCCGATCCCGGCTTTGCGCTGGGGCGTGCGGCAGCGGAGCAGGGGATTGCGACAACCACCGCACCCGGCCCCTCCGCCGCAATCGCGGCGCTTACCCTCTCCGGGCTGCCCTCCGACAGATTTACCTTCGCAGGCTTCCCGCCTTCCACCGGCGGCGCTCGCAAACGATTTGTCGAAGAGATCGCCGCGTTACAGTCCACAGTCATCCTCTTCGAATCGCCCAAGCGCATAAACACTTTGCTAACCCTTTTGCGTGACACTGCCGGAGAAACCCGCCCCGCCGCGCTCGCTCGCGAACTCACCAAAAAGTTCGAGGAGGTCCGCCGGGGCACATTGGCCGAGCTCTGTGACTCGGTTGCCGATGACCCGCCGCGGGGCGAGATCGTTCTTGTCCTCGGGCGCGCTGAGCGCTTGGAGGCCGCGCCCGAGGACATTGATGCCGCGCTGAGCGCTGCGCTCGGGCGACTTAGGGTCAAGGAGGCCGCCGCCGAGGTGGCAGCCGCTTACGGGCGGCCAAAGAGAGAGATGTATCAGCGCGCCCTTGAGTTGGCGCGCGACGATGGAGATGGCTGATGCCCTTTGACCTTGCGCCAAACCCCGCCCGCCGCCAGCGCGGTCGCCGCAACTATCATGCCGGCGCTATGGCCGAAGAGAGCGTTGCCCGCGTTTATTCTGATGGCGGAAGCGTGGTTGCTGAGAAGCGATGGCGCGGTGAAGGCGGCGAGATTGATCTTGTTGTCGAAGAGCCCGATACCGTGGTGTTCGTAGAGGTAAAGCAAAGCCGCACGTTCGATCAGGCCGCTGAAGCCATAACGCCGCGCCAGGTAGCTCGCATAATGGCTGCGGCTTCCGAGTATGTCGGCCGGTATCCCACCGCGCTCTCCACGCCCATGCGTTTTGATCTTGCCCTCGTCAACGGGCATGGCGAGGTGCGCATTCTTGAAGGCGCGCTCTGCACCTGAGCCGTTGCAACTCCCTGCCTGCTCCGCCATGAGAGGGGAGCTGAGAAAAAGGGGGACGCGCCATGAAGGTCGCCTTTCAGATGGACCCGATCGGTGGCGTTGATATCAACGCCGACAGTAGCTTTCGCCTTGCCGAAGAGGCACAGACGAGGGGGTGGGAGCTTTTCTTTTACACCCCCGACAAGCTGAGTTGGAAAGAGGGCCGGGTTGTGGGCCAAGGCTGGCCACTGGAGGTGCGCCGGGTGCAGGGGGACCATTTTACCCTTGGCGAGCCGCAGGAAATCGACCTGTCAGAAATGGATGTGATCTGGCTCCGGCAGGATCCGCCTTTCGACATGGGCTACATAACCACCACTCACATTCTTGAGCAGATCGGCGGCAAGACGCTGGTGGTGAATGATCCTTTTTGGGTGCGCAACAGCCCCGAAAAGCTGCTGGTTCTGAACTTCCCCGATCTAACACCGCCCACCGTCATCGCCCGTGATCTGGAGGCATTGAAGGCCTTCAAGGCCCAGCATGGCGACATCATCGTCAAGCCGCTCTACGGCAATGGCGGTGCTGGCGTGTTCCGCCTCGGCCCGGAGGATCGCAACCTCGCCTCGCTGCATGAGCTCTTCACCGGCATCAACCGCGAGCCGCTCATCGCGCAGCAATTCCTGCCCGCTGTTTCGAAGGGCGATAAACGGGTGATACTCGTCGACGGTGCACCGATTGGCGCCATCAACCGCGTGCCGCTGGCGGGGGAGACCCGCTCTAACATGCACGTGGGTGGAAAACCGGTGAAGGTTGAGCTGACCGAACGCGACCGAGAGATTTGCGCCGCCATCGGCCCGCTCCTGCGCGAGCGCGGGCAGGTTTTTGTGGGCATTGATATCATCGGAGATTGGCTGACCGAGATCAACGTGACCTCGCCCACAGGCATTCAGGAACTGGAACGCTTTGATGGAATCAACGTCGCAGGTGCAATCTGGGACGCCATCGACCGCCGGATTGCCGAGCGGGGCTGATTGCGTCTGCCTCAGTGCGCCGGTGCGCCCACCGGATCCAACAATGAGCGTCCGCCGTCCATCGTCACCACCTGTCCGGTAATAAAGCCAGCGCTTTCGGAGGCCAGAAACTGCACCACTTCGGCCACTTCTGAAGGCTGGGCGATGCGGGCCATTGGCGTGTGGCTCACGATGTCTTCTCTGTAGCCCTCGTTCTCGTTGACCGCTTTGTTCAGCGAGGTCGTCAACACCGAGCCAAAGCTCACTGCGTTGACCCTAATCCGCTGCGCTGCCAGTGCCACCGCCATCGAGCGGGTCATCTGGTCGAGTGCGGCGGTCGAGACCGAATAGGCCAGCAGCCGGGGATGCGTCCGCCGGGCGGCGATCGAGCTGAGGTTTACAACACAACCGATACCACCCTCACCTTCACTGCCCTCGGCCTGTTTGGTGAAGCGCTTGGCCACAAGCTGGGTCATTCGCAAGGCAGTCAGCAAGTTCTGTTGCAACAGTTCCTCTACCGCATCCTCATCCGGGTCGTCGGGAACCGAGGGCATCACCACCCGGTAGGCGTTCACCAGCACATCGACCCGGTCAAAGGCGTCAATTGCGGCCGATAGCAGATTGGCCTGACATAACCGTTGGCGCAGATCCCCGGCAAAGTAGCGCAACTGGCTGCCTTCAGCCTCGGCCTCGGCGGCGAACTCCTCGGCCAGCTTCTTGTCGTCATTGTCCGCAGCCATCACGTTGGCACCGTGGGCCGCAAAATGCCGGGCAATCGCCAACCCCAGCCCGTGGCTGGCCCCGGTGACGATGCAGGTCTTGCCCTTGATCGAAAAGCTCATGTGCGCTCCCTCTCGGCGGCCTGTGAAGCCGCAGCTTAGTGCCTATCTGCGCCCTTGGCGAGCGGGTCGGGCGGCGGAGAAAAGCTTGAAGCGTGTATCCCCGCCGATCTCGCTCACCTCGCCAAAATGGGCGGCAAGGGCGGCCTCATAGGGCAAATGACGGTTGGCCACCATCCAGAGTTTGCCCGAAGGTTTCAATGACGCGGCGGCAGAAGCGATAAACGCGGTGCCCAAGCCCGGGTTGGCGGCACGCGCCGGGTGGAAGGGCGGGTTCATCACCACGTGGTCTAAAGGATCTCCGAGCGGCGCAGTGGCATCGCCCCAAGTGAAACGCGCACGTGGGTCGTCAAGGTTTTTGCGCGCGGCCTCGAGGGCCGCCCATTCGGCTTCCACGAGTTCCACGGCTACAACGCCCTCACGCTTTAGCACAGCGGCTGAAAGGTAGCCCCAGCCGGCACCCAGATCCGCCACCCGGCCTTTCATCTGCGCAGGCAACGCTGCGGCAAGCAGTTCCGAGCCGGCATCGGGCCCATCCGCCGAGAACACGCCCGCAGCCGTTATCCATCCGCCCTCGGCCTCGCTCACCTCCTGCAAACGCCAGGCCGAAAAATCTCCGCCCGTGACAGCAAACACCTTGCCATGCGCTTTCGAGAATGCCGCCGAGGCGTCGCCCTGTTTGCGGGCGGCCTTCCAGAGGCTTTCTATCCCATCGGTCTTGGCCCCATCCACCAGCACCGGCCCGCCCAAGGCGGCAGCCTGTGCCAGCAAGTCCTTCGCCAGCGCTTTGGATCTTGGCACAAAGACGATTGCACCTGAAAATTCGCCTTTTGGGGCTTGCGAGACAGAAAAGCCCCGGCCTTCCCAAGCGACGACATCGGGGTAGAAGCCCGTCACCACCTCGGCGCCTTCGGGCAGCCACGCCTCGCCCGCGCCGGGTCGAAACACGGCCAGCCGGCCCTCAGGCAGCTCAACTGCGCCCGCATCGAGCGCCATTTTCAAACGGGAGGTCATCGGGGCAAGGACCGGGGCCCTACTCCTTTTCCATGGTGCATTGGAGGGGGTGTTGATGGCGCCGGGCAAAATCCATCACCTGCGCCACCTTGGTTTCGGCCACCTCGTGGCTGAACACGCCAACAACGGCGAGGCCCTTTTTATGCACTGCAAGCATGATCTCGAAGGCCTGCGCGTGGGTCATGTTGAAGAACCGCTCGAGTACATGCACCACAAATTCCATCGGCGTGTAATCGTCGTTCAGAAGCATCACCTTGTACATCGGAGGCTTCTTGGTTTTGGGCTTGGTCTTGAGCGCAATCGCCGGATCGCCGCCAATGACGTCGTCTTCGTCGTCCTGCGACATGGTAATGGGCTCAAGGCGCATGGCGCTCCGTGGTCTCTGTCTGGTGCATGGGATATCGGAGCCGTTATATATGGCCCGTGACCGCCCTGAAAAGGGTGAGATGGGAGAGAAACACGCAAAATGCCTGCCAAGACGTCGCAGAAACTCCGCACCATCGGCTTCGATGCCGACGATACGCTGTGGCACAACGAGCGTTTTTTCCAGATGACGCAGAGCAGATTCGCAGAGCTCTTGGCAGATTTCACCGACGCCGAAGAGCTCGATGCGCGGCTACTGGAGGCCGAAAAGCGTAACATCGGCCACTATGGCTTCGGGATCAAAGGCTTCATGCTTTCGATGATCGAAACTGCGCTGGAGGTAACCGAGCACCGTGTTCCCGGCGAGGTCATCAGCCAGATTCTCGCTGCCGGGCAGGACATGCTCTCGCATCCAATTGAGCTGCTCCCGCACGCGCGCGCGGCGGTGGAGGAGCTTTCGGGCCGTCACCACATCGCTCTCATTACAAAGGGAGATCTTCTCGATCAGGAGCGCAAGCTGGCCCAGTCCGGGCTGGGTGACCTGTTCGATGCGGTCGAGATCGTCAGCCACAAGACGCCGCACACCTATGCCCGAATCTTCGGTGGGCACGCGCCGGGCGAGGCGATGATGGTAGGCAACTCGATGAAATCCGATGTTCTGCCCGCTCTCGAAGTCGGAGCTTGGGGAATCTTTGTGCCGCAAGAGCTTGGCTGGGCGCTTGAGCATGCCGAACCGCCACAAGCGCAAAGCCGCTTCCGCGAAATTGCAGATTTGGGCAAACTTCCGGCGCTCGTCGATGAGATCGGACAAAGCATCTAGCGGAAGGCCCCCTGGTCGCCCGCTAGATGTTGCGCATGTGGCTTCGCTGCAACCTTAAAAAACCTCTCAAATGCCATGTTTTCGCACGAAAATTCCTGTGCTAGCGTGGTATCAAATCAGAACAAAAATTGCCGACCGGAAAAATCCGGCGGCCTGAGGCAGTAAAAGGCAAGCGACGTGAGCACGCTCTCCACCAGGGGCCGATTCGGCCTTCTTATCGGACTATTCCTGATCACGCTCATGGGCATCTCGCTGCGCGCAAACGCGGCGCCCTATGCAGCCATGGTGATCGACGCACGCACCGGCGAGGTGCTGCACTCCCGCAATGCGGATACGCGGCTCCACCCCGCGTCTCTGACCAAGATGATGACGCTCTATGTCGCCTTTCAGGCGGTCGAGCATGGCGAGCTTTCGCTTGATTCCAAGATACTCATCTCCAAGAAGGCCGCCGCTGAGCCGCCGTCGAAGATTGGGCTCAAGGCTGGTCAGCGCGTGGCCCTGCGCTATCTGATCCGCGCAGCGTCAGTGAAATCGGCGAATGATGCCGCCACCGCCATCGGTGAGGGAATCTCTGGTTCCGAGGCGGCTTTCGCCCGCCGGATGAACCGCACCGCCGCTGCGCTCGGCATGTCTCGGACAACCTTCAAAAACGCGCATGGTCTCACGGAGTCGGGCCACCTTTCGACCGCGTCCGACATGACCAAGCTGGGCCGTCACCTGTTTTATGACTATCCGGACTACTACAACCTGTTCTCGCGCATGAGCACCTCGACCATGGGCAAGACGGTGAACAACACCAACCGTCGCCTGCTCTCCGCCTACAAAGGGGCCGATGGGATCAAGACGGGCTACACCCGCGCTGCCGGGTTCAACCTCGTCGCCTCCGCCGAGCGCGGCAACGAGCGCATCATCGCTACCGTCTTCGGTGGGCGCAGCTCTGCCTCACGCAATGCCAAGGTGGCGGAACTGCTCGATCTTGGCTTTCGCCGTGCCCCCTCGCGCGTGGCGGTTCGCAAGCCAGCCAAGCCTGCCTACACACCCAATGACAACGGCCCCGCGCCGGTGATGACGGCCGCGCTGGAGTCGCCCACGCCAGCACCCAAAACGGGCGATGGCATCTACAAGGGCAAGACGATTCGTCTGCAACGTGCCGTTGCGAAATCCCTCCGGCCACGCCGTCGTCCGGGGTCTGAGCCCGCTGCGCCGTCGACAGATGTCACTGACGAGCTTCTGCTCGCCGCGCTGTCCGAAGAGATCGATTCTGCCGTCGCCGCTGTCGTTAGCGAAACCGATGTCGATCCGAAGGCGGAGGCAGCAAAGCTTGCAAGCATCACACCGGCGACAACTCTTGAAACAGAGGAACAAGTGGCCGAGGCACTTGCCGAGCTGAAGGAAGAGCCGGCGGCTGAAGAAAAGACCGCAAAGCTCACTCTCGCCTCTGTCAGCCCCGTTGCTCGCCCCACGCTCGATGACGAGCCGGGCGAGGTGCGTGGCTCTGCTGGCGATCTGGAAATGGCCGTGGCGGAAGAACCGGGCACCTTCACCGCCGCTGGTGGACCCGCCATTTCGCCCTCTCTGCTGCCCAAGCCGCGCCCGGTTCGCAGCGCGCGCCCGGCGCCTGAGGGCGTTCAACTGGCGTCAGCCGAGGCAGCCCCAGCCGCAGTGGCCGCAGCCCCGGCCCGTGTTCAGCCGGAAGAGCCTGTTGTCATTACCCGCGCTTCCACCTCGGGCGGCAAGCTCTGGGCGATCTCGCTGGGCAAGTATCCGTCGCGCTTCTCCGCCGAGAAGGTGCTGCTGAAGACGGCCTTGAAAGAGATGGAAACGCTCGACGGTTCGCTGCGCAAGGTGAACAACCGCAAGGGTGGCTTCGAGGCGATTTTCGTCGGCCTCTCCGCCGACAAGGCGAAGCTTGCCTGTGCCCGCCTCGAGGCGCGCGGCACCACCTGCACCGCGCTCGAGCCCGGCCAGGGCTGAGGCTCACAAGAGATAACGAGGGACGCGCCCGGTGGAGTGATCCGCCGGGCGCAAATCATTCCGGGGCAACGAATTTTCGTACGAAAATTCGGGGTGCTACGGCTTCGGCTGGTCGTCCCACTCGTCCGAGAGGATGCGGCGGCTGTCGCCCTCCGGGTCGTCGAACTGGCGGCTCTTCACCGCCCACCAGAAGGCGCCGAGGCCGAGGCCGCCGAGGATCAGCGAGATCGGGATGAGGTAGACGAGAATTTCCATTACCGCAGCCTCAGCGCGTTGAGCGACACCGTGATCGAGCTGGCCGACATGGCCAGCGCCGCCACCAGCGGCGTGGCCATTCCGGCCACCGCCAGCGGCACCGCGATGACGTTGTAGGCCGTGGCGATCTGGAAGTTCTCGCGGATCCGTTTCACCGCCCTGCGCGACATGGTCACCGCATCGGCCACCGGCGCCACGCTTTCGCCCAGCAGCACGATGTCCGAGGCCACGCGCGCCGCGTCGAGCGCGGTCGCCGGGCTCACGCTGGCATGGGCTGCGGCCAAGGCTGCAGTATCGTTCAGCCCGTCACCCACCATCAGCACCTTCGCGCCCCCGGCCTGCAACGCCTCCACCCGCGCCGCCTTCTCGGCGGGCAGCACGCCCGCGCGGAAGGTGTCAATGCCCAGTGCCTTGGCAAAACGCGCCACCGCCCGCGGCGCGTCGCCCGAGAGCAGTTCTACCTCGCAGCCCGCCGCCGTCAGCGCCGCCACGGCCTCCGCCGCGCCGGGGCGCAGCCGGTCGGCGAAGGTGAAGGCCACCGGCGCCGCACCTTCGAGGGAAAGCCACGTCGCCGTGTCCTCGCCCGCCTCCGCACCAACCCATTCCGCCCGGCCCAGCCGCAGCGCCCTGCCGTCGGCCATCGCCTCGGTGCCATAGCCGGGCACTTCGCGCAGCCCTTCCACCGGCAGCGGCAACACGCCCTCGGCCCGCAGCGCGCCCGTCAGCGCCACCGCCAGCGGGTGGCTCGAGCCCATGGCGAGCGAAAGTGCCGCCCGCTTTGCGGCCTCGGGTACGTCGCTCAGGTTCACCGGATCCGGCGTGCCCATCGTCAGCGTGCCCGTCTTGTCGAACACCACGTGGCTCACCTCCGCCAGCCGCTCCAGCGCCGTGCCGTCCTTGATGAGCAGCCCCTTGCGGAAGAGCTTGCCCGAGGCCGCCGTCACAACCGCGGGTACGGCGAGGCCAAGCGCGCAAGGGCAGGTGATGATAAGCACGGCGGCGGCAATGTTCAGCGCCACCCGCGCATCCATCGTCGCCACGAACCAGCCGATCCCCGCCAGCGCCGAGAGGATGTGCACCCCCGGCGCATAAAGCCCCGCCGCCCGGTCGGCCAGCGAGGTGTATTTGTTCTTCGCGCTCTCCGCGACGGCCACCAGATCGGCCATGCGGTGCAGCGAGCTGTCCTTGCCCGCCGCCGTCACCCGCACGGTGAGCGGGCCGGTCAGGTTGACTTCCCCCGCGCTCACCACCTGACCCACCTCGGCGGCCACAGGCCGGGTCTCGCCGGTCAGCAGGGCGCGATCCAACTCGCTTGCGCCTTCCACGATTACACCGTCCACCGGCATCCGCCCGCCCGGGCGCACCAGCACCACGTCGCCCGGCACCAGCTCGCCCACGCCCACCGTCTCTTCCGCGCCGTCCACCAGCCGCACCGCGCGGGGCACCTCCAGCGCGGCCAGCTCCTCAGCGGCAGAGCGGGCCACGGCCCGCGTGCGGTAGTCGAGGTAACGCCCCGCCAACAGGAAGAAGGTGAGCGATAGGGCGGCGTCGAAATAGGCATGCGCGCCGGAATGGATCGTCTCGTAAAGCGAAGTGCCCAGCGCCAGCAGGATCGCCAGCGTGATTGGCACGTCCATGTTCAGCCGCCGCGCCTTCAACGCCACGGCGGCGGAGGCAAAGAAGGGCCGCCCGGCGAACCCCACGGCGGGGAAGGCGATTGCCGCGCTGATCCAGTGAAACAGGTCGCGTGTCGCCCCCTCGGCCCCGCTCCAAACGGCGACCGAAAGCAGCATGACGTTCATCATGGCAAACCCGGCGACGGCGAGGCGCATCAACAGGTCGCGGCCTGCTTTGTCAGCCTCGGTGCTGCTCAGTAGGCCTGCATCAAGCTCCTGCGCCTTGAACCCCGCCGCGCCAAGGGCGGCCACCAGCGCGCCGGGTTCAACAGCATCTTCAGCGTCCACGGTCGCGCGCTTTAGCGTCAGGTTCACCCGCGCTGAGGCCACGCCCGGCTGTGCGGCGAGCACGCGCTCAACGCCGCTGATACAGGCAGCGCAATGGATCTCGGGCAGCGAGAGCAAAAGCTCCTTCTCCGCCACGCCACCTGCCGCCACGTCCCCCATGCCGGGCAGTGCAACGCAGGCCGGGCAGGCCGCAAGGCCGCCACGTTCCACGCTGCCGTCCATCTTAGCCCCGCACCGTCAGGATGAGCCGCTGCTCAAACGGCGTGCCATCCACGGCATTGGCCTTCACCCGCACCTCCCAGCGCCCTTGGGCAAGGTCTACCGGTGCCACAAATCGCCCGCCTTCATAGGTAAACTCCGGCATCCGATCCTGATTGCGCACGGTGGTGCGGCCCACCATCACTTCAAAATTCTCCACCACAGCTGGCCGCCCCTCCGGCCCGGTGACGGCAATTGCCAAAACACCGCCTTCGTACTGCGGCGCAACGTTCCACCCCAAAGCCTCTTGCGCTTCTCGCTTGGCGTCAAACTGCTGGCTCGCAACGTAGGAGTTTTTAACTTCCAGCCCGGGGAAAGTGCTGACCGCCTTGTAAGCCATCACCAAGTTCACACCGATGATCACGGCAAAGGCCCCCGCTGTCACCGCAAACACCTGCCTTCCGGTAATCTCGCCCATGCTCACTGTCCCTTCCCGTTAAAGCTGCTGTCCTTGTGTACCCGGTCGCCATTGCTGAGGTCTTCTACCCAGAAGCGAAACTCCGTCAAATCGCCCTCCGCGGCGGCCGAGCCTGCTGGGGCAAACACGTGCACCCGTTGCAGCATGGTTTCGTCGGCGGGCACCATGACCGAGCCGTAGGGTGTGCCCTCAATCGCCACGCGCAGCACCGGGTCGCCCGTGATGGCAATGCCAAAGCGTCGGTCTTCGCCGTGCTTGTTGCGCAGGCGCAGCTCGTAGGTGTTGCGAATGGTTCCGTCCGACATGGTTACAAACACCGGGTTTCGCACGGGTGCGACCGTCAGGCTGATGTCATCACGAATGAACAACGCCACCACCAGACCAAGGCCCACAAGCGCCCAGAGAGCGGAGTAAAGGATCGTGCGCGGGCGGAAGATGTGGTGCTTCCACACGCTCCTCGCTTTATTCCCGGTGGTCTCCCATGCCTCATCCGAGATTGCGAGGTAACCAACCAGCCCGCGCGGGCGGCCCAGTTTGTCCATCATCTCGTCGCAGGCGTCGATGCACAGCCCGCAGGTGATGCACTCCATTTGCTGCCCGTTGCGGATGTCGATGCCCATCGGGCAGACGTTCACACAGGCAAAGCAGTCCACGCAGTCCCCTGCCGCCGGGTCTTTCGGCTTGCCGCGAGGCTCGCCGCGCCAATCGCGGTAGCCGATGGTCAGGGTGTTCTCGTCCATCATCGCGCCCTGAATGCGCGGCCACGGGCACATGTAGATGCAAACCTGCTCGCGCATGAAACCGCCGAAGACAAAGGTGGTGGCGGTAAGCACGGCGATGGTGGTGTAGGCCACCGGGTGGGCGTTCAGCGTGGCGAGATCGCGCAGCAGGGTCGGGGCATCGGTGAAGTAGAACACCCAAGCCCCGCCAGTCGCCAGAGCGATCAGCAGCCAAGTGACCCACTTCGTCGCTCTCAGCCGCGCCTTGCGGAAGTCCAGCTTTTTTTGCCGATGAAGGCGCAGCCGCGCGTTGCGGTCGCCTTCGATCCAGCGCTCAACAAGGATAAAGAGGTCGGTCCATACCGTCTGCGGGCAAGCATAGCCGCACCACACCCGCCCAAGCGCGGAGGTGAACAGGAACAGGCCCAGCCCGGCCATGATGAGCAGACCCGCGATGAAGTAAAACTCATGCGGCCAAATCTCGATCCAGAAAAAGAAAAACCGGCGATTGGCGAGGTCTACCAGCACAGCCTGATCGGGAAGGTTGGGGCCTCTGTCCCAGCGGATCCACGGAGTGAGGTAGTAGACGCCGAGGGTGGCCAGCATGATCACCCATTTCAGAGTGCGGAAACTTCCTTTTACCCGACGCGGGAAAATCGGTTCCCGCGCGGCATAGAGGCTCTTTGGCTCTTCCGGCTCAACTGTGCTCACGATTCACGCCCTTTCGCGCATACATCCCGGATTGTGAATGTCATGGCGCGGGCCGGGCGACATTGACCTGAATCAACAAAGCTGATTCTTCACTGCGAGTTTTCGCGCTGGATTTCGGGGAGGCCAGATGCACTTGGCCCCGACCCTTCCAAGGAAACGCGCGAACAGGAAGGAGGGCCGGGGCCTATCCGGTCGAGCCGGAAGTGCGGAGCTTCGGCGGAAGGGAGGTTGCCTTGGCTCGCTATGTCTCCCTTCTACGCCTCGCGCGACTCACCGGCTTTGATCTGGGTCAAGCGGCGGCGGTTTTATGGGCCCGCAGCCATTTGACGAACTTCGCCGCAGGCGGGCGCAGCGGACCGGGCCGGGTGACGATGTGATAGCCCTCTGCCACCGGTCCCCGGTTGAACAGAACCGTGAGCGTCCCTGCTTCAATATCCTCCTCGATCAACGCGCGGGTGGTGGCGGCCACGCCCTCTCCTCTGCGGGCCGCATCCAGCAGGAAATTACCAGGCAGATGGCTGTGAAGTTTTGCCCGCGCCTCCGTCACCCCTTGGCTCTTCAGCCACTCATCCACCTCATTTGTGCCGAACTCCTGAAGCCACGGCAGCTCCAACAGGTCTTCGGCGCGGCCAATCTTTCGGCCCGCCAAAAGCTCCGGCGCGGCGACGATCACATATTCTGACGCAATGAGCATCTCCGTAACAACGCCCGGCCAGTCGCCCTTGCCGTGGCGAATGGCAATATCCACGCCGCCAGGCGAAAGTGTTGCGAGCTGGGGTGATGGGTTCAGCATCAGTTCCACCTCCGGAAAACGTTCGCGAAACCCGGCAAGACGCGGCATCAGCCAATGAGCTGCAAACATCGGCGTGGTGGTGATTTGTACCGGTCGCCCTTCACCCTGCCCGGTGATCCGGGTCACGGCGTCGCCAATGAGCGCAAACCCCCCGCTAACGGCTGCGCCCAGTTCTTCGCCAGCTTCGGTTAGCCGCACTGAGCGGCCATCGCGCTGCACGAGCGCTACGCCAAGGTGGCTCTCCAGCGCCCTGATCTGTTGGCTGATCGCAGCATGTGTCACGCCCAGGGCCTCCCCCGCAGCCGTAATAGAGCCCGCCTCGGCCAGTGCCGCGAAGGCGCGGAGCATAGCAGGTGGGGGCAGGTCGCGAAGGGGCATGCGTTAGTATTCCTTACATACGGATATCTATTAAACTCGCGAATCCGCGCCGAGGCGTCAATGATCATGGGGTAACCGATGCACGAGAGGAGGCGCGAGATGTTCATGATTCTTTCAAAGGCCCTGTTCACGGCCACCCGGACGGGCAAGGGCCTTCCGCCCGCCGCGTGTCCTACGGCTCCCTGGCGGCTCACGCTGCCGCGGCTCACCGCGTTCCCCGACGCCTGATTGGTCAGCCGCATGATCGAAGGGCCGCCCCGGCAATCCGGGTGCGGCCCTTCTTTATGTCCAGGCCTTCGGGTTGCAACGTCCTTCACGCCGGTCTAGGTAGCAGTCGTTATGTTATAACATAACCATCCAACCAAAGAGGACTTCAATGCAACCCAACCTCCTCGGCGCAGCCTTCGCCGCTCTCCTCATCGCCATGCCTGCCGTCGCCGAAACCAAGCACGACCACGCCCATGATGCGGAGGCCGAGCAGATCTACAAAGGCTATTTTGAAGACAGCCAGATCGCCGATCGTCCGCTGTCGGACTGGGCGGGTGACTGGCAGTCGGTCTACCCGCTGCTCACCTCCGGCCAACTCGACGAGGTCATGGAACACAAGGCCGCGAATGGGGATAAGTCGGCGGAAGAGTATCGCGCCTATTACGAGACCGGCTACGTTACTGATGTGGATCGCATCGTGATCGAGGGCGACACTGTCACCTTCCACGGCGAAAACGGCCCACTTCAGGCCCGCTACGCCTACGACGGCTACGAAGTGCTGAACTACGAGAAAGGCAATCGCGGCGTCCGTTTCGTCTTTGCCAAAACCGAGGGTGATGCAGCTGCGCCTGCCTACTTCCAGTTCTCCGATCACAAGATCGCCCCCGGTAAGGCCGATCATTATCACCTCTACTGGGGCGATGATCGCGCCGCGCTGCTCGAAGAGGTGACGAACTGGCCCACCTACTACCCGTCCTCCCTGACGCCGGGCGAGGTGGTGCACGAGATGACGGCGCACTGACACCAGCGCACGAAAAGGGGCGCCCCAGTCTCCCGGAGCGGCCCGCAACTTATGTGGCAGATGCTTACTCGCCAGCCGCTTCAGCTGGCTCCTCGCCACCGCCGCGGGTGTGCACATAGGCCGACACTGCCCGGATCTCGGCTTCGCTCAACCGGGTATTCCAGTTGGGCATCACGCCAAAGCGGGCGTTGTAAACCGACTCGCGCACATCGGCGTAATCGCCGCCATAGAGCCAGATCGCGTCCGACAGGTTCGGCGCGCCCTGCTCCCGGTCGCCCTCGGCGTTCTCGCCATGGCAGGAAGAGCAGTTGTCTTCGAACACCACCTGCCCGGCCTCAACCAGCGAAGCATCCTGCGGCTCACCCGAGAGCGACATCACGTAGTTCACCACCTGCTCGATCTCTTCGGTCTCCAGCAGCTCGTCGGTGCCAAAGCGCGGCATTTCCGAGTAGCGGGCCTCACCCTCCGGGTCGTCCTCGTTGCGTATGCCGTGGGTGATGGTGAAGTGAATCGCTTCCATGTCACCGCCCCACAGCCAGTCATCATCCAGGAGGTTGGGGTAGCCCTTGGCCCCCGCCGCACCCGAGCCATGGCACTGGGCGCACCATGTCCGGAAAACCGCGCCACCAGCGTTCTGTGCAAAGCTGGCAAGCTCTGGGTCGCTGTTGATCTCGTTCAGATCGGCGGCCACCAGCTTTTGCCGCATGCCCTCGTTGGCGGCGTCGAAGCTGTCTATCTCCGCCTGCACCTCGGCGCGGGTCGAGTAACCCAGCAGCCCTGCCGTGGCACCTTTCACCAGCGGCCAGGCCGGGTAGGCGATGGTGTAGCCAATGCCCCAGATGATGGTGGCGTAGAAGGTCCAGAGCCACCAGCGCGGCATCGGGTTGTCGTATTCCTGAATCCCGTCCCAGCTGTGGCCGGTTGTCGGAATATCCTTTTCGGGCGTTGTCGGTTTCTTGCTCATTGCTTCGCCTCCTCGAGGCCCTCGCCCGCAGGCGTCTTTTCGTTCCGAAAGATCAGGTTGGCGCTCTCCTCATGGTCCTTCCGTGACCCGGGCCGAAACGCCCAGACCACGACACCAAGGAAGAAGACGAACATGGCAAGCAGAACCCAGCTGTCGGCCAGTTCACGCATCCACGAATAGGTATCCATCTCGCGTGCCCTCCCTTACCGGCTCTCGTCGGGCTGGAAGGTGGAAAAATCCACCATCGTCCCGAGCACCTGAAGATAGGCCACCAGAGCATCCATCTCGGTCAGCTCTGCTTGGCCATCGAAGTTGCGCACCTGCGCGGAGTCGCCGTAACGCTCGATCAGCCCGTCATAGTCGCTGTCCGGGTCGGCCTGCGCGGCAAAGTCCTCTGCTGCGGCTTCGAGCATCTCGTCGGTGTAGGGCACGCCCACCATCCGGTGGGTGGCCATCAGCTCGCCCACGTATTCGCCCTCGATCGGCCGGTCGAGCAGGTAGCCGTATTTCGGCATCACGCTCTCGGGCACCACGCTCTGCGGGTCGATCAGGTGGTCCACATGCCATTCGTCGGAGTAGCGCCCGCCCACCCGGGCCAAATCCGGCCCGGTGCGTTTGGAGCCCCACTGGAACGGGTGGTCATACTTGCTTTCCGCTGCCAGCGAATAATGGCCGTAGCGCTCCACCTCGTCGCGCATCGGGCGGATCATCTGACTATGACAGACGTAGCAGCCTTCGCGGATGTAAATGTCGCGCCCGGTCAACTCCAGCGGCGAGTAGGGCCGCACTCCCTCCACATCCTCAATCGTGTTGTCGAGGTAGAAGAGAGGGGCGATCTCCACGATGCCACCGACGGTGACAACGAGGAAGGAGCCCAAGAGTAGTAGCGTTGCGTTGGTTTCAAGGATCTTGTGCTTGTCGAGAAGTGCCATTTTCTCAGGCCCCCCTTATTCAGCGGCGACAGCGGCGGCGGCGGGCACTTTGGCCTCACCCTTCCGCACTGTCATCCACAGGTTCCAGGCCATGATCAGCGCACCGGCAAGGTAGAGCACCCCACCCAGAGCCCGGACCACATACATCGGGAATTTCGCGCTCACCGTGTCGGAGAAGGCGTTGACCAAGAAGCCGTTGGCGTCAACTTCACGCCACATCAGGCCTTCCATGATCCCGGTCACCCACATCGAGGAGGCGTAGAGAACGATCCCGATGGTGGCGAGCCAGAAGTGCCAGTTGACCGCCGGAAGGCTATAGAGCTTTGCCCGGTTCCACAGCTTCGGCGTCAGGAAGTAGAGCGCCCCGAAGGTGATCATCCCGTTCCAGCCCAGCGCGCCGGAGTGCACATGGCCAATGGTCCAGTCGGTGTAGTGGCTCAGGCTGTTGACCGCGCGGATCGACATCATCGGGCCCTCGAAAGTGGACATGCCATAAAAGCCGATGGAGACGATCATCATCCGGATGATCGGATCGGTGCGCAGCTTGTCCCACGCGCCACTCAGGGTCATCAGGCCATTGATCATGCCACCCCAGCTCGGCATCCACAGCACGATCGAAAACACCATGCCCAGCGTTGAGGCCCAGTCGGGCAGGGCGGTGTAATGCAGGTGGTGCGGACCGGCCCAGATGTAGAGGAAGATCAGCGCCCAGAAGTGGATGATCGACAGCTTGTAGGAGTAAACCGGCCGCTCGGCCTGCTTCGGGACGAAGTAGTACATCATCCCGAGGAAGCCGGCGGTGAGGAAGAAGCCCACTGCGTTGTGGCCATACCACCACTGTGTCATCGCATCCTGCACACCGGCAAACACCTGCACCGACTTGGCGCCGAAGATGCTCACCGGGATCGAGAGGTTGTTGACCACATGCAGCATGGCCACGGTCACGATGAAGCTGAGGAAGAACCAGTTTGCCACGTAGATGTGGCGCTCCTTGCGGTTCAGGATCGTGCCGAGGAACACCAGAAGATAAGCCACCCAGACGACGGTGAGCCAGATGTCCACGTACCATTCCGGTTCAGCGTATTCCTTGCTCTGGGTTGCACCCAGCAGGTAGCCGGTGGCCGCCAGAATGATAAACAGGTTGTAGCCCCAGAACACGAACCAGGCGAGGTTGCCGCCCCAGAGCCGCGCGGCGGAGGTCCGCTGCACGATGTAGAAGCTCGTCGCGATCAGCGCGTTGCCCCCGAAGGCGAAAATCACTGCAGAGGTATGCAGCGGCCGCAGGCGCCCGAAGTTGCCAATCCCGTCTCCCAGGAGTTGGAAGTTCAGCCCCGGAAATGCCAGCTGGAAGGCGATAAAGGTGCCCACCAGAAAGCCGACAACACCCCAGAAGGCCGTGGCGACAACGCCGTAGCGCACCACGCCGTCCATATAACCTTCAGCGTTGAGCGCCGGTGCCGGCTTCTCTTCCCAGGTGGTGCGCACCGCCCAGATGAACATCCCCGCCGCTACGGCGCAGATGATCAGGGCGTGCACCATATAGGCCAGATCGCGCGCGTAGTTCGCAGCGATGGCCGCGAGCAGCGCGATCAGGCCGAACAGCACGATCTTCACGTAGTCCCACATGACAGTTTCCTTCTTTGTCCCCACGAAGCCGCACAGGGAATCCCCCCGCTAACGGTCCTCGAATTGGGGGCAAATTCGTCGGAACAGACGGCGGCGTCCTTGATTCAGGTCAATTTCTGGCGGCTCGAAATCCTGCACCCTGCTGCATAAGCCCGCCGGCGTTCTTTCCGGCCCTTTCCGCGAGGAGACGATGATGATGGACCCGAAGACGATACTCGCCCCCCTGCTGGAGCCGCTGGCTGCTGGCTCCA
This sequence comes from Oceanicola sp. D3, assembly GCF_006351965.1. Classification (NCBI taxonomy): domain Bacteria; kingdom Pseudomonadati; phylum Pseudomonadota; class Alphaproteobacteria; order Rhodobacterales; family Roseobacteraceae; genus Oceanicola; species Oceanicola sp. D3. Next base: position 626,009 of record NZ_CP040932.1, read on the forward strand.
CGCAATCCCGGGCGCTGAACCATGCCGAGGCGCTGGCCGATACCTTTGATGCGCATCTGGAAGTGATCGGGATCGGATGTGATCGCACCCAGGTTGGCTACTATTACGCCGGGGCGACGGCCGTGGTGCAGCAGGAAACCTACAACGAGGCGCGCGCCGCCGCCGAGAAGATCGAGGCATCGGCGCGCGAGCACATGAAGGCCTCCGCCTTGCGCTGGTCAGTCGAGAGTGCAGTGGGCCAGATGGCCGCCCTGGCCGGGTTGATCACATCGCGGGCGCGCTTTGCAGACTTGGTCGTTATGCCCGCGCCCTATGGCGACGGCAAAGGCACGGAATATGAGGTCGCGCTTGAGGCAGCTTTGTTCGACAGCCACGCCCCGGTGATAGTCCTGCCCGAAACCGCCACAGCGCCAGTGCGTCCGCGCCGCGCCGTTCTCGCTTGGAACCAAAGCCCCGAGGCGCTTGCCGCCATCCGCCGAGCGCTGCCGCTTCTGGCCGGGTCTGATCTGGTGAATATCGCCATCATCGACCCGCCACGCCACGGCCCCGAACGCTCCGATCCGGGCGGTGCGCTGAGCCAGATGCTCACCCGCCATGGGCTTCGCTGCGAAATCTCGGTGCTATCGCGCACCATGCCCAAAGTGTCCGACGTTCTGGCACGGCACGTGGCCGACTTCGGGGCAGACCTGCTGGTTATGGGCGCATACGGCCATTCCCGCTTCCGGGAGGCCATCCTCGGCGGGGCAACGCGCGATGTGTTGGAGAAGCCCCCGGTGCCCGTGTTCATGGCGCGGTAGGGAAGAGTCTCGCCTGCTTAACGAGGCAACTCGCAGGGTGGGCAATCTGCCCACCACCCGGCCTAAACCATCACGCCGCCGTCCGAGTCATCGCCCGTTTCCACCATGAGCGCATCGTAGCTTGGCACACGCACCCGGCGCTTCCCCTCCAACTCGATCAGGCCGTCCTTTTTCAGTGCTGAAACCTGTCTGCTCACCGTTTCCAGCGTAAGGCCGAGGTAATCGGCCATCGCTTCCCGCGTGAGTGGTAGATCAAAGGTGATCTCATCGCCCATTGGCCCGCCAAGCCCCAGTGAGGCATCGCGACGGCCCAGAATAGCCAGCAGGCTGGCAATTTTCTCCCGCGCTGTCTTTCGGCCCAAAATCAGCATCCACTCGCGCGCTGCATCCAACTCGTCCAGCGTCATCTGCAACAGGCGCTGGGCGATATGCGGTGTGGATTCCATCATGTTTTCGAACGGTTTGCGCCGGAAGCAGCACATCGTGAGGTCAGTCACCGCCGTTACGTCATAGGTGGCCGCTTCGCGCCCAGGGCGGCCCACAAAATCCGAGGGCAAAAGCAGGCCCACCATCTGCGTTCGGCCGTCCTCCATCGTCTGGCTCAGCGTCGCAACGCCGCTGACAATCGAGCCGAGAAAATCCATGTGGTCGCCCGACCAGATCACCGTCTGCCCCGGCTCAAAGCTGCGGTAATACTTGATCTCTTCCAGATGCGAGAGCTCGTCCTCGTCGCAGCGCGCACAAACTGCCCTATGGCGGATCGGACACGAGCCGCAATCATGTGACGTGAACTTGATGTCGAGGACAGCCATTCTCTTCCTGTTGATCTGGGTCAAGGCACCCCAGTGCCCCTGTCCAGTAACCTAGGCCAATGGAAACCACTGCACAACTTGCCCGCCACGGCCTCTTTGACGCACGTGTGCCCCGCTACACCAGCTACCCCACCGCCCCGCACTTTGCCGGGGGCGTTGACGAGGGGCGCTTTGCCAGCTGGCTCCGCGCGATCCCCGAGAACGGGCAGATATCGCTCTACATTCACGTGCCTTTCTGTCGTCGGCTCTGCTGGTTTTGCGCCTGCCGCACCCAAGGCACCTCTTCAGGCGAGCCAGTTCGCGCCTATCTCGAGGTTCTGAAGGCCGAAATTGCGCATCTGAGTCGCAACCTTGCCCCCGGCGTGCGGCTTTCTCGCATGCACTGGGGCGGCGGCACGCCCACGCTGATGGAAGCCCCGATGATGGAGGAACTGGCGGCGGCGGTCGAGGCTGTGGTGCCGATGGCCCCCGGTGCGGAGTTCTCGGTCGAGATCGACCCCAATGAGATCGACGAGGCCCGCCTTGATGCGCTAGCGGCGGCGGGGATGACCCGCGCCTCCATTGGCGTGCAGGATTTCGATCCCGAGATTCAAAAGGTCATCGGTCGCGACCAAAGCTATGAGCTGACGGCCCGCGCAGTCGAGATGATCCGCGCCCGCGGCATCGAGAGCCTTAACGCTGACATCCTCTTCGGCCTGCCGCATCAGACCGAGGAGCGCATGGCCGACTCGGTCCAAAAGCTGATGTCGCTCTCCCCCGACCGGGTTGCGCTTTATGGCTACGCCCATGTGCCGTGGGTGGCAAAGCGCCAGTCGCTGATTCCCACCGATGCGCTGCCCACTCCCGAGCAACGCCTCGCGCTATTTGAAACCGCGCGGCGGCTGTTTCGCTGGGATGGCTATGAGGAGATCGGGATTGACCACTTCGCTCGCCCCGGCGACGGGCTGGCCCGCGCGCTCCGCGATGGCCGCCTGCGGCGCAACTTTCAGGGCTACACCGACGACACCGCAACTGCGCTTGTCGGCCTTGGCGCCTCCTCGATCTCGCGCTTCCCGCAGGGCTACGCGCAAAACGCCTCGGCCACCTCGGCTTACACCCGAGACATCCGCGAAGGCCGTTTCGCAACCGCGCGGGGCCACGTGTTCAGCCGGGAAGACCTTTGGCGCGGTCGGATTATCGAGCAGTTGATGTGCGAGTTCCGCTGCGATGTGAAGGCCATCGTCGCCCTCGGGGCGAGCCCGCATTGGGTGCTCAGCGTGCTCAAGGGCATCACGGCAAGGTTCGACGGCGTGGTCAATCTCACCTCCGCTGGCATTGAGATTCCGCCAAAGGCGCGCCCACTTACGCGCGTCATCGCCCGCGCCGTCGATGCCTATGACCTCTCCCGCGCTGGGCACAGCTCGGCTATTTGAGGCCGCGCCACACGGCCCCGTCTCAACCGCCAGCTTTCGCGCCCGATATCACCCCCGCCAGCGCGCCCCGCGTTTCGGGCGTGAAGTGGAACGACTGCCACCCCAGCGCCCGCGCGGCCTGCACATTTTCCGCAGTGTCGTCGACAAACAGGCAGGATTCCGGCGGCAGGCCCAGCCCCTCGATCACCTCGCGAAACCCCGCGCCGAACACCGCCTGCTGAAACCCCGCAAGGCTTTGCCCGGTGTCGCGCTCGAAATCCTTCGCCCAGAGAAACCGCCCATTCTCGACGCAGCGGTTGAGTACCCCGTCAAAATCCCAGGCGATCGCCTCAATCCGCACGGCTGGCCTCTTCCAGCGCGGCCATGCATCGCGCAACGGCCTCTGCCGCCGCCTCGGGCCGGGTTTGCATCAGGAAGTGCGGTCCATCGAGCCGTTCCACCCGGCACGCGCCCGCCGCCAGTTCTTCGGCCCTGCGCGATGGCACCAGCATGTCTTGCTGCGCCAGAACGCAGGCGTGTGGCATGGGCAGGGCGGCGAGCCGCTCGCGCACGTCTGCTTCCAGCACCTCGCGCAGCCTTTCGGCCAACGTCTCGGTTGGCACCTCCCGCAGTGCCTGCGCAAATTGCTCCGTCATCTCCGGCGAACCAGCGCTTCCGGTGGTGAAGGGGGCAAGCAGCCGCAGCGCGATACGCGAGTCGGTCGGCATCGCCTTCAGCCCCACCGACAGCGCCGAAGGCACCGGCTGAGGGGAGCGCAGAAAACTGGTGATGAAGATGACGCCGCGCAGCCCTTCAGGAGCATTTTCCGCCACCCGCACCGCCAGCGGCCCCGAAAAACTCTCTGCCAGCAGCACATGCGGCGTGTCGGGCAGCCGGGCGCAAACCCAGGGCACCAAGGCATCATAACGCGCCAGATCGGGCGGGTAGCGCAGCACCTCGGTCGGGCAATGGGCGGCCATGGCGCGGGCAAAATCCCGAAGCAGCAGCCCGGTGCCATCGAGGCCGGGCATCACCACCAGCCGCGCCACCGGTCTCAGCCGCCCGGCAAGTCGAACGCCGCATCCATCAGCGTGCGGGTGTAGTCCGACTTGGGCGCATCAAACACCTCTGCGGCCAACCCGGCTTCCACCACATCGCCCTGACGCATCACCATAACCTTGTGGCTCAGCGCCCGAACGACTCGCAGATCGTGGCTGATGAACAGATAGGCCAGCCCATACTTCGTCTGGAGATCGCGCAGCAGGTCGACGATCTGCACCTGCACCGTCATATCAAGTGCGCTCGTTGGCTCATCAAGCACCACCAAACGGGGCTTCAAGATCATCGCGCGGGCGATAGCGATCCGCTGGCGCTGTCCGCCTGAAAACTCGTGCGGGTAGCGGTCCATCACCGCCGGGTCGAGGCCCACTTCTTGCAGCATGTCGGCCACCAGCGCGCGCGGATCCTGCCCCTTCTCCACGCCATGCACACCCAGCCCCTCGGCTACGATTTGCGCGACCGTCAGGCGTGGGCTGAGGCTGCCGAAAGGATCCTGAAACACGATCTGCATATGCCGCCGCAGCTCTCGCATTTGCCGGGTCTTCCAACCCTGAATGTCCTCGCCGAGATAATAGATCGGCCCTTCCGACTGGATCAGCCGCATGATCGCCAAGGCAAGCGTCGTCTTGCCCGAGCCGCTCTCGCCGACGATCCCCATCGTCTCGCCCGCCCTGACTGAGAGGCTGGCGGCATTCACGGCTTTCACATGCCCCACCGTTCGTTTCAGCAAGCCTGACTGAATGGGAAACCAGATGCGCAGATCTTCCGTCCGCACGATCTCTTCGGCCCCCGCCGGCACGTCCGGCGGCCCGCCCTGCGGCGCAGCGCCAAGGAGCTTGCGGGTGTAGGCATGTTTGGGGTTGGCAAATATCTCCGCCGTTGGCCCGGTTTCAACAATCACGCCGTCCTGCATCACACAGACCCGGTCGGCAATCGCCTGCACGATCCCGAGATCATGGGTGATGAACAGGAGGCTCATCTTGCGCTTCTGCTTGAGCTCGGCCAGCAAATCGAGGATCTGCGCCTGAATGGTCACATCCAGCGCCGTGGTCGGCTCATCGGCAATCAGCAGGTCGGGGTTGTTGGCCAGCGCCATCGCAATCATCACCCGTTGCCGCTGCCCGCCCGAAAGTTGGTGCGGATAGGCTCCGAGGCGGCTCGCCGGATCGTGGATGCCCACGTCCTTGAGCAGCTCAATGATCCTATCCCGCGCCTCGCTCCGCTTGATCCCCTGGTGCAGTTCAAGGCTCTCAGCCAGCTGCTTTTCCAGCGTGTGCAGCGGGTTGAGGCTGGTCATTGGCTCTTGAAAAATGAAGGAAATGTCGTTGCCGCGCACTTCCATCAGTTTCTGGTCATCGGCTCCCACCATCTCTGCGCCCATGTAGCGCACAGAGCCGTCAACCCGGGCGCTCTCGCCCAAAAGGCTCACCGTTGAAAGCGCGGTAACAGATTTGCCCGATCCGCTCTCGCCAACCAGCGCCACCGTCTCGCCCCGACCTACCGAGAAGGAAACGCCCTTCACCGCATGGGTTGTTTCCCCGTCCTGCCGGAAAGACACCTTCAGGTCTTTAACCTCCAGCACCGCGCTCATGCGAACACCTTCCGCGGGTCAAACGCATCGCGCACACCCTCGAACACGAAGACCAGTAGCGAAAGCATGATGGCGAAGGTGAAGAACGCGGTAAACGCGAGCCACGGGGCCTGAATGTTTTGTTTGGCCTGCAGCGTAAGCTCGCCCAATGAAGGCGCGCTGGACGGCAGGCCGTAGCCAAGAAAATCCAGCGTGGCGAGCCCGCCAATGGTGCCGGTGATGATAAAGGGCATCAGCGTCAGCGTTGCTACCATCGCATTGGGCAGGATGTGGCGGAACATGATCTTGCTGTCGCTCACTCCCAGCGCCTTGGCGGCGCGGACATATTCGAAGTTGCGGGCGCGCAGGAATTCCGCTCGCACCACGCCCGTTAGCGCAGGCCAGCCGAACAGCACCGTCAGGAAGACCAGCAGCCAGAAGCTTCGGCCAAAGATCGCGAACATGATGATGATAACATAAAGCCCCGGGATGCCGCCCCAGATCTCCAGCATCCGCTGGAAGAACAGGTCGACCCAGCCGCCAAAGTAGCCCATCGCCGCACCCGCCGCGATGCCGATAACGGAGGCAACTGCGGTGACGATCAGGGTGAACAGCACCGAAAGTCGAAAGCCATAAATCACCCGCGCCAGCACGTCTCGGCTGCCATCGTCGGTGCCCAGCCAGTGATTGCCATCCGGCGCTGAAGGGGCAGCACCCACGATGTCATCATTCGGGGTGTTGTAGGAGTAGGGTACAGGTGGCCAAAGCGCCCATCCCTTCTCGATCTCCTCGCCGTCCACCACCCCGTCGGCGGCGTCTTCATACACGGCTTCCGGGTCATCAAAGCAGGCCTCCAGCCCGCCAGAGCGGATGAGGCATTGCACCTCGATATCGCGGTATTTCGCTTCCGTGCGGAAGTCACCGCCAAAGTCCTGCTCCGAATAAAACGTCCGAATCGGCATGTAATACTCGCCGCGATACTGCACGAGGATTGGTTTGTCGTTCGCGAGGAACTCGGCAAAGAGGCTCGCGCCAAAGAGCAAGCTAAACAGGATCAGAGACCAGAAGGCGCGGCGGTTTTTCTTGAAGTTACGCCACCGGCGCTGGCCCAGCGGGCCCAACTTGATCAACGCCATCAGCCAGCCCTCCGCTCAAAGTCGATCCGCGGATCGACGAAGACATACATCAGATCGCTCAGGATATTAACCAACAGGCCAATCAGCCCGAAAACGAACAGCGTGCCGAAGACCACCGGGTAATCCCTGTCGACCACGCTCTCAAAACCCAGCCGCCCGAGTCCGTCCAGCGAGAAGAGCCACTCGATCACGAGCGACGAGCCGAAGAAAACACCGAGGAAGGCCCCCGGAAAGCCCGCAATCACGATCAACATCGCATTGCGGAAGACATGGCCATACAGCACCTGCTTCTCGCTCAGCCCTTTGGCCCGCGCGGTAATCACATACTGCTTCTTGATCTCGTCGAGGAAGCTGTTCTTCGTCAGTAGCGTCAGCGAGGCGAACCCGGCGATCGATGAGGCCAGCACGGGCAGGAAGATGTGCCAGAGATAGTCCAGCACCTTGCCCCAAAGGCTCAGGTCTTCCCAGATCGCATTGGGCGAGGTGAGGCCGCGTAGCGGAAATATCTTCCAGTAGGAGCCGCCCGCAAAGAGCACCAGCAGCAGGATGGCGAAGATAAACCCCGGAATGGCATAGAAAGAAACGATGACGCCCGAGGTCCAAGTGTCAAACTTGCTGCCGTCTTTCACCGCCTTGCGAATGCCCAGCGGGATCGAGATCATATAGGCAATGAGCGTTGACCACAGGCCCAGCGTGATCGAAACCGGCATCTTCTCGATGACAAGGCTCACCACTGACTTCGATTTGAAGTAGCTCTCACCAAAATCGAAGGTCAGATATTGGCCCATCATGATGAAAAACCGCTCGGCAAGGCCGATGTCTTCCTTGGTGCAGGCCTCTGAAGACAGATCGCGGTGGGTGATCGCTTCGCCGTCGCGTGGCTCATAGCCCTCTTCGCAGACGACACGGGCAAAGCCCATCTGCACTTCAAGCTGGGCCAGAAACTCAGGCGAGAGGCCCCGCGCCCCCTGATAGCGATCGTCCACGCTTTCGCTTTGCTGCTGCCCGGCATCAGCGCCGCCGGTCACATTATCGCCTGCGCCCTCACCCTGCTCGACCCGCGCGATAACCGCCTCAATCGGGCCACCGGGGACGAATTGGGTGAGGATGAAGTTCACCAGCATTATCCCGAACAGAGTCGGGATAATCAGCAAGAGTCGCCTGAGGATATATGCGCTCATCTAGAGCCTTTTCGCCTGCATTTTTCTTTTTCTCGCGCCCCGCTCAGAACGCGCCAGCCGCTTTCAGCTTCTCGGCCTTCTCGGCGTTATACCACCAGAAATCCATGTTGCCGAGTGCGTAGGGCGGCAACTCCTCCGGGTGCTCGAAGACATCGTAGTAGGCCACCGTATAGGCCGCCTTGTTCCACTGCCCGGTGCGGAATTTCAGCGCTCGCAACACCCGGTCCAGGGCCGAAATGGCCACTTCAAGGTCTTTCTGGTTCTGCGCAGCCTTCACATGTTCGATCAGCGCATCAACGGCAGGGTTCTTCAGCCCCATCTTGTTGAAGGTCGAAGTGTCGGCCGTTTCGCTGCCAAAGTACTGCTTGAGCGAGTCGCCGGGGACATAGCCGGTGGGCAGGAAGGCCGTGACGATGTCAAAATCATAGTTCGGCGGGCGCTCGCGCTCGGTGGCGCTGGCGTTGTCCACCCGCTGGTGCTGCGCGTCGATCCCGGCAGAGCGGAGATTTTCCACAAAGGGGTTCACGATCCGGTCAAAGGTCTGGCTGTCATTGAGGAATTCCACCCGCAGTGTCTTGCCGTCCTTCACCCGCAGCCCGCTGCTGTTGAACTCGCTCCACCCTGCAGCGTCCAGCAGGCGGTTGGCCTTGCGCAGGTTGCGCCGGTCGGTCGAGCTATTCGGGTCCGAACGCGGCTGCATATAGGGTTCTTCGGTAAACACCTCTTCAGGGATGTCTGCCCGCAGCGGCTCCAGCAGCGCCAACTCTTCCTCGCTCGGCAGGCCGGTTGCAGCCAAATCGGTGTTCTCCCAAAAGGAATCCACTCGCTCGTAGAGCCCGTAAAACAGCTTCTCGTTCGACCATTCGAAGTTGAACATCAGCCCGATCGCCTCGCGAACACGCGGATCCTTCAGCTGTTCGTGGCGCGTGTTGAACACAAAGCTCTGACCGTTGGAGATCACCCCATGCGGCAACTCGCGCTTCACGATCCAGCCCTTCTCAACGGCTGGGAAGTCGTAGCCCGTAGCCCAATCCTTTGAGCTGGCCTCATTGCGGAACATGTAGGCTCCGCCTTTCAGCCCCTCCAACGCCACGGCGTAATCTGCGAAATACTCAACCCGGAGCGCATCAAAGTTGTTGCGGCCAATGTTGATCGGCAGATCCTGCCCCCAGTAATCGGGGTTACGCGTCACAACGACGGTCTTGCCAAGCTCTGATCGGTCGAGGTCGACCACATAGGGTCCAGTGCCGATCCATGGTGTGCTTTGCGGTTCTTCCAGATCCATCTTGCCCGTGTCGTACTGTGCTTTCGAGAGGATCGGCAGGCCGCCAACCTTCTGGATCGCGTCGCGCTTTTCCGTGTCTTCCTTAAAGTCGAACCGGATGCGCAGCGGGTCTAGCACCTCAGCTGTTTCAACGGTGTCGTCCAGCACCTTGCGAAAGCTTGGCAGGCCCTTTTCCCTGAACACCTCATAGGAAAACAGCACATCTTCTGCGGTCATCGGCGTGCCGTCAGAAAACTCGATTCCCTCGCGCAGGTTGAAAATCACCCATGAGCGATCCTCCGGGTATTCCAGGCTCTCTGCCAGCAGCCCGTAGTCCGAGCCGATCTCATCGGAAACCGAAGTAAGCAGGCTTTCGAGCGGTGCGCTTGAGAGGGCGCCGGCACGGCCGTTGATGGTGTAGGGGTTCCAGTTGTCAAAGCCACCGAAAGCCCATTCCGACATTTCGCCACCCTTGGGGGCATCGGGGTTCACATAGTCCAGATGTTCGAAGTCGGGGCCATACTTCAGCTCACCGCCCGGAAAGGTCGGAATGCCGTGGCGCGTGACAATGTTCGTTTCGTCCTGCGCCATTACCGGCAGCGCAGCCAACATTAATGCCAGAGCCAGCCCGGCCCCCCATGTCACAACATCTCGCCGCTTCGCTTTCAGGGCAGTTGCGGCGACGGCAGTTCGGGGCGGCAAATGTCTCTGGCGCAAGTCGGGCTCCTCTCGGGTCAGGTTGGGCGGGTCACCCGCGCGGGGCGACCTCAGCAAAACATCGTTAAATTTAGCTAAATGCCCCACGTCCCGGCATGCAAGTTGAAACCTCGTGAGCAAAGCGCGAGGGCAGGTCAGTGCAGGGCACAAAAAAGGCCGCCCCGGTTGCCCGGCGGCGGCCCTGAATTCTGTTGCGTGTCGCTTACTGCGCGGCTTGCAGATAGGCGATCACGTTGGCGCGGTCTTCGATCTTGCGGAGACCGGCAAAGCTCATCTTGGTGCCGCTCATGTAGCCTTTGGGGTTGGCGAGGAACTCGCTCAGCACTTCAGGGGTCCATTCACCACCGTGAGAGGCCATGACGTCGGAGTAGCCAAAGCCATCCACGCCGCCAATCGCGCGACCGACAACACCATTGAGGTGCGGCCCGGTTCCATCGGTGCCATCCAGCTTGTGGCAGGCCTTGCACTTGCCAAAGACGCGCTCGCCTTTGCCGGCATCGGCGGCTGCAAATACCTCTTCAAACGAGGGGCCGGAATCTTCTTCGGCAGCATCGCCACCACCAGTGTCTTCCACCGCAATGGCATAGCCTTGCGGATGCTCTTCGCCCTCTTCGCCGTGGCCACCTGCGTCCATCGCATACAGCGATTCACCGGCCCAGTTGATCAGCAGATAGATCAGCAGCGCCCCACACAGCCAGCCGAACGCCTTGACCATCGTCATTGTGTCGAACATGTCTCATCCCGTGCACGGTTTCCGTCTCGCGGCCTTCTAGCGGCTTCACCCGGTGTGCTGCAAGCCGTATCAGGCGCGACCAAACGCCCGAGGGGGCCAAAATCGTATGAAATGTCAGGGGAGGGGCGGCAATGACTGGCCGTATAGCGTTTCAGGGAGAACTCGGGGCCTATTCGCACCAGGCCTGTGCCGAGGCCCGGCCAGAAATGGAGGCGCTGCCCTGCCGCAGTTTTGAGGATGTGATCGAGGCCGTCCGCAGCGGGGCCGCCGAGCAGGCCATGCTGCCGGTCGAAAACTCCACTTATGGCCGGGTGGCCGACATCCACCGCTTGCTGCCAGAAAGCGGGTTGCACATCGTCGATGAAGCCTTCGTGCGCGTGCACATCTCGCTGATGGCTCTGCCGGGCGTGACACTGGAAGAGGTGCAGAAGGTGCGTGCCCATCTGGTGCTCTTGCCGCAATGCGCTTCCTTTCTGGCGGCGAACGGCATCACGGGCGAGGCGGCCGCCGATAGCGCGGGCGCAGCGGCCGAGCTTCAAGCCAGCGGGGCGCGCAACGAGGGTGTTTTGGCTTCGGACCTCGCGGCAGATACCTACGGGCTCAACATCCTTGCCCGACACATCGAGGACCACGCCCACAACACCACCCGATTCCTCATCATGGCCCCGCAGGCCAAACCCGCGCGCCGCGCCGAAACCATGATGACAACCTTCGTCTTCCGCGTCCGCAACATCCCCGCCGCGCTCTACAAGGCGATGGGTGGCTTCGCCACGAACGGGGTGAACATGACCAAGCTGGAAAGCTACATGGTCGGAGGCAGTTTCACCGCCACCCAGTTTTACTCAGACATCGAGGGCCACCCCGACGACCCGAATGTGCAACTGGCCATGGAAGAGCTGGATCACTTCACCGAAGAGGTGAAGATTCTCGGCGTCTACCCGGCAGACGCACGGCGGCACTGAGACGACACTCAACAAACAAAAAACGCCGGCCCGGCTGAGGCAGCCGGGCCGACGCGTCCCGATCGGCTCGGGACCAGACTTAGAGGCCGGGGGAGGGGGCTCCCCCGGCGCTCCGCGTCTAGCTGGTTACTGGAGCCAGACCAGCTCGATCCGCGAGCCGCCCCGATCCGTCATGTCGTAGGTCTTGCCGCCGGAGTCGATCCAGCCGCTGATGGTGTGGCGCGAGAAGTTCACGCGCTGGCCCTGCGCCGCCGGAACCTGTGTGCAGCGGATCGAGTTGCGCTTGGCTGTTACCCAGCCGCCACCGTTGACGCTGAAGCGCTTGTCCCAGGTCGCCTGATTGCGCAGGCAAAGCTGGAGCAGCCCGCCGCGGCCCGAGGCATCCTTCGTCACGTTCACGGTGACGGTGTCGCCGTTGTTGAGCGAAGCGGCGTTCAGCGGCTTCTTCTGTGGGCCGGTGGGGCCACCCGGGCCGGCATCCACGAGGCCTGGGTCGATCTCGATGCAGCCCGAGAGGGCGGTGACGACGAGGAGGGCGGGGAGGGCCATGAGTTTGGTGAGTTTCATTTGTCAGTTCCTTTCATCTGTTGTGGTCTTTGCCGACCGGATGAGATGAAAATGACCTGTGAGGCGCTGCATTCGTATGGGGTCGATCCCCCAATCGGAGGCTGGGCTGTTCCGAGCGGTTTGGAGCCGATTCCCGGTTTCAGACAGAGTCCGCCGCCGCTGTGCGCCCCTGCACGTGCGCCAAAGCGCCGATAGGCAACATCAACTGCTGGCGCGCCGCGTGAGAGTGAAACCCATATCAATGCGCGTTTCAGGCAGGGCTTGTCCGGTGGTTGCTGCCAGCAGAAGTTGGGCCGCTTTGCGCCCAATTGCGGCCCCATCAATGCGGATCGTGGTAAGGCCGATCCCCGCGTCGCCCACGTCCTCCACATCGCCAAATCCGGTGATCGCTAGTCGCTGGGGCACGCTCAAGCCGCGCCGCCCAGCCTCGCAGAAGGCACCCAGCCCAAGGGCGTCGGAGGCACAGAGCACCGCGTCCGTGTCGGGCCACTTTTCGAGAATCCATTCAAGGCCGATGGCACCAAGATCCGGGCCTGTCTGGCCCGGCTCTGGCGTAAGCTTCAAAAGGCGCGGGGCGTGGCCCGGTACGGCCTCGGCATAGCCTTCGGCACGAAGCTGGGCACGCGTATCTCCGGGGCGCTCAGTGGAGAGCATGGCAATGGCCCGGCGACCGGTTTGCACAAGATGCTCCGTCATCGCCCGGCCAGCGGCGCGGTTGGAAAAGCCGACAGCTGCGAAGATGGGCTTTTCAGGCAACTCCCAGAGTTCGACAGTTGGCAGGCGAGAAAGGAGCGTCCGGGTGCCTTCGGTGTGCTCCGAACTGGTCACCACCATCGCGTCGGGGCGGCGGCCCATCAGGGTCGCCACCAGCCCGGCCTCGGTTTCTGGCGCATATTGCGCTGTGCCGAGCAGCAGTTGCATGCCCTCCGGCGCGAGGCCTTCTGACAGCCCCCGGATGGTTGAAGCAAAGACTGGCTGGTCCAAGGTGGAAACCACCGCTCCCACCATCTTCGAACGCTGCGATGAAAGTGCCCCGGCGGTATCGTCTCGCACGTAGCCCAGCGCGGCCACTGCAGCCTCTACCTTCTCACGCGTCTCCGCCGAAACCTTCTGGGGTGTTGAAAGCGCACGCGAGACAGTGATTTTGCCAACGCCCGCCGCACGGGCCACATCGCCCATCGTCACCCATTTCTTTGTCATGCGAACCCCGTTGTTGACGACACGGAGATAGCGATGGTATCGATACCACGCAAGACATGGTATCGATACCATGCTTAGGGAGGAGACGCACGATGCTTACTCAGGATCAAAAAGAATTTTATGATGAGAACGGCTACCTGATGGTCGAGGACGTGGTAACGCCCGATCAATTGGCCAAGCTGCAAACGATCACCCGCGAGATGATTGATGCGGCCCGCCCGCTAAAAGAGAGCGACGAGCGGTACGATCTGGATGAAGGTCACACCGCCGAAAACCCGCGCCTGACCCGGATCAAGCTACCGCACATGCAAAACCCCTACTTCTGGGAAATCCTCACCCAAAGCCGGGTGACAGAAGTGCTAAATGGTCTGCTCGGCCCCAACACCCTGATCAACACCTCCAAGCTCAACACCAAAGCGCCCGGCGGCGGGGCAGCGGTGGAATGGCATCAGGATTGGGCCTTCTACCCGCACACCAACGATGATCTGCTCGCCTTCGGCCTGATGCTGGAGGATGTCGACGAGGCCAACGGGCCGCTGATGGTCATCCCCGGCTCGCACAAGGGGCCAGTGTTGAGCCACCATGTGAACGGCGTGTTCGCCGGTGCCGTCAACCCGGACGATCCGGAGTTTGACCTCTCAAAGGCGGTCACCCTCACGGGCAAGGCGGGCAGCATGACGGTCCATCACGTGCGCACCTTGCACGGCTCCGCTCCCAACATGAGCGATCGTAACCGTCTGATCCTGTTCTACGAACTGGCCCGCGCGGATGCATGGCCGATTCTCGGCTCATCAAGCTACATCCACGCCCTCGGTCAGCGCAAATTCTGGGACGACATCCAAAGCCGCATGGTCACTGGCCAGCCGGTTCTGGAGCCACGGCTGGAGCAGGTGCCGGCGCGCATGCCGCTCCCGCCCGCGCCCGACAACACCTCGATCTTCAAAACCCAGAAGACCGCGGGGCAGAAAAGCGCTTTCGCAATGGGGTAATCGGCTCAGCGGGTCAGCCGGAAGATCATATAGCGGTTGAAGTGGCAGAAAGCTTCGGAGGTGCGTTTGCTCTCCTTCAGCCGCTCATTGAGCCGAAACAGGCGGCGCTCGCTGACCATTCGGCGGATGAAGAAGGCCAGGGCCCACCGCGTCTTGGGCTTCTTCATCTTCAACTCTTCATCCACGCGGCTGACGCCATGGCCCATCACGTTGAAGAGCCCCTGCTCAAGGTCGATCGAGGGCGCAACAGCCTCGGTAATGTCCTCTTCTGCCTCAATGGTCAGCTTCATCTCCGCAAGGGTTTCCCGCATCACGGCTAACCTATGCCCCCCGCCAACGGTTTGGCTGCGCTTCACGCCCTCGTAGTTCTCCGAGCGGAAGCAATCCGCAATCAGCACCTGTCCGCCCGGCTTCAGCAGTGCCAGCGCCTCCTTCAGCGCGACCTCATGCGGAATGTACTGAAAGCTCTCGGAAAACAGGCACAAGTCAAAGCCGCCCGCGCCGGAAAAGTCCTCGAACATGCACTGGTGCACGCGCGCCTCGGGTGCATTCTGGCGGCAACGTGAGGCAAGGAAGGGGGAGGGGACGACGATTTCAACGTCATGCCCAAGCGCAATCAGCTTCTTGGCCGTCTCTCCAGCGCCGCCGCCAATGTCGAGGATTCGCAGGCTGCCTTCGGGGAGATAGGAGAACAGCTTGTCCGTATAGGCCGCTTGCGCCGCGCCAAGGTTTTCGGCAGCCACCGGCAAGCCATCCCAAAGGCCGTAATGCAGGTTCTCAGCGCCCGTCAGCCATCGCATGAAGCTCAGGCCTACATCGAGGCCGATGGCGCGTGTGTCGACTTTCTGTCCCATTGCAACCCGTCTAGCGGAGACGGGCTGTGCGGAAAAGCACGATCAGCGCTGCTTCACGTTGCAGTTGCCGCCCTTGTGGCACCTCACCACGCGGCGCAGGTCCGCCCGGGTGGGGTTGTGGAAGGTCTGTGAGCCGCAAGGATCGGAAGTGACGGTCAGCTTCCCTCCCTTTCCCTCGGCCACCGACAACAGCATCTGGTCCGATCCGGGCCACCCGCCGCACCAAGAGGCAAAACAGGCGAGCGCTACGGTGACGGGCACATCAACGGGTGTAGAAAAGCCATCGCGCCCCAGTTGCATTCCCTGCAACCGGGCTTTGATATAGATCGGCTTCGGCTCAAACCGGCGCGACAGATCCTTCTTGTGTTTGCGAATTTTTTGGGTGGCTGTAAGCGTGCCATGCACAATGAGATAACGGGCTTCCGCGTCGCGGGCCTGAGTATACTGCAGCACCGGGTCAGGCCGCATGCAGGAAAGCGCAGAGGCTGGAAGTGCCGCGCCAATCGCATTGAAGGCAAGGGCAGCGGCGAGAGTCTTCATCATGCAAGATACTCCTGAAATTCAGCCACGACGGCCTTGTAGACCGCGCGCTTGAAGGGCACGATATTAGCCACCAACTCAGAACCGGGCAGCCACCGCCATTCGGAAAACTCGGGGTGTTTCGTGGCTAGGTTCACCTCGCCATCCTCACCCAAAAACCGCATCAAAACCCAATGCTGTTCCTGCCCGCGGTACTTGCCTTTCCAGATCTTGCCCAAAAGCTCAGGAGGCAGATCATAGCGCACGGGCGCCGCGGTTTCGGTTACAATCTCCACCCTGTCCGGGGCAATGCCGGTTTCTTCCTCCAACTCGCGCAACGCGGCAGTGCGGTGATCTTCACCTGCATC
Organism: Oceanicola sp. D3; assembly: GCF_006351965.1. Lineage (NCBI taxonomy): Bacteria > Pseudomonadati > Pseudomonadota > Alphaproteobacteria > Rhodobacterales > Roseobacteraceae > Oceanicola > Oceanicola sp. D3. The sequence continues at coordinate 642,128 of NZ_CP040932.1, forward strand.
CAGCCCGCCCTGAGGCATCTGCCAAGCGGGTGTGGCGCTGTCGATCCGCTGGCCAACGAAGACGTGGCCATCAGAGTTGAGAAGCACGACGCCCACGCAGGGGCGGTAAGGGAGCGAGTCGGCATTGGTCATGGGCGGAGTTAGTGGCAGGCGAGCGCGTTATTCAATAGCGTTTGTGGGGCTGGCACCGCCGGACGAATACTCCGGCAGGCAAATGCTACAAGACTCCCTTGGCATCGAAGCGTGTTGTCAGTCGCGGCGGATAAGCCCCGTCAGCGCGGCGGCGGCAAGGGCGGTCACGATCCAGCCGATACCCTTCGCAAACCAACGCAGCCACCAGCCCGTTACGCCCCAAGGGGAGCGGGAGGTGGAGGGGGCCCATGCCTCTTCCTGCCCAAAGCTGACGAGCGGAATCACAAGGTCGGCTGCATAGGCGAGGGAAGAAAACGTTTCCCAATCCTGCCCCGCCTCGCCCGGCTGGCTCCAGAAGGCACCGGGGCCTTCGGGGTGGCTCTGCGTCGCTTCGATCCATGGCTGAGAGGTAAGGATCGGGGCGGCGTTTGGGGTCATGTCCCCCGCATTCCAAGTCGCTTGGTAAAAGGCGGCAAGACCGGCGATCAGCAACCCCGCAAAGGCCACGGACCGACCGGGCCGATACCCGTAGCCAACAGTGAACCGCAGCACCATGTCCGAGAGCCACATGATCAACCAGCGCGGCCCGTAACCCGAGGTTTCCGCCCTAAGCCTGCGATTCTCGGCGCGCAGCAGGCGCTCTTTCACCATAAGTACGGTTTGCGCATCGCCCCGGTGGCCCATACGGCCGAGCACATAGGCAAGCTGCTCGTAAGGCTGGGCGTTAAAGGCCAGGCCCTCGGCTCTTCGGGCCAGCCACTGAAGGCGTTCGGTCGGGCGGGTGTCGGCGTGGCGGGAAAAGTCGGTGTATTGAAAGCCATCTAGCCGAAGCGGGTAAGCCGCGCCGGGTCCGGTCGGTTCATCCTTGAAGCGGGCCACCTCGGCTCCCGCGAGGTTAACCACCCGGCCTATCTCGTTGTTCTGGAAAAAGAGGATGCCCCCCACCCGGGCCCGCGCCAGTGAAATGGCAATATCGGCACCATGTTCTTCAGTGGCTCCAAAGGCACCATGCCCCAACGGTTCTTCTGGCAGGTCGATGGCGCAGTTGGTGATGAAAACATCATGATCAATCCGCGCGGAGGAGAAGAACAGCATTCCACGGGCATGCAACGTGGTTTCGCCTTCAGCGTAGGGGTAGTTCCCAAGAAAGACCGAGCCCTCAACCCGAAGCGAGGGCGCAAACACGGCATCTTGCCCGCCGCCGTCGATCGTGGCCCCGCAAAGTTGCAAATCGCCCCCAATGCGAGCCCCGGCAAGCCCGATCTCGCCTGCCACGTGAGCATCGCCGCGGATATAGACCGAGCCAGCAAACCGGGCGTTATCGGCGGTTAGGGCCTTCAGCCAGCAGCCCTGCAAATGAAGGCCGCGCAGGGAGGCGTTAACCAAGTTCATTTCGCTCTCGATCCGGCAGGCCGAGAGCGTGATATCAAGCGTGCAATCGGTGCCCTGCAGGTCGAGCGTGCCGATAATCCGCGCGCCCCGCAGCCGCAGCCCCTTGGCATTGAGCGGGTGCTCGTAGAGCCCCAGCAAAAGCTCGCGCAACAGCGCCGCCCGCACCTCTACTGCCGGGTTATCTTCGGCGGGCGGCAATTTGCCGTCGCCCAGTGTCACCCTGTCGGGCTCACCACAGGACGCGAGCAGTTTCTCCTCCGCTTCGGATAGTGGGCCAAATGCCTTGAGTGCGCTCATTGCGAGACGTTGCCACCCCGCCGCGCGCGGGTAAAGCAACGATCCGCCGGGGGTGCGAAGATGGCCGGGCGCGTTGCGTCAAGAAACATTGATGCAGGCCCGCCCCGGTGCTACCTTAAAGCCATGCCCGGCGCCGGGGAAGCACAGGCGCGTAACTTCGGAGGACCATCTCCTGTCTCACTCTTCGGAGGCCGCCGTCCAGCACACGGCAGGCAACGCCCCGCAGCACGGGGCACCTAACGGCAAAGCAGGCGGCACCACAGGGCTGCTCGCGGACATCCTTCAATCGCTCGAAGACGACAAGGCCGAGGAGATCGTAACGATCGACCTCTCGGGCAAGTCGACCATGGCTGATCACATGGTGATCTGTTCGGGTCGCTCCTCCCGGCAGGTGGGCGCGATCTCTGAAAAGCTGGTAGACCGTCTGAAGCAGGCGCATGGCACGTCCTGCAAGGTCGAAGGCAAGGATGCGGGCGACTGGGTTTTGATCGACGCGGGCGATGTGATCGTTCACGTGTTCCGTCCTGAGGTCCGTGACTTCTATCAGCTAGAAAAGATGTGGCAGCCGGCGACGGCCACCGCCTGACGCGCTCTTGAAGCTGACCATTCTCGCAATCGGGCGGCTGCGCGCCGGCCCGGAGAAATCCCTGATTGACGATTACCTAGACCGCGCCGGGAAAACCGGGCGCGGTTTGGCGCTTGGGCCTGCCCGCGTGGTTGAGCTGGAAGACAAGCGCGGTGGCGGCAAGCCGGCGGAAGCGGAGCTGTTGCGCAAGGCCTTGCCCAGTGGCGCGGTAGTGGTTGCGATGGACGAGCGCGGCAAGGTGTTGAGTTCACCCGGTTTCGCGGATCAACTCGCAAAGTGGCGCGACACCGGCCGCCCGGAGGTGGCGCTGCTGATCGGCGGTGCCGACGGGCTAGACCCGGCGCTGGTCGCGGAGGCAGACTTTACCCTCAGTTTCGGCAAGATGGTCTGGCCCCACATGCTGGCTCGGGTGATGCTGGCCGAACAGCTCTATCGCGCCACCGCGATTTTGGCGGGCACGCCCTATCACCGCGTCTGACAGCGCGCGAGCACGCCCCGTTTTCACCGGCAACGCGATGGTCTAAGACTCCACCAAACCGTCAAGGAGCCGCCCCATGCCCAAACCTGTCGTCCTTTGCATTCTCGATGGCTGGGGTATCGGAGATGGCGGCCCCGGCGACGCTCCGGCGTTGGCGAAAACGCCCAATTTCGACCGGCTGATGGAAACCTGCCCAAATGCCAGCCTCACGACCTTCGGGCCGGACGTGGGGCTACCGTCCGGGCAGATGGGCAACTCGGAGGTCGGCCATACGAATATCGGCGCAGGCCGCGTGGTGGCAATGGATCTTGGCCAGATCGACCTCGCCATTGAAGACGACTCTTTTGCGCAGAACGAAGGGCTCGGCGCGTTCATCGCTGCGCTGAAGGCTTCGGGCGGCACGGCGCATCTTGCTGGGCTGGTTTCACCGGGGGGGGTGCACAGCCACCAGTCCCATATGATTGCCGCCGCCAAAGCGATTGCCGCCGCGGGCGTTCCGGTGGCGATCCATGCGCTGACCGATGGGCGCGACGTGGCCCCGAAATCGGCCGACGGCTACATTGGCGAGACGGAGAAGCATCTGCCTGATGGCGCGAAGTTCGTCACCGTTTCGGGTCGCTACTACGCGATGGACCGCGACAACCGCTGGGACCGGGTCAGCAAGGCCTATGAGGCCATCGTGCAGGGCAAGGGCGAACAGGGCGAGGATGCCGTGGCCGTGGTCCAGGCCGCTTATGAGGCAGACAAGACCGACGAGTTCATTCTGCCAACGGTGCTGAGTGACTACGCCGGAATGAAGGACGGCGACGGGCTCTTTTTCCTCAATTTCCGCGCCGACCGCGCCCGTGAGATCCTGCGTGCTATTGGTGAGCCGGGCTTTGCGGAGTTTGACACCGGCACCCGGCCCGAGTTGGCGGCGCTGCTGGGGATGGTGGAATATTCCGAAGGGCACAACGCCTATATGACCACCTGTTTCCCGCCGCGCGATATCGTCAATACGCTGGGCGCATGGGTGGCTGAACAGGGCCTGACTCAGTTCCACATCGCTGAAACCGAGAAATACCCTCACGTCACCTTCTTCCTCAACGGCGGCAAGGAAGACCCTGAGCCGGGGGAAGACCGCTACATGCCCAGATCCCCCAATGTGGCGACCTACGATATGCAGCCCGAGATGAGCGCCGGAGAGGTAACAGAGCATCTCGTCGGGGCGATTGAGAAGGGCTACGACTTTATCGTTGTCAACTTCGCCAACCCCGACATGGTGGGCCACACCGGCATCATCGAGGCCGCCGTTGCCGCCTGCGAGGCGGTGGATGCCGGGCTTGGTGCTGCGCTTGAGGCGCTGAAGAAGGCCGGCGGAGCGATGATCGTGACCGCCGACCACGGCAATTGCGACATGATGATAGATCCCGAAACCGGCGGCCCACACACCGCTCACACGCTCAACCCAGTGCCGGTCGTGGTTTATGGCGCGCCGGAGGGCACCACCGTGGCCGATGGGCGGCTGGCCGATCTTGCGCCAACGGTCCTATCGCTGATGGGCCTGCCGCAGCCTGAGGAAATGACAGGGAAGAGCCTGCTGGGATGATCCGCGCTTTTCTTCTCTGCCTGGCCATGGCGGTGCCTGCCGCTGCGCAAGAGAGCGACCCGGCGCAGATTGCCATCGACGCCGCCTCGCTGCTCAAGAAGGCCTCGGTCGCGCTGCAAGAAGCCGAAACGCGGGCTGACCGGGTAGAGGCGCTCACCCGCACCGTGCGGGCCTATGAAACCGGGCTGACCGCGCTGCGCACCGGGCTGCGGCAAGCGGCGATCCGCGAGCAGGTGCTGCGAGCATCGCTGGAGGCGCGGGAGGCAGAGGTCAGCCAGCTTCTTGGCGTCCTGTCGACCATGGAGCGCAGCCCTGCGCCGCTGTTGCTGCTGCACCCGGCGGGGCCTGCAGGCACGGCGCGGGCGGCCATGATCCTTGGTGACGTCACGCCGGGGCTTCAGGCCGAGGCGGCCACATTGCGCGGGCAGGTGGAGGAGATAACCCTGCTGCAAATCCTGCAGGAGAGCGCCAGCGAAACCCTGAGCGATGGCCTGCAAGGCGCACAGGATGCAAGGCTTGCGCTCACCCGCGCCATCGACGAGCGCACAGAACTGCCGCGCCGATACGTGGAAGACCCGGACCGCCTGCGGGAGCTACTCGAAACTTCCGATACTCTCGCGTCCTTCGCCTCCGGCCTCTCGCAAATCGCCGGGGCGACAGCCGCTGAAGGTGCGGGGTTCGAAGAGTCGCAGGGCGCCTTGCCACTGCCCGGCCCCGCAACCGTTATCCGCGGCTATGAAGAGCCCGACGCCGCCGGTATCGCCCGGCCCGGGCTGCTGCTGGCGCTCTACCCCGGCACCCTTCTCACCGCCCCCGCTGCCGCCACAATCCGCTACACAGGCCCGCTTCTGGACTACGGAAACGTGATGATCCTTGAGCCCGCGCCAGACGTTCTGCTGGTGCTCGCCGGGATGGAAACTGTCTATGGTGAGCCCGGCGAGATCGTCACCGCAGGCGCGCCGCTCGGCCTCATGGGTGGGCTTGCGCCGGGGCGCGGAGCCGACGCCGCAGAGTTTGCAGAAGGAAGCACGCCGGAAGCGGGTGCAGAGCGCAGCGAAACGCTTTATATGGAGCTGAGACAGGGCGACGCCCCGGTGGACCCGACCGAATGGTTTGCCGCTACCAAGGATGGATGATGGTATGAAGAAATTCATGATGGCCGCGCTGGGCGGCACGCTGGCAGGGGCGCTGATGAGCACCCAGATCGCCGGCCCCCTGATCGCTCAGGAAACCGACCGCAACGCCTCGATCTACGAGCAGCTCGATCTCTTCGGCGACATCTTTGAGCGCATCCGCGCGCAATACGTTGAAGAGGTCGATGAGAAAGAGCTGATCGAAGCAGCCATCAACGGTATGCTCACCTCGCTCGACCCCCACTCCTCCTACCTTTCTCCGGATGATGCAGCCGATATGCGCGTGCAGACCCGCGGCGAGTTTGGCGGCCTCGGTATCGAGGTGACGCAAGAAGAGGGGTTCGTAAAGGTCGTCTCTCCCATCGACGACACCCCTGCCGACGAAGCGGGTATCGCAGCTGGCGACTTCATCACCCATGTCGACGGCGAGTCGGTTCTGGGCCTCACGCTGGATGACGCGGTTGAGCTGATGCGTGGCCCGGTTGGCTCCGAGATCATCATTACCGTGGTGCGCGAAGGCGTCGACGAGCCCTTCGATGTGACCATCGTGCGCGACACCATCAAGCTTACCGCCGTGCGCACCCGTACCGAGGGCGACTCGGTCGTGCTGCGGATCACCACCTTCAACGACCAGACCTTCCCCAACCTCGAAGAGGGGCTGAAGAAGGCCGTCGAAGAAGCCGGTGGGATGGACAACATCAACGGCATCGTACTCGACCTGCGCAACAACCCGGGCGGGCTGCTGACGCAGGCCATCAAGGTCTCGGATGCCTTCCTCGAAAAGGGCGAGATCGTCAGCACCCGTGGCCGTCAGGCTGCCGATGGCGACCGGTACAACGCCACGGCGGGCGACCTTGCCGAAGGCAAGCCGATCGTGCTGCTGATCAACGGCGGCTCGGCTTCGGCCTCCGAAATCGTCGCCGGTGCGCTGCAGGACCACCGCCGCGCAATCGTCGTGGGCACCAAGAGCTTCGGCAAGGGCTCGGTGCAAACCGTCATGCCGCTCAAAGGCGACGGCGCGATGCGTCTCACCACCGCGCGCTACTACACCCCCTCGGGCCGCTCGATTCAGGCGCTGGGCGTTTCGCCCGACATCGTCGTGCAGCAGCCCACGGTAAACCCGAACGCCGTGGAGGAGGAGGATGAAGAACAATCCGCCGCCGCCCGCCGCCGTTCCGAGGCGGACCTGCGCGGGGCAATCTCCAATGACAGCCTGAGCGAAGACGAGATTCGCCAGATCGAGGAAGAGCGCGCTGCCGCCGAAGCTGCCGCCCAACTCCGCGATGACGACTATCAACTTGCCTACGCGATTGACCTGCTCAAAGGCCTCCACGCGCTGGAGCCAGCCGAGTAAGCCCGCAGGCATAAGAGAACTTCGGATAAGGGCGGTCTTCGGGCCGCCCTTTTTCGTCTCCGGCGCACCGGCTGTCGGCTTGCATAGGTGGGCGGCGCGTGGTCGGGTGGCGCGCATGCGTGCTGCGTTCAAAGCGATTGGTGTAGGCCTCCTGCTGCTGCTTCTTGCGGCGGCCGCCGCCGCATGGGTCAAGCGCGAAGAGGTCGCGCGGCTCTGGGCGGTGCAGCGGCTGTTCGACCCGGATGTCATCGTCTGGAACTTCGGGCACATGGGCGAACTGTTTCACGCGGTGCCGCTGCCGGTGGGCGAGGGCGGGGCGTTGCAGCCGATGCTGGAGACCGAGCCGGTGGCGCTGCCCGAACGCTCGCAGGAGATCATCGCGGCGCGTCGGATCACCGGGCTTATGGTGCTTTCAGACGGGCAGGTGACCCACGAGAGCTATCACCTAGGCACCGGGCCGGATGACCTGCGCATCTCATGGTCGGTGGCCAAAAGCTTCGTCTCCGCGCTGCTCGGCATCCTGCTCGACGCGGGCGAAATCGAAAGCTTGGACGACCCGGTCACACGCTATGCGCCTGAACTGGCCGGCAGCGCCTACGATAGGGCAAGCATCCGCGACGTGCTCCAGATGCAGTCGGGGGTGGAGTTCGACGAGGCCTATTCCGACTTCTGGTCAGACATCAACAAGATGGGCCGCATCCTCGCCATCGGCGGCTCGCTTGACAGTTTCACCGCCGGGCTTGATGCCCGCGCGGGGCCGCCGGGAGAGCGCTGGCGCTACGTGTCGATGGACACACACGTGCTGGGCATGGTGATGCGCGGCGCGACAGGGCAGGATATGGCCACCCTGCTGGGTGAGCGGCTGCTGGCACCGATGGCACTTGAGGGCCCGCAGCCCTACCTGCTGACAGATGCCAAGGGGCAGGGCTTCGTGCTGGGCGGGCTAAACATGTCTCTGCGTGATTATGCCCTCTTTGGCCTGATGTATGCTCAGGACGGGCGGCTGGGAGAGCGTCGCATCGTGCCCTTCGACTGGGTCGAAGAAAGCACCCGCCCCTCGGCGGTGACAGCACCGGGCAAGTGGCGCTATGGCTACCATTGGTGGATGCCCAAGGAGGGCGAAGGAGAGTTTATGGCTGTCGGGATCTACGGCCAGTACATCTACATCAATCGGCCCGCCCGGGTGGTGATTGCCGTCACCGCCGCAGATCCCGCCTTCGGCCAAGGTGAAGTGCGGGATGATATTATGGCATGGTTCCGCCAGATCGCAGAGGCCAACGCGGAGGCCCGCCCGTGACTGCATTGGAAAAATATCCCTCCCTCAATGTGCTGGGTGGCCCGCTGGAACCCTGTTCAGTGGCCCCCGTCACCGGCTTTTTCCGCGATGGCCACTGCAACAGCTGCGCAGCGGATGCCGGCAGCCATACCGTCTGTGCGGTGATGACGGCTGAGTTCCTCGCCTATTCAAAATACGTTGGCAACGACCTGAGCACACCTATGCCGCAGTACGGCTTTGAGGGGCTCAAGCCGGGCGATAGATGGTGCCTCTGCGCCAGCCGCTTCCTGCAGGCCCAGGACGAGGGATGCCCGCCGCAGGTGGTGCTGGAAGCCACCCACCAACGGGCGCTGGAGATTGTGCCGTTGGCAACTCTGAAAGCGGTTGCGGTAAAATAGTTATCACGCAATTTCAGATACTTGCAAATTTTCCCGCGAAATTTTGTGCCCCCGAGTGAATAAACTCCCGCCCTGCTGCGTATCTCTAGTGACAGCCGCTGAGGGCCGTCACCGGAATAAACGAAGCCAAACGATTGATCCAAAGGACAAACAGATGACCCGCATTCTTCCTCTCTCCGCCGCCCTGATCGCACTTGCCGCCCCGGTCTTCGCTGCCGGCTCCGACAGCACAACGCCGCCTACCTCCACCAGCACCACGACGAAATGTGAAAAAGGTCAGGTGTTCGACGAGAAAACCGCCAAATGCCTCGACGCCAAGTCCGAAGCCGTCACCGATGACGACCGCTACAACGCGGCCCGCGAGCTGGCCTACAACGGCAAGTACGACCGGGCGTTGATGGTGCTCGCCACGGCCGACAATCAGAACGACCCGCGCATCCTCAACTACAAGGGCTTTACCCACCGCAAGATGGGCGAGACCGACACCGCGATGAGCTTCTATCAGGCCGCGCTGAACGTGGACCCCGATTACATCCTCGCCCGCTCCTACATGGGCCAAGGCCTTGCTGCTGCCGGTGATCTGGCCGGGGCCACCGAACAGCTGGAAGAGATCGCCCTGCGCGGCGGCACCGAGACCTGGGCCTACGACAGCCTGATGAACGCGATTGGCGGGGTCGCGGTGGATTATTGATCTCCACCAGATCCCCGGGGGCGGGCTCATCCCGGCCTGCCCCACAGCCAACCGTCCGGGCGCATTTTCGCGCGGGCGGTTGCATCACGCTCGGGCAACAGGTTCTATCGGGCCAGCCGGGCCATGGTGCCCGTCCCGCCCCGAGGAGGCCGCAACGTGCAGCCCGACGCGACAGATTTTCAAGCCGAGCTTCTGGCCAGCCTCCCGCGGCTGCGGCGCTTTGCGCTCAGCCTAACCCGCCACCCCTCCGAGGCCGATGACCTTGTTCAGATGACCTGCGAACGCGCCATAACCAACGCCGAAAGGTGGAACCCCGAGCAGCCGCTGCTGCCTTGGCTCTACACCATGGCGCGCAATCTCTGGACGTCCGAGATGCGCAAGCGGCAAGTGCGCACTGGCGCGGGCACGGTGCCCGCCGAGGAGGCCGCCGAACTGGTGAGCCACGCAGGCGGGGAGGAGGCCACCCGCGCTGGGCAGGTCATGGCTCAGATCGTGGCGCTGCCCGAAGGCCTCGCCTCAGTGCTGCTTCTGGTGTCGGTAGAAGGCCACAGCTACGGCGAGGCGGCTGCAATCCTCGATATTCCTGCGGGCACGGTAATGTCCCGCATGTCGGCTGCGCGGGCGAAGCTGCGCGCGGCTTTGGCAGAAGGAGCGGCGTGATGATGGACCGGATGGACAGGATCTCGGCCTACCTCGACGGCGAGATGAGCGCAGAAGATGCCGCGCGCCTTGAGGCCGAAGCCGCCGCAGACCCGGAGCTTGCAGCCGAAATCGAGGCCGCAGGCGCTTTGGACGGCGAGATTGGCATGGCCTTCGATGCGCTCTTGGATGCGCCGCTGCCGCCCGCGCTTGCGGCCACGGTTTCTGCCACCACCACGCCGGGCACGCGAGTCGAGCAAGCAACGCCAACCGTCGCTGCCGCGAGCCCCATGGGCGAAGCCCCGGCGCAGCCGCCGGAGGTGGCTGAAGGCGAACCGGGAGTGCCCGGACAAGTCGCCATGGAATCCTCTGCCGATGCGTTGCCCGAAACACCCGCGATGGGGGCCATCCCGCCCGGTGGTGCCGCCCCCCGAGAAGAAACGCCGCCTCCCCTCTTTACCCCGGCCAATCTGGACCGCCGCCCAATCTTCTCCGCCTCGATCGCGGCCATTCTGGCACTGCTGATGGTTGGCGCGGGCGCGGGGGCGCTGATCACCCGCGTCATTGCACCGAACGAAGAGCTTGCCGATGGCCATGCGACCCGTGGCTGGATGGACGAGATTGCCGATTATCACCGGGTCTATGCCCGCCAAACCGCGCATCTGGTGGAGGTTCCGGCAACCGAGCGGGCGCATATTGAAACATGGCTCGGCAAGGAAACCGGCGTGCCCTTCAACGTGCCCGATCTAACAGCCTCTGGCTTCAACTTCCAAGGGGCGCGCTTGCTCGTGGCAGGCGGAAAGCCCGTGGCGCAGCTGCTCTACACGGATGCTGAGGGGCAGGTGATGGCGCTTTGTGTGCTGGCCCGAGAGGGAGAGGGCTCGGAAGAGTTCACCCCGCGCAGCTTTAACGGCGTGGAAATGGTGCGCTGGCTCGCACCGGGCGCCGCCTGGGTCGCCGTGGGCGAGCCAGAGATGGACCTCGGCAGCATAGCACGCCAGGCCGCGCAAGACGTATGAGGCGCAAGGGCCTCAGCCCATTGCGCTCATATCAACGCCCAGAGCCTTGGCGACAGTGAAGATGTCCTTGTCGCCGCGTCCGCACATGTTCATGACCAACAGGTGGTCGGCGGGCAGTTCAGGCGCGGCCTTAATCACGTGACCGAGGGCGTGGCAGGGCTCGAGCGCTGGGATGATCCCCTCGGTCTCGCAGCAGAGCTGGAAAGCCTCGAGCGCCTCGTTGTCGGTGATCGACACGTATTTGGCCCGGCCCGTCTCGTGCAGCCAGCTGTGTTCCGGCCCGATGCCGGGATAGTCGAGGCCCGCCGAGATCGAGGAGCCTTCAAGAATCTGCCCGTCCTCGTCCTGCAACAGGTAGGTGCGGTTGCCATGCAGCACGCCGGGGCGGCCGCCGGAGAGGGAGGCGCAGTGCTCCATCTTCTCGTTCACGCCCTTGCCGCCCGCTTCGACGCCGATGATCTCCACTTCCTTGTCGTCGAGGAAGGGGAAGAACAGGCCCATGGCGTTGGAGCCGCCGCCAATGGCGGCCACCAAGCTATCGGGCAAGCGGCCCTCGGCCTCCATCATCTGCTCGCGGGTTTCCTTGCCGATGATGGCCTGAAAATCGCGAACCATGGCCGGGTAGGGGTGAGGGCCGGCGACGGTGCCGATGCAGTAGAAGGTATCGCGCACGTTGGTCACCCAGTCGCGCAGCGCGTCGTTCATCGCGTCTTTAAGCGTGCCGCGTCCGGACGTCACCGGCACTACCTCGGCGCCCAGCAGGCGCATGCGAAACACGTTGGGTGCCTGCCGCTCCACGTCATGGGCGCCCATGTAGACCACGCATTTAAGGCCGAACTTGGCGCAGACGGTGGCTGTGGCCACGCCGTGCTGGCCCGCGCCTGTTTCTGCAATAATGCGGTTCTTGCCCATGCGGCGGGCGAGGATGATCTGGCCCAGCACGTTGTTGATCTTGTGTGCGCCGGTGTGGTTCAGCTCGTCGCGCTTGAAATAGATCTTGGCGCCACCCAGCCGCTCGGTCAGCCGCTCGGCCAGATAGAGCGGCGAGGGGCGGCCCACGTAGTGCTTCCAGAGGAAATCCATCTCGGCCCAGAACTCCGGGTCGGTCTTGGCATGCTCGTAGCGTTCCTCAAGTTCGAGGATCAGCGGCATCAGCGTTTCCGACACGAAACGCCCGCCGAAATCGCCGAAACGGCCTTTCTCGTCGGGGCCGGTCATGAAGCTGTTGGGAAGGTCGTTCATCGCGCGGACTCCTTGGTGCACCCCGCGTTCTAAAGGTGCGGGCGGCGGGCGGCAAGGCGATCAGGCAAGCAGCGTGTGCTCGATCAGAATTGCGGTGCCGAGGGTGACAAGTGCTAAGCCTCCCATGATCTCCGCCCAACGCCCGAAGCGGCGGCCGAGGCTGGCCCCGACAAGCGTGCCCGCAGTGGCCATGGCCATGGTCGCCGCGCCAATGGAAAGAGCGACAATGAGTATGGGTGCGTCCATCATGGCGAGAGAAATGCCCACCGCGAAAGCGTCAATCGAGGAGCCGATGGCGGTAATCACAAGCGAGCCTGTAGTGGCGCGAGGCGTGGATTTTGCCAGTGCATGTAGCACCATGCGCCCGCCGACAAGGACAAGCAGGGTGAAGGCTATCCAATGGTCTATGGCTGCCACAAACTGGCTCGCGACAAGGCCCGCAGCCCAGCCCAGCAGCGGGGTAAACGCCTCAATGGCCCCAAAAACCGCGCCGGTGGAGAGTGCGGCGGTAAAGCCGGGCCGCCCCGATTGCGCGCCCCGCCCCAGAGCCGCCACGAAAGCATCCACGGAGAGCGCGAGCGCGAGTGTTACGATGGCAATCGGGGTCATGGCGCGTCCTGTTCCTAGAAGGTCAGGTAGGCGTCCCCTGTAAGATGGTCAAAAAAAACAATGTGTTGCGATTGAATTGCAGTTGCGCCATCAAAGCGCGTTCAACAGCTCTGCCGTTGGCCAGCCATCGGCAGGCAGCCCGAGGCGGGCCTGTTCGGCACGAATCGCGGAGCGGGTTTTTGCGCCAAGAATACCGTCGACTGCACCCACATCGTGGCCCCGGCCCTCCAGTTTCTGTTGCAGCGCCTTCATCTGCCCGTCTGACAGCCCCGGATCTGGGTTGCCCGCGTTGAACACCGGCGCGCCCTCCAGCCGGGTTGCGAAATAGGCAGCGGTGGTGACGTAAACGAAACTCTGGTTCCACTCAAAGTAGACGCGGTAATTGGGGTAGGCCAGAAAAGCCGGGCCCTTGCGCCCTTGAGGCAGTAGCAAGGAGGCCGGCAGGTTGGCAAAGCTGCCTTCGCGCGGTGCAACGCCCATTGCGGCCCAGTCGGCGGCGGGCAACTCGGTTTCCAGCCCTGTTTTTGACCAGTCGAGGCTCTCGGGAAGGGTCACTTCCTGTAGCCACGGTTCCCCGGCGCGCCAGCCGAGCGCCTGAAGCATCTTGCCGCCAGACATCAACGCATCGGCGGCGGATGTCTTGAGGCGAACATGGCCGTCACCATCCCCATCCACGCCGTTTTCGAGGATGTCCTCCGGCAACATCTGCACCATGCCGATTTCGCCCGCCCATGCGCCGGTTGTGCGGTCCGGGTCGAGATCCCCCGTGTCAAAAAGTTTCATCGCGGCAAATATCTGCGGGCGGAAGAGCGCCGGACGGCGGCAATCGTGCGCCAGCGTGACTAGCGCATTGGCGGTGTTGAAATCGCCCTGAAACGTGCCGTAATCCGTTTCAAAAGCCCAGAATGCGAGGAGAACGCCGCGGGAAACCCCGTATCGGGCCTCTATTTCACTGAAGATGCTGTCGTATTTCCTGTCGTTGCTGCGGCCCCGGTCAATCCGCCCCTGACTGATGAGGCGGCGGGAGAAATCGACAAAAGGCATCTGAAACACGCCCTGCGCCCGGTCGGCTTTCAACACGCGGCTGTCTTGCCGGACGCCGGAGAGAAAGCGCTCTGCAGTTTCTGCCGCGACGCCATGGGCCGGGGCCTCCGCCACGAGCGCTTGCTTGAACTCAGAGAAGCTGCCGCCACAAGGCACGTCGGAGGCCTCTTGGGCATGCAATGATGCGGCGGCGAGGGCGAGCGTAGCGGCAAGGACAAGGCGCATTGTGGTCTCCGGTGCGGGTCGTGGCGAGATTAGCGTAAAGCGCCAGCGGGGCAACGGCGGCATGAAATGGTCTGCGTTTTAACCAATTTGAGCCGACCACAGGCATTAACACGCTGAGATCGGCCCGGTTTCCATGATTCGGGTGCCGAGACCGGGATTTGCGTTAACCATTGTGGCGAATGTGTTAACGTCCACTTAGGGTTTCCCGCCCAATCTGGGCAATGGGGGAGTTGGGTTCGGCTCAAACCGAACGGCGAGGCGTGTGTGAAAGTTCTCATCGTGGAAAGCGACGAGGAGCTCGGAACTATCTGGGCTCGGCACCTGAAGCGATACGGCTTCGAGGTGACTTTGGCTTGTGATCAGGCCGGTGCGATAGATGCGCTGCGGCATGGCGAGGCCGATGTGATCGTGCTCAACCTCATCTTGCGCGAGGGGAGCTCGCTGGCGGTCGCAGACTTCGCCTCCTACCGCCACCCCGACGCACGGGTGATCTTCGTGACCGACACCACCTTTTTCTCCGATGGTTCAATTTTCTCCTTCGCGCCCAACGCATGCGCCTACCTGCGCACCCAGACGCCGCTCGATGATCTGGCGGCAATGGTGGAGCACTACGGCGGCGGCTTCGCGCCAAGCGCAACGCATGAGGCTGCTGGGCTCCCGCACTGATCAGCAGCACTTTTGCCACGACGGAGGCTTGCCGGGGCGAGGCGAATGGCACAGGCTGGTGCGAATCCCCGGGGCCCCAAAATGAAGACCGTTGTGCCACTGAAAACTCCCAAACCCGCAGCCGCACCGCGCGCCGCAGAACTTCGTCATGGCGGGCAAGTGCTTGTCGATCAATTGCTGATCCGCGGGATCGAGCGGGTCTTCTCGGTGCCCGGCGAAAGCTTCCTGCCGGTGCTCGACGGGCTCGTGGATTCCGGCATTGCCAATGTGGTTTGCCGGCAGGAGGGCGGGGCCGCGATGATGGCTGAGGCCGAGGGCAAGATGACGGGCGAGCCCGGCGTGCTCTTCGTCACCCGTGGGCCCGGCGCGGCCAACGCCTCTGCCGGGCTGCATGTGGCGAAGCATGACAGCACGCCAATGGTGGTGTTTGTCGGCCAAGTGCCGCGCGAGCAGCGAGACAGGGATGCGTTTCAGGAGGTTGACCTGCGCGCCTTTCTGGCACCCGTGGCCAAGTGGACCGCCGAGGTGGACGATGCCGCTCGCCTGCCCGAATACATCGACCGTGCCTTCCGCCTCGCCTGTGCCGGGCGTCCCGGGCCGGTGGTGCTGTCGCTGCCAGAAGACATGCTGCACGATCAGGTGGATGTGCCGGACCGGCCCGATGATGCCTTCTACACCTCGCCGGAAGGCTCCAACTTCGCGGAACTCGTGATCCATCAAATCGAGCGCTCGCATCGCCCGCTCGTGATCGCGGGCGGCCCCGGCTGGAGCGCGGAAGCCTCCGCCAACCTCGCTCGCTTCGCAGAGGCGTTGGATCTGCCTGTGGCGGTGCCCTTTCGGCGGCAGGACTACATGGACAACCGGCACCCGAACTACATCGGCGATCTCGGTGTCGGCATGTGCCCCGCGCTGGGAGATGCAGTGCGTCAGGCTGATCTGATCGTGGCACTCGGCACCCGGCTGGGCGATGTGACGATGGGGGCCTATCGGTTGCTCGACGTGGCCGCCCCGCGGAAGCGGATCATCCACGTGCACCCCGACCCCGATGAAATCGGCAAGGTCTATCCGGTGCAGCTGCCCTTTGTGGCGGAGGCGCCGGTGGTGCTGGCCAAACTGGCCCGCTCGGTGCGTCCGCGCAGCGACAAGCGCCAATGGACGGCCGACTACCGCGCCGCTTATGAAAAATGGGTGCGCCCGAAGGAAACGCCGGGCGCGTTGAAGTTGGAGCAGGTGATAAACTGGCTGTCCGAGAACCTGCCTGAGGATGCGGTGCTGACCAACGGTGCCGGCAATTATGCGGCCTGGCTGCATCGCTACTACCAATTCAAGCGCTATGGCACTCAGCTTGCACCGACCAGCGGCAGCATGGGCTATGGCCTGCCAGCCGCCATCGCCGCCAAACTGCGTTTCCCGGAGCGGGTGGTGGTGGCCTTGGCGGGCGATGGCTGCTTCCAGATGACCTGCAACGAGCTGTCGACCGCCATCCAGCATGGGGCCGCCCCCATTGTTCTGGTGGTGAACAACGGTCGCTACGGCACGATCCGGATGCATCAGGAAAAGACCTTCCCCGGCCGGGTCTCGGGTACCGACCTCGCCAATCCGGACTTTGTTGCTCTGGCTCAAGCCTATGGCGGCTACGGAGAACGCGTGGAACGCACAGAGGATTTTGCCGGTGCCTTCGTGCGTGCTCAGGCCAGCGGACGCCTCGCCGTTCTGGAATTGGTGGTAGACCCCGAGGCGCTCTCAGCAGGAATGACACTTAGCGAAACCCGCGAGGTTGGCGAACGGCGCTGACGCGCAAAGGCCATGCTGGCCGCCCTTCGGCGCGTGTGTTCGTTGGTACCCCTGCGGCTTACAGCTTTCCATGGCGCCTGCGGCGCGCTGGAGGCGGTGGCCTTGCGCCAGCCCACAGTCAGCTATCCTGCCGAACGATGTCTATGATAAGCACATCGGTCAGAGTTGCGCCCAGCACCTTGCGGCCAACCTCCTTCAGCGCTTCAGAGAGCCGCCTCATCTTGGTGCCGGTGGTGAAGTTGCCGGAGAACCCGCCAGAGTTGGCATGATCGAAGAGCACCTGCAAGAAACTGTCGCGCAGCTTCGGCTCACGGCTATAAACCGTTTCGCGCTGGCCGATTTCGACCTCCAGGCTCAGACTGAGGACAACCATGGAGGCCACCCGCCCGTCCTCGACAATCGGCACGATGAACTGGTTGTTCAGCTTGACGTATTCTCGCGTCGGGTCGGCCTCCTCGCCGGTGGTATCCTCGGCCTCGGGGGGCACTTCCGGATGGCTTTCAGCCACTTCGCCCTCGTCGCCGCAGGGTGCCATCACCAATTCCTCGGGGGGAGGCCGCAGCATCATGCCCGCGCCCGCGCCGGCACCAATGCCAACCGCAGCGAGTATGAGGATGATGAGGATAGACTTCATGGGCTTGGTCTCCGCTCAGAAGGGCAGCACGATGTCGGCCACCTGCTGGCCGTAGCGTGGTTGCTGGACATCGGAGATCTGCCCGCGGCCGCCGTAGCTGATGCGGGCCCCGGCGATCTTGTCATAGGTGATCTCATTCTGGCGGGTGATATCCTCGGGGCGGACGTACCCGGTGACCAAAAGCTCGCGCAGCTCGAAGTTCACCCGCACCTCCTGGCTGCCCTGAATGCGCAGAATGCCGTTAGACATTTCCTCCACGATGGTGGCGGCAATTCGCAGCTCAAGCTGCTCGTTTCGGCTAACAGATCCGTTTCCGTTGAAGGTAGAGGAAGAGTTGGCGGAAACAGCATCGGCAGTGCTGGCCCCCTCGGGCAAGCGCTCGTCAATCCGCTGAGGGATGCCGAAGAGCGAAGGCACGCCCATGCTTTCGGAACCATTGCGGCTGCGGCCGGTGGCGTTGGAAATGGACGCACTGTCGTCGATCTCGATTACCACGGTCAGGATATCGCCCCGCCGCACCGCCCGCCTGTCGCCCAGCAACGACTTGCGGTTGCGGCTCCAGAGCGAGGCCTGCTCGGCCCCTCGCTTCCTGTCGAGCACATCCGGCAGCGGCACCGAAGCCATGGCACGATACTCATAGCTTTTCTCGGCGGGTTCGAAAGAGGGCGCCTTGCCAACGTCCTGTAGGCGCGCACAGCCGGTGAGGGCGAGGAGGGCGGCCAGAGCAATAAGGGCGGTGCGGGTCATCAGAAGTCCTCCAAGTCTTGCAGCATTCGGGCGCTTGGGCCCACGATGACGCGCCCCGCCGCGTCGACCTGTCCGGTGACGGTGCTGCGGGATGCGAGGTTCATGACTTTCAGCATGTCGCCCACGCCGCCGCGCCCAAGCGCCCGTGCCTCTGTGGCAATAAGCAGGCCGTTCTGGCGGTAAACGAGGGTGACGATCTGGTTGCGATCGATCAGGGCGGGCGGGCCGAGATCGGCGGCGCGGATCGGGCGACCGGGGTAGAGCACCACGCGGGCCTCAAGACCCATCGCGTCCTCCACCGCCTCCACGGCCCCGGTGGCGCGGCCTTCCCGCAACAGCACATCGCGGGGTTCGAGCACGCTGCCCGCCGGGATCATCCGGGCGGCCACCAGCATCTCGGCCCGCAGCGGGCTGGCAAGGAGGCAGAGGAGGGCGAGGAGACGGAGCATCATCAGCGGATCTGGGTGGTTGCGCCGAGCATCTGGTCGGCAGCGGTGATGACCTTGGCATTCAGCTCGTAGCCGCGCTGGGCGGTAATCAGATCGGTGATCTCCTTCACGGCATCGACCGAACTGTCTTCCAGATAGCCCTGCCGCACGGTTCCGAGGCCCTGCTCTCCCGGAGTGGCGGTGAGCGGCGGGCCGGAGGCCTCGGTCTCCAGAAAGAGGTTGGAGCCCATCGCTTCCAACCCCTTGGCGTTGGAGAAATCCGCTAGGGTGAACTGGCCCAGAAGCTGGGGCGCAACCTGATCGTTGAAATAGGCGTATACCTCGCCATCGGCGTTGATCGAAAGCGCGCGGGCATCTTCGGGGATGGTGATATCGGGCACCACCCCGTAGCCGTCGGAAGTGACGATAAGCCCGTCCGCGCTACGCTTAAGCGCGCCATCGCGGGTGTAGGCGGAGATGCCGGAGGGCAGCGTAACCTCGAAGTATCCATTGCCCTCGATGGCGATATCCAGATCGCCGCCAGTGGCCCCGAGCGAGCCCTGCTGAACGTTCATCGACACCGCCGAGGGCCTTACGCCGAGGCCGATCTGCACCCCGGTAGGGAGGATCGTGCCATCGTTGGCGTTGATCGTGCCGGGCCGCGCAAGCTGGCGATAGTGCAGGTCGGCAAAATCGGCGCGGCGCGCGTTGTAGCCGGTGGTGCTCATATTCGCGAGGTTGTTAGAGATGACATCGACGCGCATCTGTTGCGCGCTCATGCCGGTGGCGGCGATCTTCAGGGCCTGCATTCTGCTGCCTCCTTAACGGGTCAGGGTCTGGATGACGGAGTCCTTGCGCTCGGATTCCTTCTCCAGAAATTTCTGGCCCAGCTCGTAGGTGCGCTGGACCTCGATCATCCGGGCGATCTCCAGGATCGGGTCGACGTTGCTCTCTTCGATGAAACCTTGCAGCACGCGGGCGTTCTCGGCGGGCAACACGGCACCGCCGGGGTTGAAGAGCGTGCCGCCTTCACGGGTCATCGCGGTGTAATCCTCCGGTTCCACCATTCCGATCTGTGTCAGCGGCACGCCGTCCGCCGAAAGCGTGCCATCGGCGGAGAGGCTGATGTTGCGCGCGCCGGGTGGGGCAAAGACAGGTGCGCCACCGGCATCGAGCAAAAAGTGGCCATCGCCGTTCATCAACTCGCCCGCCGGGCCCGGCGTGTAGCTGCCCGCCCGGGTAAGACGCAGGCCCTCCGGCGTTTCGATCTGGAAGAACCCGTCCCCCTCAATGGCGAAATCGAAGGTGCCATTTGTCTGGCTCAGGGTGCCCTGCGTCAGGTCCGTGTTGCGCACCCGGGCGGTGCCCATTGAGACCGAGCCCGAGGGCCCGTCGGCTGCGCGAACCCATTCAGAGAAGATCACCCCTTCGCGGCGAAAGCCGGTGGTGGAAAGGTTGGCGAGGTTGTTGGCCACCGCGCGCATCTCGTTCATCAGGCCGGACTGGCGCGACAGGGTGACGTATCCGGTGCTCATATGCTCAACCTCCGGCAATCATGGGAATGAGGGTGGATTGAAAGAAACTGACGAGGCTTTCCGTCATGAAGCCCATGGTCAGCCAGAAGACGGCGAGGATGGCGGCGAGCTTGGGCACGAAGGTGAGGGTCATCTCCTGCACCGAGGTCAGGGCCTGGACGAGGCCAATGGCCACGCCCGCGACAAGCGCCACCGTGAGGATGGGCAGGGCGATGATGACGCCCACCCAGAGCCCCTCTCGGAGCGTGTCGTAAAAGCCCGCCGCCTCCATGGGTCACACAGGCATCCGCAGGATTTCCTGGTAGGCCTCCACGACTTTGTCGCGCACCGTGACGGCGGTTTCGACCGCTAACTCGGTTTCGGCCAATGCCTGCACAAGGGCGTGAGGATCGGCTTTGCCAACCATCGCGTCCATCGCCACCTGCTCCGCATTCGAGAGCATGGAAGCGAAGTCCTCGGCCACACGGGCGAAGCCTTCGCCGCCCGACTGTGTGCCCTCGTTCGGGGCGGTGGCCGGCCTGGCTCCTTCGTAGAGCCGGGCCACTTGGGACAGTTTGATATCCATTCTGGATCTCCTTCAGACTGCTATTTTCGCAGAATTTCCAACAGGCTCCGGGTCATCTGCCGGGCCTGGTCGAACATCTTGAGGTTGGCCTCGTAGCTGCGCTGGGCTTCGCGGGCATCGGCAATCTCGATCACTAGGTCGACGTTGGAGCCGAGGTAGAAGCCATCTTCCCCGGCCATCGGGTGCGAGGGGTCGAAGACCTCAGGCAGCTCGGTGTCATCAAGCCGTACAGGGGCCGCCTCCACCGCGCCGGTTGTCCGGCCGCCCTGCATCACCTCGCGAAACGGGGTAAGCTTGCGGTGGTAGCCCGGGGTATCGGCATTGGCGATATTCTCCGACACATGGCGCAGGCGCGAGCTTTGCGCAGCCATGCCCGAGGCGGAGACAGAGAAGCTTTGGAATAAATCACCCATGACGCGCCCTTACCCTCGCCCAAGCGTGGCGCGCATTAAGCCGAGCGTGGTGCGGTAGATCGAAAGCGCCATCTCATGTCGGGTCTGGACTTCGGCAGATTTCACCATCTGGCTTTCGATCGAAACGGTATTGCCGTTCGGATCGCCATCAATGCCGCGTTCAATGAAGGGGCGGAGGGCCTCGGGCGGCATCTCACCGGCCACATGGCCACTGCGGGTTTGCCGTAACTCAAGCCCGGGACCATTTTGATACACCGCGCCAAAGCTGGCGATATCGCGCGCCTTATAGCCGGCTGTATCGGCCTGGGCGAGGTTTTGCGCCACCACTTGCTGGCGGGTGGCAGAATGCGTGGCGAGGCCGCGCGCCATATTGAGGATCTCGAGCTGATCGAACATCGGGGTTTCTCCCACGGGCTTCAACCTCGGCTTAACCGTGATTCCTTTAGAAAGGGTTTCAGGCGCCCGGCTTGCGGCGCGGAATGTGGAGAATCCCATGACTGACGCCACCCTCGCCCAGCTCACCGCCGAAATCGCCGCGCTCAAACCCTCTGCCTCTGTGGGCCGCATCAGCGCGGTGGGGCGCGGCGCGGTAGAGCTTACTGGCCTGTCAGAAATTGCAGCGCTGGGCGATCAGGTTTGGCTCGGCACCCGTGAGGGGCGGTTGCGCGGCGAGATCGTTCATATCGACCGCACACGCGCCATGGCCCTGCCCGATGGCCCGGCTGACGGTATCCGGCTTGGCGATCAGGTTACACTTCAGGGCGGTGATGGGCTCTTTCCGGACGTTGCATGGCAAGGTCGCGTCATAGACCCTTATGGTAATCCGCTTGATGGGCGCCCCCTGCCGCGCGGCCCCGAGTTGCGCCCGCTTCGCCCACCGGCACCACCTGCCACCCAGCGCAAGCGGCTTGGCAGTCGGCTTGGCACTGGGCTTTCCGTGTTCGATACACTCTTGCCCATCGTGCGCGGCCAGCGGCTGGGGTTGTTTGCGGGCTCGGGCGTGGGCAAATCCTCGCTCCTCGGCGCTTTGGGCCGGGGCCTTCAGGCCGACAGGGCGGTGATCGCGCTGGTCGGTGAGCGGGGCCGGGAGCTACGCCACTTCATAGAGGATGTGCTTGGGCCTGAGGGTATGGCGCGCTCCGTGATCGTGGCCGCCACCTCAGACCAATCCGCCATTGCCCGCCGCCGCTGCTTGTGGACAGCGATGACAGTGGCCGAGCACCTGCGTGACGAGGGGCACCATGTGCTGTTTCTGGCCGACTCGGTGACTCGCTTTGCCGAGGCGCACCGCGAGGTGGCGCTGGCCGCCGGAGAGCCTGCAAGCCTGCGCGGCTACCCGCCCTCCACCGCGCATATGATCATGTCATTGGCCGAACGGGCCGGGCCGGGGCTGGAGGGCGTGGGTGACATAACCGCAATTTTCTCAGTGCTCGTGGCGGGCTCCGATATGGAAGAGCCAGTGGCCGACATCCTGCGCGGCGTGCTGGATGGGCATGTTGTGCTGTCACGCGAAATTGCCGAACGCGGGCGCTTCCCCGCCGTTGATCTGCTGCGCTCCACATCGCGCTCACTGCCTGAAGCCGCAAGCCCGGAGGAAAACGCGCTGATCGCCAAGGCGCGGCGGCGGCTCGGGGCCTATGACCGCGCAGAGCTGATGATTCAATCAGGCCTCTACACCGCCGGCTCCGACCCGGAGATAGATGCCGCGATCAAGGTCTACGGGGCGCTCGACAAGTTCCTCGCGGAAGAGAGCAAAGGCCCGCCAGAGGCATTCCAACGGCTCAAGGGTGTGCTCGCCCGCAGCGGATAATCGCGGCCCGCAGGGAACATTCCCAGCCCCGCTCCGGTTTTGCTGAGACATCTCAACAGACGGAGGCCGCCCGACATGTCCGATAAAAAGCCAACCCCGCCCACCACCACAGATGCCGGTATCCGCGTTCAGAGCGATGAGCATTCGCTGACCGTGGGGCGCGATGGCCCGATCGTGCTGAACGATCATTACCTGCTGGAGCAGATGGCCAATTTCAACCGCGAGCGCATCCCAGAGCGCCAGCCCCACGCAAAGGGCGGCGGTGCCTTCGGGCATTTTGAAGTCACGGCCGATGTTTCAAAGTACACCAAGGCCAAGGTTTTTCAGCCCGGCGCAAAAACCGACCTGCTCGCCCGCTTCTCCACGGTCGCCGGCGAGCGCGGCAGCCCCGACACATGGCGCGACCCGCGCGGCTTTGCGGTGAAAATGTACACCGACGAGGGCAATTTCGACATGGTGGGCAACAACACCCCCATCTTCTTCATCCGCGATCCGATGAAGTTCCAGCACTTCATTCGCAGCCAGAAGCGCCGCGCTGACAACGACATGCGCGACCATGACATGCAGTGGGATTTCTGGACGCTCTCGCCCGAAAGCGCGCATCAGGTCACTTACCTCATGGGAGACCGGGGCATCCCGCGCACTTGGCGCGAGATGAACGGCTATTCAAGCCACACCTACTCCCTGGTGAACGCCGAGGGTGAGAGGTTCTGGGTGAAATTTCACTTCCACACCGATCAAGGCGACGGCAATGCGCATCTGACTCAGGAGGAGGCCGACAGGCTGGCAGGCACCGATGGCGACTACCACCGCGCCGACCTGTTCAACCAGATAAGCGAGGGCAACCACCCGAGTTGGACGTTGAAGTGGCAGATCATGCCCTATGAGGACGCCAAGACCTATCGGATCAACCCCTTCGATCTCACCAAGGTCTGGCCGCATGCGGATTCTCCGCTGATCGAGGTGGGCAAGATGGTGCTAAATCGCAATCCGACCGATTTTCACACCCAGATCGAGCAAGCCGCCTTCGAGCCCAACAACATGGTGCCCGGCATCGGCCTCTCGCCCGACAAGATGCTGCTGGCGCGTGGCTTTTCCTACGCCGATGCGCACCGTGCGCGGCTCGGGGTGAACTACAAGGAAATCCCGGTGAACAAGCCGCAATCGCCGGTGCATAGCTACACCAAGGACGGCGCAGGCCGAACGGTGCCGGTAAGCGATCCGGTGTACGCCCCCAATTCCTACGGCGGGCCCTCGGCGCAGCCGTATGAGCATGAGGCCGGGCTGTGGCACAGCGACGGTGACATGGTGCGCGAGGCCTATACCCAGCGCGAGGACGATGATGATTGGAGCCAAGCCGGTGCGCTCGTGCGTGAGGTGATGGATGCCGACATGCGCGAGCGGTTGGTGAACAACGTCGTAGGCCACCTGAGCGCGGGCGTCAGTGAAAAGGTGCTGGTGCGGGCCTTCGAATACTGGCGCAACATCGACGGGGATGTCGGGGAACGCATCGAAAAGGGCGTGCGCGACAAGATCGGCGGCACCTCGAAGGCCGAGGGAATGGCATCGGCAGAGAGCATTGCGGGCTGACCAGCGCGACCGCGACGCGACTACAACACCCCAAGAAAAGAAAAAGCCCTCCACCGCACGTCTGTGCGGGGAGGGCTCTGAGCAAGACGGAAGGGCCGGGAGAAAGCCCTTCCGTCTGAATGCGGTCACTCGGCGTCAATCACGCTGAACACGCTTTCTGCAACCGGGCTGGACACCGAGCGGGAAGCTTGGGTGCCGGCGTAGCCAAAGGTGCCGTTGCGCTGCTCGGCTTCTTGCTCGGCGAAGATTTCCTGAGCGGTGGCATTGGCCGGAGCGGAAGCGCCGAGGTAGACGCGGCCGTCGGTGTCGCCTTCGAGGCCTTTCAGCTGCACGAGCTGCTCGACGGAGTAGCCGTTGGACTCGACGCCAACGGAAGCGGCGAGGTTATCATTCGCGGCCAGAGCGGGGGTGGCAACGGTCAGGGCGAGGGCGGCAAGGATGTAGTTTTTCATAGTACTGTCTCTTTTGTTCTGCCCCGTGGGGCGTTGGGTGCAACGTGCTGCGTTGCGATGATTGGGATATGTGGTGCGTTCAGTATAAAGTAAACATTCCAAACAAAATAATTTACCTGAATTTTGATAACCGATTGATATGCAACGATTAAATTTTTCTCGCGAGCTGTGGTCGAGCGCGCAGAGGCCCGAAAAACTGGACATTAAGTTCGTTTAAGCTTATCTGAACCCGTAAGAGACGCCGCTTTCCTGGCCTTAGCGAGGCCCTCCGGGAGACATCAGACCCATGGAACAGACAGTTGAGACGGCCCGTAGCGAGTTCATCGAAAAACTGGGGCTAATCATTCAGACCGAAGGCCTGCCGCGCACCGCGGGGCGGATCATGGGGCTGTTGGTTTGGGAAGGTGAGCCAGTGGCATTCTGCGATCTCGCAACAGAGCTTCAGATCAGCCGTGGCAGCGTCAGCACCGCCACGCGGCTACTGGAAGACAAGCTCATGATCAAGCGGGTGACCAAGGCTGGCGAGCGGCAGGATTACTTCCAACTCGCGCCCAAATCATATGAAACAATGGTGAGCGACCTCAGCCGCCAGTTTCGCCGCAAGAGCGACGATCTGCGCTCCACACTCGATGGCGTGCCGGAATGCGCCGCCGATATTCGCGCCCGTGTGCATGGCTATGCCGACATGCTTTCGTCACTGTCCGACAAGATCGGGGAACTGGCGCGTGAGATGGATTGACGCGCCCGCCGCGATCAGGCGACCAGCGCCTCTGCCTTCTTGAGGTCAACCGAGACCAGCTGGCTCACGCCCTGCTCCTGCATGGTGACGCCAAAGAGCCTGTCCATCCGGCTCATCGTCACCGCGTGGTGGGTGATGATGAGGAAGCGTGTGTCAGTGCGCCGCGTCATCTCGTCGAGCAGGTCGCAGAAGCGGGTGACGTTGGCATCGTCCAGCGGCGCATCCACCTCGTCCAGCACACAGATCGGCGCGGGGTTGGCGAGGAAGACCGCGAAGATGAGCGCCAGCGCTGTCAAGGTTTGCTCGCCCCCGGAAAGCAGCGAGAGCGTGGAGAGCTTCTTGCCCGGCGGCATACACATGATCTCCAGCCCCGCTTCCAGAGGGTCGTCCGATTCCACCAGCTCCAGCGAGGCCTCACCGCCGCCGAAGAGGTGCTTGAACAGAAGTGAGAAGTTGGAGTTGACCTGCTCGAAGGCGGTCAGCAGGCGCTCGCGGCCCTCCTTGTTCAGCCCGGCAATGCCATTGCGCAGGGCGCGAATGGCCTCTTCCAGATCGGCCTTCTCCTTGACCAACTCGTCATGCTCGGTCTGCACTTCCTTAGCATCTTCCTCGGCGCGCAGGTTCACCGCGCCAAGGGCATCGCGCTGGCGACGCAGGCGAGAAAGGTCGTTTTCCAGCGCGTCGACGCCGGGCATCTTCTCGGGGTCGGCCTTGAGGTTCTCAAGCAGCTCAGCGGGCGCACATTCCAGCTCTTCGTGGATGCGCTCTTCCGCCAGCTTGCGGGCTTCCTGCGCGGCCTCCATCCGAGCCTGAGCGGCGGCGCGGCCTTCGCGCAGTTCACCGGCGATCTTTGTCGCCTCACGCTCCTCGGCCTGCGCCTCGCGCCATGCAGCCTCGCCCTCAGCTAGCGTGTCAGCGGCGGCACGGCGGCGCTCTTCCGCCTTTTCCAGCGCGTCTTGCAGCTTGGTTTCGCGCGTTTCGATGTCTTCCGGGGCCGCCTCGGCGGCCTCCAGCTCGGTTTCCGTCGCCTGCTTGCGTTCACCCAACTCGCTCGAGCGGGTCTCGGCATTGGCCAGTCGCTCGCGCCAATTGCCAACCTCGCGGGCGATCTCCTGCAGGCGACGCACACGGGCCTCGCCCATGCGCCGAACCTCGTCCTGCACGGCGCGGCGGGAAAGCATATCCTGACGGGCGTTCTCGACGAGGCTCTTGGCCGCCTCGACATTGCCCCGGGCCTCCTCCAAATCCCCCAGCTGCGCCAGTGCAGCCTCGGCTTCCGCGAGCCGTGCGCGGGCCGCCGTGGCCTCGTCCTCGTGCCGCTTCACGGCCATCTCGGAGGCCTCGGCGCGGGTGCCAGCCATCGCAGCATCGCTCTCAGCGCGAGAAAGCGCGCGGGAGGCATCGGCAACGGCGGAATCCGCCTCGCGGCGGGCCTGTCGGGCGGCGCGGTCGGCTTCGGTAATGCGGGCCAGCTCTTCAGAAAGCGCCCTGTGCGCTTTGCGGGCCCCATCGGCACGGGCTTCGGCCTCGTTGAGATCAAGCTTCAGTTCTTCGAGCCGGTTGATCTGCTCAAGCCGCAGCGCAGCAGCGGAGGGGGCATCTTCGGCAGCGGCACGGAACCCGTCCCAGCGCCACAAATCTCCCTCGCGTGACACCAGCCGCTGGCCCGGTTTCAGCTCGGCCTGCCGCGCAGTGCCTTCCTCGGGGGTTGCAACCAGCCCGACCTCTCCCATGCGGCGGCGCAACACATCGGGCACATGCATGTAATCGGCCAGCGGATGCAGCCCGCCGGGCAGGCCCTGTGGCGCGGGATAGTCCGGCAAGGCGGCCCAGCCAGAGGGAGCATCGGCGGCAACGGCAGGCGCCCGCAGATCGTCGGCAAGTGCCGCGCCGAGGGCCTTTTCGTAGCCTTTGTCGACCGAGAGCATATCGAGCACCTGCCCGCCTTCGCTCCCTTCGCGGTCAACCAGACGGGCGAGCGCGTGCATTTCGGCGCTGAGCGTCTTGGTCTCACCCTCGGCGGCAGAGGCGGCGGCGCGGGCCTCCGCCTCGCGTCCGGCAATCTCGGCGCGGGCGGTGTCAGCGGCCTCCAGCGCCTTCTCGGCCTCCTCCGCACGCGCGGTGGCCGCGGCGCTGGCCGCTTGCGCGGCGCGCATGGCCTCTTCGGCGCTGGCCTTCCGACTGCGCGCCTCATCGGCCTGACGGCGTGCCTTCGCGGCCTCCGCCTCGTTTCGGTCGGTCGCACTGCGGGCATCGGCCTGCATCCGTTGCGCGGATTGATGGCGGGCCGCGAGCCGGGCGACATCTTCGGTCTGCTCGGCCAGCCGCTCCTCGATCTCCGACAGAACGGCCGCCGCCTTTCGGGCCGCCTCGGTGGCGTCCTCAAGCTTTTCCTCGTGGCCTTCGCCCGCCTTCTGCAGCTCGGCTTCCTCCCAGCCCAGCCGCTCCACGGTCTCGCCCGCATCGCGGTTCAGCCCTTCCTCGCGCTCCATGTCGCGGGTGAGTTGGGCGAGGCGGTTCTTCAACGTGTCGATGGTCGCCTCGGCCCGCGCGGCCTCCTCACGCAAGCCACCCCGCTCAACCTGCAACCGTTGCACAACCGCCGCCGCAATCGCCTCCTCCTCGCGGAGCGCGGGCAGGGCGGCATCCGTTTCGCTCCGGCGCTTCTCGGCGTTCAGCACGGCGCGCTCGGCTGCCCCGGCGGCGGCGACAGTCTCTCGGTGGGCATGGCCCGCCGCAGCAACGGCCTCGTCGGCCTCCTTCCAGCGGCGATACAGCAGTAGGCCCTCAACCTGCCGCAGCTCGGTGCCGATCTCCCGATACCGCGCAGCCTGCCGGGCCTGGCGGGCGAGTTGCGCGAGCTGGGCCGCAAGCTGTTCAATCACGTCATCGACGCGGGCCAAGTTTTGCTCAGCGCCGTTCAGCTTCAGCTCAGCCTCGTGGCGGCGTTGGTACAGCCCCGAGATCCCGGCGGCCTCTTCAAGGATCCGCCGCCGCGCCTTTGGCTTGGCGTTGATCAGCTCCGAGATCTGCCCCTGACGCACCAGCGCCGGGCTGTGCGAGCCTGTCGAGGCATCGGCAAAGAGCATCTGAATATCACGGGCCCGCACGTCCTTGGTGTTGGCCTTATAGGCAGAGCCGGCATCTCGGGTGATGCGGCGAACGACTTCAAGCACATCCTGATCGTTAAACCCGGCGGGTGCGAGCCGCTCGCTGTTGTCGATATGGATCGAGACCTCGGCAAAGTTGCGCGCCGGCCGAGAGGCGGCCCCGGCAAAGATCACATCTTCCATGCCGCCGCCGCGCATGGCGGTGGGGCGGTTTTCGCCCATCACCCAGCGCAATGCCTCAAGCAGGTTCGATTTTCCGCAGCCGTTCGGCCCGACAACGCCGGTCAGCCCGTCGGCGATGACCAGATCGGTCGGGTCGACGAAGCTCTTGAAGCCGTTCAGTCTGAGCCGTGTGAAACGCACGCTGCTCGCTGCCCCTTACCTGCGCCCCTCTCTGTCCCCATGCCCCGGCGGGGCGATTCCCCGGGGCTGGCCCATGTTTGGGGTGTGAGACACGTCTGTCAATCAGCATGTGGGAGCGATCTGTGGGTTATCCACAAGATATGGAGCGCTTGACGGCAGGGAAGCGTCAGGGAGGATAGCGGGATGAGCAAGATCGACGTGACCATTGGCAGCCCCCACCACCCCGAGGCAACCGCGCTCTTGAATCAGAGCCATGCCCTGATGAAGAGCCTGTTCCCGCCCGAAGACAATTTCTTTCTGGATATCGACGCGCTGGCTGGTCCGAACATCGTGTTTTTCACTGCGCTGCTGGAGGGCCAAGTGGTGGGCACCGGGGCGCTGGCGGTGAAGGGCGGGTATGGTGAGGTGAAATCCATGTTCACCGATGAAGCCGCCAGGGGCCGGGGTGTGGCGGGCCGGGTGCTTGCAGCCGTCGAGGCCGAGGCGCGGGCACGGGGGCTCGGCTGGCTCCGGCTGGAAACCGGCAACCGCCTGCATGCCGCCCACCGCGTATACCGCGCCTCCGGCTTCACCGACTGCGGCCCCTTTGGCGACTACCCCGATGCCGCCTCTTCGATCTTCATGGAAAAGCGACTGGACTGAAGCTCAGAGCTTTCTGGCAAGGTCTCGGCTGGCTTGCATTTGCCCGAAGGACCGCGCCAGAGCCTTGCGGGCCGAGGCCGAGGCGGCACGTGCGCGAGCGAGGTCTCGGTTGAGCACGGCCTTGCGGGCCTCCGTCCAGCGCAGCCAAACATTGGTGGCCCGTGCATGCGACGGGCTGAAGTGGATCGGGTCCGTGGCATCTGCCATCGCCTTGCGGCGCGCTTCTTCGATCTCTGCGATGGAAGCGGCGATGCGGGCTTCCTCGGCAAGCCGCTGCTTGAGCGTTCCCTGACCGGCCATGAAGCGCGCTTCCATCAAGCCAGAGAGCGCCGTCATCTGCTGTCTTTTCAGCCCCATTACAGCATACTCATTGGTTCTGTATCACTGACCCGCCCGCCGGGTGTAGCTGGCCTTCGCCTTCTGGCGCATGGCCTCGGCAAACCGGATGGCGGCGGCCACGGGGGCGTAGTGATCAGAGTGGATTTCGTCACCAATCTGCACGGTCGCATGAAGCGCTCGCGCGGTGGGCGGGTCGCGGTGAATCGGCACACCGGCCTGCTGCGCCGTCTCGCGGATACGGGCCGCCACCTCATCCACCCCCTTCGCAAGGCACACCGGCGCACCGGGCGCCAGCCGGTTCCACTTGAGCGCCACGGCATAGTGCTGCGGGTTGACGATGACGACATCGGCCTTGGGCACTTCACCCATCATCTGCGCCGATGCGATCTCAATCGCCTTCTGTCGCCGTTGCTGGCGGATATGCGGGTCGCCCTCGCTGTCCTTGTGCTCATCCTTCAACTCCTGATGGCTCATCCGGTTTTTCCGCAGGTGCTCGGCGCGCTGCCACATGAAATCCACCGTGGCGATGGCCGCCATGATCGCAGTGACGATGAGCAGGAAATCGAGGCAAAGCCGCCCCAAGAGCGCGCCAACCTGCCCCGGTTCCAGCGCGGCGGCGGCGAGCATGTCGGGCAGGCGGCGGTTGAGGTAGGCGAAGAGCACAACCGAAATGATCGTCAGCTTGACGAAACTCTTGAAAAACTCGAACAGCCCGCCACGGCCAAACTTGTTCTTGGCGTTCGATAGCGGCGAAATTCGGTTCAGCTTGAACTGCAATTTTTCCGGCGCAAAGGTGATGGCCCGCTGCGCGATGAGCGAGAGTATGCAGGCCACCGCAGGGATCACGAACCACGGCGAAATGGCGGTGGCGACCTTGGCAATCAACCCGCCTGAGAGGGTGGCGAAGCCCGGGCCGGTCATCAGCGGCGCAAGCCTGTCGGCCTGTGCCAAAAGCTGAATGCCGGTGCTGCCGAGTGAGCCCACGCTGGTCGCCCCGGCCGTGATTGCTGCCAGCAGAAGCCCGCCATAGGCGGTGGCCGTGGTAACATCGGTCGAGCGCGGCACCTCGCCCTTCTTGCGGGCATCGTCCAGCCGCTTCTGGGTAGGCTCGTGTTGCTTTTCGCCCTCGTCGCTCTGTCCCGCCATCGCCTAGCCCCCAAGCGGCGTGGCGAGGTAGCGCTGCAAGGCCTCCAACCAGAGGGACAGCAGGTAAGGCGCCGAGAAGAACAGCAGGATGAGGCCGCCCGCAGTGATCGCAGGCGCACCGACAAAAGCCACCATAAGCTGGGGCATGGCGCGGTTAATCACACCCAACGCGATGTTGTAGATCAGCGCGGCGATGATGAAGGGGGCGGCCAGCGAAAAGGCCATGCCGAAAGAGGCGGAGATGCGTGCAACGCCCCATTCCATAGCCTCGCCCGCGCCCAGAACGGCCCCCACCGGCAGCACGTCGTAGCTTTGCACGAAGCCAAGCGCGACCTGAACGTGCAGCCCCGACATGGCCGCAAGCGCGAGGCCCGACACCACCAAAAGGTGGCCGATGGCGGGCTGCGGATCAACATCCTTGGAAGCCCCAAATATCTGCGCCAGCGATGTGGATTGCGCCGCCATCGAGCCCGCGACCTGCAATGCATAGATGAAGAGCCGCAATCCAAAGCCGAAGACCAACCCGATGACGGTTTCGCTGACGAGGGTGAGCGAGAGCGCGATGTCGGTGAGCGAAGACGCGGGCGGCACATCGACCATCGGCGCAACGATGGCGGTGAAGGCCAGCGCGGCGGCGAGGCGGATGCGCGCGGGCACGCCCGCTTCCCCGAACGCCGGGATCATCATCATCGCCGCGCCAACGCGTAAGAACACCGTGAAGCCTGTAACCAGCGCGGCCTGCGAGAAGCCGAGAAGTTGAGCGAGGGTCTCGATCATGCCGCCGGGCTCATGCCGCGATCACGCCGAGCAGGGCGGGGCGGGCATCCATCCCGATCTCCTCAAAAGAGAGGACCGGTGCGCCAATGCCCTTCGCCGTCAGAACGGTTTTCAGAAAGCGACGGCGCCGGGAGGTGGTAACAAGCGCAGGCGATATGCCACTTTCGGCCACCGTCGACAGTTTTTCGGCCACGCCACCCGCGAGCTTCGAAAAGGCCTCTGGAGGCAGGGCAATATCTTCGGTGCCATTGCCGCCATCAACTTGATGCGCCAAAAATTTCTCCTCCCACTCGGGCGCAAGCTGCAACAGCGGCAGGGTGCCGTCTTCACGGCGTAGTTCTGACACGAGCTGAAAGCCGAGGCGCTGACGCACATGTTCGCAAATCGCTTCGGGCGCGGAATATGTGCCGCGGGCCTCGGAAATGGCTTCAAGGATCAGCGGCAGATTGCGAACAGAAACCTGCTCATCGAGCAAAAGCCGCATTACGGCCAGCAGCAGGTCGATCGGCACCTTATCCGGCACCAGCTCGTCGATCAGCCGCCGGTTGGCCTCGGCGCGCACCGGGTCCGACAGGTTGGAAAGCTCTTCCAGCAGGCGGCGCAGCGCCTTCATCGTGAGCAGGCGGGCAAAGTTGCGCTTCAACACCTCCAACAAATGCGTGGCCAA
Organism: Oceanicola sp. D3; assembly: GCF_006351965.1. NCBI lineage: Bacteria > Pseudomonadati > Pseudomonadota > Alphaproteobacteria > Rhodobacterales > Roseobacteraceae > Oceanicola > Oceanicola sp. D3. The sequence continues at coordinate 674,648 of NZ_CP040932.1, forward strand.
CACCTCGGCGGCGGTGACAACGGTAGAGCCCTGCAGCGCCGCATCCTCCCGGTCGTTCTCCGAAATCCAGCGGGCCGGCGCGCCATAGACTGGCTCGTTGCAGTCTTCGCCCGGGGGCAGCAGTTCAGGTGTATCGCCCGCCAGCGCCAGCACCCTGTCGGGGTGAAGCACATTGGTGGCCTGCGTCACCCCGTGGATGCGGATCGCGTAGGTGTCCGGCCGCAGGGCGGCGTTATCTGTCAGGCGGATCTCGGGAAGGATCAGCCCGTAAGACGAGGCGACATGGGCGCGCATGTTCTCGATCCGCGCATCTAGCCCGGTGGCCGGGTCGAGGACCATGGCGACAAGATCGGGCGAAAACTCGACGTGGATGTCATCCAGGTCAAGCATATCCCCAATGCTTTTTCGGGCGGGCGCAGTGGCCTCCGGTTCCGGTTTGGCGGCGGCGAGCGCTTCGGCCTTCAGCACCTTCTGGCGGCGCCAGGCAAAAAGGCCGAGGGTGGCGGCCCCGGCGAAAAACGGCAGGATCGGCAGGCCGGGGACGAGCCCGAAGAGCGCCATCAAAATGGCCACGGTGGCAATGGCTGTGGGGTGTTTGCCAAGCTGGCCAACCAATGCCAGATCCGTGGCCCCTTTTTCGCCACCGCGGGCGAGCAGCAGGGCCGAGGCGATAGAAATGATGACCGCCGGGATTTGGGTGACGAGGCCGTCGCCAACGGTGAGGATGGCATAGGTTTCAAAGGCTTCGCCAATGGCAAGGCCATGAATCACGGTGCCCATGACGAGGCCCATTACCAGGTTCAGCAGGGTAATCAGCAACCCGGCGACCGCATCACCTTTCACAAACTTGGAGGCCCCGTCGAGCGAGCCGAAGAAGGTGGTTTCGGCCTGTTCCAGCTCGCGCCGGGCCTTTGCTTCGGCATGGTCGATGGCTCCGGCGGACATGTCGGAATCGATGGCCAGCTGCTTGCCCGGCATCCCGTCGAGCGCAAAGCGCGCGCCCACTTCGGCCATCCGCGCCGCGCCCTTGGTGATGACCATGAAGTTCACGATCATCAGAACCCCGAAGACGACCAGACCGAGGAAGACCGAGCCCCCCATGACGAACATGGCGAACCCTTCAATCACGGTGCCCGCGGCCCTTGTGCCGGTATGGCCCTCACCGATGATCAGCTTGGTCGAACTGACGTTGAGCGAGAGGCGCAGCATGAGCGAGGCCAGCAGGATTGTCGGAAAAGAAGAAAAGTCGAGCGGTCGCTCGATGAAGAGCGTGACAGTAAAGATCAAGATGGCGAGGGCGAAGCTCCCGGCGAGGCCAACATCCAGCACCCAGGATGGCATCGGCAGAATCATCATCGTGATGACGCCCATCAATGCGAGCGCCAACAGGATCGTCGGTTTGAAGAGTTCGCCCTTGCCGAGCGCCATGGGTCAGAGGCCCTCGGCCGGCGGGAACAGGCTGGCCCCGGGTCCGGAAGGGCCAACCGGAACGAGCGAACCCATCACCTGTTCCGCACCGGTATCTACCAGAAGCGGGTAAGTGTTGAGCCGGGGCCCTTCCGGTTCGCCCTGTCCGGCAAGGTCGGCCATGGTCTGGCCATCCTCATGGCGCAGCCTGTCGCGGTGGCGATAAAATGTGGCCAGCCAGGTTTCTGCCTCAGCGGGCTCAAGAGCACGAAACGCCGCCGCTGCACCCCCCCAGCCGCCGGTTTGGGCTTGGAGCGACACCAGCAGGGAGGCGGCGAATTCGGCATTGATCCGGGGCGTGAGCATATCTTCCAGCGAAGCAAACTCTGCGCCGTATTTGGCGTAGTCGACCTGAAAGCACCCCAGTCCGAGTGCCGCCTTTCCGGCTTTCAGCTGCTGATAGGCGAAGGCGCGGGCGTCGTCGGCGGTTTCAAACCAGACACGCTGTCCCTTCGCGCCCACCGTCCAAGGCCAAGGAACCAGCCCTTCTTCGCCCTTTCGCCCGCTGACGGTGAGCATAATGGCGCGAAGAACCGAGAGTGGCACGCCGGTCTTGATCGACGCCTCACGCGCGGCAGCTTCGCAGAGCTCCGGGCGAGAAGGGTTTGCAAGGGCCGGCAGCGTGAGCAAGGCCAGTGCGAGTGCAGCAAGCAGCACGAAAATTCGGCGGGCACGACGCTCAAATAGCGGCCGTTCGGGTGCAGGTGTTGAGAGCCCGCGCGGAGGAACGCTCGGGCCGCCTTCTGGCGGGATATAGGAGGTCATTTCAGATCGCAGTTCTGGCTAATCCAAGGTATCCGCAGATTAGGGCAGCGCGGTTACTATTTGGTTTCCAGCGTCACGTTCCGGGGGGCTGATCGGCTGAAACTTCATCCACAGCCGTTTCGCCCGTGGCTGAGGACTTTTCTTGCAGCAGAGTTTCAATGGCGGCGCGACGTTGTCGGATCTGGTCCAAGAGTTCCTGAGCGCCAGCAAGGGTTGGTTGGCCCGGAGCTTGCGGCGCATTTTCGGGACGTGTTGCCTCGGTGAAACCGGCCTCGGTGTCAGTGCCTGATTCGCGGATGGCATCGACATTGCCACTGGCCCATGCGGCACGCCGCGCGGCCTCCTCGTCCCCGGCAATTCTGCTCATCGTATGGGCGCGGTCGTGCTCGCCCAGCCGGGCAAGGAGTTCGCCGCGCAGGGCATCGCTTTCGGTTCCCTGCAGCCCAGCGAGAGACGCGAGCGCGCGCTCATTCCTTCCAAGGGCCATGAGCGCGCGCACCCGCATCAGGCGGTAATCTGGTTCCGGGGGCAAGCTTTCGGACTGTGCTAGGGCCTGCTCGGGAAATCCCAATGCGAGGAGCCGGTTGGCCAAGGCGAATCCGGTTGGCTCGGTAACGTCAACGCCAAGGCTGGCACGCGCCGGGTCGAACATAATACGCAAAAACACCTCGTCAGAGGCCGTCTCTGCCAAGAGGGCAGCGGTGCTATCGAGAGCTTCGGGCAATGGGTCAGGATCCGAGTCGGCAGGCATGCCGGCGGCTTGGTCCAGTGTCGATAGGGCCTTGGCGAACTCGCCGTCGCGGGCATATTGCGGGGCGAGCGAAATCAGCAGGGTCCGGGCCAGCGGTGTGTCGCGATGTTCGAAGATCAGGGCCTCCGCCAGATCCATGCGGTCTGGCGGGAGGACACGGCCCTGTTCATTTGCCAGACGGATGAGCTCGACAAGAGCCTCCGGGGCTTCGGATTGATTGCTTTCGGCGACCTCGGTCAGCAGGGCTTCAGCGGTTCGGCGGCTGCCCTCCGATAGCGGCCCGTCTCCGCCAGCGCCAATGTCGCCTCGCTCGGCCAATGCAGCTTGCAGCATCTGGTATCCCGTGCCGTGCTCCCCCTCGACACGTAACAGCGAGTCTCGCAAGGCGGCGGCAAGCTCTTCATGGCCGCGGTCCAGCAGGCGCTGGGCGAGGCGGGGCACGACCCAGCGACGCAGATGAACAGGAAGGTCCGAGGCAGTGGCCGCAACCGCACGGCGGGTTTCTTCGCTCAGGGCCGCTGGCACTGGGCCAACCAGCATGGCCCAAAAGCTCGCCGCACCGGGGCACCCGGACTGCCCGCTAAGGCCCTGCCCGGCCAATTCAGGGGTGTTGTCGAGCGCGGCGGCGAGGGCGAGGTAAAGCGGGGCCTGCGGCGTTTCGGCCAGAAACGCGTCAACAACCTGCCGGGCTTCCGCACCGAACCCGAGATAGAGATAAGAGCGCACCAGTGCCCCGGCGGCAGCCGCGTCGGGTGAGTCAAACTCCCTCAGCAGCGCTTGTCGTGCATTGGAGATCATCTCGTGCGGCTCTGCCTCGGGCTCCGCGACAAGGAACTCGAAGGCGGCAGGCGGCAGGCAGGCCTGGCGAGAATCATCCTGCGGGGCGGGCGCATCGGGCGCGGCGCGATCGACGCCCGTGATCGCGTCGACATTCTCGCCGGGGTGGTTGCTCGGCGGTGAGCTGGCGTCGGGTTGAGACACGCCGCCATCGGCTCCCCCATACTCAGGGTTTGGCTTGACCATACCTTGAGACCCGGCGCGGGCGAGTTGCTTGAGCAGCTCTGCCTCAATCTCCGCAATGCGTCGCCGTTGCTCCGCCTCTGCGAAAGCGTCACGCGCCTTGGGCGTTTCGCGCTCCTCGGCCCCTCGTTTCGGCGGGGCAGGGGGCGGCTCTACCGCGGGGAGGGTGACCTGCCGGTCATAACGGCGGCGCAATTCGTCCGACAACAGAGGCGGGAGGGCCTCGGCGGCCACTTCGGTGGGTTGCCGCCGGGGAGTTGCGGCTGGTTCAGGTTCAGATGAGGTGGCAACAGGCGGCGCAGGCTCCGGCAAATCGAGTGGCGCGTCGAACGGGTGACCATCTGGCGCAGGGCCATCGGCAATGTCGATCACCACAACTCGGGTGCCGATTTGGAAGGCTTGAGCGTGGCAGTCGCACTGAGATCGGATGCTGAGCCTGCGCGTTTCAGCGTCAAACGACAGGTCGAGGATGCGATCGCGTTGGATCAGATCGAAGGCACCCGACAGGTCGAGGCGAATGTCTGTTCGGGCAAGCTCCAGCCCGAAGCCATCTTCGATGCGGCCAGCTTTCCAGTCCGATCCGCGTGCCAACGCCAGTGCGATGCGCGTGAAACCATCGTGCTCTCCTGTCAGCACGCGCACGGTCTCCGCATGGAGTGTGCCCCCCGCGCCGAGTGCGAGCGCCCATGCGAAGGCGACTATGTGCGAGAGGCTGGCCTTCATGCCGCCTCCGACTTCAGGTTCTTTAGCGCCTCCTCCAGGTCGGAAAAGCTCGGGCGGCAGTGGCCGGGCGTGTTTTGTCGGCCGACTTCTATGCAAATATTGGTGGCGTGTTGATGCAGGTTGGCCACCAGAACTTCGCGGATAAGCTGGTAAAAATGCCCGTCTTCCTCGATCACCGCCTTCATCTTGGTCGCGAAAGGGCCAACGATGCCATAGGCGAGGAACACGCCCAAGAATGTGCCCACCAAGGCCCCGCCGATGAGCTTGCCAAGGATTTCCGGCGGCTGGTCGATAGAGCCCATGGTCTTGATAACGCCCAACACCGCGGCGACGATTCCCAGTGCGGGCAGGCCATCGGCCATCGTCTGCATGGCGTGGCTGGAGTGCATCTGGTGGTGCAGATGCGCGTTCATCCGCTTTTCCAGCACCTCCTCAACCTGGTTCGGGTCATCGTAGTTCATCGAAGCAGAGCGCAGCGTGTCGCAGATCAGCTCGATGGCCTCCTTGTCGGCGAGGATCTTGGGGTAGCGAGAGATAATCGAGCTTTCCGCCGGATTCTCGATATGCTCTTCGAGTCCAACAGGGTTTTGCCGCGCGAGCCGGATCAGCTCAAACAGCAGGCAGAGCAGGTCTTGGTAATCGTGGTGGCCCCAATGCGGGCCCTTGAACACCTTCTTGATGTCTTTCAGCGTGTGCTTGATCGAGGCCATGTCATTGCCCAGCACGAAGGCCCCAACAGCCGCGCCGCCGATCATTGTCATCTCGAACGGCAGCGACTTGAGGATGATTCCCATCTTGCCGCCGGCTGCGAGATAGCCGCCAAAGACCATCACGAAAATGATGATGATACCGACAATACCGATCATGTTCTGCTCGCCCTTGCTCTTCGTCTCGGGACACGGCCCTTGGCTCTTTTCGCATCCCCCAGTTAATTTTCTCTGAGGGTCGGACGGTTATTCGGTGGGCACGGCCCCATTCCGCCCCGCAAGGATCAGCGAAAGCGTATAGGCTGCCTTTGGGTCCATTCCGGCCAGCACGGCGGCGGCGCGCTCGGGTTGCATCCGCCCCAAAAAGCCGGCCGCAAAGATCGGGTCCATCTCCGCAAAAAGCGCGGCGGCCTCCTTTGGCTTCATCACCTCATACATACGTGTGAGTTTCGCCAGATCGGATTCGGCGGCGCCATCGGCCATCGCCAGCGTCTCTTCCAACTGCGCCTCGGCCTCGCGCAGCGCGGTCATTTCGCGCGCAATCTCTTCGCGGGCGCGCTCAAGCGCCAGCATTTCGTCCCTGACGGCAACTTCGCGTTTCTCAACAGTTGTCTCGCGCGCGGTCAATGCCGCCAGAAGACTGGCAATTTCCGGCGCTGGCTCACACCCGGCAACCACCGGATCGGCCTCTTGCGTCTCGCCGGCCATCCGGCCTGCCACTTCCCGGGCAATCGCCGCCCCGCTGCCTCCGCTCAGGCGCAACACGGCCGAGCCGATGAGCAGGACTGCAAGGGTTGTCAAAACGCCGCGCCCTAGCTTGCGGCTCAAACGCCGCCGCGCCCTGCCGCGCGATTTTGCCGGTTTCGCCATCAGGCGGCCTCCTGTTCCTCACCGCGCACCGTGCGTCTGCGCCGTTTGACCGTGGGCCGGGGCGTGGAGGTGTCCGGTTCCGGCAGGTCATGCAGAGAGGCAAGCAACACCTCCAGCTTCCCGGCAGACTCCTCGGCTCGCTTCGTCAGTTCCGTCAGCTGGCCAACGCTCCCGCTCGAGGCTTTTCGGGCCTCCGCCAGAGCTTTCGTCAGATCGTCGACCTGCACTGACAGCACCGCCACAGCACCGCCCATCCCGGTTTCGAGATCTGTAAAACGCGACAGGCGCCGCGAGAGGACAAGGCAATAAGCACCGGCGCCAAGCGCCCCGGCAGCCATAAGGATATCTGCGATCAGGTTGATCATCGGGCCCTCCTAATTAACCACGAATTCAGTCACGAGAAGGTCGCGCACCCGGCCCTCCCCCGTGACGATCTGAATGCGCCGCAGCATCTGTGCCCGCAGAGTCATCAGTGCGCTCGGGCGTTCGATTTCCGAAACTTCGACAGCCCGCAGATAGGTGTTCAACACATCAAGGATGCGCGGCATCAGCAGCGTCACCTCCTCCTGCTTGTCAGGGGCTACCTCCAGCTCAGCGCGAAACCGCAGATGGGCGGCGCGCCCCTCTGTGCGCATGGCGATAATGATCGGATCGAGAGGAACGAAGGCCACGGGCTCCAGCGGTTCTGCCTCAGCCATGTCTTCGCCGCCGCTCTCCTCATGGGCCTCCTCGCCACCGCCGCCGAGCATCCCCGAAAACGTGGCAAAAAATGCGCCTCCGCCGCCCGCGAGCATGAGAATCATCCCCAGAAGGAGGGGCAGTTTGGACTTCTTCTTGGGGGCTTCGCCCGCTTCTCCGGCCTCTGCGGCACCGTCTTCCTCGGCCATGGCGGGGGTTCTCCTGAACAAATCGAACAATCCGTTCATAGACCGAATGTGGCTAACCGATTGTTAAGGCCAATGCGCGATTTAAGGGATGCAGGGCAGAAGCCCGAAAGACGGCGGAGAATGCGCGTGCAAAACCTCTTGGATACCTGGAATGGCCTCGATGCCCGGCGGCGGCTCACCGTGTTGGTGGCGACGGTTGCAATGTTTGCGGCCGTGCTGGCGCTTAGCCGGATGGCAACCTCACCGGGGATGACGCTGCTCTACGCTGGGCTGGAGCCTTCGGCTGCTGGTGAGGTGGTGACATCGCTGGATCAACGCGGCGTCGCCTACGACGTGCGCGGCGGGGCAATCTATGTTGATAGTGCCCGGCGCGATGAGCTGCGGATGACCCTGGCGGGCGAAGGGCTGCCTGCGAACGGTGGGCAAGGCTATGAAATTCTTGATGGGTTGTCGGGTTTCGGCACCACCAGCCAGATGTTCGACGCGGCCTACTGGCGGGCCAAGGAGGGCGAATTGGCCCGCACCATCCTTGCCTCGCCGCGGGTGCGTGCGGCACGCGTGCACATTTCCAACCCGGCGTCCCAAGGCTTCGGGCGTGACACAGCCGCCTCGGCTTCGGTGGCCGTCACCGCCACCAGCGGGCGGGTCACCCCTGCGGAAGCGAAGGCGTTCAAATTTCTCATCGCCAGTGCCGTGGCCGAGCTGTCTCCCGATGGGGTTTCGGTCATCGACGGCGCGAGCGGCGCGGTTGTGGCTGCCGACGATGCTGCCGGCGACCCTGCGGGCGAAGAGCGCGCCGAGAGCCTGCGCCGCAATGTTCAGCGTTTGCTGGAAGCGCACGTTGGGCCGGGCAATGCGGTGGTGGAAATCTCGGTAGAAACCCAGACGGACCGAGAGCAAATCATCGAGCGAACTTTCGATCCGGATGGGCGCGTGGCGGTAAGCACGGAAACCGAAGAGCGTTCCAATTCCGCGAGCGGCACCAATCCCGCGGCGGTCACGGTGGCGTCTAACCTGCCCGATGGCGAGGCCGGGGCAAATGGCGGTGAGAGCCAGAGCCAAGAGACAACAACACGCGAGCGGACGAACTTTGAAGTTTCTGAAACGCAAAGAGAATTACTGCGCAGCCCGGGTGCGGTAAAGCGAGTGACGGTGGCCGTTCTGGTCGACGGTCTGCGCGGGGAAGACGCTAGCGGAGACCCAACGTGGACGGCGCGCAGCGATGAGCAGTTGGAGGCCCTGCGCGAGCTTGTCGCCAGCGCCGTGGGTTTTAATGAAGCGCGTGGCGATCAGATCACAATCAAATCGCTCCAGTTTGAACCCGTTGCGCAGGTGGGCGCGGCAGCGGGTGGCTCGCTTCTTGACGGGCTGAACATCATGACCCTCATCCAACTTGCAATCCTCGCGCTGGTCACTCTGGGGCTTGGGCTTTTCGTTCTGAAGCCAGCCCTTACGGCGCAGGCTCTTCCCGCGCCAGAGGCCCCGGTGGCGTCGCTGCCGCCCGGAGCCCCGGCAGACTCCGGCCCCAATCTGGATGACGTGCCCATGCCCGACGCGCTGACCGGCGAGATTGACGACAGCGACATCGAATTGCCCGATCTGGCGGTCGTGAACGACTTTGATGTCTCCGGCGTGCCCGGCATGGGTGACATGGGCAGCTTTGGCGCGGGCAGCGATGATCCGGTGGCCCGGCTTCGAAACATGATTGAAGAGCGGCAAGACGAGACGATCGAAATCCTCAAGAGCTGGATGGAAGAGGATGAGGAGGCGCAGGCATGAGCAGCGACGGCCTCAAGCTTGAAGAATTCAGCTCCGCGCCGAAAGCCGCGCGCGCCAAGGCTGTGGGCGAGAGCACTCTGGCCGAGGCTCAGCTCGCCTCCTTCGACAAGGGCTACCGCGAAGGCTGGGAAGATGCCTCGCGCGCACATGCTGATGAGCAAAAAGCCATCGGCGCGGATCTCGCCCGCGCTCTGGACGACATGAGCTTCACCTATCACGAAGCCCGCCGCGCCATGCTGGGCGAAATGGAAGGGCTGTTGGCCGGAATCGTGGGCAAGGTTTTGCCCGCAACTGTGCGAGGCAGCCTCGGGCCGGTGATTCTGGAGCGCATCGACGCGGCGGTGAAAGCCCGAAGCGAAGTCTCTGTCGAAATTACCGTCGCGCCGGAAAATCGCGCCCGTCTGGAGCCGCTGCTTCAGGGCGAGGCGACCATTCCGGTCCGGCTGGCCGAGGAGCCGAGCCTCGCGGAGGGGCAGGCGGTTCTTCGCTTCGCCAGCGCCGAAGAAATCATCGATCTCGATGCAGTGCTCGCGGGCATTGCCGAGGTGGTGGAAGGGTATTTTGAGGGTCAGGCGACCCGGGAAGGATGACGCATGTCAGAGGAAATGAAGGGCAAGGAGAGCCCGTTCACGCAGGTGCCGGTCGAGATCACGGTGGCCGTGGGCAAGGCCCGGCCGCGGGTGTCCGAGCTGTTGAAGCTGGGGCCGGATGCCGTGCTGCCGCTCGACCGCCGGGTGGAAGACCCGGTGGAACTTTATGTCGGAGACAAGCTGATTGCCCGAGGCGAGTTGACCGAGGCCGAAGAGGGCCAGCCCGGCCAACTGGCCGTGCGGTTGACCGAAGTGGCAGACCTCAAAGGCGGCATTTGACGGCGATGTATGGCGCGGCTCGTCTGGCACTGGCGCTATTGTTCATAGCGGGGCCGCTGGCCGCGCAGGATATTTCCGTCGATCTGGGCGAGGGATCGGGGGCGCTTACAAATCAGACGATCAGTCTCTTTGCGCTGATCACGATCCTGAGCCTCGTGCCGGGCATCGCGGTGATGATCACCTGCTTCCCGTTCATCGTCACGGTGCTCTCAATCCTCCGGCAGGCGATCGGCCTTCAGCAATCGCCTCCCAATATGCTGATCGTCTCTCTGGCGCTCTTCCTGACCTACTTCATCATGGATCCGGTGTTGCAAGAGGCCTGGACCACCGGTGTTCAGCCGCTGCTCGATGAGCAGATCGCTGTGGAACAGGCCTTCACCAACACCATGGCACCCTTCCGCGTTTTCATGGCGGCACGGGTGGATCCCGAGACCTTCGGCACCTTGAACGAACTGCGTGCCGGTGTGGCAGCCACAACCCCGCCGGGGGAGGCGCCTCTTTCGCTGCTGGTGCCTTCTTTCCTGTTGAGCGAAGTCGAACGGGCCTTTCAGATCGGGTTCCTCATCTTCCTGCCGTTCCTCATTATCGACCTAGTCGTGGCTGCGGTTCTGATGTCGATGGGGATGATGATGGTGCCCCCCGCAATCGTTTCCTTGCCCTTCAAGCTGGCCTTCTTCGTGGTAGCCGATGGCTGGGCTCTGATTGCCGGGGCGCTCGTCAGGAGCTATTTCTAACAGGCTGGCACGGGCGCTTCGCCAACCGCTTGGTCCGCTCTGTTCGACCGATCGGAACTCGCTTTAGATCTTGGGTCGACACCGAAGCCTCAACTGGCTCCTCTCAAGCACCCAAACCACGGCTCTAAAAGGAGCCATCCCACCTCATTGCCGCGGTGGCGACGTTGCGCTGGGTCACCTCACAATGAAGTCTGCATGCAGGGCGCCAGCGGCCTTGATGCTCTTCAGAATGTCGATCATGTCGCGCGGTGAGACGCCAAGAGCGTTCAGGCCCGCGACCACTTCAGAGAGCGAGGTGCCGGCCGCCACCTCAGCCAGGCCGATGCCCGGTTCTTCATCAATCTCTGCGGTCGTATTGGGCAGCACAACGGTTTCACCCGGGGCAAAGGGGTTGGGCTGCACGGCAATCGGCTTCTCCTCGATCCGGATCGTGAGGTTCCCCTGGCTCACGGCGACGCGGCTTATACGCACGTCTTCGCCCATGACGATGGTGCCCGACCGCTGATCGACGACCACCATGGCACGGCGCTGCGGTTCGACGGCGATGTTCTCGATCCGGCTGACCACGTGAGCAGGGGAGCGCGTGCTTGCACCGCCAAGCTCCACCTGCACAGTGCCCGCATCAAGCATCCGCGCGATCGGGCGCCCAAAGCTGCCGTTGATGGCGGCCTCGATGCGGCTGGCGGTGGTGAAGTCTTGCGTGCGCAAAGCCAGCCGCATGGTTCTAAGCTGGGTGAAGTCGAAGGGCACTTCCCGCTCAACTCTCGCGCCAGAGGGCACGGTGCCGGCAGTTGGTACGCCTTGTGTGACGGTCGCACCATCTCCCTCCGCCGAGGCCCCGCCGGCAATAATGGTTCCTTGTGCAACGGCGTAAATCTGGCCGTCGGCGGCGGTGAGCGGCGTCATCACCAGAGTGCCACCGAGCAGGCTCTTGGCATCGCCAATGGCTGAGACCGTAACATCAATCTGGCTGCCGGCCCGCGCGAAGGGCGGCAGGGTGGCGGTTACGAATACAGCGGCCACATTCTTGGGCCGAAACTGCTCGCCGGTGACGTTCACGCCAAGCCGTTCCAGCATGTTCTGCATGATTTCCTCGGTAAAGGGCGCGTTGCGCAAGCCGTCACCTGAGCCGTTGAGGCCAACCACGAGGCCGTAGCCCACAAGGTCGTTGCCGCGAACCCCGTCAAATTCGACGAGATCCTTGATGCGCACGGGGGTGGCTTGGGCCGCGCTAACAAGGCTCAGCGCGAGGAGGTAGGCGAGGATTTTGCGAAACATCAGAGGTAATTCACCAGGCTTAGGGACTGCATTCTGGCAGTCATCGCGTAGATCGTTTCAAGCTGCGTCTGGACTTGCTGCAGGCGCGAGGCGGTTTCATAGGGATCAACCTCGAGCAGGCTGGCGCGGGTCATCGTCAGGGCAGAACTTTCGGCGGTGCGGGCGGCATCGGCCTCCTCGATCAGCTCTTCAACTGTTCCGAGACGCGCCTGCAGCTGTGTCAGGCCGGATTCACCCTCGATCAGGGTTTCACCCGCACGTTGCATCAACTCGGCGCGGGCCGCCGTATCGCCCGCGAGGGCCCCATCGGCGATGAGGCCGGCAAGGGCGATGCCTTTCAGCGTGTCGCGCAACTCGCTGTCAAAGGCGGTGAAGCCAAGGTCTGCAGAAACGTCTTGGCCAATATCCACAGAGTCCAGCGGCGTGGTGGAGCCAAGATAAACCGTCGTTTCAAAGCCGCCACCAGGGTCGAACCACGCGTCGACGGCGGCCATGAGGCTGGCCACATCCGTGGCGCCCGCTGTCGCAGCGGAGAGTCCGGCCATGAGGGTCGGGGCGTCGGCCACGGCGGGGCCGCTCACGTCTTCCCCCGCAAAGACGCTACGCCCGCCAAACTCTGTGTTGAGCGCGGCCAGCACAGGCTGGAGGCGGGCGGCAGTGTCGGCCGCGGCGGTGCCAATCAGTTCCGGCTGTGCCGCCTGACTGGCGTTCAGCAGGTTGGAGGCTGATTTCGCCCCGAAAGAAGAGATCGTCTGAAAGGCGTGCTGCATCACCGACGCGAAGTTGGCAGCCTCGGTGCTTGCGGTCTGAAACGCAGCGTTGCGCGAGAGGGTCATCTCGATGCTGGTGATCGGGGCAAAATCGCCACCCACCGCTTCTGCAATGCTGGATTTGCGCCCGGTTGCAAGCTCTTGCGACAGGCGGTTCATCTCCGACTTCACGTCATGATTGGAGCGATTCATCTGGAACAGGCGGGCGAGATCGCCGTGGCCGAGTTGTGTTAGCATCAGGTCAGCCCTTTCAGATGGCCATGATCCGTTGGATCAAATCGTCAATCGTCTGAATGACCTTTGCGTTGGCAGCGTAGGCCTGTTCGACGATCAGAAGGTGTTGCAACTCGCGGTCGGTATCTACGCCGCCTGCGAGTTCGGTGGCGCGAAGCGTGTCGTAGCGGGCCATCTGGAAGCCCATCTCCACCTCGCCCGCCTCGCGTTCGGCGGCGAGCCCGGAGAGAAAGTCAGCGGCATGACCAGAGGCAGACCGCGACAGGCCCGTGGCTGCTGCCGAGGTGGAGGCGCGACTTTCGCCAAGACGATCGGTGAGAGATTGAAGGAGCGATGCGTTTCCAACAGGTCCAGCGCTCACCGCGCCGAGGCCATCACGCAGGCGCCAGCTGTCACCACCCTGATCCGGGTCAGCCAGTATGTTGAACTCAAGCCGGGCGGAAAGGCCCTCTTCATCAGCGGTGATGAAGGCCGCGCCGCCATCGGTAAACAGGCCCGCGTCTCCTGCGCCAAGGGTCGGGTCGAGCGCGGGGTCTTGAAAGCGTTCCACAAGGTCGCGCGCCATCATGTCGAGGCTGGCCTGTGCGTCCACGGCAATCTCGTCGCGCTGGGCGAAAAGGGCGTGAAGGCTGCCACCGGCGAAGGGCGCGTTGTTGCCATCGGTGCGCACCGGATTGCCGTTGAGGGTAAGGCCGGAGAGTGCGCCAGAGCCAAGCGTCATGTCCGGCGTGATGAGGTTGACGGTGGAAAAGCCAACCTCCGCCGCGGTGCCCTCCAGCATAATACCGCCGGTGGGCGTGAAGAGGGCAACCTTGCCGCCCTCCCTCTGTACTTGCCTGAGCGGTACGATCTCGGCGATGCCGTCGATCAGCACCTGGCGCTGGTCGTGCAGGGCCGCGGCATTCTGGCCGTTGGAGGAAGAATTGAAGATCAGCGCATTCAGCTCAGCCACCTGTTCAAGCGAGGTATTCAGCTTGTCGACCATGCGGGCAATGCCCTGATCGGCTTCCAGCCGCATGTCTTGAATGCCGTCCGATATGCCTTCAAACTTTCTGGCAAGTGCCGCACCGGCGCGCGCGGCGGTATCGAGCCGTGCCGAAACATCGGGGCGGCTCGAGGCCTCGATGAGGGCACCCTCGAAGCGGGCATAGGCCGCTGTGAGCGAGCTGGCTTGGTCAGGGGCACCGAGCAATCCCTCAATGCGGCTGAGCGCATCTGCGCGGGTCTGGGCGTCGCCCGCCGCCGCCTGCGCCAAGCGCCTGTCACCGATCAGCCGCTCGTCGACGTTGCGTTGAACCGCGCCCACCTCGACCCCGCCCAGGGGCCGGACGGAAAGGCTCATGGAGCGCCGCCCATACCCCTCGGTCAGCGCGTTGGCGATGTTGGAGCTGATGAGGTCGGTCGCGCGGCGGGTGGCGTTCAACCCAGATAGGGCGGCCGACATGGATGCGGAGAGGGACATGGGGAGCCTCTTTCAGTTCTGGCAGATCAAGCGCCGGTCAGCGCTTGATGTTGGTGGTTTCCTGGAGCATCTCATCGACGGTCTGGATAACCTTGGCGTTCGACGAATAGGCCCTCTGGGTCTGGATCAGGGCGGTCAGCTCACCGGCCACATCCGTGGCGCTCTCTTCCAGCGCGTAGCTCAAAATATCGCCGGTGGGCCCGTCTGCGGCATCCCAGAGGAAGAAGGAGCCAGAGGCGTTGGAGGTTTGGTAGGTCTGGTTATCCAGCGCGAGCAGGCCATTGGGATTGGGCAGGTCGACCAGTGGAATCTGGTAAATCGTGCGGGTGATGCCAATGTCGAAGGCCGCCGAGAGGAAGCCGTTGGCATCAACCTCGACCGAAACCATGTTGCCCACAGGCGAGCCATCCTTGCTGATGGAGGTGGGGGCAAAGCTGTCGGAAAGCTGCGTCATCAGGTTGCCCGATCCGAGCGCGCCGATGTTCACATCAATCGGGCCGCCATCCACGGTGATGGTGAACACGCCTGTTAACCCGTCATAAGTACCGCCAGCCGCGCCGGGTGCTTGGTTCACCGCCAGGAGGGTGCCGCCGGAGCCGCGGGTATCATCGAACACCAGTTCGTATTCGCCCACCACGCCCCCGCCCGAGGCAGAGTCGGTGATGACCATGTCCCAGGTGTTGGAAGAGCCCGTGGCCGGGATCTGCGGCGTGAAGGTGATGGAGAGCGACTCAGATGTGCCGAGGTTGTCGTAATACTCGATCGACAGGTCCAGCGGGTTGCCGGAGGCGTCAAAATCGGTCTCCGTGGCAGGGAGGTTCATGCCCAGTTGCATGTTCTCGGTGGGCTCGCCGGCAAACTGGTTCACGTTGATCTGGATCGGCTCCAGCCCGTCAGCGGTGTCGCGCGCAAAGTTGGGGATTGAGCCGTCGGAGTCGGCGGGCCAGCCCATGAGCACGAGGCCCGACTCGGTCACCAGATAGCCATCGGCGTTGGTGCGGAAGGAGCCGGTTGTGGCCAGATACATCGGCCTGTCGCCGGTCAGGTTGTTCAGCGAGCTCTCGGTTGTGACGGGCAAAAATCCGCGCCCGCGCACCGCAAGATCAGTGGGGTTTTCCGTGGAAAGCAACGCGCCGGGCTGGTCGATAAAGCGGGTGGTCGTCACCCGCACGCCGCCGGCGGAATAGGTGCCGCGGCCAGAGGTGATGACCATGGCGTGAAAGTCAGTCACCGCGCGCTTGTAGCCGTTGGTCGCGCTGTTGGCGATGTTGTCAGAAATCGTGGCGAGACGGCTGGCATTGGCCGCCAGCCCTGCCACACCCGCGTTGAGCGAGGAGGAGATCGTCATAAGGAGCGCCTTTCTGCTGCTAAGAGCCTTGCTTGCGAGGCACTATGGCGGGGCGTCCTTAAGGGAGGGCTAACAGATAAAATGCCATCTGCTTTGCCCCGGTTTCGCCACAATCAGATGTCCGTGCGCAGCAGGATAAACTCCAGCCGGTTGTTGCGGATCGACATGGGGTTGCCCTCGATCGGCTTGCGGTCGGCAAAGCCCGAAACGCGCTGCAACCGGTCGCCGTTCAGCCCGGAGTCAACGAGCAGGCGATGCCCCGCCGCCGCGCGATCTGCTGAAAGCTGCCAAACCGGGTTGTTGGCCCGCACAACCGGCTCCGCGGCTGTGTGCCCGTTCACCGCAACCGGGTTGGCCGCAAGGTCGAAGACGCGCGCTAGCATGGCTGCGATCTCCTCCATGATCAGCGTCGGCTCGTCGGTGCCGGGCTTGAACAGCGGCACACCCTCGATGTCGAAAACCTCCACGATCAGCCCTTCATCGGTCACCTTGGTAACGATGTGGCGCAGCGCCTCGCTGGCCGCCATGCTCTCGCCCGACATCGCCATCAGCGCCTGCTCGATATCTTCCAGATCCACCGATTGGGTCAGGCTTTCCTCCTTGGCGGCCCCTGCGGCATCCCCCTGCTCACCCGCGGCCTGATTGGCCGATGTCGGGTTTTCGGCACTGGCCCCGGTGCCGTTCTGCGGCAGGGTCTCTTCGGTAAACACGCTGTCGCCGCCAAAAGTCCCATCGCCGCCGCCCGACACGCGCGAGAGCGGCACATTGGGGTTGAAGTAATCGGCAATGCCCTTGCGCTGCTTCTCCGTGGTCGCATTCAGCAGCCACATCAGCATGAAAAACGCCATCATCGCCGTCACGAAGTCGGCATAGGCCACCTTCCACGCGCCGCCGTGATGACCATCGCCCGAGATGATCTTCTTCTTCTTGATAATGATCGGTCGCACATCGTTAGCGGCAGACATACCACGCCCCTCGTTTCTACACCTTTCTTCACCCGAGGGCAGATGTAGCAGGGGGGCGTGAAGCCGGGCTTAACAGGTAAAATCCGAAGCGAAATCAGGCAGGCTCGCCGGTGTCGCGGATCAGCGCCGAGATTTCGGCCACCTTCGCATCCAGCAGCGCCCGGTCGCCCCGCGTTTCCACGTTGAGCCGCAGCACCGGCTCGGTGTTGGAACTGCGCAGGTTCACCCGCCAGTCGGCAAACTCAAGGCTGAGGCCATCAAGCCGATTGGCGTCCTCCGCCTCACCGGCATATTTCGCCTCGAAGGCCTGCTTGGCCGCCTCCGGATTGCCAAGCCGAAAGTTGATCTCGCCCGACGAGGGGAAAGCCGCCCGCATATCCGCCACCATCTCCGAAAGCCTCGCGCCCTCAACGCTCATCAACTGCGCGATGGTGAGCCAAGGGATCATCCCGCTGTCGCAATAATAGAAGTCGCGGAAGTAGTGATGCGCCGAAATTTCGCCGCCATAAACCGCATCTTCCTTGCGCATCAGCGCCTTGATCAGCGAGTGCCCTGTTGGCGAAGAAATTGCAGTGCCCCCGGCTTCGGTGATGCACTTGCGGCTGTTCCACGCCACGCGGGTATCATGCACGATGTTGGCACCGGGGTAGAGCTGAAGGAAGCCCTTGGCCAGCAGCGCCACTACAAACTCCCCCTCAACAAAGTCACCGGCCTCGTCACACAAGAAACAACGATCAAAGTCGCCGTCCCAAGCCACGCCCATATCTGCACCTGAGGCCTTCACCTGCTCTCCGGTGACAGGCTGGTTCTCGGGCAGCAACGGGTTGGGGATGCCGTTCGGGAAGCTCGCATCCGGCTCATGGTGCATCCGCTCAAAGGTCAGCGGCGCGCCCTTTTTGGCGAGCTTTTCGGCAATAGCGTCAAACGAGGGGCCAGCCACGCCATTTCCGGCGTTCACCAAAATTTTCAACGGCTTGAGGCTTGCGACGTCAACAAAGCTGACGATCTTCTCGGCGTAGGCATCGCGGGTGTCAGCCTCGCTGCGTTTGCCCGGCGTTGCGGCGTCGGGCAGATCGGGGCCGCCGCAAAGCTGCTTCAGCCGCTCCATCTCGCCATCGGCGGAGAGCGGGCGCGATCCTGCGGCCACCATCTTGATACCGTTGTAATCAATCGGGTTGTGCGAGGCCGTCACCATCAGCCCGCCATCCGCCCCCAAATGCGACGTCGCAAAATACACCTCCTCGGTGCCCACCAACCCGATGTCGATCACATCCACGCCCCCGGCGATGAGGCCTTGGGTCAGCGCCTCGGTGATCTCGGGAGAGGAGGGGCGAATATCGCGCCCGATCACCGCCGACTTGCAGCCAAGCACTTCGGCAAAGGCGCGGCCGATCTTGCGGGCGAGCGCGCTGTCGAGGTTCACGCCGATCTGGCCGCGAATATCGTAGGCCTTGAAGGCGGAAAGGTCTGTCATGGGGGCTCCGGGGGTTGGTAAAATCATTCTGCAACTGCGAAGGGATCGTAGGCAGCCCGCCGGAATTGGCAACCCCGGCCTCACCCGGTCGGCTTTGCCCCTTTAAACACGCAGCCAAACCCTATATTGCCCCGCAACACATAAACAAAGGAGACCCTGATGGGCTATCGCGTCGTCGTCGTCGGCGCCACGGGCAATGTGGGCCGCGAAATGCTGAACATTCTGGCCGAGCGCCAGTTCCCTGTCGATGAGATTGCTGCGCTTGCATCGCGCAAATCTCTCGGCACCGAAGTCTCGTTTGGCGACAAGACCCTGAAAACCCTGGATCTCGACACTTTCGACTTCAAGGGCTGGGATATCGCGCTCTTTGCCATCGGCTCGGACGCCACCAAGAAATACGCGCCCAACGCCGCCAAAGCTGGCTGCCTCGTAATCGACAACTCCTCGCTCTACCGCTACGACCCGGATATTCCGCTGATCGTGCCCGAAGTGAATGCCGATGCGATCGAGGGCTATGCCAAGCGGATGATCATCGCCAACCCCAACTGCTCCACGGCGCAGATGGTGGTGGCCCTCAAGCCGCTGCATGACCGCGCCAAAATCAAGCGCGTGGTGGTCAGCACCTACCAGTCGGTGTCCGGCGCGGGCAAAGGCGGCATGGACGAGCTGTGGGACCAGACCAAGGGCATGTATGTGCCCGGTCAGGAAAAGGCCCCCGAGCAGTTCCAAAAGCAGATCGCCTTCAACGTGATCCCCCAGATCGACGTTTTCCTTGAGGACGGGTCCACCAAGGAAGAGTGGAAGATGGTCGCCGAGACCAAGAAGATCATCGACAAGTCGATCAAGGTCACCGCCACCTGCGTGCGCGTGCCGGTCTTTGTCGGCCACTCCGAAGCGGTGAACATCGAGACTGAGGAGTTCCTCGACGAGGATGAAGCACGCGACATCCTGCGCGAGGCACCGGGCATCATGGTGGTCGATAAGCGCGAGCCGGGCGGCTACACCACGCCGGTCGAGTGCGTGGGCGATTTCGCCACCTTCATCAGCCGCATCCGGCAAGACAGCACCATCGACAACGGGCTGAACTTCTGGTGCGTCAGCGACAACCTGCGCAAGGGCGCGGCGCTGAATGCGGTGCAGATCGCCGAGCTCTACGGCCAACGCATCCTGAAGAAGGGCTGAGGCTCCGGCCCCCCCTCTCGAACATTTCAAATTTTTTCAAGGGCCGGTCCAAGGATCGGCCCTTGGCTTGCGTCCTACCTTGTGATCGGCGCCTGCGCGCGCCGGGAAACGCAGCTTGCTTTCACCTATCGGGGGGCAGAAACTCCGGGCAGAAGGCATTTTGATACGAGGTATTGAACAATGAAAACGCTCTTGTGGGCCACCGCCCTCACAACCCTGCCAGCCCTTGCGTCGGCAGCCGATTTTCAGGTCGCCGCCCCGGTGACGGGCGCAACCATCTATCCGCAGGGCGCAACTGTCACGCGCCGGGTGGTGGCCGAGGTGCCCGCCGGTGCCCATCGCATCCTCTTCCCGGTGCGGCGCGGCATGCTCGATTATGGCCCGCCCCGCATCCTGCCCTCCGGCGGCGTTTCACTCGGGGCGACCCAGCTGCTGACCAGCTATGTGACCGACCCCAAAGCGGTTTATTCCCCCGCCCAGCAGGCCACGCTCGACCGGGTCGAAACGCTGGAAGACCGGGTGACAGGCAAGTCAGACGAAATCTCCCGGGCACAGGTGGCGCTCGACGGCGCCAATGCCCGGCTGGAGTTTCTGGGCTCGGTCAAGGGCGGCGCGCTCGATGCGATCGACCCCGAAGCGCTGCGCAATGCGGCCACGCTGATCGGTTCTGAAACTGCCGCTGCGCAACTCGAAAAGCAGCAAACCGAAGAAGCCCTGCGCGGTCTTTCCAAGGAGATGGACGAGCTGCGGCGCGAACTGGCCCAGGCCCAGGCCGACCTCGCTCGCCTCACCCCGCCCGAGGGGCCGGTGGATATGATGGCCGTGTCGCTGGAGCTGGACACGCCGCAAGAGGTGGTGCTGGAGGTGGTCTACCTCGACGGCAAAGCGAACTGGCGCCCGGATTACGACCTGCGCCTCACACGCGGTGAAGAGGCATCCGTTCAGATCGACCGCAAGGCCGTTGTGCAGCAATTCACCGGCGAGCTTTGGGACGGAATCGAGCTTGAGCTTTCCACCGCCGACCCCTTCGCCGGAATAGTGCCCAGCGATCCGCAGCCCAATCAGGCGCAGATCGGCAATGCGGCCTACAAGCGGGCCTCCGGTAGTGCCTCCTACGATACGTCACGGGTGGCGGCAAAGCCTGCGATGGAAGAGGAGGCCGTGGTGGTCGAAGCCGCCCCCATCGTCGCCGGGCTGAAGGTGGAAGGCCTCGCGGTGAGCTACGACTACCCCCGCAAGGTCACGCTCGCGCCTTACGGCGGCGAGGGGCTGCAACTGTCGCTCGACACGGTGACGCTGGAGGCCGACGAAAAGATCATCGCCGCGCCGCGCACCGATGACACCGCCTTCCTACTGGCCGAGCTGCGCAACACGCTGTCCGAGCCAATCCTGCCGGGGCAGGCCTCGGTCTACCGCGATGGCGTGTTCATAGGGCGCAACACCGTGCCGCTCATCCCTGCCGGCGCAACCGAAGATCTGTCCTTCGGGCCATTGGAGAGCCTGCGCCTCGAATGGACGCTGCTGAACAACGACACCGGCGACAAGGGCATCGTCAGCCGCTCCAACACCCGCGAGCAGGCAATGGAGTTTTCCGTGGAAAACCTCAGTGACGAGGCGGTGGAGCTGACGGCGATTTACGCGCTGCCCTATTCCGAGCAGGAAGATCTTGAGCTCGACGTGCGCGCCCGGCCCGCGCCCACGCGCGAAGATTACGAAAAGCGCCGGGGTGTGGGTGAATGGGACATGGAGCTGGCACCGGGTGAAACCAAAGTGGTGCGGATCGACGTGACGCTCGATTGGCCAAGCGGCCCAGAGCTGATCTGGCGGCCGTAACCACCGCGCAACATTGAACTACGCTACAAACAGGGCCGGGGCATATCAGCCTCGGCCCTTCCTCGTGGCTCTGTGCGCCCCCAGCGGCAACTCAAACCCCGCTCTCCTCCGGGCGTGTTCCGCTCGCAGGCGGCGCCGGCGATAAACGCCCAGCGCAGCGAGGCCATCGAAAGCCGATCAACCGCCTGCGCCAAACATGCACTCAGGCCGCCCGCTGTTCGTCCCCGCCCTCTCGGCGTTCCAGCGGCTTGCCGGGGAAATGGCTGGCAAACTTGATCGTCAAATCCTCGCGGCTCACGCCCAGCCGCGTCAGCGGCACCAGTGGCTTTTCCTCCGGCCAAGTGCAAAGCACCAACGGCGGCTGCCCTGTGCGCCCGTTGTCGCCCGGTGCGCGCAGCACATAGCCCAGCTTGCGCAGCCGCGCCTGAAGCCCGGGCCAGGTCACCGAGTCCTCAATCGCCTGAGCCAGCGCGCGGCGCTTGTCGACCACGGCAGGCGGCACCTTGGGGGCCTCGTCAATCTGCGAGAGAATGGCCTGCCGCAAGAATTCGGCAAGCGTCTGGTCCGCCGCGCGTGCTGCGCGATTGGCCTTGTTGAGGAGCTTTAGCGGCATCCGGAGGGTGAGGTTCATGGCAGGCTGTTTCATAGCCCGCACCATGGCCCGATATCGGTTAACGCCCGGTTGAGGCCGCACGAAAAATCCGGCCTCAACGTGGCAAAGCCCCGCTCAGACCGGCTCAAACACCTTCGCAGTCGGGCTATAGCCCTCCAGCACACCCTCGCGGATATCAAACCACAGCCCATGCAGGCTAAGTTCTTCGGCCTCGATGGCGCTCTGAACGAAAGGAAAGCCGATCAGGTTGGAGAGCGATTCGACAACCGCCTCCCGCTCCAGCGCGCGCTTCTGCGCCTCCGGGTCTTCGATGTCTTTCACCCGCTCAAAGCCCGGGCGCAGAATGTCGAGCCAGCGGCCAATGAAGCTGCTCTTCTCTTCCAGCTCCGGCATTTTGCCCGAGCACATATCAAGGCACCCTGCCACGCCGCCGCAGTTGGAATGGCCCACCACGATGAGATGCGCTACCTTCAGCACGGTCACGGCATATTCGATTGCTGCCGAGGTGCCGTGCGGGTCTCCATCGGGCTCGAAGGGGGGCACAAGGTTGGCGATGTTGCGATGCAAAAAGATGTCGCCGGTCTGGGCGCCAAACAGCTCGTTCACGTTCACCCGGCTGTCACAGCAGGCAATCACCATCATCGGCGGGCGCTGGCCCTCGTCCGCAAGGCGGCGATACCAGCTCTTGTTCTGTTCATAGCGGGTGGCCCGCCAGCCTTCATAGCGGCTGACGAGGTATTCCGGCAGCGGTTTGACCAGCCTATCCATCGGTGTCCCTCTCCTGTCGCATCTGACCTTCTAAACCACATCCGCCCCGGCGGGGGAAGAGCGCGCCCGCGCCGCGCCCGGCCGTGATGACGCGGGCAGGGAGCAACTGTGGTAAAACAAGGGCAATCTGCTGCAATTGAAGCCATTTCGCGCTTACAGGATAACAGATTGTTCAGCCCTCGGCGTCATGGTCCGTCCTGCGAGAACATTGGGGTGAAAAGAGAGGTGCGCCAGATGGCACATGTATCCGTTCTGAACGTCGAAGATGATATCCGGCTCGATCCCGAGCGGCTGGGAACGCTCTACTATCAACTGGGTCATCAAGGGGCAGAAGATGTTGTTTGTCGCGCGATGGAAGAACTCGCCGTGCGGCTGGCCGACGTCGATGCGCGGTTCCGCGAGCATGACTGGCCCGAACTGGCCCGCATGGCGCGCGGCCTCATCGCCATCGCCGATCAGATCGGCATGGTCGGCCTTGCGCGGGTTGCCGGCGACGTGGCGCAAGCTGCACGGGCGCTGGATATCCCGGCCATCGGCGCCACGCTGGCCCGGCTCGGCCGCATCGCCGACCGCTCGCTGACCGAGGTGTGGGACGCGCAGGATCTGTCGCTCTAGGCCGGGCTTCCGGCGAGGATCGGCTTGCTCTAGTCTGGCGGCAAATCGCCAGACGGAGCCCCCATGTATTCCACGCCCCTGCCCAAATTCGCCACCACTCAAGAGGCGGCCTGCCCGCTCTGGGCCATCGGCCCCGAGGGGCTCGATGGTTTGCCCGAGGATGCTGGCACATGGGCGAAAACCGCAGGCTTCAAGGCCGGTGCGGGCGAGGTTTGCCTCGTGCCGGGCGCAAACGGCGGCCTCGGTGCGGTGCTGCTGGGCCTCGGCTCTGCGGCCACCCGCAACCGCCGCCGCCTTGTAACCGGCGATTTGCCCCAGCGCCTGCCCGCTGGCACCTATGCGCTGGCCGGAGAGTGGGCGCGGCGCGATGCCGAGGAGGCGGCGCTGGGCTGGCTCTTCGGCAGCTACCGCTTCACCCGCTACAGCGAGGGCCCCGCCGTGGAGGCGAAGCTGGTTTGCCCCGAGGGCGTGGAGGCTGCGCGGCTTGAGGCCATTGCAGCAGGCGAGTTTCTCACCCGCGACCTTATCAATACGCCCACCTCCGATATGGGCCCCGAGGCATTGGACGCCGCATTCATGGCGCTGGCCGAGGAGCAGGGGGCCGAGGCCGCTGCGGTGCGCGGCGATGATCTGCTCAACCAGAATTTCCCAATGATCCACGCTGTTGGCCGCGCCAGCGCCGAAGCCCCGCGCCTGCTGGATATGCGGTGGGGCAGCGAAGGCCCCACGCTCACCCTCGTCGGCAAGGGCGTGTGCTTTGATACCGGCGGCCTCAACCTCAAGCCCGGCGCCTCTATGGGCCTGATGAAAAAGGACATGGGCGGCGCGGCCACCGTGCTCGGGCTGGCACGGATGATCATGGCGCTGGGCCTCAAACTGCGGCTCCGTGTGCTGGTTCCTGCGGTCGAAAACTCGGTCTCCTCGAACAGCTTCCGCCCGCAGGATATCCTGACCTCCCGCAAAGGCCTGACGGTAGAGATCAACAACACCGACGCCGAAGGTCGCCTTGTGCTGGCCGATGCGCTGACCTTCGCGGGCGAAGAAAACCCCGATATGATCGTCAGCTTCGCCACCCTCACTGGCGCGGCGCGGGTGGCCGTGGGGGATGACATCGCCCCCTTCTTCACCGGCAACGCCGCGCTGGCCACGGCGCTGACGGAGGCAGCGGCAGAGGTGGCAGATCCGGTCTGGCAACTGCCCTTCCACGCGCCCTACGAGCCGCGCATCCAGCCGGGCATCGCCGATCTCGACAACGCGCCCAAGGGCGGCATGGCCGGGGCGATCACTGCGGCGCTCTTCCTGCGCCGCTTCGTGCCCGAGGGCGCAGATTACACCCATTTCGATATCTACGGCTGGCAGCCCTCCGCCGCGCCGGGCCGCCCCAAGGGCGGCGTTGGCATGGGTGCGCGGGCGCTGCTGGCCGCACTCCCCAAGGTGCTCACATGAAACTCGATCGCCGCCTCACCCCCGCCAACGCCCGCGTGGCCGCCGCCGCGCTGAAGGGGCTGGTGGAGGCGGAAGCCTACGTGGAGGGCGAGGCCGCCTGCGTCTCCGCGCCGCTCACCGACATCTGCCGCGATCCGGCGGGCGACCGCGAGCGGCAGTTGCTCGCCGGGGCCCGCGTCGTCGTCTACGAGCGGGTCGCGGGCTGGGCCTATATCCAGGCCGCAGCCGATGGCTACGTCGGTTATGTCGCCGAGAAGGCGCTGGGGCCGGTGGTCACCCCAACCCACCGCATTTCCGCCCGCCAAAGCCACCTCTACCCCGAACCTTCGATCAAGACGCGCGAAAAGGCGGCGCTGTCTTTCGGCGTGCAGGTGGCGGTCATCGGGCAGCAAGGCGACCTGTGCGAAACCCCCTCCGGGTTCATCCCGAAGCAGCACCTGACCGAAATCGGCACCCGTGCCGACCGGCTCGAAACCGCCCGCCTCTTTCTCGGCACGCCATACCTCTGGGGCGGCAATTCCAGCGCGGGGATCGACTGCTCGGGGCTGGTGCAGGCGGCGCTACAGGCCGAGGGGCATGATTGCCCGGGCGACAGCGACATGCAGGAAGAGGCGCTCGGCGAGGCGCTGGCCCTCGATGCCGCGGTTGAGCCGGGAGATCTCTACTTCTGGCCGGGCCATGTGGCCATGGCACTGGATGCCGACCGGCTGATCCACGCCACCGGGCACTTCATGTCCACGGTCATCGAGCCGCTCGGTGAGGCGCTGGCCCGGATCGAGGCCTCAGGGTATCCGCTGCGCAGTCGGCGCAGGCTCTAGCGCCACTCTACCGGATCAAGCTCGAACAGCGTGGAGAGCTGGGCATACACCTCCGGCTCCTCCGCCATCAGCGCCCGTGGCTGCTCAAAAAAGACCTCTACCGCAACGGCAAAGAACTCCTCATGCCCCTCGCAGCCGTAAGGGTCTATCACCCCTCGTTCACCACGCTCGGTGCGGGTGCAAAGCCGCTCATAGGCGCTGGTAAACACCCGCGCCCATTCGGCAAAGCTCTGGTCGCGGCCCAGAATCGGCGCGCCATCGGCCCGGCCCGAAAGGTCGTCGATCTGATGGGCGAACTCGTGGATCACCACGTTTTGCCCATCCGCGTCATCCGCCGCGCCCGCATCAGAATGCGCCCAAGATAAAATCACCGGCC
Organism: Oceanicola sp. D3; assembly: GCF_006351965.1. Classification (NCBI taxonomy): domain Bacteria; kingdom Pseudomonadati; phylum Pseudomonadota; class Alphaproteobacteria; order Rhodobacterales; family Roseobacteraceae; genus Oceanicola; species Oceanicola sp. D3. The sequence goes on from NZ_CP040932.1 coordinate 700,402, forward strand.
CCCGCGCCCAGCTTTCGCCGGTGCGCACCGTCTCATGCTCGGTCACCACAAAGCCGTTGTGGCTTTGGCGGCGCGATTTGAAGGCTCCGGGGTAGATCAGCACGGTCCGCAGGTTGATGAACCACGTATCGGTGTTCACAACCAGAAGGCAGGCCTGCGCCGCGATGGAAAGGCGCATCTCCTCCGTCACCTCCAGCCCGCCCCGGCCGATAAACTCCACCTGATCAAGAAAGAGGTTGATCCGCCCTTCCAATGCGCGCGCCAAAGGCTCGGGCAGGCGGCGGGTGATCGGCACCTTGGCGGCGATCACCTCGCGCTGTGCCTCGGTCAGCGGGCTTGCCAGAAGCGCAGAGCGGGCACGGCGCTTGGCAAGTTTCCAGAGACCATAGGCCACGGCGGCAAGGGCCAAGAGCGCCAGAACGATAAGAGTGGGCATCTGCGGGGCGTGTCAGTCGACGGCGCGGATCAGCTTGCGCTCCAGCACGCGCAGCACCGTCTTCAGATCATGCCCGCGCTTCAGCACCTGCCCGTCCATTCCGATCACCGCATACATCCCCTGCTTGCTGCGCAGGCGGGGGCGCTTTTCGATGCGATAGAGCGGATGCTCGGCGGTCCGGCGGAAAATCGAAAAAACCGCCACGTCTCGCAGGCTCGATATCCCGTAGTCGCGCCACTCGCCTGCGGCGACGAAACGACCATAGAGACCAAGGATGAGCGAAAGTTCGGGGCGCTGGAAGGCAACCGGGTCATTTGCGCGATTGCCGGGGAAGGGCGTGGGCGACTGCACGTTCATGTTAACAAGAGTGGGGCCAAGCGCGGCCAAAATCAAGCGTCGCGAAAATGCCGCAAAATCGCCGCGGCCCGGTCGCCCGCCTTTCCTCAGCCCGCCGCGATCGCCTGTCACCAAGAGTGCCATGCAACGAGCCCCAGGCTCGGCCCCGGTGGAGCAAACTCATAGCCCCCACCCAGTTGCTCCATCGGGGCGCACGACTTTAGCGCCCGTCGGCTCCGCCGGCGGGCCTTTTCCTTTTGAGGGGTCGCCATCTGTCGTGCCTGTTCAGGCAAACGCCCCGTGGCAAAACCAACCGCCCGAAACCGCGGCCCCATGCGCATAATAAAGCCAGAGCCTCGCACCGCAGGCCGTTTCAACCTGCCAGTAATCGCGCTGCCCGCTGCGCCATGCGGGCTCATCCAGCCACCACTCGGGGGCAATCCGTTCCGGCCCGGTGGCATGGGCGGTGGCAAAGCTGCGGCGTCGCCAGCGAAATGACAGCGGCAGAGCCGCGGGGGTGGCGCCGGGGGTGCCCTCCGGCGTGACCAGTTCTGGCGAGAAAAGCACCAGCGGGCGCGGGCGCTCGGGCCTTTGAGGCCAATCCGCGGCAGGGGCAGACCATGCGGCAGCCCGCACCTGCGTGCCCTTCTCGGGCAGGTGGCTGTCGCCGGGATGCAGCCGGTGAATCTGCTCAAGGCCCACCCGCGCTCCGAGCCGCCCGATCAGGTCATCAAGCGCGGTGTCGCTGTTCAGCCGCGCGCTGGCATCTGCGCTGGCCCCCGCGTGGCCGCGATGCTGCACCGCCAGAACAGGCTCGGTAACCGTGGCCACGAGGCGGATGGTGTCTATCCCCTCGCCAGCATCCACCTCACCCAGTTTCATCCGGATCAGCGGGCGCAAGCGGTCTGGCGCGGCGGAGGGGCGGGCGAGGCCCAGCTCGATGACCTGCGAGGAATGATCGCAGCGCATCAGCTGCAGCCTGAGCTTGCGCGCGCCCATCCCCTTTGCCCGCAGCCGGGTTTCCAGCGCAGGCAGCAGGCGGTCGACCCCCTCTGCAAGATCCACCTCCAGCCCGATCGGCTCGGGCAGGGTGAGGCGAACGGCATAAACCGGCTCGGGCCGTGCCGGGGAGACAGGCTCGGGCGCGGAGCCAAAGGCCTGATCGAGTCGCAGCACAAGATCAGCCCCAAAGCGGCGGGCCAGCGCGGCGCGGGGCTGGGCGGCAAGCTCCTCAACCCGTTTCAGCCCCAACCGGGCAAGCTGCTGCGTGGTCTTTTCCGGCAGGCGCAGGGCGGCCAGCGGCAGCGGAGCCAGTGCCTCTCGTGCGCAGCCGGGTGGGGCAATCCGGCCCTCCGGCGCGAGCGTATCCACGCCCATCGGCGGTGCGCCGCCGCGCTCCCAATGCCGCCGCTTCACCGCCCGGGCGCGGGTGGCATAGGCCTCCTGGTCAATCGCATCTCCCGAGCGCAGCGCCCCCGGCCCTTGCCCCGCAAAGCGCGCAAGGGCCCAGGCCGAGCCCACCGTATCGGCAACCCCGGCGCAAACCGTCAGCCCCAGCCGGGCGCAATCGGCCTCGGCCTCGCCCATCAACCCGGCCTCGCCGCCAAAAAGATGCGCGCAGCCCGAGATATCCACCGTAAGCCCGTCCGGCGCCGTCTCGCTGATCCAGGGCGAGAACTTGCCCGCCCAGCGGCGCAGCACGGTCAGAAAATCAGCCTCAAGCGCCGGGCGCTCCAGCCGGGTAACGAGATCGGGGCACACCGCCTGCGCATCGCGCAACGGCTGTCCGGGCCGCAGGCCTGCGGCGGAGGCCGCGCGGCTGAGCGAAGCGAGGCTGGCCACGTTGCCACGTTCGCGCACCACCACCAGCGGTGCCTCGGCCAGCATGGGGTCGGCACGGATCAGCCGCTCGGCAGCAAGCCGGGGAAACCACAGCGACAGGATTCGGCGGTTGGGCATGGGGCAGCAATGTTCGTTGTTTGTTCCAGCTTAGCCATGCCCGGGGGCGGAGTCGAGTCTGCCCGCCGATCACAAATATCCCATCGCCCGTGTCTTGCACTCAAAGAACGGGGCTGGCCAAATGCCGGGATGATCCTGCGCAAAGCCCTCCCCGCCCTCGCCTTTTCTGCCCTCGCAGCCTTTCCTGCCACCGGCCATGACGGGGTGAAGAACCCTGCTGTCATGGCGCGCATGGCGGTGATGGAAGAGATCCAGGCCGGAACCAGGGTGCTTGGCGATATGCTGAAAGGTGCGCGCCCCTTCGAGCCTGCCGAGGCGCAGGCGGCGGCCCAGGCCATCCGCGCCGCCGCACCAAAGGTCGTGCCCACGTTCCGGCCAATGGAAGATGACCCCAAGTCAGAGGCAAGCCCGGCGATCTGGCAGGAGTTTCCCGCCTTCGAGGCAGAGGCCTCTGCGCTCGAACAGGCGGCAGCGGGCCTCGACACCTCCAGCGAAGCTGCGCTCAGGGCAAGTTTCGCCACCCTCGGCACAGCCTGCCGCTCATGCCACGCCAGCTATCAGGAGTGAGCAGCCTCAGCCGCAGGTGACGCGGCTGATGAGCCCGGTACTGTCGAGGTAGAAGTTCATCCGGTAGGGATTGTATTCCTGCGTCACGATCCCGCCATGAGGGATAACACGGGTCTTGCGCGTCACCCCGAGGGTCGGGATCACGCTGGCAGGCTGGCCAATGGCCGACGTGCGATAGGCCGAAGCCCCGCAGATATCGGGTTCGCGCTCCACCAGGCCGCTGTCCACATTGTCCTGAATGGGCGCGTCATCCTCGGGGAGGGTCTCAACCGGGGGCTGACAGGCGGAGAGCGCGGTCAGAAGAATCAGGGCCTTGAGAGCTTTCATCACGGGTGTCTTCCCATATCCGGTTGAATCGGCGTGGAGATTCCCCCACGGTTCCGCCGCATAGATTAACGGGAGTTTCGACAAATGAAAACGCGTGCCGCCGTGGCCCTTGAGGCCGGCAAACCGCTTGAGATCATGGAGGTCAACCTCGAGGGCCCGAAGGCGGGCGAGGTTTTGGTGGAGATCAAGGCCACCGGGATTTGCCACACCGACGAGTTCACCCGCTCGGGGGCCGACCCTGAGGGGCTTTTCCCGTCGATTCTGGGCCATGAGGGCGCGGGCGTGGTGATGGAGGTGGGCGAGGGCGTGACAACGCTGAAGCCGGGCGACCATGTCATCCCGCTTTACACGCCGGAATGCCGGCAATGCGCCTCCTGCCTCAGCGGCAAGACCAACCTCTGCACCGCGATCCGCAACACGCAGGGGCAGGGCCTGATGCCCGATGGCACGACCCGGTTTTCCATGCTCGATGGCACGCCGATCTATCACTACATGGGCTGTTCCACCTTTGCGAACCACACGGTGATGCCCGAAATCGCGCTCGCCAAGGTGCGCGAAGACGCCCCTTTCGACAAGATTTGCTACATTGGCTGCGGCGTGACCACCGGCATCGGCGCGGTGATTAACACGGCAGGTGTTGAGATTGGGTCAACGGCGGCGGTTTTTGGCCTCGGCGGGATTGGCCTGAACGTGATCCAGGGCCTGCGGATGGCCGGTGCCGACAAGATCATCGGCGTGGATCTCAATGATTCCAAACGGGAAATGGCCGAGAAATTCGGCATGACACATTTTGTTAACCCCTCGAAGGTAGAGAATACCGTGGCGGAGATCGTGAAGATCACCCAGACGGAGTTCGACCAGATCGGCGGGGTCGACTATTCGTTTGACGCGACGGGCAACGTGAAGGTGATGCGCGACGCGCTGGAATGCTCGCACCGCGGCTGGGGCTGCTCGGTGATCATCGGCGTGGCACCTGCCGGGGCAGAAATCAGCACGCGCCCGTTCCAGCTGGTGACGGGCCGGGTGTGGAAAGGCACGGCCTTCGGCGGCGCCAAGGGCCGCACGGATGTGCCCAAGTTCGTCGATTGGTACATGGACGGGAAGATCGAGATCGACCCGATGATCACCCACACCCTCAAGCTCGACGACATCAACGAAGGCTTCGACCTGATGCACGAGGGCAAATCCATCCGCGCGGTGGTGGAGTATTGATGCGCGTAGCGGCCCTACTCCTCGCGCTTACCGCCTGCACTCCAGCCATTGCTGCTGAGCCGGTGCTGGAGCTGAGGGTGGGGCCGCGCGCCATCCATGCCACCACCGAAGACATCCGCGAAGTTCTCGTGCTGGAGAGCCACCCGCCCAAGATCCAGCTTCGCACCGGCCCGGCCTTTTCCCGCGCCGTGGCCGATTTCACGGCGGCCAGCATTGGCGAAGAGGCCGTGCTTTCGATCTGTGGCGAAGAGGTGATGCGCCCCCGGATTATGGAGCGCATCTCGTCCCCGGGCATGATCCTCGCCCCCATCCCGCCCGAAAAGCTGGATGGTTTCGTGCAGGTGCTCACCGGCGAGGCCTCCTGCCCCGGCTGACCGGCACCCCAACCTGCCAAGCACCCGCGCCCTGTTGCACCAGCCCTCCGTTAGCACCGGCGGGCAGGTGAGCCACATCCAGAGCTTCAACAAGACCTTCTCCAAAGCCACCGGCCAGATCATCCGCAGCGCCGATCAGCCGATCTCAGGGAACCAGAGCGGGCGCGGCGCGGTTCTCCTGTGAAGGAGACCCGCCGATGAACACCAAGCCCGCCTTCCCAAACACCCTGCTACCCGCCGAAAAAGCCCAAAGCCGCCTCGTGCCCGTTGCCGTGGCCTGCGGTCTCGTCGCCGCAGGGGCGCTCCTGTGGCGGGCCAAGCCGCAGGCGCTGCAAATCCCCGATCCGGTGCCGCTTGGCGCCAACCCCAGCCACAGCCTCTTGCGCCGCGTGGCGCGGCACTCCCGCGACAGCGTGCATAAGATCGCGCCCAGCAACATCTCGGTCTCACTGGGCCGCAGCCTCGTGATCGCCGGCGGGGCTCTGCTGCTCACCCGCCTGCTCGATGAAATCGCGGGCGAGGATTAATCCTTTCGCGCCACGATGAAATGCGCCGGGGGCTTGGCCGGGTAATTACCCGTCTCCACAATGGTCAGCCCCGCCGCCTCGTGCAGCGCGTCGAGCTCGCCCACCGAGAAAAACCGCACCTTCGGGGCCTTCCCCACAAGCCGCATCGCGCCGATGATCGGGCGGAAGTACCACGCACCTGCCAAAGCCGTCGTCTTGGTGATCACATGGCCACCGGGCTTCACCCGGTCCGCCATCGCAGCAAGCGCGGCAGCCGGGTCTGGCACCAGATGCAACAGGTTGAAGGCAATCGCAGCATCAAACGGCCCCTCGGGCAAGCTCTCCACGCCACGCGTCTCCAGCGTGATATTCCTGATCCCGTCCGCCTCGATCCTCTCGCGCGCCACATCAAGCAGCGCATCGGCAATGTCCGTCGCCACGATCCGGCCCACATGGGGCGAGAGGCGGCGGGCGGTGGTGCCGGTGCCCGCGCCCGCCTCCAGCACGGTGGCATCGGCGGCAAGGTAGCTCGCCGTGCGCTCCAGCGTCGTGGCATAGGCGGGCTCATCCGTGATCGGGCGAGCGGCATAGCGGGCGGCAACTTTGTTCCAGAAGTCTGCGTCGGTCATCGGGCTGTCCTTTGCTGTTGCCATGAGACCTACTCAAACGCGGATCATATAAGAATTGCCAAGTTTCGCATTTTATCTATGCATATATGCATGAAGCCCCCCGCCGCCGCCTTTGATTGGAACCAGGCCCGCGCCTTCCTCGCCGTTGCCGAAACCGGCTCACTCTCCGCCGCCGCCCGGCAGATGGGCCAGACCCAGCCCACGCTGGGCCGTCAGGTCTCGGGGCTGGAAGAGGCGCTCGGCGTCACCCTGATCGAGCGGGCAGGCCGCCGCGCACAAATCACCTCTGCGGGGCGCGAGCTGATCCCCCACCTCAAGGCCATGGAGGAGAGCGCCGGGCAGGTCGCACTGGTGGCCGCAGGGCAGGCACAGGATCTCACCGGCACGGTCTCAATCTCGGCCTCCGACATGATGGCCACCCGCACCCTTCCTCCCATCATCGCTCGCCTCTCGCGCATGGCGCCCGAGTTGGAGATCGAGCTGATTTCCTCCAACACGCTCTCCGATCTCACCCGCCGCGAGGCCGACATCGCCCTGCGCCACGTTCGCCCCACCGAGCCAGAGCTGATCGCGCGCCTCGTCCACGAGCAGCCCGCCCGCTTCTACGCCGCCAGCGCCTACCTCGAGCGGATGGGGCGCCCCGAAAGCCTTGAAGATCTCGCCGCGCACGATTGGGTCGGCCATGCCCCGGTCGAAACCATGCTGGCCTATCTCGCCGAGCGAAAAGTCATCCTCTCCCGCGCCCGCATCCGCGTGGTGGCCGACAACGGGCTCACCTATTGGGAGTTCATGCGACAGGGGCTGGGCATCGGGATCATGTCCAAGGAAGAGGTGCCGCCTGGCGTTGGAATCGAGCCGGTGCTGCCCGATTTCACCTTCATGCAGGTGCCCACATGGCTGGTAACCCACGGCGAGCTGCATTCCGCCCGCCGCATCCGCCTCGTCTTCGACTTTCTCGCCGAGGCGCTTTCAAACCGGGCCGTCGCGCCCTAGGTATGGGCCATGGATAACAAGAACAACACACCCCTCCTCGCCGTCCTGATCGACGCCGACAACACCTCTCCAAAATGGGCCAAGGCGATCTTTGATGAGATCGCGGGCATGGGCGAGGCGTCGGTGCGCAGGGTCTATGGCGACTTTTCATCGAGCCAGATGAACGGCTGGGCCAAGGTACAGGCCGAGTTCGGCCTCGTGCCCCACCACCAGCCCGCGAACACCGTGGGCAAGAACGCCTCCGATATCGCGCTGGTGATCGACTGCATGGACCTTTTGCACACCGGCCGGTTCGACGGCTTCATTCTGGTCAGCTCCGACAGCGACTTCACCCGCCTTGCCAGCCGCATCCGCGAACAGGGCTACGACGTCTTCGGTATCGGCGCCCAAAAAACCCCCGAGGCCTTCCGAAAGGCTTGCAAACGCTTCATCTTCCTCGAAAACCTCGAAGGCGCCCCGCAGCAAAAGCAGGCCGCCAAGAGCAGCGACAAGCTGAACGAGGCGCGAGACCTTATCTTCCGCGCGATGGACGCGCTGGAAACCGAAGACGACTGGTATGCCCTCGGCCCCCTTGGCCAGCAGGTGACAACGGCGAACCCCGACTTCGACGTGCGCAGCTACGGCTTCCGCAAGTTCTCCGACCTCGTGGGCAAGATCCCGGTGTTCGAAACCCGGCGCGGCTCGGGCAACCAGATTCAGGTGCGGCGGGTGGATTGACCTCCGGGCCCAACACCACCTGCGAAGGGGTCAACGAACGGTTGGACCCCGGCTATCGCACCAAGCCGCCAACGAGCGGAGAGGATATTCGCGCCTACTGCCGACGGCTCGAAGGCTTGGGACACGAAGAGATGTTCCTGCGAACAGCGGTGGCCTGCCACTTTCCGGGGCATGTCCACCTCTCCGAAATGGCCGATTTCTTCCGCGAGTATGAACAAGCGCGAGCCGGACATCTCGCGTTGCTCCGGACTATCTTTCGCGACCGCCCCGAAAGCTGGTTTATCCGGAAGCTCTCCAAGAATCTCGGCGTCCCGATGGATGAAGCACGCGAATGGGTTGAGAGTCCGCTTTAGCCACGCGGCGGGTGCGGCCCCAAGGCGAAGCTGCCGCACCGCGGCCCGACGATGGTGCGACTCACCCCGCCGACCACTCCTTCGCATGCTTCCGCAACTCAAACTTCTGGATCTTCCCCGTCGGCGTTTTCGGCAGCTCGTGGAACACCACATGTTTGGGCGTCTTGAACCCCGCCAGTGACTCCCGGCAGTGGGCGATCAACTCCTCCTCTGTCACCTCCGCCCCCGGCTTCAGCTCAACATAGGCGCAAGGCACCTCGCCCCACTTCTCGTCCGGCTTGGCGACCACGGCGCAGAGCAGCACGGCAGGGTGGTGCATCAGCACACCCTCAACTTCCACGCTCGAAACGTTCTCACCGCCGGAGATGATAATATCCTTCGCGCGGTCGGTGATCTGGATGTAGCCATCGGGGTGTTGAACGGCGATGTCCTCAGAGTGAAAATACCCGCCCCGAAAGGCCTCCTCGCTCGCCTCGGGGTTCTTGTAATACCCCTTCATCACCATATTGCCCCGCATCACGATCTCGCCCGGCGTCTCGCCGTCCATCGGGGTCTGGCTGATAAACTCATCCATTACCGTCACCTCCTCGGCGGTCGGCATGGCCACGCCAGTGCGGGCCTTGATCGCCGCGCGCTCGCTCTGCGCCAACCCGTCCCAGCGGGCGCCGTCCCAAAGGCATTCGGTGATCGGCCCGTAGGTTTCGGTCAGCCCGTAGACTTGGGTGACGTTGAAGCCCAGCGGCTCCACGGCTGCCAGCACGGCGGCAGGCGGGGGTGCCCCGGCAGTAAACACCTCGACGGTGTGCGAGAACTCCCGGCGCTCGCTTTCCGGCGCATTCACCAGCAGCCCCAGCACGATCGGCGCGCCGCCGAAGTGGGTCACGCCCTCATCGGCAATCGCATTGTATATAGCCTTCGCCGTCACATCGCGGCAGCACACCACCGTGCCGCCCAAAGCCGGAAGCATCCAAGTGTGGCACCAGTTGTTGCAATGAAACAGCGGCACAATCACCAAGTACCGCGGCTCCATCACCATCCGCCACGAAATCACCTGCCCCAGCGTGCTCAGGTAGGCCCCGCGATGGTGATAGACCACGCCCTTGGGCCGCCCGGTGGTGCCGGAGGTGTAGTTGAGCGTCAGGCTCTCCCACTCGTCCTCCGGCATGATCCACGGGAAGTCCTCGCGCCCCTCCGCCAGCAGCTCCTCATAGGTGCTGTGCCGCCCGGTGGCCTCCAGCCCGGCCTCGGCATCCGGCACCTCGATCAGAACCGGCTTTTCGCCCTCCATCACCCCCAGCGCCTCTTCGGCCAGCGGGATGAAGGCCGTGTCGCATAACACCAGCCGCGCCTCGGAATGCTCAAAGATATAGGCCACCGTGCCCACATCGAGCCGCACGTTGATGGCATTCAGCACCGCGCCGCAGGCGGGCACGCCAAAATGCGCCTCAACATGGGGCAGGGTGTTGAGCAGCAGTGATGAAACCACATCGCCAGGCCGTATGCCCCGCCCCTCCAGTGCCGCAGCCAACCGGGACACGCGCGCGTGGTATTGCGCGTAGCTCAGCCGCGTGCCGCCATACACCACCGCCTCCCGCTCGGGAAACAGCCGCACCGCGCGGGCAAGGTGGCTGAGCGGCGTCAGCGGCGCATGGTTGGCGCGGCGCTGTTGCAGCCCGCTCTCATCTCGCATCCAGCCCATCGCCTGCCTCCCCAAAGCGTTCCGGTCTGGCCAGAATAGACAGAGCGCCGCGCGGATCAAGAAATTGCCGTCGAGCGGGCAGGGCGGTAGCCTAGCGCCATGATCCTCTCACGCGGGCGCGGCTACCTCTTCATCCACATCCCCAAGACCGGCGGCACCTCAATGGCGCTGGCGCTGGAAGGCCGCGCCAAGGCCGATGACCTGATGCTGGGCGATACCCCCAAGGCACTCAAGCGCCGGCGACGGCTGAAAGATGTGCAAACGGCAGGGCGCCTCTGGAAGCACTCCCGCCTCGCCGATCTGCCGGGGCTGGTGGAGGAGGAGGAGATGCGCCGCCTCTTCACCTTCACCCTCGTGCGCAACCCCTGGAGCCGGATGGTGAGCTATTACCATTGGCTTCGCGCGCAAAGCTTCAAGCACCCCGCAGTGGCCCTTGCCCGCGAGCTCGACTTTGCGGCTTTTGTGGCGCACCCGCACACGCAGGCCAGCCTGAGCGCGGCAGATTATGGCAGCTATATGCGCCTGCCTTCGGGCGAGGAGCATTGCCGCCTCTTCATCCGGCTCGAACATCTGGAAGAAGATATCGCGCCGCTGGAGGCGCATCTCGGCTTCCCCCTCACGCCACTGCCGCACATTAACCAAAGCGCCCGCGCAGCAGACTGGCGGGCCATCTATGATGAACGCAGCAAGGCCGCCGTCGCCCGCCTCGCTGCGCAGGACATCGCCCGTTTTAGCTATCAATTTGATCCGCTTTGAGCCGTCTTGGTTAAGTTTGGATGGCTTTTGACTAAACCCGAGGGCGTCTGCAGAACTGTCCCCAATGTCGAAACACTGCCTCAATTCGGCCCGGTTCCAGTCTGATTGAGGGCAAGGGAATCATTCCAACTGACTTTGCTGTCACCGGAACCGCAGCTGCCAGAAGGGTTCCGCAAAGAGGGATGGTTCAAAATGTTCATGGGATGGAAAACCGACGATTTCGCAAGTTCCGGCGCGCGGCCGGTGGTGGAGCGCCGCCGCGATGCGCGCGGTGCAGGGCACGGGATCGTGGCGGGCACGCTGGTGTCTACGGCAATGGGCTGGCGCCCGGTCGAGGCGCTTATGGTCGGCGATGAAGTGATGACCTTCGATGGCGGCCTGCAGCGGATCACCGGCCTGAGCCGGGCCAGCCTCTGGACAGGGCAGGCCGAATGCCCCCGCGCCATGTGGCCCATCCGTGTGCCTGCGGGCCTCATGGGCAACCGCCGCGAGCTGGTGCTGATGCCCGAAGAGACCGTTGTGATCGAAAGCGACACCGCCGAAGACATGTACGACGATCCTTTCGCACTCATGCCGGCGCTGGCGCTCATCGAAATGCCCGGCGTCGAGCGGGTGTGCCCCAATACAGAGATCGAGGTGGTGTCGATCAGCTTCGCCGAGGATCAGGTGATCTACGTCGAAGGCTCGGCGCTCATCTTCTGCCCCACCGGCGCGGCTGGCGAGCCGATCGGCATGGCAGCGATCCTGAGCGAAGAGTTCAACGGCACCGCCAGCAGCGCCTATCAAGTGCTCTCGCTCGATGACGCCCGGCTGCTGGCAAGCTGCATTGTCGCCGAGCAAGCCGCTCGCGGCGTGCCCACCGCCGCCCCGGCCCGCATCGCCGCCTGAGGCACACAAAGAGCGCGGGCCCCAACAGGCCCGCCACCGACCACGCTACGTTGGGAGCGAGCTTTGCTCCCCGCAGAAGGCGATGCGCAAGGCCCACCCCAACAAAGCCATCTCCATCCCCCTCCGGGAATGGGCCTCTGAAACGAAAAACCCCGGCGCGCCAGAAGGCCGCCGGGGTTCTTTATGACCATGTGCAAGCGCCTAGGGACGCCGCAGCCACGTGAGCTTGAAGGTTGATCCGGTGCTGTTCTCGCATGGGATCAGCGCCGCCCCCTCGTCGCGGGTGGATCGGCAGTAATAGAGCCCAAGATCACCCAGCACGCTGGCCACCCGCAGCCGCACTACGCCGTCTTGGTCAGGCTCCACCACGAAGGGGAGTTTCGTGCCATCTGAGGTTACGGGCCGCCATAGCCCGGTACCGTCGGCGGCAAATATCCTCTCGCCGCTCGGTGTCCTTGCCTCGATGAATGAGAACAGCTGGCTCGGCTTGCCCTCTTGGACCTCAAGGGTGAGCACCTCTTTTTTCGGCGATGCGGCCAGCCCCATCAGTTCGAAGGGCGGCCCATCGACATAAGGATCGGGAAAGGCGCGCGGCGTGCCCTTCGGCAGTACAAAATCACCGATCTCGGTAAGAGCGGCTGCAAACTGGTTCTCGGCGGCGAAGGCCAACCGCGCGGCAGCGGTCTTATGCTTGGGTGCGATCGTGTAAACAAACTCTGCGTTGTCGGTGTTCAGATCGCTCGGAGAAAAGGCCTTGGCTTCGGTCGCGAGGCGAAACATCCAGTTCTCGGGTCTAAGCCCGGGAGTTCCGCGTACGCGAAGAGACGAATCCTGAGGCGTGACAGACAGTATGGAGCGGACATCGCCTCTCGGATGCGCGCGCCGCAGAGCTGGGTCGATACAATCGCCCTCGCGGTTGCGAGAGCAGGTGATCGTGGTGAATCTCACAAAGTGGCCGACCGGCTCCCGTCTCATCTCCCACCGCGACCAGCGCAAGAGTTTCAGGGTGTTGGTCTTTTGAAACGAGGTGCCAATGTCCGGCGCGCCTTTGATGCGGTGAATGAGGGCCAGCCGCATCACAGGGCCGCCAATCTTAGGGCGCGGCGTCACGCCGATGGCTTGGAGAAAGTTTTGGTACTCGCTGGAGATCTCAACCTGCTGGCCCGGCAAGAGGTTTCTGCCATCCGAGTGGTAGAGCCTGAACTGGTAAGGCAAGCCAAGCTCCGCTTCGTCGACCGGCACGCAAGTCGGCACATTGGCGCGTTGCCCGATGGTGGGCACGCGGATGTAACACTTGTTGCTGTTGGGGAAAGCAGAAATGTAGAAGACGCTGCGGATGGGAGAGTTATCGAGGCAGTCGCGCACGGGCTTAGCGGCGCAATGGGCATCCCATCTCTCATCCGGGGCGGCGGTAGAAACATTCGGAAGACAGCTCACCAAGAGCGCACTCAATGCCCCGACGAAGGGCGATCGAAATTGTATCATCGGATAATCCTTGCAGGCATAAATTTAATTATAGGGCGCGCAAACCCGCCAGGGTTGCGCGCCCTACCATGCCGCCAAGTGTATTATTCGATCAAGCCCTTCAGCGTTTGAGGCGTTGGCACCCACCCTAAAGAGGCCCGTAGGGTGGGTGAAATCCACCATGCTTCAGGCGGCTTTGGCGTCCGCCCCCGTGCCGAACCGGTCGTAAAACCCGCCACCCGATGCCGCGATCTCACGCAGCAGGTCGGGGGTGGCAAAGCGCTCGCCGTGCTTGGCGGTGAGGGCCTCGGTCAGCTCTACCGCGCGCTCCGCGCCCATGATGTCGAGCCAGCTGAACGGCCCGCCCGACCAAGGCGCAAAGCCCCAACCGAGGATGGCGCCCACGTCGCCCTCGCGGATGTCCTCCAACACGCCTTCCTCAAGCGCGCGCACGGCCTCCAGCACCTGTGCGAAAAGCAGGCGGTGCTGCACTTCACTCAGCTCCGGCTGCTCATCGGCCACCGGATATTTGGCCTCCAGCCCCTCCCAGAGCAGCCCGCGCTTGCCCTTCTCGTCGTAGCTGTAGAAGCCCGCGTTGGCCTTGCGCCCAAGGCGGCCCTCGTCGGCCATCCAAAACAGCACCTCGTCCACAGCGCCGTCGGGATAGGCATCGCCCATCGCGGCCTTGGTGGCCTTGGCGATCTTCACCCCGAGGTCGATCGAGGTTTCATCCACGAGCTGCAGCGGGCCCAGCGGCATGCCGACGAGCTTGGCGGCGTTTTCCACCAGCGCGGGCTCGACGCCCTCCTTCACCATGCGGATGCCCTCGTTGATGTAGGGGATGATGCAGCGGTTGGCGTAGAAGAAGCGCGCGTCGTTCACCACGATCGGCGTCTTGCGGATCTGGCGGACGTAGTCGAGCGCCTTGGCCACGGCCACATCGCCGGTGTCCTTGCCCTTGATGATCTCCACCAGCATCATCTTCTCGACCGGCGAGAAGAAGTGGATGCCGATGAACTTCTCGGCGTCCGTCGCAGCCTTGGCCAGCTCGGTGATCGGCAGGGTGGAGGTGTTGGTGGCAAAGATGCAATCGGGGCCAGTGTGCGCCTGCACGGCCTTGGTCACCTCGGCCTTCACACCCACGTCCTCAAACACCGCCTCGATGATCAGGTCAGCCCCCTCAAGCGCGGCGTAATCGGTGGTGGCGGTGATCCGACCCAGCACCTCTTCCTTCTTCTCCGGGGTCGCCTTCTTGCGGGCAATGCCCTTGTCCATATAGCTCTCGGTATAGGCCTTGCCCTTGTCGGCGGCCTCCTGCTTTTGGTCGATCAGCACCACCTCGATGCCCGCCTGAGCCGACACCAGCGCAATCCCGGCCCCCATCATGCCCGCGCCGATCACGCCAACCTTCTTCACCTTCTGGTCCGCCACCTCGGGCCGATTGGCGCCCTTCTCCAGCGCTTCCTTGTTGATGAAGAGCGAGCGGATCATCGCGCTCGACGAGGGGTTCATCAGAATGTTGACGAACCAGCGGCATTCGATCTTCAGCGCGGTGTCAAACGGCACCTGCATCCCTTCATACACCGACGACAGCAGCGCCTTCGCGGCGGGGTAAACCCCCTTGGTGTTGCCGTTCACCATGGCCGAGGCCCCGACGAAGGTCATGAAACCCGCCGGGTGGTAAGGCGTGCCCCCGGGGATCTTGTAGCCCTTCTCGTCCCAGGGCTTCACGATCTTGGGCTCGCTCAAAACCCATTCCTTCGCCTTCGCCAGCAGATCCTCGGGCGGCACAACCTCGTCAATCACCCCGGCGCTCTTGGCCTTCTTCGGGTCGTTCAGCTTGCCCTCCAGCAGCAGCGGCGAGGCCCCCATCGCGCCCAGCTTCCAGCTCAGCCGCGTGGTGCCGCCCATGCCGGGGAAGATGCCAACCATGATCTCGGGCAAGCCGATCTTGGCCTTTGGGTTGTCGGCGGCGATGATGTGGTGACAGGCAAGCGGGATTTCGAGACCGATCCCCAGCGCGGTGCCGGGCAGCGCGGCACAAATCGGCTTGCCGCCCTTGTTCTTGTCGTCCATCCCGGCGCGCTCGATCTTGCGCAAAATGCCATGCGTGGCCATCACCCCGTCAAACAGGCCCTTGGCCGGGTCATCGCCTGCGCTGGCTTTCATCTTGGCGATGATGTTCAGGTCCATCCCACCGGCAAAGCTGCCCTCCTTGCCAGAGGTCAAAATCACGCCCTTCACGGCGTCATCTGCCAGCACGTCGTCGATCAGCGCGTCGAGCTCCTGAAAGCCCTCCATGTTCATCACGTTCATGCTCTTGCCGGGCGTGTCCCATGTCAGCGTGGCCACACCATCGGCGTCGACGGATTTGGTAAATTGGGTCATGCGGTTTCTCCCTTAGCGCGGCCCGTCCCACGGGCTGCCGTCTCTATAGGTGAAGCGGGCGTTGCCGCCCTCGATTTCGATACGAAGGTCATGGTCGGAATACTCAGCCACCTCGCTGGGGGCCTTGGTGCCGATCACGAGGAACGACGCAGGCGCATCGCTCCGGTTGGTCATGTGGTGGCCGTTGGCCTCGCCCGCCGGGAAGGCGGCAATATCGCCGGGGGCCATGGGGTGCGCCCCGTCGTCATCCACCAGCACAAGAGCGCCTTCGGTGACGATCAGGAATTCATCCTCATTCCGGTGCCAATGGCGCAGCGAGCTCACGGCACCGGCTTCCAGCGTCACAAGGTTCGCCCCAAACTGCGTCAGCCCGCCCATCTGCCCCAGCCGCAGCGAAGAGCGCCCGGCCATCATCGCCGCATAGGGCTCAGGGTAGATCGAGCCGGTCTTCACCGGCGCAGCAGCACGGTTCAGCACGGCGCTGGGTAGATCGGCGGGGGCGGGCACATCGTCTGGCAGCATCTGTCGCGCGCCACCCTCAGCAATCAGCTTTTTCTCGCCAAGGTCAGGATAATGCACCACGTCATCGCCGCCCCGCGTCCCGACAACAAGGTAGCTGCACGGCGCCGCGCCGGTGTTTTCAAGGCAATGGGCATTGGCCACGCCCTTGGGCCATGCCACCGCATCACCGGGGCGGACCAAGGTGCTGCCCCGGTTTTCATGCAGCGTGGCCTCGCCACTCAACATCCACAAAAACTCGTCCTGCGCCTCATGCCAATGCCGGTTGGAGGAGCGCGACCCGGGGGCCAGCTCTTCGACAAAGGCCCCAAACTGGGTCAGCCCACCTGTGTCAGAGTAGAGCCACGCCTCATATGCGCCCAGCGGGTCGCCCGGCTTTGCGCTGTCGCGGCGCACGGTATCCTGCGGGATCAGCGGCATCAGCCCAGCTCCGCAGGCCGGGCCAGCGCGTTGATCAGCTTGGGATCATCGGTGGCATACTGGCTGGAGCTAACCTTCCACACCCCGTCAATCCGGCGCAGCAGCGAGAAGCCGGGAAAGGGGGGCGCAAGCAGTTGCGTTCCGCTCATCATTCGGGTGATATGAGTCGCCTTGATAACATCGGGCCCGTCAAACTCGGCAGAAATGCAGGAGCGGATCAGCGCTGTTACCTGGATCGAGTCAAAATAGGCGGCCACATCCATGAAGAGGTCGTGGAGATCGGCCAGATCCTTCACCAGCCGCACCCCACCAAAGGCATGAACGTCACCGGGCACCACGAAATGAGGCGCATAGGCCGCAAAATCCCGCGCGCTATAGGCCGCGCCGGTGATATCCAGCACGCCCTGACTGATGGCGCGGGCCTCCTCGGCGCTGGTGTCGCTCCCTCCGGTCAACGGATCAAACGCGCTCGATGATCGTGGCCGCGCCCATGCCGGAAGCAACGCAGAGCGTGGCAAGGCCAAGCTCTTTGTCCTGCCGCTCCAGCTCGTCGAGCAGAGTGCCGAGGATGATTGCGCCGGTTGCGCCCAGCGGGTGGCCCATGGCGATGGCGCCGCCGTTTGGGTTCACCCGCGCCGGATCCACGTCAAACGCCTGCATGAAGCGCAGCACCACCGAGGCGAAGGCCTCGTTCACCTCGAAGAGATCGATATCGCCTACGCTCATGCCGTTGTCGGCCATGATCTTTTCGGTCACCGGCACCGGGCCGGTGAGCATGATCGTCGGATCGGTGCCAATCTTGGCGGTGGCGCGAATGCGGGCGCGGGGTTTTAGCCCGTGTGCCTCGCCAAACTCCTTCGAGCCAATCAGCACACCCGCCGAGCCATCAACGATGCCCGAGGAGTTGCCCGCGTGGTGGATGTGGTTGATTTGCTCAAGATGCGGATATTTCATCAACGCGATCTTGTCGAAGCCGGGCATCACCTCGCCCATGTCCTTGAAGCTCGCCTTCAGCGCGCCAAGGCTCTGCATGTCGGTGCCCGGGCGCATGTATTCGTCGCGCTCAAGAATGGTCAGGCCGTTCTGGTCGGTCACCGGCACGATCGTCTTGGAGAAGCGGTCAGCCTCCCAAGCGGCGGCGGCACGCTTCTGGGACTCAACGGCAAGCGCGTCGGCCTGATCGCGGGTGAAGCCGTATTCGGTGGCGATGATATCGGCGCTGATCCCCTGCGGCACAAAGTAGTGCTTCATAGCAACCGAGGGATCGACCGCCACGGCAGCCCCGTCAGAGCCCATCGGCACCCGGCTCATGCACTCCACGCCACCGGCGATATAGCCCGCGCCCGCGCCGCCCTTTACCTGGTTGGCAGCAAGGTTCACCGCCTCAAGGCCAGAGGCGCAGAAGCGGTTGATCGACAGGCCGGGAATGCGCTCATCAAGGTCGGAGGCCAGCACCGCAGTGCGTGCAAGGCAGCCGCCCTGCTCCTTCACCTGGGTCGCGTTGCCCCAGATCACATCTTCCACCGCATGGCCCTCAAGCCCGTTGCGCTCCTTCAGGGCGTTCAGCACGCCCGCCGAAAGGGTCATCGCGGTGACTTCGTGCAGCGAGCCGTCCTTGCGGCCCTTGCCACGGGGGGTGCGAACGGCGTCGTAGATATAGGCTTCAGACATGAGTGTTCCTCCGGTGTTCGGTCGGGGCAGGCGCGGGGCCTGCGATGTTTTGATATGGTTGGTGGTCAGCCGCAGCCGGGGCTGCAATCGCAGCCGCCGCAATCAGGGACAGGGCAGCCACTGGTCGCACCACTGGCGGTTTCTGCTCCGGCGCTGCTCGCGCAGGCAAAGCCGGCGCAGGGGGCCGTTGCGCAGCCGTCGCAGGCTGCCATGCCGCAGCCGTTATGCCATCTTGAGCGACGCTTGGGCGGCTGACCCCACGGAGCCTCGCTGTTGTCCGGTGGCTCGTGTGCAAGGGCCTTTCCATGGACCGGACAACTGGCGCGCAGGGCGTGGCTGGCGGATTTGCAAGCCCGGAAACGGGAGCGAATGAGTGGAATCGCGCGGAAGAAGCCGTGGTCGCGGATGGCATGCTTGGCATAGCCCGAGCAGCCGGTGCCGCCGTTGAGCACCGAATAGGCGCAGCGATAGCCCTTTCGCGGTGAAAGATATTGCTGGTAGGCCCAGATGCCCCCGACGGCGACTTTTGCAAGCATGGCACTCGTTCTCCTGCCTTCACGGGCGAAGTTTGGCGCGGTGCGCCGTGGGGGTAAAGGGCAGGCTGCGGCATCATTTTGTCACGCCCGATCCGCCGGGGAGCCGGGCATCAGGTCGTAGGGGGCTTTCCAGCCGGGCTGATTGCTGATGCGGGCCAGCCAGGCGTCGATGGCGGGGAAGTCGGCTCGATCAAAGCCGAAAGGTTCGGGGTAAAACAGGTAGCCGCAGCAGGCGAGATCGGCGATGGTGAGGGCCTCGCCCGCCATCCAGTCGCGGCCCGTCAGGTGGCCTTCCAGCACCTTCAGCGCGGCCTGCGTGCGCCCGTTGACGAAGGCAATGGCCTCCTGCGGGCGCTTCTCTTCCGGCAGGAAGTTCATCAAAAAGCGCAGCGGTCCTTGCTGGCCACTGCCTTTCTGGCAGTCCCAAAGGATCCAGCGCAGGATCTCGGAGCGCGGGGCATCCATGAACTTGCCGCTCTTCTCGCCGATATGAAACAGGATCGCGCCCGACTGGG
This sequence comes from Oceanicola sp. D3, assembly GCF_006351965.1. Taxonomy (NCBI): domain Bacteria; kingdom Pseudomonadati; phylum Pseudomonadota; class Alphaproteobacteria; order Rhodobacterales; family Roseobacteraceae; genus Oceanicola; species Oceanicola sp. D3. The sequence continues at coordinate 719,667 of NZ_CP040932.1, forward strand.
TGATGACCTCATCACCATCCACCAGCACAGGCACCTCGCCCATTTCATTGAGCGCAATGAACTCGGGGCTGCGCGCCGCGCCGTTGAAGAAATCAACATAAACCGGCTCCCAGTCGAGGCCGGAAAGCTCAAGTGCCAGCGCGGCCTTGTAGGCATTGCCGGATTCTCCAAAGCAGTGGAGCTTGAGTGTCATTTGGTCTCTCCCTTTGCCGGTGTCGGAGTGGGGGCCAGCCCCCACACCCCCGGAGATATTTGCAGCAAGAAAATGAGGCATGCCGTGCCTCTCGCCTGCCGTCCTCTCCCCCGGTCTGCGCGCATTCAGTCAGGAGTTGACGCGCACGGCAAGGGCGACGTCACGTTCCCTGCGTGGCGATCTCGGCTTTGAAGGCGCGCAGCCGGTGCGGAAGGGTCTCTTCGTGCAGCACCGAGGTTGCGTTCTCGAACAAAAAGCTGATGGCCAGATCAGGGCTGAGGCCGGTTTCGTCGCAAAACCGCTTGAGGTTGCGATGCGCGCCTTCGGTCAGGTTGATCTGGTGCTTGCGTGTGAGGCGGAGCTTGTGGGCCACGTCTGTCCTTCCGGTCTGGGGTGGGCGGGGGTGGGCCCCCGCCCGTTCATCCCAGCCTAAAAGGCCTCTGCCGCGAGGTCCATCACCGGCTCCGCACCGCTTTCGATGCGCTTGAGGTGCATCGCGGTCGCCGGCAGGCGGCGGGTCATGTAGTAGCGGCCCGTTGCCAGCTTGGTGCGGTGGAACTCCTCGTCGGAGGTGCCCGCCTCAAGCGCGGCGAGCGAAGCCTTGGCCATATGCGCCCACATCAGGCCGAGGCAGGTGTGCCCGAACAGATGCATGAAGTCGTACGAGCCAGCCAGCGCCGCGTTAGGGTCTTTCATGCCGTTCTGCATGAAAAACATGCCAGCGGCCTGAAGATCCTTGGACGCCTGCTTCAGCGGCTCAAGAAAACCCGACTTCAGCTCGAGGTTGCCGTCGTTCTCCTTGATGAAGCTCTTCACCATCTCGAAATAGGCCATCGCATGCTTGCCGCCGTCCTGCGCCAGCTTGCGGCCGACGAGGTCGAGCGCCTGCACGCCGTTGGCACCTTCGTAGATCTGGGTGATCCGGGCGTCGCGGACGTATTGGCTCATGCCCCATTCTTCAATGTAGCCGTGGCCGCCGTAAACTTGCTGCGCCTGCACCGCCATGTCGAAGCCCTGATCGGTGAGGAAGCCCTTGATCACCGGCGTCATCAGCGAAATCAGCCCTTCGGCATCCGCATCCTCGGCACGGTGGCCCTTGTCGATCAGATGCGCGCCCCAAAGCAAAAACGCCCGGCCGCCCTCAACAAAGCTCTTCTGATCCATCAGGTTGCGGCGGATGTCGGGATGCACGATCAGCGGATCGGCGGGGCCATCGGGGTTTTTCACGCCGGTCACATCGCGGCCCTGCAGCCGGTCCTTGGCATAGGCAACGGCATTCTCATAGGCAATCGCGGCCTGCGCGAGGCCCTGCATCCCAACCCCGAGGCGCGCCTCGTTCATCATGGTGAACATCGCGCGCATGCCCTTGTGCTCGGTGCCGAGCAGGTAGCCCTCCGCCTCGTCGTAGTTCATCACGCAGGTGGCGTTGCCGTGGATGCCCATCTTCTCTTCGAGCTTGCCGCAGCTCACGCCGTTGCGCGCGCCCATGTTGCCCTCGTCATCGACGAGGAACTTCGGGACGATGAAGAGCGAGATGCCCTTCACCCCCTCGGGGCCGCCGGGGATCTTGGCCAGCACCAGGTGGACGATGTTCTCGGCCATGTCGTGCTCACCGGCAGAGATGAAGATCTTCTGGCCGCTGATCTTGTAGCTGCCGTCACCCTGCGGTTCGGCCTTGGTGCGCAGCAGGCCAAGGTCGGTGCCGCAATGCGGCTCGGTGAGGTTCATCGTGCCGGTCCACTCGCAGCTCACCATCTTGGGCAGCCACTTGGCCTTCTGCGCATCGGTGCCATGGGCCAGAATGGCCGAAGCCGCCCCATGCGTGAGGCCCTGATACATGGTGAAGCTCTGGTTGGCGGCCGAGAACATTTCGCCCACCGCCGTGCCCATTAGATAGGGCATGGCCTGCCCGCCAAACTCCTCTGGCAGGTCGAGGCCGGTCCAGCCGCCCTCTTTCACCTTCTCGAAGGCCGCCTTGAAGCCCTCTGGCGTGCGCACTACGCCGTTCTCCAGCACACAGCCCTGCACGTCCCCAACAGGGTTGAGCGGCGCCAGCACTTCGCTCGCCAGCTTGCCCGCCTCTTCCAGCACCGCGCCGGTAAAATCCGCCTCAAGCTCGTCATAGCCGGGAATCCCGGTTTCGGTGACCTTGAGCACGTCATGCAAAATATACTGCATGTCCTTCGTGGGGGCGGTGTAAGTGGGCATCGGTTTCCTCCCTTGCGGCGCCGTTTACTCGGCCGCTTGCTTCACATCATTCCCGGCGAGCGCGTTGCGGCCCCAGTCGATCTGGGCGTTCAGCTCGGTGATGGCCACTGCGAGCTCGTCGCGCTGGGCTTCCATTTCCGCCACACGCTGCTCGGCCATCTGCACCGAGGTCTCAAGCTGCCGGTGCTCGCCATTTTCCATGTCATAGAGGTCAAGCAACTGGCGCATGTCTTCGAGCGAAAACCCAAAGCGCTTGCCGCGCAGAATAAGCTTCAGTCGTGCCCGGTCGCGTTTGGTGAACAGGCGTTTCTGCCCTTCGCGCACCGGAAACAAAAGCTCCTTGGCCTCATAAAACCGCAGGGTGCGTGCTGTTACGTCGTAAGCGTCACACATCTCGCGGATCGTCAAAAATTTCTCCGTCATGTCATGTCCTCGTTTAGCCCCTAAGGCGTGTCTCTTCCTGAACGAAACCGGACATGATTAGTTCGGGGCGACCATACAAGCATCGCGAGCGCAGGCGCAGTTGGAACGCTACGTCATTTACCGCTTGGTAAAATATCTGGAAAGCTGACCTAGGGTCACGCGCAATATTTTTCGCCGCCAAACCGCTTTGAAATCACCCCAAATCGGTTTGAGGTTAATTTATCATTATAATTCGGATGGCCGTTGCAGGGCCCGATCACTTCTCCTCCTAGGAGAGTGAGGCCTCCGTCTCATCGCGCAATTGGCGGAGTTCAGAGATTGCCGAGTCAAGATCCGCGCGTTGCCGCTCCAGCTCTTCCAACTGCCGGTCTGCGCGCTCGATCCAGGTCTCAAGCTGCGGGCGGCTGCCGTCGCTTTCATACATCTCCAGCCACTGCCGGATGTCCTCCAGCGAAAAGCCAAAGCGACGGCCACGCAGGATCAGCGTCATCCGCGCCACCTCGCGGCTGCCATAAAAGCGCGAGCGCCCCTGTTTCTCGGGGTGCAGGAGTTCGATGTACTCATAATAACGCAGGGTGCGCGGCGTTACATCGAAACGCGCGCACATTTCCTTAAAACTTAACCGCTGTTCGCTCTTTGCCTCGGCCATGGGCGATGGCTCCCTGGCTAGATATACCAAATCGTCGCCAGCCTAAAACAGCGGCAGCCGCTTATCAATCATGCAGGGTTGCGGGCGGCCCTGCCCAGAAGGATAGTGAGCTGACCAAGAGTATAGGAAGGATCCCGATGAGCGATTTCAGCGTGGACTGGGTGCAGTCATTCATTGACGCCTTGCCCTATTCGAAGGCGCTCGGCATGCGGGCCGATGAGGTTGCAGAAGGGCGGGTGAGCATTTCCATGCCCTACGCCGAGGCGCTTGCCGGCGATGGCGAGGTGCTGCACGGCGGCGCGATCTCGGCGCTGATGGATACCACAAGCGGCACGGCGGTGATGACATTGCCCAAGGGGCTGGGCACGGCAACGCTCGATCTGCGGATCGACTACATGCGCGCGGCCACGCCGGGCCAGCGCGTGCGTGCTTCGGCAGAGTGCTACCACATCACCCGCACGGTGGTGTTTGTGCGCACAACTGCATGGGACGAAGATGAGAGCAAGCCGGTCGCCACGGCGGCTGGGGCCTTTACCTATGGCCACATGCGCGCACCGCGCACGGCCGAGGAAATGCAGGCGGCAATGCAGGCGCTGGCAAACCGTCAAAAGGAGCTGGGCCAATGAAAACGCCAGAACCCGTGCAGGTCATCAAGGAGCGGCGCGACACGGCGCTGAACACATTGGTGCGCGGCATCAACTTCGTGCAGTTCCTCGGCATCCGGTTCGACCGGCGCGGCGATGAGCTAACAGCCGTGTTGCCCTATGACCCCAAGCTGATCGGCAACCCGATGCTGCCCGCGCTCCACGGCGGGGCGACGGCAGGCTTTCTGGAGGTCGCCGCTGTGGTGCAGCTGGCATGGCAGGAACTCTGGAGCAAGATCGAAGGCGGGCCGTTCGACCCGGAACAGTTCGTCGCCGAGGGGCGCACGCGCCTGCCCAAAACCATCGACTTCTCGGTGGATTACCTGCGTGCCGGTCTGCCGCGCGATGCCTACGCCCGCGCCCGCGTCAACCGCTCGGGGCGGCGCTACGCCTCCGTCCATGTCGAGGCATGGCAAGACAACGTAAACCGCCCCTTTGCTCAAGCCACCGGCCATTTCCTGATGCCGCAGCCAAAGCCAGATGACGACTCATCCGGCGGCTGAGGCCAGCGGCTCTGCAAAGCCCGTAACCCACCGGCGCATCCTGCACATTGCGGTGCCCATCGTGATCTCCAACGCCACCGTGCCAATCCTCGGCGCGGTGGATACCGGTGTCGTGGGCCAGCTTGGCGACCCGGTGCCGATTGGCGCGGTAGGCATCGGCGCGATCATCCTCACCTCGATCTACTGGCTCTTCGGCTTCCTGCGGATGGGCACTGTGGGGCTGACCAGCCAAGCCGAGGGTGCAGGGGATGCGGCAGAGGTGTCGGCCCTACTGGTGCGCGCCCTGCTCATCGCGGGCACCGGCGGGGCGCTACTTATCGCAACCCAGTGGCTGCTCTTTGCCGGGGCCTTCGCAGTGTCGCCCGCCAGCCCCGAGGTCGAGGCGGCAGCGCGGGGCTACATGGCCATCCGCATCTGGTCGGCACCCGGGGCCATCGCCGTCTTCGGGCTGACCGGCTGGCTGATCGCAAAAGAGCGCACCCGCGGTGTGCTGGTGATCCAACTCTGGATGAACCTCACCAACATCGCGCTCGACCTGCTCTTCGTGCTCGGCTTCGACTGGGGCGTGAACGGCGTGGCGATGGCAACCTTCATCGCCGAATGGTCCGGCGCGGCGCTGGGGCTCTGGCTCTGCCGCGATGCCTTCGCGGGCGAGTATTGGCGCAACAAGGCCCTCATCTTCGACCCGGCCCGCCTGCTGCACATGGCCAACGTCAACACCAACATCCTGCTGCGCACCCTGATGCTGGAGGTGATCTTCGTCTCCTTCCTCTTCCTCGGCGCACGCTTTGGCGACATCAAGCTGGCCGCCAACCAGATCCTCCTCCAGTTTCTCTTCATCACCTCCTACGCGCTCGATGGCTTCGCCTTCTCGGCGGAGGTCTTCGTGGGGCAGGCCTATGGCCGCAAAAGCCCGGCGGCGGTGCGGCGCAGCGCAGTGCTTACAAGCCTCTGGGGCTTTGGAACGGGCGCGGCGCTGGGCCTTGTCTTCCTCAGCTTCGGCCCGCTCATCATCGACGTGATGACAACCGCGCCCGGCGTGCGCGAGGCGGCGCGGGCGCATCTGTTCTGGATGGTGCTGGCCCCCTTCGTCGGTGCCGCCTCATGGATGTTCGACGGCATCTACATCGGCGCCACCCGCAGCCGCGACATGCGCGATCTCATGTTCTGGTCGCTGCTCTGCTACCTCACCGCGCTGGCCGCGCTGGTGCCGTGGCTCGGCAACCACGGGGTCTGGGCAGCGCTCTTGGTGAGCTTCGCGGCGCGGGGGTTTTTCATGGGGCTGCGCTACCCGGCGCTGGAGCGCGACGCGGCGGGCTAGAGCGGCGGGGTGGCGCAGCTGGAGGCTGCGGGGTGAGTGGTTGCTGCAAGAAAATGCAACAGGTCAGTCAAGGATGCTGAGCACGTTTTCCGGCGGGCGGCCAATCGCAGCGCGGCCCTTGTAGAAGACCACCGGGCGCTCGATCAGGATCGGGTCGGCGGCCATGGCGGCAAAGAGCATGCCGGGGGCCATGTCATCAGAGAGCCCCTCGGCCGGGGCCTCCTTGCGGCGGATCATCTCCATCGGGCCAAGGCCCAACTCGGCAGCAGCGCGTTCCAGCTCTTCCGGGTCTGGCGGATTGTCGAGGTAGAGCCGCACCTCGGGGGTGTAGCCCTTCTCCTCCAGCAGCTTCAGCGTTTCGCGCGACTTGGAGCAGCGCGGGTTGTGCCACATCACGGGGTTGCTCATAGCCATGCCTCTCTGTCAGTGCCTGTGGCCTGCGAGATATGCGTGTAGCCGCGCGCGGCGAGGATCTCGTCGAGGCCGTGGGCGATACGGGCGGCAAGGCTGAGGCCGCCATACACCAGCGCGGTATAGAGCTGCACCGCAGAGGCCCCGGCGGTGATCTTGGCAAAGGCCTCCTCGGGCGACGATACGCCCCCAACGCCAATCAGCGGAATCTGCCCCTCGGTGGCAAGCGAGAGCTGCGCCAGAACGCGGGTGGATTTCTCGAACAGCGGCGCACCGGAGAGGCCGCCCTTTTCGCCCGCATGCGCGCTTTGCAGCCCGTCGCGGTCGAGCGTGGTGTTGGTGGCGATGATGGCATCGACGCCGGTGCTGCGGGCGACAAGGGCGATGTCTTCAATCTCCTGCGCGTCGAGGTCGGGCGCAATCTTGAGGAACACCGGGATCGGGCGCTCAAGCGCATCGCGGGCGGCCATCACGCCGGTCAGCAGCGCAGTAAGGGCATCGGCGCCTTGCAGGTCGCGCAGCCGCTCGGTGTTGGGGCTGCTCACGTTAACAGTGGCAAAATCGAGCATCGGGCCGCAGCGGGTGAGGACGGTGGCAAAATCCGCCGCGCGGTCCTCGCTGTCCTTGTTGGCCCCGAGGTTCAGCCCGATGGGAAAGCCCTGTGGCCGTGCCTCAAGCCGCCGCGCCATCGCCTCCATGCCTTCGTTGTTGAAGCCGAAGCGGTTGATGGCCGCCCGGTCCTCGCGCAGCCGGAAGAGCCGGGGCTTGGGGTTGCCGGGCTGGCCCCGCGGGGTCACGGCGCCGAGTTCGATAAAGCCAAAGCCCGCGCGGGCGAGCGGCGCCATGGCGGTGCCGTTCTTGTCAAACCCCGCCGCAAGCCCCACCGGGTTGGGCAGCGCTAGCCCGGCAATCTCCGTGGCCAGCCGCGGTGATGTGACAGGGCCGGGCAGGGGGGCAAACGGGGTGTGCAGCGCCTTCAGCGCCAGCCCATGCGCGCGCTCGGGGTCAACCCGGCGCAGCACGGCGAGGGCGGCCTGTTCGATCAGGCTCACAGCATACCTTCCGGAAAGATATGCCCCGCCTGTCCCAGTGGCAGCGACTTGTCCCAAACCACCTCCGAAAGCGCCAGCCGCCGGTAAAGATGCGGAAACAGTGCTCCACCCCGCGAGGGCTCCCACTTCAGCGCCTCGCCGAGCGCATCGGGATCGAAGGCCACCAGCACAAGGTCGCTCTCCTCGGCAAAATGCTTGGCGGCGGTTTCTGTCACCTGCGCGGAGGTCGAAAAATGGATGAACCCGTCGGCCACATCCACCGGCGCGCCCTCGGTAAGGCCCGCGTCGCGGAAGGCGTCCCATTCGGGGCGGCGGAAGATCTTGTAAATCAGCATGCAGCGGGCATGCCCCAGCCACGCCGAACGGTCAAGCCTGCTGCCGTGGCCCGGCGAGGCCGTAAACAGGCGCTATGCCGTAAGCCCATCCTTCGCCCGCCCCTCTCTTGCACGGTCCCCGTCTTGCCGAGCCGAGCCCATAACCGAGAAGGATCCATCGGACTCAAGGATCACCGCCGCAACCTCTGAAAGATCCCGATGCCCCTCGCGCCGAGCCACCGTTTCCAGCTCCTCACGTGTCACCCGCGCCGCCCGCATGGCCCGCTCCAGCGGCGCACCATCGCGCAGCAAAAGGCTTGGCTCCGAGCGGACCGCGCGGGCAAAGGTGCTTGAGCGCACCGACAGGCTGGTTACGGCGTATTGCAGGGCGATCAACAGGGTCAGCGCGGTGGCGCCTTCGGCCAATGCGATGTCTTCGTTCAGCAGGATGGCGGCCAGCGTGGAGCCGAAGGCCACAGTTACGACCAGATCAAAGGCGTTGAGCTTGGCCAGCGTGCGCTTGCCCGAGATGCGCAGCGCGACGACAAGAAACAGGTAGCCCAGCGCCCCGACGATCACCGTGCGCAGGATCCCGCTCCAGCCCTGAAACAACATCTCCGACCAGTCCATGCCACCTCCTTCCAGAGCCAACGGAATAGCCGCGCCGATTGTTCCGATGGTGCGTGGCGTGGGCGGGGGAGGGGCCGGGCCGCCGCCTGCTATCGCCCGCCGCGCCTGCCGCGGCGTTGACGTAGCGTTGCGCCCCTTTGACTCTGCACGCGCAAGGGGCCAACATCGCTGCAATAATCCAACCGGGAGCTTATAAAAATGTCCTCCAAGATCCTCTCCTCCGTGGCCGCGCTGGCGCTATCCGCCGGGGCCGCCAGTGCCGAGTATTCCCTTACGATTCTTCACACCAACGACTTTCACGCCCGTTTCGAGCCGATCTCCAAGTATGACGGCCCCTGCTCGGCTGAAGACAATGACGCCGGCGAATGTTTCGGCGGTTCCGCCCGCCTGATGACCGCGATGCAGGAGGCCAAGGCCCGCTCCAACAACTGGATCCTCGTCGATGGCGGCGACCAGTTTCAGGGCACGCTCTTCTACACCTACTACAAGGGCAAGCTCGCCGCCGAGATGATGAACCAGATGGGCTACACCGCGATGACCGTGGGCAACCACGAGTTCGACGACGGCCCCGAGGTGCTGGCCGGATTCATCGACGCCGTCGAGTTCCCGGTGCTGATGTCCAACGCCGATGTCAGCGGCGAGCCGCTGCTGGCCGATGCGATCATGAAGAGCACGGTGATCGAGCAGGGCGGCGAAAAGATCGGCCTGATCGGCCTCACCCCGCAAGACACCGATGAGCTGGCCTCCCCCGGCCCCAACGTGATCTTCACCGCACCGGTCGACGCCGTGCAGGGCGAGGTCGACAAGTTGACCGAAGAGGGCGTGAACAAGATCATCGTCCTGTCGCACTCCGGCTACGTGATCGACCAGAAGGTGGCCGAAGGCACCACCGGCGTCGATGTGATCGTGGGCGGCCACTCCAACACTCTGCTGGGCAAGATGGACAACGCCGAAGGCCCCTATCCGACCGTGGTGAACGGCGTGCAGATCGTGCAGGCCTACGCCTACGGCAAGTTCCTTGGCGAGCTGAACGTGACCTTCGATGACGAAGGCATGGTGACCGAGGCCGTTGGGGCGCCCATCGTGATGAGCGGCGAAGTGGTCGAGGATGAGGCCACCAAGGCCCGAATCACCGAGGCCGCCGCGCCGCTGGAGGAAATCCGCAACAAGGTGGTCGCCGAGGCCGCCGAAGCCATCGAGGGCAACCGTGATGTCTGCCGCGCGATGGAATGCTCAATGGGCAACCTCGTGGCCGATGCCATGCTCGACCGTGTGAAAGATCAGGGCGTGTCCATCGCCATCGCCAACTCGGGTGGCCTGCGTGCCTCCATCGACGCCGGTGAAGTGACAATGGGCGAGGTGCTTACCGTGCTGCCCTTCCAAAACACGCTCTCGACCTTCCAGGTCTCGGGTGCCGTGGTGAAAGAGGCGCTCGAAAATGGCGTGAGCCAGGTGGAGGAGGGCGCTGGCCGCTTCCCGCAGGTCGCTGGCCTCAAGTTCACCTTCGACGGAGCCGCCGAGCCGGGTTCGCGCGTGTCTGACGTGATGGTGCAGGACGGCGAAGAATGGCTGCCGCTGGACATGGAAAAGACCTATGGCCTCGTCTCCAACAACTACGTCCGCAACGGCGGGGACGGCTACGCCATGTTCGTGGATGCCGAAAACGCCTATGACTTCGGGCCCGACCTTGCCGATGTGACCGCCGAGTTCATCGCCGCAAACGCGCCTTACACGCCCTATACCGACGGGCGCATCACCCAGAAGTAAGGCTGTTCAGACCCGGCAAAGGGCGCTCTTCGGGGCGCCCTTTTTCGTGGCTTCGGCTCAGAGAGAGCTGCGCAGGTTGCGCTTGCATTCCGCCGGACCCGCGCTGCGCTGCGAATAGGCGGTAACCCCGCAGCTCTCGCACCGAAACTCCTTCAGTGCGCCCGAACCGCCGGTGGGCCGCCAGCGGCACTTGCGGCGGCGCAGCACCTTGTTTGCCAGCGGATCGAGCCTCGATGAAAGCTCGCTCCGCGCGCGGGCGCGGCCCCAGTTCCACCAGACGAAGAGGCCGATGACGGCAAGGGCTGTGAGAAGAACGGGCACGTTCAGGCTGGCTCCGGTTGGTGGGGTCGGGGCGCAAGATTTGCAGATTGCCCGGCGCGCGGCAAGTCAGGCGACTACCACCACAGGTCGGCCACACAGCGCGCATCGCCGGGCACCGGGGCGAACTTGCCCAACCCGTCGAACTTGCGGATCGGGACATCCGCCACCTCTGCCGGAACGTCGGCCAGCCGCAGGTTCACCGCCATCCGGATGCGCCCGTCCGCGCGGGGCGCAAAGGCGCGGCCGAACAGGAGGCAGCCGCAGGCGGGGCAATGGTTGAAGCTCATGCTGGCCGCCTCGGGCCGGTGCCATGCCCGGGTGTCGCCCGAGGTCGAAAGCCCGTTGTCCTCCCAGCCATAGGCCCAAAGCACGCCGTAGCGGCGGCAGGCGGTGCAGTTGCAGGCCGTCGCCGCCTCGGGCCGGGCCTCCAGCCGCCACCCGGCGGCCCCGCAGAGGCAATGACCCGTCAGCACAGGGTCAGCGCGATGCGGTCAGCCCGGCGGTGCAGCGGGCCGATCCGCCCCGCCCATGGGTTCGCGAGAGCGCCCCGCAGGACTGGCATCGAAGCGCCCCGGGCCCTTCGGCGGCCCAGCGGCAGGGGACGGTTGCGGCAGATGAAGGCAAGTGAGGTCGTCGCGCGTGGCGGCGTTTCCGGCGCAGGAAGATGAACAACACGGTGCATAGGCTCGGTGCCCCGAGAACATAATAAAACAAGACCTGAACCATTCACTCTGTCAAACTCGCCTGCAGCCTGAGCCTCCGCCGGGCCCAATGCAAGACGTAACGTCAACCTGTTGACTTTGGCCCGTTACTGACGCTCATTCGCAACGAAACTAGGGCAATTCGGAGCCGTGAGACATGGAAGGACGCTGCACCTGCGGAAAGGTCCGCTATCGCCTGACCGACAGGCCGCTGTTCACCCATTGCTGCCACTGCACATGGTGCCAGCGCGAAACCGGCTCCGCCTTCGTGCTTAACGCCCTGATCGAAACGGCCTGTATCGAGCTGCATCACGGAACGCCTGAGCAGGTCGTCACCCCCTCGGCCAGCGGCAAGGGCCAAATCATCCACCGCTGTCCGCGCTGCAAGGTGGCGCTCTGGAGCCATTACGCTGGCGCGGGCGAGCTGATGTCTTTCGTCCGGGTCGGCACGCTGGAAGACGCCGCGCAGCTGCCGCCAGACATTCACATTTTCACCGAAACCAAGCTGCCCTGGGTGGTTCTCCCCAAGGGCGTGCCCGCTATGCCCGCCTTCTACCGGCGTTCCGAGCACTGGCCCGATTGGGCCCTAAAGCGGCGCGAGAAGGCGCTGGCGCACCGGATGTGAGGCTCAGGGCCCGCCGCGCTGGGTGCGCGCGCGTGGCGACAAGGCCGCTCAATCAGTGTCGGCGTGCGGCGCCACGCGGCGCGGTCCACCCGGCAGATCAACCCAAAGCGCCGCGTCCTCCGCCAGATCGCGAGGCACCATGCCGTGCGCGATGTTCACCCCGAGCCGACGCGAATGGGCCATCTCGAAGAGCGTGCCAACCTCTGCGCCCTCAAGCCGCAAGGGCAGGGGGTGGGCATTGCCCTCCACAGGGTCGCCCTCAACCTCCAGCACGCGCCGCTCCCGCGTCCAACCCTCGGCCTTGATCCGTTCCAGCGCGGCGCGGCCAATAAAGTCATGGCCCGCCTCAAGGTTCACCATCGCGCCAAAGCCTATCTCAAACGGGTTGGCGGGCAGGCACTGGCGCCGCATGTCCGCGCCATAAGAGATCAGGCCGCTCTCCAGCCGCTCAATGTCATTCGGCGCGCCCGGCCCGATCCCGAAGGGCTGGCCCGCCGCCTTCACCCGTTGCCACAAATCGCCGCCCTTGCTGCCATCCCGCAAGTAAAGCTCCACCCCGCCCTGCTTGGACCAGCCGGAGCGCGCCACCACGAGGGGGATGCCCTCCAGCTCCACCTCGCGGAAGCCGAAGAAGGGCAGCTCACGCACCCAGCCGCCCAGCAGCGCCTCGGCCACATCCATCGCCTTCGGCCCCTGTATCGCCAGCGGCGACACATCCGGCTCGCGCACCTGCACATCCATGCCGCCCTCGCGGGCCACCGCCATCGCCCAAAGGTGAATGTCGCTATCCGCCACGGAGAGCCAAAAGTGATCTTCCGCCAGTTTCAGCAGCACCGGGTCGTTGATGAGCCAGCCATCATGGTCACAGATCGGCACGTAGCGCCCCCGCCCCACCTTTAGGCCATCAAGGTTGCGCGGGGTGAGGCGCTGGGCAAGGCGGGCGGCGTCGGGGCCGGTCAGCTCCACCTGCCGCTGCGCAGCCACATCCCACATCGCCACCCCGTTCAGCAGCCTGTCATACTCGCCCTCCGGGTCGCCAAAGTGGCCCGGGATGAACATGTGGTTGTAAACCGAAAAGCCCTGCACCCCGTCAGCTACAGTGGCCTCGAAATAGGGCGACTTGCGAATGTTGGGGCCGATGTGAAGGGCGTAGGGCATGGCGGCGCGTCCTGTTTGGCAGTTTCGCCGCAGATAGCCTTGGCCGAGGGGCGGCTGCAAGCCGGGGGCTTTCGCCGCGGGCGCAAAAGGCTAGATTGGGCGCATGGACCACCCGCTGATAGATCTCATCACCGCCAAGATCCGCGCCGCCGAGGCGGACGGGCAGTTTGATAACCTGCCGGGCGCAGGCAAGCCGCTGCCCCCCTGCGATGATCCGGAAAACGCGGTGATGCATCGCATCCTCAAAGACAATGGCGCGGTGCCCGAGTTCGTATCGCTCTCCCGCGAGCTGGCAAGGCTGCGCGAGGAGCTGCGCGAAACCGGTGACAGAACGCGCCGGGCCGAGATCGTCCGCGAAATGTCGATGACCGAGGCCAAGATCGAACTCGCCCGCAAGCGCGGTTAGCCCCCATGTGCGGCCGCTTCGCCATCACCCTGCCCGATGACGCCATGGCCCAGCTCTTCGGCGCGCTGCCCTCCAACGATCTGCCCGAGGTGCCGCGCTACAACGTCTGCCCCACCACCCAGATCGCCACCCTCACCAGCGCCGAGGGCGCGCGGCGGCTGCGTCCCATGCGCTGGGGCCTCATCCCCCATTGGTACAAAACCCCCACCGACGGCCCCCTGCTCATCAACGCCCGCGCCGAAACCGTGGCCGAAAAGCCCGCCTTCCGCGCCGCCTGCCGCGAGCGCCGCTGCATCGTCCCGGCCAGCGGCTTCTATGAATGGACAAAGGACGCCGAAGGCAACCGCCTGCCGTGGTACATCACCCGCGCCGACGGTGCCCCAATGGCCTTCGCAGCCATCTGGCAGGAGTGGTCCCGCGAGGGTGAAGACAAGGTGGATGGGCCAACCTGCGCCATCGTCACCACCGCTGCCACCCATGAAATGGCCGAGATCCACCACCGCACGCCGGTCATTCTGGAGCCGGATGACTGGGCACTGTGGCTGGGCGAGGCGGGCAAGGGCGCGGCGCCGCTCATGCAGCCACCGCCCGAAGGTGCGCTGCGCATGTGGCGGGTGGACAGGGCCGTCAATTCCAACCGCGCTTCAGGCGAAAGCCTCATCGAGCCGATCGCGCCCTGAAGATCGCGCCATGAAACAGCAAAAGGGCCGCGCTCCTTTTCAGAAGGCGGCCCTGCATCAGCTAACTCAGCCCGGTCAGTTGTTGCCGTTGTTGCCGTTGTTGGAAGCGCTTTCAAAGTAAATCTCGCCTTCATCCAACTCGCCATTGGCGTTGGTGTCCGAAATGTCGATCCCTTCTTCGATAACACCGTCAAACGGGTCATCGCCGCCGTCTTCCAGGCTGTAGTCGATGAAGTAGGACTCATCGAGCGTGTATTCGAGAGACATCGTGTCGGTCACGACAAACTCCACCGCCACGCCAGCCGGGATCTCACCGGTGGACCAGGACATGTCGGTCGACCAGACAACATGGTTGCCCTGATCGTCGTTGTTGAAGCGCACGGTATCGCCGGGTTCGGCGAGCACAACGGGCGGCATCAGGTCGTTGTCGAAGATATTGACCTCGTGGGTGGCCGCCGTGGCGGCACCGGCGGAAAGCGCCGCTGCGAGGGCGGCGAAAGTCACGGTTGTACGCAGCATCGGAGCCTCCTTTAACTGCATTCGGGCCCCTACCCACAGTTTTGATGTTGCATTGATGCTCGGTAAAGAAGGCCAAAAAACGGCAGGGATACGTCATTTTGTAAGTATATTCTTCGCCGTCAGGTCGGCGCAGAAACCAGCGCCAGCCCCGGAATCTCGCCAACCCCGCCTTCAGGCCCGAGCCGCAGGGCGGCGTCAAAGTTCTGCCGTGCCAGCCGGGCATGTTCGCGCCCCAGCGCCTCGGCTCGGCTGCCTTCACGGGCGGTGACGGCGGCCAGCATGGCGCGGTGCTGGCTTTGCGCAAGAATCAGCGAGCGCCGAAATTCCAGCTGCGCCGCCTGACTGCCCAGAAAGGCCGAGGGCGAGGCCAGTGGCAGCCGGTGGGCGCGCAGCAATTCCCGCTCCAGCAGCGGAGAGGCGGCCAGCCGGGCAAGGGCCGCGTGGAAGGCGGCGTTCAGCTCGGCATAGCGCTCAAAATCCAACGCCTGCGCCCCGGCGTGGATCACCGCCTCAATCTCCTCCGCGCGGGCCTCGGCCTCTGCGAGCGCCGCCGCATCCGGCCCGCGCTCGGCCGCCAGCCGCAGCACCATGCCCTCAAGCACGCCGCGCAACTCGATGGCGTCGGCCACGTCATCGCGCGTCAGCGCGCGCACCGCGCAGCGCCCCGAGGCCCCGCGCTCCAGCAAGCCTTCCTCTACAAGCTGCGCTAGCGCCTCCCGCGTTGGCGTGCGCGAAAGGCCCAGCATCTCTGCCGCCGCCGTTTCAGACAGATGCGCGCCCTTGGGTAGCCCGCCAGAAAGGATGCGGTCCCGCAGGGTGCGCACCGCGTGGTCGATGTTCCTGAGCTTCCCGCCGTCCGCCATGCATCCTCCGTCCTTCTGCTCTATCTGTATACTGTTTGGCGGCAATATCCAAGCATCTGCGCTCCCATATTGGCATTATCGCGCAAACGGTATACAGTTTGGCCAATGGGCGAGTCGGAGGGGCCGCCCGGCAGGGGAGGAAAGCATGAGCGATACAGCAACCGAAGTGCAGGCAGGCGGCAAGCCGGTGCCGGTGGACGAAAGCATCAACCTCGAGGCGCTCACCCGCGATCCCTATCCCATCTACGCCCGCCTGCGCCGCGACATGCCAGTGGTGCGCGTGCCGGGGATGAACCGCATCCTCCTCTCCAAATGGGCCGACACGAAATACGTGAAGGACAACCCGCAGATCTTCTCCTCCAACGATCCGATCACCCCGATGCACCGCGCCTTCCGGGCTCACACGCTGATGCGCAAGGACGGCGAAGAGCACAAATGCGAGCGTGGCGCGATGCAGGGCGCATTCAGCCCCAAGGTCATCACCCAGGATTGGGTGCCGCGCTACCAGAAGGTCGCTGAGGAGTATCTGGACCGTCTGCCAAAAGGCGAGGTGGTCGACCTGTTCCCAATGCTCGCCGCACCCTACGCTGCCCGTGGCCTTGCGGTGCTGCTCGGGCTGGAGGAGGCCAGCGACGCCGAAATGATCCGCTGGTCACAAGCGCTGATCGACGGTGCCGGCAACTTTGGCGAGAACGAAGAGATCTTCGCCCGCTCCGAAGCCGCCAACGACGAGATGGACGCGCTCTTCACCCAAATCGAAGCCCGCCACCGCGAGCACCCCAACAATTCCGCATTTTCGGTCATGCTGAACGCCGAAAACCCGATCCCGCTCAGCCAGATTCACGCCAACATCAAAATCGCCATCGGTGGCGGCATCAACGAGCCGCGCGACGCACTCTGCACCATCCTCTACGGCCTGCTGACCAACCCCGACCAGTTGGAGCAGGTGAAGGCAGGCGGTGACTGGGTGAAAGCTTTCGAGGAAGGCGTGCGCTGGGTCGCGCCCATCTCCGTGTCGGGCCGCTACGTGCTGGAAGACACCGAGATCCGTGGCTACCACATTCCCAAGCACTCCACGGTGATGACCCTGCAAGCCTCCGCCAATTGGGATGAGGAGGTGTTTGAGGATGGCCACCTGTTCAACGTCTACCGCAAGAGCAACCCGCACCAGAGCTTCGGCAACGGCCCGCACTTTTGCCAAGGCACCCACGTCGCCCGCCGGGCCGTGGGGCAGGTGATGCTGCCAATGATCTTCGAGAAATACCCCAACATCCGGCTGGCCGAGCCAGAAGATGTGGTCTGGAGCGGCTGGGGCTTCCGTGGCCCGCTCAACCTGCCGGTCGTGCTCGGCTGATCCCCGCCGTCATGCCTTGATGCGCCTGCAACGGCGGGGCACGCCCCGCCCTCTGCATCACAGCACCGCAGCAATCGCTTCGGCCGCCGGGGGGATGGTGGCATCGGTCAGCCCCGCAAGGTTGATCCGGCTGTCCTCCACCATGTAAAGCCCATGCGCCTCGCGCAGCGCCATCACCTGCGCGGGGGTCAGCCCCAGCTGGGTAAACATCCCCTTATGCGCCTGCAAAAAGCCAAAGCGGTCCGAGCCGGTCAGGCGGCGCAGCTCTGCGGCCAGCGCGGTGCGGTTGGTCTTCATCCGCTCGCGCATCCCGTCAAGCTCGCCCTGCCAATCGGTCCGCAGGCCCGGATCGGTCAGGATCTCCGTCACCACCCGCGCCCCGTGGTCGGGCGGAAAGGCATAGTTCTGCCGATTCAGCCAAGCCAGCGCCGCATGGGTCATGTCACGGGCCTTCGGATCGGCGCAAGGGGCGATCACGCACCCCACCCGCTCCCGGTAAAGCCCGAAGTTCTTGGAGGCGGAGACGGTGATGATGGTCTCCGGCAGCGCCGCCACCATGTCGCGCAGCCCGGCCACATCGGCCTCCAGCCCATCGCCGAAGCCCTGATAGGCGAGGTCGACAAAGGGGGTAAGGCCCCGCGCGGCAAGCAGCCGGGTCAGTTCGGCCCAATCTTGCAGGCTGAGGTCCGCGCCAGTCGGGTTGTGGCAGCACCCATGCAGCAGCACCACATCGCCCGGCGCGGCGCGGCCAAGGTCTTCCAGCATCCCGTCCCGGTCGATGCCCCCGGTGGCCGCGTCATAATAGCGGTATTCGGCGCGCGGGATGCCCAGCGTATCAAGAATGGAACCATGGTTGATCCAGCTCGGATCAGGCAGCCAGATGCGCCGCTGCGGATTGCCCGCCAGCTTCATCAGCTCAAACCCCTGCCGCACCGCGCCGGTGCCCCCCGGCGTGCCGCAGGCCGCATAGGGCAGGGTCTCGGCCAAAGCGCCCAGCACCAGCCCGGCCATCGCGCGGTGAAACGCCGGGTCGCCCGCCAGCCCCACGTAGCCCTTGCTCTCCTGCTGCTCGACAAGCCGCTGCTCAGCGGCCTTCACCGCACCAAAGATCGGCGTGCGCCCCTCGGCATCGTGGTAAACGCCAACGCCGAGGTCGATCTTGCCCATCCGCGGATCCTCCGCGAAGAGCTTCATCAGGCGCAGAATCTTGTCTTCCTCGCGGGGCGGGATGGCTTCAAGCATGGCAGTCTCCGGACATGGTTGCGCGAAACTGGCTCAGGTCGCGGGGTTCGGCAAGGGGCATCGCAGGTCTTGGGTCGGGCGATCCGCCCACCACTCACCGCCCGGTTTCAATCGCCAGATCGTCGTAAAGGCCCCACTCGGACCAGCTGCCATCGTATAGCGCGTGGCGCGGGTGGCCCAGCACCTCCAGCCCGAGTGAAAGTACCGCAGCCGTCACACCCGAGCCGCAGGAGGTGATGACGGGCTTGGCAAGATCCACCCCCGCATCCTCAAAGGCATCGCGCAGCGCCTGCCCCTGCTTCATGGTGCCATCTGACTTCAGCAAGTTGCCGAAGGGCAGGTTCTTGGAGCCGGGGATATGCCCCGCCCGCAGCCCCTCGCGCGGCTCCGGCGCGGCACCGGCAAAGCGCTCGGGCGCGCGGGCATCGACGATCTGCCAGTCGCCCAGCTTGGAAGCGGCTGCAACCTGGGTCACATCCTTCACCATATCGGCCTGCCGCTGCACGGTCATATGCCGGTCGCGCACGATCGGCGGCATGTCTTCCACCGGGCGCTCCTCGGCCAGCCACTTGGGCAAGCCGCCGTCCAGCACCGCCACATCCTTCTTGCCCATTAGCTTGAACAGCCACCAGACGCGCGCCGCCGAAAACAGCCCCGCCCCGTCATAAACAACCACCTGATGACCGTCGCCCACGCCCATCGCCCGCATCCGGGACATGAACTTTTCAACCGGCGGCGCCATATGGGGCAGGTCCGAGCGGGCGTCGGAAATTTCGTCAATGTCGAAGAACCGTGCGCCGGGAATATGCGCCTTGTCGTACTCGGCCCGCGCATCGCGGTTCATCGCGGGCAGATACCATGAAGCATCCAGCAACCGCAGGTCCGGGTCTTTCAGGTGCTTGGCAAGCCAGTCGGTAGAAACCAGCGTCTTCGGATCGTCGGCCATGGGTCGCTCCCCTCTCGCATCGCAGGCGAGGGTTAGCGCCATGGGGGCGGGCTGGCAAGGGTGCGCCGCAAGGGGTGGGCGAGGAGATGTCGAGCCATAAGGCAAGACCCGACGAGCCGCTGCCTCACCCGTTCTGCTTGAGCAGCCGCTGTTTCTGGCGGTTCCAGTCGCGCTTGGCCTCGGTCTGGCGCTTGTCGGCGTTCTTCTTGCCCTTGGCGATGCCGATCTTCATCTTCGCGATGCCGCGGTGGTTGAAGTAAAGCACGAGCGGCACCAGCGTCATGCCCTTGCGCTGGGTGTCGTTCCACAGCCGCGCCAGCTCCTTCTTCGACACCAGCAGCTTCCGGCGCCGCCGCTCCTCATGGCCAAAGGTCTTGGCCTGTGCGTAGGGCGCGATATAGCCGTTCACCAGCCACAGCTCCCCATCCTCGACAGCGGCATAGCTCTCGTTGATCTGGCTTGTGTTCTGGCGGAGCGACTTCACCTCCGAGCCTTCCAACATGATGCCGACCTCGAGATCATCCTCGATCGCATAGTCGTGCCGCGCCTTCCGGTTCTCGGCGATCACCTTGTAGTTGGGGTTGTCATCTTTCTTGGCCATGAAGAGGGGATATAGGGGCTGAGCGGGGCCGGGGAAAGGGTAGTCGAGACAAGGTTCGACCTACGCAGGGCTGTCCACCGTCTCGATCCACGGTTTGATATCCACCACCGGCGTCCCGTCAAAGGCATCCGTGGCGTCGATATGCAGCGTGCGGCCCTCGATTGCCTCAATCCGCACGCAGCCAAGGGCCACCGGGTTGGGGCGGGCCGGCGAGCGGAGCGAAAAGGTGCCGCGCGGCCCGTCTGCGTGGCGCGGGGTCTGTACCAGCAGGTCTCGCCGCGCCTCGCCCGTCCAGTAAAGCAGCATCACCCAGTCGCCCGGCTTTAGCCCCTCCAGCGCGGGGACGAATTGCTCATGCAGTTCTACCCGCGCCGATCCGCCGCCCTGCGCGCGCGAAAGCCGCAGGTTCTTCGGGGCCTTGCCCTCGCGCCAATCCGAGCGGATCACGCCGATAAAATGAAGCCCCGCGTCAACGCGCTCTGCCGGATCATACTCCAGCCGCACCTCGCCCTCGCGGGGCGGTTTCATCAGTTGATAAGGCCGGCGAAGCGCATCGCGTCTTCGATCTGGCCCTTCACGAAGTCCGACACCTGCACATGCGGGCGGCGCACGTCATCGGCGCATTTGCCCAGCACCGAAAGGCCGTATTTCGCGCCGCACAAGCCCGGCTCGGCAAAGATCGCGCGGTGCAGCGGAATCAGCTTGTCCTGATACTCCAGCGCCTTGGCGTAATCGCCCGCCAAAGTGGCCGCCTGCATCTCGGCGCACAGGCGCGGGGCCACATTGGCCGTCACGCTGATGCAGCCCACGCCGCCCATCGCGTTGTAGCCCACCGCCGTCGGGTCTTCGCCCGAAAGCTGGATGAACTCCGGGCCACACATCTCGCGGGTGATCGCCACGCGGGCAAGGTCGGCGGTGGCGTCCTTCACCCCGATGATGTTGGGGTTCTTCGCCAGCTCGGCCATGGTGCCCGGCAGCATGTCGACCACCGAGCGCGGCGGAATGTTGTATATGATGATCGGCAGGCCAACTTCGGCGGCGGCCTCGAAATGCGCGATCAGCCCCGCTTGCGTGGGCTTGTTGTAGTAAGGCGTGACGACAAGCGCAGCATCGGCCCCGGCGTCCTTCGCGGCCTCGACGAGGCGCACCGTCTCGCGGGTTGAGTTGGAGCCTGCGCCCGCAATCACCGGCACCCGGCCCGCGGCGGCCTTCACACAGGCGGCCACAACCGCATCATGTTCGGCATGGGTCAGCGTCGGGCTTTCGCCGGTGGTGCCGACCGGCACAAATCCGCTTGAGCCCTCGGCAATGTGCCACTCGATGAGCGCTTCAAAGCTCTCAAGATCAAGCTCGCCGTGTTTGAAGGGCGTCACCAGCGCTGGAATTGATCCCCGGAACATGTGAGAGCCCTCCTCTTTTTGCGGCCAAATCCCCATCCGGGCGGAGCTATAGAGCCACCACGCGGCAATGCCAAGTTGTTGTATTGTTCATTAACCATGAAGCGCTACACTCTCCCAAACCGTCCCGCCTGCTCCGGAGCCCGCCCGAGCCATGCCTCGTCTTGTCCTGTCGCTTCTCACCACCGCTTGGCTCGTGGCCTTTTCGCCTGCCTTGGCGCAGGCCACCGAGTCGTCGGCAGAGGCTGGGGCTGAACCTGGCCCGGAGACGGTGCAGGAGGCGTCGCTGGAGTCCGAGGAGGGCGACGAAGGCGAGGCACCCGACGCCGAACTTGGCCCACTGCCCCGCGCCCCCGCGCTCGAAGGTGTCGCCCTCGCCGCAAAGCCGCCGCCCTCCCGGCCCAAACAGGCCAGCGATTTCACCAAGATGATGCGGGCGCTGGAGCGTGGCGATTGGGGGCAGGCGCTGTTCTCCGCCAAGCGCGATAGCCCGGTGATGGAGCGCTACGTGCAATGGGCCAAGCTGCGCGGCGGCGGTGGCGAGTTTGACGAATATATCGCGTTCCTGCGCGACCATTCCGACTGGCCCTCGCCCCAGTATATCCATGACCGCGGAGAAGCCTCGATCGGGCGCGGCGAAGATCCCGAAAAGGTCGTCACCTACTTCGGAGACAAGATCCCCGAAACCGCTATGGGCGTGCTACGCCTTGTCGAGGCGCACCATGCCCGCGGCGAAGATGGGGACGCCGCCGCGCTGGCAGTTCTGGCTTGGCGCACCCGCACGCTGAACGCCGATGTCGAGCGCGCGCTGCTCTCGCAATACGAAGAGATTCTCGCGCCCCACCACGAAGCCCGCCTTGATGACCTGCTTTGGCGTGACAGCCGCACAGCCGCGCTGCGCCAGATGGGGCGCGTGGGCGAAGATTGGCAAAAACTCGCCGAGGCCCGCATGGCGCTGCGTGCCCGGGCGGCGGGCGTGGATGCCAAGATCGAGGCGGTGCCGGAGGCGCTGCAGGATAACGCCGGGCTTGTCTGGGAGCGTTACAACTGGCGCGTCCGCAAGGGGCTGCACGAGGGGGCGGAAGAGCTGATGGTAGAGCGCTCCAGCTCTGCCGAGGCGCTGGGCCGGGCCGAGCTATGGTCCAACTACCGCCGCATCTACGCGCGCACCAAGCTGCGCGAAGGCGAGGTGGCGGAGGCCTACGCGCTGGCTTCGCGGCATTTTCTGGCCGATGGGTCCGACTATGCCGATCTGGAGTGGCTTTCGGGCTTCATCGCCCTGCGGTTCCTCAAGGATCCCGAACTGGCCCTCTGGCACTTCGAGCGGTTCGGCGAGGCGGTGGAAACGCCGATCAGCCTTGGCCGGGCGGGCTATTGGCTGGGCCGCGCCTATACCGATCTGGGCGATGCCGAAAAGGCCCGCGATGCCTATGCCTATGGCGCTCAATACCAAACCAGCTACTACGGCCTGCTCGCCGCCGAGGCCGCAGGGCTGCCGATGGATGTCACCCTCACGGGTCGTGAAGCCTTTCCCCCCCTCGCAGATACCAGCTTTGCTGGCTCCGATGTGCTCGCCGTCGGCCTGCGGATGATCGAAGAGGGCGAGGCCAATCAGGCCGAACGCTTCCTGACCCACCTCGCCAGCACGCTGGAACGTCCCGAGGCCGGCAGCCTTGGCGCCCTGATGATCGAGCGCGGCGAGGTGCATCTGGCGCTGAAGATCGCCAAGAAGGTCGCCCGCAACGGCATCATGATCCCGGCGGCCTATTACCCGCTGCATGAGATGGCCAAAACCGAGTGGCCGGTGCCCGATGAGCTGGCCCTGTCCATCGCCCGCCGCGAAAGCGAGTTTGATCCGGTGGTGATCAGCCCCGCCGGGGCGCGCGGGCTGATGCAACTCATGCCGGGCACCGCCAAGGACATGGCCGGTGAACTGAAGGTGCGCTACGACATCGGCAAGCTGACAGAAGACCCCGTCTATAACGCCCAACTCGGCACCGCCTATCTTGCGGGCCTCATCGACATCTTCGGCAACGCGCCGGTGCTGGTGTCGGTCGGCTATAACGCCGGCCCGGGCCGCGCGGTCAACTGGGTCAGCGACAGGGGCGATCCGCGCTATCCCGGCGTCGATGTGGTGGATTGGATCGAGATGATCCCGTTCCGCGAAACCCGCAACTACGTCATGCGCGTGACCGAGAGCATCCCGGTCTACCGTGCAAGGCTGACCGGGCGGGTCGAGGAGCTTGAGTTCACCAAAATGCTCCACGGGGTGCCAAACTAGGCGCTCTGTGCCTGCCGCCCCCGCGAACCGTGCGCAGGCTCAATCAGCCCGCCGCAATCTCGCAGAAGCGGGCAATATCCGCCTCGCGCGCACTCCAGTCACACACCAGCCGGGCCGTGAGCATCTCATCCGGGTCGTCGCCGTCCAACTCGCCCACGTAAATGTGGTATTCCGCCCCCGCCGCCTTTAGCCGCTGGTGGGCGGCGCGGGGCAGGTCGGCAAAAATCAGGTTGCTTTCCTGCGGCGCCAAAAGCCGCCCGCCCGCCGCCTCGATGCCACGCGCCAGCGCAGCGGCGGCGGCATTGGCGGTGTTGGCCGTTTCCAGCCAGAGGTCATTGGTCAGATAGGCGCTCATTTGCGCGGCCAGGTAACGGTGCTTCGAAAACAGCTGCGCCCCGCGCTTGCGGCGATACTCAAGCTCTTCGCCCTTCGCCGGGTCAAAAAGCACCATCGCCTCAACCCCCAGCAGCCCGTTCTTGGTGCCCCCGAAACTCAGGGCATCCACCCCCGCCTTCCAGCTCGCTTCCGCGGGCGTGCATCCAAGGTGAGTCACCGCATTGGCAAAGCGCGCGCCATCCATATGGGTCGCCAGCCCAAAACGGCGCGCCACGCCCGTGAGCGCGGCGACTTCCTCAAGCGTGTAAACCGCGCCCTTCTCGGTGGCCTGCGTCAGCGAAACCGGCCCGCGTTTGGGCCCATGCACGCCCCGCGTGCCCTCATTCGCGATCACCGCTTCGAGGTCAGCAGGGCTGATTTTTCCGGCCTCATGGGGCACAAGGGTCAGCTTGGTGCCGCCAGAGAACATCTCCGGCGCGTTGCACTCGTCTTCGTGGATATGGGCGCAGGTCGAGCAAAAGATGGTCTCGTAAGGCTCGGCCAGCGTCGAGAGCAGCAGCACGTTGGCAGCCGTGCCGGTGGCCGCCAAAAGCACCACGGCCTCGGGGGCCTCGAAGGCCTCTCGGACCTGCTCCACAACCTGCTGCGACAGCGGATCGCTGCCATAGGGCATGGCGTAGCCCTCGTTGGCGGCGACAAGCGCCTCCATCACGGCGGGGTGGGCGGGGCCGGTGTTGTCTGAGGCGAAATGCATTACAGGTCTTCCTCTTCTGCCACGTAATCCTCCCAGTCATCCTCCGGAATGTCGAACTCGGGAAAGGTGGGGCCCTTCACCGCCCGGCCCGCCTTGGCGGTGCTCTGCGGGTCGCCGGTGACAAGCGGATGCCAGCGGGGCAGAGGCTTGCCCTCATGGCGCAGCCGATAGGCGCAGCTCTCGGGCATGAAATAGGCGGTCTTGTCCATGGTCTCGGGGCGCAGCACCACGCATTCCGGCACGATCTTCAGGCGCACGTCGTAGTTCGAGCAGCGGCACTTGCTGTCATCAAACAGCCGGCAGGCGATGCGGGTAAAGACAACCTCGCCGGTCTCCTCGTCTTCCAGCTTGTTCAGGCAGCACTTGCCGCAGCCATCGCACAGCGCCTCCCACTCGTCGCCGGTCAGCTCGCCCAGCGGGCGCTCCCAGAAGCGCGGCCTCATAACGAGGCCAGAATGTCGCGCGCGCGGGCCTCGTCGCGCTGCATCTGCTCGATCAGCGCAGGCAGCCCGTCGAACTTTGCCTCGGGCCGCAGAAACTCGACAAGCCCGATCGAAAGATGGGCACCATAAAGATCACCGGTGAAGTCAAACAGGAAGGTTTCGAGGTTGGGCGCATCCCCCTCGAACATCGGGCGAATGCCAAGGCTGGCCACACCCCGGTGCTTCCCCCTGTGCGGCCCGTCCAGCACCTCTGCCAGCACGGCATACACCCCAAAGGCGGGCCGATGAAGCCGGGGCAAGCCCATGTTGGCCGTCGGATAGCCCAACTCGCGGCCCCGCTTGGCCCCGTGAATCACCGGCCCCTCGATCCGGTGCCAATGGCCCAGCATCGCGGCGGCCTCGCGCGGGCGGCCCTCGGTGAGCGCCTCACGGATCGCGGTGGAGCTGATCTCGCCCACACCCGGCAGCGCTTTCAGCTCGGCGACACTGACGCCAAAGCCCATTTCGGCCCCGTCACGCGCGAGCGAGCCGACATCGCCGGCGCGGCCCTTCCCATAGCGAAAATCAGACCCGACCGTGACATGCGCCGCGCCGATGCCCTCGGCAAGCACCTCCCGGCAAAAGGCAACATCGGTGAGCGAGCGAAAGGTCTCGTTGAAAGGCAGTTCCACCAGCAGATCCACGCCCAGCTTTTCCAACCGGTGCGCGCGGGCCTCGGCGTTCATCAGGCGAAAGGGCGGGGCGGCGGGCTGGAACACTTCGCGCGGATGCGGCTCGAAGGTAAGCACGCCCAGCGGCGCGCCCGGCGCGGCGGCCCGGGCCTGCTCCAGCACAGCCTGATGGCCCAGGTGGACCCCGTCAAAATTGCCGATGGCAAGGCTGGCACCGCGCAGGTCGGGCGGGAAATCGGAGAGGCTCTGGATAGTCCGCATGGGGTCTGAGGTAGCGCCGGGGGCGGGGGAGCGCAAGCACAGGCAGGCGTTCAGTGGCCTCGCTGCGCTCTGCACAGGGGCCGCTTGGGCGGCGGCCCCGTCAGTTCACGATCACCCGCTCCGAGCGCCCGCCGCGGACCCTGAAGAATTCGGCCAGCGCCCCGCCCTCGGGGACTATCTGGTTCGGCACCTCCCAGAGAATACCGGAGAAGATGTAGTAGTCGCCATTCGGCACCGCCCTGAATTCAAAGTCCCCCTCCGCATCGCAGGTCGCCTTGCGCTGGTACTGAGCAAAGGCTGGCGGGTGCTTGATCTTGGGCATGAGGATCACGGGGATCGACCCGCCCTGCACATTGCCAAAGGCCCGGGTGACGAACTCTTTGGCATAGCCCCCCGCCGGCACCAGCAGCACATCGTAACCCGCACAGGTCACAACTCCGCCGCCGCGCTGCCGAAAGAAGGCCTGCCCGGTGACCGTCGCGCTGCCGGGCCGTTTGATATAGTCCACCTCGCGGGCGCTGAACGGCTTGGAAACCTCGATCGCAGGGCCGCATCCGGTGAGCCACAGGAGGGGCAGGGCGAGCAAGGCAAGGACAGATCGGCACATTCGGGACTCCACTGGCAACAGGCGGCGCAGGGCCGTCAAGGTGGCCTAAGTGGAGCGGATAAGTGGTTAACGGCAGGTTAACGACGTCCCGGCGATCCGCCAGTCACGTGCCTCAGGGACGCGTAGGCTGGGTGAAACCCACCGTCCGAACCCATCAATCGCCCACCCCCGGCACAGGAACGAACGCCACCCCTCAGTCGAACTTGGCCGAGGGCGCCAGCACCATGGCCTCCCCCTTCAGCACCACCTTGCCCTCCACCATGCAGCGGGTGTCGAGCTGCACACGCCGCTTGCGGTGGTCAATCTCCATCACCTCCACCTCGGCCAGCACCATATCTCCGGGGCGCACCGGCGCGAGAAACTTCAGCGACTGGCCAAGATACACCGTGCCGTGGCCCGGAAGCTGCTCCCCGATCACCGCCGAGATCAGCCCCGCCGTCAGCATCCCGTGGGCAATACGACCCTCAAAAATGGTGTCCTGCGCATAGGCGTCATCGAGGTGCACCGGGTTATGGTCGGTCGAGACCTCGGCAAAAAGCTCGATATCGCGGTCGGTGACAACCTTGCGCAGGCTGCGCGTCATCCCGATCTCGATATCTTCGATGCAAATCGTCCCGCGGGGCATGTTGTCGAGCATCTCGGTCTCCTCCGTCATGCGGTCGATATAGCGCCTCCGCTGCAATGCGGCAATATGGCGAAGCAAGATAATTCCGAAATCAACACTAATGTCGCAATTATCCTGCGCACCCAATCCTCACGCCCCGGTCTCGCTGATCTCATCCGAGCGGTCCCCCATCAGGTAGCGTGGCCCGGCCCCGCGCGTGGCGGCCTTGTCCTGCTGGTTGTAGAGCTTGCACTTTTCGAGGCTGAGGCAACCGCAGCCAATGCAGCCGTCCAGATCATCCCGCATCTTGCGCAACGTCTCGATCCTCTGGTCCAGCGTGTCACGGAACAGCGCCGAAATATCCCGCCAGTCCTTCGCCGTCGGGGTGCGCCCCTCCGGTAGCCCCGCCATCAGCGCCTTGATCTGCGGCAGCGTATAGCCAAACTGCTGTGCAATCCGAATAAAGCTGACCCGCCGAATGTCGGCCCGCCTGAAGCGCCTCTGCCCCGAGGGTGCCCGCATCGGTGCAATCAGCCCCTCCGCCTCGTAGTACCGCAGCGCACTCACCGCCAGCCCGGCCCGCTGGGCGAATTGCCCGATGCTCAGCACATCTCCCGCACGCAGTTTTCCTGCCATCCCGAACACCTCTTGATCTAAAGCTAACTTTAGCTTGTAGGGTCCGAATCGCACCATAGCAAGGAGAACCCCCAATGGCCGCCCAACTGGAACATGTGAATGTCACCGTCTCCGACCTCGATCGCGCAGTGGCGCTGCTTGATGATCTCTTCGGCTGGAAGCAGAGCTGGCGCGGCAGCTCGATCCACGGCGGCGAAACGGCCCATGTGGGCGGCAAGGAAAGCTACGTGGCGCTCTATCGGCACCACGATCAGGAGGCCGCAACCCAATCGACCTACCATGTCACCGGCGGGCTCAACCATATCGGCGTGGTGGTGGAAGATCTCGATGCCGTCGGAGCCCGGGTAAAGGCGCATGGCCTCACCCCCCATGCCCACGCCGATTACGAGCCGGGCCGCCGCTTCTATTTCGACGACTGGGACGGGGTGGAATACGAGGTCATCAGTTACGCATAAACCGAATCTTTACGCCCCGGGCGTAAACAGGCCCTAACGGCTCGGTCCTTCCCCCCAAGGCCCGTCACAGAGCCGCAGCGGCGCGGGCCTTTCCCTCGGCCCGCGCCAACTCAAGTAGGGTGGGTGAAACCCACCACCGTGTCGCACCGCATCACGCGCTCCCCAGGCACGGGCCCCAAATGGTCGGCAGAACCCACCCTACACTTGGCCCCCGTGTTGACGGGTCGCCCGGCCCTCGGCCATGCTTCCGGCCATGGCCAAAACCACCCAAAAAACAAACGCCACCCAGCCAACCAACGCCACCCAGCCAACACAGGCCGACCCACGCGCCTTCTGCAACAGCGTCACCCACCCGGGCCGCCGTGAAGACGCCCTGCGCCTGCTCGATCTGTTCAGCAAAACCACCGGCTACGCGCCCACAATGTGGGCCCCCTCCATCATCGGCTTCGGGCGCTACCACTACACCTACGCTTCGGGCCGCGAAGGCGACCACCTCGCCACCGGCTTCTCGCCGCGCAAGGCCAACATGGTCGTCTACATCATGCCCGGCTACACCGATTTCTCCCACATCCTCGCCCGCCTCGGCCCCCACAAGCTTGGCAAATCCTGCCTCTACCTCGGGCGGCTCTCCAAGATTGACGAGGCCGTGCTGGCCGAACTCATCCGCGCCGGGCTGGAAGACCTCGCCACCCGTTGGGCCATTCATCCCCAGTAAGCTCCTCGTAAGCCCCACCAAGGTTGTGCGCCCGCCCCGCATGGCGTAAATCGCGGCCTTGACCCGCAAGGACATCGCCATGACCACCACCCGTTTCGCCCCTTCTCCCACCGGCTACCTGCACGTTGGCAACCTGCGCACCGCGCTGTTCAACTGGCTCATCGCCCGCAAGGCCGGCGGCACCTTCATCCTGCGGCTCGACGATACCGACCCGGAGCGTTCCAAGCCCGAATACGCCGACGCGATCCAGCAGGATCTCGAATGGCTCGGCCTCACCTGGGACCGGGTCGAAACCCAGTCCTCCCGGCTGGACCGCTACGCCAAGGCCGCCGACAAGCTGCGCGAGGCGGGCCGCTTCTACGAGTGCTTCGAAACCCCCACAGAGCTGGACCTCAAGCGCAAGAAGCAACTCAACATGGGCAAGCCGCCGGTCTACGACCGCGCCGCGCTGGAGCTGACCGAGGTGCAAAAGCAGGCATACCGCGACGAGGGCCGCAGCGGCCACTGGCGCTTCAAGCTCGACCACGAACGCATCGAATGGGCCGATGGCATCCTTGGCGACATCTCGATCGACGCCGCCTCCGTCTCCGACCCGGTGCTGATCCGCGGCGACGGGCAGGTGCTCTACACCATCGCCTCGGTGGTCGACGATACCGAGATGGGCATCACCAACGTGGTGCGCGGCTCCGACCACGTGACCAACACCGCGACCCAGATCCAGATCATCGAGGCGCTCGGCGGCACCGTCCCCAGCTTCGCCCACCACTCGCTGCTCACCGGCCCGCAGGGCGAGGCGCTCTCCAAACGCCTCGGCACGCTCGCCCTGCGTGACCTGCGCGAACGCGGAGTGGAGCCGATGGCGCTGCTCTCGCTCATGGCCCGCCTCGGCTCGGCTGACCCAGTGGAGCTGCGCAGCACCCATGACGAGCTGATCGAGGGCTTCGACCTCTCCAAGTTCGGCTCCGCCCCCACCAAGTTCGACGTGGAAGACCTCTTCCCCCTCACCCACCGCCACCTCGCCGCCCAGCCGCTCTCTGCGGTGGCGGGCGAAATCGCCGCGCTGGGCGTGCCGGAAGCCGAGCAAGAGCGGTTCTGGTCCGTGGCGAAAGACAACATCACCGTGCGTGCCGACCTCGCCGACTGGTGGCAGCTCTTCACCGAAGGCGCCACCCCGCTGGTGGACGACGAGGATGCCGATTTCGTGGCCGAGGCCTTCGCCATGCTGGGCGAGCCGCCCTACACAGACGCCACCTGGAGCGAGTGGACCTCCGCCGTGAAAGAGGCAACAGGCCGCAAGGGCAAGGGTCTCTTCATGCCGCTCCGCAAGGCCGTCACGGGCCGCCAGCGCGGGCCGGAAATGGCAGATGTCATGGCCTTGATGCAGGTGAAACCGGGCTCTTAAGCCACCCAAGCCGGGCCGTGCCGTCCCGCGGGGTGGCGCATCTTTCGCCCGTTTGGGAGCGCTTTATGGTGCGGTAGTCATCTTACCTCGGAAGGGGGCGTAACTGTCACCGAAGCGCCGCCCTGGGCAGCGGGACGGTGCTGCCCGGCCCCTTCGGCGCGTATCGGGCAGGTGCATCGCTCAACCCGCACGCACCCCAACCCCCAGCCGCCTGAGCCCCTCGTCCACAAAGGCCCGCTCCGCCGCGCTCACCTCGGTGGCGCGCGGATAGACTGGCGCAGCCCGGTCATCCATCACCGCAGGCGGCCAGCCCGCCGTGGTCTCGAAAAATCCAAGCGCCCCGGCCTCGCCAAACACGTCACGAAAGCCCTGCACCACCGTGTCCACGTAACTCAGCAGCACCGGGTGCGCCGCATCCGCTGCCATATGCTCGGGCGCCACGGCATAAACCTCCACCCGCACATTCCCGGCCTCATGTTCGCAGGCGGCAGAAACCTCATGCCGCCCATAGGCCCGCTCGCGCAGGTCCAACGCCGCCCAGTCTCCGCCGGGCACATGCGCCACCAGCCCCTCCATCACCGCGCCGTCCCACGGCTCGGCGCTCAAAAAGGCCACCTCGCGCAACACGGTGGAGCGCCAGACGCGCCGCCAGCCTTTCAGTTTCGCCGGAAAAGCGGGCGCGTGGCTGTGGGTGGCGCGATTCACAAGGCTGCCATAGCCAAAAAAATAGGCGTCATTCATGGCCGCCAACCTGTCTGTCCCGTGCCATCTTGTCCAGCCGCCCGCGCCGCGCTAACCATGGGCCACCCGTTCGTGGAGAATCTGGCCCCGCGCCAGTGCCGAAGGAGCAACCGCCCCGGTAAACTCTCAGGCACCCGGACCGGACGGTTGATAAACTCTGGAGAGAGGCCGCGCGCGGCCCGCCGAAGGGATAGCGATCTCAGGCGAAAGGACAGAGGGGGCACAGAAACGGGCGCAAACTGCGCTTCACTGTGGCTTGAGGGGATCGCACGTGACCGAAGAAAAACGCACACCGCTCTTTGCGCTGAACGCAGAGCTGGGCGGCAAGATGGTGCCATTCGCGGGCTGGGAAATGCCGGTGCAATTCGCCCCCGGCGTGATGAAAGAGCACCTGCACACCCGCGCCGCCTGTGGCCTCTTCGACGTGAGCCACATGGGCCAGGTCGTGCTGCGCGGGGCAGGGGCCGCCGAGGCGCTCGAGGCGCTGGTGCCGGTCGATGTGATCGGCCTCAAACCCGGCCGCCAGCGCTATGCGCTATTCACCAACGATCAGGGCGGCATCCTCGATGACCTGATGGTCGCCAACTACGGCGACCGCCTCCTGCTGGTGGTCAACGCCGCCAACGCCGAAGCCGATATCGCCCACATGCGCCGTGCGGGCCTCGAGATTGAGCCGCTGGAAGACCGCGCCCTCATCGCCCTGCAAGGCCCCATGGCCGAAGCGGTGCTCGCCTCCGTCACCGGCGCCGTGCCCGACCGCTTCATGGACGTGGCCGAAATCGAATCCCCCTTTGGCGACCTCTGGATCTCCCGCTCCGGCTACACCGGCGAAGACGGCTTCGAGGTGTCTGTGCCCGCCCGCCATGCCGAAGACTTCGCCCGCAAGCTCCTCGCTCACGAGGCCTGCGAACCCATCGGCCTCGGCGCCCGCGATTCGCTGCGCCTTGAAGCGGGCCTGCCGCTCCACGGCCACGACATCGACACCACAACCACCCCCGTCGAGGCCGCCCTCACCTTCGCGCTCTCCAAGGCCCGCCGTGCAGGCGGAACCCGCGCGGGCGGCTATCCGGGCGCAGCCACCATCGAGGACCAACTGGCAAACGGCCCCGCCCGCCTGCGCACCGGCCTGCTGCCCGAAGGCCGCGCCCCGATGCGCGAAGGCGTGCAACTCTTCGCCTCCGCCGACGCACCCGATCCCATCGGCACCATCACCTCCGGCGCCTTCGCGCCCAGCCTCCAGCGCCCCGTGGCGATGGGCTATCTGCCCACCGACCTCGCCGCGCCGGGCACCACCGTCACCGCCGAACTGCGCGGCAAGCGCTTGCCCCTTGCCACCGCGCCGATGCCCTTTCAACCTTCCACCTATAAACGCTGACCAACAGGACCGACCCGATGAAATACACCGAAGATCACGAATGGCTCCGCACCGAAGACGAGCTGATTGTCGTGGGCATCACCGAACATGCCTCCACCCAGCTTGGCGACGTGGTGTTCGTCGAACTGCCCGAGGTTGAAACCGTCGTTGCCAAGGGCGACGAGGTGGTGGTGATCGAAAGCGTCAAGGCCGCCTCCGACATCACCGCGCCGCTCGATGGCGAGATCGTCGAGGTCAACGAAGCCCTCACCGACAACCCCGCGCTGGTCAACGAAGACCCGCTTGGCGAGGCCTGGTTCTTCAAGATCAAGCCCACCGACATGGCCGAGTATGACAGCTACATGGATGAAGACGCCTATCAGGATCTGATCTCCTAACACATCGGCTCATCCGTCCTTCGAGACGTCTTCGCCCCCGCGACGAGGGGGCGAAGCCCCACGAGGAGCGGCCCCCCAAACCCAACCCGGAAGCCCCAATGCCCTACACCCCCACCGACTATGATCCCTATGATTTCGCCAACCGCCGCCACATCGGCCCCTCGCCAGAGGAAATGGCCGAAATGCTCTCGGTGCTGGGCGTCTCCTCCCTTGATGAGCTGATCGAGCAAACGGTGCCCGGCCGCCTGCGCCAGTCCGAGCCGCTGCCGTGGGCACCGATGACGGAGGGCGACCTGCTGGTGAAGATGCGCAAGATCGCCAGCAAGAACCGGGTGATGACCAACCTCATCGGGCAGGGCTACTACGGCACCATCACGCCCCCCGCGATCCAGCGGAACATCCTTGAAAACCCCGCGTGGTACACCGCCTACACCCCCTACCAGCCCGAAATCGCCCAAGGCCGGCTGGAGGCGCTGCTGAACTTCCAGACCATGGTGAGCGACTTGACCGGGCTCGAGGTCGCCAACGCCTCCCTGCTTGATGAAGGCACGGCGGCGGCGGAAGCCATGGTGATGTCCCAGCGCGTCGCCAAGTCCAAGGCCACCGCCTTCTTCGTCGACGAAAACTGCCACCCCCAAACCATCGCCGTGGTCCAAACTCGCGCCCGCCCGCTCGATATCGAAGTGGTGGTCGGCAATCCCGATGACCTGAAACCAACCGAGGTCTTCGGTGCTCTCTTCCAGTATCCCGGTACCACCGGCACCCTGCGGGACTTCTCCGCAGAATGCGCCGCGCTCAGCGAGGCCAAAGCCGTCTCCACCGTGGCCACCGATCTGCTGGCCCTGACGCTTCTGAAAGCCCCCGGCGAAATGGGCGCCGACATCGCCGTTGGCACCGCCCAGCGCTTCGGTGTGCCCCTCGGCTACGGCGGCCCCCACGCCGCCTTCATGTCCTGCCGCGACGCCTTCAAACGCCAGATGCCCGGCCGCATCGTCGGGGTTTCGGTCGATGCGCGCGGCAACCAGGCCTACCGCCTCAGCCTGCAAACCCGCGAGCAGCACATCCGCCGCGAGAAGGCCACCTCCAACGTCTGCACCGCGCAGGCGCTGCTCGCCGTCATGGCCAGCTTCTACGCGGTGTTCCACGGCCCAAAGGGGTTGCGCGCCATTGCCGAGCGCGTCCACCTCTCCTGCGCCGAAATCGCCTCCGGCCTGCGCGAGGCGGGCTTCACCGTGACGCCCGAAAACCCGTTTGATACCATCGTGGTCGAGGCCGGCCCGCTCCAAGGCGCCATCCTGCGCGCCGCCGAAACCGAGGGCATCAACCTGCGCCAGCTGCCCGAAGGCCGCATTGGCATCAGCACTGATGAAACCGTCGGGCCGGAGATCATCGAGGGCGTCTGGCGCGCCTTCGGCCTCAGTGAAACCGCCAAGGGCGGCACCCCCGCGCTTCCCGAGGCGCTGCTGCGCACGTCAGACTACCTCACCCACCCCATCTTCCAGATGAACCGGGCCGAGGCCGAGATGATGCGCTACATGCGCCGTCTGGCCGACCGTGACCTCGCGCTCGACCGCGCAATGATCCCCCTCGGCTCCTGCACCATGAAGCTTAACGCTGCCGTGGAGATGGACCCTATCAGCTGGCCCGCCTTCGCCAACATGCACCCCTTCGCCCCCAAGGCGCAGGCCGCGGGCTACACCGAAATGCTCGAAAGCCTCTCAGAACGCCTCTGCAAGATCACCGGCTATGATGCCATGTCGCTCCAGCCCAACTCCGGCGCCCAGGGTGAATATGCGGGCCTTCTCACCATCGCCGCCTACCACGAGGCCAATGGCGAAGATCGCGACATCTGCCTCATCCCCACCTCCGCCCACGGCACCAACCCGGCCTCCGCCCAGATGGCGGGGATGAAGGTGGTGGTGGTGAAGTCGGCGGAGAACGGCGACATCGACCTTGAGGATTTCACTGCCAAAGCCGAGGCCGCCGGCGACAAACTCGCCGCGGTGATGATCACCTATCCTTCCACCCACGGCGTCTTCGAGGACACCGTGCGCGAGGTCTGCGACATCACCCACAAGCACGGCGGGCAGGTCTATCTCGACGGCGCCAACCTCAACGCCATGGTCGGGCTAGTAAAGCCCGGCGAGATCGGCTCTGACGTATCGCACCTCAACCTACACAAAACCTTCTGCATCCCCCACGGCGGCGGCGGCCCCGGCATGGGGCCCATCGGCGTCAAAGCGCACCTCGCGCCCTATCTCCCCGGCCACCCCGAAACCGGCGGCACCACCGGCCCCGTGTCGGCGGCGCCCTTCGGCTCCGCCTCCATCCTCCCCATCAGCTATGCCTACTGCCTGCTGATGGGCGGGGCAGGGCTGACGCAGGCCACCAAGGTCGCCATCCTCTCGGCCAACTACATCGCCGCACGTCTTTCGGGCGCCTACGATGTGCTCTTCAAAGGCCGCAACAACCGCGTTGCCCACGAGTGTATCCTCGACACCCGCCCATTTGCGGAGGCCGGGGTGACCGTCGATGACATCGCCAAACGCCTGATGGATTGCGGCTTCCACGCCCCAACCATGAGCTGGCCGGTGGCGGGCACCCTGATGGTGGAGCCGACCGAGTCCGAAACCAAGGCCGAGCTTGACCGCTTCATCACCGCCATGCTCGCCATCCGCGAAGAGATCGCGGCGGTGGAGGCGGGCGACATGCCCGCCGATGACAACCCGCTCAAGCACGCCCCCCACACGGTGAACGACCTCGTGGCCGACTGGACCCGCCCCTATCCCCGCGAGCAGGGCTGCTTCCCGCCCGGCGCCTTCCGGGTCGACAAGTACTGGCCCCCCATCGGCCGGGTCGACAACGTGGCGGGCGACCGCAACCTGATCTGCACCTGCCCGCCGGTCGAAAGCTACGCCGAGGCCGCCGAGTAGGGTGAGCAATCTGCCCACCGCCGATGCAACGTCATCCTCGGGCCAGACCCGAGGACCTCTTTCCACAAGGCCCTCGGGGCAGGCCCGAGCACAACGACAGCCCACCGCGCGGTGCATTGATTAATCCGCGCGGTGCAAAACTCGTATGCATAGGATGTGCATGGACTGTGCATCACTTGTTGCCCCTCGCTTTCCCGGGTTAACCGCCAGTCCTTACCCCACCGCGCGCTGCCCGGCCCTCCGGCTTGACTCCGCCGCTGCCCTCGGCCAAACACCCCGCCAGTGGGGCCGTAGCTCAGTTGGGAGAGCGCGTCGTTCGCAATGACGAGGTCGTCGGTTCGATCCCGATCGGCTCCACCAGATCTCCCCGAAAATATCATAAAAACTTAGGCTCCCGGCGTAGTTTCGCCCCATTTCGGCCCAAGCAAATACCCCATCGGCGGGCAGAACGGTTGGCGATACGCAGCACATCCCGGGAGCCGGACCAATGAAGAAATTCGCCACCATCTCAGCCCTCGCCGTCGCCGCCGCCCTCGCCCTTTCAGGCAGCGCCTCCGCCTTCGGCAAAGGCAAATCCAACCCCCGCCCCCCCGCGGGCTATCAGGGCCAGTGGTACACCACGCCAGCGGGCTGTTCCTACTCCAAGGCACAGGCCCCCGGTGAGCCTGTGAAGTGGTATCTGATCCTGAACCCGCATCACATCGGCAAGCCCAACGCCAAGAAGTCCTGCCCCTCGCGCCTCTAGCGCGAGCGCGGGCAGCGAGGGGAGGCCGGGCCGGTGTGGCAGCACCGCGCCCGGCCTGTGATTTCATGGGGTTGATAGGCCATTGCTGGCCTTGCCGAAGCACGCTGGGCCATGGCCGTAAGGCCTGCGCAGGGGCGCGACGTTGCGGTTAAAGGTCAGCTCCAATCCATCGCGTACAGCCGATGCAGGGCGATCCGCTCAACCTGATAGCAGGCCTCGGCCATCTCCTCGCCCTTGGTGTTATTCATTCGTTCATGAAACTTGCGGATGATACCGGCCTTGTCGTGGTCTTTCACCGCGATGATGAAGGGAAAGCCGTTCTTGGCCATGTAGCGCTCGTTAAGGTCCATCAGCTCGCGGCGCTCTTCGTCTGTCAGCGCGGTCAGCCCCGCGCCCTGCTGTTCGGCGTTGGAGTGCTCGGTCAGCCGGTCGGCCCTGGTGATCGCATCGCCAAGGTCAGGGTGCGCGCGCAGCACGTTCAGCCGCTCATCCTCGCTGGCGCGGCGGAACACGCGAGCCATCGCGTTGTGGATGCCCTCGGGCGTATCGTGCGCCGGGCCAAGCTCCAGCTTGTGGGCGCGTTCGGCCACCCACGCAGAGTGCTCGAACACTTCGCCAAAGCGGTTGGTGAAGGTGGTCAGGTCCATCTGGCTCGGGCGGGCCGACATGCGCTTGGGCGGGTGCGTCATCGTCCAGTGGCGGGCAATGTCGATCCGCCGGGCAAACCAAACGCCCTCCTTGGCCATCGCATGGTCGATAAAGCGTTTGATCGCCATAAGCCGCCCCGGACGGCCCGCAAGGCGGCAATGCAGGCCGATGTTCATCATCTTGGCCGAGCCCGCCGAGCCCTCGGCATAGAGCACGTCGAAGGTATCCTTGAGGTAGTTCAAAAACTCCTGCCCATCACCAAAACCCGATGCGGTGGTGAAGCGCATGTCATTGGCCTCCAGCGTGTAAGGAATGATCAGCTGATCCTTGCCGGAAATATGCACCCAATAGGGCAGATCGTCAGCGTAACTGTCTGACAAATAGGCAAAACCGCCCATCTCCGTGGCGATCTGCACGGTATTCTCCGAGCAGCGCCCCACGTACAGTCCACGAGGCCGCGCGCCCACCACCTCGCGGTGCAGGGCAATCGCCTTTTCCAGATGCTCGCGCTCTTCGGCTTCGTAGAAGTCTCTGTAATCAATCCATTTATAGCCGTGGCTCGCAATCTCCCACCGCGCCTCGCGCATCGCCGCAACCTGATCGGGCGAGCGGGCCAGCGCGGTGGCCACGCCATAAACGGTCAGCGGAATCTTCATCGCGGTGAACAGCCGATGCAGCCGCCAAAACCCCGCGCGGGCCCCGTATTCATACATCGATTCGATGTTCCAGTGCCGCTGGTTGGGCCATGGCTCCGCGCCGATCACATCGCTCAAGAACGCTTCCGATGCCTCATCGCCATGCAAGATATTGTTCTCGCCGCCTTCCTCGTAATTCAGCACGAACTGCACCGCGATCTTTGCGCCATTCGGCCATGCTGCATTAGGCGGGCGGGGGCCGTAGCCTCGCATATCCCGGTCGTAACGGTCCATCTGGCGTCTCCAATCCTCAAGTGGCCCAATCGCACGGCCTGTCCGCCCAAGTTTTTACCCCCGCCGGGCGAATGGCAAGCGCCTGCCGTCACGCCATGTGTGTCAGGCATTGAGAATTGCGTGGCATGGCATAAGCTTGGGCGAAACAAGGGGGCCGCGCATGTTGGACGAGACCGAAAAGAAACCGCTGGTAGATGTCAGCCACCTCAGGGTGGAATTTGATACCAACGACGGGCTCGTTGTGGGCGTTGAAGACGTGTCGTTTCAAATCGACCCGGGCGAAACCCTTTGCGTTGTGGGTGAGAGTGGCTCGGGCAAGTCGATCTCCTCGCTCTCGCTCATGCGGCTGGTCGAGTTCGGCGGCGGGCGCATTGCGAATGGCACGCTGAACTTCCGGCGCGAAGACGGCGAAGCGATCGACGTATCCAAGGCCGAAAACAAGCTGATGCGCGATATTCGCGGCAACGAGATCGCGATGATCTTTCAGGAGCCGATGAGCGCGCTGAACCCGGTGTTCACCATCGAGCGTCAGCTCACCGAGGGGCTGCGCGTCCACAAGAAAATGAGCAAGTCAGCCGCTGCCGCCGAGGCGCTGGAGCTGCTCCGGCGCGTGCGCATCCCCGAGCCCGAGCGGCGGCTCAAGCAGTATCCTCACGAGCTTTCCGGCGGCATGCGCCAACGCGTCGTGATCGCCATGGCCCTCGCCTGCGAGCCGCGCCTGCTCATCGCCGACGAGCCCACCACCGCGCTGGACGTGACGATTCAGGCCGAGATCCTCGCCCTGATCGACCGCCTCAAACGCGAAACCGGCGCCGCCGTGCTGTTCATCACCCACGATATGGCAGTGGTAGCGCAGGTGGCTGATCGCGTGGTTGTCATGCTCAAGGGCAACAAGGTTGAGGAAGGCCCCGTTGAGCAAATCTTCGAGGCCCCCCAGCACCCCTACACCCAGGCACTCCTTTCCGCTGTGCCCAAGCTGGGCGAGATGGAAGGCAAGGCCGAACCCGAGCCGCTCAAAATCCTCGGGCGCGAGATCGAGGCCCACCCGGTGGTTCCGGCGGCAGATCGCAAGGTGCTGCTGGAGGTGAAAAACCTCACCACCCGCTTCCCGGTCAAGGGCGGGCTACTGCGGCGCACGCAGGCCTACGTTCATGCCGTTGAGGATGTATCCTTTGAGCTGAAAACATCCGAAACCCTTTCGCTGGTTGGCGAATCCGGTTGCGGCAAGTCATCCTGCGGCCGCTCGATCCTGCGGCTGGTCGAGCCGCAGTCGGGCGAGGTGCGCCTTGGCGGCAAGGACGTCATCGCCATGAGCCAGCGCGAGCTGCGGCGGGCGCGTGCCGACATGCAGATGGTGTTTCAGGATCCCTTTGCATCGCTCAATCCGCAGATGCGCTTGATGGATCAGGTCGCCGAGCCGATCCTCAACTACGGGCTGGCCAAGGGCTCCGAGGTGCAAGACCGCGTTACAGCGCTCTTCGACAGGGTGGAACTGCCCCGCAGCTTCCTGCGCCGCTTCCCGCATGAAATGTCAGGCGGCCAGCGCCAGCGCGTCGCCATCGCCCGCGCCCTCGCGCTCAACCCCAAGCTCATCATCGCAGATGAGGCGGTCTCGGCGCTCGACGTGTCGATACAGGCCCAAGTGCTCAACCTGCTGATCGAGCTGCAGGCCGAGCTTGGCATCTCGCTGCTGTTCATCAGCCACGATATGGCCGTTGTGGAGCGGGTGAGCCATCAGGTCGGCGTCATGTACCTGGGCCGGATCGTCGAGATCGGCCCCCGCGCCGCCATCTTCGAAAACCCGCAACACCCCTACACCCGCGACCTGATGAAGGCCGTGCCCGTGGCCGACCCACGCCAGCGCAAGAGCGAGCACGAGCTAAACTTCAAGCCCATCCCTTCGCCGGTTTTCCCCGTGGGCCACG
Source organism: Oceanicola sp. D3 (assembly GCF_006351965.1). Taxonomy (NCBI): domain Bacteria; kingdom Pseudomonadati; phylum Pseudomonadota; class Alphaproteobacteria; order Rhodobacterales; family Roseobacteraceae; genus Oceanicola; species Oceanicola sp. D3. Next base: position 759,433 of record NZ_CP040932.1, read on the forward strand.
AACCCGCGCCATCCGTTTACGATGAGGTAGCACCTGGGCATTACGTTCTGAAGCCGCTGGACTAGCCGATGCCCGGTCGGCTCTTACTCACCCGACCGGCGGAAGAGGTGGGCGCGGCCTTCGGGGTCGAGATGCCGAAAGGGCAGGGGCCTCGGGCCAACATCGCGCCCGGGCAAGAGATCGTGGTGTGGGACGGTGCGGCGCTGCGGCTGATGCGCTGGGGGATGATCCCGGTAGGCCGGGTGAACGCGCGGGGCCGCCCGGTGATGGAAACCATCGTTAACGCCCGCTCCGAGACGGTCTTTGCCAAATCCGCCTTCACCGGGGTGCGGCGCGGTGTCGTGCCCTGCGATGGCTGGTATGAGTGGACAGGCAAGGCGCGGCGCAAGCAACCGTGGCGGATTGCGCCAAAGGACGGCGGGCTTCTGGGCTTCGCGGCCATCTGGGATGTGTGGAAGGCCCCCAACGGGGCCGAGCTTGCAGAGGTCGCCACGGTGACCTGCGAACCCAACGGCGATGTCGCCCCGATCCATCACCGCATGGGCGTCATCCTTGCGCCGCACGAGTGGCTCATCTGGTGTGCGGGCAACATGGCCGAGGCCGTGAACCTCTGTCACCCATGGCCAGACGGGCGGCTGAAGCTCGCCCATGCCGAAGGCGTCGACTGGACCGGCGCCTGACGCGGCCTAGGTTTTACCCCTTGAAACCAAGGGAGAGAGACATGTCTGTTGCACGCGTTACCGAAATTATCTCATCGTCGACCAAGTCTTTCGAGGACGCCACCGAGAAGGGTGTCGCCCGCGCATCCGAGACGCTCAAGAACGTTCAGGGCGCATGGGTGAAAGACATGAAGGTGACGGTCGACGACGGAAAGATTTCCGAATACCGCGTCGGCCTCATGGTCACCTTCGTGCTTGACGACTAAGCCTCAGGAAACGGCCGCCGGCTTGGCCTTCGGGCGCTTGATAAAGCGCGGCTTGGCCTGCGTGGCCCCCCGGATCTCGTCAACCGCCTTGAAGCACTCCTCCAGCGCGTGCTCAAGGCCCTGCCAATCCAGCTTGGCCTTGTCCAGCCGCACGGTGCGCTGCTGGCCATTGCCGCTGACGATGCAGATTTCGCGCTTACCAAAGGTGACAAACTGCACCCGGATGTCGATCTTCGGAGGGTTGGCGTCATGGGCGCGGATCTTCTTGGCCATGTCCCGCGCGCCCTTGTTGCCATAGCCGCTTTCCCCCAGCTTCGCTTCGCCCTTGCGGGCAGCCTGGAACGCGGCGGTATGGTCGTACATCGTCACTTCTTCACCCCAACGCTCCATGCCGTCGGTGATAAACATGCCCAGCATCATCCCCTTGCCGGAGACTGCGAGCGAAAACCCCTGTTGTGTGGTCATTTTCCTGAATTCCTTGTGCTTTCAAAATGAATGACAGGGAGTTTAGCCGCCCAGAGGCACGGAGCAAGAAAATAAGGCCAACGCTCGCATTTGGGCCTGTGGCGTTCGTGCAAAGATGGCGTCTGGTAGCATAGCCCGAAGGCGGCCTTGCTCACCGCTTCCAACGCAAAAAGGGCACCCGCTAAGGGGCGCCCTTTCCAATTCCTTACTTGTGGCCAGCGGCCAATCGGTGGCTCAGGCCAGCGACAGGTTGGTCGCGCTCTGGCGGCCATCACGGCCGGACTCGAGGTCGTAGGTAACCTTCTGGTCGTCCTTCAGGCCGGTGAGGCCGGCACGCTCGACTGCGGAGATGTGCACGAACACGTCTTTGCCGCCCTCGTCGGGTGCGATGAAGCCGAAGCCTTTGGTGGGGTTAAACCATTTCACGGTGCCATTGGGCATTCCGGTGTCTCCTAAGTAGTGTTCCGCCCGCGGAGTGCGGCGGCGTGGCGTCGGTAGCGGATCGGTCGTGACGCCTTTTGGAAGGGAGACAGTGGATCGAATAGCGGTAGCGGTCGCGGGCGTTGTATCGCAGGTTGTGCGGATTCGGGCAAGGGGTGCCGTGTTTACCGGCAGTTAATCGCTTTTGGGCAAGCTAGGCGCATGCAACGAAATATTCGCCCCCAGCTTGCCGCAGCGCCCGTGTTCTTCACCGTCTGTCTCGCAGAGCGTGGCACCACCCTGCTGATCGACGGCCTCGCGGTGCTGCGAGATGCCGTGCGGCATGTAAAGTCCTACCGCCCCTTCGACATCCTCGCCTTCGTTGCCCTGCCCGACCATCTCCATTGCGTGCTGGCGTTCCCCGAGGACGATCCGAATTACTCCCAACGCTGGGGCAGCATCAAGGCCCGCTTCAGCCGCGAGGCCCGAAAGGCGGGGCTCGTCCCGCCATGGCCGACGGCGGATGCCGAGGCGCAGCGCGGGCTGTTCCGCAAGGGCGAGACGGGGCTATGGCAAAAGCGCTTTCGGGAGCATCACTGCCGTGACGAGGCGGATCTGCAAAACCATGTTCGCTATTGCTGGAACGATCCCGTGAAGCATGGGCTTGTGGAGAGGCCGCAGGACTGGGCAGCAAGCTCGTTCCATCGGGAGGTCCGGGCGGGGAAGGTTGGCGCGAGCTGGCAAGGACGCGGCGCAAACTCGGCGCGATGCGGGCAAGCCGCCTAGGCTCGCCGCGCTTCGGCACGTTCAGCGAAACACGTCGCTGTCGTCCAGCACGTGCAGCCGGTGCCAGCCGAACTGTTTGAACAGTGGCCCCACGAAGGCTTCGGGAAAGGTCACACCAGCGTGGCCGGTGTTCATCTCATAAACCCAAGGTGTGCCATCGGGGGCGATGCCAACGTCCCAACCGACATAGCGCACATGGGGCAGTTGGTCATGCAGGCGGGCCATCTCTTCGGCGGCGCGGCGCACGCCCGGCACCTTCTGCCCTTCAAAGCGCAGCCCGCTATCGGGGTGCTGCGTGGTTGCGCTCCAGTCCGGCATGCAGCCGACCGGCCCCAGCTCTTCTGCCTCGATTTCGAGGATGACCTTCAGCGCAGAGGCCGAGCGTATGTGCGAATCTCCTGTCCGCCCAAGCCGGATGCCAGCCGAAACCGCGCGTGCCGGCTCCGTTCCGGGGTGAACGGTGGTGATGCGCAGAGTGGTTGTCCCACCTGCCGAAAGCGCGGCGAACTCAGGGTCAAGTTGCACCTCGCTCTGGATGACGAAATCGCGGCGCGGCAGATCCTCCAGCTTGAAGCTTTCCCGCGTCAACCGCGTCACGCCCTTTCCCTGCAGGCCACACGTTTCCTTGACGTAGACCAATGAGGCCTCGGCAAAGATCACATCGGCCAGCTCTTCCGGCCTTATCCGCTCCATCGACAGGCCGTAAAACTGGCCTGCGATATGGTAGGCGATGTCGGGCAAGGTGGCGGCAGGCATGGTCCGACGAAGAAGGGTGGGGCCGGTGATGTCACCGTAGGTGCTGATGCTGTAGGGCACGAGGTGACGGCGCACGTAGTTGTCGGGCAGGCACCCCTCCACAAACCGGCCGCGCAGGGCCGCGTAGGTTTCGAGCCAAGGCGCATAGGCAATGTGCCCAAAGGCTTCCCGCGCGTAGGTCGCAATGCGGCGTCGCGTTTTGCTGTCGAGCGCCCGGCTCGGATCGGCAGTCGTTATCGCCGCATAGGCCGCACGGGCGGTGTTGTTCTGCGACGGATCTATCGCCGAAATGTCCCGGCCCAAAACGCGGTAAGGGCCAGGGGTGCGCCGCGGTTTGGCCAATTTACCTCACGAACTTCTTGTACTTCACCCGCTTGGGCTCCAGCGCGTCCGGCCCCAGCCTGCGCGCCTTATCCTCTTCATAGGCTTCGAAGTTGCCTTCGAACCACTCCACATGCGCCTCGCCCTCGAAGGCAAGGATGTGCGTGCAGAGTCGGTCGAGGAAGAAGCGGTCGTGCGAGATGATCACCGCGCATCCTGCAAAGTCTTCCAGCGCGTCTTCGAGCGCCCGCAGGGTTTCCACGTCGAGGTCGTTGGTCGGTTCGTCGAGCAGCAGCACGTTGCCGCCGCTCTTCAGCAGCTTGGCCATATGCACCCGGTTGCGTTCACCGCCCGAGAGCAGGCCAACCTTCTTCTGCTGGTCGCCGCCCTTGAAGTTGAAGGCCGAGCAATAGGCGCGCGAGTTCATCGAGGCATCGCCCAGTTCGATCACCTCGGCCCCGCCCGAGATTTCCTCCCAAACGGTGGCGCCCGCGTCCAGTGCATCGCGCGACTGGTCGACGTAGCTCAGCTTCACCGTGTCACCGTATTCCACCGAGCCGCTATCGGGCTGCTCCTGCCCGGTGAGCATGCGGAACAGCGTCGATTTACCGGCGCCGTTCGGCCCGATCACGCCCACGATCCCGCCCGGCGGCAGGGCAAAATCCAGCCCCTCGATCAGCAGCTTGTCGTCATAGGCCTTTTGCAGCCCCTCTACCTCGATCACCTTCTGCCCAAGGCGCGGGCCGTTGGGAATAACGATCTGGGCGCGAGAGATCTTCTCGCGCTCCGACTGCGCCGCAAGATCCTCATAGGCGTTGATCCGGGCCTTCTGCTTGGCCTGCCGGGCCTTCGCCCCGGCGCGGATCCACTCCAGCTCGCGCTCCAGCGTCTTCTGGCGCGACTTGTCCTCGCGGGCCTCCTGCTCCAGCCGCTTGGCCTTCTGCTCCAGCCATGCCGAGTAATTTCCCTCGTAGGGAATGCCCCGGCCCCGGTCGAGCTCAAGGATCCAGCCTGTGATGTCGTCAAGGAAATAACGGTCGTGAGTGACGATCAGGATGGTGCCCTTGTAGTCGATAAGGTGCTGCTGCAGCCAAGCGATCGTTTCGGCATCAAGGTGGTTGGTCGGTTCGTCGAGCAGCAGCATGTCGGGCGCTTCGAGCAGCAGCTTGCACAGCGCCACGCGGCGGGCCTCGCCGCCCGAAAGGTTCTCGGGCATGGCGTCGTCGGGTGGGCAGCGCAAGGCTTCCAGCGCCACGTCGATCTGGCTGTCGAGATCCCACAGGTTGCTCGAGTCGATCTCATCCTGCAGCTGGGCCATCTCGTCGGCGGTCTCGTCGGAGTAGTTCATCGCCAGCTCGTTGTAGCGATCCAGAATGGCCTTCTTTGCGGCCACGCCTTCCATCACGTTCTCGCGGACGGTTTTGCTCTCGTCGAGCTGCGGCTCCTGCGGCAGGTAGCCTACCTTGGCCCCCTCGGCGGCCCAGGCCTCGCCGGTGAAATCCTTGTCGATCCCGGCCATGATACGCATCAGCGTGGATTTACCCGCGCCGTTCACGCCCACGACGCCGATCTTCACGCCGGGCAGAAAGCTCAGGCGGATGTTTTCAAAGCACTTCTTGCCACCGGGGTAGGTCTTGGAGACACCATCCATGTGGTAGACGTATTGATAGCTGGCCATGCGATCCTCCGGTCTGGTTGCGGCACATCTAGGGGAGGCGGCGGCAAAGGGCAATCGGGCGGAAATCTGCGAGCTTTCAGGAGGCCGACCTGCGGCGGGTTGTCGCGCCGGGCTTTTGCCGCTAAAGAAGCCGCACCGAAGCAATTTCGGACCAAGGAGCAAACCATGATGACTTTCCGAACCGCCTTTCTCGCCGGGGTATCCCCCCAGTAGCGGCTCGGTTTGCACATCATCGCATGACCCGAAGGCCGCTCTCCGACGCGGCCTTTTTCATGTCTTTCTTCCTGCTCATGTCTCTGTCTGTCTCGGTGCGCGGCTTTCCTGACCAAAGGAGAGCACAACATGACCCTCAGTTTCGGAACGTTTCTCACCGGGCCAGTGCAGGCCTGGAGCAGGCTCAGTTTCACGCTATGGCGCGGCAAGCCAAACCTGCCATCGGCAGATGCGGCGGAGGTGCCCGAGTATCTGCGGCGTGACCTTGGGCTGCTGCCACCCGAAGCGCCCCCTTACCCGGCGCCCGACAGGGTGACCTTCCTGTAAGGCGCACCCGGCAACCCGGCCCCCGTTCCGCCCCCAAGCGGAGCGGGGCCACACCACTCAGGCCGCGCGCCCAAGTGGCTGAGAAAGCCAAAGCTCCAACCGGCCTTGCTTGGAAAACGCGCCAAGCCGCGTGAAGTCGCGCACATAGATCGGCGTATCCGGGTGCAGCCCGTGGATCGTTTGTGCAAGGTCGATGGCGGCCTGCCGGTCTTCGACCTTGAAATAGCGCACCTCATTGGTTTCTGGCCCGTCCTGCACCTGCGCGCCGCCCGCCTTCCAATCCTCAACGTCCCAGTCCAGGCCAGCGAGGGCTTCCGCAAGCCTCACAGCCTCAACTTGCCCAATCTGCTGGGTGTATTGCATCGTCACCTGCCCGGTATGATCGGTCGGCTCAGGCGTGGCGCCCTCCTGCGCCCGCCAGAGCCGCTCAGGCCCATCTAGTGGCGCAAGCACCGGCGCGGCGCTGCCGATCCGCACGTCGTTCTCGGTGTTGCGCAGGTTCTGGATGCAGGTGTCAGGAAGCTCAAAGAGGATGCGCAGGTAGCAGGGCGTTGGCGGCAGCGAGGGCGGGATCCGAAAGACCGAGCCGACCAGCCCGAGCACGAACATGCCGAAGGCGGCAACGAGGATCCACGAGAGCACCGTGGTCATCCGGTTGTTGCGGGCGATGAAGGCCAGCAGCGTGACCACCGAGGCAAAAATCAACACGTAGATTGCGCCGAGGCGCAGGTCTTCGAGGTTGCTGCCCCAACTGATGAGGATGGCGGCCGCGGCCAGAACGCCGAGCCCGGCGGAGATGAGCTTGGCGGCGGCCGGGTTGATCTTGAGGGTCTGTGAGAAGGCATCAATCGGGTTCATGGCGTGCTCCCGGGGTCAAATGGCGAGGGGTCAATGCACGGCATGGTAGCACGAGTCGCGGCTTCCCTGCCGTTACGGCAGCGTGATTAGCGCGGGAAATATGAGGGTAAATCGCCCCCGGAGAACCAGCCGAAGCTCAAGGCGGCGACGATGAAGGCCAGAAAGCACATGGCACCGATCAGGGCGAACCTATCGATGTTTGATGGCGCGGGCATATCCCGCAGATCCTTGTAGGCAACGACATGCCGCTCTTTCTTATCCAGCTGGGTGGCGTAGCCCATCGTGGTAAAGAATGCGCGGGAGATGGTGTTGCCCGGCCAGATCAGCGCCACAACGCCATGGCCGCCTTGCTGGGCCACCCTGCCTTCCGCCGCCGCAACCAGAGATCGACCCACGCCATACCCCCGATCCCCCGCCCTCACGGAAATATCGGAGATATGAGAGACCGGCCCCGCCTTGTTGTGCTCAAACGGGTGCAACGCGATGTGCCCGGCAAAATGCCCGCCCAATTCGGCCACGAGCACGGTAAAACCATGCGGGTTCTGGCTCGGGTCAGTGAGGTGGCCGGTGATCTGCTCGTCCCATGGCGCGTCATCGTAGCCGTCGATCCGGGCGCGATGCTCTGCATGGGTGGCACGGTGGTTGGTGGCGATGGCCTCCACGTCAGCCGCTCGGGCGTCACGTATGGTGATGCTGCTCAAAGCGCCTTCTCGAAGAAGTGGTCGGGGTAGGGGTCGTCATTGAAACGGTCGATCTCGGTCCAGCCGGCCTTGCGATACATGGCAACCGCTTCGGGCAGGGCAGAGTTTGTATCCAGCCGCAGCACCGTCATGCCGAGGGTCCGGGCGCGGGCTTCCAGCGCCTCCATCAGCCGGGTGGCCAGCTTCAGCCCACGGGCGGCGGGCGACACCCAGAGGCGTTTGACCTCTCCAAACGCCTGCCCGCCTTTCAGGCCCACGCAGCCAATCGGCAGCCCGTCAGACCGGGCCACGAAAAAGCTGCCCACCGGCGGGCGCATTGAGGCGGCGTCAGGGTCGCGCGAGAGGTTCACGTCAAAGCCCGTTTCGAAGCGGCGGGCCAGTTCTGCATAGTATTCGCCAAGGCAGTATCGGCTGTCTGGCGAGGCTGGATCATCCTCGGTCAGCGCAATGCGGTGCTGGCCAAGGGCCGAGGCCACAAGGTCCATTGCGTCCAGCAGGGCAGCCGGGCGCGGGTGGTGGGCAAGCAGGCGTTCGGCCCGTTGGTCAGAGAGGGTTTCGTAGGCGGCAAACTCCTCACGGCCCGCCGCCGTAAGCCGGGCCAGCCGCTTGCGCCCGTCCTGCGGATGCGGGCCAACCGTCACCAGCCCGTCGCCCTCAAGCCCGCGCAGCAACCGCGAGAGCAGCCCGCTGTCGAGCCCCAAAAATTCGCGCACCTCGCCCAGCTCGCGGCCCGCATCGCCCGCTTGCCCGATGGCGTTGAGCACCCGCGCCGCGCCAAGCGGGCGGCCACGGCCCAAAAAGCTGTCATCCAGCGCCCCCACCTCGGTGGTAACGGCACGATTGAAGCGGCGGATGCGGGCAATGTCATTCAGCATGGTGGCTGACTTTAGTCAGGTAAAATTGGCGGTCAATCCGAAAAATGCCTGAAACACATTGACTTGGGGCCTCGGCCCCGCGCAACAAACCCTGATGAGATGGGATATTCCATATGCGGCACCCGGTCAGACGGTGGGGCTTTTGGGCGGCAGCTTTGACCCGGCCCACGAGGGCCATGTGCATGTTACCCGCGAGGCGCTCAAACGTTTCGGGCTGGATGCCGTGTGGTGGCTGGTGAGCCCCGGCAACCCCCTCAAGTCCCGAGGCCCTGCGCCTATGGGGGAGCGGATCGCCGAGGCCCGCGCGCTCTTGGCCGACCCGCGCGTAGTCGTCACCGGTATCGAGGCCCGGCTTGGCACGCGCTACACGGCAGAAACCCTCGCCGGCGTGCAACGGCTTTACCCACGCGTCCACTTCACCTGGCTCATGGGGGCCGACAACCTTGCCCAGTTTCACCTCTGGGACCGCTGGCAAGATATCATGGCCACCGTGCCTGTGGGCGTCATCGCCCGGCCCGGCCAGCGTCTCTCTGCGCGGATGTCGAAAGCCGCAGAACGCTTCGCCCGCAGCCGCCTGCCCGCCGCTGCCTCCCATACGCTGCCCCGCGCCACGCCGCCCGCGTGGTGCTTCATCAACATCCCGATGAGCCACCAATCCTCCACCGCGATCCGGGCAAAGCGGGCGGCTGCAAAGAAGTGATCACGCACAAGCGCACAGAGGCTTGAGCCCCGCCGCCGGTTTTGCTTTCTTCGCCGTCATGGATGCCCCCACCCTCTCCCGCCGCTTCGTTCTGGCCGGCCTGCTGACCTCAGCCGCCTCCTGTTCTTTGGCGGAGGCGCCTGAGCGCTCTCTGCGGCCTGTCGCCAAGCCGACCGGCAGCAACGGGCAGGCACGCCACTCCACCGCCGCCGAGGCGCTGATCAACGCGGCAAAGCTCGATGGCAAGATGGGCTTCGTGGTGGCCGACGCCCGCTCGGGGCAGGTGCTTGAAGCGCACAACCCGCTCCTGCCCCTGCCGCCCGCATCCACCGCCAAGGCTATCACCGCGCTTTATGCGATGGAGCGGTTGGGCCCGGGCTTTCGGTTTTCCACAGATGTCATCGCCACCGGCCCCGTGTCGGGCGGGGTGGTGCAGGGCGATATCGTGCTGTCCGGCACCGGCGATCCGACGCTGGATACCAACAAGCTGGCCGAACTCGCCGCGCGGATGCGTCAGGCCGGGGTGAGCGGTGCCACTGGCCGCCTGCGTATCTACGAGGGCGCCCTGCCGCATCTGCGCACCATTGATCCCGAACAGCCCGACCATGTGGGCTACTCCCCCGGCATTTCCGGGCTGAACCTCAACTACAACCGGGTGCATTTTGAGTGGAAGCGTGCCGGCAGCGGCTATTCGGTGGCGATGGACGCACGCTCCGACAAGTATCGCCCCACCGTCCGAACGGCGCGCATGGACGTCGCAAACCGCAGTATGCCCGTCTACACATATGAGCAGCGCGGCGGGGTGGATCGCTGGACGGTGGCGAGCAAGGCGCTGGGCAAGGGCGGCTCGCGCTGGTTGCCGGTGCGCAACCCCGGGGCCTATGCCGGCGAGGTGTTTCAGGCGCTGGCCGCGGCGCAGGGCGTGCGGGTTGAACTGGGTGATCCGGTCGCACGCCGACCCGATGGCAAGGTGCTGGCGCGGGTCTTGTCAGACGAACTGTCGACCGTGATGCGCGACATGCTGAAATGGTCCACCAACCTCACCGCCGAGGTCGTCGGCATGACGGCCTCTGCGCGCGGCGGCAGGGTGCCCCGCAGCCTGCGCGATTCTGCGGGCGACATGAGCCGCTGGCTCTCTGCCCGGGTCGGAACAAACAAGGCGCGGTTTGTCGACCACTCCGGGCTTGGCGACGCGTCGGAGATCTCGTGCCGAGAGATGGTTGAGGCGCTCACAACGCTGGCTCCCAAACTGGGCCTGCGCTCGTTGCTCAAGCCCATCCCGATGCGCAACTCGGCTGGCAAGGTGCTTGATGGCCACCCGCTCCAGATCGTCGCCAAAACCGGAACGCTCAACTTCGTGTCCGCGCTGGCGGGTTACGTGCGTGCACCCGATGGCACAGACCTCGCCTTTTCGATGTTCATGGCCGATGAGCCACGCCGCCGCCGCCTGAGCAAGGCCGAGCGGGAACGGCCAGAGGGCGGCGCAGCGTGGAACAAGCGGGCAAAGAACCTGCAGCTACGGCTGATCGAGCGCTGGGCGGCGCTTTATACCGGCTGATCTGACTGTCGTTAATCAAACGAAAAGGCTCTTCGCGTAAGGCTGTGGCAACGGGGCGAGTCTCTGCGCTCCTGTCGTATCGGCGGAGGCCCAATGACCGAACCCCAAAGCCAAGCGCAACGCCCGACCACGGGAGAGGCCCCCTTCGGGTTTGACGAAATTTTCTTTTCGCGCACCGATGAACGGGGGGTCATCCAGGCTGGCAACCAGATCTTTCAACGGGTGTCGGCACATCCCTGGTCCAAGCTGATCGGCGCCCCGCACAAGGTCATCCGCCACCCGGATATGCCCAAGGGCTTTTTCCACCTGTTCTGGGAGCGGCTGAAGGCCGAGCGTTTGGTTTCTGGCTACGTCAAAAATCGCGCAGCCGACGGGCTCTACTACTGGGTCTACGCCGTGGTTTCACCCATGCCCGGCGGCGGCTACATTTCCGTGCGCATCAAGCCGTCGAGCGAACTCTTCGATCACTGCGCGCAGGAATATGCCCGCATTCTCAAGCTGGAGCAGGAGCAAGGCCTCACCCCGGCTGAAAGCGCGGACCTGATCGTCAAACGCTTGAACGAACTCGGCTATACCAATTTTGAGCATTTCATGGCCTCAAGCCTCGCCCAAGAGCTTGCCGCGCGTGACGTCAAGCTGGGCCGCAAGGCCAGTGAGCGGGCGCGGAGTTTCGCCGATGTCGCCACCGCTGTGCGCGAGGCAAGAGCCCACACCGATGCACTGTGCGAGACCTTCAGCGCGATTGAGGCAGTGCCGCACAACATGCGCATCCTCGCCTCCCGCCTTGAGGCTTCCGGCGGGCCGATTGCGGCGATTTCCTCCAACTATGGGTCGATGTCCAAGGAGATATCCGACTGGGTCGACAAGTTCATTCTCGGCAAAGACAGTGCCTTTTCCTCCCTGCGCCACGCCGTTAGCCGCAGCCGGATGCTGAGCGCCACGGCGCGTGTGATGGAAGAGGCGCAGGTGCAGTTTGATTCCGAGGCCGACGACATGCTGGAGGGTGGCGACCGGCTCGCGGAAAAGGACCGGCTGCATGAGGTTTCGCAGAAATACCGCAAGCTTTCTGATGAATACCTGAACACCGTAGAGCGCGAGGCAACAACCTTCGGGCGCGCGGTTGGCGACATGAAGCGCCTGATCGCGGGCCTCTCTACGACCCGGATGATGTGCAAGATCGAAAGCGCCCGGTTGCCCGACCATAACGAGAGCCTGATGGCGATCATCGACCAGCTCGACAGATTTCAATCCGAGCTTGAAGACCGGCTCGACAAGATCGGTGCCATCACCAGCGCTGTCCTCAAAGCCGCCCGCTCGCTGGAAGTGGGGGGCGTTGCTGGTGCCCCGCAGCCCGCCAGTGCCCCCACAGAGGCGGCCTGAAGGCATTAACCCTTGCCCAGTCCGCCGCTTGGGGCCGGCCACCCAAAGCCGCTGATTACATGGTCAGGTGCCGCGCCCTCGCGCCGCGCTCGATCGCGGCGCCATGCAGCCTGTCAATGTTGAGCTCGTAGCGCATCTCCTGAAGGAAGGCCAACTCGGCCTCCTGCAACTTGCCGTCCGAGGCTGCAACATCACAGGCCAGCGCATAGGCTGTTTCATAGAGCCGCGCCGGCAGCCCGTCGCGGATCAGGCCAAACAGCGCATCCAGCCCGTCCTCGTTCTCGAACAGGTCAAACACCGTGGCCGAAACGCCGCGCACCCGGTCGAGGTCGTAGTCGGCGAAAACGGGCAGGTGGTTCACGATGCGCTCGATGGTGAGCAGCTCGGTGGTTCGGATGGCCTCATCGGAAGCCGAAACCGCGATCATCACCGCCACAAGGCAGTCCTGCGACGTCATCGAGGAGGTATCTTCGCTCACGTGGGGCCTCTTTCTGCTGTGCGGGCATTGCAATGCGCCTGTTTTATTGACCTTGCCGCGGTGCCGCAATAGCAAGCACCGGCGGGCGGCACATGGGGTGCCCCCGGAAAGGAAAGCACGAACAGATGTCCGAACTGCGGCAAATCGCGATGGAAAGTAAAGCCTGGCCCTTCGAAGAAGCGCGGGCCGTGCTCAAACGCATCGAGAAGACCCCGCCGAAGAAAGACCACGTGCTGTTCGAAACCGGCTATGGCCCCTCCGGCCTGCCGCATATCGGCACCTTCGGCGAAGTCCTGCGCACCACCATGATCCGCCGCGCCTTCGAGGTGATCTCGGACATGCCGACCAAGCTCATCTGCTTCTCCGATGACATGGACGGTATGCGCAAGGTGCCGGGCAACGTGCCCAATCAGGAGCGCATGGCCGAAGACATGCAGCGCCCGCTCACCTCGGTCTTCGACCCCTTCGAAACCCACGAGAGCTTTGGCCACCACAACAACGCCATGCTCCGCCGCTTCCTCGATACCTTCGGCTTTGATTACGAGTTCATCTCCGCCACCGAATTTTACAAAGATGGCCGCTTTGACGAGGTGCTGCGCCGCGCCGTCGAGCGCTATGACGATGTGATGAAGGTCATGCTGAAGAGCCTGCGCGAAGAGCGCCAGCAGACCTATTCGATCTTCCTGCCGATCCACCCCGAGACGGGCCGGGTGCTTTATGTGCCGATGAAGCACGTCGACGCTAAGGAGCACACGATCACCTTCGACGACGAAGAGGGCCGCGAATGGACGCTGCCGGTGACCGGCGGCAATGTGAAGCTGCAATGGAAGCCCGATTTTGGCGCCCGCTGGGCCGCGCTCGACGTCGACTTCGAGATGTATGGCAAGGACCACTCCACCAACACGCCGATCTACGACCGGATCTGCGAGATCCTCGGCGGCAAGAAGCCCGAGCATTTCACCTACGAGCTGTTCCTCGACGACAAGGGCCAGAAAATCTCCAAGTCCTCGGGCAATGGCATCAGCATCGACGAATGGCTGACCTATGCGGCGACCGAGAGCCTCAGCTACTTCATGTATCAAAAGCCCAAAACGGCAAAGCGCCTGCATTGGGATGTGATCCCCAAGATGGTGGACGAATACCACCAGCAACTCCGCGCCTTCCCCGATCAGGAGGCCAAGGCACAGCTGGCCAACCCGGTCTGGCACATCCACGAGGGCAAGCCGCCGGTGTCGAACATGGTGGTGCCCTTCTCCATGCTGCTCAACCTCGCTTCGGTCTCCGGCGCGCAAGACAAGGAAACCCTCTGGGGCTTCATCCGCCGCTACGCCCCGGGTGCCGAGCCAGAAACCCACCCCGATCTCGACGCCGCAGCAGGCTTCGCGGTGAAATATTTCGAAGATTTCGTCGCCCCCACCCGCCAATTCCGCGCCCCGACCGACAATGAGCGCGAGGCGCTCGAAGAGCTGCGCGACAAGCTGAAGGCATGGGACGGCGGGCAGGATGCAGAAGGCCTGCAAGGTATCGTCTACGACGTTGGCCGCGAGCGGTTCGACCCGATGCGCGACTGGTTCAAGGCGCTCTATCAGGTGCTGCTGGGGGCCGACCAAGGCCCGCGCTTTGGTGGCTTCATCGCGCTCTACGGCGTGGATGAAACCGTGGCACTGATCGACAAGGCACTGGCGGGCGAGCTGGCCTGATTTGCCGAACAACTGCGCAGAGCTATCTTCCTTGAGGTCAAGGGAGGTAGCCTCATGCGTATTCTGGTCGTCATTCTCACCCTTCTGTTCGCCGCGCCCGCCGCGCCCGCCGCGCAGGCGCAGGAGCCAAGCGCCATCCCTGATGTGATCGGGCAGCAGCTTGAGGCCTTCGAGGCCGACGACTACGCCCGCGCCTTCACCTTCGCCTCCCCGATGATCAAAGGCTACTTCCAAACACCCGAGAACTTCGGCGCGATGGTCCGCGAGGGCTATCCCATGGTCCACCGCCCCGATGCCGTAACCTTCGGCACCCGGCGCGCCGAGGGCAGCAGCATCTATCAAACGGTCACGATCCGCGATGCCGAAGGCCGCTATCACGCGCTGGAATACGAGATGATCCCAGACGGGCACGGCGGCTGGCTGATTGATGGCGTAAGCTTTATCCCCGCGCCGGATGTTGCCGCCTAAGGTGCGCACGCCAAGGTTACCAACCCTTTAACCTTACCCCTTAAACCCAACTGCGCACCGGCATCGCGCCGGACCATTCCGCACTCACGACGACAATCGAGACCTGCCCCGCCCCATGCCGCGGGCGCCGGGTGGTGGCCGCATGTCTGAAGCGGCCCAGAGCAGACAAAGGGGTTTTGCGATGAACAAGGCTATCACCGACGGGATCGTCTTCATGCCGCCGCCGTTTTCGGGCGGGCTGGATGTGTGGTCCAAGGAAAACGGCACGCCCGGCAGCGCCACCTATGATGGAGACCCGAGTGCCGCGCAGGTGCCGTCGGATTCCGATTTCGCCGGCTGCCTTGAGCTGACCAAAACCACCAGCACCCAAAAGCTGCGCTACATGGGTGAAACCCCGATCCTGCCGGGCTGTTACCTCCGGGTGACGGCGCGGGTGAAGGCGGTGGCAGGCAACCTGCCCGCGGTGCGCATTGCGGCATGGGCCGGTGGGGCGGGCAGCGCTCACGTGACCGGCCTCGATGAAACCGGCCCCTCCGTCAGCCTCACTTCCTACGGCGAGGTGGTAGAAGTCTCCGCCATCATCGGCACCGCCAATCGCACCGGTGTGCACATGCCATGGACAACCGATGTGCTCTACGCCCACATCGGCCTCGATCTCACCGGCCCCAACGGCGGCACCGTGCGCATTGATGATCTTGTGGTCGAAGACATTACCTCCGCCTTCCTGCGCGACATGATGGATTGGGTCGACGTCCGAGATTTTGGCGCCGTGGGCGACGGGGTGGCCAACGATACCGCCGCCTTCAACGCCGCCGATAATGCTGCAAACGGTCGGGCCGTGCTTGTGCCGGAGGGCACCTATTACATCGGCAGCACTATCACCATGGATAACCCCGTTCGCTTTGTCGGCACCCTCGTGATGCCCGACGACAAGCGCCTGTCGCTGAAGAAAAACTTCGACCTACCCACCTATATCGACGCCTTCGGCGATGAGCGGCTGGCCTTCGAGAAGGCGATCCAGTCGCTGTTCAACTTCAACGACCACGACAGCCTCGACATGGGCGGTCGCAAGGTCGACCTTACCGAGCCAATCGACATTCGCGCCGCCGTCGACAATCAAGATGCCTTCCTGATCCGCCGGGTTATCCGCAATGGCCAGTTTCAGGCATCAACCTCCACAGCCTGGGATGATACGGTTGTCACCTCCCAAGCCACCTACACCACGTCCGATAGCAAAACCCTCACCGGCGTCACCAACGTGGCCAACATCGAGCTGGGCAGCCTTGTGACCGGCGCGGGCGTGGGCCGCGAGGTTTACGTGAAGTCCAAGAACGTCGGTGCTCAAACGGTGACGCTCAACAAGTCGCTCTACGGCGCGGCGGGCACCCAGAACTTCACCTTCACCCGGTTCAAATACATGCTCGACTTTTCCGGCATGGTGAACATGGACAAATTCGTTTTTGCCGACATCGAGTTTCAGTGCTCATCCAAGGCCTCGGCCATCATGCTGCCGCAGGACGGGCTGAACTTTCACATCCGCGATTGCTTCATCACCGCCCCGAAAGATCGTGGCATCACCTCCATCGGCGGCGCGTGCCAAGGCATGCAGCTGGACCGCTGCCAGTTTCTCAGCTCCGAGCAGAGCGAAGATGTGCAGGACCGCACCACCATCGCCGTCAACATCAATTCCAACGATGCCAAGGTCCGCGATTGCCGTGCCGTGCGCTTCCTGCACTTCCTCGTGTTGGGCGGCAGCAACTACATCATCCAAGGCAACCACTGGTTTCAGGGCGACGGCGTCAATCAGGGCCTGCGCTCGGCAGGGGTCGTCTTTACCACGGTCAATGTCTCATCGACGATCAACTCCAACTACGTCGACAACAACTTCATCGAGTGGACCAACGAGCATGATGCCACGCCCGATTACAACTCGGGCTATTCCTTCGGCGCGCTCACGGTGCAAAACAACGTCTTCTTCTGCACCAACGCCGCGCCGTGGTTCACCTTCTTCGTCGTCAAGCCCTTCGGGGGCGGGCACTTCATCCACGGGCTCACGGTGACGGGCAACACCTTCAAAACGGTGAACGGCTCCATCGACCGGGTGGAACAGGTGGATGAAAGCTACGCCGGGTTCGACTATGGCCGGTTCCGCAACATCCAGTTTCATTCCAACACATTCAATGGAATCAACCAGATGACCGTCAGCCCGGTAATGCTCCAGTTCGATCAGAACACAGCCGCAAGCACCTGGACGTTGAACTTTGGCGATTACATGCCCTTTGGCGGACGCATCCGCAACGTCGAGAGCGTGGTGGCCGAGAACTCTATCGACAAGCCCGTGGGCGGCAAGCTCTGGTCCATGCCCTACGTGCGGGTCGAGCGCGGGGCGACCCAGCAGGAGGTGGACTTGGAGTGGGAGAGCGCCTGCACCGGCCGCGTTCAGGTCATCGGGCGGGTCGACAACCCCAACTGACGTGTCTTGGCGCGCGGCTCCGCATCACTCGGTGCGGGGCCGATCGGCCAAGCCCAGATCCTGGGGCGTCAGCCGAAAGGCCTTGCCGAACCCGCCGTTCAAAAACGCGCCCTGCACCTCCATCGCGACAAAGCCGAAATCCCCGAAATCAATGTAGAGTTTCGCCTTCGGATGGCTCTCCAACCACCGCGCTCGCAGGGCGGCATGGGCTTCGCTCTGCCGCTCCACGAACCGCGCCGCGCAGTGCAGCGAAAGCCGAGGATGCGTCAGCGGGTCACCCTTCGGCCCCGGCTCACCCACCATCAGCGAACACACCGGCTCGGCCCGCAGCGCGCCGGTATGCGCCGAGAGCGATGAAACAAGTGTCACCGGCCCGCCGCCCGCATCGGTGCCCACCGCAATCCGGCTGACCATCGGCACCCCGCCGTCCAGCACCCCGAGCGCGCCAAAGCGGGCATCGTCCAGCAGCGCGCGGGCCATGGCGCGGGCTTCATCGTCGGTCGGGCGGATGGGATCGGTCATGATTCAGGTCAAGGCGGCTGCACTCCGCCCAGCCTATCCTGAATCCGACAGCCAGGTAAGGAGGGCCAAACTCATGTATTCCACAATTCTCGTCCCGATCGCCTTTGAAGAGGGCCGCGACAGCAGCGCCGCGCTCGACATCGCCAAGGCCCTTCTGGCCCCCGGTGGCACCATCACCGCGCTCCACGTGATCGAGGAGGTGCCGAGCTACGCTTCCACCTATCTCGACGAGTCCCTGATCGTCGAGGCCCGCAAGAGCGTGATGCACGCCCTCGCCGCCAAGCTCGGAGACCACAAGGACGTAACCCCCCATGTGGTGACAGGCCACTCCGGCCGCACGATCCTTGAAGAGGCCGGGCGCATGGGCGCCGATCTCATCGTCATCGCCTCTCACCGCCCCGGCCTGCAGGATTACTTCCTCGGTTCCACAGCGGCCCGGGTGGTGCGCCATGCCAAGTGCTGCGTGCATGTGATCCGGTAGGGCAGGACTTGTCCTGCCACTCCGATCGGTTACGCTGAAGGCAAGGGAGGAGACCCCATGCCAACCATCACCACCGACACCACCCGCCAGACGGTGCTGACCACCTTCGAGGTCACGCCGGGTACCTGCGAAGACGTGCTCGACGCCCTCAGGGTCGCCTATGCCGAGGTGATCTCGAAGCAGCCCGGCTTCATCGCCGCCGCACTGCACGTGAACGACGCGCAGACGCGGATCGCCAACTACTCCCAATGGGAGAAGCGCGAGGATTTTCAGGCCATGCTGCGCACCCCGGAGATGCGCAAGCGCAACCGTGCCATCCACGCCGAGGTCAAAAGCTTCGAGCCGGTGATGATGGACGTGGCGGCGGTCTTCTGATGCGCTGGCTCGCGCTCCTGCTGCTCGCCAGCCCCGCCATGGCCGATCCGGTCGGCATCACGCCCGACGTGATGTCGGTGACGGTGCAAACCCCCTCCGGCCCCGTCGAGATCGCCCGCGAGCAGGACAATGCCGCCGTGATCGAAGGCGACTTCGCGCAAATCGCCCGCCCGTGCCCCAACTTCTGCATCCAGCCCATGGTGCCCGCCCCCGGCGTCACCCCCATCGGCGAGCTGGAGCTTCTGGCGTTTCTGCAAGACCCGGAGGCCGTGGTGATCGACGGCCGCATCCGCCCCGAGTTCGAGGCCGGCACCATCCCCGGCGCCGTCTCCGTGCCCTACACCGAGGCCGCCGACCGGCTGGGCGAACTGGGCTGCGAGCCCGATTTCGAGGGCTGGATCTGCGAAGGCACCCACCCGAAGGTCGCCCTCTTCTGCAACGGCCCCTGGTGCGGCCAAAGCCCCAAGGCAGCGCGCCGGATGATCGAGGCGGGCTACCCGGCAGAGCTGATCCACTACTACCGTGGCGGCATGCAGATGTGGCGGATGCTCGGCCTGACTGTGGTGCCCGGCACCTAGGGCGGGGCGCTCTGCCGCAGCCTCTTAAAACCGGCAGCCCCGGCCCCTACCTGTCCCCAAACGCAATTCGCGAAAGGACAGCCCATGAACTGCCCCCACTGCAACATCCCCCTCTCCATGGCCGACCGCACCGGAATAGAGATCGACTTCTGCCCCCAATGCCGCGGCATCTGGCTGGACCGGGGAGAGCTGGACAAGATCATTGAGCGGGCGAGCCAACCGTTAGGCCCCAATCGCCCCACCCGCTATGACGAGGGCGCGGTGCGCTCAGGCGACGACGGCTACCGGCGCTACGGGAAGAGCTACAAGAGCGGGGAGAAGTATTACGGCAAGAAGCGCAAGGGCGGAGTGCGGCGCGTGCTAGATGAAATATTCGACTTCTAGGTAGGGTGGGCAATCTGCCCACCTTCCAAAGCCCCTTCAGGATCCGTTAACCAAGTCGCGGCAATATCGGCCCATGTCGAACTATCGCCGCATCCGCCAGCGCGCGGGAACCTACTTCTTTACCGTCAAGATCGCGGCACCGGGTTCCCGGTTGTTGACGGAGCATGTCGACATTCTCCGCCGTGCCTATGCCGCAACCCACGCGGATGCACCTTTCCGGAGCGATGCCATCGTCATCCTGCCCGACCATATCCACGCCGTCTGGACCTTACCGGAAGGAGACAGCGACTATTCGGAGCGCTGGCGTCGGATCAAGGGCCGTTTCACGCATTGGATCGGTCAGAAAAGGGCGCGATCGCTTAGCAAGGAAATCAAGCGCGAGGCGGGAATCTGGCAGCGCCGCTTTTGGGAACACACGATCCGCAACGAAGAGGACTACAGCCGGCACCTCGCCTACTGCTGGGGCAATCCAGTGAAACACGGCTTGGTGGAGCGGGCTACGGATTGGAAACTGTCCTCAATCCATCGGGATATCCGCCTTGGCCGCGTCGATCCCGAATGGTCCGGACGCGTCGAACTCGGAGACTACGGCGAGTAGGGTGGGCAATCTGCCCACCACCCGTCTTGCGGCACCCCGGAAGGTGGGCAAATTGCCCACCCTACGACCACCACTCAGCCAATCCGTGCGACGCTCGTTCAAGTCAGCTCCACCAATTGATCGCGTGGGTCTTGGCATCTTGAAGCGTTTGGGCGCGGGTATGGCCGGAACCTGCGTAATACGGATGACCTCCCGAGTTTCTTGTGGTGTGGGAGTGCCTAGTGTGGAACCAAGCTGACCCGTCAGGATCAACCATCTCCACAATGATGGATTCAACTCGGTATTTCTCTCGAGACTCGGCAACTTCAATCGTAGCGCTCAGGACCAGCGCCTTGCGTTCGGTGAGATTCATCTGTGTCTCCTTTCTTGAAATAGACACAGGCAGTCTCGGAGCAAGGTCGGCTTTCTCGCAATGCACCAGAACTAGACACCCTGAGGCGCTACCTTCCCCGCCTCTTAACATTCCCCCCACGCTGCCCCGGCCTCCCGGCCGTGCTCCGCCCCGAAGCCTTCTGCCCGGCCTCAACAGCCGCATCCACCGCCGACTGCCGCGCCAGCGGGTCCGCCGACACCACCAGGTCCACCGCCTCCAGCCGTTTCACCTCGTCGCGCAGCCGCGCGGCCTCCTCGAACTCCAGGTTCTCCGCCGCCTTGCGCATCTTGTCGCGCAACCCGTCGAGGTGCGCCTGCAGGTTCGCCCCGGTCCCAACGGCATCCACCTTCGCCGTGACCCGGTTCATGTCCACGTCGCCCTTGTAGAGCCCGGCCAGCACGTCCTCGACGTTCTTCTTCACCGTCTCCGGGGTGATCCCGTGTTCCTCGTTATAGGCGATCTGCTTGGCCCGCCGCCGATCGGTCTCGCGCATCGCGCGCTCCATGCTGCCGGTGATCCGGTCGGCATACATGATCACCCGGCCATCCGCATTTCGCGCGGCGCGGCCCACTGTCTGAATCAGCGAGGTTTCCGAGCGCAAAAAGCCCTCCTTGTCGGCGTCCAGAATCGCCACCAACCCGCATTCCGGAATATCCAGCCCCTCGCGCAGCAGGTTGATGCCGATCAGCACGTCAAACGCCCCAAGCCGCAGATCCCGCAAAATCTCGATGCGCTCGATGGTGTCGATATCCGAGTGCATGTAGCGCACCTTGATGCCCTGCTCGTGCAGGTATTCGGTGAGGTCTTCGGCCATGCGCTTGGTCAGCGTCGTCACCAGCGTGCGGTAGCCCTTGGCCGAGACCTGCCGGATCTCGTCCATCACGTCATCCACCTGCGTGTCCACCGGGCGGATTTCGATCACCGGGTCGAGCAGGCCGGTGGGGCGGATCACCTGCTCGGTAAACACCCCGCCGCTCTGCTCCAGCTCCCATGCCGCCGGGGTGGCCGACACGAACACCGACTGGGGCCGCATCGCGTCCCATTCCTCAAACTTCAGGGGCCGGTTGTCCATGCAACTTGGCAGGCGGAAGCCATGCTCCGCCAGCGTGAACTTGCGCCGGTAGTCGCCCTTGTACATGCCGCCGATCTGGGGCACCGACACATGGCTTTCATCCGCGAAAACAATGGCATGGTCGGGGATGAACTCAAACAGCGTGGGCGGCGGCTCACCCGGCGCGCGGCCCGTCAGGTAGCGCGAGTAATTCTCGATTCCGTTGCAAACCCCGGTGGCCTCCAGCATCTCGATGTCGAAATTGGTGCGCTGTTCCAGCCGCTGCGCCTCCAACAGCTTGCCCTCACCCACCAGCTGGTCGAGCCGCACCCGCAGCTCTTTCTTGATGGAGGTGATCGCCTGCTGCATCGTCGGCTTCGGCGTCACGTAGTGCGAATTGGCGTAAATCCGCACCTTCTCCATCGTCCCGGCCTTTTCGCCGGTCAACGGGTCAAACTCCGTCAGGCTCTCCAGCTCTTCGCCAAAGAAGCTCAGCCGCCACGCACGATCTTCAAGGTGGGCCGGCCAAACCTCCAGCGCATCGCCCCGCACCCGGAAGGTGCCGCGCTGAAACGCCTGATCGTTGCGCTTGTATTGCTGCGCGATCAGGTCTGCGATCACCTTCCGCTGGTCGTAGTCCTTGCCCACATGCAAATCCTGCGTCATCGCTCCGTAGGTCTCGACGCTACCGATGCCGTAGATGCAGGACACCGAGGCAACGATAATCACATCGTCGCGCTCCAGCAGCGCCCGGGTGGCCGAGTGGCGCATCCGGTCGATCTGGTCGTTGATCTGGCTTTCCTTCTCTATGTAGGTGTCCGAGCGCGGCACATAGGCCTCGGGCTGGTAGTAGTCGTAGAACGAAACGAAATACTCCACCGCGTTGTCGGGGAAGAACCCTTTGAACTCGCCATAAAGCTGGGCCGCCAGCGTCTTGTTCGGCGCAAGGATGATCGCCGGGCGCTGGGTTTCCTCGATCACCTTGGCCATGGTGAAGGTCTTGCCGGTGCCCGTCGCGCCCAGCAACACCTGATCGCGCTCGCCGTTCTTCACGCCCTCGCTCAGTTCCACAATCGCTGTCGGCTGGTCGCCCGCCGCCGAAAACTCGGTGTGCATGACGAACTTCTTGCCACCCTCCAGCTTCTCCCGGGTTTTCACATCGGGGGCAGGCGAGTGCAAAATCGGCGGAAGGCTCTGTGAGCCATCGTTATGGGCATAGGGCATGGGCAGGCTCCTTCATCAGGTCTAAGTTGTGCCATCACCGCCCGGTGTAAAGACCCATGCTGACAACGAACTGTCAGGAGCCGTCAGGAACCGCCATGCCTTATCGCCCCTTCGCTTTGCTCATCTCGGCCTGTTTTGCCGGAATGGGGCTGTGCCTGCTGGTCACGCCGGGCCTGTTCGTCCTGGTCTTCGACCTGCCTGCGGAGCCGGGGGCGGCGGTGATGGCGCACCGGGCCGGGGTCGTCTACCTCGGGGTCGCGGGGTTTGCCGCGCTCTCTGCCGGGGCACAGGGGCGGGCAGAGCAACGGGTGCTGCCGCTCTGCGTGATCGGTATCATGCTGGCGATGGCGGCGCTCGGCGTGGTGGAGGTGCTGCGCGGGGCGGCAGGTCTGCGGCTGCTGCTGGGCGTGGCGGCAGAGCTGCTGCTGGCTGGCATAGCCCTGTCAGCGCTGCGGCGGGCCTGAGCCGGGGCAGGGGGCAGAAGGCAGGATTTTCAACGCATCGCCCTTGCGCCGAGCCCCCCTTTTGCCACATATATCAACCGCATCAGCCAGGAGACCTGCCACATGCGCGCCCGCATCTACCAGCCCGCCCGCAACGCCATGCAATCCGGCACCGCCAAAACCAAGGGCTGGGTGCTCGATTATGGCCCCTCCGAAAGCCGCGAGCTTGATCCCCTCATGGGCTGGACGGGCTCGGGCGACACCCAAGCACAGGTGCGGCTGCGGTTTTCCTCCAAGGAGGAGGCACTGGACTATGCCAAGGAGCATGGCATCGACGCGGTGGTGACAGAGCCGCAAAAGCGCAAGCCCAACATCCGCCCCGGCGGCTACGGCGAAAACTTCTCTACCTCCCGCCGCGAGCCTTGGTCGCACTGAGGTTTTGTAAATCGGGGCAAAGTTGTCTCGGAATCGGGTTGAAGATTCCGCGAAGCCCCAGATTTAGATATTTTTGAGCGCGGCGCACAACATTTTGGCGCGCTTCACATCGCCGCCGCCCCCCCCGAAAACGACTTCCTCAGGGCGACCCAACCGGTCGCCCGTTTTATATCCAGACCTGCCAGAGTGCCCATCATGATCATTACCCATCTCGTCACTCACAATGGCGGTTTTCACGCGGATGAACTTCTATCCTCGGTCATCCTGACCCGCCTGTATCCGCAGGCCGATGTGGTGCGTACCCGTGACGCCGCATGGATCACCCCGGGTGAGGGCAAGATCATCTATGATGTGGGGCGCGACTATAACGCCGAGGCGGGCATCTTTGACCACCACCAGCGCCCCAATCCTCTGCGTGAGGACGAACAACCCTACAGTTCCTTCGGTCTGATCTGGAAACATTACGGCCTTGATTACCTGCGCGCTTTGGCGATCCCCGAGGCCGATCTGGAAGACATCCACGCCAGCTTTGAGCAGAGCTTTGTCCTGCCCATCGATCTGATGGACAATGGCGCGATGAACCCTTCGGTCGCAGGCCCGCTGACGCCTTTGACCCTCTCGGTCCTGTTGGAAAGCCTGAAGCCCGTCTTCGACAACCGCAGCTCTGACGCGGACGATAAAGCCTTCGCGGAGGCGCTGCCGATCGCGCGGGCGTTTGTCGAGGCGTCGATTGTTAAGAAAGCCGCCAAGCGTCGTGCCGAGGCCATCGTCAGCAAGGCGATCCACGATGCTGGCACCTCGCGCATTCTGGAATTGCCCATGGGCATGCCCTTCCGTTCGGCCATTGAGTCAAGTGGCGCGGACCATCTGCTGTTTGTGTTGACCCCCCGTGACACTGATTGGTCCATCGGCGGTATTCGCGTCAGCGGTGACAGCTTTGAACAACGCGCCGATCTGCCCGCCGCATGGGCTGGCCTGACAGACGAGGCACTGGAAGACGCCAGCGGCGTCAAAGGCGCAAAGTTCTGTCACAACGGACGGTTCATCGCGGTTGCCAGCAGCCGTGAGGCAGCCCTGAAGATGGCCACACTGGCCGTCGAAGAGGCTGAGCGCACAGGCCCCACAGCCTGATCTCACGGAGGCACGATGGATTTCCTGCTGAACGGAGACGAAACGGGGCGCACCACGATCCTGCTGGCCCATGGCGCTGGCGCAGCGATGGACACCCCTTGGATGAATAGGGTTGCCGAAGGGTTGGCGGCCCAAGGCTTCCGCCTCGCCCGCTTCGAGTTCAGCTACATGTCCGCCCGTCGCTCTGGCGGCTCTAAGCGGCCACCAGCAAAGGCCGACACCTACGCGCCAGAATTCCTTGCCGCCATTGATGCGCTTGCCTGCGATGGTCCGTTGATCATTGGCGGGAAAAGCATGGGCGGCCGCGTGGCCAGCCTGATCGCTCAGGAGCTTTATGACGCGGGGCGGATCAAAGGTCTGCTGTGCCTAGGCTTCCCTTTCCACCCGCCGAAGAAGCCCGGCAATCGGCGTGGTGAAAACCTTGCCGACATCACCTGTCCAACCCTCATCTGCCAAGGCACACGCGATCCTTTCGGCACGCGGGAAGAGGTGCAGGATTACGACCTGTCCAATGCCGTGACGCTGCACTGGCTGGAAGATGGCGATCACGACCTGAAGCCCCGTAAACGCGTGACTGGCAAGACGCTTGAGGACCACCTCCTTGAGACCGCTGAGCAAACCAAGGTTTGGGTAAATTCCTGCTGCTGATTGGCTTCGTCAGTATGCGGCTGGAGAAATCCAGGTGGCAGGTTTCGGCCGATACTGTGGAAAAACACCCGTTCGCGAGCGCAGAATCCTGGCATCCGAAAGCGGCGCGAGCGCCTTTCCCGTCAGGCTGTCCGCACTTGCTGCGGTGCAGGAAGTATCCTGGCCAGTTTCCTGAGGTTCTGGGCGGTGGCGGCGAGGAGGAATTCGTCATTTGCTCCGCATGGACCACGTAATCGGAGCCTGTTCAGGCCGAGGATGCGTTTGAGGTGAGCGAATAGCATTTCGACCTTCTTCCTCAGCTTCATCGAGATCGCGTATTGCTCGGTTTTCGCAATGTCGCGGGCAACCTGGCGGGCGTCTTCGTGTTCCTCGCGGGTGATCGACCGGAAGTCCATGTTGGGGCAGCAACGCGACTTCGAGGGGCAGGCCTGGCAGGTGTGCTTCAGGCACCGGTATTTGGCGACGCCCTTGCCGGTCGGCCCGCGGTTCGGATCGGAGTAGTTCCGGCGGAATTGCTTCAGCTCGTGGCCTTCGGGGCAGATGTATTGATTGTTCTCGGCATCCCACTCGAAGTCGGCCCGGGTCCAGGTCCCGTCGCTGCGCCCCGACTTGTCGAAGACAGGGATGTGCGGGGCAATTTTGCGGTCAACCAGCCATCCTAACATCGGCGCGGTGCCATAGGCCGTGTCCGCGATCAGGCGCTCTGGGTGCAAGTCGAACTTGGCCTTCACCCGCTCAAGCATGGTCTTCGTCGATCCGACCTCGGCTTGACGGATCGACCTCGTGGCCTCCACGTCCACAATCACGCCATGGTCCGTATCGATCAGGTAATTGTCGGAATAGCTGAAGAACGCCGGACCTTTACGGGCGGCCGTCCACTGGCTGGCCGGGTCGGAATGCGAGGTAAACTTGGGCTGCACCTCGCTGGCCGCGCCAAAGGCGGCTTCGTCCAGCGTCTCCAGATACTCACGGACGGCCCGGCGCGCGTCGGCAGGGTCGATCTGCCTGGCGTCCCAATCCTCTTTCGGCGTCGAGTTCTGCTTGTTGGCATCCGCTTCGATCAGACTTGCGTCGACCGCCATGCGCTGCCCGCTGACCAGGCCCTCAGCGATGCACCGTGCGACCGTCACCTCGAACAGATGGCGCAGCAACTCGCTGTCCCGGAACCGGCCGTGTCTGTTCTTGGAAAATGTCGAGTGATCGGGAACCCGGTCGGCGAGATCGAGGCGGCAAAACCAGCGATATGCCAGGTTCAGATGCACCTCTTCACACAGCCGCCGCTCCGACCGAATGCCGAAGCAATAGCCGACCAGCAGCATGCGGATCAGCAACTCGGGATCGACCGAGGGGCGGCCAGTGTGGCTGTAGAAATCTGCAAGATGGGCGCGGATGCTGCTCAGGTCGACAAAGCGGTCGATGGATCGAAGCAAGTGGTCTTGCGGGACGTGATCATCAAGCGAGAACTCGTAGAACAACGCCGGTTGCGCCTCCTGCCGCGGTCCCATCATCGCCGATCCTCCCACCCATTGCAGGAATTGAATCAGCCAGAAGCCCCCCGATCAAGCGTGAGTTTTTCAACAAAATAGGCCCAAAGGAGCCATTCAAGCAAAGACTCCTCCCTTGCAGCGTTTCGCATTAATCGACTTCGCATTTGGCGCATTGGCGGTCAGACAACCCCATGGCCCGCTCGCCCGAATGCCGCACTTATGGTATTCCTCATCTCGATCGCTCGCATAAAGCGACGTTTCATTTAGACTGATCGGAGGCAACGATGGACAAGCTCTCCGTCATGAACGCCTTTCGCCGCATTGTAGACCGCGGAAGCTTTGCGCGTGCGGCGGAGGATCTCGGTGTTTCACCCGCCCTCCTCAGCCGCGAGATCAAGCTCTTGGAGGAGAGCCTGGGCACGGTATTGCTCACACGCACGACACGTTCCATGTCACTCACCGATGCTGGCCAGCTCTTTTATGACGAGGCATCCGGCATCCTCGATGCTGTGTCCCAGGTCGAGACGCGTATCCGTGACGGTGCCGGGGCGATACGGGGCCATCTCAAGGTGAACGCTTCGAGCTCTTTCGGACAGACTGTCATTGCGCCGATCCTGCCGGGTTTCCTTGATGCCTATCCCGACCTGCGTCTGACGCTGTCGATGGATGACAGGGTGATCGACATGGTGGAGGGCGGCTTTGATGTTTCGATCCGGATCCGGGCGGCCATGCCGGATTCCGCGCTTGTGGCGCGCAAGCTGGGGACGATGCGGCAACAGGTCTTTGCCGCGCCGTCCTATCTGGACAAAGCCGGCGCTCCGGAAACGCCGCAGGACGTAGCCAAGCACCGTGTCATCGGGTTCTTGCTGGCCGATCATCTCACCGCCTGGACCCTTCATGGTCCATCCGACACAGTGACCTTGGACCTTGATCCTTCCATCCGCGTCGGCAACAGCCTTGTCCTGCGCGATCTGTTGATCGCCGGCCAGGGCATCGGGACCTTGCCAGATTTCGTTTCAAGGGATGCGGTTGCGCGCGGCGAGCTGGTCCGCGTGTTGCCCGATTGGGAACTGCCCGCGCCGGAGATCTACGCGGTGACAGCCTCGCGCCTCGGCATGGATGCAAAGGTCTCGGCGTTTCTCGATCATCTGCGCGTCGCGCTGCGCCCCTGACATTCTTCAACCCACGTAAAGAGTGAAGTCAAAGCGAGCCGGTTATTCCGGACCGCCGTATCCCCGATCTTCTCAGGTGACGAAACACACACCCTAGAGAGGATCCCATGACCCGTGTTCTTGTTCTTTACTATTCCAGCTACGGCCATGTCCGCACGCTCGCCGAGGCCGAGGCCGAAGGCGCCCGCTCGCTGCCGGGCACCCATGTCGATCTGCGCCGCGTACCCGAAACCGTCCCCGAGGAGATCCGGCAAAAGGCCGGATTCGCCGTGGACGAAACCCCCGTTGCATCTCCTGTGGATCTTGAAGGCTATGACGCCGTCATTTTCGGCACCCCGACGCTGTTCGGGATGATGGCAGGACAGATGAAGTCTTTCCTCGATCAGGCTGGCGGTCTGTGGGCGCGGAATGCGCTGGTCGGCAAGGTCGCAGCCGTCTTTACCTCTACTGGCTCGCAGCATGGTGGGCATGAGGCGACACTGCTGTCCACCCAGATCCCGCTGCAGCATTTCGGAATGCTAATCGCGGGCATGCCCTACACTTTTGCAGGTCAGAAGACGGGCGAGGAAATCGTAGGCGGCGCCCCCTATGGCGCGGGCACCATCGCCGGGGCCGACGGGTCACGCACACCATCCGAAACCGACCTTGCAGGCGCACGCTTCCAAGGTGCCCATGTCGCCCGGATCGCTGCACGCCTTGCCGGGGCAGACTGGCAACAAGAAGAGGCCGCGTGATGGCATCCCTTACCATAGATTTCTTTCACGACGTCGTCTGCTGCTGGTGCTTCAACATCTCGTCGCGGATGCGGGCGCTTGAGGAAGAGTTCGATCTCGATGTCCGGCACCGGACCTTCGTCCTACAAGCCAGCCGCGCCGAGATGGCCGCACGCTGGGGCGCACCCGAGGACGCCCGCGAGACCATCCTCGGCCATTGGGAGGCGTGCCGCGAGGTCAGCGACCAACCAACGCTCGTCGATATCGACGCCATGCGGGCCGCGCCCTTCGACTATCCTCACGGCATGATCGCCGCGCTTGGCTGCAAGGCTGCCGAACGGATTGGCGGGCAAGCCGCACATTGGGGCATGTTCGACTGCTTGCAACGGGCGCATCTCGGCGAAGCCCGCAATATTGCCGATATCGAAACTATCCTGGCAGTGGCTCGGGATCTCGGGTTCGAAGCCGCTGCCTTTCGCGATGCGTTCGACGACCCGGTTACGGCACAGGCGGTCGACGCCGATCGGCGACAGGCCCGCGCGCTTCAGGTCCGCTCTATCCCCACGCTCATCGTGCGCGAAACAGGATCGCGCCTCATCAATGGACCGCGAGAGGATTTGGCCGCGCAGCTCCGCGCCTCCCTCCGTCTTGTCGCTTGAAAGGAGCTCCTCATGGCCTTTTTCACCCATCTTTCACGCACCCGGGTTTACCCCCGCAGGCTGTGCGATTTCGCGCAAGACCTCTCGCCGCATATGCGGCGCGATATCGGCCTCGATAGTTGCACCAAACCACCACGGCTGACTTGTCACCTGCTCTGGTGAGCCCCGAAGAAGGAGATACGATCCATGTCACGTACCAGTGATATTTTTCTGACGGCGCTCGCCCCGGCGGTCTGGGGCAGCACCTATCTTGTCACCACCGAGGCGCTGCCGTCGGGCTATCCCGTGACCCTTGCCGCGCTTCGGGCCCTACCGGCCGGACTGCTACTGCTGGCACTTACGCGTTGCCTGCCACCGCGCGCATGGCTAGGCCGCGCCTTGCTGCTCGGGAGCTTCAACTTCGCCCTGTTCTGGGTGCTTCTGTTCGTGGCCGCCTATCGCCTGCCGGGCGGGGTCGCGGCAACACTCGGATCTTTGCAGGCGATTATAGTAATTCTCATGGCATACGGCTGGCTCGGCACACCGATCCGAACAGGAGCGGTCGCTGCTGCTGCTGTGGGAATTCTTGGCGTGGCACTGTTGTTGATCGGTCCCGAGGCTGCGCTCGACCCCATCGGTATCGCTGCCGGTTTGGGTGGCGCTGCCTCCATGGCGGCAGGTACGGTGCTCAGCCGTAAATGGCGGCCGCAGGTCTCGGCGCTGAGCTTTACCGCCTGGCAGCTGACGGCTGGAGGTCTCATCCTGTTGCCGCTCGCTTTGATTACTGAGCCGCCCTTGCCGCCGCTGTCAGCGACGAACATCGCCGGACTGGTCTGGCTTGGCCTTATCGGCGCGGCGGCGACCTACGCGCTCTGGTTTCGGGGGGTTGCTCGAATCGAACCCGGTGCCGTTTCCATGCTTGGTATGATGAGTCCGGTAACAGCGGTATTGCTTGGCTGGGTGGTGCTGGGGCAATCTCTTTCGCTCCTGCAGGGCCTGGGTGCGGTCGTCGTCCTCGCCTCTGTGTGGGCCGGTCAGCGGGCAAACCGAACTGGTTCCGGGGGCTCTGTTGCGCAGGTTCGTTGAGGGATTCATGTCGTGAATTCAGCATGGTAGCCAGACAGCATGGGCAGCCCCCGACTACAAGGCCAGGAACTGGACCGAGTTTAACGAAGCGCTCAAGAGCCGGGGGGCTCACCATCTGGTTCGACCGCACTTTGAGCTGGCATGCCGTGCCGCCAGAAACCCCTGGCCGCGCACATCCCGTATCGGGGCTCCTATGGCTCACCGCTTCTGCTGATCCCCGCCTCGTGACATCACTTCGTGATGCACAGCCGGGCAGTGGACAGCACCGGGATCGACGTCGAAGGCGAAGGCAATTGGCACGCCCGCAAGTGCCATGATGCGATTGCCGAACGCGGACCCCATACCGTCATCCCGCCCTGCGGGAACACGGAGCCGTCGAAGACCATCACAGTTGGAGCCGCGTCGAAACAAAAATGCTGGGCCAGCGGCTCATGGACCGGGCCTTCGACCGTCAAGCCGCCGCGCATCAGCTAGGCTGGGCTCGGTGCTGCCAAGTTTTGCCGGCGTCCCCGAAAGGCGACCTTTCGCAGCCACGTTACATCCGCGTCATGCGCGCAGTCGATCCCATAGCTCTTGAATTGGCCGCTGATAAGAAAAGGGACAACCTTGTCGGGGAATTTCACGGACCCTCCGAGGGTCGCGACCTGCCCCGGTTCTACCGTTTCGCCCAGCCGCGCCAGTCCTGCAAACCCGTCTCGCAAAGAGCCGTCAAGATTGTAAAGGACCAACATAAACACCAACCCGCTTTGACCGTGACGGTGAAACTGGCGGCATGAAAACCAACCCGGATACACCTTAGACCAGCCGCTGACCTGTCCGAAAAACTGGGACCACTTCACTTTTCGGGCCGGACGCCAACCACCGAACGGGACCGCTTTGGCGCGCGCACGGTGCCGATCGGCTGGGGCTAGGAGATGCGCGACCAGACCGCATTGGTGCGCGAGACGAGCAAGTGGGATTACGAGCTGCGCTTTCCCGAGCAGGTGGCCGAGGTTGCCGACCGGGCCTGGGCGATTGCAAATTCCACGCCGCGCGGGCCGGTCTATGTCAGCCTCCCGCGCGAGGTGCTCTGCGAAGAGACCCCGTCCGACGGGCTGGACCTGCCGGCAACGATGCAGCCCACCCGCGGCCATGCCAGCGCCGATAAAATCGCGAAGGCCGCGCAGATCCTCGCGGCTGCGAAACACCCGGTGATCTTTGCCCAGCACGGCGCAGGCAGCGCCGAGGGGTTTGCCGCGCTTTCTGCGCTGGCCGAGGACTGGGGCATTCCGGTCTGCCAATACTGGGCCGTGGCGCTTGCCCTGCCCACCGATCACCCGATGGCCACCGCGCCCGATCCGGCCCCGCTGATCGAAGAGGCGGACGCGATCTTGGTGCTTAACGCGCTGGCCCCCTGGGCACCGGATGCGCACAAGCCCAAGGCCGATTGCAAGATCATTCAACTGGCGCAGGACCCGCTGAAAACCCGCACCCCGATCCGCAACTTCCGCTCCGACCTCTCTATCGCCTGCGACACGGCAGAGGGGATCCTGGCGCTGAAACAGGCGATGGATGGCCTGCGTGACGGCAAGGCAGGCGCGCTCGCGCCCCGTCGCGCCGCGGTTGCCGCGAAGAACGCCGAGGCACGCGCCCGGATCATGGCCGGGGCGGAAGCCGGCTGTGACGGGCAGATGACCAAGGACTGGGTCTGCCTCTGCCTGTCGCGCGCCATCCAAGACCGCGAGGCCACCGTGCTGTCGGAACTTGGCTGCCCGATGGCGCCGATGACGCTGAGCCACCACCAGGCGTGGTTTCAGGAACCCCATGCCGGGGGCCTGGGCTGGAGCTTTCCGGCGGCGCTGGGGATGCAGCTTGCCAATCGCGACAGGCTGATCGTCGCGACCATGGGCGACGGCTCCTACATGTTCTCCAACCCGGTCGTCTGCCACCAGATCGCCGAGGCGCTGGACCTGCCGCTGCTCATGGTGATCGTCAACAATGCCGAGTGGGGCGCGGTGCGCCAGTCGGTGCTGGGCATCTACCCCGACAGCTTTGCCGCGCGCACCAACGAGATGCCGCCGACCCAGCTGTCGCCCGTGCCCGACTTCACCAAGGTGGCCGAAGGCAGCCGCGCCTGGGCGCAGCGGGTTGAAACCGGGAAAGACCTACCAGCCGCGATCAGCGCCGCCCTGGCCCATATTGATGAAAAGCGCGGTCTGGCCCTGCTGGACGTGCGCGTGCGCCCCTGAGGAGAAAAGACATGGCCGAAGAACCCACCACCGAATTCTGGCGCGATCTGAAACCGATTGCCAACATCTTCCGCCCCGATGCCAAGCCCGAGGCCTACCTGCCCGACGCGGCCGCGGCGGGCGACTTCATCTTCGAAAGCCTCGGCGAGAGGCATACGCTGGTGGCCTATGAACATGACGAGCCGATCAATGTGTTCTTCCAAGTCCACGGCCCGTTGATCTGGCTCGATGAAGCAGGCGAGCCGGATGGGTTCTTTGATGTGCGCAACGACATCGAGCTATGCCACGCCCATAACGAGAAGGTCGGACTAGGCGCGGACTACGTGGACTCCCTGTTCCGCTAGGGTGCCGGTCAAACTGGACGAGGAATGACGCCCGAAAAACCGGTTAGAACAAGCCGGGAGCAGGCGCATCGGGCTTGCATGAACCACCAGTGGTGAAAGGCTCTTTTGAACCTGGGCAATCTTCAGTAGCGCAGGCAGGTCATCCGCAAAGCCTTAAGCAAACCGCGCCCGCGTTCGGTTGGCAAAGCTGACCAGCGACAGCATCACTGGCACCTCCACCAACACGCCTACAACGGTCGCCAGCGCCGCGCCCGAGTTGAGCCCGAAGAGCGAGATTGCCACCGCCACCGCCAGCTCGAAAAAGTTCGAGGTGCCGATCAGCGCACAGGGCGCGGCAATCCGGTGCGGCACCTTCAGCGCAAAGGCCGCAGCATAGGCCAACGCAAAGATCCCGTAGCTTTGCAGGATGATCGGCACCGCGATCAGCGCAATCACCTGCGGGCGGGCCAAAATCGTTGACCCTTGAAGCGCAAACAATATCGCCACCGTCGCAATCAGCCCGATCATCGACCAAGGTTTCACCCTATTCTGAAACCCCGCAATTCGCTCTGCCGTGGCCAGCCGCTTCCGGGTCAGCACCCCGGCCACCAGTGGCAACAGCACAAAGAGCAGCACCGAAAGCAGCAGCGTCTCCCAAGGCACTTCGATGTCGGTCACACCCAGCAGAAAGGCCACGATGGGTGCAAAGGCAAAGACCATCACCACGTCGTTCACGCTCACCTGCAACAGCGTGTAGTTCTCGTCGCCCTTGGTCAGCTGCGACCATACAAAAACCATCGCGGTGCAGGGCGCCGCGCCCAGCAGGATCAGCCCGGCGGTGTATTGCGCCGCATCCTCCGGTGCGATCCACGGCGCGAAGACGTAGTCGAAGAACAGCACCGCCAGCAGCGCCATGCTGAAGGGTTTGATCAGCCAGTTCACCGCCAGCGTAATCGCCAGCCCCCTGGGTTGCTTCACTGCCGATTTCAGCGCCGCCGGGTCCACGCCCACCATCATCGGATAGACCATCGCCCAGATCAGCACGGCCACCACGAGGTTGACCCGCGCCACCTCCGCCGCCGCTACAAGCTGCACCAATGCAGGCAGCGCCGCACCAAGGGCGATGCCCCCGGCCATGGCCAGCGCGACCCAGACGGTCAGGTAACGTTCAAAAACACTCACGCCGGTTGCGCCTCCGCATCGAGCCGGCCAGAGAGCAGCGCGGCGAGCGCCACCATGACGGCAGCGGTGCCCAGCACAAGGCCCAGCCCGCCGATCTGGTAGGTGAGGCCAGAAAGAACGGTGCCCAGCAGCCGTCCGCCAGCATTGGCCATGTAGTAAAACCCCACATCCATCGTCACCCGCTCGACCCGCGTGAAGGCGAGGATGAGGTAGGAATGCAACGAGGAGTTCACGGCAAAGAGCGCGCCAAAAGCGAGTAATCCCACCACCAGCGTGGCCGTCAGCCACGGTTGCGGCTCGGGCGAGGCGAGCACGGCGGCCGTCAGCGCGGCAGGCACCACAAACAGCGCCCCCGCCCAGCCCCGCGCCGCTCGGATCAGGTCGCCCTCGTCACGCTCCGCCGCCCGCAGCAGCCGGGGCGCGGCGGCCTGCACCGCGCCATAGAGGATCACCCAAACCGCCATGAACGTGCCGATCATGAAAAACGCCGCCCGGTTACCCTCTTCCGTGCCGTCTGAAAGCACGGCGTAAAAGTAGATCGGGATACCGACGACGAACCACACGTCCCGCGCCCCGAACAGGAACACCCGGGCAGCAGAAAGCCAGTTCACATTGGCCGATTTCGAGAACACTTCAGAGAATTTCGCCCCCTTGCGCCCGGTCGGCAGTCCGCTCGGCATCAGCGCCGCGATCGCCGCCAATATCACGCCCAGCACCACGGCCATCGCCAACACCGCCCCGGTGAACCCGATCACCGCCAGCAGCGCCGCTCCAAGCAGAAAGCCCAGGCCCTTCACTGCGTTCTTCGAGCCGGTCAGCACCGCAACCCAGCGAAACAACCCGCCCTTCTCCGAAGGCGCCAGAAGCTTCACGGCAGACTTGGAAGACATCTTCGCCAAGTCCTTCGCCACCCCGCTCGCGCCCTGAACACACATCACGAAGGCCACAGAGGCGCCCACGGCCCAACCCGGGTCAAGCAGCGTCAGCGCCAGCAGCGCCACCACCTGAAGCCCAAGCCCCGCATAAAGCGTCGCCACCAGCCCGAAGCGCGCGGCGATCCAGCCGGCGGACAGGTTCGTTACCATCCCGGCGATCTCGTAGAGCACAAACAGATAGGCCAACTGCACCGGCGAAAAGCCCAGCGTATGAAAGTGCAGCAGCACCAGCATCCGCAGCGCCCCATCCGTCAGCATGAAGGCCCAATAGGCGGCGGTAACAGCGATATAGGCCGAGAGCCCCTCAGGCTTGCTCAAAGCGAGGCCCCCACCATCATCGCCACGTCCACCAGCCGGTGCGCATAGCCCATCTCGTTGTCATACCACGCATAAATCTTCACCTGCGTCCCGTTCACCACCATTGTGGAGGGCGCATCAACGATGCTGGAGCGGGTGTCATTGGTGTAATCGGTCGAAACAAGCGGCCGGGTCTCATAGCCGAGAATGCCCTTCAGCTCCCCTTCAGAGGCCACGCGGAACATCTCGTTCACCTCCTCGGCGTTCGTCTCCCGTTCCACCTCGAAGACGCAATCGGTCAGCGAGGCGTTCAGCAGCGGCACCCGCACCGCATGGCCATTCAGCCGCCCCTTCAGCTCGGGGTAAATCAGCGTAATCGCCGTGGCGCTGCCCGTGGTCGTCGGGATCAGCGAGTTCAGCGCCGAGCGGGCCCGGCGCAAGTCCTTAGCGGGCCGGTCCACGATGGTTTGCGTGTTGGTCACGTCATGGATCGTGGTGATCGAGCCATGCCTGATGCCCAGCCCCTCGTGAATCACCTTTACCACCGGCGCGAGGCAATTGGTGGTGCAGGAGGCGGCGGTGACGATGCTGTGCGCCTCGGCGTCATAGCTCTCGTCATTCACCCCGATCACGATATTCGCCGTCGGCCCGTCCTTCACCGGGGCCGACACCACCACCTTCTTCACGCCCGCCACGAAGTAGGGCGCCAGCTTGGCCTCGCTCTTGAACACGCCGGTGCAGTCGATCACCACGTCAACGCCCTCAAGCGGCAACTCGCCCAAGTCGCGCGTGCCGATGAACGGCAGCCGCACGCCATCAATCGTCACGCTCTCCTCATCACTCGCAAATTCCGCATCCCAGCGCCCGTGCACCGTGTCGAACTCCAGCAGATGCGCGTGCATCGCCGCATCGCCCACCGCGTCGTTGATCCAGGCAATCTTTGCGCCCTTCTCCAGCAGCGGCTTCAGGGCAAGCTTTCCGATCCGGCCAAGGCCGTTCACAGCATAGGCGGTCATCAGGCGTGGTCCTCTTTCTCGCGGCCAATCTCATCCACAGCCGATTGCAGCGCGATCCGGTCCAGCGTGGCCAGCGGCAGAGCGGTAAAGGCGGTAATCCGGTGCTTCAGCGCGCCATAGGCCTGCTGAAAGGCCAGCGCCTTCTCGGCGTCCGTGCCCTCCACCTTCACCGGGTCTTCCATTCCCCAAT
Organism: Oceanicola sp. D3; assembly: GCF_006351965.1. Lineage (NCBI taxonomy): Bacteria > Pseudomonadati > Pseudomonadota > Alphaproteobacteria > Rhodobacterales > Roseobacteraceae > Oceanicola > Oceanicola sp. D3. The sequence goes on from NZ_CP040932.1 coordinate 796,025, forward strand.
GCCCGCTCACCGGCTGGCCTTCCCACGCGGGGCATTCCTCGTTGGCGGCCTGGTTGCAGACGGTGAACACGAAATCGAGGTCCGGCGCATCCGGCCCGGTAAACTCATCCACGTTCTTCGCCCTCAGGTGCCCAACGTCATGCCCCTTTTCCTCCAGCAACCGCACCGCAAAGGGGTTCAGCTCCGATTGCGGCCGTGTGCCGGCGGAGAACACGTTAAACCGGTCGCCCGCCGCATCGCGCAGCAGGGTTTCGGCAAAGATCGAGCGGGCGGAATTTCCGGTGCAGATGAACAGCACGTTGTATTTGCGGTCAGCCATCGGGTCGTTTCCTTGGGTTATAAGGTCAGGGAAAGTGGCGCAAAGCTCCGGGCGGCCCCGGCAGCAATCAAGCAGGAGATATTCAAAGGTCTGTCGCACGCCTGCCATATCAATCGCATAGAGCAGCGATGTGCCCGCCCGCGTCTGGGTGACAAGGCCCGCCCCATTCAGCGCCGAAAGATAGGCACTGAGCGTGCTGGCCTTCAGCCCCATCGCCTCCGCGATCTCCCCCGCTGGCAGGCGGTCGGGGTAGCGGCGCATCAGCAGCCGAAACAGGGCCAGCCGCTGGGGGTGGCCAAGAATTGTCAGACGGTCGGGAATCACTGTTTCCATATTTCACGAATAAGCGAAATAGTGGCGAGGCCCAAGTGAAACTTTCATGACACCGCCACGCCGCCCGCGTTGACCACTCCCCGCCTGCGGGCTACCACGTCGCAAGCGGTCCCATAGCTCAACTGGATAGAGCAGCTGACTTCTAATCAGCAGGTTCGGGGTTCGAGTCCTCGTGGGATCGCCAGTTTAGCCGGCATACCGCCGCCAGCCCGTGTCTCACGCGCCACCCGGCTTCCGGATGGGGCCGCCCCCGGCTATTCTTTGCCTCAAAGACAGGCTAACCAGCAGCGATGAGCCCGATGAACGCCCCTCCCCACACAGCTGCGCCCTCAAGCGATGCAAACGCGCGCCCGCTCTATTATGTGCTTTCAGCCGGGCGCACAGGCACCGTCTTTCTGGAAAACCTGATAAACCGGCATTTCCCCGAGGTGTCCATCGCACATGAGCCTGCGCCGACGCGCTCGCTGATGATGCTCGGAAACCTGCGCAATGATTTCGGTGTCATGGGCGCGGCCGCGCGCTGGCTGTCGCGCCGCCACCAGCGCGCCTTTCACGGGACTTCGGGCAAGCGGATCGAGGTGAACCCCTTTCTCTGCGCAGTGACAGACCTCCTGCCGCATCCCACGCGGCCCCTGCGGATCGTGCATGTGGTGCGCGAGCCGGGCGGCTGGGCGCAGTCGATGACCACCTTCAAGGCCTCTAGCCGCTATCGCTACGTGATCGACTATGTGCCCTTCGCCAAGCCCTTCCCATCGCCGCGCCCGGCGGGCTGGCGCGGGCTCAGCCCCTTCGAGAAGAGCCTGCACCGCTGGGTCTGGTGCAACCGGCGCATCGCCGCGCTTGCCCCCCATGCCGAGGCCTACGCCCTAGTCCGCAGCGAAGATATCTTCTCGGGCGAGGCCGCCCTGCGTGACGCGGCGATGAGCCGGGTGTTCGACGTGCTGCAACTGGAGCCGCCCGCAAGCGTCGATCCCGAGGAATTCGGCCAGCGGGTCAACCCCGCGCCCCCCGGGGCCGATCTGCGCAATGCCGCCGCCGAGCGGGCCATTTGCGGCGCGGCGGCGGCGGACTTCGGCTATGATATCAAGGCGTAGCGCCCTCGCCCTTGCCGTCAGCGCCGGGCTTCTGGCGCTGGTGCTCTGGGTTGCCGATGTCGGCGCCATCGACCTCTCCGCCATACGCCCCGTGCTGCTGCTGCCCGCTGTCGCGGCCTATGTCGCCGTGCTGGCGCTGCGGGGCGCACAACTGCGCCTGCTGGCCCCGCCCACCGGCGCGGGCCATGGCCGCTGGGTCGCGCTTGCCGGGCGTCACCAACTGGTGTTCATCCTCTCGCCCTCTGGCGCGGGAGACCTGGCTTTTCCACTGCTCGCAAAGCGCATGGTGGGCCTGGCCACCGTCCCGGGAGCGGCGCTCATCGCCGGGGCGCGGCTGCGTGATATCTGTGCCGTTCTCGGGCTGGGTTGCGCTGGGCTCGCGGGCACCGGGCATGTGCCGCTGCTGGCCGGGGCCGGGGCGGCGGTGTGCTGCGCTGCGCTCTACTTCTCCGATGTCACCGTGGCGCTCGCCGGGCGTCTCTTGCGCCGCCTTCGCAAAGTGCCGCCACCTGAGCCGGCGCAATTTGCGCCCACCCGCCTGCTCGCCGCATTGCTCACGCTGCTGCTCTGGCTCACCGCCTCAGGCGGGATTATGGCGGGCTTCGCGGCGGCCGGCTATCCTCTGGGGCCATTCGAGGCCTGGGTCATGCTGGCGGGCCTCAACGTGGCCGGCGCGCTGGCGCTCTCGCTGGCCGGGCTTGGTGTGGCCGAAGCCGGCGCGGCAGGCGTGCTTGTGTTTCTTGGCATGCCTATGGCCGAGGCGGCGGCGCTGGCCATCGTCGCCCGGCCGCTGTTGCTGCTCTCCAACGCTGCAGCCAGCGGTGTGATCGAGGCCGTCACCCGGCTGACCGGGCGCGCCTTGGCCTGACTACTGGGTGCCGGTGGCTGCGAGCCTGTCCGGCTCCTTGGCCTTCGCCTTTTCCTTTGCGCTCGCGCCCATCGGTCGTGCCTTCAGCACCCGAACCCGGGCAATATGTGGATGCACGGCCGGGCGCTGCGAGGCGCTTACGTCATGGCCAAGGAAGTTGAGCAACATCTGCACCCCCAGTAACACCGGGAAGGCGCTGAGCATGACGGTGCCTGCCGTGGCCGGCACTCCGCTGCGCGCGCTCTCGATCCATTGGGTTACGCCGTAGATGCCGCCGAAGGCAAACAGCAGCGTGCCCATCATCAGCATCAGCGACGCGGTGGAGAAGCCGCGCAGGAAGTAATTGTAAAACACCCGCGTCATCAGGTTGCGGGCATGAAGCCACGGAAACTTCAGCAGCGCGTCCATCTCGCTCAGCCCGCTCTTTTCGTCGCCATAAACGGCCTCCATCGGCACGTCGCTCACCGCTGCGCCGACGGTGCCGAGGCGAAACAGCAGATCGCTCTCGAAGAAGTAGCGCTTGTGGAGCTTGTCCAGCGGCAGGATCGCAGCCACATCGGCGTGGATCGCGGTGAAACCGTTGGTCGGGTCGAACAGGTGCCAGAGGCCGGAGGACAGCTTGCTCATGAAAGACAGCCCCGCATTGCCGATCAGCCGCACGGTGGGCATTTTCTGCACGCCGGCGATGTCGAAGAAGCGGTTGCCCTTCACGTAATCCGCCTCGCCGCGCAGGATCGGCTCGATCAGAGCCGGAATGAGGCGCGGGTCCATCTGCCCATCGCTGTCGATCTTCACGATCACTTTGGCCCCGCCCTCGATGGCCGCGCGATAGCCGGTGACGGTCGCCGCGCCCACGCCGCCGTTGACCTCATGGGTCACAACCTGCACGCGCGGGTCTTCGGCGGCGAGCTCGGCCAGCACTTCGGCCAGATTGTCGGGGCTGGCGTCGTTGACGCAGTAGATCCGCCCAATCCCCTCGGGCACCTCGGCAACAACGTCTCGGATACTGCCTGCGGCCTTATAACAAGGGATCACGACGGCGGTGTTGGAAAGCGGTGAGCTGCGCATGGTTCAGGTTCCCTCGGTCAGCTTGAATGCCCGTATGCCTGGCACACAGGAGTTGATTTCTTGATAACCCGACCAGATCCGCGCGAAGGCGGGATCCTCGGTGTAGAAAGCTTCAAAATCCATTGGCAGGGTGCCGATCGCGTGGCGGTGTTCGCGGGCGTCGATCAGCACCAGCGCGGGGCGATGGGCCATGTCTTTCAGCGCAGCGGCGCGTTCGGCCTGCTCGGCCAGTGCCAGCACCCGGGCGGCCTCGGGCGTGGCGGTGCCCTGCGCGCGCAGCCGCACGATTGCTGGCAGATAGAGCCGGCTGTTGGTGGCCGCGACCCAGCGACGGTGGCTGTAGTTCGCCACAGGGAAGCCGGGGTAGGGGTGCGTCGAGAAGGCCATGAACCCACCGCCCTCGGGCACATGCTGCTGCACCATGCCGACGAGGCAGCCGGTGTCGATGCCATACGCCCCCCCGGCCATACGGTGTCTCAGTGCAAGCGTGTTCTGAAGCGCCGGAAGCGCCAGCCCAAGCACCAAGGCACCAACCGCCACCATCCGGTGCCATGTGGCAACGGGGGCAAGCGTCGTGAGCGCCAGTGAAAGCAGGGCCAGCGCGGTGACCGGGTAAAAATGATAGCTATAGCCCTTGGCCTGCGCCAAAGCCGCCACCAGAAAACCTGCTGCCGCCAGCGCCATCACCATGGCCTCGGCAGTGCGCCCGCGCCCAAGCGCCACTGGCAGCGCCACGAGGCACAGGACGGTGGGAGAAATCTGAACCAGAACAACCTGCGCAATTGAATGGCTGAAGCCCCAGTAAACCTGCGAAATCAGCGGCACCACCTCGGCGAGGTAGGGACGTGCAAACACCCATGTCGCGCCCACATAGGCCACGCCCGTCAGCACGATCACCAGGCTCTCGATGCGCAGCACCGGGCGCAAGCTGCGCTGGCGGACCATTGCGTAGAGGCCCACAAAGACCGGAACCGCAAGGAAATGTGGCTTGAAACAAAGGCCCACACCCGCCGCCAGCCCTGCCAGCACCGCCGTCAGCCGCGGCACTTGGCGTCCCTCGGCGCGCGCGGCCATCAGCATCAGCCATGGCAGGCATAGCGCAACAGCCAGATGTTCTCGCTGGCCAAAGTCACGCCCGGCGCCGAGCGTCAGCAAAAGCGCCAGCCCAGTAAGCAGGACCGCGCGGTGGAGTTGGTTGAGCGAGGCGGGCAGGGCGCGGTTGAAGGCCGCAAGGCTCAACGCAAGCAGCCCAAGCACCACTACGCGGAAGGTGGCCACCGGATCGCTGCCCAGCAGCCCGGCCAGTCCGGCCACCGGCGCGTTCAGCCACCAGATCAGCGGCGGATTTGCCGCCACGATCTCGCGCCCAAAGGTGCCGCCCTCCAGCAAACGCTCCGAAGAGTTGAGCACCCAGGCCACGTCATGGTTGAGATAGGTCAGCCCCTGAACAAATCCGCCGGCAAGCAAGGCAAGCAGAGCTGGCAGCAAGGCAGATTGGCCTGCCCGCGCCCATAGAGCACGGCCATGTCCGTCCTGAGCGAGCGTTGAACCCGTCTGCATGTTTGCCCCTTCTTCGTCGCGTCTCACCGCTGTCTTTGTCACCAATTTGGAAACAAAAGGTGGCGGGATTGCGTCCTTCGCGGGGCGTTTATGGGTGAAGTTTTGCAAAGGCAGCAGGCATTGCCCGGCCAGCAATCAACCGGTCGCCAAGATGCTCTGAGATGAAGTAAATAAAGGGGCGCAGCGGCCCTGTGTCAGTCGGGGGCGGCGTCCAGTACGCGCGCCGCCACGCCCTCGGCCCAGCGGTCGGCGGCGGCTCCGAAACAATCGTGAATCGAGTCCACGGCAATCACGCTTCCGGCAGCCATTCGGCCCAGCACCGCGAGGCCCGGGGCGGGGCGGCCGTCGCGCATCAGGGCCAACCCGTCTGCTGCGGTGGCCGCGCCCAGCCCATCGGCCAGCGGATGCAGCCATCCGGCCTCGCGCAGCCCGGCGAGGGCCGGGTCGGTCACCGGGGCGAGGGCAGGGGAGGGCAGCACCGCATCCACCATGGCCTGCGCCGTCAGCGTCGCCGCATCGCCATCCAGCACCCAGCCCTCCGGCACCAACCGAATGTCCGGGTCGTCCACCGCCCGCAGGTCCACCACGCCCGCGCCGATCAGCGCGAGCAATTCTTCCGCCGAGCGCAGCGGCGGGCCATACGAGAAGCGCTTCAGCCCATCGTCAAACTTCAGCAGCGCCGCCGCCGTTTCCGGTGCCATGCGCGACGGGTTGAAGCCCTGCCGCAAAGCGTCCTGCCACTTGCGCCAAAGCTGCCCAAGCGCGTAGCCCACATCCGGCGGCGCGCCCCGCGCCATCGCGACCTGCGCCTGCAGCGCCTCTATGGCGCCGCGCGTCTCTTGGCTGCCTGGGGCCTCTCGCTCCTTCTCCAGCCATGCCCGCACCTGTGCGCGCTGGGCCTTCGCAAGCCGGGCCACCGGGGCTTCCAGCGTGGCGCAAACCCGTTTTAGCGCGGCCTCCGCGGCCATCCCAGTCGCCTCTTCCAATCCTGCGAGAAAAGCCTCTGTCTCTGCCTTGTCCGGCGCAAACGCTTCGTCAATCGCAGCATCGGCGGGCTTGGGGGCAGGCGCGTGCCCGTCCAGCGAAAATGGCACAATCCGCTCCGGCTCCCGCCCCGAGCGCAGGTATCGCTCCCCCTCAAACCGCCCGCCTTGGCCGAGTGTCAGCAGCCGCAGCACATCCAGCGTCGATAGCCCCAGCCCGCGCACGCCCACCACCTTGCCGGCCCAGTCTTGCGCCGCCTCGGCCAGCGCGGTGCCGGGGTAGGCGGGGCGCAGCGGCAGATCATGGCGCGCCGCGTGGTCTTTCCACGTCGCAAGCTGCGGATCGGGGGCAGAGCGCGGCTGGCCCTGAGTCAGCAAAACCTCGGCAAAGGGCCCATGCTCTCCATCCGCACGCAGCCACCAGCCATCGCCCCTGTGCTCAATCGCCTCGACGCGGGCGGCATGAAGCTGGGGGCGCAGGCGGGCCTGAAGCGCCTCGAACCGCGCCGCAAAATACCGCCCAAGGTCAGCGCGGGGCGGAAAGCGCTCAGCATCCGCCTCCCGCAACCAGTCCCCGAAGGCCCCCACCGGGCCGTCGTCGATGCGCACCTCGCGTATGGGCAGGTTCAGCAGGCATAGCTCCGCCTCCATAGGCGAAAAGTTCGGCCCAGCACCGCAGGGCCGCACCGGGTCAAAGATCTCAACCCGCGCTTCCGGCAGCCGTGCGGCCAGCGCCTCGGCCGCGCCAAGGCCCCTTGGCCCCATTCCGATGATGGCAATGCGGCATCCGCCGATCTGGTCTGTCATGGCGAGAGTTGTCGGCTATCCCTGCGCGATGTGGAAGCCTGAAATGAGCTGCCGCAGCCCAAGTGCCGCACCGGCAAAGATCGCGGCGAAGGTGACGGGCGCCGACCATGCAAGCACCGAAAACGCGCTTATGCCCTGTCCCACAGAGCAGCCCACCGCCAGCACCGCACCCGGCCCCATCAGCGCCGCGCCCGCCATCTGGCGCTTCAGTTCGCGCGGGTCTTCGCAGGCCTCCCAGCGAAAATGCCCCTTGATGAGCGAGCCCGCGAAAGCGCCGATGAGCACGCCCGCCACAGAACCCACGCCAAAACTCAGGGTGTTTCCGCTCGCCGTCATGACCCAAAACATCGTATCGCCCAACGGCTGCGAAAAGGTGTGCGTGGTGATCCGCTCGCCCGCAAAGCCCGTGTGCGCCACCCAGAATGTGCCCAGCCAGCCTGAAAGCACCGCCAAGCCCACCGCCACGCCCCAGGCCATGTGCCCGGGCGCGCGCAGCATCTCCCGACTGGCGAGCCCCAGCACCAGAAGCGCCACGCCCACGATGAGCGCCACCACCACCGGCGAGATCCCGGCCATGCCGCCGAGGCTCTCGGCAAATCCCTGCGGCGCAACCGCCATGTCATCCACCGGAAACAGCCAAACCCGCGCCCGCGCCAACGGGCCGGACAGCACCGCATAGGCCGAAAGCCCCATCACCAGCACAATGATGAACCCGCGCAAATCGCCGCCGCCCAGCCGGGCCAGCGCGCCGTAGCCGCAGTTGCCCGCAATCGCCATGCCATAGCCAAACATCAGCCCGCCAAGGATGCTGCCAAGCGGGGTCCAGACGCGGGAGAGGTAAAGGGTTTCGGCAGGGTCGAAGTGCCCGCCCGCCCTGGCCAGCGCCACGCCGATGACGGCGGTGCCGATGGCCAGCGCCCACATGCGCAAACGGCGGCTGTCACCCGCATAAAGCAGGTCTTCAATCGCGCCGAGCGTGCAAAACCGGCCAATCCGCGCGGCCAGCCCCAGCAAAATGCCACCGGCCAGCCCCACGAGGGCCACGGCATTGGCATCGCCGATGCGGTCTAGCACTGTGTCGAACACCCGGCTCTCCTCCCCAAGCCCCGGACGCCCGCAGCGGGCCGGTCAGCCCTCCTTGCAGAACATCTCGTAGACAACTTCCATGATCTTCTTCGGGCGCTCATCCGCAAGGCTGTAGTAAATTGCCTTGCCCTCGCGCCGCGGGGTCACCAGCCCTTCCAGCCTCAGCCGCGAAAGCTGCTGCGAAACCGCCGCCTGCCGGGCCGAAAGCAGCTCTTCCAGCTCGGTCACCGTCTTCTCGCCCGTCGCGAGGTGGCACAGGATCATCAGGCGGCCCTCATGGCTGATCGCCTTGAGAAAGTTCGCCGCGTTGGTGGCATTGGCCACCATCCTGTCCATGTCCTCAGCGCACATGTTCTTGTCAAACACCGGAAGGCCCGGCTTGTCATCCAGCATGTTTTGCGTCCCCTCGGTCCTCATCCCTCGGCCCCGGCCTCCTGTGATCCGGCGGGCAGCGCCACGCCGTTCTGTTCCATCATCTGCCCCAGCAAGCCCCAAAAGAAGTCCTCGCCCGGATAACCTTCAATCCGCCCCAACTCCGCGCCATCGCGCACCAGCACGAAGGTCGGCGTAAAGTGTAAGCCACGCTCAAAGGCAATGTCATCCGGCGGCGCGCCGATCATCTCTCGGCGCAGCGGCGCGGCGCGGCCCTCTGGCGTCTTGCCATAAATCGGGCCGATCTCCTTGTTCCAGCGCGCACACCATGCGCACCCGGCCTCTTCCACCATAACAAGCACCGTCTCGGCCCGTGCCGCAATGGGCAGGACCGTGAGGGTCAAGCTCAGAAGAAGGGCCGCAAGCCGCAAGGGCACCGATCCCGATTGACGTTCCATTCAACAAACTTAATATGATAATGGGTCTGAAACAAGGGAGGACGGGCCATGCTGCTCGACGTGGGCATCTGGAGTGCCTTCATAGGCGGGTTGGTGGTGTTCTTCTCCCCCTGCGTGCTGCCGATCGTGCCGTTCTACCTGTCTTACATGGCCGGGGTCGGCATGTCCGAAATCTCCGCCGATGGCACGCTGGCCCGGGGTGCACGGCTCCGCCTGATCGCTTCGGCGGTCATGTTCTCGCTCGGCATGATGACGGTGTTTGCCGTGCTCGGGGCAGGGGCCTTTGCCATCTCCGAGCTGTTCAAAACCTATATCGACTACTTCCGCTACGCCGCCGGGGCCCTTGTGCTCATCATGGGCCTGCACTTCCTTGGCGTCTATCGCATCGGCTTTCTCGACAGGACGCTCCAGATGGACGCGGGCGACACTTCCAACATGACCATATGGTCCAGCTACCTCGTCGGCCTCGCCTTCATGGCTGGCTGGACACCCTGCGTCGGCGGCGTGCTCACCGGCGTCTTCATGATGGCCTCCACGGATGAAACCGCATGGCGCGGGCTGCTCATGGTCAACGTCTTCGGCGCGGGCATGGTGCTGCCCTTCATCATCGCCGCCCTCTTCACCGCGCCCTTCATGCAGTTCGCCGGGGCCTTCCGCAAACACCTCGGCAAGATGGAGAAAGTCATGGGCATCTTGCTCATCCTCTTTGCCGTCCTAATTCTCACCGGGACCGTCAACGCCATCGCATGGTGGCTGATCGAGAAGTTCCCGGCCTTCACCAGCTAGCAACGGGAGAGACCCATGAAACGCCTCCTAACCCTCTTCGCGGCCCTCTTCATGGCCACCACCACGGCGCAGGCCGAGATCGGTGACGACGGGCTGCACAAGGAGCCTTGGTTCCGCGACACCTTCAAGGACATGTCCGAAGACCTTGCCGAGGCAGGCGAGGAGGGCAAACGCTTCATGGTCATCATCGAGCAACGCGGCTGCATCTACTGCAGCAAGATGCATGAAGAGGTGTTCTCCGACCCGGCGGTGAAACAGCTGATCGAAGAAAACTACTTCGTCGTGCAGCTCAACATGTTCGGCGACATCGAGGTTGTCGATTTCGACGGCGAGGCAATGGCCGAGAAAGACATGGTCAAACGCTGGAACGCCCTCTTCACCCCAACGATTCTCTTCTTTCCTGAGGAGGTCGCCGCTGGGCAAACCGGGGCCGAGGCCGCCGTTGTCACCATGCCGGGCGCCTTCGGCAAATGGACCACGATCAACCTGCTCAACTGGGTGCTGGAAAAGGGCTATGAAGGCGAAGAACCTTTTCAAAAGTATCACGCCCGCAAGTTTTCCGAGCAGCAGGGATAGGCGAATGCTGCAGTGCAACATAATCAAAAATTCAGGTAAATGAATTTGTTGTTGCGGCCTCGCGCCTATCTGCGCTACCGTATACAGACGAGGCAGCGGGCTCGCGCCCGGCTACCCAAGGGAGGGACCATGAAAAAAACACTCGGAGCGATCGTCGCCCTGTCTCTGGCTGCAGCCACAGGCGCGGCCATGGCCGAAACCGTCGCACCCACCGCCGTCGTCTACGACGAATACGGTGCCATCGAGGGGTCGCTGACCGGCGCGCCGGGCGATGTCGCCAACGGCGCCGTGCTGATGAACAAGGGCTCGGGCAACTGCGTGGCCTGCCACCAAATCTCGGCCCTGCCCGAACTGGCGTTCCAGGGCGAGATCGGCCCGCCGCTGGACGGCGCAGGCAGCCGCTGGAGCGAAGCCGAACTGCGCGGCATCGTCGCCAACGCCAAGAAAACTTTCGAAGGCACCATGATGCCGTCGTTCTACAAGACCGAAGGCTTCATCCGTCTGGGCAATGCCTACACCGGCAAGGCCCATGCTGATGGCGAGGTGGCCCCGCTGCTCACCGCCGAACAGATCGAAGACGTCGTCGCCTTTCTGATGACGCTCAAGGACGAGTAACAGACCCACAGCCGCGCCCGCACCGGCGGGCCGCATAGGAGGCACCATGATCCTGACAAGACGAGACACCCTGCTTCTGGGCGCGGGCGCCGCACTGGCCGCCACGCTGCCCATGCCCGCCATGGCCGACGCCGTGGCCGATCTCATCGCCGAATTCACTGGCGGGGCCGACGTGGCCGAAGGCGGCGTTGACATCGACGCGCCCGAAATCGCGGAGAACGGTAACACCGTGCCGATCGGCGTGAGCGCCGAGGGCGCAGAGAGCATCATGGTGCTGGCCACGGGCAACCCCACGCCCGCCGTCGCCACCTTCACCTTCGGCCCGCTGGCCGCCAGCCAGGCCGGGTCCACCCGCATCCGCCTCGCCAAGACCCAGGATGTCGTGGCCGTGGCCAAAATGTCCGACGGCAGCTTCAAGCGGGCGTCGGCAACCGTGAAGGTCACCATCGGCGGCTGCGGCGGCTGAGGCAGAGAGTTAGAGGAGACAAGCAAAATGGCATCTGGTGTCAAACCCCGCGTCAAAGTCCCCAAGTCGGCCTCTGCCGGCGAGGCGATCACGATCAAAACGCTGATCTCGCACCCCATGGAGAGCGGCCAGCGCAAGGACGGCGACGGCAACGTCATTCCCCGTTCGATCATCAATCAGTTCACCTGCACCTTCAACGGCGAGACCGTGATCGACGTGAAGATGGAGCCCGCGATCTCGACCAACCCCTACTTTGAATTCGAGGCCACCGTGCCCGAGTCGGGGACCTTCGAGTTCACATGGCAGGACGACGACGGCTCAACCTACACCGAGTCCAAGGAAATCACCGTCGGCTGATCGCCGCCGCGCACGTTCAGGGAGGGACGCGTGACAAAAGCAAGCAAACGCGCAAGCTACATCGCACTCATAGCGGCTTCCGCCTTCGCGGTGGCCGCCCATGCCGGACCGGATGAAGACAGCCTCGTCATCAATGGCGAGACCGAGATCGTCACCGAAACGGCCGCCCCCGACCACCTGTCGGATGCCATCGATACGATCTACTCCGGCTGGCGCTTCCGCACCGACGAAACCCAGTCGCTCGAAATGGACGACTTCGACAACCCCGGTATGCTCACCGTGGATGCCGCGATGGATGCCTATTCCACCGCCGAAGGCTCCGCCGGCAAAAGCTGTCAGGGCTGCCACGAAGGCGTCGAAAGCTTTGCGGGCCTGACGCCAACCATGCCCAAGGTCGATGAAGAGACCGGCAAGCTGGTGACGATGGAAGATCAGATCAATACCTGCCGCACCGAGCGGATGGGGGCCGATGCCTGGAAGTGGTCGGGCAACGACATGCAGGGCATGGTCGCCCTGATCGGCCTGCAATCGCGCGGCATGCCGATGAGCGTGGCCATCGACGGGCCCGCCGCCCCCTTCTGGGAGCAGGGCAAGGAGATGTATTACACCCGCTACGGCCAGCTTGAGCTGTCCTGCGCCAATTGCCACGAAGACAACTACGGCAACATGATCCGCGCCGACCACCTCAGCCAGGGGCAAACCAACGGCTTCCCCACCTACCGGCTGAAGCAGGCCAAGCTGATCTCCAAGCACAACCGCTTCCGTGGCTGCATCCGCGATACCCGCGCCGAGACCTTCGCCGAAGGCTCCGACGAGTTCCGCGCGCTGGAGCTTTACGTCGCCTCGCGCGGCAACGGTCTCTCGGTCGAAACTCCGGCAGTTCGCCAGTAAGCTAGGCCCGCGTCGGAGTGATCCGGCGCGGGTTTTCTGTCCCCGACAGATGCATACATGCGCATATAACTAAAGGATGAGTCTTCCATGATCTCCCGCCGCGATTTCCTTCAAGTCGGCATGGCCGCTTCCGCCCTCCTCGGCACCTCCGGCTTCGGCAACTGGGCCCGCCTCTCGGCGCAGCAGGCCCTGACGCAAGATCAGCTTCTGGAGTTCGACACCTTCGGCAACGTCTCCCTCATCCACGTCACCGATATCCACGCGCAGCTGAAGCCCGTCTACTTCCGCGAGCCCTCCGTCAACCTCGGCGTCGGTGCCAACAAGGGCGCGGTGCCCCACGTCACCGGCGCCGACTTCCGCCGCCTCTACGGCATCGAAGATGGCACCCCCTCGCACTACGCCCTCTCCTCCGGTGATTTCTCTGCCCTTGCCGCGCAATACGGCCGCGTCGGTGGCATGGACCGCGTCGCCACCGTCATCAATGCCATCCGCGCCGACCGCCCCGATGCCCTCCTGCTCGATGGTGGCGACACATGGCACGGCTCCTACACCTGCCTGAAGACGCAAGGGCAGGACATGGTCAACGTGATGAACGCCTTGCGCCCCGACGCCATGACCTTCCACTGGGAGTTCACGCTGGGCTCCGACCGCGTGAACGAGATCGTCGAGGGCCTCCCCTTCGCCGCCCTCGGCCAAAACATCTTCGACGCCGAATGGGACGAACCCGCCGAGCTTTTCGCCCCCTACAAGATGTTCGAGCGCGGCGGCACCAAGATCGCCGTCATCGGCCAGGCCTTCCCCTACATGCCCATCGCCAACCCCGGCTGGATGTTTCCCGAGTATTCCTTCGGCATCCGTGACGAGCATATGGCCGCAGTGGTGGAGGAGGCCCGCGCCGCCGGGGCCGAGGTGGTCGTCGTGCTCTCCCACAACGGCTTTGACGTCGACAAGAAGATGGCCTCCGTCGTGCCAGGGATCGACGTGATCCTCTCCGGCCACACCCACGATGCGCTCCCCGAGCCGGTGGTGGTGGGCGACACCATCGTGGTGGCCTCCGGCTCCCACGGCAAGTTCGTCTCCCGGGTGGATCTCGACGTGCGCGATGGCCGGATGATGGGCTACCGCCACAAGCTCATCCCCATCTTCTCCGACGTCATCGCCGCCGACCCGGAGATGACCGCCCTCATCGACGAACAACGCGCGCCCTACGAGGCCGAGATGGCCGAAGTGATCGGTCAGAACGACACCACCCTCTACCGCCGCGGCAACTTCAATGGCACATGGGACGACCTGATCTGCGACGCCCTCCTCTCCGAGCGCGACGCCCAGATCGCCATGTCCCCCGGCGTCCGCTGGGGCGCCTCGATGATCCCGGGGCAGGACATCACCCGCGAGGACATCTTCAACGTCACTTCCATGACCTATCCCAACGCCTACCGCACTGAAATGACGGGCGAGTTCATCAAGGTCATCCTCGAAGACGTGGCCGACAACATCTTCAACCCCGACCCCTACTACCAGCAGGGCGGCGACATGGTCCGCATCGGCGGCATGGGCTACCAGATCGACATCAACAAGCCCCAGGGCGAGCGCATCTCGGGCATGACCCTGCTCTCCTCCGGCGAAGCCATCGACCCTGCCAAGAGCTACACCGTCGCCGGCTGGGCTTCGGTGAACGAAGGCACTGAAGGCCCGCCCATCTGGGATGTGGTCGAAAGCCATATCAAGAAACTCGGCACGGTCACCGCAGGTGACCATGACAACGTGAAAGTGGTGGTCGACTGACCACCACCCACACCCCCCCCCGTGAATGAGGAGCACACCCCCATGAGCGACGATCTCAAACTCTCCCGCCGCGCCGTTCTGGCCGGCACCGCGGCCGCAGCCGCTGGCACGCTGGCCACGCAGGCCCGCGCCGAAGGTGATCCGCTGATCACCGAGGTGCAGGAATGGGCCAGCGGGCTGGGCGAAGGCGTCGATGCCACCCCCTACGGCATGCCTATCGAGTATGAAGCCGACGTGGTGCGCCGCAACGTGCCCTGGCTCACCGCCGATCCGATCTCCTCCATCAACTTCACCCCGATTCACGCGCTCGACGGCACCATCACGCCACAAGGCTGCGCCTTCGAGCGCCATCACTCCGGTGCCATCGAGCTGAAGAAGGAAGATTACCGGCTGATGATCAACGGCCTCGTGGGCCAGCCGCTCGTCTTCACCTACGCCGATCTGGAGCGCTTCCCGCGCGAAAACCATGTGTATTTCTGCGAATGTGCCGCCAATACCGGCATGGAATGGGCCGGGGCCCAGCTCAATGGCGCCCAGTTCACCCACGGCATGATCCACAACATGGAATATACCGGCATCCCCCTGCGCACGCTTCTGGCCGAGGCGGGCTATGATGGCACCACCGAGGGCCGCTGGGTTTATGTCGAAGGAGCTGACGCCTCCTCCAACGGGCGCTCGATCCCGATGGAAAAGGCGCTTGATGACGTGCTCGTTGCCTTCAAGGCCAACGGCGAGGCTTTGCGTAAAGAGCACGGGTACCCAGTGCGCCTCGTCGTTCCCGGCTGGGAGGGCAACATGTGGATCAAGTGGCTGCGTCGCATCGAGGTCACAGATGCCGCCGTCGAAAGCCGCGAAGAAACCTCCAAATACACCGACACGCTGGCCGATGGCACCGCGCGCAAGTGGACATGGGTGATGGATGCCAAATCCGTCGTCACCTCGCCCTCGCCGCAAGCCCCCATCACTCACGGCCCCGGCCCGCTGGTCATCACCGGCATGGCCTGGTCGGGCCACGGGCGCATCACCCGCGTGGATGTGTCCAAGGACGGCGGCAAAACCTGGGAGACGGCCCGCTTGGGGCGCACCCAGGGCGACACCAAGGCGCTCACCCGCTTCTACCTCGATACCGAGTGGGATGGCTCCGAGATGCTGCTGCAAAGCCGCGCGATGGACGAAACCGGCTACGTCCAGCCCACCAAGACCCAGCTGCGCGAGGTGCGCGGGCTGAACTCGGTCTACCACAACAACTGCATCCAGACCTGGCATGTAAACACCGACGGGAGCGCTGAAAATGTCGAAGTTTCTTAATATCTTCGCCCCCACGATGGGGGGCACCGCCGTTCTCCTCGGCTCCGCCTATATCCTCGCCGATCAGTTCGTCGCCGACATCCCCGCCCCCCTGCGCGGCCAAAGCGTGCCCGCCGCATCAGCCCAAAGCGCGCCCGAACCCAAGGCCGAAGAGACGGCGCAAGCCGCCGATGAGGCCGCCCCCGCCGAGGCGGCAGCCGAGGGCGTTCCGGTAACACAGGCCAAATTCGGCCTCGGTCGCCCCGCCACCGAAGATGAAATCGCCGCTTGGGATGTAAAGGTCATGCCCGATGGCCGCGGCCTTCCGCCCGGCTCCGGCTCCGTCGAAGACGGCGAGGTGCTGTTTTCCGAAAACTGCGCCGTCTGCCACGGCGAATTTGCCGAAGGCTCCGGCAACTGGCCCAAACTCGCGGGCGGCGACGGCACCCTCGCCGATGAAGACCCGCTCAAGACCGTCGGCTCCTACTGGCCCTACCTCTCGACCACATGGGATTACGTCCATCGCTCCATGCCCTTCGGCGCGGCACAAACCCTCTCGGCGGATGATACCTACGCCATCACCGCCTACATCCTCTATTCCAACTTCCTCGTCGAAGACGACTTCGTGCTCACCCGCGAAAACTTTCTCGACGTCGAAATGCCTAACGCCAACGGCTTCATCGTCGATGACCGGGCAGAAACCGAATACCCGAACTGGCGCACCGAGCCCTGCATGGAAAACTGTAAGGACAGCGTCGAAATCACCATGCGCGCCACTGTGCTCGATGTGACCCCGGAAGAGGAAGGCGCATCCGAGGCCGCTCCGGCTGAGGAGGCCGCCTCCGAGATGGTGGTCGAAAACCCCGTGGAGGAAACCGCCGACGCCGGGGCCGAAGCCGTGGTTGAGGAGGCTGCTTCCGAAGAAACCCCCGTCGAAGAAACCATGGCCGCCGCTCCCGCCGACCCGGAGCTGATCGCCGCAGGCGAAAAGGTCTTCCGCAAGTGCAAGGCCTGCCACCAAGTGGGCGAGGGTGCCGAAAACAAGACCGGCCCCCAGCTCAACGGCATCATGGGCCGCACGGCAGGCACCGTTGAGGGCTTCCGATATTCCAAGGCGATGGCCGAGGCAGGCGAGGCCGGCCTCACATGGAACAGCGAAACCCTCGCCGGATTTCTGACCAAGCCCAAAGCCTTCCTGAAGGGCACCAAAATGTCCTTCAACGGCCTGCGCAAGGAAAGTGATATCGAGGCGGTCGAAGCCTATCTGGGGTCGTTCGCTGAATGATCCGTCCCCGCGCCGCCCTTCTCATCGCCGCGCTCGGCCTCGCGCCGGGCGCGGCGCTCGCGTCCGAGGTCGGGGATGCGGAGCGCGGCGAGGCGGCTTTCTCCAAATGCAAAGGCTGCCACCAGCTTGGCCCCGAGGCCACCAATCGCATCGGTCCCCACCTCAACACCCTCTTCGGCCGCCGCGCCGCCTCGCTTGAGGGCTTCCGCTACTCCAACGCCTTCAAGCGGGCCGGGGCCAAGGGCCTTGAGTGGCACGCCGATACGCTCGATGCCTTTCTCGAAAACCCCAAGCAACTCGTCCCCGGCACCCGTATGAGCTATCGCGGCGAGGCGGATCCGCAGGTGCGCGCCGACCTCATCGCCTACCTGCGCCGCTTCTCCGACTCTCCCGCCAATATTCCCGAGGCCGATCCAACGGCCCAAGCCACCGACCACGACCTTGATCCGGCGATCCTCGCTCTGACGGGCGATCCGGAGTATGGTGAATATCTGGCGTCGGAGTGCACCACCTGCCACCAGACCTCCGGCGGTGACGAGGGCATCCCCTCCATCACCCTCTGGCCGGAGGAAGATTTCGTCATCGCCATGCACGCCTACAAGCAAAAGACGCGCACGCACCCGGTGATGAACATGGTCGCCGGACGCCTCGGCGACGAAGAGATCGCGGCGCTGGCCGCCTATTTTGCGACCCTGGAGGAGTAAAGGGGCCGCATAGAACAGGGAGGAGTACACATGAAACTCAACAGAAGGACGTTCCTCGGCACCGCTGCCGCAGGCACCGCCGCGCTCTCGGCCCCCATGGTCAAAGCCGCCGCCCACGGCATGCCCCGCGTGGTGGTGATCGGCGGCGGGGCAGGGGGCGCCACCGCAGCCCGCTACATCGCCAAGGACAGCGAAGGCGCGATAGATGTCACCCTCATCGAGCCCACCCGCACCTATTACACCTGCTTCTTCTCCAACCTCTACATCGGCGGCTTCCGAGACCTGCAAAGCATCGCCCACAGCTACGGCACGCTCGCGTCCGACTATGGCATCAACGTCGTGCACGACTGGGCCATCGGCGTGGACCGTGACGCCAAAACCGTCGCCCTCGCAGGCGGCGGCTCGGTGCCTTACGACAAGCTGGTGATCTCGCCGGGCATCGACTTCGTGCCCGGCTCCGTCCCCGGCTGGTCGGTCCTGAGCCAAAACAAGATGCCCCACGCCTACAAGGCCGGCAGCCAGTCCGAGCTGCTGAAGGCCCAGATCGAGGCCATGCCGGAAGGCGGCACCTATTGCATGGTCGCCCCGCCCAACCCCTACCGTTGCCCGCCCGGCCCCTACGAGCGTATCTCGATGGTGGCGCATGTGCTGAAGGAGCGGAACCCCACCGCCAAGATCCTCATCGTCGACCCCAAGGAGAAGTTCTCCAAACAGGCGCTCTTCGAGGAGGGCTGGCAAAAGCACTACACCGGCATGATCGAGCGCATCGGCCCCGACTTCGGCGGTGACAAGGTCGAGGTAAACCCCGGTGAGATGACCCTCACAATCGACGGCTCCGTCGAAAACGTCGATGTCTGCAACGTCATCCCCGCCCAGAGAGCGGGCCACATCGCCGATGCCGCCGGGCTGACAGAGGGCAACTGGGCCCCGGTCAATCCCACCGACATGAGCTCGAAGATGGACGCCGATATCCACGTGCTGGGAGACGCCTCGGCACAGGGCGACATGCCCAAATCCGGCTTCTCCGCCAATAGCCAGGCCAAGGTGGCCGCCAACGCCATTCGTGGCGCGCTGACCGATAGCCGGGTGTTCCCGGCCAAGTTCTCCAACACCTGCTGGTCGCTCATCGCCACCGAAGACGGGGTGAAGGTGGGCGCTTCCTACGAGCCGACCGAAGAGAAGATCGCCAGCACCGACAGCTTCATCTCTCAAACCGGCGAGGACGCAGCCCTGCGCAAGGCCACCTATGAAGAGAGCATCGGCTGGTACGCAGGCATCACCACCGACATGTTCGGCTAAGCCACACCGGCGGGGCGTTTGACACATGTCATGGCGCCCCGCCGAGCTATCTCCATTCTGAAGGCACACCCACGGAGGAGACCCCCATGAAACACATCGCACTCGCCGCCGCGCTCTCGCTGGCCACCCCCGCTCTGGCGCAGGATGCCGTGCTGCACGACTTCGAAGGCAGCTTCGATGATGCCACCTTCGCGGTCGAAAGCGCCATCGTCGGCCAAGGCCTCGTGATCGACTACACCAGCCACGTCGGCGATATGCTCGCCCGCACCGGCGAGGATGTCGGCTCGGATGTAAAAATCTTCGACGCCGCCGACATCTTCCTCTTCTGCTCCGCCGTGGTCTCGCGGCAGGTGATGGAAGCCGACCCGATGAACATCCAGCACTGCCCCTATGGCATCTTCGTCACCGAGAAAGAGGGCAAGGTGCAGATCGGCCACCGCGACTATCCCGAAGGCCCGATGGATGCGGTCGAGGATCTGCTGGAAACCATCATCACAGAGGCCATCGGCGGCTAAAGCCCACCCCGGTTTGATCCGGGTCAACGCGCCCCGCGCGGCTGCGTGGTAGCCCGGTGAAAACCGGAGACACCCCTGATGATCTGGCTCTTCGATACCCTCGGCGAAGCCGCCGCCATCGCCCTGTTGGGCCTCTTCGTGGGGCTGCTCTTCGGCGCGGCGGCGCAGCGCTCCGCGTTCTGCCTGCGCGCCGCCACCATCGAGGTCGCCACCCTCTCGCTCGGCCCCCGGCTTGCAACTTGGCTCATCGTTTTCACCACCGCCCTCGCGCTGGTGCAGGGCGGCCTCGCGCTGGGCTGGCTCGATCTCTCCGAAGCCCGCCAGTTTTCCCAACCCGGCTCCATCTCCGGCGCGGTGATCGGTGGGGCGATGTTCGGCTCGGGCATGATCCTCGCGCGCGGCTGCGCCTCCCGCCTGCTGGTGCTCTCGGCCACCGGTAACCTGCGCGCGCTGGTCACCGGCCTCGTGCTCACGCTTGTCGCACAGGCCTCGCTCACCGGCATCCTCGGCCCGGCGCGCCTCTGGCTCTTTTCGCTCTGGACAGTCCCGCCCGGCCCGGCGCGCGACCTCGGCGCGCTCGCAGGCCTCGCGCCCATTGCCACCGCCGCGCTCTCTCTCGCCGCCTTCGGCGCAGCCCTTGCCTGGGCCGTGCTCGCAGCCCGCAAAAGCCCCGGCCAAATCCTCGCCTCCGCCCTCGTCGGCGTGGCGGTCGCCGCAGGCTGGTATGTCACCTACCACGCGAGCCAGATCGCCTTCGAGCCGGTCTCGGTCAGCTCCATCAGCTTCACCGGCCCGGCGACCGACACGCTGATGGGCCTCGTCGGCAACCCTTCCCTGCCGCTTTCCTTCGGCGTCGGCCTCGTGCCCGGCGTCTTCCTCGGCGCCCTCGCCGCCTCCCTCGCGGCCCGCACCTTCGCCCTCCAGCGTTTCCAGCCCGATACCCCGATGGAGCGTTACCTCATCGGCGGCGCCCTCATGGGCTTCGGTGCGATGCTCGCAGGTGGCTGCGCTGTCGGGGCAGGGGTCTCCGGCGGCTCGGCTCTCAGCGCCACCGCATGGCTCGCCCTCACCGCCATGTGGCTCTCCGCCATGGTCACCTACCGACTGCTCGCCCGCCCCCGCACCATCGCAGCCGCCTAAAATCAGTTTAAAATTCGCCCTGCAGCCAAATCCACAAACCGCCCCCGCAATTAACCTTTCCAATTCGGTTAGAATTGCGCGCACCCGCCCCCCAGGTCACCCCGCCAACCCCATTTTCTTGCTGAAAATATCTCCGGGGGGTGTGGGGGGCTGGCCCCCCACTACGACACCTCAGCCAAAAACGAGGCCCGGGCCCGAAAGCCTACATCGCCACCCAGCGATAGCCCGCGCCATCCTTCTCCGCCCGGCCAATCCCGCCCGGCAGGTGAAAGCCCACCACTGTCATCTGCTCGGCAGCCAGCCGATCCATCAAACCCACCCGCGTTGCCGCCGCCAGCGCCGGATCCTGATCTGCGTTGATCTCCCACCCGGGCTTGGCGAAAGAAACATGATGGTTGTTGATACTGTCCCCCAAGATCATCACGCTCTCGCTGCCCGCCCGAAGCTCAAAGCTCATATGCCCCGGCGTGTGACCAAAGCTCGCCACGGCGGCCAGCCCGGGCAAAAGCTCCTCGCCATCGTCAAACCGCTTCACCCGGTCCTCGATCACTTCCATCCGCCGCTTGGCTCCCACCGCATGGGCCTGCCGCTCCGCCGCGATGCTGTCCACCGTCTCCGGGTTCCACCAATAGTCCCACTCGGCCCGGCCCATCATGTAATTCGCCTCGGGAAAGAGCGGCTCGTCAAAGTCATCCAGCAGCCCCCAGATGTGATCGGGGTGGGCATGGGTGAAAATCACATCCGTCACATCCTCCGGCGCAACGCCCGCCGCGTCGAGATTGGCGGCCAACTCCCCCGCCGATGGCATAAAGTCCGGCCCCGCGCCCACGTCAAACAGCACAACCCTGTCGCCCATCCGCAGCAGGGTCACGTTGCAGGGCGGCTCCAGCGCAGAGGGAGAAACCCCCATCGGCTCCACAATCGCCGCCACCTCCGCCTCGGGCAGCCCCTCGAAGACGAAAGAGCCCGGCAACATCAGGTGCCCGTCGCTCACCGTGGTCAGCCGCGCCCCGCCCAGCGAAATCTCCGCCAGTGCGCGCAGTGGCAGCCCTGCACCCGCCGCCACACCCGCTGCCGCGCCCGCCACGAATCCGCGCCGTGTTATCCGCATGTCATCCTCCCATATCTATTTTTGTGAATATGACTGAACCCACGCGCCACGGCAACGAAAGATGGACGCCGCCGCGCCGCCCGCTATCTTCCGCCCATGCGCCGCACCCTCAAGATCCTCGCCCTCACCCTGCTCGCCCTGCCGCTGCTGGCCTGCGCCCTCCACGTCGCCAACTCCGGCTCCGAGCCGGTGCCACCGCGCCCCGAAGGCACGTTCCGCATCGCCACCTACAACACCCATTACATCCTGCTGAACAAGCCCGAGGGCGCATGGTCCGTTGCCGACTGGGAGCGCCGCCGCGCCCCCATGGCCGAGGCCCTGCGCAAGATCGACGCCGACATCATCGCCTTTCAGGAGATGGAGAGCTTCCAGCGCGGCGATGACGGCTCCACCAACCTCGCCCGCGACTACCTCCTCGCCGAACTCCCCGGCCTCCAAGCCGCCGCCTCCGGCCCTTGGCAGAGCTTCCCGGCCACCCAACCCATCTTCTACCGCGCCTCCCGCCTCACACCGGTGGACGAAGGCTGGTTCTTCTTCTCCGATACCCCGGATGTAATCTACTCGCGCACCTTCAACGGCTCCTGGCCCGCCTTCGCTTCATGGGCCGAGTTCGAAACCGCAGGCGGCAAACGCCTCCGCGTCGTCAACGTCCATTTCGAATACAAAAGCCGCTCCAACCGCCGCCTCTCCGCCGCCCTCGTGCGCGACCGTCTCGCCCCCGTCATCGCCGCCGGAACGCCCACCATCCTGCTCGGAGATCTCAACGCTATGCACGGTGCCTACACGCTCCGCACCCTCGAAGAGGCCGGCCTCACCTTCGCCCCCACCCGCGGTGCGACCTACCACCTCAACGCCGGCATCAACCTCCTCGGCGCGATCGACCATATCGCCGCCTCGCACGGCATCACCGTCACCAAGCCATTGGTCCTGCGCGAAAAATTCATGGGCGAATGGCCGTCAGACCATTACCCCGTCTATGCCGACATCACCCTGCCTTAACCAAAGCGCGCCACGAAGTTCCGCAAGATCTTCTCCGGCTCCGTCACCCGCGCCGCCCGGCACATCGCAATCAGCCCATCCGCCTCGCCGGGGTCAAAATACCCCTTGTTGCGATACACCCTGATCCGCGTTTCAAAGCCGCCCGCATCCGCCTCGGGATGGAACTGCGTGGCATAAACATTCGCCCCATAGCGCACCATCTGAAACGGGCAGGGCCCGCTCTCCACCAACTGCACGCAGCCCTCCGGCAACACCTCCATCGCCTCTTTGTGGCCGACAAAGGCATCAAACTCCGGCGCAACCCCCTCCAGCAACGGGTCGGCCTGCACCACCCGGCACGCACTCGTCCCAACGGCCTCGCCATAGCGCCCCTTGCCGACCGTGCCGCCAAGCGCCTTGCCCAAAATCCCGATCCCGTAACAGCAGCCCAAAAAGGGAAAATCCCGCGCCGCCACCTCGGGCATCAGCCCCAGCACAGCGGCCTCAATCTTTGCCTCTACCGGGCTCTTCTCCTCCGGCGGGTCGCTCACGCAGCCCGGCCCGCCGCCCACGATCACGCCGGAATAATCCTCCAGCCGCACCGCGCCCAGCTCTTCGCAATCCAGCCGCACCCGGCGCGTGTCGGCCTCGGCCAAACCGCCCTTGGCGCAGATCGCCGCAAACTCGTCGTCCGAAGCCTCCGCCTCAGGCCGCAATTGCAAAATCAAAAATGGCTTCATCCCGTAGGGTGGGCAATCTGCCCACCTCCCCAATCCCGAAGTTTCACCGCGGCGCCCCGCCTTCAAAGGCATTCGGCGCGCCATATTCGCAAGGCCCGTCCTGCATCTCCAAATGCAGCCCGTCGCCCTCCCACGGATGCGCCCGCGCCAATTCCTCATCCACCTCGATGCCCAGCCCCGGCCCCTCCGGCGGCACCACATGGCCACCTTCCACCCGGATCGCGCCCTTCACCAGATCACGGTGAAACGCTGTCTCGATGCACTCCACCATCAGCAGGTTCGGAATCGCCACGCCAAGCGCGATATTGGCCGCAAACTCCACCGGCCCGGCATATAAGTGCGGCGCAACCTGCGCGTTGTAAACCTCCGCCATCGCCGCCACCTTCCGCGCCTCGCCAATACCGCCCACGCGCCCCAACGCGGGCTGCAAGATCGCCGCCGCCCCGGCCCGCAGCACCGGCGCAAACTCCGCCTTCGTCGTCAGCCGCTCGCCCGTGGCCACCGGAACCGGCTGCCCGCTGGCCACCTTTGCCATTGCGCCCACGTTGTCTGGTGGCACCGGCTCCTCGAACCAGAGCGGGTCGCAATGCGCAATCGCGCGCCCTATCCGCAAAGCGCCGGAAACCGAAAACTGCCCATGGGTGCCAAAGAGCAAATCCGCCCGGTCCCCCACCGCCGCCCTGATCTGCTCGCAAAACGCCACCGAGCGCGAAATATCCGAGGCCGAAGGCTCATGCCCCCCGCGCACCGTGTAAGGCCCCGCCGGGTCAAACTTCACCGCCGTCCAGCCCTCTGCCACCCGCTGTGCCGCTACCTCAGCGGCCATTTCAGGGCTGCTCCAAAACTCGGGCAGCGCCATCCCGTCCTCGGGATACAGGTAAGTATAAGCCCGAAGCCGATCATTCGTGCGCCCGCCGATCAGCGCCCAAACGGGCCGCTCCCGCGCCTTGCCGATGATGTCCCAACAGGCCATCTCAAGGCCGGAGAACGCCCCCATCACCGTCAGGTCAGGCCGCTGGGTAAACCCGGCCGAATAGGCCCGCCGAAACATCAGCTCAATATTCTCCGGGTTCTCCCCCTCCATATGCCGCGCAAACACATCCGCGATCACACCTCGCATCGCCTCCGGCCCCACCGAGGCGGCATAAACCTCGCCCCAGCCTATGATCCCGCAGGCCGTGGTGAGCTTCACCAAGATCCAGTAACGCCCGCCCCAACCGGGGGCAGGGGGCGAGGTCACGATGATATCCAGATCGGCAAGTTTCATCGCACTACCCCATCACGTTCCAGCCCGGCTCATCAAGGCCTCCGGACCTTTCTTCGCCCCGCCCCCCGCGAGGACGCCCCGAAGGGCGGACGAGCAAAGCATCCTCCGCGAGGACGCCTCGAAGGGCGAACGAGCAAAACACCCCCGCGAAGACGCCGCGAAGGGCGGATGAGCCCACCCAGCACCCCTCAAAACACAATCACATTCCGCCGCGCCCCACCGGCCTTGGTGTCCGCAATCGCCTCGTTGATCTGCTCCAGCCGCCACGTCCCGCTCACCAGCTCATCCAGCTTCAGCCGCCCCTGCCGATATAGCTCCACCATCCACGGAATATCCCGCTTCAGCACAACCTCGCCCAGCAGCGACCCCTCAATCTTCTGCCCCAGCGCCGCCACCATCACCGGCTCCCATGCCGCCTGCTCGCCCGAGTGCGGCATCCCCACCGCAAAGACCCGCCCGCGATAGCCCGCATAATTGAGCGCCGTCTCATACACCGGCGTCGCGCCAACGGTCACAAACACCGCATCCGCCCCCTTGGGCGCAATCTCACGCATCGCTTTCCACGGTTCCGGCGCGCTCGCCAATATCCCGTCCGTCGCCCCAAACTCTTTCGCGGCAGCCAGCTTCTCGGCGCTCATATCCACCGCCACGATCCGCGCCGCGCCTGCGATCCGCGCGCCCTGAACCGCGTTCAGCCCCACGCCGCCCGCGCCGATCACCACCACCGTCTCGCCCGGGCGCACGCGGGCGGTGTTCACCACCGCGCCCACGCCGGTAATCACCCCGCAGGCCAGCAGGCAGGCCGAGGTGGCCGGAATATCCTCATCCAGCGGCGCAAGCTGGCTCTGGTCCACCACCACCCGCTCGGCAAAGGCCCCGGTGCTCAGCCCGTGGTTCACCCCCGCGCCGTTCTGGCTGATCGGGCTCTGCGCGTCCCGGTCATAGCCCGTTTCGCAGTAAACCGGCGCACCCTCGGCGCAGCAGCCGCAGTGCCCGCAGGCCCGCAGCATCGTCACCAGCACCCGCGCGCCCTCTGCCAGCCCGCGCACGCCCGGCCCGGTCGCGGCAACGCGGCCCACCGCTTCGTGGCCGTAAACCGCCGGAAGCCCGCCGCCCCATGCGCCCTCGGCAAAGTGGATGTCCGAATGGCAAATCGCCACCGCCTCCAAAACCACCTCTACCTCGCCTTCGCGCGGGGCGGCGAGGTCCACCTCTTCGATGGCCAAAGGCGAGCCAAATTCGCGGGCCACAGCGGCCTTGATCGTCACCATTCGCCGCTCCTATTCATATTTGCATAGGTATGGTTTGTGCATAGGATGTGCATGGGTTGTGCATGTGCGCTTTCCCGCACACCCCGTCTCAACACGGTTAATTTCCCGCCCATCCATACATTTCTGAATAGGTCAGTCGTCAAAGCGCAAATGCGCCATGATCTGCCCATGGTCAGACGCCAGTTTGTTGTAGGGGGCCTCCGGGTGCGAGCCGTCGGTCAGGTGGTCATTGAGGACGCTGAAATAGTCCATGCTTCCAATGGCTTGTTCGAAGTCCGGGTGGAAGTGGCGGGAGAGCAGGATCTGGTCGATGCTCTCATAAACCCCGCCAAAAGCCGCCGTGTAAACCATGTCGCGCAGGCTCTTACGCACAAACAGCTTTTCCGCCGAATGCAGCCGCGTCGAGTCTACGCTTTCTGTAATTTGTGCATTTTCTTCAACGCTATAGCGGTCCCCTTGGTGCTTGGCATCATGCCGCCGCATCCAAGCATAATTCTTGAAGGGGGCCTCTCCGGTGATGATCTCGCTGCTCACCGCATGCTCGCCATCGTTCAGATCGCCTAACACGATGACAGGATTGCCTCTTTCCAGTTCCGCCACCACCTCGCGCCGCAGCACCCAAGCCTCCGCCATCCGCCTCAGCGCCGAGCGAAGCGAGCCCATCGCCCGGCCCACGGCGTCATAGTCCAACAGGTTGGCTTCATTGGCAAATTCCGCCCCCTCAGGGGTGATGAACTCGCCCAGCTTGCTCTTCAGGTGGCAGTTGAAGACCGTCACCACATGCGCGCCCACCGGCACTTTCACCTTCAAAATGGGTCGCGAAATCCGCTTCAGCTTAAAGCTCCCCGAGCCCTCGCCGCCAAGGTCGCGCAGCGGAATTTCAAGAGGTTTATCAAGCACCTGGATCACCTTCGGCGCCCCGACAAACCCATTGCGCGATAGCACCGCAAGCCCCGGCCTGCGCTCTCCCGGCGCGCCGTCCTGCGCATTGGGCGCAAAGGCCAGCGCAGCATCGCCATAGGGCTCATAGGCCAGTTTCCGAAAGATCGCCTTACGGTGATAGGGCTTGCCCTTGTCCGGCACCGATACCGCGTTGGAGGCCTCGCCCATCCGATCCGCCTGCGCAACCACATCGCGCAGCGCCTCCTCCTCGAAAATCTCTTGAAAACCAATGAGATCAGCGTTGAGCGAGGCCACCTGATCGGCCAGCCAATTGGCCTTCCACGCGTATTCCTCGGGCGTGTATTTCTCGAAGCGGTAATACTCTTTCTCCGCCCCGATAAGGTTTTTCACGTTGAAGCTCGCCACCGTCCAATCGGTCATGCCGCATCTCCGTAAGTGTCTATTGCCTTTGCAAAAATCCGCGCGTCCACATTGCCGCCGCTGACCACCACCACCACATCTTCGCCGGTGATGTCATCGCCGCGAAACAGAGCCGATGCCAGCGCCACGGCCCCGCCGGGCTCCACTACGATCTTCAGCCGCAAGAAGGCCAGCGCCATTGCGCGAAGCGCCTCCGCGTCACTCACCGCCATGCCCGGCCCGCAGAGCCGTTTCATGATCGGAAAGGTCAGCTCGCCCGGTCGCGGCGTCACGATCGCATCGCAGATTGATCCGCTAAGTGCTTCGTTGCTTTGGATATTTCCGGCAGCCAGCGAGCGGGCGACGTCGTCAAACCCCTCCGGCTCTGCCGTGCGCACTCGAAAGCTCGGCGCGGCCTCTTCCAACGCCAGCGCAATGCCCGAGGTAAGCCCACCGCCGCCGCAGCACACGAGCACCTCGCCGCCGTCCACTTCCACCTCGGCGGTCTGGCGGGCAATTTCCAGCCCGCAGGTGCCTTGCCCTGCAATCACCTGAGGCTCGTCATAGGGGCGGATCAGCGTCAGCCCCCGCGCCTCGGCCAGTTTGGCGCCAATCTCCTCGCGGCTTTCCGTGGCGCGGTCGTAATGCACAACCTGCGCGCCATAAGCCTTTGTGTTGGCGACCTTTATCGCCGGGGCATCCCGCGGCATCACGATCACGGCCTCTCGCCCATGCGCCCTTGCTGCCGCCGCCACGCCCTGCGCATGGTTGCCCGAGGAATAGGCCAGCACGCCGCCATCGCCCTCCAAGGCCGACACGGCCGACCAGCCCCCACGAAACTTGAAGCTGCCGGTCACTTGAAGGCACTCCGCCTTTACCCAAACACGCCGGCCCGCGATTTCGTCAAGGAACGGAGAGTTGAGCAGCGGCGTCACCCGCGCATGCCCGCGCAACCTTTCGGCGGCGGCCTCTATCATCTCGAAATTCAACGGATTTTCTCCAGCCACTGATCCAGCGCCTTCAGCGCCTCGGGCTCGTCGAGGAAGGGGATATGCGCCCGGTCTGGCACTTCCGCATAAATCATATCCGGGTTCATCTCGCGCATCTTACCGGCGGCCTCGGGCGTCAGCAGATCAGAGTTCTCGCCCCGGATCAGCGCCAGCGGCAGGCCCTTCAGCTTCTCGAAAAGCGGCCACGCCTCGGGGATATCCCCCTCGAACGCGGCCAGAAAAGACTTTCGTAGGGCGGGATCGTAATTGATTTTCAACCCTTCTGGCGTTTCATCGTAATGTTTCCGCGCCTCTTCCAGCCAACGCTCGGGCGGCACGTTAACGAAGCCGGGCATCGCGCCGGGCAGCGCAGCGGCCAGTTCAGCGTGGGTCTTTGCCGCCGGGTTGCGGCCTACGTAATCGAAGATCCGTTCCAGCCCGTCGCGGCTCAGGGCCGGGCCTACATCGTTGAGGCAGAGGCCCAGCACCTTGTCGCGCTGCATCGCCGCGAGCCCCATGCCGATCAGGCCGCCTCGCGATGTGCCCAGAATGGCCACTTGGGCCAGCCCGAGGTGGTCGAGCAGTTCAAGCTGGTCCTTCGCCTCCACCGGCACGGTGTAGGTTTCGGCGCCTGACCAGCCAGAGCCGCCGCGCCCGCGATAGTCGGGGCAGATCAGGCGGCAGCCGTTCAGATGCGGGGCGACATAGTCGAAGTCGCTGGCGTTGCGGGTCAGCCCGGCGAGGCAGAGCAGTGGCAGGCCCTTGCCTTCGTCGCGGTAATGAATGCGGGTGCCGTCAGAAGCGGTGAAGCTGGGCATCAGAGCCTTCCTGCGAAGTCGGGTATGGGGGATAGGTCGGTCAACACGTGAGCGGGGCGCCAAGGCATGCGGTCCATCGGCAACCCGGCGCGGTTGACCCATGCGGTCTGAAAGCCATAGCCCGCGGCGGCGGCGGCATCCCAGCCGTTGGACGACACGAAGAGCACATCCTGTGGGGCCACGTCGAGCGCGGTGCCTACCAAATCGTAAACCCGGCGATCCGGCTTGAACACGCCAACATCCTCGACCGAAATCACATCATCCAACACCGCGCCGATCCCGGCAGAGGTGACGGCCCCCATCAGCATCTCGGGCGACCCGTTGGAGAGGATCGCCGTGGCAAAGCCCGCATCCTTCAATTGCTCAAGCATTCCGGGCACTTCCGGGTAGGCGGACAGTTCGAAATAAAGCGCCATCAACCGCTTGCGCAGCGCTTCGTCGGTGAGGTTTTGCTCGGCCATCGCATAGTCCAGCGCCTCGCCGGTCACCTGCCAAAAGTCGGCGTGCTCTCCTGTGATTGCGCGGAGCCAGCTATAGCCAAGCTGCTTCTCACGCCACGTTGCGGCGAGGGCCTGCCAGCAACGCGCCAGCGCCTCCCGGCCCGGTTCCGCGGCTGCTTCACGCGCGGCGGCGGACACGTCGAAAAGTGTGCCATAGGCGTCGAAAACACAGGCTTTGATTGTCATGCCGCCCCCTTTCTCGCGGCAGACTGGCACAGGGGCGTCCGGGGCGGAAGGGGCAGCAGTTGGCTGCTGGCAGGAATCGCCGCGAAGGCGCTCGCGTCAGAGCAGGTAGCGGTCAAGCAAGGCCCAGCCGCCCCAGAGGTGTGCGGCGGTCGTGAAGAGATAGGCCGCCGCCGCCAGCGCGCCCTGCGTGCGGCTCATCGGGCGCTGGTATCGCGCCTCGTCATGTTCGCTGAAGAGCGATTGGGCCGAGATCAGCGCGAAGAAGAACAGCATCGTCGACTGCATCCACAGCGCCGTGGCGGCAAAGGCGGCGCTCATTGCCATGCCCACCACGCGGCCCAGCGGTGGCCAGAACGTTTGCGCGAGGATCTTCACGCAGCGTCCCCCGTCCAGCGGCCAGAACGGCAGCAGGTTGAAGAAGTTGAGCGCCCCAGTGACGATGGCAAAAACCCATGCAGCATGGGCGATTTCCGGCGCCCGCCATGTGAAATATTCCGAGACGGCGAAGCCCAGTACCATCGGCGCAATGCAAATGCCCGGCCCCATCAGGGTGATGAAGAAGCTTTCGGCTTGGGTGTCGGGCAGCCGGTTTGAAATCGCCACGCCGCCCATAAGAGGCACAAGCCGAAACCGGGCGTCAGAGTGGCCTGCCACGCGGTAGGCCGCGACATGGCCAAACTCGTGCACCACGACCGAAAGCGTCAGAGCGATTCCGTAAAGCGGGCCGAGAAGCCACGCAGCCAGGCCAAAGGCGGCCAGACCCAGCAGGATGCCGTTGGTATCCAGTGAATGCACCACCATCCCGCGCGGAGCCATGAGGCCGCCACGCAGCGAAAAGGCAGTAAATGCGCAAAGCGCCACGGCGAGGAGCAAGAGTGTCATGCGCTCCGTATCGTCATGAAATCAGGCCTGAATTTGGCGCAAGAAGGGAAAAGGCTAGAGGTTGTCCGGCTGCGGCATGGACAACACATGAAAGCCCCCATCCACCCGCACGATCTCACCCGTGGTGCAGGCCCCGTAGTCGGAGGCAAGGTAAACCGCCGTGCCGCCCACAGCATCAAGCGTTGCGTTTTCACGCAGCGGCGCGTTGGCCCCGGTAAAGCGGAAGGTCTTGCGTGCCCCGCCAATCGCCGCCCCTGCGAGCGTTTTCATCGGGCCGGGCGAAATGGCGTTCACCCGAATGCCATCGGGGCCAAGATCGTTGGCAAGGTAGCGCACCGAACTTTCCAGCGCGGCCTTGGCCACGCCCATCACGTTGTAATAGGGCGTCACGCGGTTGGAGCCCTGATAGGTCAGGGTCAGCAGCGTGCCCCCTTTGTTCATCAGCGGTGCAGCCCGGCGCGCGACGTCGATGAAGGAAAAGCAGGAGATGGTCATCGAGTTGCGAAAGTTGTCGCGCGTGGTGTTGATGAACCGTCCGGTCAGCTCGTTCTTGTCCGAGTAGGCAATGGCATGCACCACAAAATCGAGCTCACCCCAGCGGTCGCCGATCTTGCCAAATGCGGCATCCATGCTCTCATCGTTCATCACGTCAACATCGAGCAGAAAATCGGAGCCGAGGCTCTCTGCCAGCGGTGCCACCCGCTTGCCAAACGCCTCGCCCTGATAGCTGAACGCCAGTTCGGCGCCCTCGGCGGCCATGGCCTTCGCGATGCCCCAGGCAATCGAGCGGTCGTTCGCCACCCCCATGATGAGGCCACGCTTGCCTCGCATCAATTCAGCCATCGTGTTTATCCGTGATACTTGCTCAAAATCAGAGATCCGTTGGTGCCGCCAAAGCCGAAGCTGTTGGAAAGGACCGAGTCGAGATCAACGTCAAATTGCGTTTCTGTAACGATCTCGCCGGGGTTCAGGCCCGGGTCGAGCTCGGTGATGTTGGCCGAAGCCTGGATGAAGCGGTTTTCCATCATCAAGATGGAGTATATGATTTCGAGCACGCCAGTTGCGCCTTGGCTATGGCCCGCGAGCGACTTGGAAGAGGAGATCGGCGGGGTGCTTCCTTCGCCAAACACCCGGCGGATGGCCTCGACTTCCAACACATCGCCCACCGGCGTCGCGGTGCCGTGTGCGTTGATGTAATCCACTTTGTGATCGCCGATGGTCGAGAGCGCCAGCTTCATCGCCCGTTCGCCACCCTCGCCGGAGGGCGCAACCATATCGGCACCATCGGAGGTGGCACCGTAGCCGGTGACTTCGGCGTAAATCTTTGCACCGCGCGCCTTGGCGTGCTCCAGCTCTTCCACCACCACAACGCCGCCGCCGCCAGAGATGACAAAGCCGTCGCGGGTGGCGTCATAGGGGCGGGAGGCCTTGGTGGGGGTGTCGTTGTACTTGCTGCTCATCGCGCCCATCGCGTCGAACAGGCAGGAGAGCGTCCAATCCACCTCTTCGCCGCCGCCGGCAAAGACCACATCCTGCTTGCCCATCTGGATCTGCTCCACCGCGTTGCCCACGCAATGCAGCGAGGTCGAACAGGCCGAGGTGATCGAGTAGTTGATGCCCTTGATCTGGAAGGGGGTGGCAAGGCAGGCCGAGTTGGTGGAACTCATGCAGCGCGTCACCATGAAGGGGCCCATCCGCTTGGGAGAGCCCTTGTCCTTCACGATGTTATGCGCGGTGAAGAAGTTGGAGGTCGAAGGCCCGCCGGAGCCCATGATCAACCCGGTGCGCACATTGGACACATCGGATTGCTCAAGCCCGCTGTCCTTCACCGCCTGATCCATGGCGATGAAGTTATAGGCCGCGCCCATGCCCATGAAGCGCAGGTTGCGTTTGTCGATGTGCTCGGCAACGTCGATGTCGGGCTTGCCGTGAATGCAGGAGCGGAAGCCGTTTTCAACGTATTCCGGCGCGGCGGTAATGCCCGAGCGCCCGGTCTTCAGGCTCTCGGTAACCTCTTCGGCGGTGATCCCGATGGGAGAGACGATCCCGATCCCGGTGATGACGACGCGACGCATGTAACCTCGTATTCTGGGGTGTGCCCGTTGTTATTCGTCCTGGAACAGCCCGACCTTCATGCCCTCGGCGGTGAAGACGTGCTTTCCGTCAGCGAATATCTTGCCGTTGGCGATGCCGAGTTTCAACTTCCGGTCCATGACGCGGGTGAAATCAACGTGATAGACGATCTGGTTATTGGCCGGTGTGATCATGTCGGTGAACTTCACCTCGCCCACACCCAGCGCCCGGCCCCGGCCCAGCATCCCGCGCCAGCCAAGGTTGAAGCCGGTCAGCTGCCACAGGCCATCAAGGCCAAGGCAGCCGGGCATCACCGGATCGCCCGGGAAGTGGCAGGAGAAGAACCAGAGGTCAGGGTTGATGTCGAATTCGGCCACCACGTGGCCCTTGCCGTGCTCGCCGCCATCGGCCGAGATCTCGGTGATCCGGTCCATCATCAGCATCGGCGGCTCGGGAAGTTGCGGATTGCCCGGCCCGAACAGCTCGCCGCGGGCGCATTTCAGCAGCCCTTCCTTGTCGAATGTGTTCGGATGGTTCGCCATTCGGCCCCGCCTCCCCGTTTTGTGGTACTATTGTTGCGCACCCCTCTACCACCCGGTCCCGCGCAGGCGCAATAGTGGTGGCGGCGCGACAGTGGAGCGCAGTCGTGGTCTATTTCCGTTTGAATTCGGGCAGGATGAACAGATATAATAGATCGCAGGCAGGACGATGGAACCCAACCGAATGCAAAGCGAAGCGCACACGCGCGGATCAGAATGGCTTGAAGCAGGTGGCTTGCGCCCCACGCGCCAGCGCTTGGCCCTTGCCACTTTGCTGGTGGGGGATGGTTGCAACCGCCATGTCACCGCTGAAAGCCTGTTTGAAGCCTCACGTGCGGCGGGCGATCGGGTCTCTCTCGCCACGGTTTACAACACATTGCGCGCCTTCTGTGATGTGGGCCTGATGCAGGAAATCACCGTTGACGGTTCGAAGAGCTACTTCGACACCCGCACCGATGATCACCCGCATTTCTATTGGGAAGACAGCCAAAAGCTCACCGACGCCCCCACCGAGCAGCTGCGCCTCGCCTCCATTCCGGATGCGCCGGAGGGCACCGAGATTGCCAAAGTGGATGTGGTCATCCGCCTTCGCCGGGTCTGACGCGACTGTCGGGGCGGCACCCGGCTTAATGCCTGCTTAGCGCTTTGACTTCCTTCGCGATGTGACGCGCCAGCGCGCAGTCAGATCAAAACCACTGGCCCGGTTCCATCAGCCCCAGATCGAGCAATTGCTGACTGTGCCACTCGAACTTGGTGGAGTTGTGCCACTTGAACGTGTCGATGTCATACCGGCTGCCGGGGTTGCGCTTGAGTGCCTTGGCGGTGCGGAACGAGCAGACAGTCGCCGTGAGATTATGGTGCCACGGGCAGGCATAGGTGTTGTATTCTTCGTCCGAAAACCTGTGTGTTGGCAACAGCTTGAGCCCGGGCTTGGCTCGGAATAGGGAAATGCGGTCAATCCGCCGGCGATCCTTGTCGACATGCTCCTCAAAGCGCCACCGCAGCCCGCCGAAGAAATCCAGCTGCCGCTCTTTGGGATAGTTGTGGTTGGCCGGGTCGGGGCGGGCGAGGGCGTAGTATCCCGACTTGTCGAGATGCGCGTTCTCAATCGAAACCGCATCCGGAAAGCGCTCCAGATCGTCGGCGTAGAGATCAACGACGTAGGTCAGCATCGCGTCGCGCCGTTCTTCGACGTGGAAGGCCAGCATCTCGCCCACGGTGCGGTTTTCGCAGAAGGGAAAGAAGAGATACTCGGCATTGTAGCAGTAATAGAGCCATTGCCCCGGAGCGGTTGCCGCGATGATGGGGTTGATGGCGTCGACGAGGGCGAAATCGGCGTGCATGTCGTAGCGCACGCGATGCACCTGGCTTTCGAGCGCCTCGGGCAAATCCAGTGCATCCGGGGCCAGCAGCACGATCTCGTGAAAGCCGGCCATCCGATGGTGGCGGATCGTGGTGGCCACCTCTTGCAGGTCTTCCACGCAGATCACCGCAATCGGCCCCTTCTTCAGCGCCGATTTCCCTTGATCGAGGAAGGTATTGAGAGAGCTGTATTTCATGTCACCGGCGGCCCATGCCCGAGTTTTTGCCATTTGTGGGTTAATGAAGCCTCAAGCGCAACCGTTGCGGGGGCGCTGGCCATCCGCTAGACACCGCCCGACCCCTCCAGGAATGCGTGATGACTAAAAAGCTCTATATCAAGACCTATGGCTGTCAGATGAATGTCTATGACAGCGAGCGCATGGCCGAAGCGTTGGAAGGCTACGAGCAGGTGCAAAGCCCTGACGGGGCAGACATGATCTTGCTCAATACCTGCCACATCCGCGAGAAGGCGGCGGAGAAGGTTTACTCCGAGCTGGGCCGTTACAAGGACTTGAAGGAGGCCAAGCCAGATCTAAAGATCGGCGTTGCTGGCTGCGTGGCGCAGGCTGAGGGCGAAGAGATCATACGCCGCCAGCCGATGGTTGATCTGGTGGTAGGGCCGCAAAGCTATCACCGCCTGCCCGAGCTTGAGGCAAAAGCGCGTGGCGGCGAGAAGGCGCTGGATACGGACTTTCCCGAAGAGGACAAGTTCGAGAAGTTGAAAGGGCGCCCAAAGGCGCAGCGCGGGCCGACCGCCTTTTTGACGGTGCAGGAGGGCTGCGACAAGTTCTGCGCCTTCTGC
Source organism: Oceanicola sp. D3 (assembly GCF_006351965.1). NCBI lineage: Bacteria > Pseudomonadati > Pseudomonadota > Alphaproteobacteria > Rhodobacterales > Roseobacteraceae > Oceanicola > Oceanicola sp. D3. Next base: position 831,499 of record NZ_CP040932.1, read on the forward strand.
GTGGTGCCCTATACCCGTGGAGCCGAGGTGAGCCGCCCAGTGGCGCGGGTTTTGGCCGAGGCCGAAGAACTGGTGTCGCGCGGGGTGCGCGAGATCACGTTGCTGGGCCAGAATGTGAACGCCTACCACGGCGAGGATGGCGGCGAGACATGGGGCCTCGCCCGGCTGATCCGGCGTCTGGCCGAGATTGATGAGCTAAAACGCATCCGCTTTACCACCTCGCACCCAAACGACATGGAAGACGACCTGATTGCAGCTCATGGCGACTGCGAAAAACTCATGCCTTACCTGCACTTGCCGGTGCAGTCCGGCTCTGACCGCATTCTCAAACGGATGAACCGCAAGCACACCGCCGAAAGCTACATCGCGCTGATCGACCGCATCCGAGCTGCCCGGCCGGATCTGCTGTTGTCGGGCGATTTCATCGTCGGTTTTCCCGAGGAGACCGAAGAGGATTTTCAGGCCACGCTCGACCTGATCGAACGGGTGAACTACGGTCAGGCCTATTCATTCAAATACTCGTCCCGCCCCGGCACCCCGGCGGCCGAACGCGCAACTGTTGCGCCCGAGGTTGCCGCCGACAGATTGCAGCGGCTGCAGGCGCTTATCACCCGGCAACAGCGCGCGGCGCAGGATGCAATGGTGGGCCGAGAGGTGCATGTGCTGATCGAAAAGCCGGGGCGGCTGCCGGGGCAGATGGTGGGCAAATCCGATCACCTTCATGCGGTGCATGTGACAAGCGATGGGCTCGCGCCCGGAGACCTCGTCCGCGTGCGCATCACCGAATCTGGCCCCAACTCTCTGGCCGGCGCGTTGCTCTGAGACGAGTTCGGGCCGCGTGGAGATGCCCAGCTTTTGCCGCAATTGGTCTCGCTTTGCGAAACAATCGCCTGCACAGCGGGCGATTGTTCATTAAGCCCCTACAAATTAACGGTAAAAACGTTTTGCTGGCCTCCTGAATCTGGTAAATCTGGCGATATTGTGACTGGGGCAACGGCGGCAATTTGTGGCGCGCGCCCCTTCGTACCGAAACCGGAACAGGACGGATGCCCGTGACCCAAATGACCTTCACCGCAATCCGATCGTTCGTTGGTGGCGCAGCGGCGCTGACGATGGCCATCGGCCTCTTTGCTGGCGACGCCCAGGCGCAGTCGAGCAGGGACCAGTCGCAGCGCTACGTGCCCACCGTTTGGGTCGATCCGGACGGCTGCGAACATTGGGTGATGGACGACGGGGCGGAGGGCTACATGACGCCCCATGTCTCGCGTCAGGGCATTCCGGTGTGCCGTCGCGGCAATGTCTGCGGTGTGATGAACTCCGACCAGCTCTTTGCCACCGACAGTGCCGCGATTTCTGCCTCGGGCAAGAAGCGTTTGGCCAACTTCTTCCGATCCAGCCGGGCCCGCGCCTATATCATCGCCGGTCACACCGATGCGCGGGCCAGCGATGAATACAACATGAACCTCAGCTACCGCCGGGCCGTCAGCGTGGCCCGGATCGGCAAGGCCACCGGCGCAAAGATCGTTGATGTGCGCGGCTATGGGGAGCGGGTGCCAGTGGCGTCCAACCGGACTGCGGGCGGGATGCAGAAGAACCGCCGCGTCGAAATCATCTGCATCAAGTGAACAGGAGAAGCGCTATGAACATTCTCAAGATCACCGCGCTTCTGGCTTGTGCCGGTGCCCTGAGTGCCTGCAGCGAGAAGATTGACAAAACGGTCGACCGCGGCTTCGACAGCAAGGACCTGACCCAGCTCAAAGCCGGTGTCTGGATCGACCCGAACGGGTGCGATCACTGGATCATCGACGATGGCGTTGAGGGCTACCTCAGCCAGCGGCTCGATAAATACGGCAAGCCTGTCTGCTCCGGCGCGGGCCCCTCGGGCACGGCGCAAGGAGACTTTCAGTCGGGGTCGGAGTTTCCTGATCCGATCTGATGCATTTGCGGCCAAAATTGCCGCAGAAATCATCCGGAGGCCGCCAGACATGCTCTTGCGGCCTCTTTTCATGTCAAATGCGTGAAATCTTTGCACTGGCCGCTTGCGCGATGGCTTGGCACTTGGCAACCTGACCTTGTGAACCACAACATCTAGCGTATCGCTAGCCAGCTGATGGAGACGCACTTTTTGGGAATCAGTGCCCTGACCGCCCCGCCAAACCCCAAGGATATTCTGGAAACGCCGCTGGAATTCCCCGACAACCTCCTGTTGATCGAACTCTGCGGTGAGTTTGACCGCAACCTTGCCCAGATCGAACATGCGGTAGGTGTGCAAATCCTGCGCCGGGGCAACCAGTTGGCGCTTATCGGCGAAGCCGGGCCGCGCAGCGAGGCGGCGGTGATCCTTCAGGAACTCTACGCCAAACTCGAAGCCGGGCGCTCGATTGAGCCGGGCGATGTTGATGGGGCGATCCGGCTGGGCCGTGAGAGCAGTGCCGATGCCAACAGCGCGGCGCGGGATGGCGACCAGTTGGAGATGTTTCACGGCGGGCGGGTTGAGATCAAAACCCGCAAGAAGGTTGTTGAGCCGCGCACCGAGGCACAGAAGGCCTATGTGCGTGCGCTTTTCGAGAACGAGCTGGGCTTCGGAATTGGACCTGCGGGCACGGGCAAGACCTATCTTGCCGTGGCGGTTGGGGTGAACCTGTTTCTCGCTGGTCATGTCGACCGGATCATCCTGAGCCGACCGGCCGTGGAGGCCGGGGAGAAGCTGGGCTACCTGCCGGGCGACATGAAGGACAAGGTCGACCCCTACATGCAGCCGCTCTATGACGCGCTGAACGACTTTTTGCCCTCCAAGCAGGTTGCAAAGCTGATCGAGGAAAAACGTATTGAAATCGCGCCCTTGGCCTTTATGCGGGGGCGCACGCTGGCGAATGCCTTTGTGGTGCTCGACGAGGCGCAGAACGCGACGACCATGCAGATGAAGATGTTCCTGACCCGTCTCGGCGAAGGAAGCCGCATGGTGATTACCGGTGACCGCAGCCAGGTGGATTTGCCGCGCGGGGTGCAATCGGGGCTGCGCGAGGCCGAAAGCCTGCTGGATGGGGTGAAGGGGATCTCCTTCAACTACTTCACCGCCAAGGACGTGGTGCGCCATCCGCTGGTGGCGCGGATCATCGAGGCTTATGACACGCTGGATGCGAAGGGGTGAGCGCGGTTTAACAACCGGTTCACCACCCGCACGCAGCTAAAATGAGCGCCTGCGGCGCACGCTATCCATGAGTGATTGGGGGCGCTGCCCCCAAACCCCCGGAGATATTTGAAGCAAGAAAATGGAACTGGACGTTGCCATAGAGGATGACCGCTGGGAGGCCGCGGCTTTGGAGGCCGTGGTGCAGGCGGTGGCACCGGCGGTTCTGGCGTGGCACGGGTTGCCGACCGATATCGAACTCGCGGTGCTGGGCGCGGATGACGCCCGCATTGCCGCCCTCAATGGTGACTTTCGCGGCAAGCCCCAGCCGACCAACGTGCTCTCATGGCCCGCGCAGGAGCTTGCGCCTGAGGCCCCCGGCGAAGATCCGCTTGCGCCCGAGCCTGACCCGGATGGCACGATCCCGCTTGGTGACATTGCGCTGGCTTATGAAACCTGCGTCCGAGAAGCCAAGGAAGGTGGGCTTGCGCTGCGGGACCATCTGACGCACCTCGTTGTTCACGGGATGATGCATCTTCTGGGTTACGATCACATTAACGACGCAGACGCGGAGCTGATGGAGGCTCGTGAAGCGGAAATACTTGCCAAGTTGGGTGTGAAAAACCCATATGAGTAACAGCCCCGGCGATGGGGCGCCTTTTGGAAAGGAACGATGGGCGACAGTTCGGACGGGTCTTCTAGTGCTGCGCAGGGCGCGCAGGAGGAAGACAGTAGTGAGAGCAGGGGGCTTTGGGGCCGCCTTGCAGATGCGATATTTCCCGGCGAAGAGGACGGGTCGGACGAGGGCGAGGAGCCGCGGGGCCGCAATGGCGGGCGCGAATCCGTTGCCGTGCTTGGCCTTGGCAACCTGCATCGGATGCGGGTGGAAGACGTTGCCATTCCGAAGGTGGAAATCGTCGCGGTGCCGCTCGATATCGGCAAGGATGATCTGGTTGCGGTGTTCCGTGACAGCGGCATGAGCCGTTTGCCGGTTTACGAGGGCACGCTCGACAGCCCCGTGGGCATGGTGCACCTCAAGGATTTTGCGCTGAAGTACGGGTTCAACGGCCATGGCGAGAACTTCGAGCTGAAGCCGATGCTGCGCCCGCTGCTTTATGCGCCGCCGTCGATGCCGATTGGTGTGCTGTTGCAGAAGATGCAGAGCGACCGGATGCATATGGCGCTGGTGATCGACGAATATGGCGGCACCGACGGGCTGGTGACGATTGAAGACCTCATCGAGCAGGTCATCGGCGAGATCGAAGACGAGCACGACATCGAGGAGGGCGATCTCTGGACCGAGGAGAAGCCCGGGCAATACCTCGCCATGGCGCGCACGCCGCTGGAAGACTTCGAGGAAGAAACCGGCGTGGCGCTGGCGGATGCTGAAGATCTCGAAGAGGTCGACACGCTGGGCGGGCTTGTCTTCATGCTGACGGGCCGGGTGCCGATCCGGGGTGAGGTGGTGCCCCATTCCACGGGTGCGGAGTTTGAGGTGGTTGATGCCGATGCCCGCCGGGTGAAGCGCCTGCGTGTACGTTTGCCGGAGGTGGCGGAGCAACGGGTGGCCGGTGGCGCCGAAAGCTGATCTGACAGAGCGGATGGCCGGGTGGCTGACAGGCCGGTGGCGGAGCTTTGCGCTCTTTGCCGCGCTTGGGGCCGTAGCGGGCACCGGGCAGGCCCCGATTGGCCTGCCGTGGCTCTCGGTGGCCGCGCTCGCGCTGGGATTTGCGCTGTTTTCCCTCGTACGGGAGCCCAAGGCGGCGGTGTGGCGCGGCTGGGCGATGGGCGTTGGCTACGTGGTGGCGACGATGTTCTGGATCGTCGAGCCCTTCTTTGTTGACCCGCTGCGCCATGGATGGCTCGCCCCGCTTGCGCTTTTCGCCCATGCTGCCGGCTTTGCGATCTTTTGGGCGCTGGCCTTCGGTGCCGCGGCGTTGCTGGGCCGGGGGCGGTGGCAGCGCGTGCTTTGGGGCGCGGTTTTGCTGGCGGCGGTCGAGATGCTGCGCTCACACCTGTGGACGGGCTTTCCATGGGCGCTCATCGGCCACATCTGGGTTGGCCAGCCGCAGATGCATCTGGCCGCGCTGCTTGGCCCGCACGGGCTGACGCTTTTCACCACGCTTGCCGCTGCGATCCCGGCTGCAATGGGCAGCCGCCGCGCGGCCTTGGGCGTTATGGCGTCGCTGGCCTTTTTGGCCTTGCCGGTGCCCTACGGGCTCTGGCGGCTGGGCCAGCCGGTGGAGATGCGCGCGCCGCTGACTGTTCGTTTGGTGCAGCCGAACGCGGCGCAGCATCTGAAGTGGACGGAAGAGATGATTCCGGTCTTTTTCGAGCGGCTGATCGCCCTCAGCGCCGAGCCGCCTGAGGGCGCCAAGCCCGATCTGGTTGTCTGGCCGGAAACCTCGTTGGCCTATCTGCTGGCACCCGGCAATGGCACCGCGCAGGTGGTGGCCGATGCGGGCCGGGGCGCGCCGGTGGTGGTGGGTCTGCAGCGCCGCGATGGCGGGGTGGCGCGCAACTCGCTGGCGGTGATCACCCCCGGGGCCGATGTGACGAGTTACTACGACAAGTCGCATCTTGTGCCCTTCGGAGAATATATGCCGGGTGCGCGCTGGCTGGGCGAATGGGCTCCGGGCGGGCTGGCCGAGGCGGCGATGTCGGGCTTTGCGCCGGGCGACGGGCTTCGGCTTATCAGCCTCGGCGAGGGCATTGAGGGGGTGCTGCCCCTGATCTGCTACGAGGCTATCTTTGCCGAGGAGATCATTGCTGCGCCCCGGCCGGAGTGGATTTTGCATATCACCAACGACGCATGGTTCGGCAAGATCGCAGGCCCCTATCAGCACCTTGCGCAGGCCCGGCTTCGTGCGGTGGAGCAGGGGGTGCCGGTGCTGCGGGCGGCGAACACGGGCATATCGGCGGTGATCGACGCGCAGGGCCGGGTGCTGAACAGCCTCGCCCTCGGGGAGACCGGGCTGCTGGATGTGGCCTTGCCGCCGCGCCTTGCTGCCGCGCCGCCCTATCGGCTGTGGGGAGACTGGGGCGTGCTGGCCCTGCTGGCGCTCGCTGCAATGGCTCTGGGTGTTGCGCGCGCACGCTCCGTGCCGGTTGACCCGACCCCGTCAACCGACTAGCAGAGAGCGCATCTGCTGCCACAACGGCTTCCTGGCGTGGCGGTGAAAACCTCAATGGAGCACTACCCCAACATGTCTCGTTCTGAATACACCTTCACTTCGGAGTCCGTTTCCGAGGGCCATCCCGACAAGGTCTGCGACCGTATTTCCGATGCTGTCCTCGATGCTTTCCTCGCGGAAGATCCCGAAAGCCGGGTTGCCTGCGAAACCTTTGCCACCACCGACCGGGTGGTGATTGGCGGCGAGGTGCGCGGGCCGGGCTCGGTGATTGAGCGGGTCGAGCAGATTGCGCGGGATTGCGTGAAGGACATCGGCTACGAGCAGAAGGGCTTTCACTGGGCCAACATGAGCGTGGACAACTACCTGCACGCGCAGTCTGCCGATATTGCGCAGGGTGTGGATGCCGCGGGCAACAAGGATGAGGGCGCGGGCGATCAGGGGATCATGTTTGGCTATGCCTGCGATGAAACCGACGAGATGATGCCGGCGCCGATCCACTTTGCCCATCGGATCCTCAAGAAGCTGGCCGAGGTGCGCAAGAACGGCACCGAGCCGAACCTCGGCCCTGACATGAAGAGCCAGCTCAGCCTGCGCTACAAGGACGGGCAGCCGGTGGAAGCGACCTCGCTGGTGCTGTCCACCCAGCATCTGGACCCGGCGCTGACCTCCGAGGATGTGCGCGCCATTGTCGAGCCCTATATCCGTGACATCCTGCCCGATGGCTGGCTGACCGAGGCCACAGAATGGTGGATCAACCCCACAGGCAAGTTTGTCATCGGCGGGCCGGATGGGGATGCGGGGCTTACGGGGCGCAAGATCATCGTCGATACCTACGGCGGGGCGGCGCCCCATGGCGGCGGGGCCTTCTCTGGCAAAGATCCGACCAAGGTGGACCGTTCGGCGGCCTATGCGGCCCGCTACCTTGCCAAGAACGTGGTGGCCGCCGGTCTGGCGAGTAAATGCACGCTTCAGCTCTCCTATGCGATCGGTGTCAGCAAGCCGCTTTCGATCTACGTGAATACCCACGGCACCGGCGAGACCCCGGAGGCCGAGATCGAGAAAGCCGTCGCCAAGGCGATGGACCTGACCCCGCGCGGCATCCGTACCCATCTGGCGCTGAACAAGCCGATCTTCCAGCGCACGGCTGCCTATGGGCACTTTGGCCGCGCGCCCGATGCGGATGGCGGTTTCTCCTGGGAGAAGACCGATCTGGTCGAGGCGCTCAAGGCCGCTGTCTGACGGATGGCGGAAGCCTCACTCGCCGAGCTGATCGCGCAGCATTTGACCGAGCCGCTCGCCGGGTTGGTGAGCGAGCTTGCGGTGCCTGTTGTTTTTCTGGTGGCCACGGGGGCGGAGCCCGGCCTGAGCCGGATGGGTGGGGCGCCGCTGATGGCGGATGGCTTGGTTTGGCCGCGCCATGAAGCAGCGGCGCGGGCCGAGGAGATTGGCGCGCGCGGGGCGGACCCGGAGTGGATTGCCCGCCACATTCGCGCCGACTTGCCGCTGCCCTTTGTTGCCCAGATCGACCTGACAGAAGTAAGCGCCGAGGGCTTGCCGGGCCACGGGCGGCTGTTGTTCTTCTACGATGCGCTGGCCGGGCCCTATGACACCGGCACCAGTTTTGGCCGCGTGCTCTGGGATGAGGCGCCTGCCAGCGAGGCCAAACTACGCCCGACACCGGAGGCACTGATCGAGGCCGACAAGGCTTATGTCGCGCAGCTCTCTGCCCCGCCTGAGCCGTTCATCCTGACGGATGAAATTCGCGCCGCGCTGAAGGAAACGGGACTGACGGATGAGGAGATTGAAGAGGTCGCGGCGGCCCCTCCGCCAGAGCCTTCGCCTGGCCCTCACGTGTCACCCTTCCTGACGCCGCTCGTGGCGTTGGAGGCCGAGCCGGGCTTTGCCCTGCCGCAGGCTTGTGGCCCGGACTTCATGCAGCGCCCGGCATTGGCGGCGCTCTGTGCCGAAGACCGTACAGACGCGGCCTGGGAAGCATGGGAAGCCTATGAGGCCGTGCGCTGGGAGCACCAGGCAGGCCGCCCGCAGATCGGTGGCCCCGCGCTGGGCGAGCAGGATGATCCGGCTTGGTCGGCGGCCTATACCGAGCTCTCCGGCGAAATGTTCGTGACGCCGGAATGGCGAGATCAGTCGCAGCGCATAGATGCCGAAGCGCGGGAGTGGCAGTTGCTTTTGCAAATGCCGTTGTCCTTCTGGATCAGCGAGCAGAATGAGGGCACCGTTTATTTCTACGTTCGCCGCGATGACCTTGCGGCGCGCCGATTTGAGCGTGTGATAACGGTCTACCAGCAGACCTGAGCCTGTGTCTTTACTGGTGGCGTTCGTTGCGTAAACTGGCACCATGAGTCTGATCGAAGTGGACCTCAGTGACATCACCCTGCTTGAGGTGGATGCCATCGTGAACGCCGCCAACGAAACCCTGCTGGGCGGCGGCGGGGTGGATGGTGCGATTCATGCAGCGGCCGGGCCGGGCTTGCTGGAGGAGTGCCGCACGCTTGGCGGGTGCGAGACCGGGCAGGCCAAGGTTACGGGCGGGCATAACCTCAAGGCCCGCTGGGTCATTCACACCGTTGGCCCGGTGTGGAATGGAGGCGGGGCAGGCGAGGCTGCGCTGCTGGCCTCCTGCTACCGTGAAAGCCTTGCTCGGGCTGTTGAGGTGGGGGCAGAATCTATCGCTTTTCCCGGCATTTCCACCGGCGTTTACGGCTACCCGAAGGACGAGGCCGCGCAGATTGCCGTGAGCACGCTGCGCGCAGAGCTTGCGGCGCTGGATAGCCCGCCGCGCGTGGTGCTGTGTGCCTTTTCGCGCGCAGATGCCGCCAAATTGAACGAGCTTGTGCAAAACGCCGCAAATTAGCCGGATTTTCATGCTTTTCTATTATTCAGAAGGGCATGGAGGGCTTGGCATGGCGATCAAGTCGGTCGAGATCTTTTATAACGTCAACCGTATCCCCGGCCATTACCCCGGCGATTGGGACGGGGCGCTGGAGTTTCGCAACGCTGCGATGGAATTGATCGAGAACGCGCTGATCGAAGCGCGGGCGGGTGAATGGGCGGGGGCCGAGATTGGCTCTTGCGAGGCCACCGGCGAGCCGGAGGTGAACTTTGGCTTCGACGTGGCCGACTTTGACATGGCCGAGGAGATCATCCGCAACGCGGTGGCGGGCACCCCCTACGAGGGCATCCGCGAGATCACCCGGCAGGAGCATGACGAGGCGGAGTTCAACTGACTCCGGTTGCGTGGCGGGCGGCGGGGCGCTACATCGCCGCCCCATGAGCGAGAACCATCCAGACAAACACCGCAGTGGCGCGCCTTGGCGCAACTTCTACGGACGGCTGAAGGGCAAGGGCCTTCGGTCTTCGCAGGAAGCCTATCTGGATGAGGATTTGGCGGCGCTGTCGCCTGGGGCCGTGGGCTGGGAGGAAAACCCCGAGCGGGTGCCGCTGGACCTTGAGGCGCTGTTTCCCGGCAAGGAAATCTGGCTGGAGGTGGGCTTTGGCGGCGGTGAGCACATGGTGCATCAGGCCGCGCAGAACCCCGGCGTCGGGATCATCGGGGCCGAGCCCTACATCAACGGCGTGGCGATGCTGCTGGGCAAGATCCGCAAGGCGGGGGTGGAGAACCTTGCCGTGCATCCCGGCGATGTGCGTGACCTGTTTGATGTGCTGCCCGAAGGGTCGGTGGCGAAGGCCTTCCTGCTCTACCCCGACCCATGGCCCAAGAAGCGCCACCACCGCCGCCGCTTCGTGACGCCCGAGTATCTTGAGGCGCTGGCCAAGGTGCTGAAGCCGGGGGCAGAATTTCGGGTGGCGACGGACATCCCTGACTATGTGCGCCAGACGCTGGAGGAGGTGCCGGGGCAGGGCTTTGAATGGTTGGCGGAGGGGCCGAGCGACTGGCGCGCGCCGTGGAATGACTGGATTTCGACCCGCTACGAGCAGAAGGCGCTGAGAGAAGGGCGCACCCCGCATTATCTGACCTTCCGCAGGGTTTAAGCCGCCTCAGAAAGCGGCTATTCGGGGCCGGAAACCACGAGGAGCCCGCCCATGTCGTCTCACGGCACCCCTACACCGATGACCTCCCGCAAGGCGGCCCCGCTCACGGGCGTGGCGGAGGTGCCCGGCGACAAGTCGATCAGCCATCGCTCGTTGATCCTTGGGGCCATGGCTGTGGGCGAGACCAAGATCACCGGGTTGCTGGAAGGCGAGGACGTGCTGGACACGGCCAAGGCGATGCGCGCTTTGGGGGCCGATGTGGTGCAGCATGGGGCCGGGGAATGGTCGGTGCATGGGGTTGGCGTTGGCGGCTTTGGCGAGCCGGAAGACGTGATTGATTGCGGCAACTCGGGCACCGGGGTGCGGCTGATCATGGGAGCCGTGGCGACCCATCCGTTCAGCGTGACCTTCACCGGCGATGCCAGCCTGCGCTCGCGCCCGATGGGGCGGGTGACGGAGCCGCTTTCGCTTTTTGGGACAGTGTCTTACGGCAAATCCGGCGGACGGTTGCCGCTGACGATGGTGGGGGCCGAAAGCCCGGTGCCGGTCAGCTACACAACGCCGGTGCCTTCGGCGCAGGTGAAGTCTGCCGTGCTGCTGGCGGGGCTGAACGCGCCGGGCGTGACGGTGGTGACCGAGAAGGAGGCCACGCGGGACCATACCGAGCGGATGCTGGCGGGCTTCGGGGCCGAGGTGACGGTGGAAGACACGGCCGAGGGGCGGGTTATCTCATTGACGGGGCAGCCGGAATTGCAGCCGCAGGTGATAGCGGTGCCGCGTGACCCTTCTTCGGCAGCATTCCCGGTTTGTGCGGCGCTGGTCGTGCCGGGGAGTGACGTGCTGGTGCCGGGGATCGGGCTGAACCCCACCCGTGCGGGGCTGTTCACCACGCTGCGCGAGATGGGCGCGGACCTGACCTATGAGAACGAGCGCGAGGAGGGCGGCGAGCCTGTGGCCGACCTTCGGGCAAAATTCTCGCCGGATATGAAGGGGATAGAGGTGCCCGCCGAACGGGCAGCCTCGATGATTGACGAATATCCGGTGCTCTCGGTGGTGGCGAGCTTTGCGCATGGGGTCACCAAATGCCCCGGCGTGAAGGAGCTGCGGGTGAAGGAGAGCGACCGGATCGACGCCATGGCGGTGGGTCTCCGGGCCTGCGGAGTGGAGGTTGACGAGGGCGAAGACTGGTTTGCCGTCAAGGGCTTGGGGCCTGAGGGCGTGCCCGGTGGGGCGCGGGCAGAGGCGCGGCTGGATCACCGGATCGCGATGAGCTTTCTGATCTGCGGGATGGCGGCCAAGGAGCCGGTGAGCGTGGATGATGCCGGGCCGATCGCCACCTCCTTTCCGATCTTCATGGATCTGATGGGCGGGCTGGGTGCGCGGCTGGAGAGGGCCGAGGCTTGAGGCTTACGGGCCGGTGCAACTGCGGTGCGGTGCGCTATGCCTCTGAGGGGCCGTGGAGACCGGTGATTGCCTGCCACTGTAGCCAGTGCCGCAAGACCACCGGGCACCATGTGGCGGCGACCTCGGTTCCGCGAGAAGCCCTTGAAATCACCGGAAAACCACGTTGGTTCGCCTCCTCCGGCGACGCCCGCCGTGGCTTTTGCCCGACCTGTGGAAGCCAGCTGTTTTGGGACGGGCCGGGGGTGAATATCTCGGTGATGGCGGGCACGCTCGATGCGCCGACGGGGCTTGCCACCAAGGGGCATATCTTTTGCGCCGACAAGGGCGATTACTATGAGATTGGTGAGGGCCAGCGGCAGGTGCTGGGGGCTGATCCGGAACTGACGACGCAGGTGAAGTGATCCGGCCTGTTGGGGCAGGGTAAAGGAAGCGTTAAGCTGGCGCGCGTATGCATCGAAGAGGGGCGCATGAAAATCACCGTAGCTATCGACGGGCCCGCAGCGGCGGGGAAGGGGACGATCTCGAAGGCCATCGCTGCCGAGTTTGGCCTCGCCCATCTTGATACCGGCCTGCTCTACCGTGCGGTGGGGGCCAAGGTGCTGGCCGGTGCCGCGCCGGTGGCGGCTGCCGAGGCGCTGACGCCCGAAGACCTGAGCCCGGAAGAGGCGCTGCGCACGCCCGAGGTGGCCCAGGCCGCGAGCCGTGTGGCCGCAGAGCCGGAGGTGCGGGAGAAGCTGCTGGAATTTCAGCGCAATTTTGCCCGGCGCGAGGGCGGCGCGGTGCTGGACGGGCGTGATATTGGCACCGTCATCTGCCCGGATGCGGAGGTGAAACTCTTTGTCACCGCCAGTGCCGAGGCCCGCGCCGAACGCCGTTTTCTGGAGCTGGAGGCCAATGGGCACGAGGTGACACGGGCACAGGTATTGGCCGATGTGAAGGCGCGGGACGCGCGGGATGCGGGGCGGGATGCAGCGCCGATGGTGGCGGCGGAGGATGCCGTGCTGCTTGATACAACGGAGCTTAGCATCGCCGAGGCCCTTGACCGGGCGCGAGCGTGCATCCATTTGAAAATTAAGTAAAAAATCAAAGTTAATGCCGATGTTGCGTTTTTTGATAGGCGGGATTCCGCCTTGCAACATCCTATGCACAAGTGATGCACAACCCATGCACATGTCAAATGACATAGGGCACTCCGGATTAACCACTATACAACAATCGACTTGCCCGGAACGGGGCGCATAGCCGTGCCGGTTCACCAGATGTTAAAAACAATCTTGCGCCAGCGGCAGCCTTGTCGTTTTACATCGACTTGGAAACTTTTAAGGGCTTGCGCCATGAGAATCGGTCCGTGCCTGCCCAGGCTCGGGCCTACCAGACGAACAGGATTGGAATGCACCAGCTTGTGTACCGCTCGATCGCCCTTGAAGAAGAATTTGGCGAAAGCGACCTCGATATTCTTCTGAAGGCGCTGACCTTTAACCGGCGGGCCGGGATTACCGGCTTTTTGTGGCGGGGGCGCGAGCAGTTCTTTCAGGCGCTGCACGGCCCGCGCGAGGTGCTGCTGGCGCTGATGGAGCGCATCCGGCAAGACCCGCGCCACCGCGATGTGGAGATGCTGCTTTCGGAAGACACCGATGCGCCGACGCCCTTCAACGACTGGGCGATGGGCTACAACTATGTCACCGAAGACATGCTGGGACTTGCCCTCGAAACCGATGGCACCCGGCCCGAGATCAGCCCGGCCAAGGCGCGGGAGGTTTGGCTTTCGATGGTCGAGCAGGCGCAGAACGAGACGGAATGGGGCGGCAGCTCACCCTATGGCCGCAAGCCCGACGAGAGCATGGACGCGTGGATCAAGCGTTTGGCGGAGTTTCGCGGCTAGCCCTCTTCGACGAAGCGCAGCACATGGGCGAAGAGGCTTTTGCGCGTCAGCAGCAGCAAATGCCCGTCATCTGCAAAGCCGATGAGCCGGCCCCCGCCTGCGCGGCGGCGGAGCCCGTCGGTTTGGCGGGTGGAGAAGACCGGATCTTCCATGCCGAAGAAGAAGCCGATGCGGGCGTGGCTCAGGTCTGCCTCCTCTGACAGCCGCCACCGGCGCAATCCCGAGGAATGTGCCCGCACGAGGGCGGGGCTTGGGTTGGCGATTTGGGGGGCGTGCTCTGCGGAGAGGGTTTCGATCCGGTCGGTGAAGCGCGGGTCGGCGCGGTTCTTGCGGCCATAGAGCAGGGTTTTCCAATATTCGTCCCAGATGGCCTTGCGGGTGAAAGCCTCGGCGCGGGTGGCCGCCGAGATGACATCGCCCGCGCCGCGCAGGATGGTTTGCAGCCCGCCCGCGTGCTCGGGCGAGGGCGAGATGGCGGCGACGGTGACGGGGCGGGGCGCGAGCAGGGCGGCGGCCTCCAGCGCAATGGCCCCGCCCGCGGAGTAGCCCACCAGCGTGAGTTTCTTGTCGGGGTAGCGGCGGGCGAAGCGGGCGATTTCTTTTGCTGCCGCTTCGATGGAAAGCACGTGGTCCAGCGGAAGCCCATCCATCCCCGGGAAGCGGTAGTAGGCGAGCGCATGGCCCCGCGCTGCCCAGGGATTGGTGGGCGCGAAGATATCGACCGAGGCCAGCGCGCCGGGGATCATCACGGTCAGGCGCGGCGCGGCCTCGATCTGCGCGGCGCGGGCCGGGTTGATGGCCAGCGGGCTTTCGCCCGAGGGCAGGGTGGGCGGCGCGGCGCAGGCCGCGAGCAGGAGGAGAGAGGCGAGGAGGGCGCGCATGGGGGGACATTAGTGCGGCACGGGACCGCCGAAAAGCCGCGAAACCCCTTGCCATGCGGCGTTTGAGCGGCTAAACGCGCCTTCGTCAAGCCGCCGTCAGAGCTGCTGGCGGAAAACTCGGGCAGGGTCGGGAACTTCCGGCCCTGATTTTGTTTTTCGGCAGCGCCCCAACGGCACAGACCAAACCAAGACCGGCGGAGACAACCGCGCGGCCAGAAACCAGTAGTAAGGACAAACACGCCACATGGCTCAAAACGCATCCATGGAGGAATTCGAAGCCCTCCTGACTGAAAGCTTCGAGATCGACACGCCCGACGAGGGCTCTGTTGTCAAAGGCAAGGTGATCGCCATTGAGGCGGGCCAGGCCATTATCGACGTTGGCTATAAGATGGAAGGCCGCGTTGAACTGAAAGAATTTGCCAACCCCGGCGAAGCTCCCGAGATTGCTGTTGGCGATGAGGTCGAGGTGTTCCTTGATCGCGTCGAGAACGCCCGGGGCGAGGCCAGCATCTCCCGTGACAAGGCCCGCCGCGAAGAGGCTTGGGACCGTCTGGAGAAGGCCTATGCTGACGAAGAGCGCGTTGAAGGCGCAATCTTTGGCCGCGTGAAGGGTGGCTTTACCGTCGATCTCGGCGGCGCCGTGGCCTTCCTGCCCGGCTCCCAGGTTGATGTGCGCCCCGTGCGCGATGCCGGCCCGCTGATGGGCCTCAAGCAGCCGTTCCAGATTCTCAAGATGGACCGTCGCCGTGGCAACATCGTTGTGTCGCGCCGCGCGATCCTCGAAGAGTCCCGCGCCGAGCAGCGTGCCGAAGTGATCGGCAAGCTGACCGAGGGCGACACCGTGGACGGCGTGGTCAAGAACATCACCGAATACGGTGCGTTTGTTGACCTCGGCGGCGTTGACGGCCTGCTGCACGTGACCGACATGGCATGGCGCCGGGTCAACCACCCGAGCGAGATCCTCTCCATCGGTGAGACGATCAAGGTGCAGGTCATCAAGATCAACAAAGAGACTCACCGCATCAGCCTCGGCATGAAGCAGCTGCAGGACGATCCGTGGGATGCCGTGGAAGCCAAGTTCCCGCTGGACTCGGTGCACACTGGCCGCGTGACCAACATCACCGACTACGGTGCGTTTGTTGAGCTGGAGCCCGGTGTGGAAGGTCTTGTCCACGTTTCCGAGATGAGCTGGACCAAGAAGAACGTGCACCCCGGCAAGATCGTTTCCACCTCGCAGGAAGTGGAAGTCATGGTGCTGGAGATCGACACCGCGAAGCGTCGCGTGTCGCTTGGCCTCAAGCAGACCATGCGCAACCCGTGGGAAGTGTTTGCAGAAACGCACCCCGAGGGCACCGAAGTGGAAGGCGAGGTCAAGAACATCACCGAGTTCGGTCTGTTCATCGGCCTGCCCGGCGACATCGACGGCATGGTTCACCTCAGCGATATCAGCTGGGACGAGCGTGGCGAGGATGCGATCCAGAACTACCACAAGAACGACATCGTTCAGGCTGTGGTTACCGAGACCGACGTTGAGAAGGAGCGCATCTCGCTCTCCATCAAGGCGCTGGGCGGTGACAAGTTTGCCGAGGCCGTTGGTGGCGTGAAGCGTGGCCAGATCATCACCGTGGAAGTCACGGCGATCGAGGATGGCGGCATCGAGGTGGAATACGAGGGCATGAAGTCCTTCATCCGCCGCTCCGACCTCAGCCGCGACCGTGCCGAGCAGCGCCCTGAGCGCTTTGGCGTGGGCGACAAGGTTGACGTGCGCGTGACCAACGTCGACAGCAAGACCCGCCGTCTTGGCCTGTCGATCAAGGCCCGCGAGATCGCCGAAGAGAAGGAAGCCGTTGAGCAGTATGGCTCGTCGGACTCCGGTGCTTCGCTCGGCGACATTCTGGGCGCCGCGCTCAAGCAAGACGACTGAGCGCAGGGCGACCTGACCTGATATTGGGGGCCGCGGGGGAAACTCTGCGGCCCCTTTTCTTTTGCGCGGGAGGTGCGGGTGACGCATGTGTTGAGAGGGTTTTTGCTGGAGCTCGGGGCGCGGCTGCGCTCGGATGAGATGGCGCGGCGGGTGCAGGGCAGCTGGGATAATGCGGCCACGCGCCCGCGCGTGACGATTGACCCGCCTGCCACAGCGGCGCAGCTCGCCGCGCTGGAGGCCGAGCTTGGAGAGCCACTGCCGCCGGGGCTGCGGGAAGTGTTGGGGGAGGTCTCTGCCGGGATCGAGATGATTTGGGTGTTGCGCGGGCATCATGTGCCCACCTCCTACGGGCAGAGGGTGGAAACCACGGTGACGCCGCCTGACAGGTTCATGTCGTGGTCGCACACGCCCAACGCGGACGGCACCTATCCGGAGGGCGCGCGGTATCGGCCTGATATAATCTCCGGCGGTTTCCGGTTTTCTCTGGACGGGGTTCGGCAGGCCCATCAGGGACGTGCGGGGTGGCTGGAGGCTTATGCCGACGATCCGACGATGGATGCAGAGACGCGGTCGCATTATGCGGTGATCCGGGGCGTCATGGCGGCGGGCTTTCCGGTGATGACGGCCCCCAATGGTGACTGGTTGGCAATTGACCAACGCACTGATGACGGGGCGATGCTGCATGTGAACCATGAGGGGGAGGAGGCGGGGATTGAGATTGACCTCGATTTCCCGCGCTATCTGGCGCATCTCGCCTGGCTCGGGCCGGTTTGGCCGGATTTCAGCGAGATGTTCACCTTCTCGGCGCGCAACGAGGAGGTCGTGCCCGGTGATTACAGGGTGCAAAGCGCGGAGTTTGGTGGCGCGAGTGAGGCCGGGGCAGCGTGGCGGGCGTGGTTTTGGGGGGAAGACCAGCCCGAGTTGCCGGAGAACCTGCAGGGCCGGCTCTGAGGCGGACCGGCGCGGGGGCGCTCCCGCCCGCCCACCCCGCGCCCCCGCGCCTGTTTGGCAGAGGGTGCGCGCCGCCTTGGGCGGTGGTTTGCGTTGAAGGGGCAGGGTGGGATATTTTCAGCAAGAAAATGCAACAGGGTGGCGCCCACCGGTGGGGTGGGCGCCATGGGGCTGGTTAGCCCGGTGACCGCAGGCGGAGGACCGGCTGGCCGAAGCGGTCATCAAAGCGCTCGCCCAGCGATGTGAAACCGTAGCGCGCGTAGAAGCGGCGACCGATTTCGTTGCGCTGGAACACGTCGAGCTCCAGCGGCCCGGCGCGGTGCAGGGCGTTGTCCATCAGCGCCCGGCCATGGCCTTTGCCGCGATGGGCCGGGTCCATGAAGAAGCCGCCGACGTCGCTGCCGACGAGGGCGATGAAGCCGAGCGGGCCGCCGCCCTCGTCCCAGACATGGGTTTGGGCGTTGGGCAGGTAGATGGTGCGCACGTCTTCGGCGGCGTTTAGGATGAAGTCTTCTCCCAGAAAGCTATGAGCGAGGCGGCTGGCCTCGGTGAAGATGCGCACGATGGCGTCGTCATCGACGCCGGGATTGTAGGGCCTTATCAATGGTTTGATCCCTTGATGGTGTGAGATTTCAGGGGGCCATAGCGCCAGCACCCGCGGTTTGGCGGGTGGCGCGTGGGGCTTGGCCCGGGGTGGCACCGCTCTGGGGTGCCCTCTGAAGCATCAGTGCATCAAATCTCCATTGATGTGTTTTGGTAGCATCTTGGCGTGATCTGAAAAAGGCTCGTGCACGCTTGGGGGATGTGCATAGCTGCGTGCATGTTGCTTGCGCGTAACCGGAACTTTCGCCTGCTGTTTTCGGCCACCTCGGTTTCAAACCTTGGGGACGGGGTTTCGGCGCTGGCGGTACCGTGGTTGGCGACGCTGCTCACGCGGGACCCGATGCTGATTGCGCTGGTGCCCTTTGCCGGCTCGCTGCCGTGGATGCTGTTTGCCATCCCGGCGGGCGCGGTGGTGGACCGGGGCGACCGGCGTGCGTTGATGGTGCGGGCGGATGTGTTGCGGGTGTTGCTCACCATCGGGATCGTGGCGCTGGCGCTGCGGATGCCTGAAGGCGGCGGGGCGATGCCGGTTGTGGCGCTGGCGGCGCTGACCTTTTTGCTCGGCACGGCGGAGGTGGTGCGGGACAATGCGGCGCAGACCTTTTTGCCTGCGGTGGTGGAGCCGGGTGACCTTGAGGCGGCCAATGGGCAGCTTTGGAGCGCCGAGCAGGTGGCTGGGCATTTCGTGGGGCCGCCGCTGGCGGGGCTGCTGATTGCCTGGGCGGTGCCCGCGCCCTTCCTGCTGGATGCGGTGAGTTTTGCGCTGGCGGCGTGGTTGGTGTGGGCCATTGCGGTGCCGCGCCGGGCGGTGCCTGAAAAGCGGCAGATGCGCGAGGAACTGGCGGAGGGCTGGCGTTGGCTGCGGGGCCGGGCGCTGCTGTTTCGGCTCGCGGTGATGCTGGGGCTGATCAACTTTTTGAACATGATGTGGCTGACGGTGCTGGTGCTGTTGAGCCAGGAGATCCTCGGGTTGAGCGCCGCCGGGCATGGGCTGCTGCTTGCGATCGGGGCGGCGGGGGCGGTGCTGGGCGGGTTGCTTGGCCCGCGGGTGATTGCCCGCCTTGGGGCCACTGGCACGCTGCGGCTGGCGCTGTGCCTGATGCCGCTGCCGTTTTTCATGATCGGTCTCGGGGCCGCGCCCGCGCTGGCCGGGGCGGCGCTGTTCATGGAGGCGGTGGCGGCGATTCTGTGGAACATCGTCACCGTAAGCTGGCGGCAGCGGATTATCCCCGATGCCCTGTTGGGGCGGGTGAACGCGCTTTATCGGTTTTTCGGCTGGGGGATGATGCCGCTGGGTGCATTGGCGGGCGGGGCGCTGGTGGCGCTGGCCGAGCCCGGGCTGGGCCGGGAGCTGGCGCTGCGGCTGCCCTACCTGATTGGCGGCGGGGCGATGCTTGCTCTGGCCGCCTATGGCTGGGTGAAGCTGAGATTTTGAGCGCTTGCCGATTCGCCTGATGCTGCGCTGCGGCGCGGGCGGCGCGCGCTTTCTGCACTGCCAAAGCCTTGGTTTCTCAGGCGGAAAATGGAGCATGGGCGCGGAAAAGATATCAAATGACGCATTCGCCCCGTTTCGGTCACTGATTTTTGTGCCTATAGTCGAGCCAGAAGCCAGACATGGAATCGTGGCCGAACAAGCGTCCTTTAGGGGGGAAGCATGATCCGATCGGAATTGATTCAGAAAGTCGCTGACGAGAATCCGCACCTCTATCAGCGCGACGTGGAGCGGATCGTGAACACCATCTTCGAAGAGATCATCGGCGCGATGGCAGAGGGTGACCGCGTGGAGTTGCGCGGGTTCGGGGCGTTTTCGGTGAAGAAGCGTGACGCCCGGGTGGGCCGTAATCCGCGCACCGGGGAGGCTGTGGACGTGGAAGAGAAGCATGTGCCCTTCTTCAAGACCGGGAAGCTCTTGCGCGACCGGCTGAACGGCAAGTAACCTGACCGCATGATCCGTTATCTCCGCTGGGGCTTTCTGGCCCTCCTCGCCATCGTTCTCATCACTCTTGCCCTCGCCAATCGCGAGCCGGTGACGCTCAAGCTGTTGCCGGGCGAACTGGCCGATCTGCTGGGGCTGCCTTATCAGATTACGCTGCCGCTCTTCATTTCGCTCTTTGCGATGATCGCGCTGGGCATTCTGGTGGGCTTCGTTTGGGAGTGGTTCCGCGAGCACAAGCACCGGGCGGAAGCGGCGCGGCAAGCCAAGGAGGCACGCCGGGCCAAGCGGGAGCTGGATGCGGTGAAGCGCGAGACCGGGCAGGAGCAGGACGAAGTTCTGGCGCTGCTGGACGACCGCAAGGCAAGCTGAGATGCATGACATTCGGGTAAAGATCTGCGGGCTGAAGCGCCCGGAGGAGATGCGCGTCGTGGCGGAGGCCGGGGCGGCTTATGCCGGTTTGAACTTCTTTCCACCATCGCCGCGTTACGTGAGCCCTGCCGAGGCGCGGGCGTTGGCGCTGGCTGCGCCGGAGGGGCTGGCCAAGGTGGGGCTGGTGGTGGATGCCGGTGACGATCTGCTGGACGAGATCGTGGAGGCGGTGCCGCTGGACATCATTCAGCTGCATGGCAAGGAGAGTCCGGACCGGGTGTCAGAGGTGCGTGCACGCTACGGTTTGCCGGTGATGAAGGCCGTGGGCGTGGCCGGAGAGGCCGACCTGCCGGCGCTGGATGACTATGGCCAAGTGGCCGACATGCTGCTGGTAGATGCCAAGCCTGCGCCGGGCGACGAGCTGCCGGGCGGCAATGGCCTGCCGTTTGACTGGCGCCTGATCGCCGGGCGGCGCTGGCCGGTGCCGTGGCTGCTGGCGGGCGGCCTGCATGCGGGCAACGTGGCCGAGGCGGTGGCCCGCACGGGCGCGCAGCAGGTGGACCTCTCATCTGGCGTGGAGCGCGAGAAGGGGGTGAAGGACGCGGGAATGATCCGGGCCTTCATGGAGGCTGTTGCCGGGGTATCTGCGTGACGGTGCGCTTTCGCGAAGCGCGGCGCGAGGATGTGCCCGCCGTGGTGGCGATGCTGGCCGATGACATGCTGGGCAAGGGCCGCGAGAGCGAAGACCTTGGCCCCTATTACGCTGCATTCGATGCGATGGCCGAAGAGGGCGCGAACCGGGTGATCGTGGGCGAGCGCGATGGCGAGGTGGTGGCGACCTATCAGCTGACCTTCATTTCTGGCCTGTCGCTGGCGGCGGCGCGGCGGGCGCAGGTGGAGAGCGTTCGGGTATCGAGTGCGCTGCGCGGATCGGGGATTGGCGCGCTGATGTTTGCCGATGTTGAAGCGCGGGCGCGGGCGGCGGGGTGCAGCCTTGTGCAGCTGACCATGAATGCCGAGCGGGTGGACTCGCGACGATTTTACGAGGGGCTGGGGTTTGTGGCCAGCCATCTGGGATTCAAGAAATATCTTTGAGGCCGTTCGCTGGGGTGCCTCGCTGCGCTCGGTGAAGGGCCTCTTTGCTGCGCGCATCGGCCGGGGTGGTGGGCAGATTGCCCACCCTACGGGGCCGGGTGCCTTATGGGTCGATGACCTTGAGAACGGCTTGGGTTGTTTGGTCGATATGGGCCTTTGACAGGCGAGTGGCCTCAGGGACGTTGCGGGCGAGGGCGGCTTCCATGATGGCGGCGTGTTCGCCCTGAATGTCGCGGGCCGGGTCGGGGTGAATCAGGGAGATGCGCCTGTAACGTTCGTGCTGGTAGTAGATCAGCCCGCGCAGGCGTTTGAGCCAGACACTGTCGCAGGCAGCGACGAGGGCCTCGTGGAAGGCGCGGTTCCTGTCTTCCCAATCCGGGGCATCGGCCTCGCCGCCGGATTTTCGGCGGGCGTCGGCTTTGCTCAGGGCGTAATTGGCCGAGACGATCCCAGCTTCCCAGGCTTCATCGCCGGCCATGATCGCGCGGTGCAGGGCCTCGCTTTCCAGCTCGCAGCGGACGCGGGAGATGTCGCGCAATTCGTCGGCGGAGACCGGGGCGACGGAGAAGCCGCGCTGTGGCTCGAAGATGACGAGAAACTCTGACGAGAGTTTGGAGAGCGCCTCGCGCAGGGGGCTTGCGCCGATGCTGTAACTTTCGGAGAGCTGGGCGATGCGCAGGCGGGTTTCGGGCGCGAGGCGACCCGAGACGATATCTCCCCGCAGCAAGGCGTGGGCCCGGTCGGAAAGGGTTTCCTGTGCGATGTTCATTGCATGGTCATGAGGGGCCCGGATTTTGGGAAAGGCTAGCAGGCTGGCCGAGGCCGATCAACGATGGTGCCCTGAAGTATCGTGCAAACCCGGATTGTCGATTTTTTGCCTCAGGCCGGGAGACGGGCCCCGGGCGCGATGGTGGGCGGCGCGGCGTTGAGCGCGTCACGGGCGAAACCGGCGGCGGATTGGTAGCGAGCCATGAACTCGGCGCGCTCGGCGGGTGGGATCACCGTGTCGATATCATCGAAGGTGCCACCGCAGCGGTCGTTCACCATGTTCAGCAGGCCGAAGGGCCCGGCGCCGCGGTTGCGCAGGATCACCTCGGAGATCGGGCCGCAGAGCTTGTCGTTATAGGCCGCAAGCGCCTGCGGTGTGACGCCGTGCTCCAGCATCGCCGCGCCGATCTCGCGGGCGTCGACCACGGCTTGCGATGCGCCGTTGGAGCCGGTGGGATACATGGCGTGGGCGGCGTCGCCCATCAGCGCCACCGGGCCGTCGACCCAGGTTTCCACCGGGTCACGGTCGATCATCGGGTTTTCATAGGCGGTGTCGGCGCCGGAGATGAGGGCGGGCACATCGAGCCAGTCGTAGCGCCAGTCTTCGAAGTGGTGGAGGAAGTCAGAGATGGGCGCGGGGCGGAACCAGCCGGATTTGCGCGCCTCGGCCTCGTCGAAGGTGACTTCGGCGATCCAGTTGACGAGGGCGAGGCCGGTTTCGGGATCGGGGTGGGAGATCGGGTAGATCACCATGCGCTGGCGGTGCGTGCCGAGCCCGATGAAGGAAGAGCCGGTGCGGATGGGTTTGGCCAGCGTGGTGCCGCGCCACATCAGCGCGCCGCCCCAGTGGATCGAGGGCTGTTCGGGGTGCATTTGCGCGCGGATCGCCGAGTGGATGCCATCGGCCCCGATCAGCAGCGTGCCGGTGGCTTCGGAGGTGGTGTTATCGACATGTTCGAGCTGGGCGGTCACGCCATTTTCGGTGCGGGTGTAGCCGGTGACGCGGGTGCCGGTTTGCAGCGCCTCCGCCCCGGCGCGGGCCATGAAGGTGTTGGCCAGCAGCATGTGGAAGCCACCCCGGTGGGCGGCATATTGCGGCCAGTGGTAGCCAGCGTCGGTGCCGCGCGGTTCGGCGTAGATATCGTTGCCGTTCAGCCCGACAAGGGCCCATTCGCGCGCGGGCAGGCCGACAGTATCGAGCTGCTCTGCGCCGATGCCGAGATCGTAGAGTTCGCGCACCGCGTTGGGCTGAAGGTTGATGCCCACGCCCAGCGGCTTCAGCTCGCGGGAGCTTTCGAAGACGGTGCAGGGCACGCCGATCTGGTGCAGGGTCAGCGCGGTGGCCAGCCCGCCGATGCCGCCGCCTGCGATGAGAACGTGGGGATGTGTCATGCCTGTGGTCTCCTCCCGGGGTCGCGGGGTTTTAGCAGGTGGGGCGGGGCAATCAAGCCGGGCCTGTGCGGGGGGCGGCGGTGCGCCTCAGAACAGGCTGGCGATGGCCCCGACGACGAGCGGGATGGGCAGGGAGAGCGCCAGCCGCTGCGCCATGGTGCGTGCGCCCATGAAGGGCATTTCGTAGGCCAGCAGCTTGGTCAGCGAGAAGAGGCTCCACGAGGTGACATAGGTGAGCGCGGCGGCCGGGGTTGCGCCGACTTTCAGGGCCGCGGCGGCAAGCGCGAAGCTGACGAAGGCGCCGCCCGGGGTGATCGGGCCGAGCAGGGTGGCGAGCAGCAGGGCGCGGAGGCCTGCGTCGCGGCCGAAGAGCTGCTCGATCCGGTCGGCGGGCATCAGCTCGGCCAGCAGGGCCGCGCCGATCATCGCCACGAAGAGCCGGGGCAGGGTGAAGGCGGCGAGGTTTGCGGTGGCCGTGAGCGCCGTGCGGCGGCGGGCCGGGGAGGCGAGCTTGACCCATGTCAGTGCGACGAGTCCCCAGAGCAGGATGGTGCCGATGAGGATGTTCATGGGCGCTGCCTTGTGCGTCTGCCGAGGACGGCGCGGGCGGCGAGGCCCACCACGAGTGGGGCGGGCAGGCAGAGCAGCACGCGCAGGCCGACGAGGTGCCAGTCGAGAAACGACAGCTCCCAGATCAAGGTGCGGTTGAGCGACAGCAGGGACCAGCCGGTGATGAACGCCAGTGTGGCCCCGATATCGGCCCCGGCGACGAAGAGGGCGGCGGCGAGGGGATAGGTCATCCCCGGTCCGCCCGGCAGCAGCGCCCCCGCCGCAGAGGCCAGCAAGAGCCCGCGCCAGCCGCTTTCCTGCCCGATCAGGGCCGAGACCTTCTCACGCGGGAGCAGAAGGGGGATGGCGGCGGCGACGAAGAGCCCCGCGCCGACCTTGGGCAGCAGCACCGCGAGAAACCCCAGCGCACCCACCGCCGTCGCCACCGCATGGGCCGCGCCGTATTTTGCCGCCACCAGCCCGCCCGCCAGAAGGGTGACGGCGAGCAGCACCAGAAAGCCGCCGTCGATGATTTTGCGGCGGGGCGGGGCCTCGGATGTGGGATCGTCTGACATCTGCGGCGTTTGTCGGCGCTGCTGCGCCCGCCTGCAACCGCTATTCGCGGTTTTGAGGCAGCCCGTCGGCGATGTCATAGTAGTCGCCTTTCGCGCCGGTGAAGATATGCCGGGCCAGCCGCGTGCCCGTTGGCCCTTCGAAAGCGCCCATGCTGACCCCGATCCACTCGTGGTGCAGCGGGTCGAAGAACAGGGTGGCACCGCAGGTCGGGCAGAAGCCGCGCCGGGCTTTGGCGGAAGAGGCGAACCAGCTGGGCGTGCCAGTGACGCGCAGCGCGGCCTTGGGCACATCGGTGGAGGCCTCATAGTGGCCCGATTGCTTGCGGCAGCGACTGCAGTGGCAGGCGGTCGGGGCGGGCAGGGTGCCATCCACGGTGAAGCGGATGGCACCGCAGAGACACGCGCCGCTATGGGGGCTCATGCCGCCA
Source organism: Oceanicola sp. D3 (assembly GCF_006351965.1). Classification (NCBI taxonomy): domain Bacteria; kingdom Pseudomonadati; phylum Pseudomonadota; class Alphaproteobacteria; order Rhodobacterales; family Roseobacteraceae; genus Oceanicola; species Oceanicola sp. D3. The sequence goes on from NZ_CP040932.1 coordinate 856,534, forward strand.
GCCGGGCCGAGAGGTGGCCGATCAGCGCCCGGGCTTCGGGGGGCGGGGCCTTCTCTAAGCGGCGATAATCGGTGCCGTCTGTATTGCGGGCAAGCAGGCCCATTCCGATGAGCGAGCGCCGCAGGATGGCGGCATCGTCGAAGCAATGCGCGAGGTTCAGCGCGCCGTTCACATCGCGTTCGTGCAGGGTTGTCCCGGCGGGGAGCCGCGCCCAAAGCGCCCAGAGGCAGAGCTCTTGCACGGCGCGGCGCGCGGGCCACTGGCGCAGGCGTGCGGCCTCGTCCCACTGCGCCATCGCGCGTTCAACCTGACGATGGTCGGCGGGGGGCTGGGGCGGCTCTTCAAGCCGGGCTCGGGCGGTGTTGGCGGCGTTCAGGTGCTGGTAGTTCCTGAAGCCCGCAGCGCGCGCCAGCATGTTGAGAAGGCTCTGGTGGCCGGGGGGCGCGTCGAGCTGGCGGGCAAGGGCACGGGCAAAGGCCGAGATATCCGGCACGGAGAGCGGAACGGAGGGTTTGGGCATGACATATCCTCGGGCGCGCCGGTCAGGCTGTCGTGGTCGCTGGCTTACGACGCGGCGCTGGTGAGGCAGGGCACGCGGGATGTGAAGGGCTGCTTTCAGCTTGCCCGGAGGGGCACAGCGACGCCTGGGCAGCAGCCTGCCCTTCGAAAGAGGTAGCGCGGCTGCGCTTTGGAGGCAAGTCGGCGGGGTTTTGGCTTGGCTGTGAACCTTTCCTTAAGCCGCCGGATGGTAGGGGCGGGCAAGCCCAATTCCTTTCTGGAGAGTTTGATGAGACGCCTGCTTACCCTCGCCGCCCCGCTTGTTGCCCTGATGACATCTGCCCCCCTTGCCGCCAAGGATGGGGTGGAGCCCGATGCCGTTCACTTCGCCCAGGTGGCCGCGATGGAAGGACCGGCAGCGGCGCTGGGGCAGGGCATGCGCGATGGTATCGCGGCGGCCTTCGAAGAGGCCAATCGCGCAGGCGGCGTGCATGGCCGCAAGGTCACGCTGGACAGTCGTGATGATGGCTACGAGCCGGATCGTTCGGTGGCCCATGTGCTCGACGTGATCGAAGGCGCGGCGCATATCGGCCTCATCGGCGCGGTCGGCACACCCACCGCGCTGGCGACCCAGCCCGAGGCGACCGCTGCGCAGGTGCCCTACATCGGGCCCTTCACCGGAGCGGGCTTTCTCCGGGCCCCGGAACTGACCAACGTGGTCAACGTGCGGGCCACCTATGCGGCAGAAACAGAAGCCTGGATCGCCTATCTGGTGGATGAGCAGGGCATGAAGAACATTGCGATCCTTTATCAGGACGATGGCTTTGGCCGGGTTGGCCTGAAGGGGGTAACGGCGGCGCTGGAGAAGCGGGGCATGAGCCTTGCGGCAACAGGCACTTACACCCGGAACACCGTCGCGGTGAAAACCGCGCTGCTCGATATCCGCAAGGCCAAGCCCGATGCCGTGGTGATGGTGGGCGCCTACAAGCCGATTGCCGAGTTCATCAAGCTGTCGAAGAAGCTGAAGTTTGAGCCGACCTTCGTGAACATATCCTTCGTCGGCTCCGAGGCGCTGGCCCGCGAGTTGGGCGAGGCGGGCGAAGGCGTGATCATCAGCCAGGTGGTGCCCTTCCCGTGGGATGAGTCGCTGCCCATCGTTGCCGAGTATCAGGCCGCGATGGCTGCCGCGAACCCCGAGGCAGAGCCGGGCTTCGTGACGCTGGAAGGCTACCTGACAGGCCGGGTGGCGCTGCGTGCGCTGCAGGCCGCGGGCAAGGATGTGACCCGCGAGAGCTATCTTGCGGCGCTGGCCGGGCTTGGCAGTTTCGACCTCGGCGGCCTCGGCTTTGACTTCGGCGAGGGCGACAATCAGGGCCTCGACACGGTTTTCCTCACCCGGATCACCGGTGATGGCGGGTTTGAAACCGTGGTCAGCGGCGGCGGCTCCTGACCGCGCACCAGCCAGAACGACGAGCTGCCCTGACGTCTTGCGCGTGAGGGCGGCTTTTGACCTCTCAACGACAGCGCATCGCCCACCCAAGCCAAGGAGACCCAGCGTGACACGCATCAAAGCCCTCACCGGCAGCATCGCCGCCAAATTCGCCGTTATCCTGCTGGCGTTGGGTGCCATGACCTCGGCGGCCCTGGTGATTGGCCTGCTCGTGTTCGGGGCGCTCTCCGACGCGTTGCGTGTTTTCATTGACGAGAACCTGCCCGGTATCGAAGCCAGCGTGGAGGTGACGGCCAGCACCGGGGCGGTTCAGGGCGCGATGACCGATGTGCTCCTCGCCGAGGACCCGGAGGCGCTTGAGCAGGCGTCAGCCCGGCTGCAAGAGCATGTAGGTGCCTTGAAGGCCGCGGCGCAGCACCTCTCGGCAGACGCCGAAGCCGAGATTGACCGGCTGTTGGCCGACCTCGATATCGCCAATGCCGCAATGATCCGATCGCTGGAGCGCAGCATGCGCGAGCGGGCGAGGGTGCGAGAGATGGTTTCGGGCTTCGTGGCGCTGTCGGAAGACGCAAACGGCGAGCTGGTGGGTTTGGCCGATGACTCCTACTTCGAGCTGCAGATCGGCGGGGAAGAGACCGTTGAAACCGTGACCTCGACCCTGAATGCACTGGTGAACGATGAGTTCAAGCGGATGACGGCCCTGATGAGGGTGCGCGCGGAGATCAACCTGTTGAGCGGCCTCACCCTCGTGCTGGCGGACGAGCCCGACATGTTTGTTGAAGTGATCCTTGGAGACCTCGCATCTGCCAGCCTGGCCGAGTTGGAGGCCGCTACCTTGAGCCTGCCGGACGATGCGGTGGCGAGCGACCACATGGCGCAGATCACCGCCGCCGGTCAGTTCTTTCGGGAGCGGCAGGAACAGAAAGACTATCAACGGGCGGACTTGCGGCAAGAGGTCTTGGCTTTGCGGCAGGCGACCGCGGCGGCCCTTAGCAGCGCGATCGACGACGTGAGTTTTGAGCTGGCTGTTGAGGCGGAAGAGGCTGCAACCGGCAATGAGGCGGCGATCCGCACGCTGCTTGATGTTCAGGTGAATCGGATGCGCGATGCTGCGGAAATTGACAGTTCGATCAAGGCGGTATTGGCAAAGGCCCTGCTCGGCGTTGCCGCGCAGGACGCCAATGCAGCCGCCGGGGCACAGAGCGCCGTTGATGGGGCGTTGCACCATCTCGATGACGTGCTTGCCGGCCGGGAGTTGCCGGAAGCGCTTGCGGCAATCCTCGATGACATCCATGCCATCGTGGCAACCGGCAACGGGGTGGTGCAAGCCCGCCGCCGGATGCTCGAAGCCCAGTCCGAGGCCTCCGCTCGCTCGAATGCCTCGGGAGAGGCGATCGCCCGCATCGTCGACACCGCACGCGGCAATGCTGCACAGGCGGTTTCGGCCGTGGTGACGGGCAGCGAAGGTATTTTGACGCGTGCTGACACTGCGCGCGGCCAGTTCAGCACCATCGCCCTTGCCAGCCTCATCCTGCTGCTGGCGGCCCCGGTGTTTACATGGTGGCTCATTTTGCGGCCAATGGCGCGCGTTACGCAGGCCACGGAGCGGCTTTCGCGTGGGGATCTCGGGCCGGTTGAAGGCTTTGACAAGACAGGCGGTGAAATCGGCCGCATGGCCATGGCGCTCAAGGTGTTTCGGGATGGCATGATCGAACGCCAGAGCATGCAGGCCGCCGAGGAGGCGCGGGCTGCCGAAGAGCGCCAGCGCCAGCGCGAAGAAGAGGCGCGAGAGCGGGCACGTGAAGAAGAAGCCCGCGCGGCGGAGCGCCAGCGCGAGGAAGAGGCCCGCGCCCGCGAAGCCGCCGAGGCCGAGGAACGAGAGAAGATTCGAGCCGCCGCCGAAGAAGAGCGCCAGGCCCGGGCCGCCGAGCAGCAGCAGGTGGTTGACCGGCTGGCGACCGCGCTCGACCAGCTTGCCGCAGGCGACCTGACGGTGACGATCGACACCGAGTTTGCCGGCACCTACGAGAGCCTGCGCCGCAACTTCAACGCGGCGGTGGAGACCCTCGCAGAGCTCATCACTGCGCTGACGGCGAGCGCCGGGATCGTTAACACCACCTCGCAGGATATCAGCGCCGCCGCCAAGGATCTTGCCCGCCGGACCGAAAACAGCGCCGCCACGCTGGAAGAGACCAGCGCTGCCGTTGCTCAGTTGAGCGAAAGCGCCGGCTCCACCGCCGACCGCGCCCGCGAGGCCGACAGGATCATGCAGATCACCCGGGACAACACCAAGACCAGCCAGACCACGGTGCACGGCGCGGTGGAAACCATGACCGAAGTGGAAGCCTCCTCTGCGGCGATCTCCAAGATTGTCGATCTGATCGACGACATCGCCTTTCAGACCAACCTGCTCGCCTTGAATGCGGGCGTTGAGGCCGCACGCGCGGGGGAACAGGGCCGGGGGTTTGCCGTGGTCGCCATGGAGGTGCGCTCGCTCGCCCACCGCTCGTCGGATGCCGCGAAGGAAATCAACGATCTCATCAATGCCACGCGGGATCGGATCACCCGCGGGGTCGCCCAGGTTGGCGAAGCGGGTGACGCGCTCAACGGGATCCTTGATCTGGTGAGCGATGTTTCGGAGCAGATCACGGCCATTGCAGGGGCTGCCAACGAACAGTCGTCCGGGGTGCGCGAAATCAGCCTCGCTGTTGCCCAACTGGATCAGGCCACGCAGGATAACGCGGCCATGTTCGAAGAATCCGCCGCCTCCAGCCAACTGCTGACCGAGGAAGCCCGCACCCTCTTTGATCTTTCCGCACGCTTTCGCACGAGCGACGCCGCCGCGCCGCAAGGCGCGGCCACCGAAAGCCACCCCGAAGGGGCCACCGGGCGAAGCCCGTCTTCTGCGCCGGAGGCGCCACCAGCAGCCGTGGCATTTGAAGAGATCCACGAAAGCGAGGCCAGCCGAATCCCTGTTCCCTTCGCGCGCAGCGCGTAAGCCTGCCCCCAGCCGCGCCGGCCACATTGGGCCCGCGGCCACCCGCGCCGGCCACATAAGGCCTGCGCTCAGCCGCGTCGGCCACATTGGGCCTGCGCCATGAACCGCGCGTCATAAAACCTTAACAACACCGTCACACAGGCTTCGTCGCCAGCCTGCTACCTGCCCCCGACTGTTTCGGGGGACTGCATGCTCGTCATCGACAAGCTGACACGGCGCTTTGGCGCCAATACGGCCGTGAATGCTGCCAGCTTCAGCGTCGATAAGCCGATGATGATCGGGATCATCGGCCGCTCCGGCGCGGGCAAATCGACGCTTTTGCGCATGCTCAACCGGCTGACGGACGCATCGGACGGGTCGGTTGCCTTTGAGGGGCGCGATGTGACCAGCCTGAGGGGCGCGGCCCGCCGGGCCTGGCAGGCCGATTGCGCGATGATCTTTCAGCAGTTCAACCTCGTGCCGCGGATGGATGTGGTGTCCAACGTGCTGCATGGCACGCTTGGCCGCCGCTCCACGTTCTCGACCCTGTTCAACCTCTATCCGCAGGCCGATATTCACCGCGCTATCGACATTCTCGACCGGCTCGGCATTGCCGAACAGGCCCCCAAGCGGGCCGAAGCCCTGAGCGGCGGACAACAGCAGCGCGTCGCCATCGCGCGGGCGCTGATGCAAGACCCGAAGATCATCCTTGCCGACGAGCCGATTGCCTCGCTCGACCCGATGAATGCCCAAGTCGTGATGCAATCGCTGCGCCGGATCCATGAGGAAGACGGCCGGACCGTCATTGCCAACCTGCACACGCTCGACACCGCGCGGCGCTACTGCGACCGGGTGATTGGCATGCGCGATGGCCGCATCGTGTTTGACGGGCTGCCCGAGCAGCTCACCACCGACATGGCCCGCGAGATCTATGGCGCTGACGCCAACTTCAGCGAGGCGGCGACCTCGACCGAAATCGAAAGCCTCGACGCGGCCACGCCCGACAGAGCCACCCACCCGCGCGCTGACGAGATGGAAAGCCCTCCGATCAGCGCCTGAGTTTCCAAACCGCCCCGCAAAAACAAGGGGCACGACCAAACCGGAAAAGAGAGAGACAGATGAAACACCTCATTGCTGCCGCCCTTGCCACCACGGCCCTCGCTGGCGCTGCCACCGCGCAGGACATCACCGAGTTCAACATCGGTATCCTTGGCGGCGAAAACGCCCAGGACCGGATGAACAACCACGAGTGCCTGAAGAACTACACCGAAGAAGCGCTGGGCGTGCCCGTCAAGCTCTTTGCCCCGGCAGACTACAACGGCGTGATGCAGGGCCTGCTGGGCGGCACGCTCGACATGGCCTGGCTCGGCGCTTCGGCCTATGCCGGCGTGCACCTGCAAGACCCGGAAGCCGTGACCCCGGTGCTGGTGAAGATCAACCTCGACGGCTCCTATGGCTACCATTCCATCGGTTTTGCCCGCAAAGACAGCGGCGTGACCTCGCTGGAAGACATGCAGGGCAAGGTCTTTGGCTTTGGTGACCCCAACTCCACCTCCGGCTACTTGATCCCCTCGGTCGAGATCCCGACTGCTGGTGAAGGCATCACCATGGAATCGGGCGAATACTTCGGTGAAGTCAAATTCACCGGCGGCCACGAGCAGACCATCGTTGCCGTTAACAACGGTGACATTGACGCCGGTGTGACCTGGGCCGACGGCCAGGGCGAATGGGAAGACGGCTTCAACTCCGGCGCGCTGCGCAAGGCGGTGGATGCCGGCCTCGTCGACATGAACGATCTGGTTGAAATCTGGCGCTCCAAGCCGATCCCCGAAGGCCCGATCGTGCTGCGCACCGCGCTGCCCGAAGAGGTGAAGACCAAGATGACCGCGCTGATCGACGGCATGTATGAGGCCGACAAGGAGTGCACCTACAACATCTCCGCCGGTGAGAGCCTTGGCTTCGACCCGATCGACCACTCCGCCTACGAAAGCATCGTCGCCGCACGTCAGGCGAAGAGCAACTAAGCGGCCCCGCCGCAGAAGGCCCCGCCCGACCACCGGGCGGGGCCACCTCTTTTTCAAGGCAGCCCCATGGCAGATATCTCCCAGCATGGCCCTCAGGGGCTGGAGACCACCCGCGCGCATTATCTCGCGCTTGTGCAGAAGCGCCGCCTCTATGGCGGGATCACGCTGGCGGTGTTTGCGCTGCTCATGGTGTCTGGCTTCATGCTTGCCGATGAGCGCAATGCGGGCGGGTTCTGGAACGGGCTGCCGCATATCTTCGACTTCCCGGCAGACGTGGTGGCCGACACGATCCCGCGGCTGCACCTGCTGCCCGAGCATCTGCTGACCTATCTGCCCGCGCTGGTGGAAACCATCAACATCGCCGCCGTCTCGACCCTGTTGGGCGCGGTGGGTGCGATGGTGTTTTCGCTCCTTGCCACCCGTGGCCTTGCCCGCTGGCCCCGCGCCATTCCGCTGTTTCGCCGCGCGATGGACGTCATGCGCGCCGTGCCCGAGATCGTGATTGCGCTGATGCTGATCTTCGTGCTCGGCGGCGGGCCGGTCCCTGCGATGATCGCCATTGCGTTTCACACCGCCGGGGCGCTGGGCAAATTGTTCAGCGAAGTGGCGGAGAATGCCGACCTGAAGCCGGTGGAGGGGCTGTCTTCGGTGGGGGCGACGTGGACCCAGCGGATGTGGCTGGGGGTGATCCCGCAGGTGGCGCCGAACTGGCTGAGCTATGCGCTGCTGCGCTTTGAGATCAACATTCGCGCCTCGGCCATCCTTGGCTTTGTGGGCGCGGGCGGCATTGGCTACGAGTTGAAGAACGCGATGAGCTGGGGGCAGGGCAAGTTTGACGAGGCGGCGGCGATCTTCATCCTGCTGTTCCTGACGATTGTGTTTTTTGACCAGCTGTCCAGCTATGCCCGACACAAGCTGTCTGGCCCGGGAGCGCATTGATGGACCTCGCCGCACGCTACGCCGAGGCCGAGGCCTCCGTGAACCGCAAGACGCTGCTGGCCTTCGCCGTTCCGGGGCTGATCTTGCTGTACTTCGTGTACATCTTCTTTGCCTTCGACGTGCCCGGCCTGATCGACCGCGCTCGCCCGGAAAACGCGCAGATCCTGTTGCGGGATACGTGGAGCTACAAGACCCATGTGACGCGCGACAACCGCAATGGCGAGATGAGCTATGCGGTGGAGGGCGAGCGCAAGGGGGCCTACCCCGAGGGCGAGCGGCCCGAGTGGGTGAGCAGCGCGGGCGAGGTGACGGTGGTGGACCTTGGCCGGGGCCGGGTGGCCAGCTTCCTGCCCGGCAATGCGGTTGAGCTGGTGATCCCGGGCGAGCGCACCATTGAGGCGCGGCTTGATGGGCGGCGGGTGGTGACGAACCTGTCGGAGCCTTTGCCCGACTATGTGTCGGTTTCTAACTCGCGGCTTCAGGTGACGTTGCCCGGCGCGCGGCTGACCTTTACCCGGTCTCGCACCGAAACCTTCCGTTACTTTGGCGGGTGGGAGCTGTTCTTCTTCACGCTCGACAGCCCCTATCACGGGCACGGGCTGGGCAGCATTTTGTTTGGTGAGCAGATCGACCCTGCGCGGGGCAACCTTGCGGGCGCGTGGCATGACTTTTGGCAGAACCCGATGTGGATGCATGCGGCGGTGGCTTGGGCGATGTTTGAGACGGTGCTGATGGCCTTTCTCGGCACCTTCGGCGCAGCGCTGATCTCTCTGCCGATTGCCTTCCTCGCGGCGAAAAACTTTGCCCCGCTGGCCGCCGTGCGCTTTGCCTTTCGCCGGGTGTTTGACTTTTTGCGCGGGGTGGACGGGCTGATTTGGACGATTGTGCTCTCCCGCGCCTTTGGGCCAGGGCCGTTGACCGGAAGCCTTGCCATTTTGCTCACCGACACCGGGAGTTTTGGCAAGATGTTCTCGGAAGCGCTGGAGAACGTGGACAAGAAGCAGATTGAGGGCGTGGCCAGCACCGGGGCGGCGCGGCTGCATCGGTATCGCTTTGGCGTGATCCCGCAGGTGGCGCCGGTGCTGCTGAGCCAAGTGCTCTATTACCTTGAATCCAACACCCGCAGCGCCACGATCATCGGGGCGATTACCGGGGGCGGGATCGGGCTGTTGCTGACGCAGGCGATGATCACCCAGAAGGACTGGGAAGAGGTGACCTATTACATCGTCCTCGTGGTGCTGATGGTGATGGCGATGGACAGCCTCTCGGGCTGGCTCAGGCGGCGGCTGATCCGGGGTGATTGACGGCGTGGCGGCGCCGCGCGAGGGTTTTGCCATGAGGCTGAATGAGTTTGAGCCGGTGATCGAGCCGGAGTGCGACATCGAGGGCTCCACCTTTGGGCGCTATTGCGAGGTGAAGCGCGGCAGCCGGGTGGCGTGGTCGGAGTTTGGCGATTATTCCTACTGCGACCGGTACTGTGACATTGCCAATGCGAGCGTGGGCAAGTTTGCCAATATTGCCAGCTTCGTGCGGGTGGGGGCGACGGATCATCCGCTGGACCGGGCCGCGTTGCACCACTTCATGTATCGCTCCGATGACCTTTGGGAGGATGCCGAGCGCGATGCTGGGTGGTTTTCGGCCCGCCGCGCACGCCGGGCCACCATTGGGCATGACACGTGGATCGGCCATGGCGCGATGATCAAGCCCGAGGTGACGGTGGGCCACGGCGCGGTGGTGGCGGCAGGCGCGATTGTGACGAAGGATGTGGCCCCTTACGAGATCGTCGCGGGCAACCCGGCGCGGCTGCTGCGCCGCCGCCAGCCCGAGGACGTGGCCGAGCGGCTGATTGCGCTGGCGTGGTGGGATTGGTCGCATGAGGCGATCCGGGCGGCGCTGGACGATTTTCGTGGGCTGAAGGCCGAGGCGTTCTTGGAGAAATACGCGTAGGCTTCAGCCCTCGTCATGGGCGACGGTCAGCACCACGCGATCTCCGGCAAACCAGGTTTCACCATGTTCCACCGGGCGGCCTTCAAGGTCTCGGTTTAGGCCTGTTGTCTTGAGCAGCGGGTCGCCTTCACGCAGGCCGAGGTGCAGGGCCTGTGTGGGGCTGGCGCGTTCTGCCGTAAGGCGGGTTTCGGCGCGGATGTAATCAGACAGGCCTTCGCGGCGCAGGGCTTCGGTGACGGACGATGTTTGCGCGAGCTGATCGGCGAGGCCGGGGAAGCGGGCGGCGGGAAAAGTGGAGGTGAAATGGGCGATGGGGCTGCCGGAAGAGAGCGAAAGCCCCTCGTAAACAATCACTTGCGCCTCCCGCTCCAGCCCCAGAGCCGCCGCCTCGGGTTTGGTTGGAGGGCGCGTTTCCACCCGTAGCACGCGCTTTTCGGGCAGGCGGCCCGAGGCGCGGATGTTTTGGTGAAAGCGCACGCGGCGGCCGATGGGATATTCGGTGGGCGGAGCCTCGACGAACACCCCGGCCCCGCGCCGGGAGCGCACCACGCCCGCCTCGGCCAGCGAGGCCAGCGCGTGGCGCACCGTGTGCCGGTTGACCCCGAAGCGCGAGGACAGCGCAGCCTCGGTGGGCAGCTTGTCACCCGCGCGGTAGAGGCCTTGCGCGATCTCGCCTTCAAGCGTGGCGGCGATGGACTTCCAGACGGGGGTTCGTGCGGGGGTGCGGGCCATGGTGTTACCGAAACTTCATGAAACGGCACTGGACGCGCTGGGCGACTCGGGCCTATGATTTGTCTAGTTGTATAGATTCCTAGACAAATCGGCAAGTTGTCTCATGAGCGATGAACGCAAGGCATGGATGGGCACTCTGGCGACCGCGAAACCGGCGGCGCTGGCAGATGCGGTGGAGCGGCTCGGCGCGCTGCCCGGCTTCAACTGGCTGCGCCGCCCGGAGGTGGGCGGGGTGATGGTGCCCGGTCGGATGGGCGGCACTGGCGCGGCGTTCAACCTCGGTGAAATCACGGTGACGCGCTGTGCGCTGAAGCTGGAGAGCGGCGAGGTGGGCCACGCCTATGTGCAGGGTCGAGACACGGCCCATGCCGAGCGGGCGGCGCTTTGTGACGCGCTGATGCAAACGGGGCGGGCGGGCGATGTCAGGCGCCATGTTCTGGCCCCGCTGGCCGCGGCCCGGGCGGAGGCGCGCAAGGCGCGTGCGGCCCGGGCGGCGGCCACGAAGGTTGAATTTTTCACGCTGGTTCGGGGGGAGGACGCATGAACGCGCTGGATGGCGGATTTGTCCATGCGCCTGCCGAGGCCAGCCGCGCCTTCCGCGCCGTGCTGGAGGCGATGGCCCGGCCCGGGCGGATCGAGACCGTGGCGGGCGCACAGGCCCCGGGCCTGTCGGTGGCGGGTTCGGTGGTGGTGCTCACGCTGGTTGATGGCACGACGCCTGTGTTTTTGGCCGAGGACGTGGACAGCCCGGCGCTGCGCCAATGGCTCGCCTTCCACACCGGCGCCCCGGTGGTGGCGCGCGATGCGGCGATGTTTGCGCTGGGTGGCTGGGCGGCCCTCGCGCCGCTCGATGGCTTCGCCAAGGGCACGGCGGAGTATCCTGATCGTTCGGCCACGTTGATTGTTGAGGTCGACGAGTTGGCCAATGAGGGGGCAAGGCTCACCGGGCCGGGGATTGAAACCGAGGCCCGGCTGACCCTGCCCGACCCGGAGGCCCACCGCGCCAACCGGGCGCTGTTTCCGCTGGGGCTGGATTTTATCTTTTGCGCAGGGAGCCGCCTGGCTGGCCTGCCCCGCAGCACCCGAGTGGAGGGCTAGGGCGATGTATGTTGCGGTGAAGGGCGGCGAGCGGGCGATTGACGCGGCGCATGCGTGGCTGGCCGAGGAGCGGCGTGGCGATGTGGCGGTGCCCGAACTCAGCGTGGCGCAGATCCGTGAGCAGATGGCGCTGGCGGTGAACCGGGTGATGGCCGAGGGCTCGCTTTATGACCCGGACCTTGCTGCGCTGGCGATCAAGCAGGCGCGGGGGGATCTGATCGAGGCGATCTTCCTGATCCGCGCCTATCGCACCACCCTGCCGCGCTTTGGCTCAGCCGAGCCGGTGGAGACGGGCGAGATGGCCTGCGACCGGCGTATCAGCGCCACCTTCAAGGATGCGCCGGGCGGGCAGGTGCTGGGGCCGACCTTTGACTATACCCATCGGCTGATCGACTTTGCGCTGGCCGCCGAGGGCGAGCCGCCGGTGGCGCGGGAGGGGGAGGCCAGCGAGGCCCCGATGCCGCGCGTGACCGAGATGTTGGGCCGTGACGGGCTGATCCAGCAGGAGGCGGTAAGCGATGAGTGCCCCCCCGACCTGACCCGCGCACCGCTGGAGTTTCCGGCCGGGCGCCCGATGCGGCTTCAGGCGCTGACGCGGGGCGATGAGGGGTTTGTGCTGTCGATGGCCTATTCCACCCAGCGCGGTTACGGGCGTAACCACCCCTTTGTGGGCGAGCTGCGCATTGGTGCGGTGCCGGTGGAAATGGAGATCCCCGAGTTGGGGTTTGCGGTGGAGATCGGCGAGGTGGTGCTGACGGAGTGCGAAACGGTGAACCAGTTCACCGGCAGCAAGACTGAGCCGCCGCAATTTACCCGCGGCTACGGGCTGGTGTTTGGCCAGACCGAGCGCAAGGCGATTTCGATGGCGCTGGTGGACCGGGCACTGCGCTGGGAAGAGCTGGGAGAGGATGACCTTGGCGCACCGGCGCAGGACGAGGAATTTGTGATCGCCCACAGCGACAACATTCAAGCCACGGGCTTCTTGGAGCACATCAAGCTGCCCCATTACGTCGACTTTCAGTCTGAGTTGGAACTTGTCCGTCGGTTGCGGGCCGAGGCGCAGGCGGCGCGCCACAAGGAGGCGGCAGAATGAGCCGGGCTCACCCTTTTTTGCTGAAAAAGCTCATCACGAAGAGCGCAATGGCCAGCCCGATGCCTCCGCCGAGGATGGCAAACTGCATCGACCGAAGCCCCTCCGGATCGGCCACGGTGCCGCCCTGCGCCTTGAGGAACAGCGGCAGGCCGACGCCCACGGCGAGTGCGGCGAAGAGCGCGATGAGGGCGAAGAGGCGGAGCCGGAGGCGGGGGTTGTTGGCGGGCATAGGCTCAGACCCCGCTGCCGGTGCTGCCGCCATCTGTCAGATGGGAGGTGGTATCGAGGTTGCGGGTGTCACGATAGGTGCGGTCCTTGCGGGGCTTCAGCAGCACCACGAGGATCAGCACAAGGCCGGTACCGAACAAGGCGAGCAGGGTGATGTGAACAGGCTCCATGACGGGGATATAGCCCGCGTGGGGCAGAGCGAGCAAGGGAGGCCCTGATGAACGAGTACAACTTTGCCTATCTCGATGAAGAGACCAAGCGGATGATCCGCCGGGCGATCCTCAAGGGGGTGGCGGTGCCGGGCTATCAGGTGCCGTTCGCCAGCCGCGAAATGCCCATGCCCTATGGCTGGGGCACCGGTGGGGTGCAGGTGAGCGCGGCCTGCCTGACGCCCGAGGATTGCTTCAAGGTGATCGACCAGGGCGCGGATGACACGACGAATGCGGTGAGCATCCGCAAGTTCTTTGAGCGCACGGCGGGGGTGGGCACCACCGAGCGCACCACGGAGGCAACGGTGATCCAGACCCGCCACCGCATTCCGGAAACGCCGCTCACCGAGGGGCAGATCCTCGTCTACCAGGTGCCAATCCCCGAGCCGCTGCGCTTCCTTGAACCGCGCGAAACCGAAACCCGGCGGATGCATGCGCTGGAGGACTACGGGCTGATGCATGTGAAGCTCTACGAGGACATCGCCCGCCACGGCGAGATCGCCACCGCCTATGCCTATCCGGTGAAGGTGGAGGGCCGCTACGTGATGGACCCGTCGCCCATCCCCAAGTTCGACAACCCGAAGCTGGAGATGGCCGCGATCCAGCTTTTTGGCGCGGGCCGCGAGCAGCGCATCTATGCCATCCCGCCCTATACGCAGGTCGTCAGCCTCGACTTTGAAGATCACCCCTTCGAGGCCAGCAAGGCCCCCCATGAATGCGCCCTCTGCGGCGCGCCCGATACCTATCTTGACGAGATCATCACCGATGACGCCGGCAGCCGCATGTTCGTGTGCTCCGACACCGATTATTGCAGCGCACGTCAGGAGGCCGCAGCATGACCTGTTCCATTTTCTTGCTGCACATATTCCCGGGGGGGGCGCCACTTTGGCGCCACTGGTTCGAGCCCAGTGGCGACGGTGGCTGGCCCCCCATTCCGACGCTCGCCACCAGAAGGACCGCCAGACCATGACCCCCCTTCTCGCCGTCCGCGACATTCGCAAGACCTATGGTGCGCGCATCGGCTGCACCGATGTCAGCTTTGATCTGTATCCCGGCGAAGTCATGGGGATCGTTGGAGAATCCGGCTCTGGTAAATCCACGCTGCTCTCCTGCCTCGCCGGGCATCTGACGCCCGATACAGGCTCCGTCACCTTTGACACCCGCGCTGAAGGCCCGCTTGACACGGTGCGGATGAGCGAGCCTGAGCGGCGCATGCTCTCGCGCACCGATTGGGCCTTTGTGCATCAGAACCCGCGCGACGGGCTGCGCATGAGCGTGAGCGCGGGCGGCAATGTGGGCGAGCGGCTGATGGCGGTTGGCGCGCGGCATTACGGTGAAATTCGCGAGACGGCGGCTGATTGGCTGGGGCGCGTGGAGATCACCGAAGACCGGATAGACGACCGCCCGCGTGCCTTCTCTGGCGGCATGCAGCAGCGCCTCCAGATCGCCCGCAACCTCGTCACCGGCCCGCGCCTCGTGTTCATGGATGAGCCGACGGGCGGGCTGGATGTGAGCGTACAGGCGCGGTTGCTCGACCTGTTGCGCGGGCTCGTGCGTGAAATGGGGCTTTCGGCGCTGATCGTCACCCATGATCTCGCCGTTGTGCGCCTTTTGGCCCACCGCCTGATGGTGATGAAATCGGGCCGGGTGGTGGAAAGCGGCTTGACGGATCAGGTGCTGGATGATCCGCAGCACCCCTACACCCAGCTGCTTGTCAGCTCAGTTTTGCAGGTGTGACATGATTGAAATCAGGAACGTTTCCAAGAGCTTCACCCTGCACAATCAGGGCGGCGCGAGCATTGAGGTGATGCGGGGGGCCTCGCTTTCGGTCGCGCCGGGCGAATGCGTGGCGCTGACCGGGCAGTCGGGGGCGGGCAAGTCCACGCTGATGCGGATGATCTGGGGCAATTACCTTGCGGCTTCGGGCTCGATCCGGGTGGGCCGCACCGATGTGGCGCGGGCCGAGCCGCGTGAGATCCTTGCGCTACGGCGAGAGACGCTTGGATATGTCAGCCAGTTCCTGCGCGTTGTGCCCCGGGTGCCCACCCGCGAGGTGGTGGCCGAGCCGTTGCTGGCACTGGGGCGTCCGGGCGATGAGGCCCTGAAGAGGGCCGAAGAGCTGCTGACCCGGCTTAACATTCCGCGCACGCTTTGGGGGCTGTCGCCCACCACCTTCTCGGGCGGAGAGCAGCAGCGGGTGAATATTGCGCGCGGCTTTGCCCACGGGTTTCCGGCGCTTTTGCTGGATGAGCCGACCGCCTCGCTCGATGCCACCAACCGCGAGGTGGTGCTGACCCTGATCGAGGAGGCCAAGGCGCGGGGCGCGGCGATCGTGGGGATCTTCCACGATGAGGAGGCGCGCGACCGGGTTTGCGACCGGGTGGTTGACGTGACCGGCTTTACCCCGGCGAGGGTGGCATGAGCGGGCGCATCTTTGCCGTTGTCGGCCCATCCGGTGCGGGCAAGGATACGCTGATGGCGGCGGCCCAAGCTGCTCGCCCGGGCATTCATCTTGTGCGCCGTGTCGTCACCCGGGCGGTGGGGGCGGGCGAGGATCACCGACCCGTCAGTGAAGACAGTTTTCGCCAGCTTCGCGCCGAGGGGGGCTTTGCGCTGAGCTGGTCGGCCCACGGCCTCTCTTACGGCATCCCGCGCGCGGCAGCAGAGCGCGTGGCGCAGGGTGATTGCGTGTTGTTCAACGGCTCCCGCGCCATGCTGGAGGCCGCTACCGCTGCTTTTCCGGGCCTGCGCGTGCTCCACATTACGGCCAGTGAGGCCACGCTGCGCGCCCGGCTCATGGCCCGTGGCCGCGAGACCATCGCCCAGATCGAGGCGCGGCTGGCGCGCGCCGATCTGCCACTTCCCGCCGGGCTCGATGTGACGACCATCGACAATTCCGGCCCGCTGGAGGAGTCTGTTGCCAAGCTCCTCACCGCGCTCGACTTCAAGGAGACAACCCCGTGATGGATATGCCCGCCCCTGCAGACACCGTGCTTACAAACGCCCGCCTCGTGCTGGATGGCGAGGTGGTGGAGGGGCATGTGCGGATGCAGGGTGCCGAGATTGTCGATGTGGCTGCCGGCCCGGTGCGGGGCGAGGATATGGGTGGGGATTTGCTGATCCCCGGCCTGATCGAGTTGCACACCGACAACCTTGAGCGCCACATCCAGCCCCGCCCCGGTGTGGACTGGCCCCATGACGCTGCCATCCTCGCCCATGACGGCGAATTGGCCAGCGTTGGCATAACCACGGTGTTCGACGCCATGCGCGTGGGCTCCGTGCCCAGCGAGCACGGCGGCTACGAGCCCTATGCCCGAGGGCTGGCCTCGGAGCTGATGGCGCTGCGCGGTGCGGGGGCGCTGAGGATAAGCCATTTTTTGCACCTTCGGGCCGAGGTCTGCTCGGCCACGCTGGCCGAGGAGTTGGAGGCTTTTGGCCCAGAGGATCGGGTGGGCATTGTCAGCCTGATGGATCACACGCCGGGGCAGCGGCAGTTTCGCGATATGAGCAAGCTGAAGGCCTATGTGAAGGGCAAGCGCAGCCTAACCGAAGTGCAGTGGGAGGAGCATGTGGCCAACCTCAGGGCGCTGCGTGCGGCCCATGGCGAGAAGCATGAGGCAGCCACGGTAAAAGCGGCCGGGCGATTTGGGGCGGTGCTGGCCAGCCATGACGACACCACCGAGGCTCATGTGGCGACCTCGGCGGGCTATGGCATTCGGCTGGCGGAGTTTCCGACCACGGAAGAGGCGGCGCAGGCCTGCAAGGCCCACGGCATTGCGGTGATGATGGGCGCACCCAACCTCATCCGGGGCGGCTCGCACTCCGGCAACGTGGCGGCGCAGGCGCTGGCGGAGGCCGACTTGCTTGATATCGTTTCGTCCGATTACGTGCCCTCGGCTCTGCTGACCTCTGCCTTCCGTCTTGCGCGGCTGTGGGACGATCTGCCTCGCGCCATCGCCTGTGTCACCGCCACCCCGGCACGCGCCACCGGGCTGGCCGACAGGGGCAGGATCGCGCCGGGGCTGAAGGCCGATTTGGTGCGGGTGACCATGCTGGGCGACACGCCGGTGATCCGCGCGGTCTGGAGCCACGGACGCCGCGTGGCTTGAGGCAGCCACTCAGAGGGCGGGCAGGGTGGTGCCTTGCCGGGAGAGGCCCGGGGCCAGCGGGTAGAGCGTGGCCTGAAGTGCGTGGTAGATGTCGGGCTTGCCCTTGAACTGGGTTTCGGTGGGCTGGCCCGCCGCATCGAGGCCGGGATACCAGCCGCCGCGCTCGTGGTCGATGAAATGCTCTGCCGCGAAGCTCCATAGCTTGCGATACCAGATTTCATCCTCCTCCCGGCGCTCCAGCTTGATGAGCGAGGCGAGCGCGCCGATCCCTTCTGTCACCGGCCACCAGTAGCGGTCACGCAGCAGGGGGGCGCCGCCAAGGCTGACGGTATAGTGCAGCCCGCCCGCCTCGGCCCAACCATCGGCCAGCGCCCGCTCTACCAGCTTGCGGGCGGTTTCGGGCGCGCCGCTGTCGGGGCGGCCTGCCAGATCCCAGTGTTGGAGCAGCAGGCGGGCGAATTCGAGGCTGTGGCCGGGGGTGGTGCCGGCGGGGCGGAACATCGGGTCGCCATCGTGCTCGGCGTCGACCGTCCAGTCGGTGAAGTAATGTTCGGGGATGCGATACCCGTAGGCCGGGGCCTTCAGTCCAAGGAAAAACCACAGGATGCTGCCTGCCTTTTCCAGATAGTCTTCGCGCCCCGTGGCCTCGAAGGCGGCCATCAGCGCCTCGGCTCCGTGCATGTTGGCGTTCATGCCGCGATAGGCGTCGAGAGGTTGCCAGTCTGGCCCGAAGTCGGGGCCGATCAGGCCGGGGCCATCTTCCCAGAAGTGCTGCTCAAGCACCTCGGTGGCGGCGTCGATCAGCGCGGGAGCGTCCTCGTGGCCTGCGAGATGGGCCGATGAGGCCGCGAGCAGCACAAAGACGTGGCCATAGCCCATGCGGCGGCGATCCACCGGGGTCTGCCCTTCCACGCCCCACGCCCAACCTTCACCGTCACGGTGGCCTTCGGCGAGGTAGCGCATGCCGTGCTCCACCATTTCCGCACCACCCACGCCGCAGAGCTCGGCCAGCGCATAGCTGTGGATCATGCGGGTGGTGCAATGCAGCTCTTGCAGCGGGTCGGGGCGGGGGGTGCCGTTCCATTCCAGCGTATGAAAGCCGCCTTCGGGGCGCAGGGCGGTGCGGAAGAAGGCGAACTGCTTGCGCGCGTCTTCCGCGAGCCAAGTGCGGTGCTCTGGCGTGTCGAGCCAGAAGCCGGGGGCATTTTCCGGGCCGGGGGTCATGACAGCTCGTAGAGCGAGATTTCGACGCGGGTGGCGCGGCGTCCGCCGATGCCGATGAAGAGCTGTTTGTTGACCCATGCGTAGCGCGGATCGCCGGTTTCGAGGCGGCAATGGGTGCGCATGTAATACTCCATCGGGTCGACATCCTCGCCCGCCGCGACGCGGGCCATAACCTCGGGCGGGCCGTGGCGGAGGCCGAAGTTGATGATCTCGATCACCGCGCCGTCATGGGTGCGCATGGCGTAGCGGGTATCGAGCTCGGCCAGTCCGCCTTCGAAGATGGTTTGCCAGTCGGCACCTAGGTTGAGCACCTCGCCGCTGATCCGCTCGCCGGTGACGGTGCCGCCGATGATGGGGATGATCCGGCGTTGCCCGGCGCGGCCCGGACCCATCTCGATGATGGGGTCAAGCTCGACGGTGAGGTCAAAGGCGTGGGTGAGGGGCGGGGCGTTGAAATACATCGGCGGTCTCCTGAGGTGCGAGACTAGCGGCGGAGTTGGGGGAGGGAAAGCGGGCGGGCTCATCCACGGCTTTGCCGTCTCTTCGCTCGGTGTGGCCGCCGCGAGGACGGCTCGACGGGCGGACGAGCGCGCTGGCCTACCGCGCGAGCCAGCCGCCGTCGACGTTGATGACCGCGCCGTGCAGGTAGTTTGACGCGGGCGCGGCGAGGAAGACGGCGGTATCGGCAATGTCCTCGGGCTGGCCCCAGCGGCCTGCGGGGATGCGCTCGAGGATGGCGGCGTTGCGGGCGGGATCGGCCCGGAGGGCCTCGGTGTTGGCGGTTTCGATATAGCCCGGCGCGATGGCGTTGACGTTGACGCCCTGCGCCGCCCATTCGTTGGCCATGAGCTTGGTCAGCCCGGCGACGCCGTGCTTGGAGGCGGTGTAGGAGGGTACGCGGATGCCGCCCTGAAAGCTCAGCAGCGAGGCGATGTTGATGATCTTGGCGGGCCGTTCCTCGGCGAGTGCGGCCTTGGCGAAGGACTGGCAGGTGAAGAAGAGCGCCTTCAGGTTCACGTCCATCACCGCGTCCCAATCCTCCTCGGTGAAGTCAGTTGCATCGGCGCGGCGGATGATGCCGGCGTTGTTGACCAGAATATCATAGCCCGTCCCGGTGAAGACATCACGGGCGGCCATCGGGTCGGCGAAATCGAGCCGCATCTCATCGGCGCTGCCGCCGATCATCGCGAGGGTTTCATCGCAGCCGCGCCGTCCGGCGCAGGTGACATGGGCCCCGGCGCGGGCGAGGCCAACGGCGATGGCCTGCCCGATTCCGGCATTTGCGCCTGTGACGAGCGCCTTGCGGCCTTCGAGTGAAAATCTGTCGTTCATCATATCCTCCGTCCGGGCGCACCATGGCCATGCGCCGTGTGAATGGCAACGCCGGTTGACAGTGCCGCGCAGGCCGGAAAACGTGGCGCCGAGGAGGAGCGCCATGATCATCGACGCGCATCAGCATTTCTGGCAGGTCGAGCGGGGCGACTACGGTTGGCTTGACGAGAGCGTGGCCGCGATTGCGAAGGATTACGGCCCCGAGCATCTGGCCCCCATGGCGGGCGCCTGTGGGGTGGGCGGCACGGTGCTGGTGCAGGCCGCGCCGACGGTTGAAGAAACCGAATATTTGCTGGCCTTGGCGGATGACACCCCGTTGGTGCAGGGCGTTGTTGGCTGGGTTGACCTTGAAGGCGATGTGCCCGGCCAGCTTGCCCGCATCTCTCACCCGGCGCTGAAGAGCCTGCGCCCGATGTTGCAAGATATCGAAGATACCGACTGGCTTCTGCGCCCGGCCGTGATCGAAGGGCTGCGCTATGTTGCGCGGGCTGGGCTGCGGTTTGATGCGCTGGTCACGCCGCGCCACCTGCCGATGCTGGAGCGGTTCGTGGCAGACCTGCCAGAGCTTCCGGTGGTGATCGACCATTGCGCCAAGCCGGTGTTCTCGGGCAGCGATCCGGGGGCGGAGTGGCGCGCGGGAATGGACCGGCTGGCCGCGCATGGCCACGTGTTTTGCAAACTCTCCGGGCTGGCCAATGAGTATGGGCCGGGATGGAGCGCGGAGGGCTTGCGAGAGGTGGCAGGCCATGTGTTGAAGGCCTTTGGCCCGGAGCGGGTGATGTGGGGCAGCGACTGGCCGGTGCTGGAACTGGTGGGCGATTATAAGCGCTGGTTCGAGGCGGCACAGATGCTGACGCGCGGGCTTTCGGCCCAAGAGCGGGCAGCGGTGTTTGGCGGCACGGCGCGGCGGTTTTACGGCTTGGAAGACTAGGGAGAGCAGGGATGCAAAAAATGGGTTTTGTCATCGGGATTGCGCCTGAAAATATCCCTGAATACAAACGCTTGCATGCCGAGATCTGGCCGCAGGTGGCCGAGCGGATCAAGGCCTCCAACATCACCAACTATTCGATCTTCCTGCGCGAGCCGGAAAACCTGATGTTTGGATATTGGGAATATGTCGGCAGCGATTTCGAGGCCGATATGGAGGCTATCGCTGCCGATCCGGTGACGCGGGAGTGGTGGGCCGTGTGCGGGCCGATGCAGCGCCCGCTGGAGAGCCGCGCCGAGGGCGAGTGGTGGGCCGGGATGGAGCAGGTGTTTCACCTGCCCTGAGCCGGCCCCGCGCGCTCATCCCGGGTTATACTCGCGGTTGGCCTCCGGGTCTTCGGTGGAATAGCCGAGGCCTGCCAGCTCTTCCCAAACCGCCTCGGGCACATCCCATTCGGCCCAACCGACGGTTTGCGCCACCCGCTCGGGGCTGGACACGCCGATAACGGTGGAGGTGATGCGCGGGTCGCGCAGCGAGAATTGGAGCGCCACCGCCCCGACCGGCACCTGATGGCGGGCGCAGACCTCTTCAATCGCGCGGACGGGGGCGAGCGCCTCGTCATCGGCCTTCTGGTAGGTGATTTGCGGCATCACGGTGGAGCCCTTTGCCAGCACCCCGCCGGCGTAGGGCGCGGCGTTGAGCACCGTCATGCCCGCCTCATGCGCCCAGCTGAACATCTCGTCGGCGGCGCGGTTGAGCAGGGTGTAGCGGTTGTGGTTGAGGATCACGTCGAAGGGGCGCTCCTTGACCAGCGGGAACATCATATCGAGCCGGCCCATCGCGAGACCGACCTTGTCGGCGATGCCCTCCTCCTTCAGCTTGAAGAGTTCGTCGAGCGCGCCGCCGGGGCCGCGGATTTCTTCGAGGTCGCGGGCGTGCTCGGGGTCGTGCAGGTGCAGCAGGTCGACCCGGTCGACGCCCATCGCTGTCAGGCTCTCTTCAACCGACTGACGAACGCGGGCGGCGTCGAAGCGGCCTGTCTCCATGTCACGGTCGAGCTTGGTGGCGAGCACGAAGCCCTCGGGCAGGCCGCCGCGTTCGGCGATGGCCGCGCCGATCCGCTCTTCGGAGCGCCCGAAGCCGTAGTTGCGCGAGCTGTCGAGGAAGTTGCAGGGCCCGTCGAAGATGGCACGGAACGTGGCCCGCGCCCTCTCTTCGCTGACCTCGTAGCCATAGGTGCCGGGCATGTCGCCCAGGGCCGAGGTGCCAAAGCAGATCGAGCTTACCTTGGGGCCATCTTTACCGAGTGTTGCGTGCTGCATCGCGTCCTCCTTTGCGTTGCCGCCAACCTAGACGAGCGTCGCTCCGGCTGACAGGGGCAGACAACCCATTGTTGAGAAGAAATGAAAATTTCCCTTCCCACGCGCGGGTTGTCAGGTATCAATGTGGAGGCAAGCAGCCCTGCGGGACCGGCTCTTGAGGAGGAGGCCGCCCGCGCCACGAGGCTGGTGCAACGGGAGGATCGCAATGGTTGGGACGGCGCAAGCGCCTATCGTGGAACTGTCTGGAATTGGCAAATCCTTCCCCGGTGTGCGCGCCCTGCACGAGGCCCGGCTTGATCTGCGACCCGGCGAGGTTGTGGCCCTGATGGGGGAGAACGGCGCCGGAAAATCCACGCTCATGAAAATACTGACTGGCGTCTACCAGCCCGACGAGGGCGAGATTCGGGTGGATGGCCAGCGGGTGACTGTGCCCGGGCCGACGGCGGCGCAGGATCTGGGGATCAGCATCATCCATCAGGAGCTGTTCCTGATGAACCATCTGACGGCGGCGCAGAACATCTACATCGGGCGCGAGCCGCGCAAGGGCTTTGGGCTGTTCGTGGATGAGGCGAAGATGAAGGCCGATGCGGCCGAGATCTTTGCCCGGATGAAAGTGGACATCGACCCGGGCCAGGAGGTGGGCGAGCTTACCGTGGCCCGCCAGCAGCTGGTTGAGATTGCCAAGGCGCTCAGCTTCAACGCGCGGGTGCTGGTGATGGATGAGCCGACATCGGCGCTAAACGAGCGTGAGGTGGAGCACCTTTTTGCCATTGTGGATGACCTGAAGGCGCAGGGTGTGGGGATTGTTTATATCACCCACAAGATGAAGGAGGTGACCCGTATCGCCGACCGAATCCTCGTGATGCGCGATGGCGAGTATATCGACACGCTGCCTGCTGAGGGCACCTCGATTGATCAGGTGATCCAGCTCATGGTGGGCCGTGAATTGGCCAACCAGCACCGCGCCGGGGGCGAGCCGCAGGCCGATGAGGTGCTGCGCGTGGAGGGGCTGAACCACGGGCGGATGGTGCAGGATGTGAGTTTTGCGCTGAAGAAGGGCGAGATCCTCGGGTTTGCGGGGCTTATGGGGGCCGGGCGCACGGAGGTGGCCCGCGCGATCTTTGGGGCGGACCCGATCGACAGCGGCACCATCAACGTGCACGGCGCGCCGCGGCAGATCAACAGCCCCAAGGACGCAGTGCAAAACGGCATCGCCTATCTCTCTGAAGACCGAAAGCAGTTTGGCCTCGTCACCGGCATGAGCGTGCGGGACAACATCACCATGGCCTCGTGGAAACGCTTCGTGAAGGGCCGGGTCTTCATGCGTGACGGGGCGCTGAGGCAGGTGGCGCGGGACTATGTGGCGAAGCTGAAGGTGAAGACGCCCACGGTGGATCAGGAAACCCGCCTGCTTTCGGGCGGGAACCAGCAAAAGGTGGTGATCGCCAAGTGGCTGCTGCGCGATTGCGACATTCTGATTTTCGACGAACCGACCCGGGGCATCGACGTGGGGGCCAAGGCCGAGATCTACACGCTGCTGGAAGAGTTGGCTGCGCAGGGCAAGGCGGTGATCGTCATCTCCTCGGAGCTGGAGGAGGTGCTGCGGCTTTCCCAACGCATACTGGTGATGAGCGAGGGCCGGATCACCGGTGAGCTCGATGGCCGCACGGCCACGCAGGAAGACATCATGACCTTGGCGACCGCTCGCCACGAAGACGCCGCCTGAAAGGGGACACAGCAGAATGACAGACGCGATAGCCACGCCCGCCGACGACCCCAAACAGGGCTTCATCACCGTGGGCACCCTGCAAAAGGCGGTGGCCTTTGTGGTGCTGATCCTGCTGCTCGGCTTCTTCTCGATCTTCGCGCCGAACTTTGCGCAGTGGTCGAACATGGTGAACATCATGCAGGCCACGGCGGTGAACGGCGTGCTGGGCGTGGCGGTGACCTTTGTGATCATCACCGGCGGGATCGACCTTTCGGTGGGCACGATGATGACGCTGACGGCGGTTGTTGCCGGGCTGATCCTGACCAACCTCGGGATGCCGCTGCCGCTGGGCATTGCCGGGGCCATCCTGTTTGGCGGGTTCATGGGCTCGATCTCGGGGGTCTGCGTGGCGAAGCTGAAGATCCCGCCGTTCATCGCCACGCTGGGGATGATGCAGATTGCGCGGGGGCTGGCGCTGGTGTTTTCGGGGGCCAAGCCGATCTATTTCAACGATACGCCGAGCTATTATTATCTGTCGTCGGAAAGCTCGATCACCCTGTTGATACCGGGGCTGGAGATTCCCAACGGCGTTTTCATCATGTTCGGCGTTGCCATCATCTCGTCGATCGTGCTGACCCGCTCGATCCTCGGCCGCTACATTTTTTCGCTTGGGTCCAACGAGGAGGCGGCGCGGCTTTCGGGCGTGAACGTCGACCTCTGGAAGATCGTGACCTACGGCGTCAGCGGGATGATCTGCGGCGTTGCCGGCCTGCTGATTTCGTCGCGCCTCAACTCGGCGCAGCCAGCGCTGGGCCTTGGCTACGAACTCGACGCAATCGCCGCCGCCGTGATTGGGGGCACTTCGCTTTCAGGCGGGCGGGGCACGGTGCTGGGCACCATCATCGGGGCCTTCATCATGTCTGTGCTGACCAATGGCCTGAGGGTCATGGGGGTGCAGGAAGAATGGAAGATCGTGATCACCGGCGTCATCATCATTGCCGCCGTCTATGTCGATATCATGCTCCGAAAGAAGAGCTGATCCCGGGAGGAGTGTTGGGGCGTCCGGGCGTCCGCATCTAAAACGGTTATCTGGGAGGAAACCACCATGAAGAAACTTATCGCAGCCCTTGGCGCGGCCACCATGCTGGCCGGCCCCGCCATGGCGCAGGACACCTACTTTCCGATCGTCGCCAAGGGCTTCAGCCACCAGTTTTGGCAGGCGGTGAAGCTGGGCGCCGAAACGGCGGCCGAGCGCAACGGGGTGACGATTACCTTTGAGGGGCCGAATACCGAGGCCGAGATCGACAAGCAGACCGATATCCTGAACGCCGCCATCGCCAAGAAGCCGCAGGGCCTTGGCTTTGCCGCGCTCGACAGCCAGGCCCAGGTGCCGGCGCTGCGCAAGGCGGCTGAGGCGGGCATTCCGATTGTGGCCTTCGACTCGGGCGTGGAATCTGACCTGCCGCTCACCACCTGCACCACCGACAACATGGCTGCCGCCGCCGCTGGTGCCGATGGCTTGGCAAAGGCGATTGGCGAGGAAGGCAAGATCGCCGCCGTGATCCACGACCAGACCTCGGCCACTGGCATTGGCCGCCGTGACGGCTTTCTCAACCGGATGGAAGAGGCCTACCCGAACATCGAGATCGTGAGCGTGCAATATGCCAACGACGCGCTGAAGGGCACCGAGACGGCCAAGGCGCTGATGCAGGCAAACCCGGACCTGAAGGGGATCTTTGCCTCCAACGAAGGCGCGGCCATCGGGCTTGCGGTGGCGATCAAGGAGACCGGCTCCGATATCGTGGGCGTTGGCTTTGACTCCGGCAAGAGCCAGAAGGACGCGATCCTGGACGGTACATTGCTGGGCTCGATCACCCAGAACCCGGTGGGCATTGGCGAATGCGTTGTGGATTCGCTGGCCAAGGCGCTGAAGGGCGAAGAGCTGCCCGAGGTGATCGACACCGGCTTTTACTGGTACGACAAGGACAACATGGACGACCCGAAAGTGGCCGCCGTGCTTTACGACTGATCCGGCTTTGCCGTGAAATCGGCCCTCTCCCGTTTGGTTCGGGGGAGGGCCTTTTCTTTGCGTCGGGGCCGCCGGCCGAGCCTTAGCCGCGCTGGAATATCCGCTGGAACAGCCCGAGCGGCAGGTAGCGCCCGGCGGTGAAGAGCCATGCGAAGGGGGCGGGGAAGCTGGTGGAAAAGCGGCCCGAGCGAAGGGCCTCCATCACCTTTTCGGCGGCCTCTTCGGGCTGCATCAGCTGCGGCATCTTGAAGTCGTTCTTGCGGGTGAGCCTTGTGTCGATGAAGCCGGGGTTCACCCGTTGCACCGTCACCCCGGTGCCATGCAGATCGGCGCGCAGGTTTTCGGCGATATGCATCAGCCCGGCCTTGCTCGCGCCATAGCCGATGGCACCCGGCAGGCCCCGGAAGCCGGAGAGCGAGCCGACCAGCACGATCCGCCCGGCATCGCGCGCCACGAGGCCCGGCAGGGCGGCACCAAGCACCCGGAGCGCGCCGAGGAAGTTGGTTTCGGCCATGGTCAGCACTGCATCGCTTTTCCATTCGGTGGCCTTCATCGGCTCGTAAGCGCCCACGCAATAGAGCAGCCCGTCGACTGCGCCGGCCTTTGCGGTGGCGGCCTCGACCGAGGCACTGTCGGTGACATCCATCGGGACCACCTGCGCGCCGCCGATGGCCTCGGCCAACGCGTTCAGCCTGTCTTCGCTGCGGGCCGACAGCACCAGTGATGCGCCTTCGGCGGCGAGCTTCTCGGCGACGGCGCGGCCAAGGCCTTCGCTGGCGCCGATGATCCACCATTTGGATGTCTTATCCATGCGCAACCTCCGGCGAGGCCTCGGGCCGCATGGTGGCTACGAGTTCGGCCAGCGTGACGCCGAAGCGGCGCATCTGCGAGCGGTTCATCACCGCTCCGCCGGGCATCAGGTAGAGCCAGTCTGTGACGTCCAACTCGTGCCCGCCTGCCTCGTCTGGCAGCCGCAGCCGATAGCACAGCCGCAGTGTGGCACCGCTGACCTCGCCCCGGCCGATCCCGACGATGTCGGGCGCTGTTGCGGTCAAAGAGCCGTCGTTGTGCAACACCAGCTCCCAGCGGCGATTTTGAGTGCGCCCGCTGTCATAGGTGAACTCTTCCACCAGCGCGCCGCGCGTGCCTTGCCAGCTGCCCTCCATGCGTGCCTCGAAGCGCGAGGCGACCTTGCCGGTGGGGCCATAGATCACCCCTTCGGACACCATCGGGCCGGACAGCACGTGGCGCGGATCAAAGGGGGGGCCGGTTTCGGCATAGGCCTCGGGGCGTTGCGCCACGAAGCTCAGTGCCTGTGCGCGGTAGGCCACGAGGGCGATGCAGAGCGCCAGAAAGAGGGAGAGGGCGATCAGCATGTCTGTCACCCGTGCCCGAGCTCGACCTGCACCACATCGGCGCGGCCCGTGGCGAAGGCGGCAGCGCAGATGCCGAGGTAGTAGCGCCACGTGCGCAAGAACCTCTCATCCTGCCCCTGTGCCCGGATGCGCGGGGAGGCGGCGGTGAGCCGGGCTTCCCAGTCGCGGCAGGTGCGGGCGTAGTCTTGCCCGAAGGAAAAGTTTTCATGCACCTTAAGCCCTGCCTGTTGCGCCTGCTCGGCGATCACCGCGTCGGACAGCAGCATGCCGCCGGGGAAGGTGTAATGCCGGATAAAGTCGGACCGGCGGCGATAGGCGTTGAAGTTTTCATCGGGCACGGTGATTGCCTGAAGCATCGCTCGCCCGCCTTCGGCCAGCCGGGCCTTGAGGGTGGAGAAGTAGGTGGGCCAGTAACGCTCGCCCACGGCCTCGACCATCTCGATGGAGACGATCCCATCGTAGGTGCCCTGCACATCGCGGTAATCCTGCAGCCGGATCTCGGCCCGCCCGTCGAGGCGGGCGTCGGCATAGCCCTTCTGGCTGGGCGAGATGGTGATGCCGGTCACGTGGCGGCCTGCGTCGGCGGCGCGTTCGGCAAAACCGCCCCAGCCGCAGCCGACTTCGAGCAGGCGCTCGCCGGGCACGCGGTTGAGGATGCGGTCATATTTGCGCATCTGCGCCTGCTCAAGGTCGTCGCCCGGGGCGTAGAGGCCGGAGGAGTAGCTCATCGAAGGGTCCAGCCAGAGCTGGTAGAACTCGTTGCCCACATCATAGTGGGCGCGGATGTTGCGGGAGGCGCCGCGGCGGGAGTTGGCCCGCAGCACCCGGTCGATCAGCCCCATCTTCAGCCGTTGCAGCGGGCGGGGGCGGGCTGTGTTGCCGAGGGCAGTGAGGTTGGTGAGCGCGATGCTGGAAACATCCTCAATGGAGGCGCTGTCCCACATGCCGGCGACATAGGCCTCGCCAAAGCCGATATCGCCCCGTGCCGCGATTGCCGAAGCCACGCGCCAGTCGCGCAGGTGCAACTCGGCCTCCGGCCCATGGGTGCCAAAGCTGTGCCGGTGGCCCTCGGGGGTTATCAGCCGCAGGCGACCTTCGGTGATCTGCTCGCAGGCTGCCAGAAAGTCACGCCGCAGCCGACGGGTGACGGGCGATTGCGGCAGGCTGGCCGGGGCCTCGAGCGGAAAGGTGGCGGGGGCATTCATCGGGAGACCTCGTGTTCAGGCGGGAGTGGTTTGGAGCGATAGGCAATGCCCTTGGCCTTGAGGCGCAGGGCGTGCCAGTAGATCAGGGCCAGCACCCGCAGCGGCCCGAATGGGCGGCGGATGGCGCTGGCGAGGATAGCGCGATTGGTGAGTGGCGCGCGGGGGCCGGCCAGCGTGGCGACGAGCCCGGCTTCGCCATCGCGCAGCAGGATGCGAAAGGCGATGCGGTCGGCCTTCAGGTCGAAGGAAAACTCGTAGCCGCCCGATACATCCTGAAACGGTGAGACATGGAAGATCTTCGCCGCTGTCAGCCTGTCTTGCGGGCCGATGGGGGTGAAACCGGGGTGGGCGCAGAGGTAGCTGTGGCGCTCGCCGAAGGTGTTGGAGACCTCGGCGATCACCGCTACCAGATCGTCGCCGTCGAGCGCCAACCAGAAGCTGACCGGGTTGAACCAGTAGCCAAGGAAACGCGGTTGGGCGAGGAGGCGCAGGGCCAGCCCCTTGGGCGCGCCCGCCTCGGCCAGCACCTCGCGCGCCCATGCCGCGCCCCGGCCTTGCCCGCGCGGGCCGCCGTGGGTGCGATCATGCACGGAGGTGAGGTTGAGCCGATTGCGCGAGAACAGGGCCGGGGTGCGGGCGGTGCTTTCGGGGTCGATCATCACGTAATCCACCCCGTGCCGGAAGGTGTGAGAGGCCGCGCCGCGCCGTGCGTGGGTGGTTTCGGCCCGCAGGAGTTGTGGTGCGAAGCTCATGCCGCGCGCTCTGCCGTTGCCCGCGCCCGGGCAATGCGGGCCGCGCTGGCGAAGCCGTCTTCATGGAAGCCGAAGCGCAGCCATGCTCCGGCGAACCATGTGTTGTTCTGCCCGTTGCGCGCTGCGATCCGCTCTTGCGCCGCAAGTGCGCCACGGTCGAACACGGGGTGATCGAATGTGACCTCGTCGTAGATCAACTCTTCACGCACTGGGGTCTGCGGGTTGAGGGTGACGAAGAGTGGATCCTCCTCGGGGATGCCTTGCAGGCGGTTCATCCAATAGGTCACGCCCACTTCGCGCTCTGCCCCGACCTGCTCGGCGCGGTAGACCCATGAGCTCCAGCAGGCGCGGCGGCGGGGCATCTGGCCTGCATCGGCGTGCAGGATCGCGCGGTTGGGGCGGTAGGCCACGGCACCGAGATCGGCCCGCTCTTCGGGGCTCGCATCGGCCAGCATGTTCAGCGCCTGATCGGAGTGGCAGGCGAGGATGACCTCGTCGAAGCGCTCTGCCTCGCCGCCACCTGCGCGCAGCGATACGCCGCCCGCATCACGGCGCACCTCTTCGACGGCGCAGCTGGTGCGGATCTCCACGCCCAAGGCCCGCAGCCGGGCCTCCAGACGGCGCACATACTCCACGCTGCCGCCCTCCACCGTCCACCATTGGTGCTGCGCGCCGGGCGACAGCAGGGCGTGGTTACGGAAGAACCGCAGCAGGCTTTTGGCCGGAAAGGCGCCGACTTCGCTAGAGGGGGTGGACCAGATCGCGCCGCAGATCGGCAGCAGGTAATCGCGACGGAAGGCTTCGCCCAAGCCCAGTTGGCGCGAGAGTTCATCGACCGTCATATCGTCACTTTCGGCGGCGGCCTCGGCGCGGGTGTTGAAGCGGGCGATGTCGCGCAGCATCCCGAGAAACGCGGGACGGGCGAGGTTTGCCTTTTGCGCAAAGAGGCCCTTGAGGTCGCGCAGGGCATATTCCAGCCGCCCGCCATCGAGGCTGACGCCGAAGCTCATGTCACTCTTGATTACCGGCACGTCCAGTTCTGCGAACATCCGGGTGAGGTGGGGGTAGTTGGCGTAGTTGAAGACGATGAAGCCGGTATCGACCGGCTGGTTGCCACGCTTACCGGCTGTCACCGTGCGGGCGTGGCCGCCGAGGCGGGGCGCGGCCTCCATCAGGGTGACGCGGTTGCCGGGGGCCATCAGCAGGGCCGAGGCCATCCCGGCGATACCGCCACCGACAATGGCGATGCGGCGGCCTGCGTTTTGCGCGTCGAATGACATGGGGTGTCCCTTGCAGCTATTGATCCAAGGTCGAAATTTTCAACCGTTCTGCAAGGCTCTACGCACCAGCGGCACAATCGGTTCAAAGATTGATCCGATCCTTGGGCTCTTCCGTAATACCCCATATGCTGGATCAGACAGATACCCTTCAGGCCGCCCGTGCCGCCGCCGCTCCGCCTGCGGGGGCCTTGGTGTGCGAGAGAAGAAAGACAGCGCCTATGGGCTCAGATGGCCAAGATGAGACAGACGCCGCCGCCCTGTCGCCGCCGACCCGGTGGTTGCTTGCGGTGCGCGATGGGCGCGACCGGGGGGCCTTTGCGAAGCTGTTTGACCATTTCTCCCCCCGGCTGACGGCGATGATGCTGCGCTCGGGCATGTCGCGGGCCATGGCGGATGACGTTGTGCAGGACGTGCTACTGACGGCGTGGCAAAAGGCTCATCTCTATGACCCGGCCCGCGCGCAGGCCGCCGCATGGATCTACCGGATTGCCCGCAATCGCCAGATCGACATCATCCGCCGTGAGCGCCGCCCGATGCCGGAGGCGCTGAAGATGGAGAGCGAAGAGGCGGGGAGCGATGCTCAGGCCAGCCTCGCGCTTGATCAGGAGGCCAGCCAGCTTAGGGCGGCCCTGGAAAACCTCAAACCGGAGCAGCGTGAGGTGATTGAACGCGCCTACCTCTCCGACCTTACACATAGTGAAATCCGCCAGAGCACTGGCCTGCCGATGGGCACGATCAAATCGCGCATCCGGCTGGCTCTCGAACGCCTGCGTCATGAACTCAAAGGACTAAGATAACCATGTCGCCTGTCAGTCATCATATCCCCGAGGATATCATTGAAGCCTATGCGAGTGGGGCGCTGCCCCATGGCTTTTCTGTTGTTGTTGCCACCCATCTTTCGCTTTGTGACAGCTGCCGCGCTGTGGCAGAGGCCTGCGATG
The DNA here is from genome assembly GCF_006351965.1 of Oceanicola sp. D3. Taxonomy (NCBI): domain Bacteria; kingdom Pseudomonadati; phylum Pseudomonadota; class Alphaproteobacteria; order Rhodobacterales; family Roseobacteraceae; genus Oceanicola; species Oceanicola sp. D3. Next base: position 887,935 of record NZ_CP040932.1, read on the forward strand.
CGCTGGGTGGCGTGGCGTTAGAGAGCTTGGGCGCAGAGGCCGCTGGAATGACGCCCGACCGGGCGTTGCGCGAGAAGACACTCGCCCTGCTCGACGCCCCCCGCGCGGTGCCCGAAGATCCGAAGCCAATGGGCATTTTTCCTGCCGCTGTGGCTGCGGAACTGGGCGCCAAGGGCCCGGCGTGGCGCAGTATTGGCGCGGGGATCCGGCAGCAGATTCTTGTCGACGGGCGGGAAGGCTCTGCCCGCTTGCTCAGCATCCCCGGCGGCAAGGCGGTGCCGGACCACGGCCACAACGGGCTGGAGATGACGCTGGTGCTGCAAGGCAGCTTTCATGACGTCACGGGGCGCTATGCGCGGGGCGATGTGCAGGTGGTGACCGACGATCTGGAGCACACGCCGACAGCTGACCCCGGGCCCGATTGCATTTGCCTTGCGGCAACCGATGCGCCGCTGCGCTTTAGCGCGATGATACCGCGGCTGTTGCAGCGTTACTTCCGAATCTGAGCGGGGCTGTGCTGGCCTAGTTGAAATCCATCGGCAGGTTGAACGACTGGCTCGCGCCGCCAAGCTGCCTTGGCGCGCGCGGCATTCGGCCTGCGCTGCGCACCGCGCGGACGGCGGCCTGATCGAGACGTTTGTTGCCGGATGAGCGGACGATGCCGAGCCCGGTGACTTGCCCCGAGGCGGCGACGGTGATGCGAAGCACCACCCGCCCGCGCCCGCCGGGAGAGCGCTTGCGCCGCTCCACCCGCGAGCGAATTTGTGCGCCCCATTTGCCGATCAGGCTTTGCTTCTGGCTGGCGGAAAGCTTGCGCGCCCCGCTGTTGGTGGCCACGCCGGCCTGCGAAGAGCCGCCCGATCCGGCAGACTTGGCCCCGGCCCGGGCGCGGGAGGTTTCCTGCGCGGGTTTTTCTGCCGGTTTGCGGGCCTTGGCCGATTTTTGCGGCGCGGGCTTTTGCGGTTGGGCCTGTGGCTGGGGCTTGGGCTTTTGCGCCACGGGCGGTTCGGGCCGCTTTGGCATTTTGCGCGGGCGGATGCTGCGCGCCGGGGCGGTTTGCGGCTTGAGCGGCTCGGCGTTGGCGGTGTCAATCTGCGGGGCCTGCGGCGGCTCTGCCTGCGGCGCGGCGGGTTGGCGCGGCAGGGCAGCCGGGCGGCTTGGCTCTGGCAGGGCCGCAAGCTGCGGCTGCTCGGCCTGTGGTGGCAGTTGCACCGGCGCAAGCGCGCTGGGCGGTACCTCGACCGAGGGCGAAATCGGGCTGGGTTGCAGCACCGGCGCGGTATCCAGCTGCGGCGTGGCCTCGGCCACATCGGGCGTGGGCGGCGCGGGGCGGGCAAGGGGTGGCGCGGTGTCGGGCTGGGCCTCCAACTCGGGCGGGGGCGCATCGGGCTCTGGGGCATCGGGCTGCGCTTGCTCGACCGGCTCGGTCAGCTCTGGCGGGGTCTCCCAGTCTTCTACCATGCTGGCCACGGCCTCGGTTGCCGGGATGATCGAGGCCTCGCTTTCCCCGCCCTCGCCGCCGGTTGTGGCGCCGCTGTCGGGCAGGGGGATGGCAAAGGCGATGGCGATGTGCAGAAGCACCGCCACGCCGACAAACACCGGGAAATCCGCCCTCATTGCGGCACCGCCACCAGCTCGACGCGGGGCAGCCCCGACGCTGCGAGCTGCCGCAGGACGCGGGCCACGGTGGCCGCTTCCACCCGCCCGTCAGCCCGAAGCTGCGCTGCTTCGCCCGCTTGGGCGACGAAGGCCGCCAGCGCCGCTTCGCCGCGCGCCTCCCCGAAGGCCAAGGTGCCCTCGGCCCCGATATAGAGCACGGCCTCGCGGCGCTCGGCCTGCTCGCCGCTGGCCACGGGCGGTGCCACCTCGATGGGTTCGGGCGGGGTGAGGCTGGAGGTCATCAGGAAGAAGATCAGCAGCAGGAAGACCACGTTGATCATCGGCACGACCGACTCGGTGCTGGAGCGGCGGGGTGGATCGGCGAAGTTCATCATTCGACCAGCACCAATCCGGTAAAGCCGGCAGCCCGCAGCGCCTCTGCAACCGAGACAATGCGCTGCAGGTCGGCCCCGCTGCGCCCGCGCAGAACGATTGTGTCTCCGGGGGTTTCGACCAGCTCAGCAAGGGCAGCGGCCAGCGCGGCCTCGCCGGTTTCAACGCCGTTCAGCAGGGTTTGCTCGGGGGTCACATCAACCAGACGGGGCGGGCCGGAATAGGGGGCCGCGCCGCTGCTGCCGACCAGCGGCATGGGCAGCATCACCTCGGTGCCGAAGCGAGAGGCCAGCATGAAGAACACCAGCAGCAGAAAGACCACGTCGATCAGCGGGGTCAGGCTGGGCCGTCTGGCCTTGCGGGGTGGCTCGAACAGGGTCACTCGGCTGCGGCCCTTGCCATGTTGGGGGCCTCCCGGGGCGCGGGCGGGGCGGCGATGAAGATGCGGGCGGCGATGTCTTCCATGTCGCCGCGGATCGAATCGCGCACGCTTTCAAACCACGTCAGCGCGGCAGAGGCGGGGATGGCCACGGCCATGCCGGCGGCGGTGGTCAGCAGCGCCTCCCAGATCCCTCCCGCAAGCTGCGAGGGGTCGGCGCGGCTGCCCGCGCTCTGTAGCGTTTGGAACGCCTCGATCATGCCGAGGACGGTGCCGAGAAGGCCGAGCAGCGGGGCGATGGTGGCAATGAGCTCCAGAGCGCGAAGCCCGGTGGAGAGCTCTCCGAGGCGGCGGCGGGCGGCGCGGGTGACCTCTTCACGGGCGGCAGGCTCATCGAGCGACAGGCGGGCCTCGATGGCGGCGCGGGTGAGGCGGCTGCGGGTGCCCTTGCGGCCCTTGAGCAGCGCAAGGGCGGTGTCGGCATCGCCCGCCTGCCAGGCTTCGGCGGCGCGGAAGGCGGCGCCGCGGGACCATGCCCCGGCAAGAAAGAAGCGCCATGCTTTCCAAAGGATGAGTGCGAGGGTCAGCACCGCGAGCGCGGCGATGGCCCAGATGGCCGGGCCGCCGTCGATCAGGAAGCGCGTCAGGCGGTTGAGCGGATCGGTCGGGGCGGGTTCTGCCGGGGCGGCCAATGCCGGATCGGGCGCAGGAACCTTGGCGGGTGGCGCCTCGGAGGGCGCGATCTCGGCAGGCGCGGCGGCGTCAACATCGGGATCACTTGCGGCCCCCGGTGGGGCGCTTTCGGCCTCTGTTGCGGGCGCGCTCATTGCCGGGGCGTCGGTGCCCACTTGCGGTGGCGTCTCTTCTTGCGCGCTGAGCGGCGCGGCAAGCAGGCAAAGCGCCAGCGCGGTGGCGAGGCAGGGGCGGGCGGCGAGGCGGATGTCCATCTGGCGGGCTCCTAAATCACTGGCAGGGGGCGCGGGCTGGGGCGCCCCCTGCGGGTTTTGCGGTATCAGAACTTCATGTTCGCCGAAACCAGGAAGCTCCGGCCCGGCTCTGTCAGCGGCTCCACCGCCGAGAAGCCGACGCCATCGTTGCCCCGGCCCGAGTAGGTGGTGTCGAACAGGTTTTTCACATCGAAGCGCACGGTGAGGTTGCTATAGGCGGGCGGTGTATATGTGGCCCAGAGGTTGACCACCTCGTAGCTTTCCAGCGGATCGTTGCCCGCGGGCACATCATCCACCTCCAGCGCGATCTCGGCCGTGCCGCCGAAGGTCCACTGATCGGTGACGTCATAGGCACCGGAAATGCCGATGATATGCCCCACCGGGCGGCCGACATAGTAGGACGTGGTGGCCACCGGCCCCTCATCCACCTGCACATCGGCCAGCGTCCAGTTACCTTCGATATACCCGCGCGTGCCGGTGTAGCGCAGCTTGGCGTCAAAGCCCTGCGAGGTGACATCATAGGCTGCCGCTTCACCGGTAGTGGTGAAGGGATCGTTGGCGTCTTTGATCTCGGTGTGGAACAGGGCGAAGCCCGCCTGCCACGGCCCTTGCTCATAGCGCAGGCCGATGCGGTAGTTCATCGAGCGGCTGGTTATCTGCTCGCCGTAGGCGGGCGCACCGCGCAGGCCGAGCAGGGCGGCCTCGTTGAGCTCATAGCCGCCCCAGACAGAGGCCGCGCCCAGGTTGAGCGTGAGCCTGTCGGTCAGCATGACGTCGGCAGCGGCATTGACGCTGACGCCGGAAGCGGACCACTCCTCGCCGGTCGCGCCGGTGAAGGTTTGGCTATCAACACGCATGCCATAGGAGAGCGACACGCGGGGGCTCACATCTTGGCGCATCTGGGCGTAGAGGCCGATGTTGGAGAGCTCTTCCTCACCCGCCGTGGCGGAGGTGCCGGTGTTGGTGGCGGTCTCTTGGAAGAAGTCGACCCCGGCGGTTAGCACGCCGCTGCCGAGCGAAAACTTGTTTTCGGCCTTGCCTGAGAGCGAGCGGTTGCGGCCCTGCGCGCTTTCGGCATCTACCAGTTGCTCGTTCCAAGCCAGCTGAACGGTGGGGGCCCAGATGCCCTGCGGGTTTTCGTCGGTGTAGGTGAAGCTGTAGCTCGTGCGCGAGGTTTCTGCGACGAGGTAGGTGGTGGCCCGGGCTGGCACATCTTCGAAGTCGGGGCGCGGGAAGCCGCCTTGGAACGGGCGCTGGCCCTTGTCGGTGATGTGCTCGGCCGAGAACTCGAAGCGTTTGCCGCTGTCGGTATTGTAGGCGAGTTTGACGAAGGCGTCCTCAAGGTCGGGTTCGGTGCCGCCGACCACGTGGCCATCGCCATTTTCGTAATCATCCCCGGTTTGGCGAGAATAGGCGAGGAGGTATTCAAACCCGCCCTGCGCGCCGTAGATCGCTGCCGAACGCCGGAAGGTGCCGCCATTGGAGCCATAGGTCAGGCCCGTGAAGCCGCCCACGGTTTGGCCGGGGTCGAGCAGATCACGGGCGTCCTTGGTTTCGTAGGCGATGATGCCCGCCAGTGCGCCGGGGCCTGCATCTGCCGGAGCGAGGCCCGAGCTGACGTTGACGCTTTTCAGGAGGAACGGATCAAGCGGGACGTTGCCGGTGTGGTGGAAGGCCCCCTTGTTTTGGCGCGCGCCGTCGATGGTGACGGCGAGGTTGCTCTCTTCCAGCCCGTGCACCAGCACCTTTTGGGCGATGACCGAGCCGCCGGTGGCGAGAATCTCGGATTGCCCGGCGAACAGCTCATCGGTACTGGCGGCGTTGCGCTCTTCGATTTCCTCGGTGGAGATCTCGACATTGCCGAGCGTGTCCTGTGCCGCGTCGGACTCAACGCGGATCGCCTCAAGGTCGACGACGTCCTGAGCCGCAGCGGCGCCAGCGGCAAGCGCGGATACAGAGGCCAGCAGAAGAGCCCGTGCATGGTTGTTCATTGGATATGTCCCTGGTCTTCGTTCTGTGACGGATTTGGCCGGCTGGCGCGGATGACGAGGGAAGCGTCTGGCTTGCGTGGCTCTGGGTGGTGGATATCCATGACTGACAGAAAGAGTCAACTATTTGGATTTCAGGACGTCCGGGCTGGGCCCTGTCAGCCCTCTGAGGAGGTGCCAGCCCAGGACATGTTCTGAAAATCTTCGCGGAAAGCGAAGCGAATCAGGTGCTTGTCGATGATAGAGCGGGAAACGGCGAGGCCCTCTTCGTCGGGGGCGGTGATGTGGACCGTCAGGCCTGTCTCATCGGCGGAAAGCGTGGCGGGGCCGGGGGAGAGGGCACATTCGCCCGAGGTATCATCGAAGCGGGTTTCGATCTTGTGGGCGAAGTGTTTGCAAAGCTGCTGCAGGTATTTGCTGCCGTGCGGGGTGGAAAATGTGCCGGTGTCGTGGAGGGGGTCTTGCATCTCGCTAATTCCTCAGTTCTTTTGTCGGAAATATAGCTGACTGATTCAATCGGGATTGTCCAGCGCAACCGCACCAAACCAAAACAGGATCGTGCAATATGAAAGCTCTCGCTCCTCTCGCCGCCCTTCTCATGCTGCCCGGCCTTGCCTCGGCGCAGGCCGTTGAGGTGGACACCGCCGCTGGCCCCGTTGAGGCCCCGCAGTCGCCGGAAACCGTTGTGGCGCTGGATATTGCGGCGATCGACACGCTCTCGGCACTCGGCGTGACCATCGCCGGGGTGCCCGAGTTCACCCCGCCGACCTACCTTGCCGAAGTCTTTGAGGCGGCGCAGCCGGTGGGCACCTTGTTTGAGCCTGACTTCGAAGCGCTGGCGAGCATGGGCCCCGATCTGATCGTGGCGGGCGGGCGCTCGCAAACTCAGGTGGAGCCGCTCTCGCAGATCGCGCCCACGCTCGACATGACCATTGGCACCGATGTGGTGGACGCCGGAAAGACTCGGCTTGCGGCCTATGGCGCGCTTTTCGGAGCCGAAGAGAAGGCCGCCGCACTTGAAGCGGATCTGGACAGCGCCATCGCACGGGCGCAGGCCGCTGCCGAAGGCAAGGGCGCGGCGCTGATCCTGCTGGTGAACGGCGGCAAGATTTCGGCCTATGGCGATGACAGCCGTTTCGGTTGGCTGCACACCACGCTCAACATCCCCGAGGCCTACCCCGACATCGTGGCGGAAGGCCATGGCGAGGCGGTCTCTTTCGAGTTCGTCGCAGAGACCGACCCCGACTGGATCTTCGTGATCGACCGTGGCGCCGCCATCGGCCAAGAGGGCGAGGCCGCCGCTGCCGTGCTCGACACGCCGCTGGTTGCGGACACCAAGGCGGGCAAGGCCGGGCAGATCGTCTACCTCGACCCTGCGCCGCTCTACCTTGCCGGGGGTGGCATCAACTCGATGCTGGGCTCCATTGGTGAAGTCACCAAGGCGCTGGAGGGTGCCGGAGCCAGCAATTGAACCGGACGACAACCTGGCTCACCGCCGGATTGATCCTCGCCGTCCTGATCTGCGCCTCTGTGCTGATCGGGGCGGCGAGCCTCTTTTCGGGAGATGTGGACAGCGGGCTGCTGATTGCCGTCAGCCGCGTGCCGCGCACCCTTGCCGCGCTGCTGGCCGGGGCCGGGTTGGCGCTGGCGGGTGTGGTGGTGCAGATGGCGGTGCAGAACCGGCTGGTGGAGCCGGGGCTGGTGGGCACGCCCGAAGCCGCGATGCTTGGGCTGCTGGCGGTGACGCTGATTGCGCCCGGTGCGGCCTTGATCGTGAAAATGTCGGTCGCCGCCGCAGCAGCCCTGGCCGGGACGCTGGGCTTTTTGCTGCTGGCCCGCCACGTGCCCCGGCGTGACCCGGTGCTGCTGCCGCTGGTGGGGCTGATCTATGGCGGCATCCTAGGGGCCGCGGCGCTGTGGCTGGGGTGGATCACCGACCTGATGCAATACCTCGGCACCTGGATGTCGGGGGAGTTCTCCGGCGTTTTGGCGGGCCGTTACGAGCTGCTCTGGATCGTCGCCGTGCTGGCCCCGATGCTTTACATCGCGGCTGACCGGATCACCCTGCTGGGTCTTGGCGAAGATGCGGCGCGCAGCCTTGGCCTGAACTACCGTCAAACCCTGCTGGCCGGGCTGCTGCTGGTTTCTGTCATCACCGCTGCCGTGGTGGTGACGGTGGGGGCCATTCCCTTTGTCGGCCTTGTCGTGCCCAACATCGTGTCGCGCTGGCGGGGGGACAATCTGCGCCGCAACCTGCCGCTGACCGCATGGCTCGGGGCCTGCGCGGTGCTGGGCTGTGACATTATCGGCCGCGTGGTGCGCTGGCCCTACGAGATTCCGGCGGGCACGATCTTTGCGGTGCTTGGGGCCGGGCTGTTCCTGTGGCTGCTCAATGCCGCCCCGCGCCGGGCTGCCAATGCCTGAGCGCGCCCGCCTTTCTTTGCTGGCGCTGCTGCTTGTGGCGCTCTCGGCGCTGTTCCTTGCGTGGGCTTTGCGCCCGCCGATGGACTTTATCCTGACGCTCAGGGCCACCAAGCTGGCGGCACTGGTGGTGGTGGGCGCGGCCATTGGCGCGGCGACAGTGATCTTTCAGACCATCACCGCCAACCGGCTGTTGACGCCGGGCATCGTTGGTTTTGATGCGCTCTTTGTCTTTCTGCAAACCGGGGCGGTGCTGGTTTTTGGCGCCTCGGAAGCCTCGGGCGCGCCGAGCGTGCTGCGCTTTGCGGTGGAGGCGGGCTGCCTTGTGGTGGCCAGCCTTGCACTGTTTGGCCTGCTTCTGCGCCGTGGCGCGGGCGATATTTTGCGGATGGTGCTAACCGGGGTGATCCTTGGCGTGTTCCTGCGCGGGCTCACCAGCTTTGGCCAGCGCCTGCTGGAGCCTTCGGAGTTTGCCATCGTTCAACAGATGAGCTTTGCCAGCTTTACCGCCGTGGACCGCGAAACTCTGGCCATCGCCACGGTGCTGCTTGCGCTTGCCCTCTGTGCAGCGCTCGCCCTCGCGCCCCGGCTCGACGCGGCGGCGCTGGGGCGGCAGACCGCGCGCAGCATCGGGCTGCACCATGACCGGCTTGTGCTGGTTGCGCTGGCGCTTGTGGCGTTGCTTGTGGCGCTGTCCACCGCTCTTGTCGGGCCTGTCACCTTTCTGGGCCTGATCGCGGCCAGCCTTGCCTACCGTGCCACCGGCAGTTGGCGCCATGCCACGCTGATCCCGGCAGCCGCTCTGATCGGCGCGGCGATTCTGGTCGGCGGCCAGTTTATCTTCGAGCGGCTGCTTGGCCTGCAATCCACGCTTGCCGTTGTGGTTGAATTTCTCGGCGGGCTGCTCTTTTTGTTTCTCCTGCTTCGGAGGCGTCACGCATCATGATCCGAATCCGCAACCTCACTGTGGGCTGGGGCGACAGGCCCGTGCTCTCTGATGTGTCGCTCAGCTTTGGCGAGGGCGGCATCACTGCGCTGATCGGGCCGAATGGCGCGGGCAAATCGACCCTGCTGCACGCGCTGGCCGGGCTGCTGACACCGCAATCGGGCGCGGCGGAGGTGGATGGGCTCGACATGGCCCGGGCCGCGCCGATGGATCGGGCGCGCCTTGTGGCCCTGCTGGCCCAGAGCGACAGGGTGACGGCCCGGCTGAACGTGGAAGACCTTGTGACCTTCGGGCGCTGGCCGTTTCACCGGGGGCGGCCCCGGGCGGAAGATCGCGCGCAAGTGGCCCGTGCGCTGGAGATGTTTCAGCTGGAAGATCTGGCTGCCCGTCAGATTGACACGCTCTCCGGCGGTCAGCGCCAGCGTGCCTTTACCGCCATGGCCTATGCGCAGGAAACGCCGTGGATGCTGCTGGACGAGCCGCTCTCGGCGCTCGACCCGCGCCACGCCCGCGACCTGATGGAGCGGCTTCATGCGATGTCACGCCCGGGGCCGGACCAGCGCAGTATTGTGATCGTGCTGCATGATCTGAGCACCGCCGCGCATTATGCCGACCGGATTGTTGCTCTGAAGGATGGCCGTGTGCTCAAGACCGGCCCACGCCCGCTGGCGATGACCAGCGAAGTGCTGACGGCGCTTTATGGCACCGGCCTGCAAGTGACGACGGCGGGCGGCTATGGCGTAGTTGTCCCGGCCTGAGAGAACTTGGCTGGATGGAATCGCAATTGAAGCGTTTGGGGTAGAACGTTTCACGATTCTTGATTGGGACGTGGAATCGGAAGGCGCAACAGTCGACCAATTCCCGCATCACTGTTTAACTCCGGAAACGCCAATTGGGTGAATTCAAAATCCGAATTCTACTTTGAGGCGAGCTTGGGTGGTAACGCCTTTAAAACAACAGTTCGGGCGATCTCTTGATTATTGTTGAAGAGATGGCTGACACATTCCTGCCAGATTTTCGGTTTCATTCTTCCCCAAATAACCGTTTTTGCGACCATTTTAGAACAAATGTCCCTTTCATAAGGGCAAGCACCGGATGGCTGTATCAGTCAACGCAAATCAAAAGTGAACGCCAAACCATACAGGAACGCTAATATGTCTACCAACATCTCCGATCTCAAAAACATTGCCGGTTTTATCGGTGCTTGCCTCGTCGACTCCGACACCGGTCTGATGCTCGCCTCCGAGTCCTCGGGCGTCAAGTTTGACCTCGAAGCTGCTGGCGCCGCCAACACCGAAGTCGTGCGTGCCAAGAACGCCGCCATGCAGGCTCTCGGTCTGGACGACCATATCGAAGACATCCTCATCACCCTGGGCACCCAGTACCACCTGATCCGCCCGCTGGAATCCAACCCGGCCGTGTTCGTCTACGTTGCCGTGGACCGCAAGACTGCCAACCTCGGCATGGCTCGCCTGACCGTGAAGAACGTCGAAGGCAAGCTGAAGGTCTAATCGACCCTCACGACGCATTGCGGCTCGCCGGGCCACCCCGGCGAGCCACACCCCTAGTACGCCCTCCTTTGGCGCGCGCCCGTCGCGCGCATTTGTAACGCTGCCCCCATGCCTGGCAGAGAGGTTTTTTCATGTCCGAGGCCGACGATATTCATGAACGGCATCGTGAAAGCTTCAAGGAGCTGAACGAGCTCTGGACCCGTCTCGATAATCTCGAAGACGCTGTCGAAAAGTTCTCCGAAACCGCCCTGAGTTTTGTCGAAGAACCGATTGAGCGGGTTCTTGAAAAGATCCAGTCTTTTGAGCCGTCGGTGAGCGTCATCGGCCAGATCAAGGCTGGCAAAAGCACCCTGCTTAATGCGCTGATCGGCGAGACCGATCTGCTGCCTTCCGATGTGAACCCGTGGACATCCGTCATTACGGCGCTGCACTTCAACAGCCGTCATCGGCCGGTGAACACGCGCGCACTCTTCCGTTTTTTCGACCAGCATGAGTGGGACCGTCTGGTTGCCACCGGCGGTCGCCTCGGCGAAATGGCCGACCGTGCAGGCTTTGAGAGCGAAGCCGATGAGGTCAAGGCGCAGGTCACCGAGATGCGCCAATCTACCGAGGGCCGCCTCGGGGATGAATTTGCAGAGCTGATCGGGTCGAGCCACTCGTTCCCCGAGCTCGATAAGGACACGATCGACCGTTACATCTGTTACGGTGATCCTGACGATCTGGAGGACGGCGCGACCGAGGGTGTTTATGCCGACCTCACCAAATCGGCTGACCTTTATATTGATCTGCCGCATCTGCCCAAGGGTCTGTGCCTGCGCGATACGCCCGGCGTCAACGACACCTTCATGATGCGCGAGCAGATCACGCTCAACGCGATCTCTGACAGCCGCGTTTGCGTGGTGGTGCTTTCTGCGCACCAGGCGCTGAGCACGATGGATCTGGCGCTGCTGCGGATCATCTGCTCGGTTGAAGCACGCGAGGTGCTGATCTTCGTCAACCGGATCGACGAGCTTGAAGACCCGGAAGGCGAGAAGGGCCGCATTCGCAGCTCGATCAACAAGACGCTGAAGCGCCTTGGCGTGGGCAACGATATCGAAATCCTGTTTGGGTCGGGGTATTGGGCCAACTGCGCGCTGCGTGGCGGCGACGATATGGCCCCGGCGAGCCGGGCCGCTCTGGCCAGCCTCTATGACGGCGAAGACACCGACGACCTTGAAGAATTGCGCCGCCGGGCGATGGATGCCTCTGGCCTTCAGGGCTTGGTTCAGGCCATCGCCAAGCGCGTTGTCGAAGGCCCCGGGAAGGCGATCATCAAGGATGTCGACAACGACCTGAAGACTATCATCGAGATGAGCGAGACCGTGGAGCAGGTGGCCGATCGCCATTCTGACGGCCCGGTTTCTATCGACCTCACCGAGATGGATCTTGCGATGAAGCTCGCAGATGTGCGGGACAATTCGCTGAAGGACTTTGACGAGAAAGCCGCCGAGCTGCGCGGCGCCCTGCGCACCCGGCTTGATCGCGCGCAGGAAAACTTTCTCTCTACCGCGCTGACCGCGCTGCAGAGCCACATCGAGGCGTTTGGAGAGGTTGGCGCGTGGAACCATGATCCCACAGGGCTGCGGATGATGATGAAGGCGGCCTTTACCTCCTCCATCGCCAAGCTGCGCCGCGAAGGCGAGAGCGCCTTTGACGTGGTGCTTGATGGCATTCAGGAAGTTCTGGAGACCGATATGGGCGTGTTCCGCGAGGGCAGCTCGATCGAGTTTCCGTCGCAGCCACAGCACAAATCGCCCACCGTTCTGGCGCGGACCCTGTCGCTTGATCTTCAGGGCCCGTGGTGGCGCAAGTACTGGCGCTTTGGCGGCTCCAAGGCTGCCGAGAAACGCTACAGCGACGTTATCATCTCGGAGACCACGCCGCTTATCGAAGACCTCATCAATGATTTCTTCGACCCCGCGGTCGAGCGCACGCGCGAGGTGGTTGAAGACTTCGCCATGAAACAAGGCAACTTCTGCAAGGCTATCCTTGAACGCTTCCTTGAAGGGGATGTGGGCGAGAGCAGCCAGGCCGAGGTTGAGGAACTCAGGAGGCTTTCGGCATGAATCGTGTCTTCAAGCGTTTCAAGTCGGGCAACAGGGCTGCCGCCGCTGCCGCTGAGAAGGCGAAGGGGGAGACCGCGCCTGACGAGGATACCTCTATCGAGGATATTCTGGATGTGGAAACCGAGGCCGAGCGTGAGCTGCGTGAGGCCCGCGAAGCGATTGAGCGGGAGATGGCCGAGGAGGCTGCCCGCAAGGAGGCCGAAGCCGCAGAGCGCGCTCAGGCCAGCAAGACGGCACATGAAGAGAAGATCCTCAACGCTGTACGGGAGGCTGCCAAGCCGGACCCGAAAGGGCTGCGCAAGCCGCGCCTGATGGTTGCGGGTGAGTTCAGCGCGGGCAAGACCCACCTCATCAACGGCCTGCTGGGCGAAAAGGTGCTGCCGTCCAACGTGACCGCCACCGCTTTGCCGCCGATCTGGCTGGTCTGGGGCCGCAAGGCGATGATGGCGGTTGATCTGGAGGGCAACACCCGCCCGCTCGACTCGCTGGAAGATGTTGGCGTGGAAGACACGCATTATGTGGTGCTCTCCCATCCCGCGCCGCTGCTCAAGACCTTCTCGATTATCGACACGCCCGGCAACTCCGACCCCAACATTCCGTCTGAGTGCTGGGAGCGGATGCTCGATTATGCCGATGCCGTTGTGTGGTGCACCAATGCCACCCAGGCGTGGCGTCAGAGTGAGAAGTCGGTATGGAACGAGATGCCCGCGCGGTTGCTCGAAAAGGCCACCATCCTCATCACCCACGCCGATCGGATCACCGATGCCCGCTCTGCCGACCGTGTGCTGCGCCGGGTGAAGCGCGAGGCTGGCAAGTATTTTGACAGCTATCTGATGGCGTCGTTGCTGAAGGAGGGCGACCTTGCCCGCATCCGCGAGCATCTGGAGACGCTGATGGAAGATCTGGAATCGCGGGATGGCGCGGTGTGTTCGACCGTGGCGCATTTTGCCTCTGATCACGCGATGACCGAAGCCGAGGAGGAGGCCGCCGCCAAGGAGGCTGCCGAGCGCAAGGAAGCCGCGCTGAAGGCGGCGCTGCGCGCTGCTGATGGCAAGACCACGGCTAAGGACGACACGCCTGATGCGTCGCAAGACGCGGATGCGAAGGATGAAGCCGAAGCACCGAAGGATGGTGCGGCGCCGGCAGAGGCCGAAGAGGCCAAAACCGCCGAGGAGGCCGGCCCGTCGGTGACGCCAAAGCGTGTTGGCCGGAGCAAAAGCTCCAAGACGCAAAAAGCCACCCGCGCCGCCCGGGCGCGTAAGAAGGCTGATGTGGTCAGCGAAGCTGATGCGGCTGCAAAGGCTGAAGAAAAAACCGAGGCGAAGGCCGATGACGTGGCCGAAACCAAGGCCGAGGCGGGCCCATCTGCCGAGGTTCACCTGTTTGTTCCGCCTGCCAGCGAAGATGCCGAAAAAGGCGCAGAGGCTGGCCCGGCGCGCAGGCTCTGGGAAGGTCTGTCGAAAGATATCGACCGGACCGACGCCGAGGCGGTGCTCGCCTGCGTTGAAGAGCTGCTGGACGCCCTCGATGGCGAGGGCAAGGCGCCGGAAACCCCATTTCTCGATGCTAGAGAAGACAGCAAGGCCGCAACCGGGCCGAGCCATAGTGCCATGAGTAGGAGAAAGTCGTGAAGATCGCTCCCCAACAGCGCCAGGAAATCGACTTCCTGCGCGAAACGCTCGATGGTCTGGAAAAGACCGTCGATCGGAAACAGCGTCAGAGTTATCGTGATCTCCGCGAGCGGCTCGACAATTGGGCCGCCAAGGTTGCCGTGATCGGTCAGGTGAAGGCCGGGAAGTCTACCTTCCTTAACGCCTTCCTGCATCAACACGACTTTCTGCCTTCGGACGTGAACCCGTGGACCTCGGTTGTGACCAACATCCGGGTGAACATGCCCAAAGATCCGGTGTCTGGCGCACGGTTTGAATTCTTCTCGGAAAACGACTGGGAAGAGATCGTCAACGGCGGCTCGAAGATCCGCAAGCTGACCGAGCAACTGCTGCCGGGGTTCGATACCGAGATCCTGAAAAAGCAGAGCGAGGAGATGCGCGACCGGGCCCAGAAGCGGCTTGGCAAGCACTATCGCACCCTGCTGGGCAGCCATCACGACTATGATTTCCTGTCGTCTGACCTGCTGCAACGCTACGTTTGCGCCGGCCCCGGCTCTGATGACGGGCTGGAGCGCCAGTCGCTTGGCCGCTACGCTGCGCTGACCAAGGTGGCCAACGTCTACATGCGGCTGCCCGAGTTTCAGGTGCCGACGATCATCACCGACACGCCCGGGGTGAACGACCCCTTCCTGGTGCGTGACGAGTTTACCTGCCGCAGCCTCGACAAGTCGGACTGCTTTGTGGTTGTGCTCTCGGCTCACCAGCCGCTGACTGACGTGGACATCGCGCTGATCCGCATCCTCGCCAAGCAGGACAGCAAGGATGTGATGATCTTCGTCAACCGGATCGACGAGCTGGATGATTACTCCACCGAGGTGCCGCGCGTGATGGCAGACGTGTCCAAGCGTCTGCGCGAGGCGATCCCCGATATCGAGTTCGAGATCGTTGCGGGCTCTGCCTATATGGCCGACCTCGCGCTGCGCACCGACGAGGAGGCCGAAGAGGCTCGCGACGCGGTGGATACCGAGGAGTTGGCCGATTACATCCGCTCCAAGCATGGCGAAGTGCCTGAAGATCAGTTTGACCGGCTGATGCTGGCCTCTGGCCTCGACGAGGTGAAACAGACGCTGTCGGATGTGATCGACAACGGCGTTGGCACCCGTCAGCTTGGCCAGCTTCTGGGCGATATTCGCGCCGAGATCACCGGCACGCTGTTTGTTACCAAGCGCGAGCGCGACTCGATCCAGATGCAGGTGGAAAGCACCCGCTCGGATGTGGCGGAAGCCGCGGCCGAGGATCTGGCTGACGAGATCGAGCAATACCGCGCGGTGCAGGGCAGGCTGGAAGAGCATGCCGAAGATGCCGATGCGCAGATCGAGAAGATCGTTTCGAAATACTGGTCGACGCTCGAACAGAGCCTGATTTCCAGCATTGAAGCCTTTGTCGATGGTCAGAAGCCTGTGTTTGAGAGGCAGCTGCTGCGCAAGGGCGTGTCGGGCAACTCGGGCAGCTCCTTCGAGATCGATCTGACGCCGCTTCAGGCGGAGATGGAGAAGAAGGTGGGCGCGAGCTACGCCAAATCACGCGCGGGCACAGATGTGGCGCTCAACAACTGCATGAGCTCCTGCCGTCAGGCCATCAAGGACAAGTTCGAGGATCCGACGGAGAAGATCTCGCTCGATGATCTGCCTTACGATGAGTTCACCTCGACGCTGACGCTGGCCAAATCCACGCTGAAGGCAAACCTGATCGCGGAGCGCGGCTGGGCCTTCTGGCGCCGCCCGAGTGTGAACATCGAGAAGTCGCTCGCCGCGCTGCGCACCATCGCCGCCGAAGATCTGCGGCCTTCGGTGGAGAAGATCCTTGCGGCCTTCAACGAGGCGCAGGTGGAGCGGGCCTCTGCCGGGATGTCGCGCATTCAGGTGATGCAGCGGATGATCGACGTGACGATCTCTGAGCACACGCACCGCCTGAAGCAGGACAAGACGGAGATGGAAAAGCTGGCACGCGATCCGCAGCTGCGCAGCAACCTGATCCACCGCCTGCAAAGCAAGATGGAAGTGCTTGAACGCCGCCTGCTCAACCTGTCCGCAATCGACAGCGCCGTTTCGCGCTCCGAGTTGCTCCAAGCTGCCTGAGGAATAATTGGTGCTGGTCCAGAATATCGAAGTAGAAGACGCCTCCGACGCCGAACGCAAGCCAGTGCGTGTGGTTGTCTGTGGTGAGGTGAGTGCCGGCAAGTCCACGGTGTTGAATGCTCTGCTGCGCGCCCGCGTGCTGCCTGACAACATCGGCCAAACGGTGCGCCCTGTAGTGACCGTGAGCCACCGCGCCGAGACCGGCGTGGAGGCTGTGGACCAAGACGGTGAGGCGCGCTCGGCGGAGCTGAACGGCGGCACCAAGATATTCCATGACGCGGCTGAAGTGCGGCTTTGGTCGGACCATGCGCATCTGTCTGGCCTTGAGATTGTCGAAGTGCCTCTGACCAAGGCCGAAGAGCTGACCGAGGAGCAGGTTGCCCTGATCCGCTCTGCCGATGTGATGGTTTGGGTTACGATCGCCTCGCAGGCCTGGCGGCTGACGGAAAAGACGATTGTTGAGCAACTGGGCAGCGCCCGGCCCAAGCACGCCATCCTTGCCGTCACCCGTGGGGACAAGCTGCGCAACGACCGGGATCGCACCCGCCTGCGCGAGCGGATGGTGCGCGAGACCGAGCATTTCTTTCAGGAGTGGGTCTTCATCAAGGGCGCACGCCGCAAGCTCGACAAATCGGCCAAATGCGACAAGGCCTGGGACGAGACGGGCGGCGCGGAGATGATGGAAGCCATCGAGCTGCTGGCCGAGCGCGTGCGCCGTGAGCCGCCTGTTGAGGTGGAAGCGGAAGAGACCGCCGAGGCGGAGAGCGCGGCAGTTGTGGCTGAACCGGAAGGGAACGCTGCGCCGGAGGCTTCTGAGCCGCAGGCTGCGGTGGAAGAGCCGGCCCAGGCGCCTGCCGGTGCCCGCGCGCGTGTGGTGGATTTCAGCTCCTATCGTGCTGCCGCTACAGAGCAGCCGGCCGCCGCTGAAAAGGCAAAGCCCACCGCGCCCGAAACCGCTGCCGCCCGTGCAGCCGTTGCGGCAGAGACCGAAGAGAACCCCGGCCTTGCACAAATGGCCGCCGCGATGAAGGGCGTCATGGTTCTGGCGCTCCGCCCGCAGGACGCGCCGGAGGCGATTGAGGTGACGTTCGGTGATGAGGATCAGGCGCGCGAACTGGGGCTGTTTTGCTCCGGGCTGCAGGCCAACCTTGGTGACACGCTGAAGATCATGGACGGCGAGGGTGTGGTTTCGGCCTTCACCCTGTCGACCACCGGTCGCCGTGTTCTGTTTGAGGAGATCCCGGGCATCGGGCTGCTCTACCTCATGGCGGATGGCGCGGTGATGAGCCACGGCATTGCCTCGACCTTCTTCTCGCGGGTCTGCCGCAAGCTCAAATCAGAGGGCTGATCCCGCCTGCACCGCGGGGCGGCTGCCCGATTGTTTCCATTCTGCGCCCGGATTGTCACCCGATCCCGGCTTGCCTGCGGCCTCATGTGGCCTATCGTCATGGGTACTCAATCATGGCGGAAAAAGGGCACAGGCATGGCAACCTCATGGAAGCAGGAAGGTGGCGAGCACTGGGGCCCGTGGATTCTGCATGATGGAAAAGGGTGCCCCGTTCGCGCCGGGACCGTGGTGGAAGTGGTTTGCGAAGATCGGTTTGGCTTTGCCATGCGCCAGGTTACCCAAGTGGTTGGCGGCAGCTATTCTTCATGGGACTGGACGTATTTTCCGGAGTTGAAGAAGATCATCCGGTTCCGCGAGAAGAAGCCCAAGGGGATGACCATGCTTGAAGAGCAGATGGCCCCCAAGGAAACCAGCGCCCCCAAAACCCCGGCCAAGGTGGACTGACTGGCGCTTGCGCCGCCCCGGCATTGACCTCTCTGCCCCGAACAGGTGACAAACGCTGGACGCGTCGCCACAGGGTAGCGGCGCGGGACCGGGGGGATTGTTCATCATGGCAGAGCCGCAAGTTACCGACGCGGGTGAATATGATTACATCGTTGTTGGCGCGGGCTCCGCTGGCTGCGTGCTGGCCAACCGTCTCTCCGTGAACCCCGCCAACAAGGTGCTCCTGCTGGAGGCGGGCGGGCATGATAACCATCATTGGGTGCACATTCCGGTTGGCTACCTTTACGCGATGGGAAACCCCCGGCTTGACTGGTGCTATCGCACCGCCGAGGAGCCCGGACTGAACGGGCGCTCCCTCGCTTACCCGCGCGGTAAGCTGCTTGGCGGCTGCTCCTCGATCAATGGCATGATCTACATGCGCGGGCAGGCGGCGGACTATGACCAGTGGCGGCAGGCGGGGTGCACCGGCTGGGGCTGGGACGACGTGCTGCCGCTGTTTCGCAAATCCGAAAACCACTATGGCCCGGCCAGTGAAGCTCATGGCAAGGGCGGCGAGCTCGATGTGGCAGAGCAGCGCCTGCACTGGCCGGTGCTTGATGCGGTGGCCGAGGCGGCACAGAGCATGGGCATCCCGGCCTGCACCGACTTCAACGATGGTGACAACGAGGGGGTTGGCTACTTTCCGGTCAACCAACGCGGCGGGCTGCGGTGGAACGCGCGAAAGGCTTTTCTCAAACCGGCCCGGGGCCGCGCCAACCTGCGCGTTGAAACCGGTGCTCATGCGCAGCGCCTGTCGCTTGCCGATGGCCGCGCGGAGGCGGTGATCTATCGTCAGAATGGCCAGCTCAAACGCGCCCGCTGCCGGGGCGAGGTGGTGCTTTCGGCGGGTGCGGTGAACACGCCGCAGCTGCTGGAGCTCTCCGGCATCGGCAACCCCGCGCTGCTGCAATCTCTTGGCCTGCCCGTGGCGCTGGAGGCCCCCGGCGTGGGTGAGAACCTGCAAGACCATCTGCAAATCCGCACGGTCTTTCGCATCACCGGGGCGCTGACCCTCAATGACCGGCTGGCCACGCTCTTTGGCAAGGCGCGGGTGGCGCTGGAATATGCCTTGCGCCGCAGGGGGCCGATGTCGATGGCGCCGAGCCAGCTTGGCATTTTCGCCCGCTCGGCGCCCGACTTCGAGCGCGCCAATATCGAATACCATGTTCAGCCGCTCTCGCTGGAAGCCTTTGGCCAGCCGCTGGACCGGGAGCCGGGCGTGACCGTCTCGGTCTGCAATTTGCGCCCCGAGAGCCGCGGGACGATTCACATCACCGCGCCAAATGCCGATGAGGCGCCCGATATTCGGCCCAACTACCTTTCTGCCCGGGCAGATCAGATCGTGGCCACCGACAGCCTGCGCCATGCCCGCGCGCTGATGGCCGCCGAAGGGCTGCGCGCGTTGCAGCCGCGCGAGATCAAGCCGGGGCCGCAGGTGCAGAGTGAGGCCGAGCTGTTGAAGGCTGCCGGAGATCTTGGCACCACCATCTTTCACCCCGTTGGCACCGCTCGCATGGGCAGTGACCCGGGCGCGGTGGTTGACCCCTCGCTGCGCCTCAACGGCCTTGCGAACCTGCGCATCGCCGATGCCTCGATCATGCCCACCATCCCCTCGGGAAACACCCATGCGCCGGTGACGATGATTGCCGAGAAGGCCGCCGAGATGATGCTGGCCCAGCCCGCCGCCTGATTTGCCGAACTGCGCTTGCCGCGCTGCCCGTTCTGCGGCATCGTTGCGCCACGGGCAGGCGATGGCGTCGCCAGCGCGGCAGAGCGCGCCCAATCCTCCATCCTGAACGCCGGGATCTTGCTTTATCGTCGCCGCGATGGGGGAAGACCTTCCCATGGGCACGACCATGAGAAGGATTTTGCGAATGGACCGTCCCGAGTTTTATCGATTTCATCAGGGCGACCGCGTGCTGCCCTTTGACGCGAGCGAATATGACGCGCGCCTCGCCGGCCTGCGCGCGGCCATGGCTGATGCCGGGGTGGAGGCTTGCGTGCTCACCTCGATGCACAACATCGCCTATTACTCCGGCTTTCTCTATTGCAGCTTCGGGCGGCCCTATGGGCTTGTCGTCACCCCTGAGCAAAGCGTGACCATCAGCGCGGGGATTGACGCGGGCCAGCCATGGCGGCGCTGTCATGGCGACAACATCACCTATACCGACTGGGCGCGGAACAACTTTTGGCGGGCGATCCGCTCTGTCACCGGCGAGGGGCGGGCGCTGGGCTATGAGGGCGATCACCTGACGCTGGCGCAGAACGCCCTTTTGCTGGACCTGCTTCAGCCTGCCTCCACCACCGATATTGCCCCGGCCACCATGCGCCAGCGCATGCATAAATCTGCCGCCGAGTTGGAACTGATCCGGCAGGGCGCGGCGGTGGCCGATGTGGGGGGCTATGCCATCCGCGAGGCGGTGCGTGAAGGCACCCGGGAGATCGACGTGGCGATGGCGGGGCGGGACGCGATGGAGCTGGAAATCGCCAAGCGCTTCCCCGAGGCAGAGTATCGCGACACATGGGTCTGGTTTCAGTCGGGGATCAACACCGATGGGGCGCACAACCCGGTGACATCTCGCAGGCTCAAGCGTGGCGATATCCTGAGCCTCAACACCTTTCCGATGATCTCCGGCTATTACACCGCGCTGGAGCGCACGATGTTTGTTGGCGAGGTGGATGATGCCTCTCGGGCGGTTTGGGAGGCCAATGTGGCGGCGCATGAATACGGTATGTCGCTGCTGAAGCCGGGCGCGCGATGCTCTGAGATCACCCGTCAAATCAATGCCTTCCTCGCCGAGCGCGACCTGCTGCAATATCGGACCTTCGGCTATGGGCACAGCTTTGGCGTGCTGTCGCATTACTACGGGCGTGAGGCGGGGCTGGAGCTGCGGGAGGATATCGACACGGTGCTGGAGCCCGGCATGGTGATCTCGATGGAGCCGATGCTGACCATTCCCGAGGGCCAGCCCGGCGCGGGGGGCTACCGGGAGCATGACATTCTTATCATCACCGATGGCGGAAACGAGAACATCACCGGCTATCCCTATGGGCCGGAGTTCAACGTGGTGGGGTAACGGGCGTCAGCCCTGATCGGCGGGGGCGGGGGCACTTTTGGGCTCCCGCTCCAGCAACACCGGAAACCAGTCTTCCCGCAGCTGCTGGCCGGGCTGCATTCCGTGGCCGGGAAAGGGCGGCGAGGTGGGGCCCGGGCGCTCCACGTAGCGGGCATCATCGCCCACCAGCCGCAGCGAGAAGGCGCGGCGACGGGTGCGGGCTTCGTTGCCGCGGGCGCCATGCAGGGTCATGAAATTGAAGGCCACCGCATCGCCCGGCTGCATCTGCCATTCGCAAACGTCCATGCCCTCTGCGTCAGGGTCCGGCACCGGCATGTAATCTGCCTCGTTGGGATAGAAGCTGGTTTCCGCCAGCCAGCGCGTTGGCAGCACTGGCTTTTTCCAGCGGTGCGAACCGGCCACGCAGCGCAGGGTGGCGTCGCCGACCGGGTCCAGCGGCACCCAGAAGCTGACGGTTTGCTGGCCCTCGACAAAGTAATAGGGGCCGTCCTGATGCCACGGCGTGGGCTTGGAGGTTTCTGGCTCCTTCACCAACACATGGTCATGAAACATTTGCACTCGGCGTGAACCCATCAGCCCGGCGGCCACCTCGGCCACCGGCGCGGCGGCGATGGCCTCTGCGAACTCGGGGATGCGGGTCCAGTTGCAGTAATCGTCAAAGAAGCGCCCGCGCTCGCCGGATTTGAGGTTTTCTGCGGCATAGGGGCCGGGCTCTTCCATGTTTCGGGCCACACCGGCGCGCAACATGTCTACCTGTGCACGAAACAGCCCGGGGATCAGCACCGCGCCGTCACGCTGGTAGCTTTCGATGGTTTCGGCGGTCAGAAGCGGATGCACGGGGGCCTCCTCCTTGTGGCGCTCAGCGCGTTGCGCCGCGATACCACGCCACGATAGCGGCGCGGTTCTCTGGCGTCATGGTTGAAACCGCATTGGGAGGCGGCATGGCGTGGCTTGCCCCGGCATGGAGAAAGATCTGCCGGGCATTGCGCGCCACATCGGATTCGGTTTCCAGCACCACGCCCTTGGGGGGCCAAAGCATGGTGTCGCTGAAGAAGGGCTCGCGGGCGTGGCACATGGAGCAATTGCCGAGCACCACGCTATAGGCCTCTTCGAACCCCTCGGCAGAGGCAAACTTCTGCTCGTGCGGCGTGAGCGCGCGCGCCTCGGCCTCCTCAAGGCTGTCTTGCATCGGTGCGACAGAGAGCCATGCGATGAGCACCATCAACAGCACCGTCACCGCCCATGTCCAATGCGGGCCCTTGCCGGTGGCGTGCATGGTGTTGAAGTAGTGCCGGATGGTGACGCCGGTCAGGAAGATCAGGCTGGCGATGATCCAGCTGTACTCGGTGGCAAAGGCCAGCGGGTAATGGTTGGACAGCATTAAAAAGACGACCGGCAGCGTCAGGTAGTTGTTGTGGGTCGAGCGGACCTTGGCGATCTTGCCGTACTTGGCATCTGGCGTGCGGCCTGCCTTGAGGTCTTCCACCACGATGCGCTGGTTCGGCATGATCTGGAAGAACACGTTTGCCGTCATGATCGTGGCGGTGAAGGCCCCGAGGTGCAGCAGGGCCGCCCGCCCGGTGAAGATCTGGTTATAGCCCCATGACATTGCCACCAGAATGGCAAAGAGCAGCAACATCAGCAGCGTTGGCTGCTCGCTGAGTTTGGATTTGCACATGAAGTCATAGGCGAGCCAGCCAATGGTGAGCGAGCCGCCGGAAATCACGATGCCCTGCCAGAGCGCCAGATCTGCCTTGGTCGGGTCGAGCAGGAATATCTCGCCGCCGACCCAATAGATGATCATCAGCAGCGCCGCCCCGGAGAGCCATGTGGAATAGCTTTGCCACTTGTGCCAGGTCAGGTGCTCGGGCATCCGCGCGGGCGCGACGAGATATTTGGTGGTGTGGTAGAAGCCGCCGCCGTGGACCTCCCATTCTTCGCCATAGGCGCCTTCCGGCATGCCCTTGGCGGGCTTGAGCATCAGGTCGAGCGCGATGAAGTAGAATGACGCGCCGATCCAGGCCATTGCGGTGATGACGTGCAGCCAGCGCACCGCAAAGCCCACCCAGTCCCAGATCGCTGCCAGATCATACATGCCCTGCGCCCTCAAAATTCTGATTCCTGCACAGGCTAGTCCGAGACGCGACGCTCTGCCATGACCGGCTGTTGCCGAGGTGCGAAGGGTTGGCCGGTTTATCGCCCTGCTTGCAAAATATGCGCTGTTTGGCAGCTGTGCCGCAAGCCGGGGGCGTGGCGGGCAAATCGCCCCTTTCGTCACGGGGCGAAAAGGGGTTCGATTGGCGGGCTCATAAATGGGCGGAGGCGAAGGAAAGGCACATGTATGCGCACCTCAGATGACAAACACGAGGGTGTCTGGCAGCGGGCCGTGCTCTGGGCGAGGGCGGGGGCGTGAGCCGCGCCGTGCCCATCGCCCCGCTCACCGCCGAGGCCTTTGCGCCCTTTGGCGATGTGCTTGAGGCCACGGGCCCCGCTGACAAGATCATCAATCAGGGCCTCTGCGGGCGCTACCATGACAGGGCGCAGCTGGACTTTGCCGATGGCCGCGCGGGTATCAGCCTGTTTGATGCGCAGCCGCGCAGCCTGCCCATGGCGCTGGAGATGGTGGAGCGCCACCCGGAGGGGAGCCAGGCCTTTTTGCCGATGAGCCACGCGCCCTTTCTTGTGATCGTCGCTCCCGATGAGGGGGGCAGGCCGGGGCGGCCGGTGGCCTTTCAAACCGCGCCGGGGCAGGGGGTTAACTACCACAGGGGTACGTGGCACGGCGTTCTCACCCCGCTCTCGGCGCCCGGCCTTTTTGCCGTGGTCGACAGGATCGGGCCGGGTGAAAACCTTGAGGAATACTGGTTTGCAGAGCCCTACGAGGTTGTTGGGTGAACCGGGCGGCCTTCAGAACGCCTTGCCACGGGCGCTGACGGGCCAGAGGCATTCGACCTTGCCGTTGCGCACGCCGACATACCAATCATGCAGGTTGACGGTTGGGTCACAGTGGCCGGGCACCAGCCGCAGCTTGTCGCCCGGTTTGAGGGTGCCGCCCGGATCGGCAAGCTCGCCATGCTCGTCGGAGCAGGCGGTATAGGTGACATCCTCACGCCCGAAGACATCCGGCAGCCCGCTGTCGAGCGATTGCACCTTCAGCCCGGCGTCGCAAATCGCCTTGTCAGGCTGAACGTGGCTCATCACCTGCGTGAGGAGGAACAGCGCATTCTCCCACTCGCCCCGGTCGATCCGTGCGCCATCTTCCTGCAGAATTCGGCCATAGTCGGCATCCATGAAGGCGTAGGAGCCGCATTGCAGCTCATTGTAAACGCCTGATGTGCTCTCGAACGGGTAAGAGCCGGTGCCGCCGCCTGACACCACCGCGCAGCTGATCGCTTCGGCCCTCAGCGCGGCGAGCGTTTCTTTGACCATGGCGATGGCGACATCGGCCTTGGCCTTGCGGTCCTCGTAGCGGATGTGGTGTTGCATCGCACCCTGATAGGCCTGAAGCCCGCAAAACCTTAGCCCGGCGGCCTCAATGACCGCCTGTGCAATTTCCACCACCGCAGAGGCGCTTGTCACCCCGCACCGGCCTGCGCCGCAGTCGATCTCCACCAGAACCCCAAGCTCGGTGCCAGCGGCCTGCGCAGCGGCGGATAGCTCGGCCACGTTGGCCACATCATCCACGCAGACAGTGACCTCAGCGCCAAGCATGGGCAGGCGGGCGAGCCTTTTGAGCTTGAGCGGGTCGCGGACCTGATTGCTCACCAGCAGGTCGCGAATGCCACCGCGTGCAAAGACCTCGGCCTCGCTCACCTTTTGGCAACACACGCCCACGGCGCCGCCCAGCTTTTGCTGGAGCTTGGCCACATCAACCGATTTGTGCATCTTGCCGTGGACGCGGTGGCGCATGCCGTGGGCACGGGCGTAGGCGCCCATCTTGGCGATGTTGCGCTCCAGCGCATTGAGGTCGAGCACCAGTGCCGGGGTCTGGATGTCGGCGGCATCCATGCCGGGCCGGGCGGGGACGTCAAAGCCCACTTCCAGATCGGTGAAATCGTGCTGTTGTCGGATCATGCGCCTTACTCCCTTTGCCGGGTAGATAGGGCAATGCCGTGGAAAGACCCAGCGGCTCTGGTCGCGGCGCTGTGCAAGTTGTTCCCGCCTGCGATGTGCCGAGGCTGCGGCTCCCTGCCATCGGTTGCCATCTGGGTGGTTGGTGAGCGTGGCGTAACTTCAGATGCTTGTCTTTAGGCTTGAGTAACCTCAGGTTAACTCTGGGCCGGGGGAGGGCATGGCATGTCGGAAATGACGCTGAGACAGATTGAGGTGATCCGGGCGGTGATGATGACCGGCACGATCAGTGGCGCGGCGGAGATGCTCAACGTTTCAGCGCCGGGCATCAGCCGCCTTGTGAAACATACCGAAGAGTCCCTTGGCATTCGGCTGTTCGAGCGGAAGGCGGGCCTGTTCACCCCTTCGGTCGAGGCCAGTCGCGTTTTCGACCAGGTGCGGGAGGTATATCGCGGGGTCGAAAACCTGCAGCTTGCCCTCGGCTCGCTGCAGAAGGGTGAGGCTGTGCGCCTTTCTTTCGCCACCGCGCCCTCAATCGCCCAGTTCATCGCCGCCCGCGCACTGCGGCAGGTGCGCAGCCGCTATGATGACCTCTTTGTCGATCTGAACGTGCTGAAGATCGAGGAAACGGTTGAATACCTCCTGCTGGAACGCGGCGAGTTTGTCATCATGAGTTCTGCCGTCGAGAATGCCGCTATCGAGAATGAGGAAATCGCCGAAGGGCGGTTGGTGGCGGTGCTGCCTGAGGGGCACCCGCTGACGCGGCAGAAGCAGGTATCGGTTGCTGACCTCGCCAAGGAAGAGTTGATCGGTGTTGACCCGTCCGACCCTTACGGCGCGCTGCTGGCCGAGCCCTTCGCTATGGCGGGGCTGGAGGTGAATTTTGCCATGCGGGGGCGTTTTGCGCAGACCGTGGTAAGCTTGGTGCGCCACGGGCTTGGCGTGGCGGTGATCGACGAGTTTTCGGTGGCGGAGGTCTATATGCCGGGGCTGGAGCGCCGCCCTTTGGTGGAGGATGTGCGGATCAAGAGCTATGTTTCGCGCAAGAAGGGCCGGGTGCTCTCGGGCTATGCCGAATATGCCATCGCCCAATTTCGGCGCGAGCTTGGACGGGCGGTGGAAGATGGGCCCTGGTATCGGGCACGAAAATAACGTGATGTTAACAAGTGCGCCAAATGGGTATTTGACGTTAAGAAGAAATGCACGGCAGAGTGCCCTGCATCCATAGCCCGTAAAACCGGCGCAGGACTGACACACTTGGGAGGAAGAGAATGAAGCACATCATTGGCGGCGCGTTGAGCGCCCTTGTTTTGACGGCAACGGCGGCTGTTGCGGAATACCCCGAAAAAGAGATTCAGGGCATCATCCAGTGGGGAGCCGGCGGCTCTACCGACACTGTGATGCGCTCGGTCACGCCCCATGCCGAAGAGGCGCTTGGCGGCACTGTGGTTATGCAGAACATGACCGGAGCCGTGGGCGCTATCGCGCTGAACCACGTGGCAGGCTCTGCCGCCGATGGCTACACCGTGCTGATGGGCGCCGAAAACCCGATGCTCTACAAGATCATGGGGCTGGGCGATAAGGATTATAACGAGTTTATCCCGATCTCGATCCTCGCCCGTGGCACCCCGATGCTTGTGGCCAACCCCGATGCGCCGTTCAACGATTACGCCGAGATGATGGCCTACATCAAAGAGAACCCCGGCGAGGTTAAGTTTGGCTCCACGGGCCCCGGTGGCTTGCCTTCGGTGGTCACCGCGATGATCTCTTCGGTTGAAGGCGGGCTCGATGTGACGGCTGTGCCCTATGATGGTGACGGCCCGGCCCTGACCGGCCTGCAGGGTGGCGCGATTGACGTTATGCCCGCCGTGCTTGGTGCCGCCATCGAAGCCATCCGCGCAGGAAACATGAAGCCGCTCGCAATCTTTGACGTGGAGGCGAACGAGCAACTGCCCGATGTGCCCCACGTGACCTCGTTCGACGAGGCCTATAGCACCTACCTGCCTTGGGGCCCGTTCTTTGGTGTCTTCGTGCCCAACGGAACGCCCGATGACGTGGTGGCAAAACTGTCGGACGCCTATGCGACTGGCGCCCAGCACCCCGACTTCGTGAAGCTGATGGAAGATCGCGGCTTCACGCTGATGGGGATCTCGGGCGAAGAGGCAAACGCCTTCCTCTCCAAGTGGCAGCAGGGCACCGCGTGGCTTTTGCAGGATGCCGGGCTGACAAAGACCTCCCCCGAGGAGTTCGGGATCGCGCGCCCCGGAGAGTAACTGCTCAAGGCGTGGCGCTCCGGATGACGGATAGCCAGCGCCAAGTTGCCGGGCACCGCATTTCTGCGCGAAGTGCGGTGCCCCATTCTTTCGGGCCCAAGGGAGGACACCATGGAGCACATCGACCCCGACCATCATGACGGCACCTCCGACGCCACACCCGGTGGCGAGCGTGGAAAACGCCGCCCCGGAGAGCTGCTCTTTGCCGCCGTTTTGCTGGCGGCCAGCCTTGGTTTGCTCTGGAGCGCCTATGGGATCGAAAACCCCTTTGGCCCCAATGGCCTTTCGTCTCCCCGGTCCATCCCAATGGCGACCACCTTTGCCATGGTCGTCTCGGCGGCCATTGTGCTGGTTCAGACAGCGCGGCTGCCGCTCGACCGGGCCGAAACACTGGCAAAAGACATCCTGCCGCCGGTCGTTCTCGTCTTCGCGCTGTTCCTGGTGGCCTATGGCGTGCTACTGCGCCCTCTCGGGTTTTTGCCCACATCGGCGTTGTTCCTCCTCGCGGCCATCAAGATCCTCGCGCGGCGCGGGTGGCTTTGGACGCTGGTGGTTGCCCTTGGCAGCCTCATCGTGATCTGGCTGATCTTCCGCATCGTTTTCAGCGTGCTCATGCCTGCAGGCATCGTGCCTGAATCCGAGATGATCCAGTTCTTCCGGGGCCTCGTCAGCGCGGGAGGCGCAGGATGACCACGCTGATGGATTTTCTGACCGTTTTCACCCAGCCGCAGCTTTTGCTGCTGGTCGGGTTGGGCACCTTTGCGGGTGTCTACGTTGGCGCAATTCCCGGCCTGTCTGTCACCATGGCCGTTTCTATCCTGATCTCCTTTACCTTCTCGTGGGATGTGTACCCGGCGATTTCGCTGATGATCGGCATCTACATGGGCGGGGTTTATGGCGGCTCGCGCACGGCGATCCTGCTCAACATTCCCGGCGCCCCCTCGGCCATTGCTACCGCGCTTGACGGCTATCCGATGGCCAAGCGGGGAGAGGCGGGCACGGCGATTGGCGTGACCACGGTGATGAGCTTCATCGGTGGTTTCGTCGGCATCGGTGTGTTGGCTCTGGCTGCGCCTCTGGTTTCGGACTTCGCGCTGCGCTTTCAGCCGCGCGACTACATGCTGCTGGCGGTGCTCGGCATCCTGCTGGTCGGCTCGCTGAGCCAGGGCAGCCTTGTGAAGGGCATCTTTGCCGGGGCGCTTGGGATTGCCCTTGGCGCAGTGGGGCGCGATCCGCTGACCTTCGCGGAGCGCTTCACCTTCGAGTTTCAGCTGCTGGAGGGGGGTATTTCCTTCATCGCGGTGATGATCGGCATGTTCGGCGTGTCTGAAGCGCTGCTGCAGCTCCACCACGTTGACAAGGACGCTGTGCGCCAGAAGATCACCCGCATCGTGCCCTCGCTGGCGACGGTGAAGAAGCACCTGCCGCTGAGCCTGCAGACCTCCACCATCGGCGTGGTGATCGGTGCGCTGCCCGGGACTGGCGGCGATATTGCCGCGCTCATGGCCTATGACCACGCCAAGCGCGTTACCAAAGCGCCAGAGCGGCCATTTGGCGATGGCGCGATGGAGGGACTTGTGGCCCCCGAAACCGCCAACAACGCGGCTGTGGGCGGGGCCTTCATTCCAATGATGACCCTTGGCATCCCCGGCGATGCGGTGACGGCGATCATGATTGGCGCGCTGTTCATCCATGGGCTCAACCCGGGCCCGATGCTGATGATCGACCAGCCCGATATGTTCTGGTTTATCGTTGGCTGCCTCCTGACGGCGAATTTCTTCATGCTGCTCTTCGGGCTCACCGGCATTCGGCTCTTCACCAAGATCGTCGAGATGCCGCGCAGCGTGCTGGTGCCGCTGATCATGCTGCTTTCGATCGTCGGCGCTTATGCGGTGAACAACTCGATCACCGATGTCTACTGGATGCTGGGCTTTGGCGTTTTCGGCTATTTCATGCGCCACTACGGCTACCCGCTGGGGCCGGTGATCCTTGGCGTGATCCTGTCGCGGCTGCTTGATGACAACTGGCGCAGGGCGATCATCTCGGAGCAGGAAGATCTGGGCCGGTTCTTTGGCGGTATCTTCTCTAGCCCGCTGTCAATTGTTCTGCTGGTCTCCGTCATCCTCATTTTCGTGTCGCAAACGCCGGTTTGGGCCGCGGCGAAGACGCGTGTTTTTGGCAAGAAAGGTGGGCGTGCATGACCCGCGACGCGGAACTGAAACTCGGGCTGATCGGAGACAATATCGCGGGTTCCCGCGCGCCCGTGCTGCACCGCATGGCGGGGGCACAGAATGGGGTGTCGGTGCAATATGACAGGCTGGTGCCCAAGGAGCTTGGCGAAGACTTCGAGCCGCTTTTTGAGGCCTGCAAGAGCCGGGGGTATCGCGGCATCAACGTGACCTACCCCTACAAGGAGCGGGCGGCCCGGATGGTGGCCATCGACGACCCGCTTGTGCGGGCCATAGGCGCCGTTAACACGGTGCTCTTTGCAGAGGGCGGGCCGAAGGGACACAATACAGATTACACCGGCTTCATCGCGGCCTATCGTGCCCTGCGCGGTGATGCGGCCGTTGGCACCGCCTGCCTCATTGGCACTGGCGGCGTGGGTCGGGCTCTTGCCTTTGGCCTTGTGGCGCTTGGGGCAAAGGCGATCCGGTTGGTTGACCAGAACCCCGCCAAGGCCGAGGCGTTGGCCGAAGAGCTTGGCGGCCTCGGCGCGGCCCCTGCCATTGAGGTGTTTGCGGATGCGGCCACCGCAGCCGATGGCGCCGATGGGCTGCTCAATGGCACGCCCGTGGGCATGATCGGCTACGCTGGCACGCCGCTTCCTGCCGGGGCGATGCAGGGTGCGGCGTGGGCGTTTGACGCTGTTTACACCCCGGTGAACACCGAGTTTCTGCAAGACGCTGGCGCGGCAGGTGCCACCCTGATCTCGGGGTACGAGCTGTTTTTCTATCAGGGCGTTCACGCTTGGGCCCATTTCTCGGGCCTTCCGCTGGATGAGGCCCGGCTGCGGGCAGAGCTTGCCAAACAGGGAGAACCGGCATGAAAACCTCCATCGCCACCGTCTCGATATCGGGCAACCTGCGCGAAAAGCTGGAGGCCATCGCCAAGGCGGGCTTCGACGGTATCGAGATTTTCGAACAGGACTTCATCGCAGACACCGGCACCCCACGCGAGATCGGCGAGATGATCCGTGACCACGGGCTGGAGATTACGCTGTTTCAGCCCTTCCGAGACTTCGAGGGCCTCACCGGCGAGGCGCGAACACGTGCGTTTGACCGGGCCAAGCACAAGTTTGATGTGATGCAGGAGTTGGGCACCGATCTGATCCTGTTCTGCTCCTCGCTGCATCCCGACGCGCTGGGCGGGGTGGATCGCGCTGCCGCTGACTTCCACGAGCTGGGTGACATTGCCGCCGAGCATGGGGTGCGCGTGGGCTATGAGGCGCTGGCTTGGGGCCGCCATGTGAACGATCATCGCGATGCGTGGGAGATCGTGCGTCGCGCCGATCACCCGAACATCGGCCTGATCCTCGACAGCTTTCATACCCTCGCCCGAAAGATCGACCCGGACACCATACGCCGCATTCCGAGCGACAAGATCTTCTTTGTCCAGTTGGCCGACGCGCCGCTGATCGAGATGGATCTGCTGTATTGGTCGCGCCATTTCCGGAACATGCCGGGCGAGGGCGATCTGGCGGTGACGGAGTTCATGCGTGCGGTTGCGGCCACTGGCTATTGTGGCCCGATCAGCCTTGAAATCTTCAATGACCAGTTTCGCGGCGGCAAGCCTGCGGGGCTTGCGCTTGATGGCCACCGCTCGCTTGTTGCGCTGATGGATGACGTGCGCAGGCTGGAGCCCGATATCCGCATTGACCTGCCCGATTTGCCGCCGCGCGTGGCTGTTGAGGGTGTGTCTTTCATCGAGTTTGCCACCCGTGGCGATGAGGCCGCCGCGCTGGAGACCTTCCTGAAAACAATGGGGTTTTCCCATGTCGGCACCCATTTGTCCAAGAGCGTTGCGCTCTGGCAGCAGGGCGATATCCGGATTGTGGTGAACACCGAAGACACCGGCTTTGCGCAATCTGCATACATGGCTCATGGCACTACGATCTGCGATCTCGGCCTGTCAGTTGCGAGCGGTGCCGATACTGAGCGGCGGGCGGTTGCGCTGGGTTCTGCGCCGTTTCAGCAGCCGCTTGGGCCGGGTGAAATGAAGATCCCGGCGATCCGCAGCGTTGGCGGTAGCGTGATGCACTTTATCGACGAGGCAAGCGGCCTCTCCGATGTTTGGAATGTCGAGTTTCAGCCCGTGGAGGGCGCGCCGAAGGCCGATGCGGGGCTGAGCCGGATCGACCATGTGGCCGAAACCATGAACTACGACGAGATGCTGAGCTGGTCGCTGTTTTATACATCGATCTTCGAGATGGGCCGTGCGCCTATGGTTGATGTGATCGACCCGGATGGCCTTGTGCGCAGTCAGGCGATCAGCACGCCGGATTCTGCCTTTCGGATTACCCTCAACGGAGCCGAAACCCACCGCACGCTGGCAGGCAGCTTTCTGGCCGAGAGCTTCGGCGGTGCGGTGCAGCACGTGGCCTTTGCCTCGCAGGACATCTTTGCCACCGCCCGCGCCATGGCGGCGCTTGGCTTTGAGCCGCTGCCCATGCCGGGGAACTATTACAGCGATTTGCAGGCCCGCTTTTCGCTGAGCCCCGAGGTGCTGGCGCAGCTCACCGAGTTGAACATCCTCTATGATGAAGACAGCGCGGGCGCGTTCTACCAGTTTTACAGCCGCCCGTTCTCTGGCGGGTTGTTCTTTGAGGTGGTGCAGCGGGTGAGCGGGTATGATGGCTATGGGGCGCCCAACGCGCCCTTCCGGATTGCCGCTCAAAAGCGCCTCGCGCGGCCCAAGGGCATGCCCAAGCGATAGGCGCGGGCCCGCTGCCATGGCCGCCTGCGCGCCTCCATACGCGCGCAGGCCGGCGGCCCAACCTGTTGCTCAGTGAGGCGCGAGACCTAGCAGGCGCCTCGCCTCGCCGGGGGACGCCACATGGCGCCCGTGGCTTTGCGCAATTTCGGCGGCCCTTGCGACGAGGGCGGCATTGGAAGGCGCGAGGGTGTTCCGGTCGAGCCGGATATTATCCTCCAGCCCGGTGCGCAGATGGCCCCCGGCCTCGGCGGCCCAGTGGTTCAACTCACTCTGATGGCGGCCAATCCCGGCGGCGCACCATTGGGCCTCGGGGCCAAAGAGCGCCCTGACGGTTTCGACATAGAAGTCGAACACACGGCGGTCGGCGGGCATGGCGTTTTTGACGCCCATGACGAACTGGATGTAGGGCGTTTCGGGCAGCAGGCCCTGGTCGCGGAGCTTTTGGGCTTGGTAAATGTGCGAGAGATCGAAGGCCTCGATCTCGGGCACCACGCTGTACGCCTTCATCTCGCTTGCGAGCCAGTCCACGAGATCCGGCGGGTTGTCGTAGACGCGGGTGGGAAAGTTGTTGGAGCCGACCGAGAGCGAGGCCATGTCGGGCCGCAACGGCAACATCCCGCCGCGTGCCTTGCCCGCGCCGGAGCGCCCGCCGGTGGAAAGCTGCACGATCATACCGGGGCAGTGGGCCTCGATCCCGGCCTTCAGTTGAGCAAAACGATCCGGGTCCGAGGTTGGGCGGCCCTCGTCATCGCGCACGTGGCAATGAGCGATACTGGCCCCGGCCTCGAAGGCGGCGTGGGTGCTTTCGATTTGCTCGGCGACGGTGATTGGCACCGCCGAGTTATCGGCCTTGGTGGGCACGGAGCCGGTGATGGCGACGCAGATGATGGCCGGAGTGGTCATGGCATCCGCTCCAGTGCGTCAAGAAAGAACGGGCGGAAGCCTGCGGGGTGCTCGCTCATCGGGAAGTGGCCAAGCTCTTCCATCACCGAGAGGGTCGCGCCGGGGATGGCATCTGCGGTGCGCTTTGCGTCTTCTGGCGTGCAGGTCAGGTCATAGGCGCCAACGAGGAAGTGCACAGGCGTTTGGCTCGTGTCGATCTGGCCGAGACGTGCGATCAGGCTGTCGTCCTGCGTGTAAAAGCTCAAATCCCCCCGAAACACGCCGGGGCCGCTGGCCATGAACATCCACAGGGTCGCCCAGCGATCGGCGGGCGGTGCGTGGGGCGAGATGTTTGTGGAGACCAGAGCGGCGCCCATCTCGCCGCCATGGGCATCAGGGCGGTCGAACCAGTCGATATCATACCATGCGGCCTGAAAATCGGAGGCCTCGATGGCGATAAAGCCCGAGAACCGATCCGGGTGCAGCGCCGCGAGTTGCAGGGCGATACGGCCTCCCATAGAGCACCCGGCGAGGATGGGCCTCTCCAGCCCGAGCGCGTCGACCATCGCCAGGACAGTGTCGATATAGGCTTGCGTGGTCAGCAGGTATTCTTCGGTCTGGAACCCTTCGGGTGGCAGGGATTTGCCGTGCCAAGGCATGTCGAAGGCAATGAGCCGATTGGCCCCTGTCACCTTGGCGTCGTTCATCAGGTGGCGCCACTGGCCGGTGTGCGCCCCGGCGGTGTGCAGGCAAAGGACCGGGCGGCCCTGACCGGCCTCTTCGAAGTAGATGCGGTAGGCGCGTCCGGCGATGTCGACATTGGCATAGCGTCCGGTGATTGGCTCGATGCTCATGCTGTGCTCTCCATCTGGCCGCGGGGCAGGGCGAGCACTTCCTTGAGGAAGCGCAGGTTTTTGACCAGCACGAGGATATCGCCGACAATCTCGGCTCGCCCGATCTTGACCAGTCCGAACAGGTCATGAAAGCCCGGCTGCGGCAGCGCCTGCCAGAAGCGCCCCATCGCTTCGGCGTCGGTGATCAGCCCGACTTGATAGGGGATCTTCTTGGAGGGGCCGGGCACGACCTGCGCGAGAGTGCCCTTGTCGAAGACAAGATAATACTCCTCGGCATCAATCTTCAGCAGCACCGTTTCTGAGAACAGACGCCCTATGCGCTTCAGGTCAGGCCGCTCGGCCAGCCCTGACTGTATCAACTCCACCATCCGGTGCATTGTCGTACTTCCCTCCTGTAAATCGAGCGCCAAGCTCTTCGAGTGGGGCGCGACATACAATGACGCGCACGGTATTGCTCGATACCCGTCAGAATATTGGTTGGCGGCCATGATCAGTAGAGGATCGCCGCGACGACAGACGAGCCGGAGGAGGAGCCGCAGATGTCAAAGGTTACTATCGACAACATCACCGAAGTGGTCACGGCCGCATTGGGAGAGAACGGCGAGATCGACGCGCGTCAACGCGAGATCATGACCTCGCTGATCAAGCATCTGCATGGCTTTTGCAAAGAGGTGAAACTCCAGCACGGCGAGTTTATCGAAGCGTGCCAATATCTTGCCCGTGCCGGGGCGGTTTGCGACGGCGGGCGGCAGGAGTTTATCTTGTTGGGAGACATCCTTGGCGTTGAGGTGCTGGTGGACATGCTTTCCAACCCGGTCAGCGGCACCGAAAGCGAATCCACGGTGCTTGGCCCGTTCTACCGTGAGAACCCGCCGGTTTTGCCAAAGGGTGCCTCAACGGTGTTGAAGGACTACCCGGGGCAGGAAACCGTGTATTTTGAGGGGTATATCCGCGATGCGGATGGCACGCCGTTGGCTGGTGCGACGATCGACGTGTGGGAAGATGCGCCCAACGGCCTTTACGAAAACCACGACCCGGACCAGCCCGACTATAACCTGCGGGGCCGCTTTGAGACGGACGAAAACGGGCACTATGCCTTCCGTGCCCTGCGCCCGGTGGATTACCCGATCCCCGACAATGAAACCGCCGGCGAGCTGCTGCGCTACATGGGCCACCACCCGATGCGCCCCGGGCATATGCACTTCATCATCTCGCAGGAGGGCTATCGCCCGCTGATCAGCCAGATCTACGACAGCGCCTCACCCTACCTCGACAATGACAGCGTTTTTGCCGTGAAGGAAAGCCTTGTGGGCGAGTTCCGCAAGGCGGCCCCCGAGTTGGAGACCGATCTGCACATCGAGTTCGATTTCGTATTGGCCCGCGAAAGCGCGGGGGAGCGCATTGCGGCTGAGTAAAACTCCCTGTTGGCCCCAATGTCGGGGCTGACGACTTGAAGCCTCCGGGTTCGCCCGGAGGCTTTTTTGCGGGCGGGAGGCCGCGAGCGCTGTTTTGCGCAACTTGGCCTATCTGACGCTCTTAGCCTGCGGTTTCTGGAACTTCTTTTGTGAGAGGCCTATGAGGGAACGGTGTCAAAAATCACCGCCTCATGATCCAACAGTTCTTTGAATATTATCGCCCGCACATGCGGCTGTTCTGGCTCGACTTTGGCTGCGCCGTGGTCTCTGGCCTGCTGGAACTTGCCTTTCCGCTCGCGATTGCGGGCTTTATCGACACGTTGCTGCCGCAGGGCGACTGGCCGCTGACCGTTCTGGCCGCTGCCGGGCTGGTTGCGGTTTACCTCATAAACACCGCGCTCATGGCGATTGTGACCTATTGGGGCCACATGCTGGGCATCAATATCGAGACAGAGATGCGTGCCCGCGCGTTTGACAGGCTCACCCGGCTCAGCTGGTCGTGGTTTGACAGGGCGGAGACCGGCAAGCTGGTGGCCCGCGTTACCCGAGACCTCGAAGAGATCGGCGAGGTGGCGCACCACGGGCCGGAAGATCTGTTTATCGCGATCATGACCTTTATCGGGGCCTTCGCCCTCATGCTCTGGCTGCACCCGCAGCTTGCCCTGATCACGCTGGTGATCGTGCCGGTCATGGCCTGGCTGCTGGCCCATTATGGCGGGCGGATGACGCGGGCCTGGCAAGAGATTTACGCCCGCGTTGGCGCCTTCAACGTGCGGCTGGAGGAAAGCATCGGCGGTATTCGCGTGGTGCAGGCCTTCACCAACGAGCCGCATGAGCGCGCGCTCTTTGGCGAGGATAACAGCCGCTATCGCACCACCAAGCTGGAGGCCTATCGGATCATGGCAGGCGTTTCGGCGCTGCATTACATGGGCCTGCGGGTGGTGCAGGTGGTGGTGATGGTCGTCGGCGCGGGTTACGTGTTTCAGGGCAGCCTCAGCACCGGCTCCTACGTGGCCTTCCTGCTGCTGGTTGGTGTGTTCTTCCGTCCGCTGGAAAAGATTGCCGCCGTGCTGGAGCTTTACCCGCGCGGCATTGCCGGGTTTCGTCGCTATCTTGAGCTGGTGGACACCGCCCCCGAGATCACCGACGCCGAGGGCGCGCGGGAGGACCCCGTGCTGCGCGGCGCGATCAGTTTTGACCATGTGAGCTTTGCCTATGACGGTGTGCGCGGCGTGTTGCATGACATCAGCCTTGAAATTGCCCCGGGTGAGCAAGTGGCGCTGGTGGGCCATTCCGGCGCGGGCAAGACGACACTGGCCGCGCTGGTGCCTCGTTTCTACGAGCCGAGCGCGGGGGAGATCCGCATTGATGGCATGCCGATCCGCGATATGACGCTGGCCTCGCTGCGCAGCCAGGTTGGGCTGGTGAGCCAGGATGTGTTTCTGTTTGGCGGGACGCTGCGCGACAACATCGCCTATGGGGCGCTTGAGGCCGATGAGGCCGCGATTGCGGCAGCGGTGGAAAACGCCCAGCTTGCGGAGCTGGTGCGGGAGTTGCCGGACGGGCTTGATACGGTGGTGGGCGAGCGCGGTGTTATGCTTTCTGGTGGTCAGCGCCAGAGGGTGGCCATTGCCCGCGTTTTCCTCAAGAACCCGCCGATCCTGCTGCTGGACGAAGCCACATCGGCGCTCGACAGGGGCACTGAGCGCGAGGTGCAGGCGGCCCTCTCCCGGCTCTCTGAAGGGCGCACCACGCTCACCATCGCCCACCGGCTCAATACCGTTCGTGATGCCGACAGGATCATTGTGCTCGACCAGGGCCGGATCGTGGAAATGGGCTCGCATGATGCGTTGGTGGCGCGGCAGGCGGCCTATCATGCGCTGATCAGCTGAGCCGCTTCGCGCTGGCCTGCTGGGGCCGGGCGCGGTAGATCAAAGGGCCAGATCAGCGAGTGGACCCGATGGAAGACCAGCCCGGCACAGCGAGTGAACCCTTTGCCGATGACGCCGATCCGGCGATGGGGGCAAACCGGGTGTGGTTCAACCTGCTGCGCATCCACCGCAGCACTGGGGGGCGCATTGCCAAGGCGCTGCGAGAGATCGGCGTGGGCGACCCTGTTTGGTACGAGATCCTGCTGGAGTTGGAGCGGGCGGGGCCGGATGGCCTGCCCATGGCCGCGCTGGAGCGCAAGCTGTTCTGCCCGCAATATGCCCTCTCGCGCCACGCCGCGCGGCTGGAGGAGGAGGGCTGGATCATCAGCGCTGCCGCCCCCGGGCCGGGCCGCGGAAAGGTGCTGCGGCTCACCAGCGCGGGCAAGGGCAGGCATGGGCAGATCTGGGAGGTCTATCGCGCGGCTATCGCAGAAGAGGTTGGCAGGCGCCTTTCGGTTGATGAAACCTATGCGCTGGCCCGGCTTCTCATCCGTCTTTACGACTGAAGACGCCGCCGATGCAGGGCCTCGGCGGCGTTTGGTTGCGGGCGGGGGCGTGGCCTAGAACTTGGCCACGGCCACCAGCGAAATGGTGCGGCCTGGCTCGCGCAGCGGGGTGATCGTGCCGTATTCGCCGCCGTAGGTCGCGCGGTCGGCATATTGCTCGTCGAACAGGTTGTTCACCTCGGCGCGGATGGTCAGGTTGGGCGTGCTCGGCGGCACGTATTCGGCCCAGGCGTTCACCACCGTGTAGCCATCGAGGTCGATCAGCGCCGGATCATCGAAATCATAGTCGAGCGCCACATCCAGCCCGCCGCCGACCTTGAGGCCTTCCATGCGGGTTTCTTGCTCGACCTCGAAGGCCACCAGCGTGCCAAGCGGTGCGCCGTAGTCCTGCGCGGTAAAGCTCTCACCCGGCGCGCCGTTGATTTCTACGTCGCTGTGCGACAGCGTCATGCGGACAAAGCCGGTGTTCCAGCCGTAGGTGGCACCGAGGTTGAAGCCCTTGCTCTTGAAATCGAAGGTGTTGGTGCTGCTCCGCGCGTTCTTGATTTCGGAGACAAAGACCTCGCCCGACAGCGTGAGGTCGCCGCGTGTCCAGTCGAAGCCGAGGGTGGCATTCTCGGCCCGCGCGGCCTTTAGCCCATCGTAGGCCGTGGCCCCAAGCATGCGCCAGAACTCGTAGTTGTCTTCGATCACGAGGCCGCCGAAGACGGAAGACACCCCGCCGCGCAGGGTAAGCGCTTCGGTGGCGGCGAAGGCGAGCGAAGCGTTGCCGGACCAGCCGGAGAAGTCGCCCTCAAACCCGTTCACCCCGGTGAAGCTTTGCCTGTCATAGCGTGCGCCGAACGAGACCTTCAGCCGATCGCTCGGCTGCAGCCGCGCTTGGGCGAAGATGCCGACATTTCGCGACTCCTCGGTCTGATCCTCGGCATAGGTCGGGCTCAGGTAGTTGCCGAAGCGCTCCTGATAGTCGATCCCGGCGGTCATCGTGTTGCCTTCACTGAGGTGGAAGGTGTTTTGCAGTGTGGTCGAGAAGGTGCCGGAGCGGCCGTTGCTGTCCCACGGTTCGGGCTTCACGATCTCGCTCTCGGAGTAACCGATATGCACGCGCGGATCCCACATGCCGTTGGCATCCGGGGTTTCGTAAACGAAAGAGTAGCTCTCGCGCGTGGTGTTGTAGAACGTCAGCGCGTCATCCACCCCGCCGATGCCGCCGAAGTTCGCGCGCTCTTGCCGGAGCGAACTGTCCATCAGGCGCTGGGCCGAGAACTCGAACCGCTGGCCGTTGCCCTCGTAGGCGACCTTGCCGAGGTAGCTCTCCAGCGCGGCGCGGGTGCCGAAGATGCGGTTGCCATCGCCGTCGTCATAGTCTTCGCCATCGGCGGTTTTGCCATAGAGCAGCCACTCGAAGCCGCCCCGCTGGCCAGCGAGGGTGAGTGCGGATTGCAGGGTTTGGCCATTGTCGGAAAACGACAGGCGGAGATTGCCGCCGAAGTTGTCGCCCTGCTCCAGAATGTCGGAGGCATCCACGGTTTCAAACACCACGGAGCCGGCTAGCGCATAGGGCCCGGCATCGGCTGGCGAAACGGTGGCATCGGCCCGCACCTGCTTTAGCAGCCCGGGGTCGATGGCGTTGGCCGAAACGTGGTGAAAGGCGCGGTTGTTCTGCGCCGTGCCATCGACGGTGACGCCGAGGTTGAGCATGTCGACACCGTTGACGAAGATCTTTTGAGTCAGCGGCAGCGCCCCGCCGACGGAGACCGAGGCAATACCCGAGAACACGTCTTTCAAATCGCCGGTGCGGGCGCGTTCCAACTCACGGTCGGACACGTAGGCCGAGGTGGCGCGGTCGGCCTCATCGCCCAGCTCGTCGCGCTGCTGCACGAGGATCGGGTCGAGGGTGAAAACTGTGGAAGCGTCCTGCGCGTGCGAAGCGGTGCCAGAGAGCGCCATCAGTGCAATTGCGGAGCAGGAGGCAGCATAGCGGCTGCGGCGGAAGATGAGTGGCATGTGTGGTCCCCTGAGTGTCATCAGTCCTGGCTGGGCTCAGAGGCTTGGCTGGCATTGGCGGTAGATCAGGCGCGCATTTGATGCAAGTGCATGTAATGTGTTCGCTGAGGAAAGTGGCCGGTTTCTTGCAAAAAAGTCGCTAGGGGGGGGTGTGAGGTGCGGCAACTTGGTGGTTTGCGCGTGAAATGCAGGCCTTGGCAAGTCGAGCGGGGAGGGGCGCAGCCTGACGTGCGGCCTGATTGCCGCGATCTACCTCGTTCACCCCTGCCCAGTGCCACAATGCCGAACTCGCAAGTATCGTTAACTTTCGTCGCTCGAACCTCTAAAGGTTGGGGAAAGCGCCGCATAAGACTGAAGACTCTTGCTTGCGTGGCGATTGTTGTGCGCAGTGAGGGATACATGGTTACGATCAAGGACATCGCTTCGAAGCTCGATATATCACCGTCCACGGTGGGGCGGGCGCTTGCCGATGATGGCCGTATCAGTGAGGCCACAAAGAGGCGGGTACGCCTTGAGGCAGAGCGGCTCGGCTACGTGTCCAATCGCGCGGCACAGATGATGAGAGGTGCTTCGAGCAATCTTGTGGGCCTGATTGTGCCTGACATCTCGAACAGCTTTTTCTCGGCCACAGCGCGGTCTTTGTCGCAGTGCCTGATGGCGGCAGACTACCAGCTTGCGCTGTGTGAAACTGACGATGACCCCAAGCTCGAAAAACGCCATATCTACGAGCTTACCAGTGCGAACGTTGCCGCAATCATCATCGTGCCCACGGCGAACCCTAGGGCGGAATCGGTCAACTACCTCCGGAAGACGCCACATATACAGATCCTGCGGGACCATCCCGAATTCGGGCCTCAGTTTTTCGGGATCGACGACCGGCTGGCGACCTATCGGGCGGCGATGCACCTCTATGAGCTGGGCCACCGGCGGGTTGCCTATGTTGGTGGCCCATCCGACCTGCTGACAGGTGCGGGCCGCCTTGCCGGCTACCGAGACGCGGCACGGGAGACCGGGAATGAACAGCTGGAGTTGCTGGGATCGCCCGCATCCTTCGAGTTCGGACGTGAGGCGATGCGCGAGCTGCTGGAGATGCCGGACCGCCCGACAGGGTTGGTGCTGGGCGCGATCCTCCACACCGAGGGGGTGCTCGATCAGTTGATCGGGTCGCGGTTGAAGGTGCCCCAGGACATGTCGATCATCGGGTTCGGCGATGAACCGGGCTTCCGGTGGTGGGGGCCGGGCCTCACAACGATGAGGATGCCGATTGCCGAGCTGGCAACCGCCTGCGGGCTTTGGCTGGTGCACCAATTGCGCCA
Source organism: Oceanicola sp. D3 (assembly GCF_006351965.1). Taxonomy (NCBI): domain Bacteria; kingdom Pseudomonadati; phylum Pseudomonadota; class Alphaproteobacteria; order Rhodobacterales; family Roseobacteraceae; genus Oceanicola; species Oceanicola sp. D3. The sequence continues at coordinate 929,070 of NZ_CP040932.1, forward strand.
ACCGGGCGGGTTCAAGGATGGATACCGTTCTATCTCCCAGCCCGAGCTTGCGTTGCGTGGCAGCACGGCGGCTCCGCGGGGCGTTCAGCCTTAAAATTTGGCGTTTCCAGTTGCTTCGGCACGGTGAGACTCATGCTGGACGCATCAAATGAGTGCGATGCGATGCAAGTTATGCTAACGTGAGCATTGTCGGCCGATGTTGATTGGTTGACCTCTCAGGGGCGATGCGAAGGCTCGCCCATGCGAACAGGGAGGTCGGCTGAGATCGTGCTGCAAAAAAGGGAGGAATCACATGAAAACGACACTACGCCGTTTCTTGGCGGCTGCCTGTGCCGCTGCGGGAACGTTCGCACTGGCGAGCCCCGCGCTGGCGGAATACCCCGAAGACGACATCCGCATTATCGTGCCCTACGGCCCGGGCGGCGGCTTTGACACGATTGCACGGATCATCGCCGATGCTTTGCCCCAATATCTGCCCGATGGTGCCACCGTGATCGTCGAGAACGTCTCGGGTGCCGGTGGACGGCGCGGCGTGGGCGAGATCTATCGCGCCGACCCGGACGGCTACACGATTGGCGTGGTTGCGACCACGATGATCCTTGCGGAGGTCTCCGGCGAGGATCTGCCTTTCAAGCTCGGTGAGATGACCCAGTTCGGGCGGCTTTCCTATGACGGTATGGCCGTGGTTGCGGCCCCGGATTCGGAGTTTCAGTCAATCGAAGATCTGCGGAACGCTGATCGGCCGGTGCTGATCGCGGCATCTCAAAAGTTCACGCCCGGGATCGTGGCCAGCTTGCTGGATTTTCCCTTTGAGGTGGTGACAGGCTATGCGGGCGCAGGTGAGTTCGTTTCCGCGGTTGTGCGCGGCGATGTCGACCTGTCGATCAACACGCCGAACGGCTTTGTCTCCTATGCCGAGGGCGGGCAGCTGAGTGTGCTGGCGATCTTCGACCCCGCCTATGAAGAGGCCTTCCCCGATGCGGTAACGGTCGAAGACATGGGCATCCCGGACTTGGCGAATGTGATCACCGGACGCTTCATGATGGGCCCGCCGGGCATTCCCGATGAGGCGCGTGACACGCTGGCCGAGGCGCTGGCGAAGGTGGCCGAGGATCCGGAGGTTCTGGAGCGTGCACGGCAGGCCAACGCGGCCTTCGACTACGCGCCCCCGGCCGAGGTGGAAGGGCTGCTGGCCGACCAGTATCGCCTGACCGAAGAGTACAGCGAGTTCTTGGAATGAACCGTGAGCCGGCGGGTTTTGTGCCCGCCGGCGCGCCCTGAGGAAATCCCCCATGTTTTCAATTGCCTTGGACGCCATACTCGCCTTGGCGACCTTGCAGGGCTTGCTGTACCTGACCGCCGGTGTCGTCACCGGGTTGGTTTTTGGTCTGCTGCCCGGGCTCGGTGCCAATACTGCGCTGGTCATCCTGTTTCCGTTCACCTTTGGCCTGCCGCCGACGCTCGCCATGATGATGATCGGCGGGATCATGGGATCGGCTGCGTTTGGCGGATCTATCTCGGCTATCCTGCTGAACACGCCTGGCATGGCCGTGAACGCCGCGACCACCTTTGACGGATACCCAATGGCCAAACAGGGCAGGGGCGGCGAAGCGATTGGCGCTGCTGCGGCGGCCTCTTCTATTGGCGGGCTTCTGGGGGTGCTGCTGCTGGTGTGCGTGCTGCCCTTCGCCCAGCAGATCGTGCTGGCCTTCGGGCCGCCAGAGATTTTTGTGCTCGCGGTGCTGGGCCTGTGTGCAATCGCCGCCTCGGCCGATGGCAAGCTGTTGCGGGGCCTCGTTGCAGGTGCGCTGGGGCTTTTGGTTGGCTCTGTCGGGCAAGATCCGATGCTGGGCGTGCCACGTTTCACCAGCGGTATGTTCTATCTCTACGATGGCCTTCCGATTGTGCCGGCCTTGATCGGTATCTTTGGCGTCTGCGAGATGATCCGCCTCTCGTTGCGCGGTGGCACCATCGCCCATGGGGATATGGCCACGGCAAGGGTTGGCGGGGCCGGGCGCGGCATCGTGGAAACCCTGAAGAACTGGAAGACGGTTTTGCGGGGGTCGGTGATTGGCAGCTTCGTGGGCATTGTGCCCGGGCTTGGCGGCACCGTTGCATCCTTTTTGTCCTACCTGACGACAAAGCAGATCGACAAGGAGCCCGAGAGCTTTGGCAAAGGCAACATCCGGGGCGTGATTGCGCCGGAGGCCGCCAACAACGCCAAGGATGGTGGCGCGTTGATCCCCACCCTTGCCTTCGGCATTCCGGGCAGCGTTGAGATGGGCATTTTGCTCGGACTGCTGACACTGCACGGCATCGCGCCCGGCCCGATGATGCTGATCGAGAACGTCGATGTGATTGTGTCGCTCATCGTGGCTCTCGCCTTCGCCTGCATCCTTGCGTCGCTGCTCGGCATCGTCTTCGTGCGCGGCCTTGTGAAGATCACCACCGTTCCGGTTGGCCTTTTGGTGCCGGTGATCACGGTGCTGGCTCTTGTCGGCTCCTACTCCATCCACCGTCACATCGAGGATGTGGTTGTGACCGCAATCTTTGGCGTCATCGGGTGGATGATGGTGCGCTACGACTTTTCGCGCCTCGCCTTCGTGATCGGGATGTTCCTGAGCGACATCACCGAGCGGAGCTTTCAGCAGTCCATGCTGATCGGTCGGCAGAGCTGGTCGATCTTCGTGGATCGCCCGGTGTCGCTGGCGCTTATCGTGCTGACAGTTCTGCTTCTCGGTTGGCCGTTGGTGCGCCTCTACCTTAAGCGGCGGCGTGAGCGCGCGGGAGGCACGCGATGACGCCCGGGCTCAAACACGCCGTTCCGCCGCTCGTGGTAGGAGCAATCGCCGCCGCGTTCCTCGCCGCAACATTCGGCTACGCGGCAAAGGTCGGGCATTTGCCCCGGCTGGTTGCGATCTTCGCGCTTGCGCTTTGTGCCCTCGACTTACTGCTGCCCGTGATGCGCAATCAGGCGGCCCCCGTCGAGGCACCCAGTGATGGAGAGCGCTGGCGCGCAGTCGCTTCGCCGATTGCGGGGCTGGCAGGGCTGACGGTGCTCGTCATCGTTCTGGGGTTTCTGGCGGCCATCCCGATTTACGTTGGCGTGGCCACGCTGTTGCAGAGCAGGGCACGCCCGGTGACCGCAGCCCTCATGGCGGCGATCACCACCGTGGCGATCTGGGGCACGTTCGAGCTGTTTCTGGGCACCGAGCTCTATCGGGGTGTGCTGGAGGGTTTGCTGTGAGGGCGATGGTTCAAAGCCGCTTTGGCGGGCCCGAGGTGCTGGAGCTGCAAGATTTGCCAACCCCCGTGCCTGGGCCGGGCGAAGTGACCCTTCGTGTGCGGGCGGTTTCTGTCAATCCGACGCTGGATTTTGCCGTTCGCGCAGGCAGTTATGCCAAACCCGTCGACCTGCCCCATATCCTCGGCGTCGATCCTTCGGGCACCATTGAGGCGGTAGGCGAGGGCGTTGAGGGCTTCGCACCGGGCGACCGGGTCGCCACAACACCTTGGGTGCGGAAGGGGAGCAAGGCGACAGCCTCCAAAATGCTGGGCGTGCAGGCTTGGGGAGGATGCGCCGAGGTTGTCCGCATTCGCGCGGAGCAGGCTCATCACCTGCCTAAGAATGTCGGCTTTGCCGAGGCGAGTGTGATCCTGCGCCACGCGCCCTTGGGGGTTGCCATGTTGCGCACCGCCGCGGCGTTGAAGCCGGGCGAGCACCTGCTTGTGACCGGGCCACTTGGCGGGCTGGGTAACGTCGCGATCCAGATCGGGCGCAACCTCGGGGCCTCTGTAATTCCGGTGATGCGGGGCGGACGCCAATCTGACTGGCTTATGGCGCAGGGGTTTGACCCCATCGTGCTGGGCGAAAACCCCGGTGACCTCGCACAGAGCGTGCTTCGGCGCACCGAGGGGCGGGGGGCTGACGTTGCGCTGGAGACCACTGGCGATGCTGCGCTTTTCGAGGGCGTCTTTGCATCCCTCGGGCGGCATGGGCGGCTGATAACGGCTGGGGGGCCTGCTGCCGGGGCTGCGCCGATCGACATCAAGCGCCTCTATCTAAATCAGCTCACGATCAAAGGGCACACAGCTGTCACCTCCGATGACGTGACCGAGGCCCTCGCCTTGGCCGCCGCAAACCGGATTGCGCCCCGCATCGACCATATCGCGCCTTTGGAAGACGCACCGGAGATCCACCGAACTTACGAGCGCGGTGAAATGAGGGGGCGCGGCAAGGTGATCTTGGATCCGGGCCTTCCGCCCGCGTGACACCCCGGCGCCCCGACACCGGCCCGGACCGAAAATAGAACGACGAACCTGGAGATTTTGATGAACAAGCCGATCCCTCCCAAGCAGTACTTTGGACCGTTTGTGCCCGAGCACGATTTGGGTATCGACCGCATGCATTATATCGCGCTGAAGAGCCCCGACCCGAAGGCGGCCGCCGAATTTGCGGCGGAGAACATGGGCTTTTTTCTGGTCCATGTGGACGAGGCCGGGCGGCATTACCTCAGTGGGCACGGGCACGACAATTATTCGCTGGTCTATGTGCCGGGTGATGAAGCGGGGCTGGAGCACCTTTCCTTCGTTCTGTTTTCCTCCTCCGATCTCGAGCGCGCGGCGACGCTGCTGGAGCGGCAGGGCGTGGCGGTGACGCGGATCGAAAACAGCGATTGGTGGAAGCGCGGCCCTGCGGTTCATTTCGAGCTTCCGTCAGGGCAGAGGATGGAGCTGACGCTGGGGGTCAATACGCCTGCGCCCATGGCCTCTATCGTGGCGCCGCCTGCCGATGCGCCCGCGCCGATTTGTGCTGACCACGCGATCTTGCGGGTGACCGACCTGGAGCCAAACTACGAGTTTGTTTCCCGCGCCATGGGCCTGCGGGAATCCGCCCGGATCACCAATGACGCGGGTGCGCCGATCCTTGGCTTCTTCCGCAGCCACACGCTGTTTCACTGCTTCGGCTTTGCCCGTTCAGGCTATCAGGGCATCCACCACATCCAGTTCACGCTGAAGAACCCGCTCGCGCTCTATGCCGCCTATGAGGCGATGAAGGAGAAGGGCGAGGTCGAGCTGCTCTGGGGGCCGCTGCGGCACGGCGCAGGGCACAACATGGCCTTCTACTTCCACGATAAGGATCGTCACCTGATCGAATATTCGGTCGAGGAAGAGATCGTGCTGAATGACGAAGCCTACGTGCCCCGCGTCTGGTCGGCAGAAGACCGGCGCGGCTCCGATGAGTGGGAAGGCACGAAACCACCGTGGTTCGGCACCACCCACGTGGACCCGGTGATCAAATGACAGGCGGGCGCGAGAGCGGGCAGGCAGGCTGGAAGCTCGTCACCTATCAGGCGAAAACCGGCCCAAAGGCCGGCGTGTTGGCCGGGGATGTCGTTTATGAGGCGTCCGCTTTGGGTCTTTCGGCCACGGTGCTTGACCTGCTCAATGATTGGGAGGCCTCGCAGCATCGGATCGGTGAAGCGTTGCAGAGTGTGACGCCAGATGCCGGAACACCCTTGGCCGCTGTCGAGCTTCTGGCGCCGGTGCTCTACCCCGGCACCATCTTCCTCGCCGGGATCAACTACCACGATCACCGACAGGAGATGGCCGAACGCCGCAAGGCGCTTGGCGAAAGTGGTGAGGTCGATGAGATCGAAGCGCCTTGGCACACGGTCGTGGCCTCGCGCCCCTGCGTTGTGGGCACGGGCGCGCGGGTGGCCATACCCGGCGAGAACGTGAATCTCGATTGGGAAGCGGAGCTGGCGGTGATCATTGGCAAGAGGGCCAGCAAGGTCACCGAGGCCACGGCCATGGCATATGTGGCCGGTTACACCATCGCCAACGACCTGTCGGCCCGCGCTCTCTCGCGGCGCAAGGATGTGCGTCCGTCCAGCACCTTCCGGATCGACTGGATGCGCCACAAATCCTTCGACGGGGCCTGCCCGCTCGGCCCCGCGATCACGCCCGCCGCACAGGTGGCTGACCCGCATCAACTGGGTATCCGCCTTTGGGTTGGCGATGCCCTGATGCAGGATTCGAACACCAACCAGATGATCTTCGGCATCGCAGCGCAGATCGCGCGCATATCGGAGACCACCACGCTTTGTCCCGGCGATGTCATCCTGACAGGCTGTCCGGCCGGAACCGGCTCGAGCCATGGCCGATACCTTGAGGGCGGCGACACCGTCACCGTCGAGATCGACGGGCTGGGGCAACTGGAAACGCATATCATTTGAAGGCCCGCGCCATCGCGCGGCAAGGAGGAGGCCCAATGGGCAACATCAGGCTAACCTACGCAGGCTCGCTCTATGACCGGGTGCTCCCGCTCTACACGGGCGAGGTGCAACCCGAGGGGATCGACCTCGATTTCATCCGTATCGAGCAGCCTCGGCCGATCTTCGATCGCATGTCGGGCGGCGAGGAATTTGATATCGCCGAATACTCCACATCGGAGTTCGTGCAGCGCTATGCCGCCGGGCAGTGCAATTTCGTGGCGATCCCGGTCTTTCCCACGCGCTGCTTCCGCCACAGCTTCATTGCGATCAACAAGGCCTCCGGGATCACCTCACCCAAGGATCTCGAGAACCGTCGGATCGGCGTGGCGCTCTATACGATGACGGCTGCGGTCTACATTCGGGGGATGCTGCAAGACGATTACGGCGTCGATCTCAGCTGCTGCACTTGGGTTCAGGGCGCGATCAATACCTCGGGCGCGCATGGGGCGCCGACGGTTTTGCCGTTGCTCAAGCCCGTGAACCTTGAGCAGGGGCCTGCCGACAAGTCGCTCGACGACCTCATCCAATCCGGTGCGGTCGATGCGACCATGGGCACCTCGGTGCCCGCCTCTTACCGCAGCAACCCGAACATCGCCCGCCTGTTTCCCGACTTCGTGGAGCAGGAGCGGGACTGGTATGCGCGTACGAACATCTACCCGATCATGCACCTCGTCGCGATCAAGAAGAGCGTCCACGAGAAGTATCCGTTTGTTGCGAGCAGCCTCTTCAAGGCGTTCCAGCGTTCGAAGGAGATCGCGCTTGAGCGCATGTTCAACCTGCGGGCGCTTCGCTACATGCTCCCGTGGATGACCCGGGACGTTGACGAGGTGTTCGAATACTTCGACGGCGACCCTTGGCCCTACGGAATAGAGCCCAACCGCCCGACACTGGAGGCGATGGTGCGCTACATGCAGGAGCAGCATCTCACCGATTGGCAACCCTCCCTCGAAGAGCTCTTCGTGCCGACCTACGGCCTCGAATGAGTGCGCCCGCACGGGACTGACCCAAGGAAGCGAGAGATATGAGCAAGAAACTGAACGTGGCAATCATCGGTGGTGGCATCGGCGGCCTCGCGGCGGCAAACGCGCTGATCCATCAGGGCATTGACGTAACAGTCTACGAGCGCGCGCCTGAACTGGGCGAGGTCGGAGCGGGGGTTTACATCACTCCCAACAGCCTGCGGCATCTCTACCGGATCGGGCTGGAAGACGCGTTGCGCGCGGTTGGTGCTGCTGTCGATGAAGGCTCCGAATATTACCGGATGGACGGCAGTTTTGTGGCCCCCATGCAGACAACGGCCTCTGATGGGCTGGAATCACTCGGCATGCATCGTGCCGACCTGCTGGGCACCCTTGCCGATGCCCTGCCCGAGGGTGCTGTTGTTACTGGCCGGGAGTGCACCGGCGTGACACAGGACGAGGCCGGTGTGGTGCTGCACTTCGCCGGTGGCGAGACGGCCCGCGCCGATCTTGCGGTTGGCGCCGATGGCATTCAGTCGCGCCTCCGCGAGCAGATTGCCGGTGCCTCTCACCCGATCCATTCAGGCTCGCTCGCCTTTCGCGGGTTGATCGACGCCGAGGCGCTGCCCGGCTGGCCCATGCGGGCCTTCCAGATCTGGATGGGCGACGGGGGCAAGCACTTCATGACCTACCCGGTGCGCGCAAATCGGATGATGAACTATGTGGCCTTCATTCCATCCTCCGAGGAGACCTTGGAATCTTGGTCGAGCGAGGGAGACGTAGAGGTACTGCGCGCCGCCTTCGCAGGGTGGGACAAGCGCGTCACCGGCCTGCTCGATCGGATCGACCGCTGCTATTGGTGGGGGCTTTATGACCGTGAACCACTGAGCCGTTGGACCGATGGGCGCGTGACGCTTTTGGGCGACGCGGCGCACCCGATGTTGCCGCATCTTGGGCAGGGGGCCAATCAGGCCGTTGAGGATGGTGTTGCCCTTGCAGCCATGTTGGCCCGCAAGCCGGGCCCCGAAGGGCTGGCCGCCTACGAGGCCTTGCGGCGCGAGCGGACCAGCACGGTGCAGGCGGGCGCGCGCAAGAATGGCAAGCGCTATGACGGCGCCTATCCCGACCAAGCGCAGCGCGACAAGGAAATCGCAGCCTCTGCCGCGTTCCGCAAGTCGCTCTATGACTTTGACGTGGCGCGAGAGGTCGAGAAAGTGTTGGCATGACCATTCCACACACAGAGCTTGGCCAATGAAGATCTGGGCGCTCATCTCCAAGCCGCTGGTGGAGCGGGAAGCCTACCTGCATCGGCTGCCCGAGCACCTCGCGCGGCAGGCAGAGCTGGAAGCGCAGGGCGTTCTGCTCGCGGCTGGCCCGCTGCTGGATGTCGAGGGCAACAAGACAGGGGCCGGGCTGATGCTGCTGCGTGCCGAAACTGCTGAGGCCGCACATGACATTGCTGCGGAGGATCCGCTTCACAAGGACGGTTTCCGCAGCTTCGAGCTATCGGAGTGGACCCTCAAGGAGGGCACATTGCTCGCCGCATTCGGCTGCGAACCCCGGGGCCAATAGGCTCGGGCAGGCATCTGACGGTTCGGATGGATGATAGGCCTGACTGGTCTTGGCGCCTAGATCCGCAGGCGTCGTCCTGTGGTGTGAGCCTGCCCGTGTCGTGGGCGCCGATTACATCACCCAAATGCCCAAGCCGAAAGCCACCGGATGTGCAGGACTTGGTCATAGATGATGTAGAGCAGCAGTCCCGAGATACCGGCGTAGCCAAGGGCGACAACGAGCCGATAGCGCGCCTATGTTAGCAGGTAGAGCGCGGTGAAGCCGAGCAGGGCGGCAGGTTGCCCGAGCAGAACCGCCGTGGCGATCATGCACGCGAGCAGGGCGAGAAAGAGCAGCGAGCGGCGGTCGGGCCAGTGCAGCGGGCCGCGACCCGGCCGCATCAGCGCGCGGCCATCTGTCATCAAGGCCAGCACCGCAAAGACGACCCCAAGGGGCGCGATGGCCAGCGGAAACAGCCGCGCCGAGCGGGGCCAGTCAAAGGTGGGCACGATGGCTGCGGCAAAGGCGCAGAGGCAGATGAGCCCGAGTGCGATCGAGAGTGTGTGGCCTGTCTGGCTGTCGGGCAGGTCATCTGCGCGGGCGGCAGAGGTGCGCCGCGCTTTCACCATGGTGCGCACTGAGAGCAAAACTGCCAGCACGAGCAGCGCCAACAGGATCATCGTCAGCGGGCGGGTGGCGAGATCGGCAAGGCTGAAGGTTTGCGAGGAGAGCACGAAGGCGTTTTCCATCACCGGGCCAAGCACGAACCCGAGCACGAGCGCCGGGCGGGGCCAGCCGCCGCGCTTCATCATGTAGCCGATGGCGCCGAGCGCCAGAACGGTAACCCAGCTGGCGATGTCGGGCGTGTCGAGCCATGCGCTCATGAAGACGAACATCAGCACCAGCGGCACGATCAGCTGCCCGTCGACAAAGGCCAGCCGCGCCACCTGTCGGCTGAGCAGCATCAGCAGCCCGGCGCCGACGATATTGGCGAAGATCAGCATCCAGACGAGCGAGAATGTGACATCAAGCTGGTCGCCCAGCATGGCGCGGCCCGGCGCGAGGCCGAGGATGGTGAAGGCCCCCAGCAGGATCGCCATCGAGGCGCTGCCGGGGATGCCTAGGCCCACGGTGGGGATGAGCGCGCCGCCGAGCACGGCATTGTTGGCCGACTCCGGCGCGATCACGCCGCGCACCTGCCCCCGTCCGAAAGGCGGGTCAACCTCGCCGCCGTCCTTGCCACGGCTGCTTTGCACCGCGTGGCCGTAGGCGACCCAATCGGCGATCATGCCGCCAAGGCCGGGAAGCATGCCGATGTAGATGCCGATCCATGAGCAACGGATCACCAGCCACCAGTTTTGCAGCGCATCGCGGATGCCGGTCGAGAGGGTGACGGTATCATCGCGCTCCACCCGCGAGATCGAGGTGTTGCGCACCGCGAGATCGAGCATCTCGGGCAGGGCGAAGAGGCCCAGCACCAGCGGGATCAGCGGCAGCCCGTCGATGAGATACATGATCTCGAACCAATAGCGCGGCTCCTCGCTGGCAACGGGAAAGCCGATTTGGCTCAGCATCAGCCCTGCGGCGGCGGCGGCGAGGCCCTTGCCGATGGAGGCACCCGAGATGGTGGCCACCATCGTTAGCCCAAGCGCGCCGAGCATGAAAAACTCCGGCGTGCCGAAGGAGAGGATCAGCGGGCGGATCACCGGCAGGGAGGCGGCCATTGCCAAGCCCCCCATCACGCCGCCGATGGCCGAGGCGGTGAAGGCCGCGCCAAAGGCGCGCGCCGCCTCGCCACGCTGGGCCATCGGGTAGCCATCCATCACCGTGGCCTGCGAGGCGGCGGTGCCGGGGATGCCCAGCATGACCGAGGCGATGGTATCGGAGGTGGCGGTGACGGCAAACACGCCGAGGATCAGCGCCAGCGCGGGCACCGTATCCATGCCGAAGGTGAAGGGCAGGATGATGACGACACCGGTGATGCCGCCAAGGCCGGGCACTGCGCCCAGCCAGATGCCAGCGGCCACGCCGATCATCAGGTAGAGCGGCGAAGGCCAGGTGAAAACAAGCTGGAGGCCGGCCAGGAATGCGTCGAACATGAGTGCCCCGTCTGGTCTGGCGCGGCAGCGAGCCTGCCGCCGCGCCTGTTGGCCGAAGGTCCGAGCTTATTCGGAGCCGGACGCGATGTAACCCTTGACCGTTTCGGAGATCGCCGGGTCCACGTTGTTGAGCCCTTCGATCAGCGCTTCCATCGCTTCGTGCGAGGTGTAGGTGGGCACGATGCCGGTGGTGGCCGCGACCTCTTCGAGGAAGGCGGGATCCTGCATGGTTTCAGCGAAGGAGCTACGCAGCAGGGCCAGTTGCTCCTCATCCACGCCAGCGGGCACGCCGATAAACCATGTCACGCCTGCCATGCCCTCGTTGAGCCATTGCAGCGTTTCCCAGAGCGGGCCGGAGGGGGCTTGGCCGGTCATGTCCTGTGCAACCGAGGCGAAGCTGGGCATATCGCCGAAGGCATCGCCCGTTTCGGCGCCTTCAAGCTCGTAGTACCACAGCGGCAGGCCGATGCCTTCACCCACGACGTTGTCTTCGATCCCGCCGAAGTAGTTGCCAGCCGGTGTGACGTGAAAGTTCACCTCATCGCGTTGAAGCGCGGCCACGATCTTGGAGCCGCCGCCGAAGCCGGTGGTGTAATCATGCGGGATGCCGAGGATATCGAGCGAGATCCGCGCCGTCAGGTCCAGGTAAGAACCCGGGCGGTAGCCGCCGATGCGAATGCCTTCGAGCCCCTTCAGGTCGTCCACCGAGGAGACGCCGCCGCCCACATCGTTGCGCATATAGGCCATCGAAGGCACGCCCATGCCTGCGATCACGTCGAACTTGCTCCAGTCCACCCGCTGCGCTGCCGGGCCGATGGCGCGGGTTGGGCCCGACCAAGCCACCCAGGCCGTCGTGGTGCCGTCGGGGCGGGCGTTTTGGGCTTCGATGATCCCTTTCATCTGCGCGCCGCCGGTCACGGGCGTCACCACGAAATCGGGGTTGCCGGTGAGTTTCTCTTTCCAGTGGTTGGCGAAAAGCTGGGCCATCACGCCTGTTGATCCGCCTGCGCCGAGGTTGATGATGACCGTGACGGTCTCGCCCTCGTAGCTCGCTTCTGCTGCTGCGGGTGTGGCCAGCGCCAGCCCCGCTGCAAGGCCACCTGCTGCGGCCAGTGCCTTCATGAACATGTGTCTCTCCTCCCTTAGGGTGAAACCCGTCGCCTCCTCCGGCAACGGGGTCTTAGCGTGTCATCTGTCGGCTCAGGCTCTCCTGCGGCAGGTAGCACCCCGCGCCGCGCAGGCTTTGCACCAGTGTCTCGGTGTTCAGATCGCAAGCGGGCTGGCTGGTGTCGATCGACTGTTTTGCAGCCGTCGCGGCCGCCTGACCCATCATGTAGGCCGCCGATTGCGCCCGGATCGAGCCGTGCACCGCGTTGCCGCTGGAGTGGCAGCGGCCCGCGACCCAGAGGTTCTCCCAGCCCTTGGGCACGAGGATCGAATAGGGGATGCCCACCGAGGCGCCCCGGTCGAGCTTGCCCACGCCCTCGAAATCACGCTTGAAGCGCTCGAACTCTTCGGGCGAGCTGTTGGTCGGGTGATTGTCGGGGGGGCGGTTGTAGACGCAGACCTGATCGGGAAACTGGCGCCGTGCCTGGTAATCTTCGATGGTAAGGGTGAACTCGCCCACGATCCGGCGGGTATCACGCACGCCCATGTTGGGGGAGGTGGCGACCAGCTCGATGTCTTCGCAGCCGGGCACGTATTTGCGGTAGAATTCCACGAACTCCCGCGCCACCTCGCGCCCGCGCACCATGCCCTTTGACAGGCTCTCGGCGTCCAACCCGTCCATGCCATAGACATGGCCTGCGTTGATGTTGGCAATGCGGTTGCCGAGCTTGTTCATGCCGGGGATGAAGCGGAAGGGCTCGGAAAAGTGCCCCTCCTCCACCGCCTGCGGCAGCAGCTCCTTACGGGTGCGCATCTTGACCTCGTCGATCCCCTCGTAGGTGCCGCCATAGGCCGGATCGTCCCAGTTCATGTTGCCGACGAGGGAGCAAACGGTGCCGGGGGCAAGGTCTGTCCAGTCGACGCCTGCCACCTTGCATTCGGCACCCGCAAGGGCCGAAAGCGTGGCGTCGCCGGTGCAGTCGATGAAGGTTTTGGCCTTGATGAAGGTGTAGCCCTCGACGTTGCTGATGACTGCGCCAGTGATGCGGCTGCCATCTGTTTCGGCGTCGATCACCTTGGTGAAATAGCGCACGTCCACCCCGGCCTCGGCGGCCTTCTCGTCGAGCAGTTGCTTGAGGCCCTCGGGGTGGAAGGGAATCCAGCGGTTGTAGTGCTTGGCCCAGAAGTCAGGGGTGACACCGGGGCCGAGAAAGCCGCGCTGGTGCATGTTTTCCACCATCTCGCGGCAGAAACCGCCGACAAGCGGGCGCTCGCCGTCGCCCATGGGGCCGAAGGTGGTGACATAGGCAGAGGTGCCCATGCCGCCCATGCAGCCATTGGCCTCGGCCAGCAGCACCTTGAGGCCGAGCCGCGCGGCGGTGATGGCGGCTGATGCGCCGGCGGGTCCGCCACCGGCTACGAACACATCGTAGCTGTCATCGACGCGGATATCGCGGACGAGGCGATAGGTTTCTGCGCTCATGCTGCACCTCTTTCGGCCATGGCTTCGGGCGCTCCGGCGAGCACGTCCATTGCCGCCAGAACGCCGCCCTTGCGGTGCGGTATACCCACAAGGCCTAGGCTCATTTCCACCCCGGAGATGGCGGACATGAGCGACAGGTCGTTGAGATCGCCCAAATGGCCGATGCGAAAGACCTTGTCGGCCAACCGGCCAAGGCCGTTGCCGAGCGACAGGTCAAAGCGCTCCAGCGCGGTGGCGCGCAGGGCATCGGCAGAGTGGCCCTCGGGCACGCGCAGGGTCGTGAGCACATCTGAGGCCTGGGCCGGGTCTGCGCATTGCAACTCCAGCCCCCATGCGGCGGCCGCGGCGCGGGTGGCGGCGGCGTGGCGGGCATGGCGGGCGAAGATCGCGTCGAGCCCCTCTTCTTCCATCATTTTCAGCGCTTCGATCACGCCGTAGAGGGTGTTTGTTGCGGGCGTATAGGGAAAGAACCCCTTCTCGTTGAGCGCAATCATCGGCTGCCAGGCCCAGTAGGACTTGGGCAGCTTTGCCGTTTCGCTGGCCGCAAGCGCCTTCGGGCTAACGGCGTTGAACGACAGGCCGGGCGGCAGCATCAGGCCCTTCTGGGAGCCGGCGATGGTGACATCTACGCCCCAATCATCCGCACGGTAGGGCAGGGAGCCCAGTGACGAGATCGTATCGACCATCAGCAGGGCCGGATGGCCCGCGGCATCCATCGCGCGGCGAACGGCGGCGATGTCGCTGGTACAGCCGGTTGAGGTTTCGTTGTGAACGACGCAGACGGCCTTGATCGTGTGGCCGGTATCAGCCTGCAACTGCGCACCGATCGCCTCGGCATCCGCGCCGTGGCGCCAATCGCCTGCAATCAGCTCTGCCTCCAGCCCGAGGCGCCCGGCGATATCGTGCCAGAGCGTTGCAAACTGGCCGGTCTCGCACATCAGCACCTTGTCACCGGGCGAGAGCGTGTTGACCATCGCGGCCTCCCAAGCGCCGCTTCCGGAGGCGGGGTAGGTGATCACGGGCCCCGCGCAGCCGAAGACCCAGCGCAGACGGCGCTGCATCTCGAACGTCAAAGCCCTGAACGTTGGGCCGCGATGGTCGATCGTAGGGCGATCCATGGCGCGCAGCACCCGGTCGGGCAGGTTCGACGGACCCGGAATGAATAGATGATGGCGCCCTGACATGGCTGCTCCTCCCGTATCGGCCGCAACACCTGGTGCTGGCAGCCGTGCATTTCTCCTCTAGAATCGGAATAATGAATTTTGAATTCAAAATCAACATCTGTTATGAAAGGCATCGCGCCGCTATGATGCCAGCCGTGAGTTACCCGAGGTTTTGGAGGCCCCGCCGATGAACCAAGTTGAACCGATCAGCCGACAGCCCCTGCACGACGTGCTTGTCGACCGCCTGCGTGACCTTGTGACCGATGGCGACATGGTGCCGGGTGACAAGATCAACGAGAAGTGGCTCACCGAGGCCTTTGGCGTGTCGCGCACCCCGCTGAGGGAGGCGCTGAAGGTGCTTGCCTCCGAGGGGCTGGTGACGCTTACGCCAAACCGGGGCGCGCGGGTGGCCGAGTTGAACGAAAAGGACATCGAAGATGTGTTTCCCGTCCTTATGGCGCTTGAGGGGCTGGCGGGCCGGCTTGCCTGCTCCATGATGAGCGACGAGGACATCTCGCATATCGCCGACCTGCAGGTGGCGCTTGAAGCGCAGTTCGAGCGGCAGGACCGCCCCGCCTACTTTCAGACCAATCAGGAAATTCACCGCGCCATTCTGGAGGGCAGCGGCAACGAGGTGCTGATGGCCTCCCACAGAGCGCTCGCAGGGCGTATCCGCCGCGCTCGCTTTCTTGCCAACCTGTCGCCGGATCGCTGGAAGCAGGCGGTAGAAGAACACGCCGAGATTCTCGCCGCCCTCCAAGCCCGCGATGGGGATCGCATGGCCTTGCTGCTTGAGAGCCACCTTGGCAACAAGCTCGCATCGGTGCGAAAGGCCATTGCCAGCGGCGACCTGCCCTTTGTTGGACGGAACTCAGGCTAGGCCAAAGCGCCGCTCAGCGGTCCCTATCCAGCATCGCCAGTGCATGAACATGACCTGAGTAAATCAAGCCGTTTCGCTCCCCCGCCGGCTGAGGCCTTGGCGGAGCAACGCAGGCTTACTTACCGTCTTCGAGCCAGCGCCGCAGTTTGGACTCGCCCAAAGACATGCCCTCGTAGTTCAGCAGCCCGCGCGAAAGGGCAATTGCCACGGCGCGTGCGCGGGAGTTGAAAATCGGCCCATCTTCGTCGTGGGGGAGTTGGTCGATGCCGAGTTTCTCGTAAAGCTGCTTGAGCCGGCTTTGCACCGAGCGGGTCGAGATTCCGCGCCGGGTGGCAATGGCTTTGTCGGTCAGGCCGAGCGCGATGTCTGTCAGGACTTCAAACTCGGTATTGGACAGCCCCTGATGGACATCCATCGCCCTTTGCTGGACGCCCCGCACCTCTCTGTCGATGACGCATTGATCCTCGAGGAAGATGCTCATCATCGCCAGCGCCAGCCGTTGGGCCGAAGCAGTTTTCAGGAGATAGCCGTAAACCGCCTCTTTCGGTACGATGCGCGAGACGTTCCGCACGTAGGCCTCGTCGGAGTAATTCGACCAGAAGAGGATGCGCATATCGGGCCTCTTCTCCCAGATCCGGGAGGCGGCCGTGATTCCGCTGATAGTGGGCATTTGCAGGTCGATGACCACACCGTCGAGTTCGTTGGCCTCGGCGAGGTCGATTGCTTCCTGCCCTCCGCTCGCCTCGAAGAGAGAGTCGCAGGAGGGCAGGGCTTCGCGGACGGTGCTCGCAAGAAAAGAGCGGTGAAAGGGATCGTCTTCAGCGATGAGGATGTTCATTGGACGCGCTCGGCGCGATGACTTGCGGGCGAAGCGGCAGCGCTTTCAACCGGGCTGGCGGTGGCAACGGCGCCGGGCGGCTGGCCCGCATGCACGATGTCGCAGGGGATGCGCAGTACGGTGCTGCTGCCCGATCCGCTTGGATCCCGCTCAAATGCAACTTCGGCTCCGATGAGTGCCGCGCGCGTGCGGATGTTGTCTACGCCGCCCCCGGATCTACGCCACCCTTCCGCCGGGACGCGACCATCATTGGTGACCGCGATCGTTACGCATTGCTCGCCGGTGGAAAGCCGGACTTCGATGACGCTGCATTCAGAGTGCTTGACCGCATTGGTCACAGCCTCCTGCACGATGCGGAACACGGCGAGCTGAAGTCGGTATTCAGACTTGTCGAGCAGGCCGCCGGTTTTGTCTGTCACCACGGTGGCCACGTCGCGATCCAGGCCCTGAGTCGCCCGTTCAAGCTGGGCCTCGATTGCCTGGGAGACGCCGAAGAGGTCGAGCACACCCGGCTTGGCGTTTTCGATGATCCTGCGCAACTCGACGGTGCAGCGGGAAACCGCCTTGGCGATTTCCTGCAACTCGGTCCTGTCAGCGCCCGGTTCGGCGGCGAGCCGCGACACGCGCCGGTAGACGGTGGATAGATCGGCGAGGGTTTGGTCGTGCAGTTCCATGCCAAGACGAAGGCGCTCGGTTTCCATCGCTTCGGTCAGCCGCTGGGCGCCGTGGCGGAGGCTATGCTCCCGCCCACGCGCCGCGCCTTCAGCCCGCGCCGAGGATTTGGCTTGGTCCGACATGATGACGGCGTAGAAATAGGGCGCGATCAGGTCGGCCACGTTCTGTGCCTTGCGCACATCATCCGGCCCGTAGGCGTCTCTCCGGGGAGAAGAGAAGCTGAGCACGCCGATCACGTCGCCGTGGACGGTCAGCGGCACATGGATGCGGCTGCGCAGGTTGGCCTCGAAAATCGGCGCATCGTCGGCCCCGTCGAAGTGAAAGCGCGGATCGGCCCATGCATCGCCCGTCACGAGGTTGCCGATCTCGCCGCTGAGCACTTGCCGCACTGGCGCGAGTTCGTTTGGTCGGCCCTCACCATCGCGGTTCCAGACCGTCTCGATGCCGGTTTCGAGCGCGAAGTGTTTTGAGCGGTCGCCCGGCAAGACAACCGCCACGTCGAGGTGGTGGTAATCCAGGAGCTTGGATTTTACAGCACCGGCGATACCATTGAGAACGTTCTGCAAATCCATCTCACCGGCCACGGCGCGCGATATGGCAAGGTAGTGATCGAGCTCCGTTTCCGCACCGTCCATCATTATGCGCCTCCTCCTCCGCGACGCGATGCTACGCGCTCCCCCGGCAGCCGCCAAGGTGCCGCGATGCGAGGGCACGCGCCATTGGCTGCGGATTCCCGCAAGGGCTCCTGCATGTTGCCGAAGGCGATTGCCCGTATCAGAGCCTGTTGAATGCGACGCTCCGGGCTAGCCTGTCAGCCGGGAGGAGCCACATTGGACAGCAAGTTGGAGGCCGCAGGAGGCGAGAGCCCTGCGCCGGAGCAGGAGCGAGCCGATCTGGTGGTGACGTTCGGCACGGACGAGCCCCCGGTGCCTTGGCGCCGCATTGCGCTCGGCCCCCTCTCCTTTCTGCTTTCCGACCAGTCGATCCGCCGGATCACTTGGCATGGTGTGGAGTTGGTGCGCGCGATCAGCTGGCCGATCCGCGATGAAAACTGGGCCACCTATGCGGCTGTTACGCTCGATGAGGCAACGGCATGGTCCGAAGGGCGCATCACTGGCCGCATCGAGCAATCGATCGATGGCGGGCGGCTGGCCCTTACCGTCGAATTTTCTGCCAGCGAGGAGGGCACGCTGTCGGTTGCGGTGACGATGACGCCGAAGGGGGGTGCGTTTGCCACCAACCGTGCCGGGCTGACGGTGTTGCATCCGATACGCGGGCTCACGGGCGCGCCGGTGACGCTCACACACCCTGACGGATCGAGCGAGGATGCCCGGTTTCCGGAACTGATCAAGCCGTCACAGCCCATGAAAGACATTGCAGGGCTTGCCTATGGCATTGGCCCGGCAGCGGTGGACATGCGCTTCGAGGGTGAGGTTTTCGAGATGGAAGACCAGCGCAATTGGTCGGATGCCTCCTACAAAACCTATTGTGTGCCGCTCAAGGAGCCTTTCACCTACGAGATCGCCGAGCCGCAGACGCAGCGGGCCTCGTTTTCCTTCTCCGGCAGCCTCTTGGCCTCGACGCCCCAGGGCGGTGACACGCCGCCGCGCGTTGAATTGCTTGGCCGGAATGCGCCCGATGTTGGGCTGGTTCTTGAAGAAGGCTGGCTCGGCGGTGCGCCGACGCTTGACGCCACGCGGTTATGCGGCACGTCACACCTGCTCCTGCGCATTGATGCGACGACGAGCGCCGCGTTCCTCGACGAGGTCTTTCAACTGGCCCGGACCTTGGCGGTGGAGATCGACCTTGAACTGGTGCTTGATGACGCCCGCCCCGAGGCGGCGATAGAGGCGCTGGCCGCGCGCATTGCTACGGCTGGCATTGTGCCGCGCCGGGTGATCGCTTTGACCGAGGCATACCTCAAGAGTTATCAACCCACGGCGACCTGGCCCGATGGGCCGCCGCCCTCCGCCCTTGTCGAAATGTCACGACAGGCCTTCCCCGAGGCGCTCATCGGTGGGGGCATGCTGACCAATTTCACCGAGTTCAACCGGTGCCCGCCGGAGCCGGAGCTGTGCGACTTTGTCTTTCACGGCAACTCGGCAACGGTGCATGCCAGCGACGACCTTTCCGTGGTTGAAACTCTGGAGGCCCTGCCGCAGGTCTTTCGGAGCGCAGAGGCACTGGCGGGGCAGGCGGCTTATCGGCTGGGGCTGGTGTCTATCGGTATGAGAACCAACCCCTACGGCGCAAAGGTTTCGGATAACCCTGAACAACTGCGTGAGACGATGGCCCGCCCCGACCCGCGCCACCGTGGCCTTTTCGCGGCTGCTTGGGCCGTGGGTGTTCTGGCGAGCACCGGCCAATCCAATGTGGAAGCGCTTTGCCTTGCGGCCCCCACTGGCCCATTTGGCCTTGCCTACACCCCGCAAGCCCACGCCCAGCCCGGCTTCGATCAAGGCGAGGGCGTCGTGGTGCCGCTGTTTCATGTTCACCGGGAGGCGCGGCGCTTGGCAGGGGCTCCGGGCGTGATGATGGCGGGGCTTCCCGAGGGCGTCGTCGCCTACGGCGCAAAGGTTGAGGGGCAAACACGGATCATGATCGCCAACCTTTCACAGGTGCGCCGTACCGTTACGTTGCCCGAGATGAGTTTGGCGCTTGTGTTGGATCGGGGCAGCGCCCGATCGGCGATGGCCGATTCCGACTGGCTGCGCACCGCACCGCGTGTGCCATTGCAGGAGCTCAGCCTCGCCCCCTATGCCGTTGGCTTTTTGTCGATGGGGGCGCAAGCGTGACGGAGAGGGCCAGGCAAACACGATGGGCGGCGTTGCTGCTGCCGATGTACCCGCGGCCGCGGCCATCTGCGGATTGCCGCAGCCATCTGGCTGAAACGCCCCTTAATTGGCGCACGGCCTCTCTCTACACTGTCGCGGGCGAGGGCCGGAGGAGAACGAGGGGGAGACAATGCTGAGAGGTGGAATCATCGGCACCGGCTTTTTTGCCGGCAATCACCTGAATGCATGGAAGATGGTTGAAGGTGCCGAGATCGTGGCGCTCTGCGACCTTGATGAGGAAAAAGCCCGCGAGGCGGCGGAGGCCTTCGGCGTTGCGCATGTTTATTCCAGCGCCGAGCAGATGCTGCGCGACGGGGCCCTCGATTTTGTCGACATCATCACCACGGTGCCCAGCCACCGGCCGCTTGTTGAACTGGCCTTGCGGCATGAGGCGCATGTGATCTGCCAAAAACCCTTTGCCGAGAACCTGGCGGATGCCAGGGCCATGGTGGAGGCCGCCGACAACGCCGGTAAAACACTGATGGTGCATGAGAATTTTCGCTGGCAATCCGCCGTGCGCCGGGTGATCGAGCTTGTGCGTTCAGGCCGTATCGGCGCCCCGTTTTTCTGCCGCGCATCGTTTCGCTCGGGCTACGATGTGTTCTCTGGCCAGCCTTACCTCGCTGAAGGCAAACGGTTCATCATTGAGGATCTCGGCATTCACGTGCTCGATATCGCGCGTGCACTGATGGGCGATGTGGAGCGCCTTGCCGCTGTGACCCATCGCGTGAACCCGAAAATCGCGGGGGAGGATGTGGCCACGATCCTGCTGACCCATGAGAGCGGCATGGCGAGCGTTGTCGACTGCTCCTACGGCACGCGCCGCAGCCCGGAGACCTTCCCCGAGACCCTGCTGGAAATCGACGGGCCCCGGGGCACGATCCGGCTGGATGCCGGTTACCGGCTGACCGTGCAGGCAGACGGGGCGGAGGAGCAGCTGGACGTTTCGCCGCCCGTGCTCGAATGGGCGGAGCGGCCTTGGCACAACATTCAGGAAAGCGTGGTTGCCATCCAAGATCATTTCATCCGGTGCCTGTCGGAGGGCACGGCGCCGGAAACCTCTGGTGCCGACAATCTCAAGACATTGGCACTGGTGGAGGCCGCCTATGTTTCGGCGGCCAAAGGGAGGAGCGTGCGGCCCGACAGCCTTGGTTGAGGGCGGCGCGAATAAAATCCGGAGCCCGAAAGTTGGGGCGCCGGTCAACACGGAGGAGAGAAAGACATGACATTCAAGACCCAGATACTGGCCGCCGCGACGGCCCTGATGACGCTACCGGTCATGGCCGCAGCCGATACCATTGCGATCATTACCCCGAGCCACGACAACCCCTTCTTCAAGGCCGAGGCCGATGGCGCCGCCGCGAAGGCGGAAGAACTGGGCTACGAGACAATGGTGCTCGTGCATGACGATGACGCCAACAAGCAATCGGAACTCTTTGACAGCGCAATCGCCGCCGGTGTGGTTGCGATCATCCTCGACAACGCCGGGGCCGATGCTTCGGTGGCTGCCGTGCAGAAGGCCAAGGACGCGGGCATCCCCTCGTTCCTGATCGACCGCGAGATCACCGAGACCGGCGTGGCCGTCAGCCAGATCGTTTCGAACAACTACCAAGGCGCGCAACTCGGGGCCGAGGAGTTCGTGCGCCTGATGGGCGAAGAGGGCAAATACGCCGAATTGGTTGGCAAGGAGAGCGACACCAACGCAGGCATCCGCAGCCAAGGCTACCATGACGTGATCGACCAATACCCCGAGTTGGAGATGGTCGCGCAGCAAACTGCCAACTGGTCGCAGACCGAGGCCTTCACGGTGATGGAATCGATGCTTCAGGCCAACCCAGACATCAAGGGCGTGATCTCGGGTAACGACACCATGGCAATGGGCGCTTGGGCCGCGCTGGAGGCCGCTGGCCGGACGGACGTGATCGTGGTGGGCTTTGATGGCTCCAACGACGTGCGCGACTCGATCCTTGCGGGCGGCATCAAGGCCACCGTGCTTCAGCCTGCTTACGCACAGGCGCAGATGGCTGTTCTGCAGGCTGATCAGTATCTCAAGACTGGCTCCACTGGGCTCGACGAAAAGCAGCTGATGGACTGCGTGCTGGTGAACGGCGACAACGCCAGCCAACTCGAGACGTTCGCGCTGCAGTAAGCGACGGTGCACTATGCGCCCCGCGCGTGCATGTCACGCGCGGGGCGCTGTCTTCACTGAGCGAGGAAACAACTCATGATCAGGCCACTCCTGCTCGCATTCGCAGCGGCGGCACTCACATCGGCGTCGGGCTGCAAGATCGTCTTCGACTCCGATGGCGATGACAGTGAAATTCCCGCAGGCCCCGAGGGCGACGACGCCCGCAACGCCAAGCGGCTCGAAGAGAGTTTCGAGCCACAGCTATTGCCGCACCTGCGGGAGAACGCAGTGGAGATCGGCGAACTGCGTGCCGGGATCGCGGCGGATATCGAAGCCATCGGCACCGCCCGTGCGCAACGTGGCAGCGGGGCCGGTGCCGCATGGAATTTTCCCGTCTCCGGTGAGGGCGTGGTGGTCGAGGCCAATCTCGAAAGCCGGGCGCGGACCTTGACGCTGGATACCGATGATGACGGCGAGGCCGACACAACGCTGCAGATGGGGCCGGTCATCAAGGGCACGGCCCTGCGCGACGGGGTGCCGTTTTACAACTTCGACGATTTTCGCGATCAGATCGAATATGCCAAGCTGGCCCGTGCCCTGAACGACGAGGTCACCGCCCGCATCACGCTTCCGGAAGGGGAGCTTGCGGGGAGCACCGTGCAATTCTTCGGGGTGACGCCGCTGCGCACGGCGAGCGAGGCAATCCTTGTCACCCCGACCGAAGTGACCTTTCTGCCATGAGTGAAGATCATCCCATCGGGCTTTCCATCCGCGATGCGGTGAAGGTCTACCCCGGCACGCGCGCGTTGAAGGGGGTCGATTTTGATATCCGCATGGGCGCCGTCAACGTGCTGGTCGGCGAGAACGGTGCAGGCAAATCGACGCTGATGAAGGTGATCTCGGGGGTGGAGGCGCTGACCGAGGGCGAGGTCACCATGAATGGCCAGCCGGTGCAGTTTCACAACAAGGATGATGCCGTGAAGGCGGGCATTGGGATTGTCTTTCAGGAGCTGAACCTCTTTCCCGAGATGTCGGTGGCCGAGAATATCTTCATCGGCAACGAGCTAACCCGCGGCGGGGTGCATCTGGACATCGCCGCCCAGCGGACTCGCAGCAGGGAGATCCTTCAGCGGCTGGAGCAGGACATCGACCCGGACACCCCGCTCGGCTTTCTGCGGATCGGCCAGCAGCAGATCGTGGAGATCGCCAAGGCGCTGGCGCAGGATGCCCGCATCCTGATCCTTGACGAGCCAACCTCAGCCCTGTCGGCCGTGGAGGTTGAGGTGCTGTTCCGGCTGATTGACGAACTCAAGGCGCATGGCGTCGGCATCGTCTACATCTCGCATCGTCTGGAAGAGCTGATCCGGCTCGGGGATTACATCACCGTGCTGCGCGACGGCGAAATTACAGGTGCCCGCAGCATGGACGGGGTCGACCTGCGCTGGATCGTTGAGGCGATGATCGGCGGCAAGTCGAAGGACTTTGCCGAACCGATCAGCCATGAACCGGGGGATGAGGCCTTTCGTGCCGAAGACGTCATGCTGCCCAAAATGGGCGGCGGGTTTCATGTTGACCATGTCTCTCTCTCGGTCCGCTCCGGCGAGATCGTCGGAATTTACGGGCTGATGGGCGCAGGCCGCACCGAGCTGATGGAGTGCATCATCGGCCGACATCCCGGCACCTCGGGAGGGCGCTATTTCATCGACGGCAAGGAGATCCGGAGCGGCGCAATTGCCGACCGCATCGCCAGCGGCATCGCGCTGGTGCCGGAAGATCGCAAGAAGGACGGCCTCGTGCAGATCATGGCGATCCGTGAAAACCTCACCCTGTCGTCGCTCGGGCAACTGGCCCGCAGCTTTCACCTTGATCTCAGGCGCGAGGCGGGGCGGGCGATGGAGTTCATCAAGCGGCTCACCATCAAGGTCTCCAGCCAGGAAAACCCGGTTTCGTCCCTCTCTGGGGGCAACCAGCAGAAGGTGGTCATCGGCAAGGCGTTGATGACCCAACCCAAGATCTTGCTGATGGACGAGCCCACGCGCGGTGTCGACGTGGGGGCCAAGGCCGAAATCTACAGGGTGATGCGCCAGCTCGCGGTCGATGGCTTGGCGGTGCTGTTTTGCAGCTCGGAGATCGAGGAATGCATGGCCCTGAGCGACCGCATCCTGGTGATGGCGGACGGCAGGGTCACCGGAACATTCGACAAGCAGGCCGAGGCGGCGGAGGTCATTGCCGCCGCGACGCCCGGCGTAAATACCAAGGAGAACGCGGCATGAGCGCCACGGCAGACACACCAACCAAGGGCGGAACCAACTGGCTCCTTCTGTTGCTGAAGGCGCGCACCTTCGTGGCGCTGATCCTCGTGTTCGGTTACTTCTCCTTCGCCGCGCCCAACTTCCTGAGTGTGGCCAATGCGGTGCTTATCTCGAAGCACGTGGCGATCAACGCCTTCCTCGCTATCGGCATGACCTACGTGATCATCACCGGGGGCATCGACCTGTCGGTGGGCTCAGTTGTTGGCCTGACCTCGATGATCGCGGGCTATCTCATCCTCAACGGGATAGACCTTGGCCTCGGCTGGTCGATTCAGTTCAACACGCTGGAAATCGTGCTGCTCGTCTGTCTCGTCGGCGTTTTCGTCGGCTGGGTGAACGGGCTATTGATCACGCGGCTCAATGTGGCCCCCTTCATTGCGACGTTGGGGATGCTCTACATCGCCCGCGGCGCAGCGCTGCTGATGTCGGGTGGGCGGACCTTTCCCAACCTGAACGGAAACCCAGAATACGGCTCGCACACCTTCCCGCTGATCGGGGCTGGCACTCTTTTTGGTGTCCCGTTGATGATCTGGATCCTGATCGTGGTGGCGCTGGTGGCAACCTATATCGCGCAGCGCACCCCGCTGGGCAGGCACATCTACGCCACCGGGGGCAACGAGAGCGGGGCCGAGCTTTCCGGCGTTCGGGTGCGGCGGGTCAAAACCTTTGTTTACATGTTCTCCGGCCTCATGGCCGCGATTGTGGGCATCATCATCGCCTCCCAGCTCAAGGCGGCTCACCCGGCAACGGGAGAGTTCTTTGAACTCAACGCCATTGCGGCGGCGGTGCTGGGCGGCACCTCCATGTCGGGCGGGCGGGGCCGGATCTGGGGCACCATCATCGGTGCCTTCGTGATTGGCATACTGTCAGACGGACTCATCATGATGGGGGTCTCGTCGTTCTGGCAGATGGTGATCAAGGGCCTCGTGATCGTTGCCGCCGTGGTGGTCGATCAGGCGCAAAGCCGACTGCAGGCGAGGGTCGCACTGGCGCAGGAGGCCGCAAGCTAGGGCTGGCGCCTTTGGCCAGTAAGAGGGGCGATTGCGATGGCTGACAGGAAGGCCGCTATGTAAGGCGTTTGGTCAGCCTTTCGCGCAACCTTTCTTTTCAGGGGTTTTGATGCCCTCTACTCGCAAACCGACAAGCAGACCCTCGCGTCGCATATAGGCTGTTGGCCGCGTGAGCGGATCTGACGAAAGCACGCGCTGGCGGTGAGTCAGCCCCTTCCACCTGTGCCCGTTTCTTCGACAGCAGTGAAATTTGCCAAGCCGTGCTCGTCGCCCGGCCATTTCCGGCTGCGGGGTGCTCAGGGCAAGGCAAATAGCCCCGGAAACGACACTGCTTGACAAGGCTCACATGTTACATGTTACACGTCATGGACAAATGGTTTGGATGCGTGGTAGCGCCGACGACCGGGGAGGATATGACGTGACCAGCGATACCGTTTTGCGAGACCGGCTGAGGCGTGGGCTGTTGACCGTTGCGCCCGGCGCACCAGACCCGTTGACGGCCCGCATTGTGCAGGCGCAGGGCTTTGATGCCGTCTACATGACGGGGCTCGGCGCGACGGCCGCGCGGCTGGGCCAGCCAGACCTTGGATTGCTGACGCAGACGGAAATGGCCGACCATGCCCGCGCGATGGTTCGGGCTGTGGATATTCCGGTGATCGCCGATGCCGACACCGGCTATGGTGGCGCGCTGAACGTGGCGCGGACGGTGCGGGAATACATGCAGGGCGGCGTTGCGGCGCTGCATCTGGAAGATCAGGTTTCTCCCAAGCGCTGCGGCCAGCTGGCCGGCGTGCGGCTGGTGTCTCCCGAGGAGGGCGCGGCCCGATTGTCGGCGGCGGTCGAGGCGCGGCGCAAGAGTGATCTGGTCATCATCGGACGCACCGATGCGCTTCCGGCCATGGGGATGGACGAAGCTGTCGCGCGGGCGGCGCGTTACCGGGATACCGGCGTTGATCTTGTCTTCGTCGACGGGGTGAAAACCCGCGCCGAGGTTGAGGCCATCGCAAAGCGGGTCGAGGGACCGAAGGTTTTGAGCCTTGTCGACGGCACCGATGCCGCGCTGCTGACCACGGACGAGGTGCAGGAGATGGGCTTTGCCGTTGTCATGTATGCGGTGACGGCGCTCTTTACCGCGGCGCGCGCCACGCAAGACGCTTTGGCTGCCTTGAAGGTCGAGGGCCGGCCGGCCACCGCCGGGGCGCTCAGCTATGCAGAGTTTTGCGACGTGGTGGACCTGGCCGGACATCAGGCTTTTGCCCACAGGCACGGCGAATGACGGCGGTTGTCCTCATCACCGGCGCAGGCTCTGGCATCGGGCTGGCCACCGCGCGAGCCGTTGTGGCACGCGGCGCGCGGGCGATCCTCTGGGACATCTCGGGCCCGGCGCTGGACGCGGCACGCGCGGAGCTTGGCGAAGACGCGGTCAGCACTGCGATCATCGACGTTTCAGACCCCGACGCCGTGGCTACGGCAAGACTGGATGGCGTGACGCATTTGGTGAACAACGCGGGCATTCTGGGCCAGCGGATGGATTGGGCCGAGCTTGACGCTGACCACCTTCAATCCGTCTTCCACGTCAACCTTGTGGGGCTGATGCTGGTTACGCAGGCGTTTGCCAAGGCGCGGGTGGGGCACCCGACGGCCAGTATCGTCAACATTTCATCCATCGCTGGCGAAAATGGTGGTGGGCCGGGCTTTGCCGCCTACGGCGCGTCCAAGGGTGCGATCATGGCGCTGACGCGTGCCATGGCGCGAGACTTTGCGCCTGATATGCGGGTTAACGCGCTGGCGCCGGGGATCATCGACACGCCTATACAAGACGCCATCATGACCGCGCCCAACGCGCGCGCGCAGGCTGCCGAGGGCATCCCCATGGGGCGCATGGGCACCGCTGGTGAGGTGGCGCAGGCAGCGGAATGGCTGCTGTTCGACGCCCCCTATACCACGGGCGAAATCATTCGCATCGCGGGAGGGCGACGGTGAAACTGGTCGATTATTTCTTCAAGGCGCTGGAGGTGGTGCTCGTCTTCCTGCTGGCGGGCATGACTATCATGGTCTTTGCAAATGTGGTGCTGCGCTACGGCTTTGGGTCGGGCATCGACATCAGCGAGGAGTTGTCACGCTTCTTCTTTGTCTGGCTGATCTTCCTCGGGGCCATCGTCGCCATGCGGCACAACATGCACATGGGGTTTGACCTCGTGGTGACGAGCGTGAGCGAGCCGGTGCGGCGCGTACTGCTGACTGTCGCCAACGGGCTGGTGCTGGCGGTTTGCATCATGGTGCTCTGGGGGTCGTTGGCGCAATTCCACGTCAACGCAACGAACATCGCGCCGGTCACACGGATGCCGATGTTCTGGGTGTTCGGGGTGCTGATCCCGATGTCCTCTCTGATCGGCCTGATGGCCGGGCTGCGGATGCTGGGCTATGCGACCGGCCGCCTGAAAGGCCTGCCGACCTCGGAGCGGAGTGTGGCCGAATGACCCTCGCCCTCTTCATCGTTACCCTCGCCATTACCCTGTCGATCGGCGTTCCGGTTGCCTTCGCCCTGCTGATCTGCGCCGCCGTCATGGGCTTTCACATGGACCTGTTTGACGCGCAGGTGATCTCGCAGCGCATGGTCGTCGGGGCGAACAACTTTTCTCTGCTGGCGATCCCGTTCTTCCTGCTCGCCGGAGAGCTGATGAACGCGGGCGGCATGTCAAAACGGATCATCGGCTTCGCCATGGCCTTCGTCGGGCATGTGCGCGGCGGGCTGGGCGTGGTGGCGATCTTTGCTGCGATCATCCTTGCCTCGCTCTCCGGGTCGGCGGCGGCAGACTCGGCGGCGCTGATCGCGATCATGCTGCCGATGATGAAACAATCGGGGCATGACGAGGCGCGCTCTGTCGGGCTCATGGCCTCGGGCGGTGTTATCGCACCGATCATTCCGCCCTCCATTGCCTACATCATCTTTGCCGTGGCCACGAACCTCTCGATCACCCAGTTGTTCATGGCAGGCATCGTGCCCGGCGTGATGATGGGGCTTGGTGCCATCGTCGCCTGGTTGATCGTGGCGCGGCGCGACAATGTGCAGCCGCAGCCAAGGCAGGGCTGGGATGTGCGCCTGCGCGAAACCCGCAAGGCCCTGTGGTCGCTGGGCATGCCTGTGATCATCCTCGGCGGCATCCGCTTTGGCGTGGTGACCCCAACAGAGGCCGCCGTAATCGCCGCAGTCTATGCCATCTTCGTCGGCATGGTGGTGCACCGCGAGTTGAAGGTGAGCCAGCTGTTCCGCGTGTTCCGCGACGCGGCGCTGACCTCGGCCGTGGTGATGATGCTGGCGGCAACCGCCTTGGCCACGGCATGGTTCATCACACTGGCGGACCTGTCGGGCATCGTGCTCGACCTCGTCGGCCCGCTGGTCGACAGCCCAACCCTGCTGCTGATCGTCATCATGGCGCTCGTGCTGATGATCGGCACCATGCTCGACATGGGGCCAACGATCCTGATCCTCGCGCCGGTGCTGCTGCCCGTGGTTGAGGAGGCGGGGATCGACCCGATCTACTTTGGCGTGCTCTTCGTCATCAACTGCGCCATCGGCCTGGTGACACCGCCCGTTGGCATCGTTCTCAGCGTCTCGGCCGGGGTCTCGGGCGTGCCGCTGCATAAGGTGGCCAAGGGCGCGGCGCCGTTTCTCATTGCGCAGATTATCGTGCTCGCGCTGCTGGTGATCTTTCCGCAACTCGTTCTCACGCCGCTGGATTGGCTGCGCTGAGCGCGTTCTCGACTGAATAAACAAGGAGGAGACCTGATATGAAACTGAAGACTCTCGCGGCTCTGGCATTTGCCACGGCCCTGACAAGCCCGGCGCTTGCCGCCGAATACGGCAGCCACACTTTCAAAATCTCGAGCGGCGCGGCCAAGGATCACCCGATTGCCACCGGCATCGAGGCGATGTCGGCCTGCATGGAAGAGGGCTCGGGCGGCAACATGAAGCTGCGCGCCTTCTACTCGGGCCAGCTCGGCGATGATGCCGATGCCACGCAGGCCACGCGCTCCGGCTCCATCGAGATGGTGGTGACGGGCTCTGCTGCAATCGCGGGCATTGAACCAGCGCTGGGCGTGTTCACCCTGCCGTTCATGTTCGAGAACGACGCCGAGGTTGATGCGATCATGACCGGCCCGTTCTTCGACTATGTCGCCGAGAAGATGCCTGAGCATGATCTCGTGATGCTGTCGATGTGGGAAAACGGCTTTCGCAACGCCACCAACTCCAAGCACCCGATCATGGCGGTGTCGGATTTCGAGGGGCTGAACTTCCGCGTGATGCAAAACCCGATCTTCCTCGACACCTTCCGCCGTCTGGGTGCAAACCCGGTGCCGATGGCCTTTGGCGAGGTGTTCACCGCGCTGGAAACCGGCGCCGTTGACGGGCAGGAAAACCCGCTGCCGCTGATCGAAGCGACGAAATTTTACGAGGTGCAGAAGTATCTCACGCTCACCCGTCACGCCTATTCGCCCAACCCGGTTCTGGTGAACAAGGGTGTCTGGGAAGGGCTAAACGGCGACGAGCAGGCGCTGATTCAATCCTGTGCCGAAAGCGCCCGCGACGCGCAGATCGAGCGCTCGCGCGCTGCTGTGGGTGAATCCGCCGAGAAGCTGACCTCCGAAGGCATGGAAATCTCAGAAATGCCCGCCGAGGAAATGGCCAAGCTGCGCGAACTGGTGGCGCCCGTCTACGAGACCTCGATGGACTCCGTCGGCAAGGAAAACTTTGACCGGCTGTCCGAAGAGCTGGCCAAAATTCGCAACTAAGCCCGCAAGGGCCTGACGGGACCGGCGCGTGGCTCTCCCCCGCGTGCCGGTCCACCCAATTTCAAGGATCGCACTCCCATGCCGCTCGACACCGCCTCCTTCATCGCTCGCCTTGCCGAGGCCTTCCCGGGCCCGGCGTTGCTGGCAGGCGACGATATTCCGGCGCGCAATCTGCATGACACTTCTTTTCTTCCGGATGTAACTCCACTGGCCGTGCTCCGCCCGGATACGCCCGAGGCTGTAGCAGAGGCGGTGCGGCACTGTTCCGAGGCGGGCGTGCCCATGGTGCCCCAAGGCGGGCTGACCGGCCTGGCAGGTGGGGCCCACCCGATTGATGGCGCGGTGATGATCTCGCTTGAGCGGTTTTCGGGGATCGAAGAGATCGACCCCGCCAGCGCCACCATGACAGTGCGCGCGGGCACCCCGCTGGAAGTGATCCAAAAGGCCGCCGATGAGGCCGGGTTCTTCATTCCGCTGGACCTTGGCGCGCGCGGCTCCTGCCTGATTGGCGGCAATATCGGCACCAATGCGGGCGGCAATCGGGTGATCCGCTACGGCATGACCCGTGAGATGATCCTCGGCCTCGAATACGTGCTGCCGGACGGCACCTTGGTCAGCGGGCTGAACAAGATGCTAAAGAACAACGCGGGCTATGATCTGAAACAGCTCTTCATAGGCTCAGAGGGCACGCTCGGCATCGTCACCCGTGCGGTGTTGCGGATGCACCCTAAGCCCGGTTGCGTAAACGCGGCGCTTTGTGGCCTCGGTTCCTACGAAGATGTGGTCAAACTGCTGGCGGAGGCCCGGCGCGGGCTCGGGCCGATGCTGTCGGCCTTTGAGGTGATGTGGCCCGACTACTGGCAGGTGGTGACCGAGACGGTGGGCACACGCTCGCCATTGGAGGGGCAGCACGCCTACTATGTCTTGCTCGAAACCCAAGGGCTGGAAGAAGAGATTGACGGTCCGCGCTTCATGTCATGGGTCGAGAAGGTCTATGAGGCTGGCTTGCTGGAGGATGCTGCCATCAGCCAGAGCTTGTCGGATGTACAGCGCTTCTGGGACGTGCGCGATGCCTGCGGCGAGTTCATGACGCGGCTCGGCCCTCATTGCGCCTTCGACATTGGCCTGCCGGTCACATCAATGGATGCCTTTGCCGATGCCTGCCGGTCGCGTCTGGCCGCGGCGATGCCGCAGGCGCTCAGCGTCTATTACGGGCATATCGGCGACGGGAACCTGCACATCGTGGCACTTGACCGCGCCGCCGCCGACCAGCCGATGAGCCAGATCAGCGCTATCGTTTACGATACGGTGCGCGACTTCGGCGGCACCGTGTCTGCCGAACATGGTATTGGACTGCTGAAGAAACCCTACCTACCCTATACCCGCTCGGCCGAGGAATTGGCGCTGATGGCCCGCATCAAGGCCGCGCTCGATCCGGCAGGGCTGCTCAACCCGGGCAAGGTTATCGACGCCCCTATCGGAGATCGCACATGAACCCCCTAAAATCCCGTCTGCTGTCCGGCAAGTTCGTCACCGCCGCCTGGGCCGAACTGGGGCATCCCGACATCGCGGAGATCCTCGTGCGGCATGGCTGGCCCACCGTGCTGATCGACGGCGAGCATGGCATCGGCGACCTTGAAACATGGGTCGCCGTGGCCCGGGCCGTTGAAGCGGCGGGTGGCGAGACCCTCCTGCGCGTGCCGGACGGCTCTGACACGACCTTGAAGAAGGCGATGGACCGGGGCTTTCGGTCGATCATCGTGCCGATGGTGAACACGGTGGAGCAGGCAACCCGCATCGCGGCCTCCTGTCACTACCCGCAGCGCGGAGCGGGCGGCATAGGGCGTGGCTATGCAGCGCCGATTGTGCGCGGCTCCGATTATGGCACCCGTCCCGACTATGCCGTGCAGACGGCAAACGACGATGTGCTGCTCTTCGTGCAATGCGAAACCCCGGAAAGCGTTGCCGCGCTGGCCGAGATCGCGGGCGTCGAGGGGATCGACGGAATTTTCCTTGGCCCGAACGACCTGGCCGCAACCATGGGCCATATCGAGGATATGGATCACGCGAGCCCACAGGCGGCCTTTGCCGAGGTGGAGGCCAAGGTTCGGGGCGCTGGCAAGCTTCTGGCCACGGTGCCGGGCGGTGGGCGCGACTGGGCGACCCTGCGCGAAAAGGGCTTCAACCTGGTCGCCGGGGTCAACGATGTGTCTTTCCTCGTGGACGCGGCCCGCGCCTCTGCGCAGGACCGCGACGCGCAGCTGGGCACCCAAACCGCGCCCACCGAGAGCGTCGCCCGCTACTGAACAAGGCCATGCTCACCACGGATTCCTTCACCGGTGGGGGGCTCCGTGATAGAACCTCCCAACCGCCGACGATACAGGGAAAGCCCGCCAGATGCCTGCAACACCCGGGATGCAGATCGAACAGCCCAAGACGCTGACGGAGATCGTCGTAGAGCGCATACGCGCATCGATCATCGACGGGCAGTTTGCCTTTGGTGAGAACATCTCGGAAGACAAGCTGGCCACTGCATTCGGCGTCAGCCGCTCACCCGTTCGCGATGCGCTGAATGCCTTGCAGTTTACCGGGCTGGTGACGATCAAGCCAAAGCGCGGCAGCTTCGTTTTCAACCCGACCGGCGAGGAAGTTGCGGAAATTTGCGACTATCGACTGATGCTTGAGCGCGAGGCGCTGCGGTTGTCCATGGCTGCCGACCGGGAGGGGTTTTTGACCGCGCTGGACGATGCCTTGGACAGAATGCGCGAGCGGATGCAGGCGGGTGACGAGATTGGCTATGTGCGGATCGATACGGAGTTTCATAACCTGTTCTTCGACCATTGCGGCAACGGCCTGGTGCAGAACGCCTTTCACCTTGTGGAAGCTCGTATCGCCACGATCCGCACGGCGCTGAATGCCCGCTTCAAGCAGCGCCGCGAAGACAGCTTTGACCAGCACGTTGCCATCGTTGAGGGGTTGAAGCGCGGGGATTGGGAACAGGTCCACGATGTTCTGGGCAAGCACATCACCTCGATCCGAACCGATGCCATCGACGAATTGTCGCGCAGCGCGGCAGGCGAGTGATAACGGCGGGATCTTCGCTGACTTCCAGTAAGGTGCTTAGGTACGCAATCACGATGAATGGCGAGTCGATAATGACTCGATCGGCACTGCTGTCCGGATTCAGCAGATTCCGCTTTTATGGCCTGTGGGCGATGAGGCTAGTGAGGCGGCCTGCAAATTGCCGGTCGTCGTGGAACCGTCGACCCGCGTGCGTCGTTAACCTCTGCAATTGTATCGGCACCACACCAACCTGATCGTTCGGTTGCCTCTATCCGTCTGGCCGTTGGCCCGGCTGTGGCGCGGTTATTTTCCCTCGAATCGGGGCAGGTGAGAGCCGCGATGCCGCTCCAATCAGCGGATCGCGCAATCGGAAGGCAGAATTTTTGTATCCACACCATTCCTTATCGATCTCTTCGATAGCAGCTTGACAATCTTAGTTCAGTTGTCCACGTACTGAACGGTATAGTTTAGGTGTGCCGAATGAACGAAGCTGAACAAGCATTGCTCGACGCCGCGTTGCAGGTGTTCTCGCGCTATGGCGTGAAGCGAAGCAGTATGAGCGACCTCTGCGAGGAGGCCGGTGTATCGCGCCAGACTTTTTACAACCACTTCCGAAACAAGGGCGACATCCTCCGCGCGCTGATCAGAAGCTTCACCGAACGTGCTCTTGCCGGAATCGAAGCTGGCCGACGAACACGGTCCACGCTGGGTGAGCAGCTTGACCTCGTCTTCGAACAAACCGTGGTCGCAGGCTATGACATGGTTGCAGCGATGCCCAATGCCGAAGACTTCGTTGATGGCGTCCATGACAGCAGCAAAGAAGGCATGGAAGCCGCCCACCAGCAATTTCGCGACGTGTTTGCAGAAATCCTCGCGCCATATGCTGCTACGCTGAACGACAGGGGGCTCGACGTGGTCGCGCTGTCAGAACTTTTGCAACGGGCGTCCAAGGCGGCAGGCCTCAATGCGCGCGACCGCGACCATCTTTTAACCCAACTCGCCACGCTGCGCCAACTCTGCCTCGCAGCGACCGGGCAGCCGAATGGCAACTGAATAAGGAACCTCCCGATGATCTCTTTGCCCCGTGTCGCCGGGCGGCACGCTTTGACCCATTTGGGGCTCGCAGCCCTTGCGACGACCGTTGCCCTTGGGGCCTTCATCGCGCCGGCTCGCGCCGAAACGCCTGTCGTCAAGCTCACCGAGGTGACCGCCGGGGCGGGTGAGCTGCGTCGGGCCTTCTTCGGCAAGGTCGTGGCCCGTGAAACCGTCGATCTGGCCTTTCAGGTCGGGGGTCAGGTTGTGGAGTTTCCGGTTGAAGAAGGCGCATCGGTGCCGGAGGGCGGGCTGGTTGCACGTATGGATCTCGAACCCTTCCAACTGGCGCTCGACGAGGCCGAAGCCCGCGCTGCCCAAGTCACCCGCACCTTGGAGCGGTATCAGAAGCTCGTTGGCTCGGCGGTTACGGAAACCAATCTGGAAGACGCGCAGACGCAGGTGGACCTTGCCAACATTGCGCAACAGGATGCCGAACGCTCGTTGCGCAATGCCACCTTGCAAGCGCCTTTTGACGCCATCGTGGCCGCCCGGCTGGTGCCGAATTTTTCCACCGTCAATGCCGGCACGCCCGTGGTGCGGCTGCACGACATGTCGGATCTCAGGATCGAGATCGACGTGCCGGAGACGCTTTTTCAACGTGCCGGACAGGATCCAGACCTCACCCTCACCGCACAATTCCCCGCAAGTGAGCGCACGTTCCCGCTGGAGATCCGCGAGTTCAACGCCGAGACGGCGGAGGTTGGCCAGACCTATCGCCTGACCCTCGGCATGGCCGCACCTGAGGACATCACCGTGCTCCCCGGCGCCTCGGCCAAGGTCAACGCGGTTCTGAACACCGGTGCCAGCCGCATCGAACTGCCCGCCTCGGCGATCGTGATAGAGAATGATCGCAGCACCAGCGTCATGGTTTTCGAACCCGCAGGTGCCGAGACGGGCACTGTCACCGCCACGCCCGTGGAGATCACACCAACCGACCGTGGCACCGTTGCCGTAACCGCCGGGCTGGAGCCCGGGCAGGAGGTTGTTGCCATCGGTGGTGACCAGCTTGCCGACGGCACGCAAGTGCGTCGGTTCACCGGTTTCGGAGACTGAGCCCATGGATATCGCGCGCGCCTCCATAGACCGGCCGGTCTATACTTGGATCGTCATGCTGATCTGTCTGCTGGGCGGCATCTGGGGCTTTGCATCGCTTGGCCGTCTGGAAGATCCGGCCTTCACCATCAAGACCGCCGTGGTCGTCACCCAGTATCCGGGCGCCTCGGCCGAAGAGGTGGCGCTTGAGGTCACCGAGCCGCTTGAATCGCAAATCCAGAAGATGAGCGAGGTCAAGGATATCGAGTCGATGAACCAGCCGGGTCTGTCTTGGATCACGGTGAACATGAAAGACAACTACGACGGCTCGGAACTGCCGCAGATCTGGACCAAGCTCAGGAACAGGGTGGGGGAGGCGGCGCTGCCCTCTGGGGCCACCGCGCCCTTCGTCAACGACAGTTTCGGCGACGTCTACGGGCTTTACTATGCGGTCACCGCGCCCGGCTATTCGGACGCCGAGATCAACCGGCTTTCCACCTATCTGCGGCGCGAACTGCTGACGGTGGACGGCGTATCGGACGTGGCCCTTTCGGGCGTGCCCAACGAGGTGATCTACATTGAGCCGGACCCTGCGCTGACCGCCACAATGGGTATTCCGCCCACCGCGATCCTCGGGGCCGTCAACAGCGCCAACGAGATCGTCGATGGCGGCACCCTGCAAAGCACGGACGGACGCATGCTGGTTCAGCGGCCCGAGGGCTCTGACAGCGTATCCGAGATTGCGGCGCTTTCCCTCGGTGTTAGCGGGCAAATCGTCAACCTCACCGACTTCGCGCATATCTATCGCGGCCCCGAAGCCAACCCCGAGCTCATCGTGCGCCACAACAGCACGGATGCCTTCACGCTGGGGGTGGCCGGCATCGCCACCGAAAACATCGTCGAGGTCGGCAAGCGCGTGGATGCGCGGCTCGCCGAACTGCGCGAAACCCTGCCCCTCGGGATCGAGGTGCAATCGGTCTACCGTCAACACACGGTGGTTGAGGAGGCCTCCAACGCCTTCCTCGTAAACCTCGCGATGTCGGTGGGTATCGTGGTCGTGGTGCTGGCCCTCTTCATGGGCTGGCGCGCGGCGGTTGTCGTGGGCTCTACCCTGTTGCTGACCGTGGTGGGAACGCTGTTCTTCATGAACCTTGTCTCCATCGAGATGGAGCGGATCTCTCTCGGTGCGCTGATCATTGCGATGGGGATGCTGGTGGACAACGCCATTGTTGTGGCGGAGGGAATGCAGATCGCCATGCGGCAAGGCAAAAGCTCGCGTGAGGCCGCGACAGAGGCAGCCAGCAAAACGCAAATCCCACTGCTTGGCGCGACGGTGATTGGCATCATGGCCTTCGCCGGGATCGGGCTTTCGCCGGATGCTACAGGCGAGTTCCTGTTCTCCCTCTTTGCTGTGATTGCAATTTCGCTGCTGCTCTCGTGGGTGCTCGCCATCAGCGCGACGCCGCTTTTGGGGCATTACTTTTTCAAGCGCGGCGCTGCAGGTGGCGGCGATGGCTATGATGGTGCGCTGTTTCGCGGCTACGCGGCGGTTCTACGCGCCTCGCTCAAGCTGCGCTGGCTGGTGATCGCCGCGCTGATCGGGGGGACGGCGGTGTGCTATATGCTCTTCGGCCAAGTCAA
Organism: Oceanicola sp. D3; assembly: GCF_006351965.1. Taxonomy (NCBI): domain Bacteria; kingdom Pseudomonadati; phylum Pseudomonadota; class Alphaproteobacteria; order Rhodobacterales; family Roseobacteraceae; genus Oceanicola; species Oceanicola sp. D3. The sequence continues at coordinate 966,012 of NZ_CP040932.1, forward strand.
ACAGCAGTTCTTCCCCGACAGCAACACGCCGCTCTACTTTGTCGACTACAAGCTGCCGCAGGGCGCGTCGATCCACCAAACCTCTGCCGACCTCTCCGTGATGGAAGATTGGCTGGCCGAGCGCGATGACGTGCAGGCGGTGACATCGTTCACCGGTCAGGGGGCTTCGCGTTTCATGCTGACCTATCAGTCGGAGGATCCGAACCCGAGCTACGGCCAACTGATCGTGCGTGTTTCTTCGCTTGACGTGATCGAAGACGAGATGGACGAGCTCGAAGCCTTTGCCACTGAAGCGCTTCCGCAAGGCGAGTTCCGGGTGAAGCGGCTGGCCTTTGGCCCCGGCGGCGGTGCGCCCATCGAGGTGCGCTTCTCCGGCCGTGATCCCAATGTGCTCCGCGACCTTGCCGATGAGGCGATGGCGCGGATGAAGGCCGCCTCCGACAACGTCGTTGCTCTGCGTCAGGACTGGCGAGAACGCGAGCTGGTGCTGCGCCCGATCTATGCCGAGGACCGGGCTCAGGATGCCGGCATTTCTCGCAGCCAGATCACTCAGACGCTGCAATTTGCAACCGAAGGCATCGACGCGGGCACCTTCCGTGAAGGCGACCGCCAGATCCCCATCGTCATCCGCTCGCCCCGTGACGCCGACCTCGCCCTGACCGATCACACGATCTACTCCGAAAGCGGCAACACGCTTGTATCGCTGGAGCAGGTGATCGACGGCTTCCGCTTTGAGCCGCAGGATACGCTGCTGCACCGCCGTGATCGCATGCAGGTGATCACCATGGGTGCCGACATACCGCGTGGGATGACCGCAGCACAGGTGCAGGCAGAGGTGCAGGATGCCGTGGAGGCCATGACCCTGCCCGAAGGTTACCGCATGGAGTGGGGCGGGGAGCTGGAGAGTTCCACCGATGCGCAGGCTTCGCTCGGCAGCCAATTGCCTCTGAGCGCCATTATCATGATCCTGATCTCGGTGCTCCTGTTCAACGCGCTGCGTCAGCCGCTCATCATCTGGCTGTTGGTGCCGATGGGGGTCAATGGTGTGAGCCTCGCGCTTCTGGGCTCGGGTCTGCCCTTCACCTTCACCGCCTTGCTTGGGCTCCTGTCGCTCTCCGGCATGCTGATCAAGAATGGCATCGTTCTGGTTGAAGAAATCGACCTGACCCGTGAAGACAACCCCGCCATGCCACTGAAGGACGCCATCGTCTCCGCATCCACCTCGCGACTGAGGCCTGTCTTCCTTGCGGCGGCAACGACGATCCTTGGCATGTTGCCACTCCTGACCGACGCTTTCTTCCAATCCATGGCGGCAACCATCATGGGCGGCCTCGCCTTCGCCTCGGTCCTCACCCTGATCGCGGCCCCGGTGTTCTATTTCGTGATGTTCCGCAAAACGGACCTAAGAGCGAAAGCCGCCATGGCAGCCACGCCGGCCTGATGGAATGTGCTCGGTGGCGGTCGGAAAACCGGTGCGCCACCGAGCACGGTAGGGCCATGCAGTGGGCAGGGCGCGTCCGGGGCACTCGCTGGAAGTGGTCTGCGACAGCAAGAACCGGCGCGCTTGTGATGCAAAAGCGGAACGGGAGCAGCTACCAAGCGGAGGCGATGAAGGGTGGCCATCGCCAGCCAAACCCATGAGTGGCGTTGGCTCAGGTGGACGCAAACAAGATGCCCGGGCTGGCATCTGTCGTACCGCCCATAAGCAGTTGCGCGGCGCAGTCATGCTCACGCCATCCGGTTGCTATAAACGTCTCTGAAAGAGGGGCGCTGCCTTGGGCACCGTAGTGCAATGCTATGCAAGGGGGCTGCTGGCTGGGGTGGTAGGATTCGAACCTACGGTACACGGTACCAAAAACCGCTGCCTTACCGCTTGGCTACACCCCAACAGCGAGGGGGTTCCTACTGAGTCTCGCGCCGCTGCGCAAGCCCCCCGGCGTGGGAAAATGCGGCTTATTCCACCTTCGTGCTGTGATCCAGCAGGTCGTCCTCGTGTCCTTCCTCGGCGCGCTCCGCCTCCACCATCGCTTCCAGTTCCTTTTCCTCCGTCGCGGCGACTTCGGCGAACTCGGTCACCGGGGCGGGCGCGGGCGCGGTGGGCTCTTGCGGGGTGGCCACGGGCGTGCGCTCTGCCTCGCCCGGTGCGGCGGCGGGCAGGGCACCGATGGGCGGATCGAGGCGCAGGCGATAGGTGGTGTCTGGCACGGTCAGCCCATGGGCCTCCAGCGCGCCCTTGACCTGCCGCAGCGCCTCGCCCTTGGCCAGCAGCAGCGAGGTTTCCGTCTGGTCGATCCAGCCGGTGCAGGTCAGGATGATGCCCGCATCCGAAATACGGTCGATCCATGTCTTGGCGGCCGGGGTTTCGAGGATGAAGGGCAGTGCCTGCACCGTCTGTTCGGCGATGAGGCGCACCGCCTCCATGTCCATGTCGCCCTCAAAACCGATCTCGAAGAGCACGCGCCGTTCGCGGTTGCGCGAGAAGTTCACGATCCGGCTCTTGAACACCGTGGAGTTGGGAATGCGGATGTGGTTGCCGTCCCAGCTGAGGATGATCGTGGCACGGCTGGTCAGGCGGATCACCTTGCCCTCGTCGCCGTTGATCTCGATGGCGTCATTGGGCCGGAACGGCTGGCGGATCGAGAGCATGATCGAGGCGATGAAGTTCTCCACCGTGTCCTTCACAGCAAAACCGATGGCCAGACCGATGATACCGGCGGCACCGAGGATGGTGCCCAGCAGAGCGGTGGCGTTGAGGATATCCAGCGCCACCACGATACCGGCGACTACGAAGGCGAGCCGCAGCAGCATCCGGTAGATGTCGGCGATGAAGGCATTGGGCGCGAGCCGGTCCCACGGCTGCTTCATGCGGGCCAGCAGAACCCCGATGAAGGCGACGATGAGGAAGGCGCCGAAGGCGATGATCAGCAGTGGAGCCCAGGCGATCATCTGGCCGATGCGCTCCTGAAAGCGCTCCATCGCCGGGTTGAGCCGCTCCACGACGTCGGTGCTTTCCACCACTTCGTTCTCGATGGCAACCACACCGTCGACCCGGGCCACGAGATCATTCAGCGCACGGGCCTTGGCGGCGTCCAGCGTGGTGCCGCGCAGGGTGACGATGCCGGATTTCACCGCCACGGTCACATCCTGGTAGCCCTCCAGCTCGCTCAGGATGGCACGAATGCGCTGGGCGATGGCCGCATCCTGCTCGCGGCTTTCTTCCACCCCGATGGTGCCCGTCGGCTGGCTCTCGCCGGCCTCCTGTGCGCGGGCCATGGGGGCGGGGAGGGTGAGCAGGAGGGCAAGGCTGAGGAGCAGGCAGCGTAGGGCAATGCGCATCGGGTCAAATCCGTGGGTGCTGTAATGTCGTGCCATGGTAGGCGGGCCGGGCGGCGGGGAAAAGCCCCGTTGCGCAGCGCAGCTCATCGCGGTCCTGCACCTGCGGCGCGACCGCTCTTCGCAGCTGCCGTCTAGCGTTTCTTCACCACGAAGTAGAGCGCGGCGGCGGCTCCGGCGATGACCGCAAGGATCAGCAGGTATTTCAGCACGAAGAAGAGCAGCGGCAGCATAAGCAGGCCAAGGTAACACAGCAGCACAACGCCCGCGCCCATCACCGCGGCCACCTCGTCATCGAAGCGGCGCTCTGTGGCGCGGTTGATGGCAAATCCGGCGGCGGCCCCGGCAATGAGAAGCAGAACGATATACATCAGGCCCCGAGCCTGCCCGGAAGCGTCAGCCCGCGCAAGAGTTCGGCGGCCTCCATTGGCCTTTTGCCCTGTCGTTGCGCCTGAAGTACCTCCACCGCGCCGCTGCCGCACGCCACCGTGAAGCCGCCCAGCACCTCACCCGGCGCGCCGCTGCCCTCGGCCAGCCGCGAGCGCAGCAGCTTCACCCGCTCGCCGTCCACGTCCGTCCAGGCGCCGGGGAAGGGGGAGAGGCCGCGAATGTGGCAGTCGACCTCTTTGGCCGAGCGGGTCCAATCCACTGCCGCCTCCGCCTTGTCGATCTTCTCGGCATAGCTCACGCCCAGCTCGGGCTGTGGTATCGGCTCCAGCGCGCCTGCGCGCTCGGCGGCGCTCACGATCAGCCGTGCGCCCATTTCGCTGAGCCTGTCGTGCAAATCGCCCGTCGTTTCCTCCGCCCCAATCGCCGTGCTCTCGCGCAGCAGCACCGGCCCGGTATCCAGCCCTGCCTCCATCTGCATGATGCACACGCCCGTCTCCGCATCCCCCGCCATCACCGCCCGGTGGATCGGCGCGGCCCCACGCCAGCGCGGCAGCAGCGAGGCGTGGATGTTCATGCAGCCAAATCGCGGCGCATCCAGCACCGCCTGCGGCAGGATCAACCCGTAGGCCACCACCACGGCCAGATCGGCCCCCAGCGCTGCAAAAGCCTCCTGCTCCTCCGCGCCCTTCAGCCGGGCCGGGTGGCGCACCTCCAGCCCCAGTGCCTCCGCGCGGGCCTGCACGGGTGAGGGCCTGTCTTTCTTGCCGCGTCCGGCGGGGCGAGGCGGCTGGGTGTAGACGCAGGCAATCTCGTGGCCCGCGTCATGCAGCGCATTGAGCGCGGGCACCGAAAACTCTGGCGTTCCCATGAAAATGATCCGCATTCCGCCCTCCCTACGTCGGGACAGGCCCCGACTCTGCTCAAACTCTTCCAGCGCTGGTAGGGTGGGTAAAACCCACCGCTCACGCCGCTACCGCTTGGCGGCCTTCTTCAACAGCATCTGCCGCTTCACCCGGCTCAACCGGTCAAAGAACATCCGCCCCTCCAGATGGTCAATCTGGTGTTGCACGCTGGTCGCCCAGAGGCCTTCAAACTTCTTTTCCACCCGCGCGCCGCTCTCGTCGGTATAGGCCACCGCCACCCGCGACGGGCGCGAGAGCTTGGCCGAAATCCCCGGCACATTCGGGCTCGCCTCTTCCCAGTCGAATAGCTCTTCGCCCAGCATGGTGATCTCGGGGTCGGCCAGCCGCACCGCCTGCCCGCGTTCCTTGGAGCAATCCACCACTGCGAGTCGCAGCATCACCCCAATCTGCGGGGCGGCGAGGCCATAGCCGGGCATGGCCTCCATCGTGTCCACCATGTCATCCCAGATTGCGCGGATTTCGTCGGTGATCTCGCCCACCGGAGCGGCAGCGGTTTGCAGGCGCTTGTCGGGCCAGGGGATGAAAGGGCGAGCGCTCATGCCTGCGCCTCCCCTTCAAGCCCGTCGATGATGAGCCTGCCGTCGAGATGGTCGGCCTCGTGCTGCGCAATCGCCGCCTCGGCCCCCTCAAGCTCCACGCTCTGCGCGTCGCCGTCCAGATCGCGATAATCAAGCCGGATGCGCGCGGGCCGTGTTACCTGCACCGGACGTCCGGGGATGGAGAGGCAGCCTTCCTCCATCGTCGCCATCTCCTCGCCCAGAGGCGTGATAACCGGGTCAAGGCACACCCGCGGCGTCGCCTCTCCCGTCTTCCAGCCCGCATCCATCACGAAGATTCGGCGCAGCACGCCCACCTGCGGCCCGGCAAGGCCACGGCCCGGGGCGGCATACATGGTCTCCAGCATATCCGCGGCCAGCGCGGCCATGTCTTCATCGCCCACCGGCGCGCAGATGGCCTTTAGCCGGTCGTCCGGCCATTGGACGATCGGCAGCACGGTCAAGCGCGGGCCTTCTCGCGCTTCAGCTTCTGCATCTTGCGGGTGATCATCTGCCGCTTCATCGGGCCGAGATAATCAATGAAGAGCTTGCCGTTCAGATGGTCGATCTCGTGCTGCACGCAAGTGGCCCAGAGCCCGCTGAACTGCTCTTCCTGCTCACCGCCATCAAGCCCCTGCCAGCGCACCTTCACCTCCGCCGGGCGGGTGACATCGGCATATTGCTCGGGAATCGAGAGGCAGCCCTCTTCATAGGTGTTCTGATCTTCCGATGACCACACGATCTGCGGATTGATCAGCACCATCGGGCGGGCCTCTTCGGCATCGTCCTTGATGCAATCCATCACCAGCAGCCGGTGCATCTCGCCAATCTGCGGTGCGGCCAGCCCGATGCCGGGAGCGTCATACATGGTTTCTAACATGTCATCGGCCAGCCGCCGGAGCTCGCGGTCGAACGCGGTCACAGGGTCGGCGGGCTTTTTGAGCCGGGGGTCGGGGTGGATGAGGATATCACGCAGGGCCATGAGAGGGGATTTAGGACAGGCGCGGGCGCGGCGCAACAAGGGTTGCACCCGGCGTGCGCTGCGTTAGCTTCGCGACGAAGCAAGGAGCCACCATGAATTTCGACGAGATCATCGAACGCCGAGGCACCCATTCCGCGAAATGGGACAAGATGGAAGCGATCTACGGCGTGCCCGCCGATACCGGCCTGCCGATGTGGGTGGCCGACATGGATTTCCGCCCCCCCGCCTGCGTTCAAGGCGCCGTCGAGAAGATGGCGGCCCATGGGCTCTATGGCTACTACGGCGACGACAGCGGCTATCTTGAGGCAATCCGCTGGTGGATGGCCGAGCGTCATGGCTGGAAGGTGGAAGACAGCTGGATTCACACCACCCACGGGTTGGTCAACGGCACCGCGCTTTGCGTCGATGCCTTCACCGCGCCGGGGGATGGCGTGGTGCTGATGACGCCGGTCTACCATGCCTTCGCGCGGGTCATCAAAGCAGCAGGGCGCGAGGTGGTGGAATGCCCGCTGGCGTTGCGCGACGGGCGCTACGAAATGGATTTCGACGCTTGGGATGCGCAGATGACAGGCCGCGAGAAGATGCTGGTGCTCTGCTCGCCCCACAACCCCGGCGGCCGGGTCTGGACCCGTGCCGAGCTGGAAGGTGTGGCCGCCTTCGCCAAGCGGCATGACCTTGTGCTTGTGTCGGACGAAATCCACCACGACCTGCTGATGCCCGGCCAAAACCACACGCCTATGGCGCTGATCGAGGGCATCGAAGACAGGCTGGTGATGATGAGTTCCACCACCAAAACCTTCAACATCGCCGGTGCTCACACCGGCAACGTGATCATCCCCGACGAGCGCCTGCGGGCGCGCTTTGCCACCCGCATGGCGGCGCTGGGCCTCTCGCCCAACTCCTTTGGCCTGTTTATGGCCGAGGCCGCCTATTCGCCCGAGGGCGCAGAGTGGGTGGACGCGCTCTGTGCCTATCTGGACGGCAACCGAAAGGTCTTCGACGAGGGAATTTCAGCCATTCCCGGCCTTGCCTCGATGCCGCTGGAGGCGACCTATCTCAGCTGGGTCGATTTTTCCGGCACTGGCATGGAGCAGGCAGAGTTCACAGGCCGGGTGGAGAAGGTCGGCAAGATCGCGGTGAATCATGGCGACACCTTCGGCAAGGGCGGCGAGAGTTTTCTGCGCTTCAACATCGCCACGCCTCGGGCACGGGTCGCCGAGGCGGTGGAGCGGATGCAGGCGGCCTTCAGCGATTTGCAATAGGGCCCCCGGAGGGCAGGCTAGTCCTTCTGCCAGCCTTCGCGCTTGCGATAGATCGTTGAGGGCGAAAGCTGAAGGATACGGGCGGCACGAGGCACAGAGCCGCCTTCCCGCGCGATGGTCTCTTCGATCACCAAGCGCTCGATTTCTGCCATTGGCTTGCCGATGAGCCCGTCAAGCTCCGGGCCGGGGGCAGGGCGCTCGGCGGCGTCCCGGTGGGCAACGCGCGCGGCTTCTGCCCGGGCTTCCACCTCGTGGTGAAGCTCCATCGGCAGCATCGAAAGCTGCACCTCTTCGGCATCATGCAGCACCACCACATTGCGCAGCACGTTCAGCAACTGCCGCACGTTGCCCGGCCAATCGAGCGTGCAAAAAAGCTCTTCGACCTCGGGCGAAATCCGGGAGAAGCGCTTGTTCTCTTCGGCAGCAAATTCTGCCAGCGCATGGTGGGCAATCTCGATCACGTCACGCCCGCGCTCGCGCAGGGGCGGCAGGTGGAGCGGAACCACGTGAAGGCGATAATATAGATCCTCGCGAAAACGCCCTGCACGCACTTCCGAAAGCGGGTCGCGGTTGGTGGCGCAAAGGATGCGCACGCTTACCTTGCGCGGCTTGGTGGAGCCGACGGGCTGGATGGTGGAGGTTTGCAGAAAGCGCAGCAGCTTGGTTTGTAGCCCGAGGTCCATCTCGCAGATTTCATCGAGAAACAGCGTGCCCCCGTCCGCCGCCGCAGCAGCGCCCGGTTTGTCGGCCAGCGCGCCGGTAAAGCTGCCCTTGAGGTGGCCAAACACCTCGCTTTCCAGCAAGTCGCCGGGAATGGCCCCGCAGTTCAGCGCGATGAAAGGCCCATTGGCGCGGGACGATGTGTCGTGCACCGCGCGGGCACAGAGCTCCTTGCCCGTGCCGCTTTCGCCCGAGATGAACACCGTGGCCATGGAGCGCGAAACCGAGCCGATCTTGTGCATCACCTCGCGCATCGGTGTGGAGGAGCCGATGAGGCCGGTCTGTTCGGCGGCAGGCAGTCTCGGCGCCGGGTCGGTCAGATGGCCGTTGCCATTGTGCTGCCCGGTGGCTCGGGCGTGGTCTGCCGTGGCGCCCGACACCGCGTCGAGCAGGCGGGTCTCATCAAAAGGCTTGACCAAAAACTCCCACGCCCCTGCGCGCATCGCTTCCACCGCGCGGTTGATCGAGCCATTGGCGGTGATGACGATCACATGGGTAAACGGGTCTGCGGCGATGAACTCCTCGATCAGCTCCAGCCCGTCGCGGTCAGGCAGCATGAGGTCCACCAGCACCACTCCGGGCCTATGCTGTCGGAATTTCTGCAACCCGTCTGCCGCGGTTGAGGCGCTTTCCACGCTGTGGCCCGCCGTCTTGAGCACGGATTCATACACCAACTGCATCGACGCGACGTCTTCGATGAGCAGCACGGGCGTCATTCAGAGGCCTCCCTGGTGGGGCGTTCGCCCTCGAAGCGGCTGGAGATCTCGGCGCTGATACTCTTGATCAGACCGGCGAGGCGGCTGTCAATCTCCACCAGAGTGCGGGCGAGGCTTTCAGACGGTTCGGCGCGATGCGCGGCGGCATTGGCGAGATTGGCAAGGTCTTGCAGGGGTAGGGCGCCAACGGCACCGGAGAGCGAGATGATCACATGGGTCTGAGCGCGGATCTCATCGGCGTTTCCGATCGCCCCCGCCTGCGCCAGCGAGATGCGGCTGCGGCAAAGGTCGGCGTGCAGACGGCTGAGAAATTCGCGCCCGCCATCATCGCCCGAAATTGCGATCAGCCGATCCAGCCGCTCCGGGCAAAAGTCCGGCGGCGGGCCCTCATGGCTGCGGGGAGGCTCTGGCGTAGCCTCAATCTGGCGCGGCGCGGTGCCACGGGTGCGCAGCATCAGCGTGGCTATGGACTGGCCAAAGGCTGCCAACGAGCCGACCGGCTTGGCAAGGATCCCATCGGCCCCGGCATCATAGATCTTCTCGCGATGTTCCTGCAGCACATAGGCGGTGACGGCGAGCATGGGGATAAGCCGGGTGTCGCCCTTCAGCGCGCGGGTGCGAGCGATCACCTCGGTGCCCGAAAGCTCGGGCATATCGATATCCACCAGCGCAAAGTCAAACCCGCCGCCCGACAGCAGGCGCAGGGCTTCTGCACCATCCGGGGCCAGCTTCCACGCTGCGCCGAGGTGGTCGAGCATCTGGGTGAAGAGCAGCTGGTTGGTGGCGTTGTCCTCCGCCACCAGCGCGGTGAGGCCCGACAGATCGGGCAGCGTCGGTGGCGCATCGGCGCTTGCAAGGTCGGCCCCGGCAGAGGGGTGCCATGCCCAAGATTGACGTGGCAGCAACAACGAAACTTCAGCCCCGCCTTCACTGGAGTTCGAAACCTGAAGCTGCCCGCCCAACCGGGTGGCGATCTCCTTGGCAATGTGCATCCCCAGCCCGCTGCCCGGCTTGGTCTGCCCACCGGGCCTGCCGCCGCGCTCAAACAGCCTTGCCAGCGCCGCGTCAGAAAATCCGGGCCCCTGATCGCGCACGCGGAAGCGCAGCTCATCGCCGGAGCGCATGTCGACAGAAAGCACCACCTCGCCCCAATCGGCATATTTGAACGCGTTCGAAAGCAGGTTGGCCAGCACCCTGTCGAGTGCCCCGGCGTCGAGGTGCAGCACTGTGGGCAGGTCGGCGGCGATATCGAGGCGCAGCGCCATGGAAAGCTCGCGGGCGTGACCGGCCCAGCGGCGTTCAAGGTTGCGCATCACCGCCAGCAGGGGCACCGGCTCCTGCGCCGGATCGCGCTCTGGCATCGTCAGCCCGCCCTCTCCAAACTGGCGCAGGGCGCTGTCCAGCAGCCGGGCAAGGCTTTCTCCAGCAGTCGAAACGCGCTGAAGCTGGGCCGCAGTGGCTGGATCAAGCTGGGAAAAGTCAACCAACCTCAACCCGCTGAGCACATCGGCTACAGCCGAGCGAATGTCGTGTGAGAACAGCTCAATGGTGCTGTTTGCTTTTTCTGTGCCCGGCGAGGGCACGGAGCCTGGCAGCCAGTCTTCAGCCATGATGAGACCCCGCCGTAAGTGGCGCAAAGCCGTCGATCGGAGATTCCCGCAAAGGTTGCACGATCGCTGGTTTTAAACAAACCCTAACTGCGCAGCCACTTGTCTTTAAAGGCAGGTTTTCCAGACCCATCGCTCGTTGATGGCCTTGTTACGCTGGGTAACCCAGCGTGGAGAGCGCCTCCTTGATCTCGTCGAGAATGGCGGGGTCGTCGATGGTGGCGGGCATCTTGTAGTCCTTGCCATCGGCGATGCTCACCATCGTTCCCCGCAAAATCTTGCCCGAGCGGGTTTTTGGCAGCCGGTCGACCACGCAGGCGAGCTTGAAGGCGGCAACCGGGCCGATCTTCGAGCGCACGAGGCCGATGCATTCCTTCACGACCTCTTCGTGGGGCTTGTTGGTGCCCGCGTTGAGGCAGAGGAACCCCATGGGTAGCTGGCCCTTCAGCGCGTCGCTCACGCCGATGACGGCGCATTCGGCCACGTCGGGATGGGAGGCCAGCACCTCTTCCATCGCACCGGTCGAAAGCCGGTGCCCGGCGACGTTGATCACGTCATCGGTGCGGGCCATGATATAAAGATAGCCGTCTTCGTCGATCATGCCGGCATCGCCGGTTTCGTAGTAACCCGGGAAGTGCTCGAGGTAGCTTTTGCGAAAGCGCGGCTCTGCATTCCAGAGCGTGGGAAGGGTGCCCGGCGGCAGGGGCAGCTTGACGGCGATGGCGCCAAGTTCGCCGGTGGGCATCGGGTGGCCGCCCTCGTCGAGGATCTGCACGTCGTAGCCGGGCATGGCCACGGTGGGCGAGCCCAGCTTGACCGGTAGCGCCTCGATCCCCACCGGGTTGCCGGCGATGGTCCAGCCTGTCTCGGTTTGCCACCAGTGGTCATAGACGGGCTTGCCGGTGGTGCGCTGGGTCCATTCGATGGTGTCGGGATCGGCGCGCTCGCCGGCGAGGTAGATGGCGTTGAGGCAGCTCAGGTCATACTTGGCGACAAGCTCCCCCGTCGGGTCTTCGCGCTTCACGGCGCGGAAGGCGGTGGGGGCGGTGAAGAAGCTCTTGACCTTATGCTCGGAAATCACCCGCCAGAAGGTGCCGGCATCCGGCGTGCCCACCGGCTTGCCCTCAAAGACAACAGTGGTGTTGCCGTGAATCAGCGGCCCGTAACAGATGTAGCTATGGCCCACGACCCAGCCCACATCGGAGGCCGCCCAGAACACATCACCCGGATCGACGTTGTAGATGTTCTTCATCGTCCAGTTCAGCGCCACGATATGCCCGGCCGTGTGGCGCACCACGCCCTTGGGCTGGCCGGTCGTGCCGGAGGTGTAGAGGATATAGGCCGGGTGGTTGCCCTCAACCGGCACGCATTCGGCAGGGGTCGCGCCGTACTGGAACGAGTGCCAGCCAAAATCGCGCCCCTCGATCATATGGGCCACTTCCTGTTCGCGCTGGTGAATCACGCAGAACTCGGGCTTGTGGGTCGATTGCTCAATCGCGTCGTCCAGCAGCGGCTTGTAGTGCACGATCCGCCCCGGCTCGATGCCGCAGGAGGAGGCGAGGATGGCCTTGGGCTTGGCGTCGTCGATGCGCACCGCAAGCTCGTTGGCCGCGAAACCACCGAAGACGACCGAGTGAATCGCGCCAAGACGGGCGCATGCCAGCATGGCCTCGAGCGCCTCGGGCACCATCGGCATGTAGATGATCACCACGTCACCCTTTTCGACGCCCTTGGCCCGCAGCGCTCCGGCGAGGGTGGCAACGCGGTTGCGCAGCTCGGAGTAGGTGATCTTGTGAGTGCGCCCGGTGATCGGGCTGTCGTGGATGATGGCATATTGCGGCCCGCGCCCGGCTTCGACGTGCCGGTCCACCGCATTCCAGCAGGTATTCACGCGAGCATCGGCGAACCACTCGAACATGTGCTCGCCCTTCTCGAAGAGCGCCTTGCTTGGCTTCTCGTCCCAGTCGATGGCCTCGGCGGCCTCCATCCAGAACTTCTCCGGGTCCGCCTGCCAAGCAGCGTAGACGTCTTTATATGCCATGTGACTCCTCCTCCGGCTTCCTCTTAGGGAGCCGTGTGCGCTTCTGGCAAGCGTTCTGGTGTGGGGCGCGGCAGAATGGCTCATAAGGTTTGCATTTTTGGCGAATCCAGGCTGCAAATATTTGCAAAACCCGGGAAACTTCGCTGCCCGCTTGGGGCTTCTGCGCGGGTTTGCAAATTTCTGGCAGATCGAGTTCGCCCCCGGCAGGTGGCGCGCTGATTCTCTGCCAGCATGGCGCGAAACCAGCCCTCGCCTGCGCCGCGCCGCCACTCGCCCCTGCGCTACGCAGAAAATCGCCTGATGCCGGCAGGGGGTGGCGGTCTTCCGCCGAGGTTGCAGGAAGCACACATGATTTGACACATCCCGCGGGAGTTTTGATTTGGGCCAGATTCGTGCCCTGCCTATCTGGCCACAGTGGGTCGCTGGGGTGCGCATTGAGTCAATTTACTAAACAATCGCTGCGAAGATTTTCCCTGTCCAAGCCCGGTTTCCTCTCCTTACGATCTCTTCCTAGGGGCAATTGGCAAAAATTTACTCATCCCAAAGTTGAGGACTCGGCATCCCCTGATTTTATTCGTAATCGTTGATTCAACTTTAGCGAGTTCTGGGTGGGGGCACCTAGACAGACGGGGGCCAAGCTATGGCAACAGCAGACATCAATGTGACCGAATACATCGGGTCTCTGGCCGGAACTGATCTGTTTGGCGGGCAAACGATTTTGCTCAACGGGTTCGGCGGGAGCCAGACCGGGACGCTGGAAGATGACGACGGTTTTCTGGGTGACATCGACGATGGGACGGCCACCTACAACGGCGATCCGATCAACTACATCGGCAGTGGCACGGTTCAGCCTGGCATTGATGCGGGCCTCATCATCGTGCCGCTTGGCGCCAAGAGCGACGTAGTCGTGTTTGAGGCTGGGGGTAACACTTACTTCCACTATCCCGACGGTGAGCCAAACGTGTTGGGTGCGATCGCGCTGATCGTTGATATCGACGACACGCCATACGAGGTGTTCACCCCGATCTGCTTTGGCCCCGATACGGTGATTCTAACTCCAAGCGGCTACTGCCCGGTCGGAGAGATCGGCGTGGGCGACTGGGTGTGCGATGCGGATGGCCGGGCCCACGAGGTGCTCTGGTCCTCGTCCCGAAAAGTCGAGATTCCCTCCCATCCGGCTTTCGACAAGTGGAGGCCCATCCGCATCGCACGCAACAGCTTCGGCAACGGGCTGCCGTTCCGCGACACATACCTGTCCCCGCAGCATCGGGTGGAGTTGCGCGGTTGCCCCGCAGAGATGGTGGTGGGCGCCGAGCGATGCCTTGCGGCGGCCACGGGGCTTGTGAACGGCAAAGGGGTGCGGGTGGACCGCGAGGTGCCGTCTATCCGCTATCACCACTTGGCCTGCGCCGAGCATGTTTCGCTGGTGGCCAATGGGCTGCTGGCCGAAAGCCTCTACCTCAACCCTGAAACGCCCGAGTTCCGGCTGGACGCCGGATCTCAGGAGGCGGCGCAGCTGTTTCCGGAACTGACAATGAAATTGAACGCGCCAGTCGCAAGCTGCCGGGAGGCGGCGGTGCTGGCCACGTTTTTCTAGGGCTTAGCAGACGCCCTGGAAAGCCGGCCTTTGCCCCCCAGGTTTGGGCCGGACCACCCGCGTTGCCCCTGCAGCGCGGGTGGTTTCTTATCTGCCCCCCAATTGACGGGGCGCGACGACATTTTCCTTGGAAGACCGCCTTGTAATGGCGCCACGGCGCGTGAGCCGAATATGAAGAACGTTCTAGGCCCGGTCGCCCGGCTCCGAGCCGCCGCCTTGCCTAGCCCGGGCGTGGCCGCTAAGCCGGTGAGGATTGGCGAGGAGTTCAGAAAATGCGTGGAATTGCGGCTCTCATCGTGGCGCTCCTCAGCACGAGCGGCGCTGCCAGCGCCTCAGACCTGCGCGCACAGCTGTCTGGCAAAGTGCTCTATTTCGAAGGTCGGGGGGAGGAGACCATCCTTTTCAGCCTCAACCCGGATGGCACCGGTATCGGGCAAGAAACGCGCGGCGGGCGGCCTCGGCCTGAGGCGATCCGCTGGCGGGTAAAGGGCCCGCGGCTGTGCATCAAGGGCAAGCCGGGCGGCATGAGCGCCAGCGGGCGCGAAGAATGCGTGCTCGTCACCCTGCGCGGCAATCGGGTGAAGCTCGGGCCCAAGGGGAACGGGCTTGAGGGCGTGCTGACCACCCGCAAGAAGTGACCCGGCGGGCTATCGGCCTCTAGCTGTAGTGCCCCACCGGCGTGCCGGCCAGCGCCGACATATTGAGCAGCCCGCGCGCGGTGATCGACGGCGTCACGATATGGGTGCGGTTGCCCATGCCCATCAGGATCGGCCCCACCTCCAGCCCGCCAGCGCGCATCTTCAGGATGTTGCGCACCGCCGAGGCGGCATCGGCGGACGAGAAGATCAGCACATTGGCCGCCCCGTCGAAGCGGGCGGCGGGCAGGTGGCGGGCGCGCAAATCGGGGTCTAGCGCAGAATCCACATGCATCTCGCCTTCATAGGCAAAGTCGAGGTCGCGGTCGTCGAGCATCTCCAGCGCCTCGCGCATCCGGCGCCCGCCCTCACTGTCGAGGTTGCCAAACTGGCTGTGCGAGCAAAGCGCTATCTTCGGCTCCAGCCCGAAGCGCCGCACATGCCGGGCCGCGCCAATCACCGTTTCGCAGATTTCATGCGGCTTCGGAAACTGGTGCACCTGCGTATCGGCGATGAACAGTGGTCCGTCTTCCAGAATCATCAGCGAAAGCGCGGCCACCGGGTGGTGCGCCTTGTCGGCAAGAATCTGGCGGACGTAGTTGAGGTGCCAGAGAAACTGGCCAAAGGTGCCGCAAATCATGCTGTCGGCCTCGCCGCGATGCACCATCACCCCGGCAATCGCGGTGGTATTGGTGCGCATCACCGCGCGGGCAAGGTCGGGGGTGACGCCGCGCCGCGCCATCAGGGTGTGGTAGGTTTCCCAGTAATCGCGGTAGCGCGGGTCGTTCTCGGGGTTCACCAGTTCGAAGTCGCGGCCCGGGCGTATCTTCAGCCCCGCCCGCTCGCACCGCGCCTCAACCACCTCGGGGCGACCGATGAGAATGGGCAGATCGGTGGTTTGCTCAAGCATCGCATCGGCGGCCCGCAGCACGCGCTCATCCTCGCCCTCGGCAAAGACGATCTTGCGCTCGGCCTGCGCAGCGGCCTCGAAGACCGGGCGCATGAGCAGGGCGGACTTGAACACAGAACGATCGAGCGTGGCCTTGTAAGCGTCAAAATCCTCGATCGGGCGGGCAGCCACGCCGCTTTCGCAGGCGGCCCTGGCCACGGCTGTGGCGACCACCCCCATCAGGCGCGGATCAAAGGGCTTGGGGATCAAGTACTCAGGCCCGAAGGTAAGCTGCTCGCCCTTGTAGGCCGCGGCCGCCTCGGCGGAGGTGGTAGCACGGGCCAGCGCGGCGATACCCTCGATGCATCCCAGTTGCATGGCGTCGTTGATCTCGGTTGCGCCGCAATCCAACGCGCCCCGGAAAATGAACGGAAAGCACAGGACGTTGTTGACCTGGTTCGGGTAGTCGCTGCGCCCGGTGGCGATGATCGCGCCGGGGGCCACCTCGCGCACGAGGTCGGGCAGGATTTCGGGCGTGGGGTTGGCGAGAGCGAAGATGATCGGCTTTTCAGCCATCTTCGCTGCCATCTCGGGCTTCAACACACCGGGGCCGGAGAGCCCGAGAAAGAGATCAGCACCTTCAATCACATCGCCCAGCGTGGCGGGGGAGGAGCCCTGCGCAAAAGCGGCCTTTTGCGGCGTCATCTCTTCCTCACGGCCCTCGTAAACGAGGCCGGCAATATCGCAGAGCCAGACGTTCTCGCGCTTCACGCCCAGCTTGAGCAGCATGTTGAGGCAGGCGATGCCCGCCGCGCCGCCGCCGGTGGAAACCACCTTGATGTCGCCCCAATCCTTGCCCGCAAGGTGCAGCGCGTTTGTGGCCGCCGCACCGACGACGATGGCGGTGCCGTGCTGGTCGTCGTGGAACACCGGAATGTTCATCCGCTCACGGCAGATCTTTTCCACGATAAAGCAATCGGGGGCCTTGATGTCTTCAAGGTTGATCGCGCCAAAGGTAGGCTCAAGCGCGCAGACGATATCGGCCAGCTTCTCGGGGTCGGTCTCGTCGACCTCAATGTCGAAGCAGTCGATGTTGGCGAACTTCTTGAAGAGCACCGCTTTGCCCTCCATCACCGGCTTGGAGGCCAGCGCGCCGATGTTGCCCAGCCCCAGCACGGCGGTGCCATTGGAGACGACGGCCACAAGGTTGCCCCGCGCGGTGTAGCGGGTGGCGAGCGCGTTGTTTTCGGAGATGGCGGTGCAGGCCTCGGCCACGCCCGGTGAATAGGCGAGTGACAGGTCGCGCCCGTTGGCCAGCGGCTTGGTCGCCCGCACCTCCAGCTTTCCGGGTTTCGGATTGGCGTGGTAGAGCAGCGCGGCGCTTTCTGCCGGGCTATCGGGCGTGTCGTTCATGGGGCCTCCCGGAAGTGGTTTAACGTTAAACCATCTGGTTAGCGCGGAATGGCACAAAACCAACCCGCGTTCAAGCCCGTGGCCTGCCCGCGCCCCACTATGTCACAAGACTTTTGCATTTTGCAATTTCCTGTTTCACCACGTTCTCGAACCGGTTAAAAACGTCTTGGTCAATCCGGGCATCTCGCCCCATGCTTGGCCGATCCTCGAAGGCCAGTGTTTTACTGTATTGCGGTGCGAGGCAGTCGTGTGCGACCCAAGGGCCAAGGGTGCATGAGAGAAGACCGCGCCTATCGGGTCGGGCCGAATTTTGCGGTTTGAAAGCACAATGTGCGTGCAATGAGCGGCCAGTGGGCCGGGCGGGCAGGCGCCAATGTAAACGGAGAGGGTGATGAATCTGGTCGATGCGGCGCGAAATGCGCGCGAAAAGGCTTACGCCCCTTACTCGCAATTCAAGGTCGGCGCGGCGATCCGGGCCGAGAGTGGCACAGTGTTTTGCGGTGTGAACGTCGAAAACGTGGCCTATCCGGAAGGCACCTGCGCCGAGGCGGGCGCAATTGCGGCGATGGTGCTTGGCGGCGACAGTAAGATCGCCGAAGTGGCGGTGATTGCCGATAGCCCCGCCCCCGTGCCCCCCTGCGGCGGCTGCCGCCAGAAACTGGCCGAATTTGCCGAAATGGATGTGAAGGTAACGCTGGCCACCACCCGTGGCGAGGTTCTGGAAACCACGGTCGGGGCCCTGCTGCCCGGTGCCTTCGGCGCGGGCCATCTGGTGAACACGCCGGATAACAAGGCCTGAGCATGGACGCCCGAAAGGTTCTGCATGCCCTGCGAAAGGGCGAAACCCTGAGCCCGGAGGCGGTTGACTGGTTTGCCTATGCGCTCGCGGATGAACGCGTAAGCGACGCGCAGGTGGGGGCCTTTGCAATGGGCGTCTGCCACGCCCCCCTGAGCGCCGAGGCGCGGGTGGCTTTGACCCTTGCCATGCGCGACTCGGGCGAGGTGCTCCAGTGGGATCTCGACGGCCCGGTGGTCGACAAACATTCCACCGGCGGCGTGGGCGACTGCGTCAGCCTCGTGCTCGCCCCCGCGCTGGCCGCCTGCGGGGTGTACGTGCCGATGATCTCGGGCCGCGGGCTGGGCCACACCGGCGGCACGCTCGACAAACTGGAGGCGATCCCGGGCTTCAGCGCTGAAATCCCGATCGACAAGCTGCAAAAGATCACCCGCGAGGTTGGCTGCGCCATTGCCTCTGCCTCGGTGGATATCGCCCCCGCCGACAAGCGGCTCTACGCGGTGCGCGATGTGACGGGCACCGTGGAAAGCCTGGATCTGATCACCGCCTCGATCCTCGCCAAAAAGCTGGCTGCCGGGCTGGGAGGGTTGGTGCTGGATGTCAAATGCGGCGCTGGAGCCTTCATGAAAACGCCGGCCGAGGCCCGCAAGTTGGCGCGCTCGCTGGTGGAAACCGCAAATGGGGCAGGTTGCCCGACCCGGGCGCTTATCACCGACATGAGCCAGCCGCTTGTCCGCTCGGCAGGCAATGCGGTCGAGGTAACAGAGGTGATGGACACGCTCACCGGCTCAGGCGCATCCGGGCCTCTCAGCCACCTGACGGCCAAATTGGGCGGCGAATTGCTGGCGATGGTGGGGGTGACGAAAAACGCCTTCGACGGTGCCGATATGGTGCTCGACAAAATCCGCTCCGGCGAGGCCGCAGAGCGGATGGGCCGGATGGTCGCCGCGATGGGCGGGCCGAGCGACTTCCTTGGCCGTTGGCGCGACAGGCTGCCCGCCGCCCCGGCAACCGCCCGCGTGCGGCCCGAAGGCGAGGGCTACGTCGAGGCGATTGACACCGAAGCGCTTGGCCTTGCCGTGGTGGCCATGGGCGGCGGGCGAAAGCGCGCGCGCGACCGGATCAATCCCTCCGTCGGCCTCAGCCAGATTGCGCAAATCGGCGACCGGGTCGACAAAGAGCGCCCGCTGGCCCGCATCCATGCCGCCCGCCGCAGCGAGGTGGAGGCGTTTGAGCCTTGGGTGCGTGCGGCTTTCAAATTGAGCGAGACCCCGGTAAACCCTCCCAAGCTGGTGCTTGGACGGGTGGAGTAAATGCCGCGAGCCTTTCTGGTTGTGATGGATTCCGTAGGCTGCGGCGGTGCGCCTGATGCGGCGGACTTCGGCGATGAAGGCTCCAACACGCTGGGCCATATCATGCAGGCCTGTGCCGAGGGCCGCGCAGAAGAAGGCCGCAGCGGCCCGCTGAAGATGCCGGTGCTCGACGGGCTGGGGCTGGCTGATGCCGTCGCTCTGGCCAGCGGCGTCGTGGGCGAGGGCCCGACCGGGCACCCAACGGGCCTCTGGGGCTGCGCCACCGAGATTTCACCGGGAAAGGATACGCCCTCAGGCCATTGGGAGCTGGCAGGCGTGCCGGTGCCGTGGGATTGGCACTACTTCCCAGATGAAGATCCGGCCTTTCCGCAATACATCCTCGATGCGCTGGCCTCGATGGCGGGCACGGGCGGGACGCTTGGCAACCGGCACTCCAGCGGCACGGTCATCCTTGAAGAAGAGGGCGCCCGCCACATGGCGACAGGCTGGCCCATCGTCTACACCTCTGCCGACTCGGTGCTCCAAATCGCCGCCCATGAAGAGCGCTTCGGGCTGGAGCGGCTGCTGGACCTCTGCCAAGAGATCGCCCCGACCATGCACGCGATGAAGGTTGGCCGCGTCATCGCACGCCCCTTCGTGGGTTCGCCCGAAGAGGGCTTCACCCGCACAACCAACCGCCGCGACTTTGCCATCGCCCCGCCCGAGCCGACCCTGTGCAACTGGGTGCAGGACGCGGGCCGCAAGGTGCATGCGGTGGGCAAGATCAAGGATATCTTCGCCGGTCACGGCATTGATGACGTGGTGAAGGGCGATGACGCCGTGCTGATGGAGCACCTTTCGCGGCTTGTGGACGAGGCCGAAGAGGGCTCGCTCACCTTCGCCAATTTCGTCGAGTTCGACAGCCTCTATGGCCACCGCCGCGACGTTTCGGGCTATGCCCGCGCGCTGGAGTGGTTTGACGCTTGCCTGCCACCGATCCTCGCCAAGTTGCGCGAGGGCGACATGATGGTGTTCACCGCCGATCACGGCAATGACCCAACGTGGCGCGGCACCGACCACACCCGCGAGCGGGTGCCGGTGGTGATCGCGGGCAGGGGCGCGGGCGAAATCGGCCATTGCGGCTTTGTCGATGTAGCGGCCTCCGTGGCGGCGCATCTGAACGTACCGGCGAAGGGGCCGGGGAGGAGCTTTTTGTGAGCTGGAAACAACTGCCTAAGACAGAGCTGCACCTGCATCTCGAAGGCGCCGCGCCGCCGGAGTTCATCCGCTCCCTCGCCAAGGAGAAGAAGGCCGACATCGGCGGCATCTTCGACGAGCAAGGCAATTACGCCTACGCGAATTTTGCGGAGTTCCTGAAGGTCTACGAGGCGGCAACTTCCGTGCTGACCACGCCCGAGGACTATGCCCGCCTCACCCGTGTCGTGCTGGAGCAATGCGCCGAGCACGGAGTGATCTACGCCGAAACCTTCCTGTCGCCCGATTTCTGCGGCGGCGGCGATGTGAAGGCCTGGTGGGAGTATTGTGCGGCGATGGCCGAGGTGGCCGAAGAGGCCGAGAAGGATCTGGGCATTACGCTCAAAGGCATCATCACCTGCATCCGCCATTTTGGCCCTGAAAAGGCCCGCGCCCCGGCGATCTGCGCCGCTGAGAGCGCAGGCGATTTCATCACCGGTTTCGGCATGGCGGGCGCGGAGACGGTGGGCAAGCCGGGCGATTATGCCTGGGCCTTCGACTGTGCCCGCGAGGCTGGGCTGCGGCTCACCTGTCATGCAGGCGAGTGGGGCGGCCCCGAGATGGTGCGTGCCACGCTGGACCAGCTTGAAGGCATCGAGCGGATCGGGCATGGCGTGGCGGCCTATCATGATGGCCCGCTGATGGAACGGCTCGCGGAAAACGGCATCACGCTGGAGGTCTGCCCCGGCTCCAACATCGCGCTTGGCGTCTTCCGCCACTGGCACGACCACCCGATCGAGAAACTGCGCGAAAACGGGGTCGCGGTGACGGTGAGCACCGATGACCCGCCGTTCTTTCACACCACGATGACGCGGGAATACGAAAAGCTGAACGAGGTGTTCGGCTGGGACGAGGGCGACTTTGCCGCGCTGAACGAAGACGCGATGGCCGCCGCCTTCTGTGACGAGAAAACCCGCGAAGACATTCTGAAGAGGCTTAAGACATGACCAAGCACCTGACCGTCGTTGATCACCCGCTGGTGCAGCACAAGCTGAGCTTGATGCGCGAGAAGGAAACGCCAACCGCGGTGTTCCGTCAGCTCTTGCGTGAGATCAGCCAGCTTCTGGCCTATGAGGTCACACGCGAGTTGCCGATGACGACCAAGCGGATCGAGACGCCGCTGGTGGAAATGGACGCGCCGGTCCTCGACGGCAAGAAACTGGCGCTGATCTCGATTCTCCGGGCGGGCAACGGGCTGCTCGACGGGGTGCTGGAGCTGATTCCAAGCGCGCGCGTCGGCTTTGTTGGCCTCTACCGCGATGAGGAGACGCTTCAGCCGGTCGAATACTACTTCAAGGTGCCCGCCGAGTTGGGCGACCGGATGGTCATTGCCGTTGATCCGATGCTGGCCACCGGCAACTCCAGCGCAGCCGCGATCACGAAGCTGAAGGAGGCAGGTGCCGTAAATATCCGTTTTCTCTGCCTTTTGGCGGCACCCGAGGGCGTGGCGCGGATGAAAGAAGCGCATCCCGACGTGCCGATTGTAACCGCAGCGCTCGACGAGCGGCTCAACGATCTGGGCTATATCATGCCCGGTCTGGGCGACGCTGGAGACCGGATGTTCGGCACCAAGTAATGGTTTGTCCCTTTACGCATTGCCGCTAATCCTTTAGCTTTGCTGGATATTTTTGGGGAGCATTCATGATGCTGAAACGTGTACTTTCGGCTGCCGCCGTTGTTGCATCTCTCTTTTCGGGCGCGATGGCGCAGGCCCAGTCCAAGGGCACCCCGGCGGAATTTCCGCCCGCCAGCTACAAGGGCGCGCAATACGTTGACAGCAAGGGCTGCGTTTTCGTGCGCGCCGGGTTTGAGGGCGCGGTGTCTTGGGTTCCGCGCATGACGCGGGGCCGCAAGCAGATCTGCGGCGTCAGCCCCACCTTTGCCAAGGCCCCCAAGCCAAACGTGCCGGTTGTGACCGATGCGCCAACGCGGACGGTGGCCGCACGCCCGGCCCCCGCGCAAACCCAAACCCGCACCCGTGCGGCAACCTCGGGCGAGGCCACAACGAGGACCCGGGTGGTCAAACAGCGCTCTTCCGTTCCTTCTGCCACCACGCGTTCCGAGCCACGGGTTGTGCGCCGCGCGGCAACGCCTGAAACCCGTCAGGCGAGCACGCGGACGACCACGGAAACCCGGGTGATCCGCCGCCAGTCGTCGACCTCCTCGGTCACACGCGGCGAGCCAAGGGTGGTGCGTCGCGAGGTGGCCCCCGCGCCGCGCCAGCCCGCCGCCCAGCCGCGTGTTGTGCGGCGCTCTGCGGCTTCGGCCCCGGCCACCACGCGCCAGCCCGCCGCAGCCTCCTCCGGCCGCTACGTCCAGGTGGGCACCTTCTTTGACGATATCGAAGCCCGGCAAACCGCATCGCGGCTGCGCGGCGCGGGCCTTCCGGTGCGCACCCGCGCGATGACCCGCAGCGGCAAACGGATGACCATCGTGATGGCCGGCCCGCTGGCCGGAAGCGCGTTGACGGCAGGGCTGCGCAAGGCTCGCGCTCTGGGCTTCAGCTCGGCCTACGTCCGCTAGGGGCCAAGAGACTTCTGAAAATGAGCGCGCCTCGCACGGAAACCTCGCGGGGCGCGTTGCGTTTCGGGAGGGCAACCCATTCGCCCCCTGCCTGCGTCGCGGGGGCTGGTGGTGGGCTGCCTATTCGCCGCAGATGCCTTGCAGAGCAACCCAGTCGGCATCTTCCAGCACGGGCTCCGCACCGCCACCGCGCATCGGGTCGGCCTCGATCAGCGGCAAGGTGCCCTCCCCGGTAACATCCACCGCATAGGCATAGGGCGTCGTGGCCAGCTTGGCCTCTGCGAAGCGCGCAAGCAGCGCCTCATCGGGCACAGGCGCTTGCGGCGCTGTCACGAGCTCCTCAGCATAGGCATCCAGCGCAGCCTCGGGCAGCGCGCCCGTCGTCAGCAGGCGGATGGTGGCGATGAGCCCGGCGTGTTCCAGCAGCCGTTCAAGCGGGTCCGTCTGCGCGGAGCGGGTGGCTTCGGCAAGGATGTAGCCAGCCACAACATCGGGGCTCTCATAATCCTCCACCAGCGCGCGGTTCATCAGGATCAACCCGCCGGGCAGGGCCACGGTATTGGTGATTCCACCGCGCAGCACCAGCAGCCCGCCCTTTTCAGGCGCGCGCAGGCGGGTGTGCAGCCGGGCCAGCGCCCTGTCACCGCGCGGGCTGCGGCAGGGCGCACCGGAGACCCGCCCGATCGCCCGAAACACATGCCCGCCCAGCTCTGCGCGGGTCGGCTCCGGCACCACGCGCACGGTGTGCGAGGTCAGCGCCCCGGGCAGCCAGACAAATGCAGCCACCGCCAACGCCGCCGAGCCGCCCCAAAGGATCACCCGCCGCAGCCAGCCCTCGCGCGGCCTGCGCCGTGCAATCACCTGACGGACCCGCTCGACCGCCTCGATCATGGTCTCGTCTTCAAGCTCTAGCAGCTCCAGCGCTTCGGCAGAGGGAGCATAAAGCGCAGGCATCTCGCCGGGGTTCACCCGCTCCACGGCAGCAAGCGACCAATGCGAAAGCACTCGCCCCGCGCCATCGGTGATCGCAAGGGAGGCATCGCCAAAGTTGACGACAACATTCTGCCGCTGCGCCTCCGGCTCAGGGCGCCAGAGGCCGGCACATTCCAACCGTTGATATTCTTTGAGCGCTGTCATGCGCGGGGTGGCCTGCTCGTTATTGCTCTTGTTCGTTACGGCAACACTAGCGGGTTTTCGCTCACAAGGGAATCGGCAAGCTGTGCCGCCCTGCGGTGAGGCGGGGCGGCACACTCTGAAGTGGTTACATGCTGTTGAGGCTCACGAGATAGGCGTAAACATTCGCCGCATCTTCTTCGCCCTTCAGGCGGAACGACATCTTCGACTTGGCCTTCGAGTTGCCGGTGAACTCTTTGAGAAAGCCGCGCGGATCCTGCACGTAGGCCACGAAGTTCTCCTCGCTCCAGACAAGTCCGTTCTCTTCGCCGGCAGCCACCAGATCCTTGCTGTAGCGAAAGCCTTCAACCGCCCCGGCCTTGTGGCCGGCCACGTTGAACAGGTTGGGCCCGGTCTTGGAGGCCTTGCCCGCCAGCGTATCGCCCGCCTCGTTCTTGACCACGTGGCAGGTGACGCAGCGCTTTGCAAAAATCGCTTCGCCTTCTGCCGCATCGCCGCTCGGGGCGGGCATTTCGGCCATTTCGGTTTCGGCGGTCTCTGCGGCCTCATGGCTCTCGGCCAGCGCCGGGCCGGCCAGCAGGGCGGCGAGGGCGATGGCGGTGATAGGTGTTCTCATGGCTTCCTCCTTGAGGGGTTGTGCTGTGTGAACCCGCGCGTTCGTGTTGCCTTGTTAGCCAAGCCGCACCCCGATAAACACGCGACGCTGTGGCACAGGGATTCATAGAGATGAGCAAAGGCGCCGACCATCCGACCAAGGTGCAGGCAGGGATGATCCCGGCCTGGGTGGAGGGGCAGCTACAGCCGGTGGAGAAGCTGGCCGCGCACCGTCAGGGGCTTCGCCACAAGGCGGTGTCTGTCTTCGTCTTTGATGGAGAGCGGCTGCTGATCCAGCAACGGGCGGCGGAGAAGTATCACACGCCCGGCCTCTGGGCGAACACCTGCTGCACCCACCCGCATTGGGGCGAGGATGACGCGAAGTGCGCCGAGCGGCGGCTCGGTGAGGAGTTGGGCCTGCACGGCGTGGCGCTGGAGCCGGTCGGCGAGGTAGAATATCGCGCCGACGTGGGCGGCGGCATGGTGGAGCACGAGGTCGTGGCGATGTTTCGTGGCGAGGCCCCGGGGGCCGCGCTTCAGCCAGACTCGGCGGAAGTGCAGGCCGTGCGCTGGCTGACGCTGGAGGCGCTCGCGGGCGAAATCGCGGCGACGCCAGAGCGCTTCACACCTTGGCTGCGAATTTACATGGCAGAGCACCGGGGCGTGTTTGAGCGCTAAAGCCAGCGCTTCGCGTGCTGTCGGCTTTCATCGCACCAGCGGATGAGGGCCACATGGCCCGAGGGGCGGCTAGGGCGTTACCTCAAGGGCGCAGGCCGTGGGAGCGCAGGCGCTGCTATCGGCCATCGCCTCGAAGCGCAGGGTGGCGCCAAGGGCGATGAGCAGGGTGAGGGCGGCGATGCGTGCCATGGGCTGTCCTCCGGGTGCGTTTCACACCGGGCCGCTGCGGGCCCGTTGAAGGTAATACGCATCAGCACGGCCAATCCTTTGACGGCATGGCGAAAAAATGCACCTCACGCGCGGTAAGTTGCAGAAACTTAGGAAAAGAAAGTTTGGTTGTGCGGTTAGGTGCCGTAGCGGGCGATGAACATGTCAATCGCGCCGTCAATCACCTGTTTGCGCTTTTCGGGGGTGAACTCGCACTCCAGCCCCATCAGGCATTTCACCCAAAGCTCGGCCTTGCACAGCTCCATGAGCTGATAGGCCGCCAGCTCGTAATCGTCGATGTCATGCAGCTCGCCGCGGGCTTCGGCGTTTTGCAAAAGCGGTACGATGCTGTCGCGCACAAAGCGGGGGCCATACTTGTAAAACTCGCGCCCCAGCTCGGGGAAGCGGCAGCTCTCGGCCACGCAGATGCGGAACATGCCGCGCCCGAGTTCGGAGAGCATGAACTCCTGCATCCGCTCAGCCACCAGCCGCAGCACCTCGCGCACCGGGCGGTTCGGGTCGATCTCCGACACAGCGATCTCGGCCTGACGCTGACACTCGCAAGTGGCAACCTCCATGAACAGCAGGCCCTTGTCGGGGAAGTAGCTGTAGAGCGTGGCCTTGGAAACCCCGGCTTCCTTGGCGATCAGGTCAACACTGGCGCCTTCGAATCCATCAGCCAAAAAGATCTTGCGGGCGCCTTCCAGCACCTGATCGAACTTCCTGCCGCGTTTGATTTCACCCACCGGTGCGTTCATGTCCAACTCCGTTCCCCTGACCAACTATAAACCAGACAGTTTAGTTCCGGCAAGGCAATGCGGGCCTCGCCGGAACTTTCCGTCGATGGAAGAGTGGTGGCTTCGCTCACTTGGAGCCGGCTTGGGTGCCCGTGGCAAGGATGGCGGGCGCACTGTGGGAGCGGTCAGGCAACTCGGGCGCGCTGGGGCTTGCGGTGGAGGCGCTGGTAAAGGTCACGCGGGGCAGGTCGGTCGCGAAACTGCCGGCGTTGGCAGCGTGAAGGGACGCGCCGAGGGCGATGAGAACGGTGAGGGCAGAGATGCGCAGCATCGGATTATCCTTTCGAATCTGAACTGAACCACTCGGTTCAGATGGGTATCTAAACCGTTCGGTTCGTTTTGCAAGATTTTTCTGAACCGATCGGTGCAGTTTTCTCCGCTTGGCCCTGCGCCGTTGCGGATGGTGGACATTCGGGCAGGGGGCCGAGATAGTCGCCGCAAATCTGATTTGAGGAGACGGGCCGATGGAAACGGTAGCGGAAAACAGGGCATTCGGCGGGGTTCAGGGCGTGTATCGGCACGGCTCAGAGGCGTGTGGCTGCGATATGACCTTTGGGCTGTTCCTGCCGGAAGAAGCCAAGGATGGGCCGGTGCCGGTGCTGTGGTATTTGTCCGGCCTCACTTGCACACATGAGAACGCGATGACCAAGGCGGGCGCGCAGGGATGGGCTGCCGAGCAGGGGATCGCGCTGATCTTCCCCGATACCTCGCCGCGCGGCGAGGATGTGCCCGACGACGAGGCCTATGACCTTGGCAAGGGCGCGGGCTTTTACGTGAACGCCACGCAGGAGCTTTGGGCCAAGCACTTCCGCATGTGGGATTACGTGGCCGAGGAACTGCCGGCGCTGATCGGCGCGGAGTTTGCCGTCGACATGGAGCGCCAGGGCATCACCGGCCATTCGATGGGTGGCCACGGCGCGCTGACGCTGGCAATGCGCCAGCCGGGCCGGTTTGCCAGCGTGTCGGCCTTCGCGCCGATTGCCCATCCAACCCAGTCCGACTGGGGCAAAAAGCAACTCGGCGCCTATCTGGGCGACAGCGGCTGGGAGGCGCATGACTCGACGCTGCTGATGCGCGAGCGCGGCTTTGACGGGCCGGTGCTGGTGGATCAGGGCGGCAGCGACCAGTTTCTCGATCTTCTCAAGCCCGAGGCGCTCAGCGAGGCAATGGCGGCGCGGCGTCAGGAGGGCAGCTTCCGGGTGCAAAAGGGCTATGACCATTCCTACTTCTTCGTCTCCAGCTTCATGGAAGAGCACGTGAGCTTCCACGCAGAGGCGCTCTGGTCAAAGTGACGATCTGGGTCGATGGAGATGCCTGCCCGGTGAAGGCCGAGGTGGAGCAAGTGGCCAGCCGGGTGAAGGTGCCGGTGAAGATCGTCTGCAACGGCGGGCTGCGGCCCTCGGCCAACCCGCTGGTGGAGGTGGTCTACGTCTCCGAGGGGCTGGACGTGGCCGATGACTTCATTGCCGAGAACGCCGGGAAGGGGGACGTGGTGGTAACCGCCGACATCCCTCTCGCCGCCCGCTGTGTGGAGGCCGGGGCGCTGGTGGTGAAGCCCGATGGCGAACGGCTGACCTCGCGCAACATGGGCGCGGCGCTGGCGACGCGCGATTTGATGACCGACCTGCGGGCGGCGAACCCGTTGAAGCAGGGCGGCGGGGCAAAGCCGTTTTCCAAGGCCGACAGGGCGCGGTTTGTAGACGGGCTGGACCGGGCACTCAGGGCCGCGGCACGCTGAGAGCTGCGCAGGGCAGGCTCCCACCCACCCACCCCGCCCGCCCTGCGCAGCTCTGCCTTGAGCGTTGGTGCCGGGCCGAAGGGGCGGGATGGAGTATTTGCAGCAAGAAAATGCAACGCGATGGCGCGTGTCGGCTCCCGTTGAGCGCGAGAACAAAACGTGAAAATATGGGGCGAAGGAATCGCCCGTGTTTGCCGAACTCTCTGCCACATCGAACTTCACTTTCCTCACCGGGGCCTCGCATCCCGAGGAGCTGATGGAGCGTGCCGGGCTTATGGGCGTGCAGGCGCTGGCGGTCGCCGATGAGAACTCGGTGGCGGGCATCGTGCGGGCGCATCAACGGGGCCGGGAGATTGCGCGCTCGGTGGCGGCGCGGCGGGCGGCGATCGAGGCAGATGGAGAGATTGGCCCGCCTGCACCGGAGTGGGCAGAGCGGGGCCCCTCGCTGGATCTGGACTGTGTGCCGCGCCTGCTGCCCGGCGCGCGGGTGGTGCTGAGCTGCGGCTTTCAGGCGACGGTATTGCCGCGTGATCGCACGGGGTGGGGGCGGCTGTGCCGTTTGCTCTCGCTCGGGCGGCTGAGGGCAGAGAAGGGGGCCTGCCTGCTGCATGTGGGCGATCTGGTGGAATGGGGCGAGGGGCTGGAAATTCTGGTGCATCCCGATGGCGATTGGCAGAGGGTCACGCAGCGGCTTGTGCGGCGCTTCGGCGAGGCGGTAAGCCTCTGTGCCGCGCCGCGCTATGACGGGCGGGACGCCGGGCGCATTGCACAGCTGGCGCGGGAGGCGAAGCGGCTGGGCGTGCCACTGGTGGCCTCGGCCCGCCCGATGATGCACCACGGCGCGCGGCGGCGGATGGCCGATGTGCTCACCGCGATCCGGCAGGGCTGCCGGGTGGATGAGCTGGGCCGCGCCGCGCTGGCCAATAGCGAGCAGCGGCTGCGCAGCGAGGCGGAGATGCTGCGGCTCTTTGCCGGCCATGAGGGCGCGGTGGCGCGGGCGGGCGAGGTGGCGGCGCGTTGCACCTTCTCGCTCGACGAGCTGCGCTATGAATACCCCTCGGAGGTGACAGGCGGCGAAACGGCGGGCGAGCGGCTGGCGCGGCTGGCGCGCGCGGGTCTGCGCTGGCGCTACCCCTCGGGCGCACCGGAAAAGGTGCGCGGGATGCTGGAGCATGAGTTGGAGCTGATCGGCAAGCTGGGCTACGAGCCCTACTTTCTGACCGTGCATGACGTGGTGGAGTTTGCCCGCTCGCGGGGCATCCTTTGCCAAGGGCGCGGCTCGGCGGCCAACTCGGTGGTGTGCTACTGCCTTGGGGTGACCTCCGTGAGCCCGGAGATCGGCACGATGGTCTTCGAGCGTTTCGTCAGCGAGGCGCGGGACGAGCCGCCGGATATCGACGTTGATTTTGAGCATGAGCGGCGCGAGGAGGTGATCCAGCACATCTACGAGCGCTACGGGCGGCACCGCGCCGGCCTCTGCGCCACGGTGATCCACTATCGCGGCAAGCGGGCCACGCGGGAGGTGGGCCGCGCGATGGGGCTTTCGGACGATACGCTTTCGGCCATGTCTTCGCAGATCTGGGGCTGGGGCTCGGTCTCTGGTCAGATGATGGACAGCCGACTGCGCGAGATCGGGCTGGACCCCGCCGACAAGCGGCTGACGCTGACGCTGAGCCTGATCGAAGAGATACAGGGCTTTCCGCGGCACCTCAGCCAGCATGTCGGCGGGTTCATCATCACCGAGGGGCGGCTGGATGAGCTGGTGCCGGTGGAAAATGCCACGATGGAAGATCGCACGGTAATTCCGTGGGATAAGGACGATATCGACACGCTGGGCATCCTGAAGGTGGATGTGCTGGCGCTGGGGATGTTGAGTTGCATCCGCAAGGCGTTTGACCTGCTGGCCGAGCACCACGGCCAGCGGTTTGACCTTGCCACGCTGCCGCCGGAAGACCCGCGCGTTTATGACATGCTCTGCAAGGCGGACAGCCTCGGCGTGTTTCAGGTGGAGAGCCGGGCACAGATGAACTTTCTGCCCCGGATGCGGCCCCGCTGCTTTTATGACCTCGTGATCGAGGTGGCGATCATCCGCCCCGGCCCGATTCAGGGCGACATGGTCCACCCCTTCCTGCGGCGGCGGAACGGGGAGGAGAAGGTGGAGTTTCCCTCCGACGAATTGGGCGAGGTTCTGGCCAAGACGTTGGGGGTGCCGCTGTTTCAGGAACAGGCGATGCAGATCGCGATCATCGGGGCGGGGTTCAGCCCCGATGAGGCCGATCAGCTGCGCCGCGCGCTGGCGACCTTCAAGAAGCTCGGGCGGGTGAGCGACTTCGAGGGGCGGTTCATGGCGGGCATGTTGAAGAACGGCTATGACGCCGAATTCGCCGCCCGCTGCTTCAGCCAGATCGAGGGCTTCGGCTCCTATGGTTTCCCCGAGAGCCACGCGGCCAGCTTCGCCCTGCTGGTCTATGCCTCGGCCTGGCTCAAGCGCCACCACCCCGGCATCTTCGCCTGCGCGCTGCTCAACAGCCAGCCGATGGGCTTCTATGCCCCGGCGCAAATCGTGCGGGACGCTCGCGAGCATGGGGTCGAGGTGCGCCCGGTCGATATCAACGAGAGCTTTTGGGACAATACGATGGAGCCCGACGGCAAGGGCGGTTTGGCGCTGCGGCTCGGGTTTCGCCAGATCAGGTCGATGCGCGAGGAGGAGGCGCGGTGGATCTGCGCGGCGCGGGGCAACGGCTATCTCGATGTGGCTGCGGTTTGGCGGCGCGCCGGGGTGGCACCGCAGATGGTGGAAGCGCTGGCAGAGGCCGATGTGTTCGCCACGCTGGGGCTGAGCCGACGCGAGGCGCTGTGGCAGGCCAAGGCGCTGAAGGGCGATGCGCCGCTGCCGCTTTTCGCCGGGGCGCTGGAGGGCGAGGGCATCGCCGAGGCGGCAGCTGTGCTGCCGCAGATGAGCCTCGGGGAAGAGGTGGTGGAGGATTACGTCGCAATGCGCCTGAGCCTGCGCGCTCACCCGGTGGCGCTGCTGCGGCCGGTGCTGACCCCCGAAGCCGGTGGCCCCGCCCCCGCAATGGCAGGGCCGGGCACCGGGCGTGGGTTCAGGGTGCGGCAAGACCGTTGGGACGCCGGCGGGAAGAGCTGCGAAAGCAGCACGGTCTAGGCTGCTCGCCGCGGGGGCCGGTCAAACTCAATCCTCGAACAGCACCTTGCCCTCGGCGGCCATCTCATCGAGATCCACAAGCGCACTAAGGCCGTCCTTCACCTTCGCCTCCAACTCATCTTCCGCGCTCTTCACCTCCGGCAGCTTTGCCGCCACCGCGTCAATCCGGGCCAAGGGGATCACCACTGCGCCGTTCTCATCGGCCACGATCAGGTCTCCGCTTTGCACATACTGGCCGCCAATCGCGGCCCCCATGCCCACCGTGCCGGGGCCGTGCCCATAGGGGGAGTTGGGGTTCAGCCCGGTGCACCAGCAGGGCATGCCGTGGGCCATCACGCCCTCACGGTCACGCATTGGCCCATCGGTCACAAAGCCCGCCGCGCCAGCGTTCTTCATCATTCCGGTGATCTGGTCGCCCGCCGCCGAGCAGCCCTGATGGCCTTCGACCGCCGAGATCACCACGTCACCCGCCTCGATCAGCCCAAGGCTGGCCACCGTGGCCAAAATCTCCGCGGGGCCGTTGTTGGCCACCAGCGCCGGGCCGCAGATTGCAGGCTGGCCGAAGTCGAGCGGCGAAATCGCCGTGCCAAGTGCGCCCTTGCCGTCCATCGCATCGCAGATAAAGCCGGTCGGCACACCGCGAAAGGCGTCGATCTGCGCGGCGGTGGGGCGGGGAAACGTCCGGCGAATGCGCAGGAGAGGGGGCTCTTCGATCATGTCAGTCAGGCTCCGGTTATGAATTGCAAAAGGTAAAGGCTGCCCATGCCCGCAACGATGGCGGGTACAACGCCAAATCTCACCCCGGCCGCAAAGGCGGCAGCGGCGGCAAGCAGGCGGATGGGGTCTGTGGTGCCGCCCGTGGCGTCCGGCCAGAGCAGCAGCGGGGCAATGAGCGCCGGAAACACCGCAGCGCCCACATATTTGAGGTGCAGCAGCGCCCAATCCGGCAACTGGCGCCCGCCCAGCAGGCCCAAAAAGGAAAAGCGGATCAGGAAGGTGCCGAGGCCCAGCAGGGCGGTGAGCACCCAAAATCCCGTCTCCGAAATCATGCCGTGGCCCTCCGCTTGAGCGCCAGTTCCACCTGCGCCCCGGCGAGGATGCCAAGCAGCGCGGCCATGAAGATGCCCAGCGACCATGGCAGCCCGGCAAAGGCGACAGAGCCCGCGCAGGCCACAAAGGCGGCAGCCATATGCGGCAGCGAGCGCAGCAGCGGCGCAACCAGCGCGATGAAGCAGACCGGCACGGCAAAATCGAGCGACCAGCTGGCCGGGATCGCCTCGCGCAGCAGCGCACCGGCCAGCGTGGAGCCGTACCAAAACGGGCAGATCAGCGCCATGCAGCCGAAGTAATAGGCCACCTTCGCGGGCGGGCTCATCTCGGGCCGTTCCTCATAGGTGCGCACCGCTACGGCGAAGGCCTGATCGACCATCAGATAGGCCGCCAGCGCCCGCAGCCCCAGCGGCGCATGGCCAATGTGGGGCACCAGCGCGGCGGAATACATTGCCATCCTGAGGTTTACCGCCAGTGCGGCGAGCAGGGCGATGAAGACCGGCGCCTGATCCTGCAACAGCGCCAGCGCGGTGAACTGCGAGGCCCCGGCAATGACGATGGCAGACATGGCGAAGGTTTGCAGCACGTCCAGCCCGGCATCCCGGGCCACCACGCCGAACATCATCGAATAGGGCACCACGATGAGGATGAAGGGGGCGCAGTCGAGATAGCCGCGCCAGAAGGCCGCGCGGGGTGTCATGGTTTGGGGCGGGGGGCAGTTGTCAGCCTGAGCCTGAGCCATGTGTCGCCGGTGACAAGCGTCATGCAGCGGGCCTTTTGCCGTGTGATCTCGCCCTCGGTCCCGCCCTTGAGCGCCAGCAGTTCCGTATCCCGGTCGCACAGCAGGGCGCGGGTCAGCACCTCGTAACGCACGACGATCCGGGCTTCGGCCCCTGTTGCCTCGCCTTCCTTGGCCTCGACGGCGTCGAGCGCGGCGGGAAAATCGGCTTCGAAGCTTTGCCGCGCCTCCTGGTAGCACAGGGCTGCGACGGCAGGGGTTTCGGGCACCACGGCATCACAGGGTTCGAGCGCCTCCGAGATGCACATTACGCCAGACGAAGCAGGGCCGCGGGCGCAGTCGATCAGCGCGTCGAGCGACAGGTCGGCGCTGGCGGCTTGCGCCTGCGGTGCGGTGAGGCCGCAGAGAAGCAAGGCCGCGCAGGTGGCGGTGCGAATGGTCACGAGTTCCTCCCTCGGGCCGAGAATGCCCTTGCATTTGGTATACCAAACCGTGAAGTTGCCGCAAGCAAGTCGCAGGGCGGGGAGGCCCTGAACACAAGGGAGGCCCCAGCCATGAGTGACACTCGCGCCAACAAACGGTTTCGCAGCCAAGAGTGGTTCGACAACCCCAACAACCCGGGGATGACGGCGCTTTACGTCGAGCGCTACCAGAACCAGGCCTTCACCCGCGAAGAGATTCAGGGCGAACGCCCGATCATCGGCATCGCCCAGACAGGCAGCGATCTGGCGCCCTGCAACAAGATCCACGTCTTCCTGATGGACAGGATCAAGGCGGGCATCCGCGATGGCGGCGGCATCCCGATGGAATTTCCGGTGCACCCGATTCAGGAAACCGGCAAACGCCCCACGGCGGCGCTGGATCGCAACCTGAGCTACCTTGGCCTCGTCGAGGTGCTGCACGGCTACCCAATTGACGGCGTGGTGCTCACCACCGGCTGCGACAAGACAACCCCCGCCATGCTGATGGGCGCGGCCACAATGGACATTCCGGCCATCGCCCTCAACGGCGGCCCAATGCTGGATGGCTGGTGGAAGGGCAAACTCGCGGGTTCGGGCACGATCATCTGGGAGAGCCGCCGCCTGCTGGCCGAAGGCAAGATCGACTACGACGAATACATGGGCCGGGTCTGCGCCTCTGCGCCCTCGCTGGGCCACTGCAACTCCATGGGCACCGCCTCCACCATGAACGCGATGGCCGAGGCGCTGGGCATGTCGCTCACCGGCAACTCCGCCATCCCCGCGCCCTTCCGCGAGCGCATGGCAATGGCCTATGAAACCGGTAAGCGGATCGTGCAGATGGTACTGGATGACCTAAAGCCCTCCGACATCCTCAGCCGCGAGGCCTTCGAAAACGCGATCATGGTCTGCACCGCCATCGGCGGCTCCACCAACGCGCCGCCGCACCTGCAGGCGATTGCCCGGCACGCGGGCGTCGAACTGGACGTGAAGGATTGGGAGACCATCGGTTTTGACGCCCCGCTCTTGGTAAACATGCAGCCCGCAGGCGAATACCTTGGCGAAAGCTTCTTCCGCGCGGGCGGGGTGCCTGCGGTGATGGGCGAGCTGCTGAAGGCCGGGCGCATCCACGAGGGCGCGATGACCGCAACGGGCAACACCATGGGGGTGAACCTTGCTGGCATCGAGAGCGTGGATACACGGGTCATCAAGACCTGCGCTGAGCCGATGCGAGAGCAGGCGGGCTTCAAGGTGCTGTCCGGCAACCTCTTCGACTCGGCGCTGATGAAAACCAGCGTGATCTCCGAAGATTTCCAGCGGCGCTTCCTCAGTGAGCCCGGCAAGGAGGGCATTCTGGAGGCGCGGGCGATCGTGTTCGAAGGCCCCGAGGATTATCACGACCGGATCAACGACCCGTCACTGGAAATCGACGAGCACTGTATCCTCTTCATTCGCGGCGTCGGCTGCGTGGGCTATCCCGGCTCCGCCGAGGTGGTAAACATGCAGCCCCCCGACGCGATGCTGAAAGCGGGCGTCAACCACCTGCCCACCGTGGGCGACGGGCGGCAATCGGGCACCTCCGAAAGCCCGTCGATCCTGAACGCCTCGCCCGAGGCGGTGGTCGGCGGCGGGCTGGCCTATCTCGAAACGGGCGACACCGTGCGCCTCGATCTGGGGGCAAGCCGGATGGATGCGGTGGTGGACGATGCCGAGTGGGCCGCCCGCAAAGAGGCTTGGAGCCCGCCGAAGCTGGAGCATCAAACGCCGTGGCAAGAGATCTACCGCACCCACGTTGGGCAGTTGGCGCAGGGCGGCTGCCTTGAGCTGGCAACGGCCTACCAAAAGGTCCGCGAAGCGCTGCCACGCGACAATCACTAGGGGGAGTGGGTTCTACCCACCCTACAGCGGAGACGACCGGCGGGAAAATGACCCGCCCGAAGGGAGGACTTCATGACCAAGAGCATCATCATCACCGGCGGCGGCTCCGGCGTGGGCCGCGCCACCGCAGAAGCGTTCTTTGACGCGGGCTGGAAGGTTGGCCTGATCGGGCGGCGCAAAGAGGCGCTGGAAGAAACGGCAAACGGCCGCGAGGCACTGGTGCTGCCCTGTGACGTAACCGATGAAGCGGCCGTCGAGGCGGCGTTTGCGCAAGCCATGGGCGCTTGGGGCCGGGTCGATGCGGTGTTCAACAACGCCGGTGTCAGCCTCGGGGGCGCGCCGATCGACGAGATCGACGTGGCCGAGTGGCGCAAGCTGATCGACGTGAACGTCACCGGCAGTTTCATCACCGCGCGCGCCGCCTTTGGCGTCATGCGCAAGCAAGAGCCACAGGGCGGGCGGATCATCAACAACGGCTCGGTCTCGGCCTATGTGCCGCGCTGGGGCTCGGCACCCTACACCGCCTCCAAACACGCCGTCACCGGCCTGACGCGCTCCATCTCGCTCGACGGGCGGCCCTTTAACATCGCCTGCGGGCAGATCGACATCGGCAATGCGCTGACGCCGATGGCCGCCAAGATGCAAAAGGGTGTGCCTCAGGCCGATGGCTCCATCGAGGTTGAGCCGGTGATGGATGTCAGCCACGTGGGCAGCTCTGTGCTGCACATGGCCGAGCTGCCGCTGGAGGCCAACGTGCAATTCATGACGGTGATGGCAACCAACATGCCCTACATCGGGCGGGGCTGATCGGCGGTTAGAAGTTCGGGTGGGCGGCGTCGATAATCTGGCGCTTCCGCACGGCGCGCTCGCGCTGCCAGATGTAAAGGCCGGAGCCGATGATGATAAGGCCGCCTGCGAGCGTCCAGATCGTCGGCCACTGGCTGAACACCAGAATACCGGACACCGCAGCCAGAAAGATCTGGCTGTATACCATCGGCGCAAGGATCGAGGCATCCGCCCAGCGGTGCGCCGTGGTGGCGAGGACATGGCCGAGCAGGCCGAAAACGCCGATGGCGAACAGCACGATCCATTGGGTCGTCGTTTCGGGCCATGTCCATGCCGACCAAGCGAAAGGCGCGAGCACCGCAGAGGCGAGCCCGGCAGACCACACCTGATGCGTGGCGTTGGTTTCGATCCCCGCCAAAAGCCGCGTCATCACGAAATACATCGAAGCCATGCAAAGCGCGCCAAGCGAGAAGAACATCGCCGGGTGCCACTCGGCCCCCCATGGCTGGATCACCACCAGCACCCCCAAAAACCCTGTTGCCACGGCGAGAAATCGGCGCAGCCCCACCTTTTCGCCAAGGATCGGGATGGCCAGCAGGGTCACCACGATCGGCCCGGCAAACATGATCGTCGTCGTCACCGTGATCGGCAGATACTTCAGCGCGAAAAAGTTGAGGAGCGTGGAGCCGAACAAAAAGCAGGACCGTAGCAGTTGCTTGAGCGGTGCGCGCGAGCGAAAGCAGGCAAAGCCCTCCTGCGGCAGGTAGATCCCGCAGGCATAAACGAAATGCCCGAAATATCGCGCAAAAACCACCATCAGCACCGGAAGGCCGGTGAGCGTGAGCCACTTGGCCGAGGTGTCGATGCAAATGAAAAAGCACACCGCAAGCAGCATGGTGACAACGCCCGCGGCGGTGCGGTCTTCTCTGGGTAACGGCTCGCTCAAGGATTGCGCCTCAGTTCGACATTCCGCCATCAATGGCGATGCACTGCCCGGTCATGTAACGGCTTTCATCGCTGCCAAGATAAAGAGCAAGGTCTGCAATCTCCTGCGGCAGCCCGATGCGGCCCATCGGCTGGCGGGCAACGAAGGCCTTCATCGCGGCCTCGTAATCGCCGGTGGCCCGCAGGCGCTCGTGCAGCGAGGGGCTGTCAACGGTGCCGGGGCAGATCGCGTTGCAGCGGATGCCGTCGGTTATGCAATCGGCGGCGACCGACTTGGTGAGCCCCAGCACAGCGGCCTTGGACGTGCCATAAACGAAGCGGTTGGGCACCCCCATGATCGAGGAGGCCACTGAGGCGATGTTCACAATCGCCCCGCCGCCCTTGCCCCGCAAAATCGGCAACGCGGCCTGAATCGCGTGCATCTGCGCACGGACGTTGAGGTTGATGGCAAAGTCGAGGTCGCCGTCACTTGCCTCTTCGATGGTGCCCGCGTGAACAACCCCGGCGCAATTGACCAAAATGTCAGGCGCGGCGGCCTGGATGGCCGAGGTCAGAGCCGCGCGGTCGAGCACGTCGAGCGCGAAGGTGTCCGCATCCAGCCCTTCCAACAGGTCGGCCTTCAGGTCGGTCGCCACCACCTTGGCGCCCTCGCGGGCAAAGGTTTCAGCAATCGCCCGGCCAATGCCCTGGCCGGCGGCGGTGATGAAGGCTTTCTTGCCTGCGAGTCTCATTTCGGATCCTTTCCGAGGTTGTCGCCCATCCAATCGACCAGTTCGGGCACCATGATATCCCCCGAGCCACCGTCGCGGGCCTCGCGCAGGGTGGCGTCTGTGGCGGTCGACATCCGGCTGTTGAGCCCGAGGTCCGCCGCCATCTGGCGATAATACCCCACGTCCTTCGCGCCATTGGTGACGGAGAAGGCCAGGTCGATCTGGCCGCCGGTGGCATAGTTCTTGATGAAGTCCATCATGCCCGAATGGTTCGGGCCGGCGGCCATCACGTCATAAAGCGCGCCGCGCTCAATGCCCGCCGCATCGGCCATGGCAAAGGCCTCCGACATGGCCGAAGCCGTTGTCATCGCATAGAAATTGTTGATCAGCTTGATCGTGTGCCCGTTGCCGGATTTGCCGAGGTGAAAGACGTTCTCTCCCAGCGTGTCGAGCACCGGCTTCACCTTGTCATAGGCGGCCTTGTCTCCCGCGCACATGATGTTCAGCTCCCCCTTCTCGGCATGGGCCGGGGTGCGCCCCAGCGGCGCGTCGAGATAGGTCGCGCCCTTCTCGGCAAGGTCGGCGGCGATCTTCTGGGTGGAGGCGGGCAGCGAGGTGCCAAAGTCGATCACCACCTGCCCGGGCTTGGCCCCGGCCAGCACGCCGTCCTCGCCATAGATGCGGCCTTCCACATGCTCGGACGTGCCCATGCAGAGCATCACGATGTCCGCAGCTTCGGCCAGCGCGCGGGCGCTCTCGGCCTCTGAGCCACCGCGTGAGATCGCCTCTTCAATCCCGCTGCGGTCCCGGTTGCCAAGCGCAATCACCGGGTGGCCCGCCGCTTGCAGACAGCCCACCATGGCGCGGCCCATGAGGCCGAGACCGATGAAGCCAATGGTTTCCTTGCTCATCTCATACTCCCGTGTAGTCGCCCGGCACCTCTGCCGGGGTGATTGGCTTGCCGCTCTTGCCCGATAGGGCGGCGGCAAGTGTCATTTCCATCGCAGCGATCCCGTCGGCGCCGGTGCAAAGCACGCTGTCCTGCCCGCCTGCGACGACAGCAGCGAAGCGCTCGATCTGGGCGAGCAGCGGGTCGATCCGCCCAAAGCCCGCGCCCACTTCCCGCACCAGCGGCTTCGACCACTCAATCTCACCCGGCCCGGACCGCCCCCAGCGGGTGAGAGAAGGGAAGGCCAGCGCGCCCTCGGTGCCGACGATACGAATGTAATCCTCGCCCGACCCGGCGATGGCCGGGTTCTCATAGCTCGCCGCCTCGAAAGACCAGGGCGAGGCCCCGGCGTCGGAGATCAGGAAAGAGCCAAGCGCCCCGTTGGCGAAGCGGAAGGCCACGGCGGCAGTGTCCTCGATCACGAAGCCGCGCCGGGCGGAGGAGAGCAGGGCGGTGGCCTCTGTCATGTCGCCCACAAAGAAGCGCAGCAGGTCGATCTCATGGGTGAGGTTCGTCAGCAGCGGCCCTGCACCGGGGGCGCGGCGCCAGTCGACATCATAGTAGCTGTCGTGCTTGCGCAGGCTCCAAAGCCCCTGCACGCCGACCAGCTCGCCGATGTCAGCCAGCGCCTCGCGGGCGGCGATGGAAAAGGGGTGGCAGCGGCGGTGGTGGCCGGTGAAAAGCGGAAGGCCAGCCGCCTCCGCCTCGGCCACCACGGCGCGGGCCTCGTCGAGCGTGGCGGCGGTGGGCTTTTCAACCAGCACGGCCCAGCCGCGTGAAAGGCAGGCCGATGCGCTTGCGGCGTGGTCGCCCGTGGGGGTGGCGATGACGGCGGCGCGGGTGTGCGGCGGCACATCATCCAACGAACCCACAGCGCAAAGGCCCTGCGCAGCCAACTCCGCCCGGCGGGGCGCATAGGGCTCCACCACGGCGGTGATCTCCACGGCGGGCGAAGCGGTGCTCACCTCGACGTGGCGCATGCCAATAGAGCCTGCACCGACGATGCAAAGAGGCAGCGGAGCGGTCACGGGCGAGGACGTCTCGAAGGACGGACGAGCCGCATGTGGCTCATCGCGAGCATCGCCCGCTCTTCGCCCTGAATTGCGGCGAGCCCCCTCACATCACCGCCCCGATCTGCCAAGGGACGAACTCGTAGTCGCCAAGCCCCTGCGCTTCAGACTTGCTCTGCTCACCCGAGGCCATGCGCAGCCACATCTCGTAAATCTCGCGGCCCACTTCTTCGACGGAAGCGCCACCGGTGAGGATGCGGCCGGCGTTCACGTCCATATCCTCGGTCATCCGGTTGAACATCTCGGTGTTGGTAGCGACCTTCATCGACGGGCTGGGCTTTGCGCCAAAAGCGGAGCCGCGCCCGGTGGTGAAGCAAACGAGGTTGCAGCCGCTCGCGATCTGGCCCGTCACCGAGGCCGGGTCATACCCGGGGCTGTCCATGAAGGTGAAGCCCTTGGCGGTGACCTCCTCGGCATATTTGTAAACGCCAGTCAGCGGCGTGGTGCCGCCCTTGGCCGCCGCGCCGAGCGACTTCTCAAGAATGGTCGTCAACCCGCCCTTCTTGTTGCCGGGGCTTGGGTTGTTATCCATCGAGCCCTTGTTGCGAGCGGTGTAATCCTCCCACCACTTGATGAGGCCAATGAGCTTTTCGCCGGTCGCACGGTCCACCGCGCGGGCGGTGAGCAAATGCTCGGCGCCGTAGATCTCGGGCGTCTCGGCCAGCACGCCGGTGCCGCCCTGCGCCACCAGCAGATCGCAGGCGTAACCCACGGCGGGGTTGGCGGTGACGCCCGACCACGCATCGGAGCCACCGCATTGCAGCGCGACCGTAAGATCCGAGGCCGGGCATTCCTCGCGCTCGGCTTCGTTGACGATCGGCAGCATCGCCTCGATCTTCTTGATGCCCAGCTCCACGGTTTTGCGCAGGCCGCCGACATCCTGAATATTCATGGTCTGAAAGCGCGGCCCCGGCTCAAGGCCGTAGGCTTCGATCAGCCAATCGATCTGGTTCATCTCGCAGCCCAGCCCCGCCATAAGCACAGCGCCGATGTTGGGGTTCTTGGCATAGCCCCACATCACGCGTTGCAGTGCCTCGAACCCATCGCCATCGCCCGCCATGCCGCAACCGGTGCCGTGAACGAAAGCCACCACGCCATCAACGTTGGGGTAGGCTTGGAGCGTGTCCGGGGTGAAATGCGCGGCGATCATCCGGGCTGCGGTGGCCGAGCAGTTCACCGAGGTCAGCACGGCGATGTAATTGCGGGTGCCGACCTTGCCGGAGGCGCGGCGGTAGCCTTTGAAGGTGTCGCGCTGCGTCGCCGGTTCGACAGGCCGCAGGTTGGTGGAAAACTCGTAGGCCGTGTCGACGTTGCGAAATTCGAGATTGTGCGAATGCACATGCGCCCCTGCCGGGATCTCCTCCGCCGCATAGCCGATCACCTGTGCATATTTTCGCACCGGCGCGCCCTTGGCGATATCCTCCACGGCCATCTTGTGGCCACGCGGGATCAGCTGAGTGGCACCCTCTGTGCCCACTTCCAGCGGGCTGATGGCGGTGACGACGTTATCATCGGGCGAAAGACGGACGATTTGGCTCATATTGGCTCCGGGATGGTGGGCAAATTGCCCACCCTACAGGGGTGGATCAGGCGCAGACGGGGGCGTTGCCGTCCCATCGGTGAATCGGGATATGCGGCTCGGGCGCGAGGCGCGCGCGGGTGTCTTCCCACATCTGCTTCCAGACGCGCCAGTCCTTCAACTCGCTTTCCGGCTTGGCCCGCGAGCGGGCCACAAAATCGGGGAAGTGGGCGCGCCCGGTGGGCTGGCCGGTGACGTTGTAGCGGATGTCAAAGGACCAGCGAAAATCATTGGCCACGTTATCCAGCGAGGCATGGGGCGTCAGCGGATGGAAAATCACCGCGCCGCCCGCCTTTACCGGCAGGGGGCGGGCCTTGCTCTCGTCCAGCAGGCCGGGGGCGATGGAGGTCTGCTTTTGCGGGCAGTGCGGATACATCTGCGGCTTGCCGGGCACCACCTGAAGGCAGCCGTTCTCCAGCGTGGCATCGGAGATCGCCAGCCACACAGTCACCATATGCGTGTTGTCGCCCTCTGCATGGGCCACGGCGCGATCCTGATGCCAATCGGTGGCCTGAATATGGGCGGTGGTTTCGCCCGAGCGCAGGGTGCGTGAGGGTGGCTTGAGGCGAACATGCTGGATCGGGTTGGAAGTGATCTCGGGCCCGATCAGCGCCTCGACCATATCCAGCAACCGCTCGCAGCGGAGCATCTCGAAAACCGCGGGGCCCTGATGCATCGGCGTGTCGGCGGTAAACGCGCCGCCGGGCAGGGTAATATCCATCGGCTGAAACCACTCGCACCCCGCCTCGTAGCTCACCAGCAGCTTCTGCCAAAAGTCCATGCCCTCCGGCGCGGGCACCCGGCCCTCGGCGTGCCAACCCTCGTAGAGCCGGTCGAGCAGGGCGGTGTACTCGGTCTTCACACCCTCCAGCACGGAAGCAGGGAGCACATCTTCGACGACGAGCACGCCTTCGGTGTTGAAGGTGTCAATCTGGGCTTGGGTGAGCATTCTGGCTTCTCCTCAGGCGCGGCAGGCGTCCATTTTGTCCCAGTCGAAGGCCATGCCGTGGCCCGGTGCCTCGGGCGCGGTGACATGGCCTTCCACCACGGTCAGCGGGGTCTCGATGTAGTCGTTCAGCCCAAAGCTGTGGGTTTCCATGAAGCTGCGGTTGGGGCAGGCGGCGAGCAGGTGAACTGTGACGTCATGGGCGCCGTGGCTGGTGACGGGCAGATGATGGGCCTCGGCCAGCGCGGCGATTTTCATGAAGCCGGTCACACCGCCACAGCCGGTGACGTCAGGCTCAGGGTAGCTGACGCCCTTGCTGTCGATCAGCGTCTTGAACTCCCAGAGCGTGCGCAGGTTTTCACCCGTGGCTAGCGGGATGCCCCCCTCGGAGAGAATGCGGGCGTGCCCAGCCGGGTCATCTGGCGGGATCGGCTCTTCAAACCACGTCAGGTCAAACTCGCGGAAGGCGCGGGCGGCGCGAATGGCACCATCGACGGTGAACTTCATGTTGGCGTCGGTCATCAGCGGCATATCCGGGCCAAAGGCCTCTCGCATCGCCGCCATTCGGGCCACGTCCTCGCGCAGCGCATCGCGGCCGCACTTGATTTTAATGTGGCGGTGCCCGGCCTCGAAGTTGCGGTGGGTCTGCTCCACCAGCTCTTCCGGCGACAGATGCAGATCGACCCCGCCCATGTAGCAGGGCACACGTGCGTCATACCCACCAAGAAGCCGCCAGAGCGGCAGACCGGCGCGCTTGGCCTTCAAATCCCACAGCGCCATGTCGAGCGCGGAGAGGGCCATAACAGTCGGGCCGCCGCGCCCGCCGTAGTGGCAGGCCCACCAGAGATCCTTCCAGATCGCTTCAATCACGTCGGCGTCGCGGCCCGCCACGCGCGGGGCCATCTCGCGGGTGAGAATATCGGCAATCGCGCCGCCGTTCACGCCGCAGGTATAGGTGTAGCCCACGCCCTCCGCGCCGTCAGAGTCGGTGACGCGGGCGATGATGACCTCGAAATTCTCCATCGCGCCGTGCATCGAGTCTTCGAGCACTTGCGGCAGTGGGATGATGTAGTGGTCGGCCTGAAGGCGGTCGATCTGGGCCATGGAATTGCAAGCTCCTTGCGGCCTGAAAAATGGAAGCGCCGGGGCGAGGCTTTGTCGCCCCGGCGTTTAGCAATGCCTCAGAGGAACACCGAGACGATCGGCGGCCAGATCAGCAGCACCGAGAGGGCCAGCAGCTGGAGGCAGATGAAGGGCAGGAAGCCACGGAAGATCGCCGTGAGGGTGATGTGCGACGGAGCCACGGACTTCAGGTAGAAGGCCGCAGGGCCGAAGGGTGGCGACAGGAAGCTGACCTGCATGTTCATACAGAACACCACACCAAACCAGATCGCCACGTGGCGCGGGTTCAGCTCGCCGAAGATGCCAATATCCTCAACCGGCAGCTTCAGCACGATCGGCAGGAACACCGGCATGATCAGCAGCACGATGCCAACCCAATCCATGAACATCCCCATGATGAGGAAGATCAGCATCATCGCCAGGATCACGCCCATTGTGGGC
Source organism: Oceanicola sp. D3 (assembly GCF_006351965.1). Taxonomy (NCBI): domain Bacteria; kingdom Pseudomonadati; phylum Pseudomonadota; class Alphaproteobacteria; order Rhodobacterales; family Roseobacteraceae; genus Oceanicola; species Oceanicola sp. D3. Next base: position 1,009,908 of record NZ_CP040932.1, read on the forward strand.
AGTTCGGCGGCAACGATCAGGTTGGCCACATAGGTCGGCCCGCCCGCGAGCGTGTAGGCCGCAGCAAGTGCGGCCGCACCGATGGTCACCCAGATGATCGTGCCGGTGGACTTGAGCGTGCGCATCAGGCTGTCCCAGACGATATCGAAGGTCATCTCTCGGCGCAGGACGGAGATGGTGAACACCGCCACCACGCCCATGCCGGCGGCCTCAGTGATGCCGGTGATGCCCATGTAGATCGAGCCGAGCACCACGCCGATGACGATGACCGGGGCGACGAGGCCCTTGCCCATGTCCCAGCCCTCGCGGGTGCGTTCGCGGCCCACGAGGAAGACAGCGGCGCCGCAAAGTGCGAAGGCCAGCGCGATCCAGGGCATGTGATAGACCATACCGAGCGCGATCGGATCGACGCCTTCTGTCACGTAGCCCTCGCCGGTGGCCCAGAAGAACACCGCCCGCAGGAACAGCACGCCGGTGATCCAGAGGCCGAAATAGGCGAGGAAGCCGAGGAAGCGCATGCCCTTTTCCTTGCCCACAACGGCGCCTTCTTCCTCGGGCGGCAGCGGGGCCAGCGAGGGGTTCAGGTTGGTGCGGATCAGGATGTAGACGATGAAGAAACTGGCCAGCATGAAGCCGGGCAGGAAGGAGGCGGTGAACAGCGCCTTGATCGAGGTTTCCGTCACCAGACCGTAAAAGATAAGCACGATCGACGGCGGGATCATGGTGCCGAGGCTGCCGCTGGCACAGATCGTGCCGATGGCGAGGTTCTGGTTGTAGCCGAGGCGGAGCATCTGCGGCAGGGCGATGAGGCCGAGCAGCACCACTTCGCCGCCGATGATCCCCGACATGGCGGCCATGATGACGGCCATGACAGAGGTGACGATGGCGATGCCGCCGCGCATCCGGGAGAGCCAGACGTTCAGCGAGTTATACATGTCCTTGGCAATGCCCGTTCGCTCCAGCAGGGCGGCCATGAATATGAACAAGGGTATCGAGATCAGAACGTAGTTCGTCATCTGCCGGTAGACGGCCTGACCAAGCACCGAAAACGGGCCCTTGCCGAAGTCGCGGAACAGGATGTCGACGTCGAATTTGAGGATCAGCGTCACCACCGCAAGGAAGGCGGAGGCAAAGCCGAGGGGCATGCCGATGGCAAGCAGGATGAACATGCCTGCAAGGACGAGCAGGCTGAGGGTGCCGATATCGACCATGGATCAGTCCTCCAGCGTCTTGCGGATGTTTTCGATTTCTTGCTCGTCAAGCTCGTCTGTGTGGTGCTCGGGGGCCTTGTTCCAATCCGCGATGAGGTTGGAGACGGCCTGAACGGCGACGAGACAGATGATGAACAGAATGGCGGCCTTCATGGTGCCCGGAATGGGCGGATCCCACGCGGTGCCGAAGGTCTCCATCCGCAGCAGGCGGGTCTTGGCATCGCCGTAGCCGCCCCAGACGAGGGCGAAGGTGAAGCCGAGGATGAGGCCGACCGAAACGCAATCGGCGGTCTTCTGCGCCCAGCGGGGCATGATGTCGTAAATCACGTAGATGCGGATGTGGCTGCGCTGCTGCATGGCGTATTGCCCGGCAAACAGAAAGACCACGCCCGCGATCCAGAGCGAAAGCTCGTTGGCCCAAAGCGTCGGCCGCGAGAAGACGTAGCGCGAGACCACCTCGTAAAACATGACGATGACGATCAGCGCGATCATGATCATCGCCATCCGCGAAGTCACAAGCGACAGAATGTCGAAAAACCCGCCAGGCTTGTCTTCGATAGCGCCAATGAAGTCCGAAAGGTAGATCGACCCGAAGAGAATGGCGCCAAGTAGGCTGCCAAGCATCGCCCAGACAATCGGCTTGCCTGCCGGGCGGATCATTTCATGCATGCCATAGGCGTCTTCGGAGATCAGGTTGTTGACCACCAGCCAGAGCCAGATCAGCAAGGTCGCGGCGGTAAAACCAATCGCGGCCATCCGCACCGGGCCTCGGAGCGATCCGAGCCAAACACTTTCTTTTTCGAGAATTTCCGACACGGCGCGCCTCCCCAAGCGGTCATGTTTCAGGTGCAGCGATTGTGCTGCGAAGGTGCGATGAGCCCCGGCGGGCGGGGCTCATCGGTGTGTCCGGGCGCACCTCGCAGCGCGCCCGGACCAAACGATTACTCGCTGATCAGGCCGAGCTGCGAGAGGTAGGCCTTGTGGCTTTCCAGCAGGGCAGCAGCCTCGGGCGAACGGGTGCCCCAGTCGTCCCATGCAACCTGAGCGGCCTTGCGGAACTCGGCGCGGTCTGCTTCGGACCATGCGTGAAGAGTCACACCCTGCTCGGTGAGCATCGCAGCAGCTTCGGCGTTGGCCTTCTCGTTGGAGAGGGCGATCTGGAAGCTGAGCTTCTGCCATGCCGTGTCGATGATGCGGCGCTGCTGCTCGGTCATGCCGTCCCAGACATCCTTGTTACAGGCAAGGTGGTCAGAGGGCATGGAGTGGAAGCCCGGGTAGGTGGCGTGCTTCACGATGTCGTAGAGACCGAGGCCCACGTTGTTGGCCAGGCCCGAGGCGTCGGCACCGTCGATGATGCCGGTTTCCAGCGCGGTGAAGATCTCGGTGAAGTCCATCACGATCGGCGAAGCGCCGAGCTTTTCGAAGATCTCCGTTTCCATGCCCGGGGGCGAACGGAACTTCCAGCCTTTCAGGTCTTCGAAGCCGGCAATCGGCTTGGAAGACGAAAGGCTCTCCTGGCCGTAGATCGACCAACCGATAAGCTGCATGCCCTGGGCGTTGTAGAGCTCCTGCGCAGCGGCGTAGCCGTCACCGTAGTAGAGCCACGAGTACTGCTGCCACGGGGTGTCGTAGCCGCCCATGATGTCGCCGACAAACTGGAACGCCGGGTTCTTGCCGGTCTGGTAGGCACCGCCGGTGGCGTCGCAATCGACGATGCCGTTGATGGCGGCGTCGAAGGTCTCGGTCGTGGCAACCACGGACGAAGAGTAGAACATCTCGACGGTGATATCGCCGCCCGACATGGTCTGAACATCATCAATCCAGGTGGCCAGCGCCTGCCCGGTGGGGTGCTCGGTGGCGTAGTGGGTCTGAATCCGAAGCGTGATCGGCTCCGCGGACACGGCACCTGCCATGAGGGCAGCAGCGGTGGCCGTCGTGAAAACGGTCGAAAGTTTCATAGAGTTATCCTCCCTGCGCGGCCCTTTCCCTCCCCGGGATGAACCGCTTTTCATACGGCGCGTCCTCCAACGCGCGGCGAAAGATGGCATACCATCTGGAGCGGGACGCTAGCCGAAGCGTGGTCGACAATCAACGACTTTTGGTATACCAAATTTTCCGGAGAGGCACTTTTTTATGGTTGAACATTCGGCGTTTGCCCAAGTTCTGCCCGTGCCGTGGAGGGAATCGCGGGGAAGAGGCGGAATATGGCGGATAAACTGCTGCCGGAGCAGATCGCGAAGCGTTTGCGGCGTGAAATACTAAGGGGCGCGCTGCGTCCGGGCGCTTCCATAAAGGAGCGCGACAACGCCGCAGAACTGGGCGTAAGCCGCACGCCGATGCGCGAGGCGATTCGCATTCTGTCGCTGGAAGGTCTGGTCGAGCTGCGCCCCTCGCGCAGCCCCATCGTGGCCGACCCGACATGGAAAGAGGTCGTGGACAACCTCGAAGTGCTGAAGGCGCTGGAGCTGCTCTCCGGCGAGCTTGCCGTGGCGCATGCCACTGAGGCCGAGATAGATGCCGCCGCCGCTGTGCAGGCCCGGATGGAGGAACTCGCCCCAACCACCGACGAGATCGACCTGTTCGAAATCGACATGGAGTTTCACAGCGCCATCGTCCGCGCCTCCGGCAACCCGGCTCTGGCAGAAACCCACGGCACCTATCTCGCCAAGCTCTGGCGCGCGCGGTTTCTGGGCAGCCGGATCGGGCGCAGCCAGCAACGTGTGTTCGACGAGCACAACGGCATCATTCAGGGCCTGCGCGACCGCGACAAGCGCAAGGTCAAAGTCACCATTTCGGCCCACCTCGACGCGCTGCGCCGCCAGATCCGCCGACATTTCGATACCAACACCCGCGTCGGCGAGTTGCAGCCCGGCGCACCTGCAAATGCCCCGGAGCCCGCTCCCAACGTCAAGTGACGGCCCCGGACAGTGAACACTCAACAAAGGAAATGAGACTCTATGAAACTCTTGCGTTTTGGCCCCGCAGGCGCGGAAAAGCCCGGCATTCTCGACGGTGAAGGCAAGGTCCGCGACCTGTCCGGCAAAGTCGGCGAGCTTGCGGGCGAGGGCGTTTCACTCGAAGCGCTCAATGCGATCCGCGCGCTCGACGTGGCAAGCCTTCCGGTGGTCGAAGAGCCCGGCCGGATCGGCAGCTGCGTGGCCTCGGTGCCCAACTTCTTCTGCATCGGCCTGAACTACACCAAACACGCCGAAGAGACCGGCGCGGAGCCGCCCAAGGAGCCGATCATCTTTTCGAAGGCGAGCAGCGCCTTGAGCGGCCCCTTCGACACGGTCGTCATCCCGCGCAACTCCGTCAAAAGCGACTGGGAAGTCGAGCTTGGCGTCGTGATCGGCAAAGAGGCCCTCTACGTCTCCGAGGCCGATGCTCTGAGCTACGTGGCCGGATATTGCACCATCAACGATGTGTCCGAGCGCGAATTCCAGATCGAGAAGGGCGGCCAGTGGATCAAGGGCAAATCCGCCCCCACCTTCGGCCCGACCGGCCCCTACCTCGTTACCGCCGACGAAGTGGCAGACCCGCAAAAGCTGCGCGTTTCGCTCGATCTCAACGGCGAGACGGTGCAGGATTCCAACACCGATGACATGATCTTCACCGTGGCCGAAATCATCAGCTACATGAGCCGTTTCATGAAGCTCCAGCCCGGCGACATCATCGCCACCGGCACGCCCTCGGGCGTGGGCATGGGCATGAAGCCGCAGCGCTTCCTCAAGCCCGGCGACGTGATGGAGATCGAGGTGGAGGGCCTTGGCCGCCAGCGGCAGGAGACCGTGGCGGCAGAGTAAGGGAACAGGGATGGCACGAACGGAAAACCTGAATGCCATCCTCTATTTCGAGTCGGTGGCGCGGCGGGGCACGCTCTCCCGCGCTGCCGAAGAGCTTTCGGTGTCGCCCTCCGCCGTCAGCCAGCAGATCAAGCTCTTGGAGCAACAGCTCGGCGTAAAGCTGTTTCGCCGCGACGGGCGGCAACTGTCGCTTACCCTGGAGGGCGAGCAGCTTTATCAATCGGCGGGCACCGCGCTGCGGATGCTGAAGGATGCGCGGCAAAACCTCGGGCGCTCGCGGGAGACCCGGCGCTTGAACCTGCGCGTGGCGCCCAGCTTCGGCGTGCTCTGGCTCGGCCCCCGGCTCTCGCGCTTCGTCGAGAAGCACCCGGAGTGGGAGTTGCGCGTGGACGCCGCCCCCGACCCCACCGATTTTGACCGCGAAATCATGGATCTCGACATTCGCTACGGCACCGGCAACTGGGGTGGCATGCATGTGGAGCCTGTGGTGGACGATCACATTCTGCCGCTGGCAACGCCGGCCTATCTGGCCGCACTGGGGGGCAACCCGCTGGAGACGGGCCGGTTTATCGATTCCGCCCGCAACCTCTGCCAGTGGGACACATGGTTGCTGCGCAACGGCATCGAAACCCCCGCCAACCGCAAGAGCCTGCTGATGGACCGCTCGTCCATGGCGCTCCAACTGGCGCTGGACGGCATGGGCATTGTGCTGGAGTCGCTGGCCGTGGCGCGCGCCGAAGTGGCGGAGGGGCGGCTGGTGCCGGTCACGCCCGATCTGCCGGTGCTGCGGTTTCCTGCCCATTGGGCGATCTGCCCGAGCCGCTATCTGAACCGAAAAGCGGTGCAGATCTTCCTTGGATGGATCTCGGAAGAGGCCGAGCGGCATGGGCGCGAGGTGGAAGAAATCGTGTCGCGGCACCATTTGACGGTGGAAAGCTTCGAGAGCGCAACGGAACTGGCGGGGTAGGGGGCTGCTCATCCGCCCTTCGAGGCGTCTTCGCAGGGGCGAAGAGACGGGCGAGCCCGTGGATGAGCCCCCCCAAGCAACCTTCAGTGAATCAGCGAACCGCCGTTCACATCCACCTCCGAGCCGGTGACATAGGCCGCAAGGTCCGAGGCAAGGAACAGCGCACAGCCCGCCACGTCAGAGGCCTCCCCGGCGCGGCCCATCGGGATACCGTCAAGCACCATGGCCTTCATCTCGTTGGTCAGCTTGCCCGCCGTGATGTCGGTCGCAATGAAGCCGGGGCAAATGGCATTGGCCCGCACATTGTCGGGCGCGGCCTCGCGGGCCATCGCCTTGGTCAGCCCCAGTATCCCAGCCTTGGCCGCCGAGTAATGCGGCCCGCCAAAGATGCCGCCGCCGCGCTGAGCGGAGACGGACGACATGTTGATGATCGAGCCGCTCTTGCGCCCTCGCATATGCGGCAGCGCGGCCTGGCTCATATAAAGCGTGCCGCGCAGGTTCACATCCAGCACCGCGTCGTAGTTCTCGGGTGCGATCTCCATGAACTTCAGCGGCTGGGTGATCCCGGCGTTGTTCACCAAGATATCCACCGCGCCGAAACCCTCCAGAACCGCAGCAAAGGCTGCCTCGCAGGCCTCCTTGTCGGTCACATTGCAGGCCAGCCCGATGTGGCCCTCGCCGGGCAGGTCCGCCGCCGCACCCGCTGCCGCATCGGCATCAAGGTCCAGCACGGCCACCCGGGCCCCATGCTCGGCAAAGAGCCGCGCGGTGGCCTTGCCAAGGCCGCGCGGAGAGGCGGCGCCGGTGATGATGGCAGTTTTTCCGGTGAGAAGATCGGGCATTGGCGTTTAGCTTTCGTGAACGGGTTTTCCGGTAAGCGCCTCATAGGCGCGGATAACAAGCGCATCATCCGCCTTGCCGTGGCCAAGGGCGCGGGCGGCGGAGAAGAGTTGCAGCGAGAGGGCGGCGAGCGGCACGGGGGCTTCAGCTTCCTTGGCCGTTTCTTCCACCAGCCCGAGATCCTTGATGAAGATATCGACGGTGGAGGTCACTTCAGGGTCGGCCTCCATCATTCGCGGCCCGCGATTGCCGAGCATCCAACTCGCTCCGGCAGAGGCCATGACGATCTCATGCAGCTTCTCCGGGTCACAGCCCGCCTTCGCGCCAAAGCTCATCAACTCGGCGGCGGCGGCAATATGCACCCCGGCCGCAAGCTGGTGCACCACCTTGTAGGTCGCGCCCATACCCGGCTCATCCCCAAGTCGGTGGAGCGTGCCAGCGGTGGCCTCCAGCACCTTTTCGGCGCGCGCGAACGCGGCGGCAGAGCCCGAGGCCATGATGGTGAGCGTGCCCGCCTCGGCCCCGACCTGCCCGCCCGAAACCGGCGCATCAAGCAGGTGGTGGCCCATTGCGGCCAGCTCTTCGCCAATGGTGCGGGCGGCAGAGGGGGCTACGGTAGAAGAGAGCATGACGGTCGCGCCGGGAGAGAGCGCCTCGGCAGCCCCGGCCTCAAACAGCGCGGCACGGGCCTGCGCGGCGTTGACCACCATGAGGATCAGCAGCGAAGCCCCGTTGGCGGCCTCGGCAGCAGAGGCCGCAGGGGTGCCGCCCATCTCTTTCAGCGCGTCGAGCGCAGGCTGCGCCATGTCGAACCCCGTCAGCGGAATGCCTGCCGCGAGGATGTTCTTCGCCATGCCGCGCCCCATGACGCCGAGGCCGATGATTGCCGTGCCAGTGTTCGTGTCAGTCATTGAGCCAGCCCTTTACCCTTGTGGTGATGCTACGCACCGATAGCCCGTATTGCTCGTGAAGCGAAGGCAGCGCCCCGGCGTCGAGAAACTCATCAGGCAAGGCAACCTGCCGGAAGGGCACATGCACTTGGTTGCGGGCCAGCGCCCCGGCCACGGCCTCCCCCAGCCCACCGGTGACGGAGTGGTTCTCCGCCGTCACCACCAGCCGCCCGCCCTTGGCGGCCTCGGCGCAAATCGTGGCCTCATCCAGCGGCTTGATGGTGGGCGAATGCAGCACGGCGCAGCTCACCCCGTCCTTCTCCAGCGCGGCGGCGGCGTCGAGGCAGCGCATCGTCATGAACCCGGAGGAGATGAAGAGCACATCACGGCCGTCCCTTATTTCCTTGGCCTTCCCAAGCTCAAACTCATAGCCGTATTCGCCCAGCACGTTGGGCACCTTGCCGCGCAGCAGGCGCATGTAGGCCGGGCCTGGATGATCGGCCAGCGCACGGGTCGCTTGGTCGGTTTCCACCGCATCACAAGGGTCGAGCACCGTCATGTTCGGCATCCCGCGCATGATGGCGAGGTCTTCAGTGGCCTGATGGCTGGGGCCGTAGCCGGTGGTAAGGCCGGGCAGGGCGCAGACGATCTTCACCGGCAGGTTCTCCTCGGCAATCGCCATGACGATAAAGTCATAGGCCCGGCGCGAGGCGAAGACGGCATAGGTGGTCGCAAAGGGGGTAAAGCCCTCCCGCGCCATGCCCGCTGCGGCAGACATCAGCAGCGCCTCGGCCATGCCCATCTGATAGAACCGGTCGGGGTAGGCCTCAGCAAACACATGCAGATCGGTGTATTTGCTCAGGTCGGCGGTAAGGCCAACAATATCATCCCGGCTCTTGGCCAGATCAACGAGCGCGTGGCCAAAAGGCGCGGCGATGGTGTCGCGGCCCTCGGCATCCAGCGAGGCGATCATGGCAGAGGTGCGCGCACCGCGCTCGGCGGGCTTGGGCCGGGCAATATGCGCGGGCGTGCGGCGGGAGTTGGGGCCGATACTCATGCGGGCTTCTCCCCGTCCAGATGGGCCAGCGCCTTGGCCCATTCCTCGGGCTCCACGCGGACGAAATGGGTAATCTCGCGCTCCTCCAGAAAGGGCACGCCCTTGCACATCTTGGTATTGCAAATGATCGCGCGGGGCCTCGGCTCTTTCAGGTGCCGTGCCCGGTCAAACGCCGCCACAACAGCGTCAATGTCGTTGCCGTCCACCTCCTCGGCGTGCCAGCCGAAGGCCTGCCACTTGGCGGCCTCGGTGCCCGGCCCTGTTGCCAGCGCCTCCGTGGTCGGCCCGTCGGCCTGCTGGTTGTTGAAGTCGACGATGGCGATGAGGTTGTCGAGCTTCCATGCGGCGGCGCCCATCACCGCCTCCCAAGTGGAGCCCTCGCCCAACTCGCCGTCACTCAACATGTTGTAAATAAAGGCGTCGTTCTTCTTGCGCTTCAGCCCCAGCGCCATGCCCACTGCAATGCCCAGCCCGTGGCCGAGCGAGCCGCCGGTAATTTCCATCCCCGGCGTATAGGCCGCCATGCCGCTCATCGGCAGGCGCGAGTCGTCCATCCCGTAGGTCTCAATCTCGTCCTCAGGCAGAATCCCGGCCTCGATCATCGCCGCATAAAGCGCGATGGCGTAATGGCCGATGGAGAGAAGAAAGCGATCCCGCCCTTCCCAGTCGGGATCGCCGGGCCGATAGCGCATGGCATGAAAGTAAGACACCGCCAGAACGTCGGCCGCTCCCAGCGCCTGTCCGATATATCCCTGCCCCTGCACCTCGCCCATCCGCAGCGCATTGCGTCGGATGGCCCAGGCCCGGCGCGCAAGGCTCACGTTCGATCCTGCCGCATGTTCCACTGGCCGCTCCTCCCTTTGCGCTCCGGTTCTCCAACGAGGGTTCTGGCAGGGTGCTCGACGGCAAACAACGACGTATTCTTAAACTGTGGTGAAGCCCTGCTTAATCACCGCATAGGAGAAATTGATAGATACGCCCGCGCGGGCACGCCTAGTTTGCCGCCAACACAAGGGAGTTGGACATGAACCTGTCGAGCAAGCTGGCGGCACGGGTCGCTGAAGGAAAACCGGTCCGCGTCGGGCTGATCGGGGCCGGAAAATTCGGCTCGATGATCCTCGCGCAGGCCCGGCACATCAAGGGGCTGCATGTGGTCGGCGTGGCCGATCTCGATGTGCAAAAAGCCCGCGGCTCGTTCGAGCGGGTGCATTGGCCGCGCGAGCAATTCGCAGCCACCTCGGCACAAGATGCGCTCGCGAGTGGCCGCACATGGATCACCGAAGATGCCGCCGCGCTGGTGGCCTGCGACGAGATCGAATGCATCATCGAGGCCACCGGCCACCCGCTTGCGGGCACCCGCCACGCGCTGGCGGCAATCGCGGCCGGCAAGCATGTGGTTATGGTCAACGTCGAGGCCGATGTGATGGTCGGCGCGCTGCTGGCCGAAAAGGCCCGCGCGGCTGGGGTTGTCTACTCTATGGCCTATGGCGACCAACCGGCGGCAATGTGCGAGCTGGTGGATTGGGTCAACAGCTGCGGCTTCGAGCTGGTGGCGGCGGGCAAGGGGATGAACTTCTGCCCCTCCTACCGCTACTCCACCCCCGATACCGTCTGGGACTACTTCGATTTCACCCCCGAGCAGGTGGCCTCGGGCGACTTCAATCCGAAGATGTACAATTCTTTTACCGACGGAACGAAAGCGGCCATCGAAATGGCGGCGGTCGCCAATGCCACCGGGATGGATTGCCCGGTCAACGGCCTCGCCTTCCCGCCCGCCGGGCTGCAAGACCTTGCCGAAGTGTTCAAGCCGGTGAGCGAAGGCGGGCAGCTGGAGAAAGAGGGCATCGTCGACATCGCCGCCTCTCGCGAGCCCGATGGGCGCACCGTGCTGAACAACATCCAATACGGCATGTTCGTCACCTTCCGCGCCCCCAATGAATACACCCGCCAGTGCTTCAACCAATACGGGCTGATGACCGACAAGAGCGGTTGGTATGGCTCGATGTGGCGGCCCTTCCACCTCATCGGGCTGGAAACGGCGGTGTCGGTGCTATCGGCCTGCCTGCGGCACGAGCCAACCGGGGAGTCCCGCCTGTTCCGGGCCGATGCGGTGGCAACGGCCAAGGGCGCGTTTGAGGCGGGCGACTATCTCGATGGCGAGGGCGGCTTCAAGGTTTGGGCCAAGGCCATTCCGGCGCGCGAGTCAGTCGCGCTCAACGCCCTGCCCATCGGCCTTGCGCATCACGTGAGGCTCAAGCGCTCGGTCCGCCGCGATCAGGTGGTGAGCCTCGATGATGTTGATATCGTTGACGATCTCGACATTCACAGCCTGCGGCAAGAGCAACGCCGCCTGCTCTCGCAGGGGGCAGGGGGCTAAATCAGCCTCGCCCGCAAACGGGCCTAGGCCTCTCCCGGTGCGGCGGTGCTCTGACGGGCCACCAATTCAACGCCAACCATCTCGACGCAGCTGCCATCATCGGCTGCAAGCGGGTCGTTCGTGGCTGCGATCCGCTCCAGCAGCAGCCGCGCAGCCCGTGCCCCAAGGGCATGCCGGTCCTGCCGGATGGTGGTGAGCGCAGGGGTATAGACCTTGCTGAGATCAATATCATCGAACCCCACCACCGAAATATCCTCCGGCACCCGCACGCCCGCCGCCATCAGCGTCGACATCAGCGCAAAGGCCACCTGATCGGAGGCGCAGAACACAGCCGAGGGGCGCTCCTTCATGGCAATGATCCGCTGCGCGGCCTCCCGGCCCGAGGCCAGCGAGAAGTCCCCCCGGATGATCCAGTCGTCCCGGCTGGGCAGGCCAAGCCGCGCGCGCTCTGCCAGCATTCCCGCGCGCCGCGCCTTGGTCAGCACGTTGCCCGCCGGTCCGGTCACATGGGCAATGTCGCGATGGCCAAGATCATAGAGGTGCTGCACCGCCAGCCGTGCGCCCGCCTCATTGTCGGAGCGCACAGAGGGCAGGGTGGCCCCATCGACCCATTCGCAGGCAAAAACGATCCGGTCAGCCACGCCCGCTGCATCAAAGGCGGCAAGATCGCTCCGGGCCAACCCGCCATCGAGCGAAATCATCCCGTCGATCCGCCCGTCGAGGAAGTACCCGGCAAGTTCCCGCCCGCCGGATTCACCGCTCGCGGTATCGGCAATGAGCACCGAGGTATCGCTGCCCGCAAAACTCTCTGAGATCGCTGCAAGGATCGTGCTGAAAAAGGGGTTGCCGAGGTTGGGCACCAGCACCAGCACCGCCCCCGCCCGCTGCATCCGCAGGTTCCGCGCGGCGTGGTTCACCCGGTAGCCGGTGATTCGCACCGCATCTTCAACCGCCTTGCGTGTGCTTTCAGTCAGCAGATCGGGATTCGATAGCGCCCGGCTCACCGTCGCGGTGGAAACCCCGGCAGCCCGTGCAACATCCCGAATTCTGACCGTTTTTTGAGCCATCGAATTAAATCCCTCGCGTCGCAGTCGTTTAGCGATGAACCCGCGCTTGACAAGGGCGGCTCTGGGCGAAAATATCCATGTAATCGTTTACATGCAAGCGCGGGGCACAAAGCTCTGAACGTGTAAACGATTACAAGCGCCGAAGAGGACGGCGCGTGACAGACATGGGCCGCCGGAAGGCAAGGCCCGCAGGGAGGAATAAAATGACGTTTCGCACCATCCTGATGGCGGGCACGGCGCTTTGCGCGGGTTCCGCTCTTTCTGCTGCCGATCTGGAGGTCACCCATTGGTGGACCTCGGGCGGCGAGGCGGCTGCCGTGCAGCAGTTTGCCACCGAGTTTGAAGGCCAGACCGAGCACAAATGGGTCGACGGCGCGATTGCCGGCGGCGGCGGCACCGCCCGCCCGGTGATGGTCAGCCGGATCATCGGCGGCGACCCGATGGGCGCCTTCCAGTTCAACCACGGTCGGCAGGCCGAAGAGTTGATCGAGGCCGGTCTCCTGCGCGACATGACCCACGTGGCCGAGGCCGAGGGCTGGATGGACATCGTGAACCCGCCGTCGCTGCTGGAGTCCTGCACCGTCGATGGCAAGATCTACTGCGCCCCGGTCAATATCCACTCCTGGCAGTGGCTCTGGCTCTCCAACGGCGCTTTTGAGAAGGCCGGTGTGGACGTGCCAACCAACTGGGACGAGTTCGTGGCCGCCGCACCGGCGCTGCGCGAAGCGGGTATCCAGCCGATGGCGCTGGGCGGTCAGCCTTGGCAATCGTCGGGCGCGTTCAACGTGCTGATGGCCACGCTGGCCGGGCCGGATGTGCTGCAACAGGTCTACGGCGAGGGCGATGCCGAAATGGCGGCGGGTGAAGAGCTCGCGCGCGTGTTCCAGGCCGCCGAAGACATGCGCGGCATGGTCGAAGGCTCCAACGTGCAAGACTGGAACCAAGCGACCAACCTTGTCATCACCGATGCCGCAGGCGGCCAGATCATGGGCGACTGGGCGCAGGGTGAGTTTGCCGTGGCCGGTGAGGTTGCGGGCGAAGATTACACCTGCCTGCCCGGCCTTGGCGTGATCGAGGTGCTTTCGACCGGCGGCGATGCCTTCTACTTCCCCGAAACCGGCGATGCCGAGACCGAAGCCGCGCAGGATGCCTTGGCAGCAACGCTGCTGAAGCCCGAAACGCAGGTGGCCTTCAACCTCAAGAAAGGCTCTCTGCCGATCCGGGGTGATGTGGACCTCGCCAATGCCAACGACTGCATGAAGAAAGGTCTCCAGCTGCTCGCCGACGGCAAAACCATGCCCGACGTGAACCAGCTGAACACCGAAGACACCAACAACCAGCTGAACGACCTCTTCGTCCAGTTTTTCCAGGATCCGTCGATCAGCGCCGCCGATGCTCAGGCCCGCTTTGTCGACATCGTGGCGAACAAGGACTGATACGGCGTCCACCCGGGGCCGGGCTGCGCAAGCGGCCCGGCCCCTTGGCTGAAACCGACCAGCGCGAGAGGGGAGCGTTATGGCCTCGGCCCGCCCGTTAGGGCTCTTTCGAAACATAAACGCCAAGATCGCCGCCATCCCGATGGTGCTGACGGCGCTCGTCGTCTTCACCGGCGGCACGATCTGGACGGTGGTGTATTCCTTCACCAATTCCAAGCTGCTGCCCCGCGAGAAATGGGTGGGTTTGCAGCAATACGAGCGCCTCTGGGGCACCGAGCGCTGGAACGTGGCAATCGAAAACCTGCTGATCTACGGCGCCTGCATGGTGGTGTTCTCGCTGGTGATCGGCTTCGTGCTGGCGGCTCTGCTCGACCAGAAAATCCGGTTCGAAAACACCTTCCGCACCATCCTGCTCTACCCCTTCGCTCTCTCCTTCATCGTCACCGGCCTTGTCTGGCAATGGCTCCTCAACCCCGATTTCGGCATCCAGTCGGTGATCCGGGCAATGGGCTGGGAGAGCTTCGATTTCGACCCGCTCTACAACGCCGACATCGTCATCTACGGCGTGCTCATCGCCGGGCTCTGGCAGGGCACCGGCCTTGTGATGTGCCTGATGCTCGCGGGCCTGCGCGGCATCGACCAAGAAATCTGGAAGGCCGCGCGGGTAGATGGGATCCCGATGTGGAAAACCTACATCTTCATCGTCATCCCAATGATGCGCCCGGTCTTCATCACCACCCTCGTCATCATCGCCTCCGGCATCGTGCGCCTCTACGACCTGATCGTGGCGCAAACCGGCGGCGGCCCCGGCATCGCCTCGGATGTGCCCGCCAAATACGTCTATGATTACATGTTCCAAGGCCAAAACCTCGGTCAGGGTTTTGCCGCCTCCACCATGATGCTGCTCGCCGTGCTGGTGGTGATCATCCCCTGGGCCTATCTCGAATTTGGAGGGAAGAAGCGTGTCTAACCCCGCAACCCTCTCCGCCACCGTGTCCGGGGCCGATGCCGCCGCGCCCGCGCTCTCCGGCCCCCGTGGCCCCAAGCCGCGCCGCCGCTTCTCGCGCCGCAACATCTTCATCTACGGCACGCTGATCGTCGTGGCGCTCTACTACCTGCTGCCGCTCTGGGTGATGGTGGTGACCTCGCTGAAGGGGATGCCCGAAATTCGCCTCGGCAACATCTTCGCCCCGCCGGTCGAAATCACCTTCGAGCCCTGGGTGAAGGCCTGGGCCGAGGCCTGCACCGGCCTCAACTGCGACGGGCTTTCACGCGGGTTCTGGAACTCGGTGCGCATCACGGTGCCTTCCGTGTTCCTCTCCATCCTCATCGCCTCGGTCAACGGCTACGCGCTCGCCAACTGGCGGTTCAAGGGGGCGGATATCTTCTTCACCATCCTGATCTTCGGGGCCTTTATCCCCTATCAGGTCATGCTCTACCCCATCGTCATCATCCTGCGCGAAATCGGCCTCTACGGCTCGCTCACCGGGCTGGTGCTGGTGCACTCCGTCTTCGGCATGCCGATCCTCACGCTGCTCTTCCGCAACTATTTCACCTCGCTGCCCGAAGAGCTGTTCAAGGCCGCGCGGGTCGATGGGGCGGGATTCTGGCAGATCTACCTGCAAATCATGCTGCCGATGAGCCTACCGATCTTCGTTGTCGCGATGATCCTGCAAGTCACCGGCATCTGGAACGACTTCCTCTTCGGCGTCGTCTACACCAAGCCAGACCTCTACCCGATGACCGTGCAACTCAACAACATCGTCAACTCGGTGCAGGGCGTGAAGGAATACAACGTCAACATGGCGGCAACCCTTCTCACCGGTCTGGTGCCCCTCGTCATCTACTTCATCTCCGGAAAACTCTTCGTGCGCGGCATCGCCGCTGGCGCGGTCAAAGGCTGAGGCATGGAACACTCAATCGAAATCAAACACCTCGACCTGTCGTTCGGCGCCGTGAAGGTGCTGCAAGACCTCAACCTTGAAGTGGTCAACGGCGAATTTCTCGTGCTCCTCGGCTCTTCCGGCTGCGGCAAGTCTACCCTGCTCAACTGCATCGCCGGGCTGCTTGATGTGACCGATGGGCAAATCTGGATCGGCGGGAAAAACGTCACCTGGGAAGAGCCCTCCAAGCGCGGCATCGGCATGGTGTTCCAAAGCTACGCGCTCTACCCGCAGATGACAGTGCGCGGCAATCTGAGCTTTGGCCTCAAGAACGCCGGGGTGAGCAAGGCCGAGATCACCGAGCGGGTAAACCGCGCAGCGCAGGTGCTCCAGATCGAGCCGCTGCTGGATCGCAAGCCCTCCGCCCTCTCCGGCGGGCAGCGCCAGCGGGTGGCGATTGGCCGTGCGCTGGTGCGCGATGTCGATGTGTTCCTCTTCGACGAGCCGCTGTCCAACCTCGACGCCAAGCTGCGTGCCGATCTGCGGGTCGAGATCAAGCAGCTGCACCAGACGCTGGGCAACACCATGATCTACGTCACCCACGACCAGATCGAGGCGATGACCCTTGCCGACCGGATCGCCATCATGAAATCGGGGATGGTCCTGCAACTCGACACCCCGAACGAAATCTACAACCGCCCCGCCAACCTCTACGTGGCGCAGTTCATCGGCTCCCCAACCATGAACTTCCTCAACGGCGAGCTGCGCGGCGGGGTTTTCCACTCCGCCGAGCTGGAAATCCCGCTTGAGGGCTACACCTGGCAAGACGGCCCGCGCGACGGGGCGGCGATGCTGGGCATCCGCCCCGAGCACGTGGCCTACCGCGAAATCGCAGAGAGCAAGCCCTTCCGCTTTGACAGCACGGTAGAGCTGGTCGAGCCGCTCGGCTCCGACACGCTGGTGCGCTGTGACGTGGGCGGGCGGCATGTCTGGGTGCGGCTCGACGGGCAGGTCGAGATCGCCCCGGGCGACCCGTTGCCGCTGGGCCTCTCCCCCGAGCGCTGCCACCTCTTTGACAAGACAACCGAAGCCCGGCTCTAAGCCGGAACTCACAGGACTGACCATGGATATCTCGTATCAACTCTATTCCTCGCGTGACGCTGGCCCGATGGAAGACACGCTCAAGCTGCTCGCCTCGCTTGGCTACACACAGGTCGAGGGCTTCGGCGGGGTCTACGCAGACCCCCACGCCTTCAAGGCCCTGCTCGACGAAAACGGGCTCACCATGCCCTCCGGCCACTTCTTCCCGCTGGGCAGCTTCGAGGAGGATTTTGACAAATCCATCGCCGCCGCCAAGGTGCTGGGGATGGAGCGCGTCTTCTGCCCCGCGCCCACCGATGAATATCGCAACGGTGCCGGAATGGCCGAGTGGAAGGATCTCGCCAACCGCCTCAACGAGGCAGGCAAGCGGGTGCGCGATGCGGGCCTGCGCTTTGGCTGGCACAACCACCACTGGGAGTTTCAGGGCCTTCAGGAGGGCACCGTGCCCATGCAGGTGATCCTCGACATGGCCCCCGAGATCGAGTGGGAGATGGATGTCGCCTGGGTCGTGCGCGGCGGGGCCGACCCGCTGCTCTGGATCGAGGCGCAGGCCGACCGGATCACCACCGCCCATGTGAAAGACATCGCCCCCTCCGGCCAAAACGAGGACGAGGACGGCTGGGCCGATGTAGGCCACGGCACAATGGATTGGCCCGCCATCATGGCCGCGCTCAAGGGCGCAGGCGTGGACCTGTTCGTGATGGAGCACGACAAGCCGAATGACGCCAAGCGCTTCGCCACCCGCTCCATCGAAGCCGTAAAGGGATTCTGAGCCATGGCTGACACACTCGGAATCGGCGTCATCGGCTGCGGCAACATCTCCGCCGCCTACATGCGCCTCGCCCCCCTGTTCAACGGCATCGAAATGCGCGCCTGCGCCGACCTGAGCGAAGAGGCCGCCAAGGCACGCGCAGAAGAGTTCGGCCTGCGCGCCGAAAGCATCGAAGGGCTGTTGGCCGCCGATGATGTCGACATCATCGTCAACCTCACCGTCCCCAACGCGCATTTCGACGTGTCCAAACGCGTGCTTGAGGCTGGCAAGCATGTGTATTCCGAAAAGCCCTTCGTGCTGACGCTGGAAGAGGGCGAAGCGCTGAAGAAGATCGCGGGCGAAAAGGGCCTGCGTGTCGGCTCCGCGCCCGATACCTTCCTCGGCGGCGCCCACCAGCTTGCGCGCCATCTGGTCGATAGCGAGGCCGTGGGCCGCATCACCTCCGGCACCTGCTTCGTGCAGTCTCCGGGCATGGAAAGCTGGCACCCCAACCCCGATTTCTTCTTCCAGCCCGGCGCCGGCCCGGTGCTCGATATCGGCCCCTACTACGTGTCCAACCTCGTGCAACTGCTCGGCCCGGTGAAGCGCGTTGTGGCGATGAGCTCCAGCGCCAATGAATACCGCACCATCACCTCGCAGCCGCGCCACGGTGAGAAGATCAAGGTGGAAACGCCAACAACGATCCACGCGATCCTGCAATTCGAGAGCGGCGCGCAGGTGACGTTCATTGCAAGCTGGGACGTGTGGCAACACGGCCATTCCAACATGGAGCTTTACGGCACCGAGGGCACCCTGCATGTGCCCGATCCCAACTTCTTCGGCGGTGAGGTGCGGGTGACAGAAAAAGGCGCTTTCACAAACATCTCTGGCGAGTGGCAGCACCCCTTCGGCAAGTCCAACGAGGGCACGCGGGCCAACTACCGCACCGCCGGGCTGGCCGATATGGCGCAGGCCATCCTCGCAGGCCGCCCGCACCGCTGCTCGGATGACTTTGCCACCCATGTCGTCGATGTGATGACCTCCATCCTCGAGGCAGGCGAAGAGGGCAGGGCGCTTGATATTTCCACCACCTGCACCCGCCCCGAAGCCCTTGGCCCCGATGCCGCACAGGGCCTGCTGGCATGAGCGTCTATGCCGCCGCCGAAGACCGCTACGAGCGGATGGCCTATCGCCGCTGCGGCAAATCAGGCCTCAAACTGCCCGCCATCTCGCTCGGCCTCTGGCACAACTTCGGCGATGATGCGCCGCATGAGACAAAGCGACAAATCTGCCAAACAGCGTTTGATCACGGCATCACCCATTTCGACCTCGCCAACAATTACGGCCCGAGGCCGGGCGCGGCGGAGGCGGCGTTTGGCGAGATCCTGCGGACAGATTTTGCCCCCTACCGCGACGAGCTGATCATATCGTCCAAGGCAGGCTACGGCATGTGGCCCGGCCCCTATGGCGAGTGGGGCAGCCGCAAGTATCTGGTGGCGAGCTGCGACCAGTCGCTGAAGCGGCTGGGGCTGGATTACGTCGATATCTTCTACTCCCACCGCTTCGATCCCGACACGCCGCTGGAAGAGACGATGGGTGCGCTCGACCATATCGTGCGCTCGGGGCGGGCGCTTTATGCGGGGATTTCCTCTTATAATTCCGAGCGGACGCGGGAGGCTGTGGCGATCCTGAAAGATCTCGGCACCCCCTGCCTGATCCACCAGCCGAGTTACAACATGATCAACCGCTGGGTCGAGCGCGACGGGCTGAAAGACACGCTCGCCGAGCTGGGCATCGGCTCCATCGCCTTCACCCCGCTGGCGCAGGGGATGCTGACGGCCAAGTATCTCGGCGGCGTGCCCGAGGGCAGCCGCGCCACGCAGGGCAAATCGCTGCGCAGCGAGATGCTCTCCGACCGTGCGATAGAAAACATCCGCAAGCTAAACGACATCGCCGAACGGCGCGGGCAAACCCTGGCGCAGATGGCGATTGCATGGGTGCTGCGCGGCGGCGGCATCACCACCGCGCTGATCGGCGCGAGCAAGCCGAGCCAAGTGGTCGATTGCGTCGGAGCGGTGGGCAACCTCGAATTCACCGAGGCCGAACTGGCAGAGATCGACGAATACGCCGACGAAGAGGCCATCAACCTCTGGGCACAATCCGCCGAGCAAACCAAGGGAGCCGCGCAGCGATGATCCGCAACCCCATCCTCCCCGGCTTCAACCCCGACCCGTCGATCTGCCGGGTGGGGGATGAGTACTTCATCGCCACTTCCACCTTCGAGTGGTATCCCGGCGTCCAAATTCACCGCTCCAAGGATCTGGTGAACTGGGATCTCGCCTGCCGCCCGCTCTCCCGCGCCAGCCAGCTCGACATGCGGGGTGATCCAGATTCCTGCGGCATCTGGGCCCCCTGCCTCAGCTACGCCGACGGCCTGTTCTGGCTCGTCTACACCGACGTCAAACGCTACGACGGCAACTTCAAGGACGCCCACAACTACATCGTCACCGCGCCCTCCATCGAGGGGCCGTGGAGTGACCCGACCTATGTCAGTAGCCACGGCTTCGACCCTTCGCTCTTTCACGATGACGACGGGCGCAAATACTGGCTGGTGCTCCAGTGGAACCACGTCAGCGCGAGCATCGGCGGCAAGCCAAGAACCAGCGCTTTCGATGGCATCCTCTGTCAGGAATGGCACCCCGAGGAGGGGCTGAAAGGCGAGATCAAGGTCATCTCCAAGGGCTCCCCGCTCGGCCTCACCGAAGGGCCGCACCTCTCCAAGCGCAACGGCTGGTATTACCTCACCGTGGCCGAGGGCGGCACTGGCTATAACCACGCCGTCACAATGGCCCGCAGCCGCGAGGTGTTCGGCCCCTACGAGCTGCATCCCGACACGCACCTGCTGACGGCAAAGGACGCCCCCGATGCGCCGCTGCAACGCACCGGACATGGGCAAATCGTGGAAACCCCGCAGGGCGAGACCTACCACACCTTCCTCTGCTCACGCCCGCTGCCCGGCCGGTTCTCGCCGCTCGGCCGCGAGACCGGCATCGAGAAATGCGAGTGGCGCGACGATTGGCTCTATGTCGAAGGCGGCGGCACGCTCGCGCATCTGGAGGTGCCCGCGCCGTCTGACGTGGAGCAGCGCCAGCCGCAGGCGATTGAGCGCAAGTTCACCAACGCCCTGCCGCCCGAGTTCCAATGGTTGCGCACGCCAGAGCCCGAGCGGATCTTTACCCTTACAGGCGAGGCCCTGCGCCTGATCGGGCGCGAGAGCATCGGCAGCTGGTTCGAGCAAAGCCTCGTCGCCCGGCGTCAGGAGCACCTGAAGTATCGCGCCTCCACCACGCTGGAAGCCTTCGACCCAACCACCTACCAGCAGGCCGCAGGCCTCACGACCTACTACAACCGCTACAAATTCCACTTCGCCGCCGTCTCCTTCACCGAGGAGCATGGCCGCTGCCTCATGCTCATGTCCTGCCCCGGCGACTGGCCCGATGGGCGCATGCAGTTCCCCGCCGCGCCCGTGCCTCTGGCCGATGGCCCGGTGGAGCTTGCGGTGGAGGTGGATCACGCCAAGCAACAATTCCTCTACCGGCAGGGCGGCGGCAACTGGCAGCCCTTCGGGCCAGAGCTGGATGCCAGCGTGATCTCCGACGAGGGCGGGCGGGGCGAACATGGCTCCTTCACCGGGGCCTTCGTCGGCATGGTCTGTTTCGACATCACCGGGCATGGCCGCACGGCGGATTTCACCCGCTTCTCCTACGACCCCACCTGATGTTCGCCGCGCTGGAGATTTTCGACCTCGAAACAGGCAAGAGCGAAACCCTGCTTGAAACCGACCGCCACATCGAAGCCCCCAACTGGGCCGATGATGCGTTGATCGTCAACGCCGAGGGCAGGCTCTACCGCGTGCCCCTCGACGCGCCGGATCTGGTGGAGATCGACACCCGCGGGCACACCCGTTGCAACAACGACCACGGCCTCTCGCCCGATGGCCACTGGCTGGCGATTTCTGACAGCAGCAGCACCGAGGCCTCCTGTATCTACCGGTTGCCGTCCTCCGGCGGCCCGCCCGCGCGCATCACCACGCTCACCCCAAGCTGGTGGCACGGCTGGTCCCCCGATGGCGATACGATGGCCTACACCTGCCGCCGAGAGGGCACTTTCGGCATCGCCATCATCCCCGCTGCAGGCGGTGATGAAACCGTGCTGATCGCAGGCGGCGGTCATTATGACGGGCCCGACTACACGCCCGATGGCAAGCACATCTGGTTCAACTCCGACCGGGGCGGGCAAATGAACCTCTGGCGCATGCGGGCCGATGGCACCGACCCGGAGGAAATGACAGGCGGCGCAAGCGTCGATTGGTTTCCCCACCCCTCGCCAGACGGCAAGCATGTGCTCTACCTCGCCTATCCAGCGGGCACCGAGGGCCACCCCTTTGGCCGCGATGTCGAGCTGCGGCTCATGCCCGCCGACGGGGGAGGCGCGCCGAAACGGCTCTGCGCCTTTTACGGCGGGCAGGGCAGCCTCAACGTGCCGTCATGGGCCCCCGATGCCCGCCGTTTCGCCTACGTGCGCTACGCCCGGCCCTGACCCGTATCAGGCCTTGGCCGCGGCCTTGCCCACGCGCTCGGCCAGGGTCGCAAAGTTGCGGGCAGACTGAAGGTGCAGATAGGTGCACTCCAGCTCGTCGGTGCGGAACATTTCCATCACCGCCGCCTCGTCCAACGCCTTCAGCTTCTCCCGGTCGACGGTGAAAAACCCCTGCAAGGTGCGCTTTTCGCCTTCGGGCGTGGTGTAATTGGCCTGCATCGGCTTGAGCAGCTCCAGCTCGGCCAGCCGCTTGGCATAGGCCTGCGTGCGCTGATGCTGGGTGTGGTAATCCTGCTGAAACTTCAGCACGTTCTGCAAGTATTCCGAGGGCTTGTCGCCGTCAAAGAGCGCCTCGCCCTTGCCCTTGCTGTTCAGTCCGGCGCAGCCTTCGTCCACATGCAGCGTCTGCGTGCCAGCATCATCCTGATGCGAAAGCACAAAAGGGTAGCGGCGGATATAGGCAGGCAGGTAGGTGCCAAGCCACTTTCCGTCCGCCCCGACAAAGGCATTCTTGGAGCCGTCGAGCCCGAGGATAACGGAGGGCACCGGCGCAGAGGCCTCTCCAGCAAAGACAATCGGGTATTCGGCGGCGCAAAGGGCAAACTCGGCGGCGGCGATCGGCACCGAGTTGACCTCGCGGGCAAAGCCGTAATCGCCCTTCAGATCAACGCTCATCTTGCCGTGGCGCGCGGCGTTCACCGCTGCGGGGGTATCATAAAAAAGTAGCTGCTTGGCCATCGCCCGTTCCTCACCTGTAAAATGCTTGCCCCGGTGTAACGGCTGGCTGCGGGGCTTTCAAAGGGATTGGGGCCGTAAAGCGCCCTGCACAAAAGAAAACACCGCCTCGCGGCAGGTGCTTCCACTGGGTCTCGGGTCAAACCGGCTTACTCGGCGGATGCCAGTTCCTTCGGCAGTCGGACGGTTCAGAGCAGGCCGCACAAGGCTGTGGCGGCGGGCCTTGAGGTGGCGGCGCAAGCGCAGTAAACATCGCAGCAGGGCCACAGGCCCATGCCAGCACTGCCGCGCGTACAGCGGCGCCAGCGACCCAATCCAAAACCATGCAGGCCAAAGCCATGCAGGAAGGTCGCCATGCTGATAAAACCCTCTGGAAATTTCCGCCTGCTCCCGCGCCCGCTCTCCGGCCCGCTTGCCGCCTTGCGGCGGCTCGCCCTCGCGCTGCTCCTCGCTCTCGCAGCGGCCAAGCCCGGCGCCGCGCAGGATGGCCCCGCGCGGGTGGCCTCCCTCGGCGGCGCTGTTACCGAAATCGTCTATGCGCTGGGCGAGCAGGGCAGGCTGGTCGCCCGCGACAGCACCTCAACCTTCCCGCCCGAAGCGCAGGCCCTGCCCAATGTGGGCTACGTGCGCGCGCTCTCCGCCGAAGGGGTGCTATCCCTCGCGCCCGATCTGATCCTCGCTGAACAGAACAGCGGCCCGCAGGAGGCGCTCGATGTGCTGGCCGAGGCGCAAATCCCCCTCGTTCTGGTGCCCGACGGCTACGATGGCGCAGCGATCCGGCGCAAGATCGAGGTCGTCGCTGGCGCACTCGGCGTGCCCGCCAAGGGCGAGGCACTGGCGCAACAGGTCGAGGCAGACCTGGTCGAGGCGACCCGGGCCGCGCAGCGCGATGCGCCGGTGCGCGTGCTCTTCCTCCTCTCCATGCAGGGCGGGCGGCTGATGGCGGCGGGGCGTGGCACATCGGCAGAGGGCATCATCACCCTTGCCGGTGCGCAAAACGCGCTCACCGGCTTCGAGGGCTACAAGCAGGTCGCCGATGAGGCCGTGCTGGAGGCCGCGCCCGAGGTGATCCTGATGATGGAGCGGGGCGGCGATCACGGCGGCGCGGTGGATGACATCCTCGCTCACCCCATCCTCGGTCAAACCCCTGCCGCAAAATCCGGCGCGGTGCTCCGGCAGCCGGGCTTGCTCCTGCTCGGCTTCGGGCCGCGCACACCGCAAGCGGTCCGGGCGCTGAGTGAAGCCATCGCCGCCACCCGCCCATGACCTCCGCGCCCATGCACCTCCCCCCAAGCGCCACAAGGCAGTCCCCATGGCCGATGTGATGAACGCCCCGGCCACCCCGGCCCGCCACCGCCGACTGGCCCCTCCCGCAGGCGACAGGCAACGCCGCGCCGCGCTGGCCATGCTGGCCCTTGCTGCCCTGCTGGCGCTTGTCTCCCTCGCAAGCCTCGGCACCGGCGCGTCTGGCACCAGCCTGCTTGCGGCTCTGGGCCAGTTGGCAACGGGCGAAGAGATCGGCACGCGCGAGGCGCTCATCCTGTTCGATATCCGCCTGCCTCGTCTCGCGCTGGGCATCCTCGTCGGGGCCTCGCTGGCGGTGTCGGGCGCGGTGATGCAGGGGCTCTTCCGCAACCCTCTGGCCGATCCGGGGCTTGTCGGCGTCGGGGCAGGGGCCGGGCTGGGGGCGATCACCGCCATCGTTCTGGGGGGCCTGCTGCCCGCGGCCCTGCAAGCGGCCCTCGGCTACTACCTCGTGCCGGTCGCGGCCTTTCTGGGCGGCTGGGTCAGCACGTTGCTGCTCTATCGCATCGCCACCAGCCGGGGCCGCACATCGGTGGCGGTCATGCTGCTTGCGGGCATCGCCCTCGGGGCGCTGGCCGGGGCGGTCTCGGGCGTTCTCGTCTACATGGCGGATGACGCGCAACTGCGCGATCTCACCTTCTGGGGCCTCGGCTCGCTGGCCGGGGCGACATGGAGCAAGGTGGCCCTCGCCGCACCGCTGATCGCGCTCGCGCTGGCCGCCACGCCGTTTCTGGCCCGTGCGCTCAACGCGCTGGCACTGGGCGAGGCCCCGGCGGCTCATCTCGGCATCCCCGTCCAGCGGATGAAAAACATCGCCATCCTCTCGGTCGCCGCCGCCACCGGCGCTGCGGTGGCCGTGTCGGGCGGCATCGGCTTCATCGGCATCGTCGTGCCGCACCTGCTGCGCCTCGCCATCGGCCCCGATCACCGCTACCTGCTGCCCGCCTCGGCCCTGCTCGGGGCGTGTCTGCTGATCGGCGCAGATATGATCTCGCGCGTCGTCATCGCCCCCGCCGAGCTGCCCATCGGCATTGTCACCGCCACCCTCGGCGGCCCGTTCTTTCTGTGGATCCTGCTGCGCAACCGCAGCCTGCTGGATATGTAACGCGATGTTCCGAGCAACCGATATCGCCGTGTCCCTCGCCCGCAAGCCAATCCTGCGCGGCGTGTCTCTTACCGCGCAGCCGGGCGAGGTCACGGTGATCGTCGGGCCAAACGGCTCCGGCAAAACCACCCTCCTGAAGGCCCTCACGCAGGAGGTGCCCAGCACCGGGCAAATCGCCCTCGACGGGCGCGATATAACCTGCATTCCGGGCTGGCAGCTTGCCGCACGTCGGGCGGTCCTGCCCCAGAGCAGTCACATCGCCTTTCCCTTCACCGTGCACGAAATCATTCGCCTTGGCATGTCCGCCAGCGCCACCCAGCCGCCACCCGGCCGGGTGGAGGAGGCGCTGGCGCAGGTCGGGCTCGCAGGCTTTGCCGGGCGCTTTTACAATGAGCTCTCCGGCGGCGAGCAGCAGCGTGTCCAATTCGCCCGCGTCCTCACCCAAGTCTGGGAGCCGGTCGGGCCGGACGGGCCGCGCTGGCTGTTGCTTGATGAGCCCGTCAGCAGCCTCGACATCGGCCACCAGCTTGAGGTGATGCAGCTGATGGCGGGCTACGCGGCCCGTGGCGGCGGCGTTATCGCGGTGATGCATGATCTCAACCTGACGGCCATGTATGCCGATCAGGTTATGCTCATGTCTCAGGGCCGCAAACTGGCACAAGGCCCGCCCGCCGAGGTGCTGACAGATGCCCGCCTCTGTGATGCCTACGGCTGCGCCCTGCGCGTCAACGCCACCCCGGCCGCACCCGCCACTTTCCTTCTGCCCCACACCGCCCGCCCCGCGGGCTGACCCATCTGACAACACACCAAAGGAGACACCCCATGTATCTTGCGATGAACCGCTTTACCGTGAAGGCCGAGAACGCCGAGGCCTTCGAGGCGCTCTGGCTGGGGCGCGAAACGCACCTCAAGGAGATGGAGGGCTTCAAGGAGTTCCACATGCTCAAGGGCCCTGAGCGCGAGGATGGCACCATTCTCTATGCCTCCCACACCGTCTGGGACAGTGAAGATGCCTTCCGCGCCTGGACCCGGTCCGATCAGTTTCGCGCCTCTCACGCCAAGGCGGGCGGGCAGGGCAAGCTCTACGAGGGGCACCCCAACTTCGAAGGATTTGCGCCGATCCAGCACATCGCCTGAGCCGCAGGCCCCACGCCAAAGAAAACCGCCGCGCGCCCTCTGGCACGCGGCGGTTTTGCTTTCTGTGCTCGCGGGGCGGCGATCAGAAGGTGAAGGTCGCCGAAACTTCCAGCGAGCGGCCCGCCTGCGGCAGCTCATTGGGGTAAATCGTGTAATGCCGGTCAAACAGGTTATCTATGCCGATCCGCAGGCTGCTGCCCGCCATTCCCGCGCTGTCGGGCGTCCATGCGGCGTAAATGTCCAGCGTCTCCCAGCTCTCGCCCACCGCGCCGCCCGCGGGCACGCGGTTTTGTTCTGCGGCCAGCGTTGCCTTGGCGCCAAACAGCCAGTCGTCGGCAGGCCGATAGCCCGCCTCCAGCGTCACCCGGTCCTGCGGGATCGAGGCCAGCGGGTCGCCATCCGCGCCCTCGCCCCGTGCAATCGACAGGCCCCCGCCAACAAACCATGCCGCCGTGTCATACCGCGCCTCTGCCTCCAGCCCCCAAAGCCGCCCGTCGACGTTGCTTGAGGTGGTCGTCCCGGCAAAGATATCCACCGTCTGCTCGATGTAGTTCTTTACCTCCGCATTATAGAGGCTGACCGAGAAGCTCAGCTTGTCATCCGCCCGCCGCAGCCCGCCCTGTTCAAACCGGGTGCCAATCTCGAACTGGGTCGATTCCTCGGGCTTCAGATCGGGGTTGGGCACAAAGAAGTTGTCGGGCGGAAAGCCGAAGGGATTGCCCGGAAAGTGCAGCCCGTCGTTGTAAAGCTCGCTCAGAGAGGGGGCGCGGTAGGCGCGGGAGAGGTTTGCAAAAACCTGCCAATTCTCGGTCGGGCGATAGCTCACGCCAATCCGCGGCGAGAAGAACTCCTCGCGCACATCCTCCAGCGTCGCATCCCCCGGTTCGCGCTCATAAACGTCATAGCGCAGCCCGGCGATCACATCGAACTGCGGCGAAAGCTCAAAGGTCGCCTCGGCAAAAACGCCGGTGGTCATCGCGCTGGCGGGCGGGAAGGTGGAGCGCGCCGCGCCGTCCCGCGTGCCCTCCTGGCTCTCGCGAAACAGCTCCAACCCGTACACAATCTCTACCGGCACCCCAAGCGTGAGCCGCGCGCGGTTTGTCACCTCCAGCCCGAGGCTGTCATAGGTCGTCTCATCATGGCGCGGGGCGCTCACGCGATCTTCGGTAATCTTCAACCGGTCGCCGTAGAACAGCACCGAAAGGTCCACCGCATCGTTGCCTTCGGGGTCAAACTCCCAACTCAGCCGAAAGCTCTGCTCGCTGGCATCTCGGTCCACCTCCGGGTTCGAGCCTGAGGGGGCGCCATTGGCCGAGGCAAGGGTGAGGGCGCTGTCGTGATAGTCCGAAAAACTAAACTCGATCCGGCTGTCCGCCGAGGGCTCGAAGCCCAGCTTGATCATGCCATTCTGCTGATCGAGCGCCGAAAACGGAATTTCCTCGCCCCCGCCCGCCGCATAGTTGCCCGAGGTGTCGCGCGTGCCCAGAAACAGCAGCGCATCCCACGCCCCCCAATCGGCATAAACCGCCGTATTGGCCCGCCATTGCCCGCCGTTGGTGGAATATCCCATACCAACCCGCGCGCCCATGGTGCGCCCCTCTTCCAGCAGGTCGTCGGCATCCACCGTCTCCACCGAGATCACCCCGCCGAGCGCGCCCGAGCCATAGAGCGTGGAGCCCCCGCCGCGCACCACTTCCACCCGTTTCACCAGCGCCGGATCAAGGAAAAACCGCCCCCGATGACCTTGGTTGAAGTTGAAGCGCCCGCCATCGAAGCGCAGCACGATCTGGTCATCGGTGAAGCCGCGAATGTTTGGCTCCAGCGCAATCGCACGCGGGCCGCCGCCGATGGTGACGCCGGGCATGTCCCCGATCAATTCCTGAAAGTCGCCCGCCTGCCGGTTGGCCAGCGCCTCGCCGCTCAGGGTCGAGACGGCAACCGGCGTATCCAGCACCAGCCGCTCGCTGCGGGCGGCGGAATTCACGTAGATCGGGTCCAGCGTAAAAGCCAGCTCCTGCGCCGTCGCCGCGCCCGTGAGGGCAATGAAGGCCGTAGTCGAATAAAGTGAAATCTGGCGCATCTGGTCCCCTTCCGCCGTGGCAAATCTGTGCTCGGCCTGCCGTCGGGGTGGGTCGCGTCTCAATGGCCCCTAAGTAATCTGATGGAAACTGTCAAGTATTCTCGCGGGTTGCCCGCCCGGCAGATCCCGCCAGTCGCCGCAGGGTGTAACGAGCCGCTCATTCAAGAAATACGGGGCCAGTCAGCTTCCGCCCGCCGCTCCCGCGCCCAAAGACCTCGCCAGATCTTCCTGCGCCTCTTCCCATTCATCGGGCTGCCACCGGCGCTTGGAAAACGTGTCGTCCACCGTCGCATAAAGGTCGGCATAGAGGCGGCCAACCGGGCGGTATTTCTCCCCGTCGAGATACAGCCTGTCCGGGTCGATCAGCCCATCACGGGCATGCATCGTCAGGATCTCGGCCACCACAAGGTCGCGGCTCTTGCTGAGTTGCAGCGTCACGGTTCGGCGGCATTCCAAAGACACCGGCGACTCTGCAATGCGCGGGGGTGCCACCAACCGGCTGGGCGCAGGGGTAAACCCGGCGCGCTCAAACTCATCCACCCCGGGCTCAAAATCTATCGCGCAAATGTTCATCCGGTCGACGATATCCATGTCGACCATATTCACCACAAACTCGCCCTGCTCCTCGATCAGCCGCGCTGTGTCCCGCTTGCTGCCGTCATCATGCCGCGCAAGCCCGATAACGCAGGTCGCCGGGTCTTCCGCGAAGACGTTGAAAAAGCTGAAGGGCGCGGCATTCAGCACGCCGTTTGTGTCGATGGTGGAGATCAGCGCAATCGGCCGTGGCGTCACGGTCGAGCTCAGCAGCTTGTAGCGCTCCTTCGGGGTCAGCCGGGCCAGATCAAATTCCATTGCGGTGACTCCTGTGGTGTTTTGCAGCCAGCGGCCTGTCAGGCCCCGGCGAGTTCTGCCGCAAAACGGGCGCAGATCGCGGCGGCCAGAATGGCGGGCTTGCGGTGGATGCTGGCGGCCAGCAACCGGCTGGCGCGGGTGTAGCTAATGCAGTCATGCACCACGAGATCAACGGAATGGTTCGCCATCTCCTCCGCCGCCGCGCGGATGGTGGCGTCATCGGCATCCGGCTGCACCGGCACGGCAACACACTCCCGCCCGGCGCTGCTCCAGCGCTCGATACTGGCCTCGGCCTGCGCCGGCGTGGGGATAAACACCCCAAGCCGCCCCGCGCCGGGCGGCAGGCAACCCGCCACCGCGCCGCCGATCAGGTCGGACGCAAAATGCACGCCTGGGGCTTCCAGCGTCTTGAACCGCCCGGTGCAGGCCACAATCGCCACGTCAACATTCTGCGCCGCAAGGTCGTTCAGCCGCGCGCCCATGCCCTCGGTCACCGCCGCCTTGCTGACAAGCACAGAGCGCCCAGTCGGCAGCGTGGTATAAAGCGTGTCGGCATCGCTCTCGGGCGCGGCGGCGGCAAGGCCCGCATCGTCCAGATGATCCAGCGCGCCCAGCACCGAGATATCCGCCGCCGACTCCGGCAGCACATGCCGAAACTCGGCCAGCAGGGCAGGGCGGGGGGCCTGCCCGATGACGAGCAGGCCAATGGAGGGGCGGCTCATGCGGGCTCTTCTTCTTTCAGCGCGGCAGCTTCCCCGACCACGCGCACCCGGGTCCGGATCGCCCGGCCCGGCAGGTAGGAGAGCGGCAGATCTTCCACGTCGATCACCTTGATCGAGCTTTCCTCCGCCCCGGCCTCCACCGCGGCTGCAATCGCGGCGCTGCGGGCATGGGCAATCGCTTCGTCGCGGTCCATGTCGCGATAGATCCGGTCGGTCTCGCCCGAAATCTGCGCCATCGCCGCGCCCACGGCATTGGCCACGCCGCTGTGCTCCACATGGATAACCTCGGAAATCCCCGGCACCTTCTCGGGGATCAGCATCGCGCCGCCGCCCACCGCCAGCAGCGGCACCTCGGTGGCATCGGTCTTCATCCGGTCCACGCCCTCGGCAATGTTCTCGTGCATCTTGCCCAGCGCGGCCTGCACAAAGTCGGCGGGCAGATCGGCCACCTTGGACGGATCGCCAAGGCTGATCAGGCCCGCAGCCACCGCAATGTCGGTTGCGGTGATCTGGTCGCCGCCAAACACAAGCGCCCGCTCACTCAGCCGATAGCCAACGGACTCGGGGCCAACCGTCACCGGGTCGCGCCCGATCTTGGTGCCGCCGCCCACCGCGATAGAAAGCAGGTCGGGCATCCGGAACAGCGTGCGCACGCCGCCCACCTCAACCACATTGTTGGCCTCACGCGGAAAGCCGTTGACGAGGCAGCCGATGTCGGCGGTCGTGCCGCCCACATCGCAGACCATCGCGTTTTCCAGCCCGGCCAGCAAAGCCGCGCCGCGCATCGAGTTGGTCGGCCCGGACGCAAAGGAGAACACCGGATACTCCCGTGCGGCTTCCGCCTTCACAACAGTGCCATCGTTCTGCGTGATGAAAAGCTGCGCACCCAGCCCGCTCTCGGCCACCGCATCCACAAAGGCCTTGGTGGTGTCGCGCGCCAGCCCGATCAGCGAGGCGTTCATCAGCGCCACGTTCTCGCGCTCCAGCAGGCCGATCCGGCCCAGCGTGGAGGATTTCGTCACGTGGATGTCAGGCGCCTCGGCCTTCAAAATCTCGGCGGCACGATCTTCGCATTCGGTGGTCAGCGGCGAGAAGGTGGCAGAAACGGCAACCGCCTCGATCCCGTCCTTCACCATCTTGCGGGCCGCTTCGGCCACGGCCTTCTCGTCCATCGGCACCAGCGGGCGGCCATCATATTCGTGCCCGCCCTCCACCAGATAGACGCCGCCGTTGACCTTCGCGGCCAAGTCCTTCGGCCAATCGCAGAACGGCACAAGGCTGGCGGAGGCGGGCAGGGAAACGCGCAGCGCCGCCGCCCGTCCGAGGTTGCGCCGCTCGACCACCGCATTGGTAAAATGCGTGGTGCCGATCATCACCGCCACCACATCGCGGGCCTCGTCCCCAGCCTTTTCGATAACCTCCTTCAGCGCGGTGCGCACGCCGCTGGTCACATCAGCGGTGGTGAAGGTCTTGACCGCGGCAATCACCCGGTCCCCGTCCAGCAGGGCCGCATCCGTATTGGTGCCGCCGACATCGATGCCAATGCGTTTCATCAGTTGGGCTCCTTGAAGACGGATGTGAAATCGAGATCAAAACCGAAGGCCCTCGGCCCCACGGCGGCAATCCCCTTCTCGCTGAGAAAGACGCCGGGCGCGGGCAGGGCCAGCACGCTGACACGTTGGCCAAAGCGCAAGACGTCGGTGCCAATGCCATCGCCCGAGACGGTGTCGAGCAGGCAAATCAAATCAGGCGTCATCACCACCGGCTCGCCGTCAAGATAGGCCACCGAAAATTCGTTCTGGAAATGCACCACCATCTCCTTGCCGGCAAAATCATCGAGCCCCTCGATCCGGGCCTTGCCCCGCAAGAAGCCCTCGGTCGCCCGGCGCTCGATATCCACGATCTTGCCCGCAAAGAGCCGCTTGCCCTCGGTGGCCGAAAGCACCGCCTCGATCGGGTCGGTGTGGGCCGCCCGCGCCTTCAGCACGTTGGAGCCCAGCGCAATGGCCTTGGAAACGGAGTAGAGCACCCCATGCTGCTTAACCTCGGCACCCGAGCGCGGTGCCTTGCAGGTGGCGGCGACAGAGCCGATCTCGGTGCAGGCCTTGCGGCTGATCCGCTCCATCCAGCGCCACGAGGCGGCACGCGGAATAATCACCTCATTGTCGCGAATGTCGGCCATCGTCAGCGGGTAGCAGCGCAGGCCCGCCACCGCGACAGAGGTCATCTGCGCCTCCGGATAGGCCCGGCCCATGGTGTCGGCGTCCACCACCGGATAGCCGGTCAGCGCCCCCACCATCATCGGGTGCACCCCGTTGCCGCCGCCAATCTCCAGCGCCATCACCGCATCAAACTTGCGGCCGAGGTATTCCTCCATCATCCGCAACGGCTTGAGGGCGAACTCAGGGTCAGAGAGCCGCTCCTGCCCCACCAGTGGCGCGCCCATGTTCGAAAGCACGGCCACCACGGCGTCATCATCCAGCGTAAGCGGGTCAACCAAGGTCACCTCGCGCCCGGCCTCATAGAGCAGGCGCATGTTCAGCAGCTTCTGATAGGGGTCGCCACCGCCGCCGGTGCCCAGGATCCACGCGCCAACGGCCAAGGCCTCAATGTCCTCGGCCGACAAAACACGGTGCGTCTGGCTGGGGGTTCTCTGGGCCAGAGTGTTCATTTCACATCCTCTCAAACCGTCAGGCCCCGCGCCAGAGGAGCGCGCGCCTGTCCATGGCCGCAATCCGGCCCGTTACTGAGCAGAACTTCCGCCTCCAAACCGCCTTTCTGCAAATAGCCTTTCGCTATGGTCCAAATTCGCGCGGGCTATCTTGAGCGCCGATTCACGCCCTCCGAGCCCGGCGCTGCCTCTTGTTTGTGCGTTTTCCCCGGCCAAGCACCAGATTCTGATCCGCAGGCGGCCAGACCATAGGCTCAGCCAATGGCGGCCATTCGCATTCGCTGTTTTGCCTCCTAGAGCGCTTCTGAATTGATGGTCCCCACAGGCCGCCCGGTTCGACGGGCAGCCAATGACCTTCAGTGGCCTCACGTGGGCCTCTCAGACGGAGAGTAGACATGAAACTGAGAATGTTGACTTCGGCCATGGCCCTCGCCGCGACGCTCGTGTCGCCGGTTCAGGCCGCCGAGAAACGTGATGGCGAGTTCTGGATGGTGATCGGCGGACGTCAGGCGGTGTCGCATATCGACCCGGGCCAGTCCTACGACTATTCCATTCGCATGATGACGCAGGCGCTCTATGACGGCCTCGTCAAATACAGTGGCAACCCGCCCGAGGTGGAGCCTTGGCTGGCAACCGACTGGACGACCTCCGAAGATGGCCTCACATGGACCTTCAACCTCGCCGAGAGTGCCACCTTCCATAACGGCGATCCGGTGACCGCCGAAGCCGTTGTCTACTCCTATCAGCGCGTGCTGGAGATGAACGAGGGCGTCGCATGGATGCTGTCTGACATCCTCAAGCCCGAGAACATCAAGGCCACCGGCGAGCACACAGTCGAGTTCACCCTCGATCGTCCCTACGCGCCCTTCCTCTCCTTCCTGCCTTGGTGGTTCGTGGTGAACCCCGCACAGGTCGAGCCCAACGTGGTCGACGGCGACTTCGGCAAGGCCTGGCTCTCCGAGAACGACGCCGGCTCCGGCCCCTACGAGCTGGAACGCTTCGACCAAGGCACCGCCTACTGGCTGCGCCGGGATGACGACTACTGGAAGGGCTTCCCCTATGAGGCCGAAGACATGGGCGGCATCATCTACCGCCTGATTCAGGAAAGCTCCTCGCAGCGTGCGGCGCTGATGTCGGGCGAGGCCGATCTGGTGACGGATCTGACGCCGGAAGAGTTCGAAGTCGTCGGCGCACGCCCCGATATCGAGGTCTCTTCCACCCCCGCGCTCACCACCTTCGGGCTGAAAATGAACACCCAGGGCGAGTACATGTCAGACGTAAACCTGCGCAAGGCGGTCGCCCATGCGTTTGATTACGAAACCTTCGTCCAAGTCTATAACGGCAACGCCAAACTCCAAACCTCGCCCTTTGCCGATGCGATCCGCGGCAAGGTCGAGATCGACATGCCGCGCAAGGACATCGAGAAGGCCAAGGAGTATCTCGGCAAAACCGAATGGCCCGAGGGCGGCATCACGCTTGAGTATGTCTATGTGCAGGGCCTCGAACAGCAACGCCAGATGGGCCTGTCGCTGCTCAACAGCCTCAAGGAGCTGAACATCGAGCTCGAAATGGTGCCGCTGACCTGGCCCAACATGGTGGCACGCGCCTCCTCCATCGAAGAAAGCCCCGATCTGCTGGCCATCTTCGCCACCCCGGTCTCGACCGACCCGGATGCGGTTGCGATCCAGTATCACCCGTCCTCGCACGGCAAATACTACGGCTCGCACTTCCTTGAAGACGAGGAGCTGAAAGCGATGATCGAAGAGGCCCGCCGCATCTCCGATTGGGAAGAGCGTGCCCCGATCTACGCCAAGATCCAGCAGCGCATCGCCGATCTTCAGCCAGAGATCTTCGGGATGCTCCGCCAGCGCCAGTTCGCCTACCGGACCTATGTGCAAGGCTATGTCGATAGCCCGATCCGCATGACCGGCGAGGTCGATCTCTACCCGCTCTACATCCAGCCGTAAATCCACTCACGGCAACCAGTCCGGGCGGCCTTTTGTGCCGCCCGGATACCTGAGGATACCAAACCCCGATGCGCAGACTGATATTGAAACGCCTTGGCCTGATGGTCGTGATGCTCCTCGGCCTCGCGGTCATCACCTTCACCATCGCCAATGTCGCCCCCGGCGACCCGGCGCGCCTCGCCGCGGGGCCGGATGCCTCGCAAGAGATGGTCGAGCAGGTCCGGGCCGAACGTGGCTTCGACAAGCCGGTGCCCGTGCGCTTCATGATCTACCTCGGCCAACTGGCGCGCGGTGATCTGGGCACTTCCGTCTACACGGGCCGCGAGGTCTCCCGCGATATCGCCCAGTTTCTTCCGGCCACGGTCGAGCTTGTGCTCTTCGCCATCACCATCGCCATCGTCTTCGGCATCCCGCTCGGCGTGCTCGCGGCGGTCTGGCAAAACAAGGCCACCGACCACGGCATTCGCCTGCTCGCCGTCTCCGGCGCCGCGCTGCCGATGTTCTGGCTCGGCCTCATGCTGCAATGGTATCTCGCGCTGGAGCTTGATCTCTTTCCGCTCGGCGGACGCCTCGGCGTGTTCGACGATGTGCCCCCCAAGATCACCGGCATGATCACCGTCGATGCGCTGCTCAACGGCGATCCGGGCACGGCGCTCACCGCGATGTGGCACATGGTGCTGCCCGCGCTCGCGCTGAGCCTGCCCGCATTGGCCGCCATCATCCGCGTCAACCGCGCCGAGATGCTCGAAGTGCTGGGCCGTGACTACGTTACCAACGCCCGCGCCCAAGGCATCGGCCCGTTCCGCATCATCGCCGTCTACTCGCTGAAAAACGCCATCCTGCCCACGCTGGCAATGATCGGCCTGCGCTTCGGCTGGATGCTGGGCGGCACCGTGCTGGTCGAAGGGGTGTTCGACTTTCCCGGCGTCGGGCTCTACGCCGCCAAGGCCGCCGTGTCGTCGGACTTCGAGCCAATCATGGCCGTAACGCTCATTCTGGGCGCGGCCTTCATGTTCACCAACCTGCTGATCGACCTCGCCTATGCGCTGCTCGATCCGCGCGTGCGCAATCAGGTCTGAGGAGGGGCTGATGTCCACCACCACCGCAACCCCCGCTGAGCCGGTGTCCGCCCGCCCGATGCGCTTTCGCGAAACGCGTCGGCTGGTGCGCACCTATTCGCGCAGCTTCTCCTCCATGGTCGGGCTGGTGATCGTGGCGATCTTTCTCTTCATCGCCGCCTTCGGCCCGCTGCTGGCCCCCTATCCCGAAGATGCCTACGGCGCGGTGGATTTCGGGGCCAAGCTGCTGCCGCCCTCTGCCGAGCATTGGTTCGGCACCGATCAGGTCGGGCTCGATATCTTCTCCCGCGTGCTGATCGGTGCCCGCACGACGCTGCAAATCGGCCTCACCGTCACCGGCATCGCCATCCTGATCGGCGTGCCGCTCGGCCTTATCGCAGGCATGGCGGGCGGCTGGCTGGCCGAAACCATCATGCGGATCACCGATATCTTCCTGTCGATCCCCGGCCTCATCCTCGCCATCGCCATCGTCGGCGCTCTGGGCCCCGGCATCGGCAACGCCATGCTGGCGCTCTCGCTGGTCTGGTGGCCCGGCTACGTGCGGCTGGTGCAGGCCAAAACCCTGAGCCAGCGTAACGAAACCTATGTCGACGCCGCCCGTGCGCTGGGCGCCGGTCCGCTCCGGGTGGTCTTTGTCCATGTGCTGCCCAACTGCCTCTCGCCGATCATCGTGAAGGCCTCGATGGATATGGGCCTCGCCATCCTCGGGGCCGCCTCGCTGGGCTTTCTCGGCCTCGGCGCACAGCCGCCCTTCCCCGAATGGGGCGCGATGATCTCCACCGGGCGTTCCTACCTGCCCGACTGGTGGTGGTGCTCGCTGTTTCCGGGGCTGGCGATTTACTTCACCGTGCTCGGCTTCAACCTGCTTGGCGATGGCCTGCGCGACGTTCTGGACCCGAGGCAACGATGAGCACACCCGCACCGACACTCGAAATCGACGATTTCTCGCTGGTCTTCGACACCTTCGACGGCACCTACCACGCCATCGACCGGGTGAGCCTTGCGCTGAAACCCGGCGAGGCGCTCGGGCTGGTGGGCGAAACCGGCTGCGGCAAATCGGTGCTGACCCGCGCCGCCTTCGGCCTCGTGCCCACGCCGCCCGCCCGCATCACCTCCGGCTCTGTGCGGCTGGAAGGGCGCGAGCTGCTCGGCCTGTCCGATCGTGCCCTGCGCGGCGTTCGCGGCAAGGACGTGGCGATGATCTTTCAGGATCCCATGACCTACCTCAACCCGGTGTTCCGCGTCGGCACCCAGCTGGTCGATGCGATCCGCGCGCAATCGGGCGGCAAGGCCAGCAAGGCCGAGGCGCGCGCGCTGGCTCTGGAGATGCTGGAAAAGGTCCACCTGCCCAACCCCGACCGCCAGTTCCGCGCCTATCCCCACGAGCTCTCCGGCGGCATGCGCCAGCGCGTGCTGATCGCCATGGCGCTGGCCGCCAAACCCAAGCTGCTCATCGCCGACGAGCCGACGACGGCGCTCGATGTCACCATTCAGGCCCAGATCCTCGACCTGATGGCCGAACTGGTCGAAGACATGGGGCTGACGATGATCATGATCTCCCACGACCTCGGCGTTGTGGCGCAGGTCTGCTCCCGCGTCGCGGTGATGTATGCCGGCAAGATCGTCGAAGACGCCCCGATCCGCCGCATCTTCGACGCGCCTTCGCACCCCTATACCCAGGGCCTTCTGGCCGCGCTGCCGCACCCCTTCAAACCGGTCGACAAGCTCGCCTCCATCCCCGGCTCCCTGCCAGACCTGCTGAACCCGCCGCCGGGCTGCCGCTTCGCCGCCCGCTGCCCCAAGGCCCACGCCGCCTGCGCCGCGCCGGTTGCCTTCCGCGAGGTGGAGCCCGGCCACAACGTCGCCTGCACGCTCTACGAGCCGACCGACATCAAGGAGCCCGCCCATGAGCACTGACATGCTCGCCATCCGCGATCTCGACGTGCACTTCCCGCTCGCCAACGGGCAGGTGGTGCGCGCCGTCGATGGCGTCTCGCTGACGCTGAAGCCCGGCGAAACCCTCGGTCTCGTGGGCGAGAGCGGCTCGGGCAAGACGACCGTCGGCAAAACGGTGATGCGGCTGGTCGAAGCAACGTCAGGCGAGATCGACATCGACGGCATTGATGTGCGCGCCGCCGGGCAAAAGGGGCTCAAGGCACTGCGGCACAAGGCCCAGATCATCTTTCAGGATCCCCATTCCTCGCTCAACCCGCGCATGACCATCCGCCGCGCCGTGGCGGAGGGGCTGATCCTCAACACCACCCTGCGCGGCGAGGCGCTGCGCACCAAGGTCTCGGACATGCTCATTTCCATGGGCCTTCCCCCGCAGTTCCACGACCGCTTCCCGCATGAGCTGTCCGGCGGGCAAAAGCAGCGTGTCTGCATCGCCCGCGCCCTCGTGCTCGATCCCGACCTGCTGGTGCTCGACGAGCCGACGTCCGCACTCGACGTCTCGGTGCAGGCCCAAATCCTCGGCGTTCTGAAGGATCTGCGCGTCAGCCGCCCCAAGCTCACCCAGCTCTTCATCTCGCACAACCTCGCCGTCATCCGCTTTCTGTGCGACCGGGTGGCGGTGATGTATCTCGGCAAGATCGTCGAAGAGGGGCCGGTAGAGCAGGTCTTCAACGACCCGCGCCACCCCTATACCCGCGCCCTGCTCTCGGCGGTGCCCGTGCCCTCTGCCGTGGAGCGCCCCGAGCGCGCGCGGCTGACGGGCGACATCCCCAGCCCCACCGCCGTGCCCAAAGGTTGCGCCTTTCACACCCGCTGCCCGATTGCTAAGATGGGCACCTGTGACACGCTGCCACCCGAGCCCCTGCCACTCGGCCCGGGTCGGCAGGCGCGCTGTCACTTCGCAGACCAGACGAAAGGCGCACTCACGGCATGAGCTTCCCGCTCGACCGACTGGCTCTCCAGCTGGATTGGAACCTCCTGCGGACCTTCATGGTCATCGTGCAGGAGCGTTCGATCACGGCTGCCGCGGTGCGCCTGAACGTTTCTCAGCCCTCCGTCTCGGCCGCCCTGCGTCGCCTGGAAGAACGGCTGGAGCTGCGTCTGGTAGAGCGCGGCAGCGGCCAGACCTTCTTGATTACCCGTGAGGGCGAGGCGGTCTACCGCGAGGCGCTGGAAATCTACGGCGGCGTGGTGCGGCTCAACGACCTGGCGGCAGAAGGCGGGCGCTCGCTTTCCGGCAATGTCGTGGTCTGCCGTTCCTCTCACCTCGAGATGGATGCCATCACCCCGGTGCTCGAAGAGTTTCGCCAGCAGCACCCCCGCGTCACCCTGTCGATCCGCTCCGCCTCCTGCCACGAGGTCTCGCAGGCATTACAGCAGCGCATAGCCTCCGTAGGCTTCTGCACCCAGATCGACCCGGCCATCCAGCGGGTGCGCGCCCATCCGATCCAACCGCAGGAGTTTGGCGTCTACTGCGGCCCCAAGCACCCGTTGTTCCGCCAGTCGGTGATCGACCCCGAGGCGCTGGCCGCCTCCGATGTGGTCGGCTACGAAGAAGACCGAATGGCAGGCGCTCTCTCTGCGCTGGCGCTCTGGCGCGTGCGCCACGGCATCGGCGGCAAGTTCATCGCCGCCGCCACCGGCATCATCGACCTTTCGGAACTGATCGAAAGCGGCACCGCCATCGGATGCATGGCCCGCACCCACGCCCTGCGCTACGGCGCGCGGCTCTGGCAAATCCCGGTGCAGGCCACGCCGCCGGTGATCGACGTGTTTTCCGTGGTTGATGTCGAGCGCCATATGACCCCGGTAGAAACCGCGCTGCTCGATCACCTCGAAGACGCAGGCCTCGCCGCCCGCCCCGTGCCCCGCTCAGAAACCTGAGAGCGTGCGCGCCACCTCGGCTCCAAACGGGCGAGTTCCGGCCATCCCGGCAGACATACCCCTTGACGCTGAAACACCTATGAAATACCCACCACACGACCGGCGCGGGCGTTGTGTAGTGGTAAGACCTTAGCCTTCCAAGCTAATGACGCGGGTTCGATTCCCGCCGCCCGCTCCAAAAATTTCCTCAGTCGTTTTTGGCCATCCGCCCGGGTCCACGCAGCCGCAGCGCGGCGCGCGTCCCTCGTGATCTACTGCAGCCGCCGCGCCAGCCAGCTGCGCCACTCGGCGCGCGAGCCTGCAAAGGCGTTCAGGTCCACCTTGCCCGCCACACCCGGCACCAGCCCGGTGCCGCTGTATTGCCAAAAGCTCCAGCGCTCCTCTGGGTAATGCTCGGAAGGGTGTGCCGTGACCGCCCGCAAGAAAAATTCGGTGCTCCGGAGCTGGCCAAGATCGTTGCGGCGATAAAAGTCTGGCGTGGTGTAAACCACCGGCGCGGTGCCGTAATGCGCGGTGACGATGCGGGAGAACTCGCGGATGCTGGCACGCACCTCATCTGCTGGCGGGCGCTTCTTGCAGGTGGGGGAGAGGTGGTTCCACTCCATGTCCAGCATTGGGGGCAGGTCTCCCTTGCGGCGCGGCACGTTCTGAATGAACCACTCCGCCTGCGTCCGTGCATCGGTGCAGAAGTAGTAAAAGTGATAGCCCCCCACCGGCACCCCGGAGCGGCGCGCGCTCGGCGCGTTGAGCTGCCAGCCCGGATCCAGATGGTCGCCGCCCTCGGTCGCCTTCAGCCATGCAAAGGAAACGCCCGCCTGCCGCGCCGGTGTCCAGTCGATCTCGCCCTGATAGCGGGCGGCGTCGATGCCATGCACCTGAAAATTGGCAGGGGAGGGGCCAGACCACTCATGCGGGTCCAGATCACCAAAGCCACGCGGAATCCCCGGAGCGCGGCTGGCACTCACATATGTCACCGTCGCGCGCTCGCCCTGCACCAGCGCGGGCACCGTTGCGCCCTCCGGCGCGTCGATCCGCCCGCTGCCGCCTCCACAGCCCCACAGCAGCACCGCCGCCGTTGCAAGCCCAAGCCCGGTTTGCCATCTCATCGCCATTGCCGCTCTCCTGCCCCTGCCGCCGCTTTATAGCGAGCCTAAGCCGATTTGCGCTGCGTTGCACATCACAGTTTGCACCCCGCGCGGGCGCTGCGCGGCAAGTTGCCCCTCTTGCCGCCCAGCCGCGCGCCCGTTACTCCCTTCGGCCTAAGAGGAGACCACATGGCGCGTGCCCCACAGACCAACCCCGATGATCGTCCCGGCTCGCGCCGCGTTGGCGCGCTGCGTGCGCTCGCGCCGTTCTTCGCGCCCTACAAGCTCATGGCCCTCGCCGCGCTCGGTGCGCTGATCCTCACCGCCGGCGTCTCGCTGATCCTTCCCCTCGCCGCACGCCGGGTGGTCGACAACTTCGGCACCGCCGATGTTGCCCTGCTCGATCGCTACTTTTTCGCCGCCATCGGCATCGCCGCCATCTTCGCGCTCGGCACCGCGCTGCGCTACTGGCTGGTCACACGGCTGGGCGAGCGCGTGGTGGCCGACATCCGCAAGGCGGTGTTCAACCGGATGATCGGCATGAGCCCGGCCTATTACGAAAAGCTGATGACCGGCGAGGTGCTCTCGCGCATCACCACCGACACCACGCTGATCCTCTCGGTGATCGGCTCCTCGGCCTCATGGTTTTTGCGGAATATCCTGCTCTTCGTCGGCGGGCTGATCCTGATG
Organism: Oceanicola sp. D3; assembly: GCF_006351965.1. Classification (NCBI taxonomy): domain Bacteria; kingdom Pseudomonadati; phylum Pseudomonadota; class Alphaproteobacteria; order Rhodobacterales; family Roseobacteraceae; genus Oceanicola; species Oceanicola sp. D3. Next base: position 1,051,155 of record NZ_CP040932.1, read on the forward strand.
TTCTTCACCACGCCCAAGCTCTCGCTGATGGTGCTCGGCATCATCCCCGTGGTCATCATCCCCATCCTCGTGCTGGGCCGCCGCTTGCGCAGCCTCAGCCGCGAAAACCAGGACTGGATCGCCGCCTCCTCCGGCAACGCCTCCGAAGCCCTGCTGGCGGTCCAAACCGTGCAGGCCTTCACCCACGAGGCCCCCAGCCGCGATCAGTTCGGCGAGGTGACCGAGCAGAGCTTCTCCTCCGCCAAAAAACGCATCACCGTGCGCGCGGCGATGACGGCGATCATCATTTTCGTGGTGTTCTGTGGCATCCTCGGCGTGCTCTGGATCGGCGCGCGCGATGTGCGCGATGGCGTGATGACGGCGGGTGAGCTTGTGCAATTCGTCATCTACGCCGGCATCATGGCCGGCGCCGTGGCCGCGCTCTCTGAAATCTGGGGCGAGTTGCAACGCGCCGCCGGGGCGACCGAGCGGCTGATCGAGCTGCTGGTTGCCGAGGATTCGGTGGCAGACCCGGCAGAGCCGCTCGCGCTTGAGGGCCGCGCCCGCGGTGCCATCGGCTTCAGCGACGTGGTGTTCCACTATCCCACGCGCCCCGGCGAGGCCGCGCTCTCTGGCGTGTCCTTCAACGTGCAGCCGGGCGAAACCATCGCCCTCGTCGGCCCCTCCGGGGCAGGCAAATCCACCATCTTCCAGCTTCTGCTGCGCTTCTACGATCCCGCCTCCGGCGAGATCACTCTGGATGGAACGCGGCTCGATGCTGTCACCCGCGAGGCCCTGCGCCGCCAGCTTGCCCTCGTGCCGCAAGACCCGGTGATCTTCGCCGCCACTGTGGCCGAAAACATCCTCTTCGGCTGCCCCGATGCCAGCCGCGCCGAAGTGGAGGCCGCCGCCAAAGCCGCCGCCGCCCACGAGTTCATCACCGATCTGCCCGAGGGCTATGACACCTATGTGGGCGAACGCGGCGCCATGCTCTCCGGCGGCCAAAAGCAACGCATCGCCATCGCCCGCGCCATCCTGCGCGACGCCCCCGTGCTGCTGCTCGACGAGGCCACATCGGCACTCGATGCCGAAAGCGAGCAACTGGTCCAACAAGCCGTCGAGGCCCTCTCGGCAGAGCGCACGACGCTGATCGTCGCCCACCGCCTTGCGACCGTGAAAAAGGCCGACCGCATCCTCGTGTTCGAGAAGGGCCAGATCGTCGCAACCGGCACCCACGACACCCTCGTCGCCCAAGGCGGCCTCTACGCCCGATTGGCCCGGCTCCAGTTCACCGAAGGGCTGGCGGCCGAATAACTCCGAAGTCGTGGCGTATCTGTCGTGTCGTCACTGCGCAGGCCGGTGCACCGCCACACCCGCCACCACCAGCGCCACGCCCAAAAGCTCTTCCCACCCCGGCACCTGCGCCAGCACGAGAGCACCGATCACCGCAGCCATCGCGGGCAGGAGCGCCAGCATCAGCGCAAAGCTCGCCCGGGGCAGCCGCGCCATCGCCAGCTGGTCGCAGACGTAAGGGATGACCGAGGAGCAGAGGCCAACCCCCACGCCCGCGATCACCAGCCAGGGATCACCGAAAGCGCGGGTGGCCTGCAGCAATCCGATCGGCATTACGAAAACAGCGCCAAGGCACATGGCCGCGCCCAGCCGCTCGATCCCGCCCGCCGCGCCGTCCTCCGAGGCGCGGTGGCCCAGCACCACGTAAAGCATGAAGAGTCCGCCGTTCAGCACAGCGCAGCCCCGCCAACTCTGCCCGCCACCCCGGCGTGGCGCCAAGGAGCCCCGGCAGATCGAGCAGCAGCGCAACGCCCGCCACGGTCAGCCCCAGAGCGCCCCAGTTGCGCCCGCTGCGCAGTCCCCAGAGGGCGAGGCCGACAGTGCCAAGAAATTCGATTGCCGCTACCAGCGCCATCGGCAACCGTTCCAGCGCGAGGTAGAAGGCCGAGTTCATCACCGCCAACGTCGCCCCGAGACCCGCCATCAGCGCCAGCTCCCGCCCCCGCGCACGCGCCAAAACGCGCCATGGGCGGGTGACGGGGGCGAAGATCAGCGCGGCCGAGGTGATGCGGAACCAGGCCACGCCCAGCACCCCGACGGCGGGGAAGAGCAGCACCGCAAAGGCGGGCCCAAGATAGTGGAACAGGGCCGACACGCCAAACCAGGCGTGGGGCGGAACGGAGGCAGGGGCTTGGCGCAGAGCTTTCATGGCGGCAGTATCGAAGGCAAATACTGCGCCGGATATGACCGGTCAGAGCTATTAGGAGGAGATTTCCGTGGATTCATCGGTCAAAGCTGCCAGCCATCGTCGTTTCGAAAGCTACGCGCTTGATGCGGCTGACCGGGCGATTCTCCGGCTGCTGATGGAGGATGCCCGAATGCCACGTGCGCAACTCGCACGTCGGGTCGGCCTGTCGCCGCCCGCCGTGGCCGAACGGGTCCGCCGGATGGAGGAGGCCGGGGTGATCACCGGCTACCACGCGCATGTCGCGCCGTCGCGCCTCGGCTTCGCGCTCACCCTACTGATCCGCGCTCGCCCAGCACCCGGCCGGATGGAGGAGATGGTGCAGGCCATCGACGCCACGCCTCAGATCGTCCACTGCGAGCGGGTCTCGGGCGAGGATTGCTTCGTTGCCCGTGCCCATGTGCGCGACGTGTCCGAGATGGAAGCGGTGATCGATCGGCTTGTGCCCTTTGGCGCAACCAATAGCTCTGTGGTGCAATCGGCCCCCGTGGTCGATCGTGCCCGCGGCTTGCTCACTGCGCCCTAGCCCATCGGCACCTCCCCGCGACCCCGCAACCCCACGTCACATCCCCATCGCGCTTGATCCCGGCGCGGCTCTCGCCCACACTCGCTGCACTGGACGAGGCCGAAAACGGCCCGCCACGACGGGGAGGACGACCATGAGCTTTCAGAGCACCGCAGATCTGCGCGCGATCGAAAACCAGATGACCTGGGAAGAGCGGGGCATGCCCGCCACGATCTACGATTTCATCTCGGCCACCAAGGCCAAGCACGGCGCGCGCCCTGCGCTCAGCTACCAGATCTTCTCCGACCCCGGTGCCAAGGCCGAAACCCTCAGCTGGAACGAGCTGCACGCCAAAACCACGCAGGCCGCCAACCTCTTCCGGTCGCTGGGCGTTGGCCCCAACGACACCGTCGCCTACCTGCTGCCCAACGCCAATGAAACCGTGGTCACCCTGCTCGGCGGCGCGGTGGCGGGTATCGTCAACCCGATCAACCCGCTGCTGGAGCCCGATCACATCGCCGCCATCCTGCGCCAGACCGGCGCCAAGGTGCTGGTGACGATGAAGAGCTTCCCCAAGTCCGACGTGGCCCAGAAGGCGGCCGAGGCCGTCAAGCATGCGCCGAACGTCACCACCGTGCTCGAGGTCGACCTGCTGCGCTACGTCACCGGGCTGAAAAAGTTCATCATCCCCTTCATCCGCCCCAAGGTCGACCACGGCCACCACGCCAATGTGATGGATTTCAACGCCGAGCTGGCCAAGCAGCGCCCGGATGCGCTGGAGTTCCCCGACCCCAAGGAAGACCGCGTCGCCGCCTATTTCCACACCGGCGGCACCACCGGCATGCCCAAGGTGGCCCAGCACAAGGTCTCGGGTATGGTCTACAACGGCTGGATCGGCCACGAACTGCTCTTCACCGAGCAGGATAACGTGCTCTGCCCGCTGCCGCTGTTCCACGTCTTCGCCTGCCACGTCATCTTCATGGCCGCCATCGCCAGCGGCATGCATGTCGTCTTCCCCACCCCCGCAGGCTATCGCGGCGACGGGGTGTTCGATAATTTCTGGAAGCTGATCGAACGCTGGAAAATCAGCTTCATCATCACCGTGCCCACCGCGCTCTCGGCGCTGATGCAGCGGCCCGTCGATGCCGATGTCTCCACCGTCAAAACCGCCTTCTCCGGCTCCTCGCCGCTGCCGGTCGAGCTGTTCAACCGCTTCGAAAAGGCCACCGGCGTCGAGGTGGTCGAGGGCTACGGGCTGACAGAATGCACCTGCCTCGTCTCCTGCAACCCGCCCTCGGGCGAAAAGAAGATCGGCTCCGTCGGCATCCCGTTTCCCTACACCGAGGTGAAAATCCTCTGTGACACGCCGGACGGGCCAACCGAATGCGGCACCGATGACGTGGGCGAAATCTGCGTGTCCTCCCCCGGCGTCTTCCCGGGCTCGACCTATACCGAGGAGGACAAGAACCACAAACTCTTCCACCACGATGTCTACCTGCGCACCGGCGATCTGGGCCGGATCGACGAAGAGGGCTACCTCTGGATCACCGGCCGCGCCAAGGATCTGATCATCCGCGGCGGCCACAACATCGACCCGGCAGAAATCGAAGATGCACTGGCCGGTCACGAGGCGGTGGCCTTCGCAGGCGCCATCGGTCAGCCCGACGCCCATTCGGGCGAGCTGCCCTGCGCCTATGTCGAGCTGGTGAGCGGGGCCAATGTCACCGAGCAGGAGCTGATCGAATACGCCAACGAGCGCATCCACGAGCGCGCGGCCTACCCGAAATACCTCGAAATCCTGTCCGAACTGCCGAAAACGGCGGTGGGCAAGGTCTTCAAGCCCGACCTGCGGCGCATGGCGATCACCCGGATCTATAATGAGGCGCTCGAGGGCACCGGGGCGGAAGTCGCCGAAGTGGTCGAAGACAAGAAGCGCGGGCTCGTCGCCAAGCTGAAGAAAACCGGCCAGACCGACGAGGCCAGGGTGGCCGAAGCCCTCGGCAGCTTTACCCGCCCCTGGGACTGGGCGTGAGCCTCACCTTCGACGAAGCCACGTTCGGCGCGCTCAACGCCGAGGGCTACGACGAAGGCATATTACCGGACACACTGGAAGACAGCGTCGCGCTTATCTCTGGGCTGGCGGGGCAGGGAAGGGTGCTGGAATTCGCCATCGGCACCGGGCGCGTCGCCCTGCCGCTGGCCGCACGCGGGCACGTCGTTGCGGGCATCGAAGGCGCGCCCGAGATGGTCGAGAAGCTGCGCGCCAAGCCGGGCGGGGAGGCGCTGGAGGTGTTGGTGGGCGACATGGCCGAGGCCCGGGTGCCGGGCGAGTTTTCCCATGCCTTCCTCGTCTTCAACACGCTCTTCAACCTCACCACGCAGGAGGCGCAGGTGCGCCTCTTCGCCAATGCCGCGCGTCACCTGGAGCCGGGCGGCAGCTTCCTGGTCGAAGCCTTCGTGCCCGACCTCGCCGGGTTCACAAACGGCCAGCGCGTTTCCACCAAGGCGATGGACATGGAGAGCGCCATGATCGAGGCCGCCACATGGGACGCGGTGAACCAACGGCTCGACATGCAGCGCATCCATATCAGCGCCGAAGGCAACCGCCTCGTGCCGCTGGTGATGCGCGTCGCCGCCCCGCCCGAGATCGACCTGATGGCCCGCCTCGCCGGCCTCATGCTGGAGCACCGCTGGGGCGGCTGGGCCCGCGAGCCCTTCACCGCCGACAGCCGGATGCATGTTTCGCTCTATCGCAAGCCTGCCGCCTGAGGCCCGACGCGATCCAATTGAGCGCCTTGCGGCGCATTACATGTTTTGTCTGGCGCTCGGCGGCGGCTGGTGCGCTTTGAACGGCAAGGTTAGCTCCAACGGCACCGGGCTGGCCCCGCCCTCCAGCCTGTGCCCCGGTGTCATCACCAGCCGTGCTCTTGCGGCCTCTCCCGGCGCGACGTCGAAACTCACCGCCTGCAACGGATGGCGCGCCATCTCCTCGGCGGTCATCGCCCCGATATCCGCCCGCACCTGCCCGGCGAACCAGCCGCGCACCCGCGCCTCGAAGCGCTCCGCCGCCTCGCCCTCGGGCGCATCGGCGGCCATCCGCATCACGTGCTGGGCATAGCGGGTGGCGAAGAGCAGGTAGGGCAGGCGGCTGAGAACCCGCGCGTCCCCATCGGGCGGCAGCGCCAGCGTCTGCGCGCCGAAGAAGCAGGCCGCCATCTGCCCCTTGCTCCTCAACGCTGCCGCCAGTCCGAGCCGCGCCAGATGCGCCTCCTGCCGTTCGTCCAGATTGACCTCGACGGGCGAAAGCCCCGCCGCCCCGGTTTGCGGCAGCCACTCCACCAGCCCACCGCCCTCCTGCCCGCGAATCTCCGTGGCCCAGCCGTGCACGGCGACCGAACGCGCGATGTTGGCCGCCATGGCGTGAGCCGGGTTGACCCAGCAGGGCGGGCCGGCCTCTTCGAAGACGAAAGCCTCGACCGGGGCAGTCCTGTCACCCCAGGGCAGGCGGCCAAGAAGGCCGGGCAGGCCGAGGCAGAGATAGCGGCTCTCCGGCCGGTCCCGCAGCGCCCGCCACTCCGCGTGCCCGGGCCCGTCGAAGGCAGTTTCCAGCACGTCCCAGCGCGGCACCGTCCCGCCTTTGAACAGCGTCAACGCCGCCTGCGTCAGCACCGGCATCTGGCAGGCCGCGCCGAGCCGGGCCAGCGCGGCGAGGCGTGGTGCGTCACGATGATCGAAGGCCCGGTCCACCACCAGCACGGCAAAGGGCACTGCGCCGGAGGTGGCATACACGCCGTCGAAGAGCAGCGCCTTGAGCCGCTCCGCCGCTGTGTCTAGCTCGTTTTCCGCCACGTCGAGCACCCTGAGCTGCACCAGTCCACCCGGCGGCAGCTGCCGCGCCAGCCCGGCCAGCCCGCGCCAGGTCCGCTCCAGCGCCCGCATCTCGGGGTGGGCGAGGATTTCGTTCACCTGGGCCGAAAGGGCTGCGTCGACCTCCCCGATGAGCGCACGCAGCGTGGCTTCCGGGTCTGGGGAGACGCACGCGGGCCGCCGCAGCGCTTCCACCGCCAGCCTCTGGGTCAACCGTTCGATCATCGCCGCCCGCGCGGCTGTGGACTCCCGCGGCGGCGGTGCCCAGTCCAGCATCGCGGCAAACTCCGACAGGTCGGCAGCCTCCCCGTGCCGCCGCCCGCCGAACACCCTGCGCAAAAAGGCCCACATCGCCAGCACCTCCGGCCCCCAGCCTGCGCCCACGGCCCGCGCCAATCAACCCCACCGATACCATCGGCTGCCTTGACCCCACCGCGCGCGCCATGCCCCCTCGCCACAGGTTTCCGGCCCGCCCCGCCTGTTTCCGATCCGCCCGCCCGGCGTGACGTTTCCGCCGCCTTCTTGGTCGGGGGCGGTGTTTTGCCCGGGGCAGGCCCGTGCGATAGAATGGGGCACAACAGGAGGAGAGCCAGCCGCGATGAACAAGGCCAGCAGAGAGTTTGCCCGCCGCGATGCCAGCCAGCCCAAGGGGCGGCAGGTCGAGGAGGCGGCGCTGGAGGAGGTGACACGCCTGCTGGGCGACATGCCCCGCCGCCGCGACATGCTGATCGAGGCGCTGCACCTTATCCAGGACGGCTGCGGCCATCTCTCGGCAGCCAATCTCGCCGCGCTGGCCGAGCTGTTCCGACTGGCCCAGGCCGAGGTCTACGAGGTCGCCACCTTCTACCACCACTTCGACGTGGTGAAGGAGGGCGAGGCCGCCCCCGCACCGGTCACCATCCGCGTCTGCGAGTCGCTCACCTGTTCGCTCGCCGGCTCTGCCAAGCTGATCGAAACCCTGCGCGCCAGCACCGACCCGGAGCGCATCCGCATCCAGCCCGTGCCCTGCATCGGGGCCTGTGATCGTGCCCCCGCCGGGCAGGTCGGCAAACGCGCTGTCGATCATGCCACGCCAGACAATCTGATCGAAGCCGCCACCGGCCCGCTCGACCCGGTGATCCCCGATTACGAGGGGCTGGAGGCCTACCGCGAGGGCGGCGGCTATGCTGTGTATGAGAAGGTCAGGGCGGGGGAGATCACCCCCGATGCCGCCATCGACACCATGTCCGATGCAGGTCTGCGCGGCCTCGGCGGCGCGGGCTTCCCGGCAGGCCGCAAATGGGGCTTTGTGCGCGGCTACGAAGGGCCCCGCCTGATGACGGTGAACGGCGACGAGGGCGAGCCCGGCACTTTCAAGGACCGTTGGTGGCTGGAGCGCAAACCCCACCGTATGCTGGAGGGCGCGCTGATCGCCGCCCATGTCGTCGGCTGTGAACGCATCTACATCTACATGCGCGATGAATATCCGGCGGTGCTCGCCATCCTCAAAGCCGAGGTCGAGGCGCTCGAGCACGCGGGCCTCGCCCATGTGCCGATCGAAATCCGCCGTGGGGCGGGGGCCTATATCTGCGGCGAAGAGAGCGCGATGATCGAAAGCATCGAAGGCAAGCGCGGCCTCCCCCGCCACCGCCCGCCCTACATCGCTGAAGTCGGCCTCTTTGGCCGCCCCACGCTCAACCACAATGTCGAAACCCTCGCTTGGGTGCCCGACATTCTCGCCAACGGCGCAGCATGGTTCGTCGATCAGGGCTATGGCCAAGACAACAACGGGCTACGCAGCTACTCCGTCTCGGGCCGCGTCGCCAATCCGGGCGTCAAACTCGCCCCCGCCGGCATCCCCCTGCAAGAGCTGATCGACACGCACTGCGGCGGCATGGCCCCCGGCCACACCCTCAAGGCCTTCCTCCCCGGCGGCGCCTCGGGTGGCATCTTCCCCGCCTCAGAGGCCCACCGCCCGCTCGACTTCGGAGAATTCGAGAAAGACGGCGGCTTCATGGGCTCCCACGCGGTGATGATCCTCTCTCAGGAGGACTCCGCCAAGGAGGCCGTGCTCAACCTCACCCATTTCTTCGAGCATGAAAGCTGCGGCCAATGCACCCCCTGCCGCTCAGGCACCGCCAAGGCGGCGGCAATCCTCGCGGGAGAAACCCCCTCGACAGACCTCCTGAACGACCTCATCACCGTGATGACAGACAGTTCCATCTGCGGCCTCGGCCAAGCGGCGGGCAATCCCATCCGCCACCTCATCCGCTACTTCCCGGAGGAACTGGCATGAGCCCCCGTAGGGTGGGCAATCTGCCCACCACCCGTTCCCCCCACGCGCACCCCAAGCCGGGCAGCGCCGGCCCGCGGGTTGGCGCACCAACGCCCGTTCGTGGCACTTTATGGTTCAGCGTTCATCTTCCCGCCGAGGTTGCCCCCGGCCTCACCGAAGCGTCGACCCGGGCGGCGGGCCGGCGCTGCCCGGCGCCTTACGGCGCGCACCGGGCGGGCACCACTCGCAACCAGAACACGCTCCAACCGGAGACCCCCCAATGAAAGACCTCCCCACCACCGTCAGCTTCACCCTCGACGGCAAGGATGTCACCGCCGAGGCGCATGAAACCATCTGGCAGGTCGCCAAGCGTGAAGGCACCGCCATCCCGCACCTCTGCTACAAGGACGATCCGGAATACCGCTCCGACGGCAACTGCCGCGCCTGCATGGTGGAAATCGAGGGCGAGCGCACCCTTGCCGCCTCCTGCAAGCGCCGCGTCTCCGAAGGGCTCAAGGTCCAAACCGGCACCGACCGCGTCAAAACCAACCGCCGCCTCGTCTTCGACCTGCTCGCCTCCGACATGCCCTCGCGCGACACCTCGCCAGACCCCGAAGCCCACTTCTGGTCCCAGGCCGAACTCGCTGGCCTGCAAGACACCCACTTCCCCTCAACCCGCCCCGGCGCCAAATCCGAAATCCCGGTCGACTCCATCTTCCGCGACGCCTCCCACCCCTCCATCGCCGTCAACCTTGATGCCTGCATCTCCTGCACCCTCTGCGAGCGCGCCTGCCGCGACGTGCAGGTGAACGACGTCATCGGCATGGCCTCGCGCGGCACCCACAACCTCCCCGTCTTCGACCAGGCCGACCCGATGGGCCTCTCCTCCTGCGTCGCCTGCGGCGAATGCGTGCAGGCCTGCCCCACCGGCGCGCTGATGGAAAAGACCCTGCTCAACGACGAGGCTACCAAGCGCACCGAATACGCCGAGAAAAAGGTCGAAAGCGTCTGCCCCTTCTGCGGCGTCGGCTGCCAAACCGAACTCTCCGTGAAGGACGGCAAGATCATCCAGGTCGAAGGCCGCAAAGGCCCCGCCAACCGCGGCAAGCTCTGCATCAAGGGCCGCTTCGGCTATGACTACGTGCTCTCCCCCGAGCGCCTCACCAAGCCCCTGATCCGCCGCGACGACGCGCCGAAAGACGCCAAGGCCGAGCTTTCCACTGACCGCATCCACGAGGTCTTCCGCGAGGCCACATGGGAAGAGGCGCTGCAAAAAGCCTCAGGCGGCCTGAAAACCATCATCGACCGTGACGGTGGCGCGGCGCTGGCAGGCTTCGGCTCCGCCAAGGGCACCAACGAAGAGGCCTACCTCTTCCAGAAGCTCGTGCGCCAAGGCTTCGGCACCAACAACGTCGATCACTGCACCCGCCTCTGCCACGCCTCCTCCGTGGCCGCGCTGATGGAAGGCGTCGGCTCCGGCGCCGTCTCCGCTCCCTTCACCGATGCCGAAAAGTCCGACTGCATCATCATCATCGGCGCCCGCCCCGAGCAAAACCACCCGGTCGCCGCGACCTACTTCAAACAGGCCGCCAAAAACGGCGCGACCCTCATCGTGATGGACCCGCGCTCCCAACGCCTCATGCGCCACGCCACCCACGGCGTCATCTTCAAGCCGGGCCGCGACGTGGCGCTCTTGAACGCGATGATCCACACGATCATCGAAGAGGGGCTGACGGATGAGCAGTATATCCAAGGCAACACCTCCGGCTTCGAGGCGCTGAAAGAAAAGGTCAAAGGCTTCACGCCGGAAGAGATGGCCCCGATCTGCGGCGTCGATGCCGACGAAATCCGCACCATCGCCCGCGCCTTCGCGCGTGCCGAACGCGGCATCATCTTCTGGGGCATGGGCATCTCCCAGCACGTCCACGGCACCGACAACTCCCGCTGCCTCATCGCCCTCTCGCTGATCACCGGCCACGTCGGCCGCCCCGGCACCGGCCTGCACCCGCTGCGCGGGCAAAACAACGTGCAGGGCGCCTCCGACGCGGGCCTGATCCCCATGTTCTACCCCGATTACAAATCGGTGGAAGCCCCCGAGCTGATCGAAAAATACGAAGACGCCTGGGGCCGCCCGCTTGACCATGTGCGGGGCCTCACCGTGGTCGAGATCATGCACGCCATCCATGACGGCGACATCAAGGGCATGTATGTGCAGGGCGAAAACCCGGCCATGTCCGACCCAGACCAGCACCACGCCCGCGCCGCGCTGGCCAGCCTCGAACACCTCGTCGTGCAGGATATCTTCTTCACCGAAACCGCATGGCACGCCGACGTGATCCTGCCCGCCTCCTCGCAGGCCGAGAAACTGGGCACCTACACCAACTCCAACCGGCAGGTCCAACTCGGCCGCCCCGTGCTGCCGCCCCCCGGCGAGGCCCGGCAGGATTGGGAGCTGATCCGCGATGTCGCCAATGGCATCGGCTGCGGCTGGACCTACACCGATGTGCCCGAGGTTTACGCCGAAATGGCCGCCCTCATGCCCTCGCTCGCCAACATCAGCTGGGAGCGGATCGAGCGCGAAGGCTCCGTCACCTACCCGGCAGCGGCAGAGGACGAGCCCGGGCAGGAGGTCATCTTCACCGAGGGCTTCCCCACCGAAGATGGCCGCGCCCGCATCGTCCCGACCGACCTCGTCCCGCCCGACGAGCTGCCCGATGACGAGTTCCCGCTGGTGCTCACCACCGGCCGCCTTCTGGAGCATTGGCACACCGGCGCTATGACCCGCACCAGCCACGCGCTCAACGCACAAGAGCCGGAGCCGGTGGTGTCGATGCACCCGCGCGACATTGGCCGCATGGGTTTTGAGCGTGGCCAGCAAGTCACGGTCGAAACCCGCCGCGGCGACATCACCCTCACCCTTCGGGCTGACCGGGATGTTACACAGGGCATGCTCTTCATCCCCTTCTGCTTCCGCGACGCGCCCGCCAACTTCCTGACGAACCCAAGCCTCGACCCCTTCGGCAAGATCCCCGAGTTCAAGTTCGCCGCCGCCCGCATCCGCGCCGCCGAAAGCGCATAGAAAAAGGGCAGGGGCCTCGGCCCCCGCCCTTCGCATCGCTGCAGCCTATCGGCGCCGTGGTGGCAGGCTCAGGGCAAAAGCACCTTGTCGATCACGTGGATCACGCCGTTGGAGGCCTGAACGTCAGCACTCACAACCATGGCGTCGTTCACCCGCACGCCGCCGTGCCTGCCGTCGATCCGCAGCTTGCCGCCATTGGCCGTCAGCACGCTCACCCGCCGCCCCGCAAGGTCGGAGGCCTCGGCAACGCCCGGCACCACGTGGTAGGTGAGAATCGCCGTCAGCGTGTCACGGTTCTCCGGTTTCAGCAGGTCGTCCACCGTGCCCGCAGGCAGCGCCGCAAAGGCCTCGTCCGTCGGCGCGAAAACGGTGTAGGGCCCCGGCCCCTGCAACGTCTCAACCAGCCCCGCCGCCGAAACCGCCGCCACCAGCGTCTCGAAGCTCCCGGCCGATTGCGCAACCTCCACGATGTCCGGCCCGCTGGTGCTGCCGGTTGTGGTGCAGCCCGAAACGGCCAGCGCCGCCGAAACCACTGCGGCCTTCGTCAGTGTGATGATATTCATTGTCTGGTCCTCACTGTTTCCCAAAAGCCCCGCAGCCTGTGCGGAGTTGAACAGGTTACGCCCCCAACCTCGCGGCGGTTCACTTTTTCAACAGGAACACCCGCAGCCCACGGCGCCATGCCATAAAAAACGCGCCCGCCTCAGGGGAAAGGCGGGCGCTGTCGGCAAGGCCGCGGTGCGGGAGGGAGTTCCGACAGAAACAACTCTAGGTATAAGCCATGGCCCCGAACACTCGCTGATTTTGGGGAGGGGGCGAAAGCCGTGGCCGTGAAGGCGAAGAGGGCATCAAGACCAAAAAGAATATGGTCGCCGCAGGGCGGGTTGGACCGCAGGTCGATCTGAGCAGAGAGAGATGGTGCTGTGAGAGAGGATTGAACTCTCGACCTCACCCTTACCAAGGGTGTGCTCTACCACTGAGCTACCACAGCATCTCTTGTTGCGTTCGATCCATTCGGCAGACTCAGAGGCCCCTTGCCCGAAGCGCCGACGCGCAGCGTGTGGGGGCTTTTACATCAGTCGCGCTCCGATGCAAGCCCCCCTCACGGCATTTTAGGCGACATTTTCAACCTTGCGCGCCAGCCGAAGGCTCCCTTCAATTGCGCGGGCGGGGCACCGGTGCCGCGCGCGGCGAGCCCGGCGAGGCTTTCCATCAGCCGCCGCTCTATGCCTTCTTGCGTTTTGACCCGTTCCGGGTCGGGGTGGCCGGTGCCAAAGCGGATGTAGGGATTGGTGTTCAACTCAAACACCGCCACGCCCTCTTCGGTCAGGCCAAAGTCCACCCGGCCAAACTGTTGCCCGGCCAAGTCCATCACCCGGCGCACCATCTCGTTGTGCGGGTAAGCGTGCATCTCGGCCTCGTCGGCGGCGTATTGCGCGGCGCTGGCCGCACCCAACTCGCCCGACTTGGCCACCCAATGCCGCTGGCTGACCGTCAGCGCCGGGGTCACCTCACCCTCCACCGCATAGGCCGCCCGCTTGCGAAAAACGCCGCCCTCGCGTGCCAGCCCGGCGTATTCGATGAACATCAGGTCGTGCAACGTGTGCCCGGCCTCCAGCGCAGCCTCTAGCGCGGCGTCCGCCATCGCCGCATCTTCCAGAAGGTCGCCGATCACACCCCGATGGGCCCAGCCCGTCCGCAAAAAGCACGGGAACCGCTCCGGCCGCTCGCCTAGCAAGGGCAGCCAGCAGCCAAACCGGTTGACGCTCGCGCGTTGCAACGCTTTCAGAAGCGCCGCGCGAGGCAGGAAGCGCGCAGGGTTATTTAGCACCGGCGCACCCGTTGCCGCGGCACGCGCACGCAACGTGGCGGCCACTTCCAGCCACGGCGGCGACATCCGCTCGAAATCGGTAAAGATCGCACTTCCCGCCGGCAGCCGCCCCCGCCGCGCCGCCGCCTCATAGCCCATCAGCTTCACTTTGAAGCCCGCCTTGGGGGCCTTCGCCCGAATTTCTCTGAAAGTATTCAGCCGCCGGGCGGTCGCATAAATCACAAGGCGGGGCAGGCCGGGCATCTTTGGTCTCAATTCAACGTATTGACAGGCTGGGTGACGTAAAGGTTAATCTGGCACTATGGATTGTGAAAGGATCTTTCAATGACGATCAAGATTGAACAGCAGAAACTACTTGGCTTCCGCCTTGAAGCCGAAGGCTCCGGTGGGCTCAAGATGGGTGGCAAGGGTGGAGGCGCAGCTGTCGGGAACAAGGTCACTAGCCCGATGGATATGAAGATCGGCAAGAAAGGCGGTGGCGGCGTTACCCTGGCCTGACCCTGAGCGGCACCAGCCGACATGACACCTGAAAACCTGCTGGCCTTCCCGCCCGATGCCGATCGGGCGGGTTTTGCCGATGTGCGAATGCACCGTGAGCTTGCCGCGAGCCTCACGCATCTCTCCGAATCCTGCGCCGAGGCGGGCCACCCCGCCGCCGCACCCCTTGCCGAGGCCGCCCGGCTGCTTAAAACGAAGCGGGTCGGCCCCGAGGCCTTCGCCCGCTACTACATCATCGGCACCGCCCTGCTGGACGGGCATGAGGCAGGGCTGGAGGCCGAGGCCGAGGCGCTGCTGGCAGATGTTCAGACCGGCCGCGCACCCTTCCATGTCTCGCCACGCGGCGGAGCAGGGGCGCTCGATGACCTGATGAACCGGCAGATGGGCGAAGAAGCCGCCAATTTCGCCCCCGTCCCGCCCGAAACCGCCACCGCCTTTGCCACCCGCCTCTCCGCAGGCCTCGACCTCCTGCGCCACGGCCTGCCCGCGCTCCACGCCGAGATCACCACCATTGTCCATCACGTCGTCTGCGCCACCGCCCCAGAAGGGGCCACCGTGCAGTTCGATGGCGCATCGCACTACCAGTTCTGGGGCCTTCTATTGCTCAATCCGCGCTTCCACACCACCCGCCTCGCCATCGCCGAGGTGCTGGCCCACGAAAGCGCCCACTCCCTCCTCTTCGGCCTCACCATCGAAGAGCCCCTCGTCCTGAACCCCGGCGACGAGCGCTTCCCCTCGCCCCTGCGCGCCGACCCGCGCCCGATGGATGGCATCTACCACGCCACCTTCGTCTCCGCCCGGATGGCCTGGGCGATGGAAGGCCTCGCCGCCTCCGGCCTGCTAAGCGCCGAGGAAAAGGCCGAAGCCCTCAAGGCCGCCGAGGCCGACCGCGCCAACTTCGCCTCCGGCCTGTCGGTGGTCGACGCCCACGGCATCCTCTCGCCCACCGGGCAGCGCATCATCGACAACGCCCGCCACTGGATCGCCCGCCAAGGGATGGACGCCGCCCGCCCCTTGTCCTAAAGCTCTTTCATGAGCAAAAGCGACAAACCGGCAGCGTCGCGCGAAGAGCGGCTGAAGCAGGCGCTCAAGGCCAACATGGCCCGCCGCAAGGCGCAGGCCAAGGCACGGTCTGGGGCGCAATCCGGCAAGACAACAAACGAAACGGCAGAGCCGAGCGGTAAAGAGGGCGACAATGGATAGAATCGTGGTCAAGGGCAACGGTGCCCTCTCGGGAGATATTCCGATCTCGGGCGCAAAGAACGCCTGTCTCACCCTCATGCCGGCCACGCTGCTCTCCGAAGAGCCGCTGACGCTCACCAACGCGCCGCGCCTCTCCGACATCCGCACCATGACAGCCCTGCTCCAGTCGCTCGGCTGCGAGGTCACCTCGCTGCAAGAGGGCAAGGTGCTCACCATGTCCTCGCACGACATCAACAACCACAAGGCCGATTACGATATCGTCCGCAAGATGCGCGCCTCCATCCTCGTGCTCGGCCCCATGCTGGCCCGCGATGGCCACGCCGTTGTGTCGCTCCCCGGCGGCTGCGCCATCGGGGCACGCCCGGTTGATCTGCACCTGAAGGCGCTGGAGGCAATGGGCGCCGAGCTTGATCTGCGCGATGGCTACGTCCACGCCAAGGCCATCGGCGGTCGCCTCACCGGGGCCGAGTTTACCTTCCCCCTCGTCTCCGTCGGCGCCACCGAAAACGCCCTGCTCGCCGCCGTGCTGGCCAAGGGCACAACCGTGCTCAAAAACGCCGCCCGCGAGCCCGAGATCGTCGACCTTGCGAACTGCCTCACCAAGATGGGCGCGCAGATCGAAGGGGCCGACACCGGCACCATCACCATTCAGGGCGTCGACAGCCTGCACGGCGCAACCCACCCCGTCGTCACCGACCGCATCGAGCTTGGCACCTACATGCTCGCCCCCGCCATCGCCGGCGGCGAGGTCGAGCTGCTGGGCGGCCAGCGCGCGCTGGTCGGGGCCTTTGCCGACAAGTTGGAGGAGGCCGACATCGAGGTCACCCAAACCAACCGCGGCCTGAAGGTGAAGCGCAAGAATGGCCGCGTCCGCGCCGTCGATGTGGTGACAGAACCCTTCCCCGGTTTCCCGACCGACCTTCAGGCGCAGATGATGGCCCTGATGTGCACCGCCGAGGGCACCTCGGTGCTGGAAGAGAAGATCTTCGAAAACCGCTTCATGCACGCCCCCGAGCTGATCCGCATGGGCGCAAACATTGATGTGCAGGGCGGCCACGCAACCGTCACCGGCGTCGAAAAGCTCAAGGGCGCCCCGGTGATGGCCACCGACCTGCGCGCCTCGGTCTCCCTCATCCTCGCCGGCCTCGCCGCCGAGGGCGAAACCGTCGTCAGCCGCGTCTACCACCTCGACCGCGGCTACGAGCACGTCGTGCGCAAACTCTCCGGCGTCGGCGCTCACATCGAGCGTCTGCAAGAGGGCGACTGACCGCCGGCACCGTCCGCGGCCAAGGCACAGAGCATGTTTGGTTGGGCTCCCGGCACTCCCGCCTTGGGCGCATTTATTCGCCAAGACACATCACCGCCGGCCTTTAGCCACCTTTGTCTGACAATCTGCGTCAGACAACGGATCGGGGCCGATGACATATCACCGGGAAATAGACGGCCTGCGCGCTCTTGCCGCCATCGTGGTGCTGGCCTTTCACACCAACCTGCCGGGCTTCGGTGGCGGGTTTCTCGGGGTTGATCTGTTCTTCGTTCTCTCCGGCTTCCTCACCACCTCTCTGCTTGTCCCGCAGATCGAAAGCTTCTCACCCGACGGTTTCCGCCGTTTTCTTTCCCGCAGGCTCTGGCGGCTCTGGCCATTGCTCCTTGCCTTCTGCGCCATCCTTGCGCTGGCCCTTTGGCTTGTCGGGCTGGGCAGCCCCGCCGCGCTGCTGAACGCGGCGCTTTTTCTGGGCAATACCGACAGGGCAGTGCTGGGCTACGCCAGCTACAGCGTGCACACTTGGTCTCTCGCCGCCGAAATGCAGTTCTATGTCCTGCTCGCTCTGCTCGCCTTCGTCCTGCGCTCCGCCCGACAACTCCAGGCCGCGCTGATGGCGGGGTTTCTTGCCGTTACGCTCTGCCGGGTCGTCTTTGCGTTGAGCGGGGACTGGGGCGGCGGGTTCTATAGCCCCTTCGCCCACAGCTCCGGCCTGTTTCTCGGCGGGCTTCTCGCCACCATGCCGCGCCGCCAAATGCATCACGCGCCCGTTGCCTGTGCGGCCGCGCTGCTCGTGCTTGCGGCGGCGGTCACGGTGGCCGTGTTTCGCAGCTACGGCGCCCTTCTGCTCTGGATCACGTTCACCGAGCTTGCCACGGCCGTGCTTCTGATGGCCCTGCTCTCGGGGCGCGCCGGGGTCGTGGCGCGTGTTCTTGGCCTGCGTCCCCTCGTCTGGTTCGGCCAACTCTCATATGGCGTCTATCTCTGGCACTACCCGTTGTCGGTGCTGCTGCGTGATGCGCTGCCACCTCTCGTCACTTTCTTGGCCACCCTGGTCATTTCCCTTGCGCTGGCGGCTGCAAGTTTCCGCTGGCTGGAGGCACCGTTGCGCCGCTATGGCAACGCCCGCACGCAGCGCATCAGGCCCTCTGCGCCATTGCACGGTGCGACGGGTTAACCCCGCCGAAGCGTGCGAAAACCGCGTATGCATGGGATGTGCATCACTTGTGCATCGCTTGTGGCCCATTAACTCTCCTTAACAGATCGCCGCCTGTTAACCTGCCGGGACGGTGGGGCAGGGGCGGCTTGTGAGGCTGCGCCGAAACCCCTATGTCTTTCAGGTGATGCAAGAATTACCTGCAATTCCGCCCCCGGAGGCTCATCGTGGCTGAAGACGCCAAGTTTGAAGACGGGGCAGACCGCCCGATCTACCTCGCCGCAATGGATGACGGCTCCGTGCCCATCGTCTCTGCGCTGGTGCAAGATGCGGTCTTTCCGATCACCGAGATGAAGTATGACAAGGCGAGCCGCGAATTTGCCTTGTTGCTCAACCGCTTCCGCTGGGAAGACAAGGCCCGCGCCGAGGCCCGCAAGCGCCCTTATGAGCGGGTGCAGTCGGTGCTGCGCGTGGGCGATGTGCTGGGCGTGGCAACAATGGGAATCGACCGGTCCGAGCCCGATACAATCCTGTCACTGCTGGCCATCGCTTGGGAAGAGGGCGAAGACGGCACCGGCACGCTCACCCTCACACTGGCGGGCGATGGGGCGATCCGCCTTTCCGTCGAGTGCCTCGACGTGGTGCTCAAGGATGTCACCCGCCCCTATGTCGCCCCCTCCCGCAAGGCCCCGGAGCACCCAGAAGAGTGAGCATCCGGCGGCTTGGGCCAGCCGACGCGGAAGGCTTCCGCGCCCTGCGGCTCGAAGCGCTTGAACTGGCCCCCGAAGCGTTTGGCGAAGACCTCTCGCAAGCGCAGGGCAAGACCGATCTCGACTATGCCAATCGCTTGGAAATGGGCGACAATTTCGGCGCGTTTGCGGGCGATGAGCTAGTCGGCATGTTGCTCTTCATGCGTGAGGACGGCCCCAAGATCGGCCACCGCGCTTTTGTCATGTCGGTCTATCTCCAGCCCGCCCATCGCGGCACCGGGCTGGCCTCCGATCTGCTCGGCGCGGCCCTTGCGCTGGCCGGTGAGAGCGGCGTGGCGCAGGTGGAGCTCTATGTCTCCTCCGCCGCCCCCCGCGCCCACGCCTTCTACCTGCGCGAAGGCTTCGTCGAGGTGGGTCGCAGCCCCCGTGCGCTCTGCGTTAACGGAAGTTACCACGACGAGCTGCATATGATGTTGCGGCTGGACCGTCTTGAGAGCGGCCCGGCAGGCGGGTAAGAGGCTCTCAAAGGAGAGCCCATGCCCGTCTTTCTCGATACCACCGCTGCCGATTTCGAAGGCCAGTTTCAGGCCCTGCTGAACGCCAAGCGCGAGGATGCGCCCGATGTGGACGAGGCCGTCGCGGCGATCATCGCCGACGTCCGCGCCCGCGGCGATGAGGCGGTGATCGAGCTGACTGAAAAGTTCGATCGCCTCAGCTTAACCCCTGAAACCCTTGCCTTTTCCGAGGCCGAGATCGAAGAGCACTGCGCCCGCGTGCCCCCCGCCGAGGCCGCCGCGCTGGAGCTGGCGGCAGACCGTATCCGCGCCTACCACGTCCGCCAGATGCCCGAAAACGCCCAGTGGACCGACCCGGATGGGGCTACCCTCGGCTGGCGCTGGGGCCCTGTTTCAGCAGCGGGCCTCTACGTCCCCGGCGGCCTCGCCAGCTATCCCTCCTCGGTGCTGATGAACGCCGTGCCCGCCCAGGTCGCAGGCGTCGACCGCCTCGTTATCGCCTGCCCAACCCCCGGCGGCGAAGCCAACCCCCTCGTCCTCTACGCCGCCCGCCTCGCCGGGGTGAAAACCATCTACCGCATCGGCGGGGCGCAGGCCGTGGCGGCGCTGGCCTATGGCACGCAAACCATTGCTCCGGTTGATAAAATCACCGGCCCCGGCAACGCCTTCGTCGCCGCCGCCAAGCGCCGGGTCTTCGGCAAAGTGGGCATCGACATGATCGCCGGACCCTCTGAAATCTTGGTTATCGCAGACGCCGAAAACGACCCAGATTTCCTCGCCCTCGACCTGCTCTCCCAAGCCGAGCACGACGCCTCCGCCCAGTCGATCCTCATCACCACCGATGCCGATTTCGGCAAGGCCGTTGCACAGGCCATCGACACCCGCCTGCAAACCCTCGAGCGCCGCGAAATCGCAGGCGAAAGTTGGCGCGACAACGGCGCCGTCATCACCGTCCGCAGCCTCGACGAGGCGGCAGACCTGTCCGACCGCATAGCCCCCGAACACCTCGAGCTCTGCGTCGCAAGCCCCGAGAAACTCAGCGAAAAAATCAACCACGCCGGCGCCATCTTCCTCGGCCAGTGGACCCCCGAAGCCATCGGCGATTACATCGGCGGCCCCAACCACGTGCTCCCCACCGCCCGCTCCGCCCGCTTCTCCTCGGGCCTCTCGGTGATGGATTTCCTCAAGCGCACCACGTTGGCCAAATTGACCCCCGAAGCCCTCCGCGCCATCGGCCCAGCGGCGGAAATCCTCGCAAAATCCGAGAGCCTCGAAGCCCACGGCCTCTCCGTCCGCGCCCGATTGGACAAACTCAACCGATGATCCGCGCCGCCTTCCTCGCGCTCCTCCTCGCCACCGCGCTCCATGCGGGCGAGGCGGAGGATCGCAAGGCCGCCTCGATCGCGCAGCTCGCGCAAGAGGGTGTCCCCTACCTTGCCTCGCTCCCGCAGATCGAGACCGAGGCGCAAAGCATTCGCCGCAGCGACGATGAGGTCATCCGCCGCACCATCGCGCTGGCCATCGTCGCCGTGAAAGGCGAAACCGGCGATGCCGCGCTGGGCCATTCGCTCACCGTCCAGTTCGGGGCCGAGGGCTGGTTCACCCCGGCTGAGCAGGCCTTCATGGACGCGCCGGAGCCAGACCAAAGCATGCGCGCCCAATTTGCATGGCGCTACGAGACGGTGGAGGTGATGCTCTGGGCGCTGGGCATCTACGACGAGCTGAAATATCCCAGCGAAATCATGGACGTGCCCCGCATGGCCGACACGCTCCGCAGCCTCGGCACCGAGGGGCTGCGCGCCCGCGCCAAGCTGCGCCCGCAGGCCGAACTGCTCGATGCGGCCGATCTAATCTATCGCTACCACTGGGCCACCCGTCAGGCCCGGCTCGATGGCACCCCGCCGCCCGCAGGCCTTTACCCCGATGTCATCTGGGAGCGCCATCATGCGCTCAACTGGCTCATCGGCGCGCACGGCGGGCAACCGTGGGATGACGTGTCAACCGACACCTGAGACCTTCGCTGCATTGCAGTAACGGCCCGCAGGCGCTACTTCTTTCCGAAGCCACGGAGACACGCGCCCATGAGCCGCATCTGCCAGATAGAGATCGACGACAACAACCTGCCACCTCCCACGCCGGAGATCGAGCAGGAGCGCAAGGTGGCCATCTTCGACCTGCTGGAAGACAACAGCTTTATCCCAACGGGTCGAGACGGCTATGAAATGCCCCCCGGCCCCTACCGCTTGCACCTGTGCATCCGTGAGCGTCGGCTGGTGTTCGACATCTCCGACGAGCAGGACAACGAGATCGGCGCCTTCCACCTCTCGCTCTCGCCGTTCAAGCAGGTGGTGAAGGATTACTGGCAGATCTGCGAAAGCTATTACGACGCGGTCAAAAAGCTGCCCCCCCACCAGATCGAGGCCATCGACATGGCCCGCCGCGGCATCCACAACGAGGGCGCTCGGGTGCTTCAGGAGCGGCTGGAGGGCAAGGCCGAGGTCGATACCGACACTGCCCGCCGCCTCTTCACCCTCATCTGCGTTCTGCACTTCGGGAGCTAGGCTTGGGCAAGGCATTCCCCTCCTCGGTTCTCTTCTGCTGCGACCATAACGCCGTGCGCTCGCCAATGGCCGAAGGCTTGATGAAAAAGCTCTACGGCCACGATGCCTATGTGCAGTCAGCCGGGGTTTACAACGACCTCGATGTCGACGGCTTTGCCATCGCCGTCTGCGACGAGATCGGGGTGGAGCTGCACCGCCATCGCTCGCGCAGCTTCGAGGAAATGCAGCAATGGGGCGATGATCTTTCGGGGTTCGATCTTATCGTCGCCCTCTCCCCGGCCTCCCAGCGGCAGGCGCTGGAGATGACGCGGGTGTTCCACCTTGATGTCGAATACTGGCCCATCATGGACCCCTCCGGCCTTGGCGAGACCCGGGAGGCCAAGATGGGCGTTTACCGTCAGGTGCGCGACCAGTTGCTTGACCGGATGAGGCAGCGCTTCGGCCCGCCGACGCAAAAGTAGCCTGCCGGTCAAAAAGGTCACAAGCGCCCGAGGGAACTCGATTTCCGCTTGATTTGTTGCCCCTTTGAGCGCATCTAGTGCCGCGTCCGCCACAGTGCGGCAACAGTGCAACAATGGAGTGACCATGGCCAAGGAAGAACTGCTCGAATTTCCCGGTGTCGTGAAGGAGCTCCTGCCTAATGCGACGTTCAGGGTCGAGCTGGAAAACGGCCATGAAATCATTGCGCATACGGCAGGAAAACTTCGCAAAAACCGGATCCGCGTCCTCACCGGTGACAAGGTGCAGGTTGAGATGACGCCCTATGACCTGACCAAGGGCCGCATCAACTACCGCTTCCGGTAAGATGCGACTCATCCTCGGATCCGGCAGCCCGCGTCGTCGCGAGCTGCTGGGCCAACTCGGGATCACACCCGACGAAATCCGCGCCGCCGATATCGATGAAAGCCCGGCCAAGGGGGAGCTTCCGCGCCCCTATTGCAGCCGCATGGCCGTCGAGAAGGCCGAGGCGCTGCCTCCCGGCGCGGGTGAAATCGTGCTCACCGCCGATACCACCGTGGCCCTTGGCCGCCGCATCCTCGGAAAGCCCGAGGGGCGGGCCGAGGCGGCGGGGTTTCTGCGCGCGCTTTCGGGCCGCAGGCATCGCGTCATCACCGCGCTGGCCGTGCGCAGCGAGGCCGGGATGTGGCAGCGCGACGTGGTCACATCGGTGAGGATGAAGCGCCTTTCGCAGGCCGAGATCTTCGCCTACCTCGAAACCGGCGACTGGCAGGGCAAGGCTGGCGGCTACGCCATTCAGGGCCCGGCCGGGGCCTTTATCCCGTGGATTTCCGGCAGTTACTCTGCCGTGATGGGCCTGCCGGTAGCAGAAACCGCGCAACTGTTGGTCGCCGCAGGCTACCCGCTTTATGGGGAGACATCATGAAGGGACGCCAGATCATTCTCGATCACGTGGCTGGCCGCGAAGCCGCCGCGCTCATGGTCGACGGCCGCCTGCACGATCTGCTCATCGAAGCCCCCGGCACCGTCCGGCCTGGCGCGATCTGGCGCGCCAAGGCGGAGCGTCAGGCGAAAGGGCAGGGGGGCATCTTCCTCGCTGCGCAGGGCCAGCGCTTCTGGTTGCGTCAAGCCAAGGGCATCGCACCCGGTGAGGCGCTGGTGGTGCAGGTCACCGGCTTTGCCGAGGTTGAAAAGGCCCCGCCCGTCACCCGCAGCCTCACCTTCAAATCGCGATACGTCATCGTCACCCCCGATGCCCCGGGGGTGAACGTCGCCCGCTCGATCCGCGACGAGGACGAGCGCGACAGGCTCAAACTTGCTGCGTTGGAAGCGTTGGAAGGCCGCGACTGGGGGCTGATCCTGCGCTCGTCCTGCGTCGGGGCCGAGGAGAGCGAAATTGCCGAGGACGTTGCCACCATGCTGGCCACCGCCGAAGCCGCGCTTTCTGAGGGCGAGCTGGGCGAGATCTACCCCGGCGACGGCCCGCATCTTCTGGCTTGGCGCGAGTGGACCGAGCCTGCCGAGGTGATAACCGAGCCCGGCGGCTTCGAAAGCCACGGCGTGCTCGATGCGCTCGCCGCGCTTCAGGGGCCGCGCGAGCAAGCAGGGGACGCCACGCTCTATGTCGAGCCCACCCGCGCGCTGGTTGCGGTGGATGTGAACACCGGCGCAGATATGTCTCCCGCCGCCTCGTTGAAGGCCAATATCGCCGCCGCCAAGGCCCTGCCGCGTGCGCTGCGGCTGCGTGGCCTCGGCGGGCGCATCGTGGTGGATTTCGCGCCCATGCCCAAGGGGCAGCGCAAGCAGCTGGAGCAAAGCATCAAGGCCGCCTTCCGCGCCGACCCGATCGAGACGGTGCTCGCCGGGTGGACGCCGCTTGGCCAGTATGAGATGCAAAGAAAGCGCGAGCGCCTGCCGCTTTCTCTCACCCTGCCCGAGGAGGCCCTGTGACCTGCCCGATCTGCAGCAAGGACACCGACCCGAAGTACCGCCCCTTCTGCTCCCGCCGCTGCGCCGATCTCGACCTCGGCAAATGGCTCACCGGTGCCTACGCGGTGCCCTCGGACGACCCTGAAGACATCGAAGAGGCGCTCCGCCTGAGCGGTGACGAGACCCCGCCCAAGCCGCATTAGCGCCGCCGCGACATCGGGCGCGGGGAGGGCTGGGGCAGGGGCCACAACAGCCACCCGCCACCTCTTCACACTGGATCAGTTGACAACAAACCCATGAATCCCGCTGGCGGTCGTGCCCGTGGCCGCCACCTGCCGCGTGCCCACCGGCAAAATCGCCCTGTCGCCCACCGTCACACTGCGCGCGGCCCCGGCCTGGGTGGTGATGGCAAGGGTGCCGCCGGTTTCCACGTAGAGCGCCACGCAAACGCTGGGCAGATCGGTGCCGTCAGCCGGGGTGATCGGAATGATATCGGTCGCGGGCCCCGAGAGGCTGGGAGAGCGGTTCTTGAAGGGATCGTGCATTGTGTCGGTCTCTTTTCTGTTGCTGATGTCATGCGCGTCGGCGGCCCTCGCCATGGCTGCGCGCGAACCGGGGAGACCCTAGGCGAAGGTGAATAACGCTTCCCGACAGCACCGCACGCCCCACCGCTGTTTGATCCATGTCATGTGAGCGCGGTTCGGCCCCAGCTAACCTGCAGGCACGCAATGAGGAATCTCGCCAGATGCGCCTGACGACCCGAACCAACCTTGCCATGCGCGTGCTGATGTTCTGCGCAACCTATCCGGGCCGCCAGCACCGCTCTGCTGATATCGCGCGGGCCTGTGATGTTTCGGTCAATCACCTCATGCAGGTGGTGCCCGTGCTGCATCGCCACGGCTACGTCCGCGCCACCCGTGGGCGGTCAGGCGGGGTCGAGCTGGCCGCACTGCCCGAAAAGGTGCGCGTGGGCGAGGTGTTTCGCCACTTCGAGGCCGCGCTGCCCTTTGCCGAGTGTTTCTCGGAAGATGACAACACCTGTCCGCTGATTTCCGCATGTCGCCTGCGCCCGGCGCTGGAGCAGGCGCTTGCCGCGTTCTATGAGGCGCTCGATGACGTGACGCTGGAGCATCTGGTGGCCGGTGACAGCGGCTTGGAGGTGTTGTTTTCCCAGCAAGCCGGCGCGCCTGTGGTACCAGAGTGCAGGGTCTCGCCCTAGCAGTGCGTTGCCG
The DNA here is from genome assembly GCF_006351965.1 of Oceanicola sp. D3. Classification (NCBI taxonomy): domain Bacteria; kingdom Pseudomonadati; phylum Pseudomonadota; class Alphaproteobacteria; order Rhodobacterales; family Roseobacteraceae; genus Oceanicola; species Oceanicola sp. D3. The sequence continues at coordinate 1,076,454 of NZ_CP040932.1, forward strand.
CCCGCGCTCCCCTCTGGCACGCCGCATAAACCGGCGCTCTTCAGCCCCAAATAGCATGGCCACCCGCCACAACCGGTGCTAGAAAAACGCCCGAGGCACTTTCGCGCCTCGTTTTCAGAGTGCCTGGGGAACGATGGGTAAGACACCGAAAGAACCACCAGTCCTGGTGGGGATCGCAGCTTCGGCAGGTGGGTTGGAGGCGATGTCTCTCTTCCTGCAAAACCTCCCAAAAGGGCTGAATTGCGCCTTTGCGCTGGCCCAGCACATGTCGCCCAGCCATGAGAGCATGCTGGTCAAGCTGCTCTCGCGTGAAACCAACCTTGACGTCAGGGAAATAACAGGCCCGATAGAGCCCAAGGCCGACACGATTTATATCCCGCCACCCGGAAGCGACGTGGGGTTTGAAGATGGCAAGCTGTTGCGGCTTAATCCGTCCGGCCACCCTGCCACCCCCAAACCCTCCGCCGACAGGCTCTTCAATGCGCTGGCCGAGGGGCTGGGTGCGCATTGCATGGGGCTGGTGCTCTCGGGCACCGGAAGCGACGGCAGCTACGGGGTGCAGGCGATCCGCGAGGCGGGCGGCATCACCATCGCGCAGGAGCCCGCTTCAGCAAAGTATGATTCCATGCCGGTCAGCGCCGTGCGCACCGGCTGCGTCGATCTGGTGCTGACACCGCAACAAATCGGCCAACACCTCGAAAAGATCCTCAGCCAGCCGCGCGATCTCGAAGAGCTCAAGAAAATGGGCGAGGAGGCGACCAAAAACGCCGACCTCTTCCAAATCCTGCTGGCCCACACCATGGTCGACTTTCGCCAGTATAAGGAAAGCACGATCAACCGCCGTGTGCACCGCCGGATGGTGGCCAAAGGCATCACTTCGCAGGCCGAATACGTGGATTTCTGCCGCCGCAGTCAGGAGGAGGTGGAGGCGCTCTACAAGGATCTGCTGATCTCGGTGACACGCTTCTTCCGCGATGGCGAGCAATTCGCGGTGCTGCGCGATGTGTTGCAGGATCGGGTCACCGCAAAACCGGGCGCCAAGATGCGCATCTGGGTGCCCGGCTGCGCCACCGGCGAAGAGGCCTATTCCATCGCCGCGCTCTATGCCGAGGCAGCCGGCGGGCTCGACGCGCTGGGCAAGGACAGCCTCCAGATCTTTGCCACCGACATCGACGAGCACGCCCTCGCGGTGGGGCGGCGCGGCTCCTATCCAAGCAGCGCCGCTGATGACATTCCGCCCGACTTGCTTGAGAAATACTTCGACATTTCCGGCGATAGGGTGATCGTCAAACAGAGCCTGCGCAATTGCGTCATGTTCACACGGCACAACATCTTTCAGGATGCGCCGTTCATGTCGATCGACCTCGTCAGCATTCGTAACGTGCTGATCTACTTCGACAACACCCTGCAAGACCGCGTGCTCTCGCGCATTCAATATGCGCTTTCCGCCGATGGCATGCTGTTTCTGGGCACTTCCGAAACCGCTGGCACCATCGAAAGCCATTTCATCCAGCTCGATCCGGCAGCCAAGATCTACGCCAAGCGCAGCACCCCGCCGATTGATATGACCAACTTCGGCTCCACCCATGCCATCCGGTCCAGCCGCAGGATCCTGACGCAAGACAAGGCAAAGGGCGGCGACAACCTGCACGATTGGAGCAACTTTCACGCGCTGGTCCAGAGCTTCGCCGAAACGGCGGTGCTGGTAAGCGCTGAGGGTGCCGTTCTGAAGGTCTATGGCGATCTTGCCCCCTTCTGCCAGATCACCGATTCCGTGTTCAAAGGCTTCAGCCTGCGCCTGTTGAAGGCCCCGCTCGCCAATGAAAGCACCACTCTTCTGTTGGTGGCCCGAAAAAATATGAAGTCCCGCACCGGCCAATGGCACCGTATCGAGGGGCAGGGGTTCAACCACGCGCGGCTCGTGGTCTATCCGATGGAGCCGCAGGGCCGTGAAGAGCCCTACGTGCTGCTGGCCATCGAAACCGAGATGCGCACCACCCCCGAGGCAACCGAGGAAGAGCAGGGCGATTACGTCACCTACATCGAAACCGAGCTTGCCCGCACCCGCGAGGCGCTGAACGTGACGATGGAGCAACTGCAAACCTCCAACGAAGAGTTGCAGTCGCTCAACGAAGAGCTTCAAAGCTCCAACGAAGAGCTGCAAAGCACCAATGAAGAGCTCGAAACCTCTAATGAAGAGCTGCAATCAACCAACGAAGAGCTGATCACCGTCAACGAGGAGCTGATCGTAAACTCCACCGAGCTGCAACGCACCACGGCGGAGCTGAACGGCATCGTGGATGGGCTGCCTACAACCATGCTCATGCTCGATCAGGGCCTGCTGATCCGCCACGCTTCGCGCCGGGCTGTCGAGCAATTCGAGCTGCGCACCCGCGGCCAGTCCATGGGCCACATCTCCCAGTGCCACTTGCCCGAAGGCTTCCCCCCCGTTGTCGACCTTTGCTCGCAAGCCCTGCTTAACCGCAAGAACGTCTCGCGGCAGTTCTCCAGCGGTCAGCGGAACTTCACGCTCACCATTGTCCCGCTCACCAGCGGCACCGATGAGTTGATCGGGATTGTGGTCATGGTCATCCCGCTCGAAAGCACCCTCGAAACCTCGCTCATCCACACGCTGCGCCGTTTTGGCAAGATCGGCACCTGGCGGGTTCAATTTCCCGATACCGAGGTGGAATGGTCGGAAGAGGTTTATCACATCCACGGCCTCCCCCCGGAAACCGGAACGATGTCGCTTGATCGGGCCATCGGATATTTGCACCCCGACGACCGTGAAGTTGTGCGCGGCCGCATCGACAAGGCTCTCGAAGAGCGCTCCGGCTTCCACTTTACCGCCCGCGTCATCCGCCCCGATGGTCGCTTGGCGGTGCTCGAAAGCTCGGGCACAGTTGTCACCGACCGGCTGAACAATGTCGTCGGCCTGATCGGCGTGGTGCGCGATTTCTCCCGCATGCAAACCGAGAGCATGCTGCTGCGCCATTACAACGAGATCACCTCTGACGAAGGGCTTGGCGTTTATTCCTACGATATCCAGAATGGCATAAACTACTGGAATCCCACACTCTACGACCTGCTTGGGGTGGATCGAACCGAGCAGCCCGAGATCGCGACGGCGCTGAAGCACCTCACCCCGGAAAGCGCGGATCGCGTCAGGAGCCTGCTCGACAGGGCCATGAAGCAGGGCGAAGACTTCGAGTTCGAAGGCGAGATCCAGCGGCAGGATGGGAGCCGCATCCCCTATCACAGCAAGTGCCGCGTGCTGCGCGACGACGCGGGCAAGATTTCACATACCTTTGGCGTTCTGCGCCGTCGCAAATGATTGCCGATCTCCTACCGTCTGAGCTCCGGCGTTAACCCTGTGGTAACTAATTTTGGACGATGATCGCCACCTCCCGAGATGGTTGCGACAAGGCGTGCGAGATGGTGACAGGTAATGGCTTCGAAGACGGCGAAAATTTTAGCCAAATTGCGATTTCCCTCTTCAGAGATACCCAGACAGGCGAGTGGTTTGCCGAGCGGGTCGAGTTCAACCTGCCGGGAAGCCGCACCCGCACAAGTTTCAACGTGCCCCAACCGCTGAAACAGGCCTTTACCCCGGGCTTCGTGGCTGAGCTCATGCCATTTTTGCCAACCTCGCACGAGCGCGGGCTTCTTGCCGATGGCGAGGTCAATATTGCCATCTCCCACCTGTCGCTCGTCGGAGTGCGTGTGGCGACGCAGGCCGTGTTCAACGGCATCCAGAAGGTCTGGGTCCGCTTCCAGCGTGCCTTCGGGGCGGTGCAGGCCATGCTCCAGCCCCAGCACCGCACCGAACGCGCCGCAGAGACGGCGCTGCATTACGTTGCCGCCAGTGCTTTGCTCGATCTGGTCCTGCCCTGCCTCGACATGCTCCGCCTCGACGGGGCCGCCACCGACAGCAAGGAGGGGGCCGAGAGGGTGGCGGCGCGGCTGGCAACGCTTCAGGGCAAAAAACACGATCTTGAGTTCTACACCGGCCTGCTCACCCGCTACCTCGCCCAGCCCCACGAGGAGCCACAGGCCAGCAAGCGCGGAATTGCCGATGATGCGCCCTCCGCCCTTCAGGGCTTTCGCCTGCCCCGGCCCCTGATCGTGCGTTAACGCGCGGTGCCGTGGCGGCCCCCGTCGCTTCGGGGGGTGACATCCGCCCGCGCCTCTGCATGCTGGGCCGCGAAATTGCATCGAAAGGCCACGCCATGAACCGCCACACGCCCAACTCGCCCGAAGCCCGCGATATCGCCTACCACCTGCACAGCTACACCAACGCCGAGCTGCATCAGGAGCTCGGCCCAACGGTGATCGAGCGCGGTGAAGGGGTCTATGTCTACGACAATCAGGGCAAGCGCTATGTCGAGGCGCTGGCCGGGCTCTGGTCTGTCGGGGTGGGCTTTGGCGAAGAGCGGTTGGTTGAGGCCGCCACCGCCCAGATGAAGCAGCTGCCCTACTACCAGACCTTCGCCCACCGCTCCCACGGCCCGGCCATCGACCTTGCCGAAAAGCTGGTGAGCATCGCCCCCGTGCCGATGAGCAAGGCCTATTTCACCAACTCCGGCTCCGAGGCCAACGATACCGTGGTCAAGTTCCTCTGGTATCGCTCCAACGCGCTGGGCAAGCCGGAGAAGAAAAAGATCATCTCCCGCCTGCGCGGCTACCACGGCGTCACCGTCGCCTCCGCCTCGCTCACCGGGCTGCCCTATAACCACCGCAGCTTCGATCTGCCGATTCAGGGCATCCTGCACACCACCTGCCCGCACTACTGGAAAGAGGGGCAGGACGGCGAAAGCGAGGAAGAGTTCGCCACCCGCTGTGCCGCCGACCTTGAGGCCATGATCGAAGCCGAAGGCCCCGATACCATCGCCGCCTTCATCGGCGAGCCGGTGATGGGGGCAGGGGGCGTCGTGGTGCCGCCCAAGGGCTACTGGCAGAAAATTCAGGCCGTGCTGGCGAAGTATGACATCCTGCTGGTCGCCGATGAGGTGATCTGCGGCTTCGGGCGCACCGGCAACCTCTGGGGCAGCCAGACCTACGACATCAAGCCCGATATCATGGTCAGCTCCAAGCAAATCACCTCGTCCTATTTCCCGCTCTCCGCCGTGCTCCTCAACGAGCGCGCCTATGCGCCCATTCAGGATGAATCGGGCCGCATCGGCACGCTCGGCCACGGCGTTACTGGCGCGGGCCACCCGGTCGGCGCTGCCGTGGCGCTGGAGAATATCGCCATCATCGAAGAGCGCGGGCTGGTGGCCAATGCCGCCAAACAGGGCGAGCCGCTGCGCGCCGGGCTCAAGAAGCTGGCCGATGAGTTTGACCTCGTGGGCGAAATGCGCGGCATCGGCCTGATCGCCGCGCTGGAGCTTGATCCGGCCAAGGCCCGCGAAGAAAAGCCCGTGGGCGCCCTCGGCGCGGCAATGGGCGCGGCGCTGATGAACCACGGCGTCATCGCCCGCAACCTAGGCGACACCGTCGCCTTCTGCCCGCCGATGATCATCACCGAAGAGCAGGTGAACGAAGTCCTCACCGGCGTCGAGAAGGCCCTCAAGGACGTGTCCGCCGAACACGGTTGATCGAACGCCCCGTCATCCTCGGGCCTGACCCGAGGATCTCTCGCCACCCGGGAGATCCTCCGGCTCAGACCGGGGGATGACCCTTAAGCCTGCACTCAGGTGGGCAATCTGCCCACCACCCGCCTCACCCTTTCGGCAACACCGGTGCCGTGCGTTCCAGCGCCAGTTCCGCGTCCGAAAACTTCCACGGTCCCCGTAGCCCCGGCACGCCCTCCGGATCAATCTGCATCCCGCGCGCCACAACCTGCGGATCGGCCAGCGCCTCGCCCACATCGTTGATCGGCCCGGCCGGCACTGTGGCCGCCTCGAAGGCCGCCAGCAGCTTGGCCTTCTCCCAGCCCGAGGTCATCGCCTCGATCACCGGCGTCAGCACCTCCCGGTTGGTCACCCGCCCCGGGTTGGTGGCAAACCGTTCGTCATCGGCCAGCGCCTCCAGCCCCAGCACGCCGCAAAACCGGCGGAACTGCCCGTCATTGCCCACCGCGATGATGATATGCCCGTCCTTCACCGGCACCACCTGATAGGGGCCAAGGTTGCGATGCCAACTGCCCGTGCGTTCCGGCGGCACCCCGGTGGCGAGGTAGTTCATCCCCTGATTGGCCAGCATCGCCACCGCGCAATCCAGCAGGCTCATGTCGATGTGCTGCCCCTTGCCGGTGCTGTGCCGCTGCTCAACGGCGGCCAGAATGCCGATGGTCGAGTATAGCCCGGTGACAATATCGGTGACGGCCACGCCAAAGCGCGTCGGCTGGCCCTCCGGGTCGCCGGTAATATCCATCAGCCCGCTCATCCCCTGCAGCAGGTAGTCATAGCCCGCCCGATGCGCATAGGGCCCATCCTGCCCAAAGCCGGTGACCGAGCAGTAGATCAGCGCCGGGTTCACCTGCGACAGCGCCGGGTAATCCAACCCGTATTTCGCCAGCCCTCCCACCTTGAAGTTCTCGATCAGAATGTCGGCACCGCCCACCAACTCGCGCACCCGCGCCTGCCCCTCGGGCCTGCGAAAATCGACCACCTCGCTCACCTTCCCCCGGTTGGCCGAGTAGAAGTAGGCCGCGCTCACGTCGCCGTCGCGTTCCACAAAGGGCGGTCCCCACTTGCGGGTGTCGTCGCCGTCCGGGCTCTCCAGCTTGATCACCTCCGCGCCCAGATCGGCCAGCGCCTGCCCAATCCACGGCCCCGCTAGGATCCGCGCCATCTCGATCACCTTCAGCCCTTCAAGCGGTTTCATCCTGCCTCCCCATAGCTTTGTCGCGGCACCCTAGCGCCACTTCCCTGTTGCGGAAACACTGCGTTTCTACGGAAGGTTTTCACGATCCCCTTCTGGCAGCCGGTGGTTGCGCGTATGGAAACTGCTAACCTCCGACAACAGGTAACGCGCGATGAAACCTCTTGCCCGCCTTCTGGCCCTCCTGACCGCCCTCACCGGGCTTGCCATGCCCGCCCACGCCGAAGAGCGGGCCTTGTTGGGCTGGGGGAGGCTCTTCACCAATGACGTGCTGGGCGATGGCTATGACCGCTGGCGCACCGGGGCCTATACCATCTCCATCGCCTATGGCCCGGATTGGCAGGGCGTCGCGCCGGATCGGTTTGGCCAGCTGCTGGAGTTTCGCCTGCGCTCCGAGCTGATCGCCCCCGAAAGCCTCACTGCGCCCGCCGTCAACGATCGTCGCTTCGTCGGCGCGTTCACCCTTGGCGTGCACAGCTACTCCAAGCTGGGGGCCAGCGATCTGCGCGCCGGGCTCGATCTGACCTTCACCGGCCCGCAAACCGGGCTGGGTGAGCTGCAAAACACGATTCACGAAACCTTCGGGCTGGAAAGCTCCAAGGTGCTGGACGACCAGATCCCCAACAACGCCTATGCCTCGCTGTCCGCCGAGCTGTCGCGCGAGCTGGCATTCGGCAACGCGCGCCTTCGGCCCTTCCTTGAGGTGCAGGCAGGGGTCGAGAGCTTTGCCCGCGTCGGCGCCGATCTCACCTTCGGCAGCTACGGGCGCGGGGCGCTGATGGCGCGCGACATCACCACCGGCCACCTCTATCAGGTGATCCGCTCGCGCGAAGATCAGGGCCTGTCCTTCCTCATCGGCGGCGACATGGCCAAGGTCTATTCGTCAGAATACCTGCCCGAAGAAGACGGCTTCGAGCTGACAGACACCCGCACCCGCCTCCGCGCCGGGATGAACTGGCAGGGCGACAACCACGGCCTGTTCTACGGCCTGACCTACCTCAGCGAAGAGTTCGAGGCCCAGACCGAGGGCCAGATGGTCGGCGCGCTGCAACTTCGGCTGTTTTTCTGACATCCCGCGCGGCGGTCACATCGTGACTCCCCTGCCACGCCTTTGACTCCCCTGCACATTTTTCTTGGTGGCAGAGTGCTGCCCGTGTTAACGCTTTGTTAATAATAAGAGACAAATGGCAGGCATACAGGCATGAAAACGGGCTTTCTCGGCACGTTTGTCATTCCCTGGTCGTATACGGAAACAGATGGGCATCCCGGCGCGCCGGTGACAAGCCTGCATCCGGGTGCGACATGGCGCTGGTGCGGGGCGCTCACTCGGGTCGATGGCCCGGGAGATGTGATCTCGCTCGCAGATGCTGCGGGCATGGCAGACCTTCACAAACGCGCGGCACGCAAGGTGCGGCGCATGATTTCCGGCAATAGCACGGCACTGGCCGAGCTGACACGCGGCGACGATGCCCGCCGGTCGCTCGCCCGTGCCGAGGCGATTGCCGCCGTCACCGCAGAGGATGCGTTGCTGTCCCACGCCAGCTTCACCGTCACCGACGGTCAGGACGCATGGATGGCAACCTTCATCGAAACCGTCCCCGGTGCGTCTGGCCTGCTGATGTTTGCAGGCCGCGTTCCGCCCGAGGGCACCGAACTCTGGGTCAGCGCCGCCGCCCGGCCCGCCGAAACGCCGCTGCCCCCCGGAGAGACAGCAGAGGGCGGGGTGATCTGCTTCACTGCAGGCACCCGCATTGCCACCCCCGATGGCTACAAGGCCGTCCAGGACCTGCGCGAAGGCGACATGGTGCAAACCAAGGATGATGGCGCCCAGCCGGTCATGTGGTCCGGCGCTCGCCGGATGACAGGCGCCCGCCTCTTCGCCATGCCGCAACTGCGGCCCATGCGCATCCGCGCTGGCGTGCTGGGGCCCGATATCCCCGATGGCGACCTGCTGGTGTCTCCCAACCACCGGATGCTCATTCGCGGCCCTGCAGCCCAGGCGCTTTACAACACGCCCGAGGTGCTGGTGCGCGCGCGCGACCTCTCCGGCCTGCGCGGCATCACGACCGATCACCACCTCACCGAAGTCACCTATGTGCACATCCTGATGGATCGTCATCAGGTGCTCTTCGCCAATGGTGTGGAAACCGAAAGTTTTCACCCCGCCGAGGCCGATTTCGGCACGCTGGACGCGGGCGATCGCGAGCGGCTGCTCGACGGCTTGCCGTGGCTGCGCAAGCGCCCGGATGATTACGGCGCGCCCGCCCGTCGCACCCTCTCCTGCGCCGAGGCGGCGATCCTGCGTCACGATGTCGGGCTGGCCGCCTGAGCCACGCTTGACTCGGCCACAAGCGGCTGTATAAGCCCGCCATCCACCGGGGTTCGCGCCCCGGTGTTTCAATTGGTGTTGGTGGCCCCCGCAAGGGGATGCCCTGTCAGCCGCAAGGCAAAGGACAACGCCCTTCGTCGCGCCCGAGGCGCGCTTAACAGAAGGAGATCAGACGGTGACCAAACGCACCTCTGCCAAGTACAAACTCGATCGCCGCATGGGCGAAAACATCTGGGGCCGCCCGAAGTCCCCGGTCAACCGCCGCGAATACGGCCCCGGCCAGCACGGCCAGCGCCGCAAGGGCAAGATGTCCGACTTCGGCCTGCAGCTCCGCGCCAAGCAAAAGCTGAAGGGCCACTACGGCGACCTGACCGAAAAGCAGTTCCGCCGCATCTTCGCCGAGGCCGAGCGCCTGCGCGGTGACACCGGCGAGCTTCTCATTGGCCTGCTCGAGCGCCGCCTCGACGCCGTTGTGTACCGCGCCAAGTTCGTGCCCACCGTCTTCGCGGCCCGTCAGTTCGTGAACCACGGCCACGTCAAGGTGAACGGCAAGCGCGTCAACATCCCCTCCTACCGTGTGAAAGAGGGCGACGTGATCGAGGTCCGCGACAAGTCCAAGCAGCTCGCTGTCGTGCTCGAAGCCACCCAGCTTCCCGAGCGTGACGTGCCCGAGTACATCGAGGCCGACCACTCCAAGATGACCGCCACCTTCGTGCGCACCCCCGGCCTGTCGGACGTGCCCTACGCGGTCCAGATGGAACCGAACCTCGTCATCGAATTCTACGCTCAGAACTAAGTCAAAACGACAAGTTCGAGGGACAGGAGGGCCGCACCACAGGGTGCGGCCCTTTTTCGTTTCTATCAGGTCGATCGCATCCGAGGCGCGTCTCTGCGTGCTGGTTCGCTCCGCTCAGCCCGAAGTCCCGGCCGCACGCAGCCGCCGGGTCGCCGGCTCGGGGAAATGCTCAAGCGCCCAGCTCCGCACCTCCTCGTCGATGCTGTCGAAAGCCCCAGGGTCCGCCAGAACCACGGGTTCTACAAATCTTTCCCGCATCGGTCCGATGTCAAAGAAGACATCGGGCCGGTTCAGGCGGCGTTGTCTGGCAAGGCTGTCCTCCCAATCCCACGGATCGGGGCGCACCTGCACGCGCCAGATCGGCGTTCCGTCCGCCGCCTCACCCTCTGTGACCTCATGGCACACCGCTGCCAGCTCATCCGGCGTCAACCTGAAATGCGCCAGTGTCTCGCGTCCCAGAGCCGCTCGATAGGTCAACCCAGGAAGGAGATCGAGCTTGCCCAAGAGGTTCACGTCGAGCCCTCCCACCGGCTCGCTGCGCCCGGTCTCAGGGTCGCGCACCTCTGCGTAAACGACCATGCCGAAACGGTTCAGGCTTTCACTGTCCGGTCGGCCGTAGCGCGGGTCCGACGGCTCCGCAGGGTAACTGCTGTACTGATAGGCAAAACCCCTAGCATCCGGAATGAGCGCCTCCCAAGCCAGATCGGCCGCCTCGAGAGACTTCGACTGGCTGCGTGCGGTGGGCTGCACCAGCAAATCACCCCGGCTTCCGTTCGGCGAGGTGAAATGGTTTAGCTTGAACCCCTTGATCCGCAAATGAGTATAGTCCGAGGGATGCGCTGCGAACTGCGCGAAGGCCTCCTGCGAATAGGCCTCCAGTTCGGCGGCAATTTCTGACTCGCCGAATTTCGTGATCGCAAAGCCCGGTGGAAGGCCCTGCACAAACCTGCATAGCGAGGCCCTGTCAGCCAGGCCGGTGCCTTCCACCGAGTGAAACATTCCAAGGGAGCCGGTCATCCGTCAGGGGTCTCCATGTCCAAAGCCGCTTGCGTGGGCCACCGTCTCTTACTTGGACAGGCTGTTCACGTCGGTTCTCAGGGTAACCGCAAGTGGGCCGTCGCCTTCCTGCTCGATCGCCCGCTCAAAGGCTTCTCGCGCCAGGTGGGTCTTTCCGAGGTGACGTGCGATGTAGGCGATCAGCAGCGTACGTGCCGGGCTGCCCTTGGCGCCGAAGTGACCAAAGCTGGTAATCCCGTCTCGCACCTCTGTCTCTTCACCATGGTGAAGGACGTCCAGCAAGTCTTCGTAGTCGCCTAGGCGGTCAAACCATCCGGGCATATCCGCGAGGCAGGTCTCTCGCAGGTCATCCAGCACCGCGTCCGACCGGTCCCCGACAAGGCCAATGTGCCACACATCGGACCGATCTGGCCCGTTCGCCTGCGCGAGGTGCTTCACGAGGCAGCCGCGTACATGAGCGTCGTAGGTCTTTGGCCGCAGCAGACCGGCCTTCTCGGGAATCTCCAACCACGGCGGTCGCGGCAGGAAGCGGAAGAAGCCACCCAGATCGACCGAAAGCGACTCCTGCGTGCTGCCGATGAAATACGCCTGATCTGCCGTCAAAAACCTCAGCTCGCAAATATCGACCCGGTCCTCGTGGTGCCGCCAGAGCCGCAACCCATCGCGCTGCGAAAACCCTTCTGCCTTCAGGGCCGGAAAGAGCTCCTTGCGAAGCCACGCCGTTATCTCTTTCCTGTCCATGCTAAGGGTCTCCAAGGCCAAGATAGGGCCGCCTGATGATCTCTATGCGCACGCCCAGCCTGCCGGCCTGCTCGCGGATCGTCGGTGACACATGGGTCCGGTTTCCGACCACCAGGCGATAGGGCAGTCCCCGAGCTTTTGCGATTTCCATCTACGCCTGAATCTGACGTGAAAGAAACACTGCGATCCTATCTTTGATCTCGGTTATGCGACCACCCGAAAGGCCGTCCGGCACCGTGACGGTTCCAGAGCGTCTCCGAATGGGTGTTGTATTGAGTTGCGCATTCAATTCCTGAAGCGCCCGCTGTTCGTTCGCCCGCCCGCGCGCAAACCGGTCGCGCAGCCACTGAGGCAGCGGAGCGCGGTTTCGGTTGGCGGCCACGCGAGCCGTCGGGCGCGGACGGCTGGGCGAGACGCCGATGGTGACGCGTGGTCGCGACGAAAGTATTGGTCCGGGCTGCCGACGATGCGCCGGCGCTTGCCCGCCGCAAACCGGCGGGCCAGCCCGAAGGCATTCCCGATCTGCTCCCAAGTGTCAACGCCCGGATTCCACACGATGTCGCCGTCTTGATTGCGCAGGCGGCTGCCCATGATCCCGGGAATGAATATGACCGGCGCAACGATGTTCTGGATGCAGCCGGCAACGGCGCTGTCGGGCATGTTAGCGGCGCTCCAGGCTGTCCAGGGCCCGATCCCAGATCGCCTCCAGATTCTCCTGCGCGAGGCCGTCGCCCGGCCCCGGCTGCCCGGCGGCAATGAGCAGCACACGGATCGCGCGCGAGGGCTCCCCGACGCTCTCGCCTGCCACGCCGGAAAATTCAAACCGCACACGCGCCTGGCCCGTTTCGATCTCTCGCGCCTCCTCGCCCTTGAGGCCGGCCACCTCGCGCGGCTTGGAGGCTGCGCTGGTCATAAGGTCGGCGTAGGGCGGGGCCGGCAGGCTGGCGTGCTGGCTCAGCTCGAAGGTGAGGATCACGCCCTGACCTGACGGGTGATGAAAGCGAGCGGTGACGTGCTCGCTGGCCCGTACCGGCATGTCGAGCCGAGCCCGCTCCGCGCAGATGCCGGGGCCTGGCGGAAGCCCCGTGCTCTCCCGCGGCCGGGTGGCTGCCGCGATCTCGGGCAGGTCAAGCTGGCCGGGCCCCTCGCCGAGCTGGCCCAGGTCCTCGGGCGAACGGAAGCCATCCACCCGGGCCCGGAACATGTGCCCTTCGCGAAGGTAATAGGCCTCCAACCCCACGCTGCCAGGGTCGAAGGTGGGCAGATCGGGGTCGAAGGCCTTGCGCCACAGAAGGGCCATGCCGCCCTGGTTGCGTTCTTCGGCCAGCCGGAAGAAGCCCTCGGGCTCCTCGACACCGGCGGCCAGGGCGGCGCGCCTGGCCTCGACATGAGCCCTGAGGTCGCGCTCTGTGCCGGGCCCAAGCCCGGTCACCGCCACGGCGCGCGGCAGGCCGACGCTCGCCTCCAGCGCCCGCGGTTCGAATTCTGCCGGCAAATCGACCGCGTAGCGGCCCACGCACCTTGTCCGGGCCTCTGACCCCATTGGTGTCTCCATTGTTTTTTCCGTCTGCCCCACCAGGGGCAGAACGCAGATCAGGACTATCGCGGCGACCGCTTGAACCAGGCGCTTCATCGCCCACCACCTTTCCAGTTCTCGATGTGCCACAGTCGCAGACCGGCCCCCTTGCGTCGATCCGAGAGCAATTCCAGCAGGCCGGGATCGGGGGGGCTGCCCTCGGGAAAGCGGCGCGCCAGCCCGTGCATCGCCGGACGCAGGGTCGCGTGGCTACGAAACCCCCGCGCCTGCAGCCAGCTGCGAAGCGAGGCGAGGAATTCGTCCGAAAGGTCAAGCTCGGGCGCGGAACTGCGAAGGCGCGCGCGAACATCTTTCACGTCCTCGGTCTCCCGGCGCCTGCGCACCGCGGCCTCCAGGGCGGCCAACACCACCGGGCCGAGGACCAGGGGGGAGGCGACCTCATCTTCGCCCCGGCGGCAGAAGCCGAACCAGGTCGTCCCGTCCTGCCCGGAGTCGGGCCAGAAAAACTGGTGGTTGCCGAAGAACCGGCCCAGCCACGGCTCTTCGCTCGGCGCGATGCCCGACAGTGTGGAAAAGGTCGTGGGCTCCCAGAACCGGAAGTAGAGCCAGCGCCCGCTCTCGTCCCGTAGCCGGGTGAATTTGCGCAGGTGCGCCCAGAGCATTTCGAACCGGGCGGGCGTGCGAATGAAGAGGCCGGGATATGCACTCCACAGGTGGTGTGTCGCCTCGCCCCGGCTGAAGAGGTCCCGGGTCAGCGGGCTGGTCGGGTCCAGCTCGACCAGCCAGGGCGCGACATCGCCCATGTCCTGCTGCGATCTGCCCGAGAACAGGCAGCGGTGGCGAAGCCCGGAACCGTCGAGCCGTTCGGGTAGATGCAGAATCCGGCCGGCATCAAGTACAGCGTAGGTCCAATGCTCAGAGTCTGTCGCAGGGATATCGCCCGGTTGCGGGCGGGAACGGGCTTGCGTCACGGAAACGCCGAACAACGGCTCCGCGAGGCCATCGGGCACGTAGTTTGAAAGGTTAGCTCCCGGCTGCTCGTTGACAGGCTGCACGCCCTCGAACCTCACCGGCACGCCCGGCGAGAGTTGCGGGGAAGGCAACGAAAGAGCAGACTCCGAAGCAGCAGAGGTGCCAGCAAACACTTGGATTCAAACCCTTTACTCGCAACACAGGGTCGTTTGTATGATTGTACTCGACCAAAAACAAGGGCCGCCCTCTCAGGCGGCCCTTCCTGCTCAGTCCTCAGGAGACATTACATGCCGGGGCTGACGGCAAAGCCCGAGAAGCCGCCCATGCCGAGGTCGGCCAGCATCGTCGCCGCGCCGCTTTCGAGGTCGATCGCGTAGAGGCCAGCGCTTTCGGCGCCTTCCATCTGGAGTACGGCATAGGCCTGATCTTCGCCCTCGGAGGGCGACAGAATGTCAAACCCGCCCCATGCGCTCAGGTCCACCTCTTCGCCGTCCACGGTCACCTTGCCCACGGTGCCCAGCGTGCCGTCGTTGTTGGCCAGCGTCACCAGCGAGTCGGTGCCCGCGTCGAGCGCAAACTGCGCGGTCGAGCCGGCGGTCTCGCCCGCAATCGCGTTGGTGTAGGCGTTGGCAAAGATCATCGGCGTCGCACCGGCGTTGGCATCGCCCTCGCCGTAGGCGGTGTCGGTAAAACGCTTCACCGTGTTTGCCCGCTCGTCATTGTCGCCAAAGCCCTCGGGGAAGTAGACAAGGTTCGCCCCGTCCGAGCCCACGGCCCGCACCGCGTCGATCTTGTTGTTGAAGTCAAAGGCCACATAGCCATCCGCGCCAATCATGGCGTTCTCGTCAAAGGTCGCGCCAAGGTCGCTGATCTCGCCCGAAGCGGGGTTCACCGTGACGATCATGCCATCGGCAAAGCCCAGCAGGTCGCCGGTCACCGGGCGGTAGGCAATTGCGCGCAGCGGTTTGTCGAGCTCAAAGGTCTGCACCTCGCCGGGCGCGGCGATATCGGCCATCACCACCAGCGTGGAGCCGTCATCGGCCAGGGCATAGCCCATGTTGCCAGCGTGACCGGCGGCAAAAGCAGGGGCGGCGCCAAGGGCAAGGACGACGGCAGCGGAGGAAAGAAGGGTGTTGGTCATGAAGTCCTCTGAGATTTGAGTGTCACAGGGCGATGTGCCCCGCGTTTGCAAAAGAGGACACGAAAGCCCGCCGCCCGGAGTTTCAGCCCATCGCTCCGATCACGCCGATGTGAACGCCCCCTGCGCAAAATTCGCCATCAAGGCCGAAACTTCCACCGGTCCCTTGGCCTCGCCGCCGGGTTTTGCCATGCATGGGGGCGCAACCTGAAGGAGCCTGCCCATGTCCCACCCCGTGTATCACCGCATCGACGGCCCCATCGTGATGATCGGCTTCGGCTCCATCGGCAAAGGCACATGGCCCCTGATCGAGCGCCACTTCGAATATGACGCCGACCAGTTCCTCGTCATCGAGCCCGACGCGCGTCAACACAACTTCCTGCGCCAGCACAATCTCAACTTCATCGACACCGCTCTGACCCCGGAAAACTACAAGGAGGTGCTCTCGGGCCTCTTTCCCGATGGCAAAGGCTTCTGCGTCAACCTCTCGGTCGATACCTCCTCGCTCGACATCATGAAGCACTGCCGCGAACTCGGTGCGCTCTACATCGACACCGTGGCCGAGCCGTGGGCAGGCTGGTACTTTGAAGACCGCGACAACGCCGCCCGCACCAACTACGCCCTCCGCCAAGCGGTGCGCGATGAGGCGGCCGCCAACCCGGGCGGCCCCACCGCCGTCAACTGCTGCGGCGCCAATCCCGGCATGGTCAGCTGGTTCGTCAAGGAGGCCCTGCTGACGCTGGCCAAAGACACCGGCAAGGAGGCCCCCGCGCCCACCACACGCGCGCAATGGGCCAAGCTCATGCAAAGCCTCGGCGTTCAAGGCGTCCACATCGCCGAGCGTGACACGCAGGCCCGCCGCCTGCCGCGCCCCCGCAACGTTTTCGTCAACACATGGTCGGTCGAGGGCTTCATCGCCGAGGGCTTCCAACCGGCAGAGCTGGGCTGGGGCACCCATGAGCCGTGGTTCCCCGAAAACGGCCACCGGCAGGAAACCGGCTGCAAGGCCGCCATCTGGCTGGAGCGCCCCGGTGCCATCACCCGCGTCCACACATGGTGCCCCACGCCCGGCCCGCAATTCGGCTTCCTCGTCACCCATAACGAGGCGATCTCGATCTCCGATTTCTTCACCGTCGGCGAGGGCGACCACCCCGAATACCGGCCCACCTGCCACTACGCCTACCACCCCTGCGACGATGCTGTGCTCTCGCTCCACGAGATGTTCGGCTCCGGCAAACAGCAGGAAAAGCACCACATCCTCACCGAGGATGAGATCGTTGAAGGCATCGACGAACTCGGCGTGCTGCTCTACGGCCACGAGAAAAACGCGCTCTGGTTCGGCTCGCGCCTGTCGAACGAGGAAACCCGCGATCTCGCCCCCTATCAAAACGCCACCGGCCTTCAGGTCACCTCCGCGGTGCTCGCCGGCATGGTCTGGGCGCTGGAAAACCCGCAAGCCGGGATCGTGGAGGCCGACGAGATGGACCACGCCCGCTGCCTTGAGGTGCAACGCCCCTACCTCGGCCCCGTGGAGGCGCATTACACCGACTGGACCCCGCTTCAGGACCGCTGGGAGCACTTCCCCGAAGACATCGACGAAAGCGTGCCATGGGCCTTCCGCAACGTGCTGGCCACCTGACCACCTGACCACCGGGCCGCTCATCGGCCCCTTCAGGCCCTCTTCGCCCGCGCGATGGCGGGCCGACAGGCCCCAAGGAGCGGCCCCGGGTCTCTCGGGCAACACACCCGCGCCTGCGACCTCTCGCGCCTTCACCGCTTCGGGCGGCGCGGCTATGAAGCCTCAAGCCGTTTCTATTGATGAGCCCCGCCATGCCCGAGCCAAAGCCCGACGAGACCCACCCGCTGGAGCGCACCATCGAGCGCGGCCTCTTCAACGCCCGCTGGCTGATGGCGCCGATGTATCTCGGCCTCTCGATCTGCCTTGCGATGCTCACCTTCATCTTCCTGCGCGAGCTGGTCTATTACGCGCCGCAGGTGCTCACCATGTCCGCCGACAAGTCGATCCTCGTGGTCCTCACCCTGATCGACCTCTCGCTTGCCGGAAACCTGCTGCTCATCGTGCTCTTCTCGGGCTACGAAAACTTCGTTTCCAAGCTCGATATCGGCGACCCAGAGGATCGCCCCGCATGGATGGGCACGGTCGATTTCTCCGGCCTGAAGATGAAGCTGATCGGCTCCATCGTCGCCATCTCGGCCATCCACCTGCTGAAGCGCTTCATGGAAATCGGCAATGACGAGGCCGATGCCGTCTATGGCGAGCAGGAGCTGTTCTGGCTGGTGGTCATCCACCTCACTTTCGTCACCTCCGGCGTGCTCATGGCCCTGATGGATTGGCTCGCCGCCCGCTCCAAGAAGGGCTGAGAGTAGGGTGGGCAATCTGCCCACCACGCCCTCACGCCAAGATCTGCACCCAAAGCCCCAGCGCCACCGCCGAGGCCAGAACGAACACCCCGTTCCACTTGAAGGCCACCACCTGCGGGCTCACGCCACCCAAGCGCGAAACGATCATCACCGAGGCGGTAAAGGGCGAGGTGGGGGCGGTCAGCGTCCAGCCGCTGATGAGCGCCATGACGAGCGAAATGGTCGACACGCCCAATTCATCCGGCGTGGGCAAGAGCTGCGCGAAGAGTGAAACAAAGAGGATCGGGTTGAGCCCGATCTGCCCGGCAAGCGGGATCAGCACGATCGGCAAAACCAGCAGCACCCGCGCGGGCACCCCGCCAAGGTCAAACCCCGTGCCCGCCAGTGCCTGCGCCAGCAAGGCACCCGCTGCGGTGCCGATAAAGCCCGCCGTGCTCAACAGCACCAACTCGCTGCGAAACCCGGGCAGGTCGCCAAAGGCATAGGCCCGCCCCCGCGCGGCCAGTTCCGCCATTTTGCCGCCCCGGGTTGTCTCCACCAGCACCCAGACCACGGCGATCAGCGGCACCAGCCCCAGCACCGTGCGCGAGGGCGGGATATGCCAGATCGCATCCACCACCAGCGCAGGCACCGCCACCGCTGCCAGCAGCCAGGCCAGCGGCCAGAGCGCGCGTGTGTCATGGGCGGCAGCCTCGTTGCGCTTGGGCACCACCGTGCCCGCAGGCAGGCTGCCCTTGAGCCGCCGGTCCACCAGCCAGCCGATGATGACGAGGATCACCGAAGAGCCGATGCCGGTCATCACCACCGTCCCCAGCTTCACCCCCGGCACCAGCGCCGTTGTGATGACAGTGGCAAAGGCCAGCGGCGACCAGCAGAGAGAGGCGGAAAAGCCGCATTGCGCCCCCTGCAACATCCGCCGCGCCCGCAGCGCCCGGATTGCCGGGTCGGACTCTTGCTGCGCCGAACGCTGCGCCATGGTGCCCAGCAGCGAAAGCGCGCCGTAGTTCAGCATCAGCGCAAACACCTGCGTGCCCGAGGCAAGCGCAAGGTAGCGCCGCCCCGGCGGCTGGTTCGCCAAAAAGGCAGCCGCCCGCGCAATCGCCGCCGAGCGGGCCGCCACATGTTGCAGCGTGGCCAGCGCACAGAAGAACGCCATGATAAAGCTGGTGCGGTCCAGTGCTGGCCAAAGCACCTCACCGGGCGCGGGCAGGGTGAGCAGGCACCACAGCGCAAGGCCCACCGACAGCGTCAGAAACACATGGCGCGAGCCACGCACCTGTGGCGCCAACAGCGCCAGCACGATCACCGCAAACCCGCCCGCCAACGCATGGGTGCCGGTTTCCAGCCCGAGGCCAAGCGCGAGGTTCACCGCGACCACGGCAATCAGCAGCGCGCCGATCAGGCGGGCTGTGAGGGGTTCTTGCTCTGGCGGTAAGGCGGCGGGGCTGTCCGTCATGCTCTCGGCGTGTTTCATGGCGGCAGGTCTTGTCGCGCCACAATGCTATCTGGTCAGGCGGTGGGCGCAAGGGCAGGGCGCTCGGTGCGGTAAGGTTTTGCCCAAAAACAGCTATGCATTATCGGAATAGGTATGGAATGTGCATGGGATGTGCATCAGATGTTGCCCCCTGCTTTCGCGGTTAACGCCCCCCGAGCCCTTCCGATCTTGCATGTTTCCCCGGTATTGCTATGACCCTGCGCACCGGAGGAAGTGATGTCTGCACCCATTCCCCAGCCCGGCATTTCAGAGATTGCCCTCTACCAGAGCGGCAAGAGCACCTTCCAAGGTGTTGAAAACCCTCTGAAACTGTCCGCCAACGAAAACCCCTACGGCTGTTCGCCGCGGGTGGCAGAGGCTATTGCCGCCGAGCTCGCAGGACTGCACCGTTACCCGGGAACCGACCACAAGATCCTGCGGGATGCGCTCGCCGAAACACATGATCTGCCCGCCGACCAGCTGATCTGCGGCGTCGGCAGCGATGAAATCCTCCACCTCGCCGCCCAGGCCTATGCCGGGCCGGGCGATGAGGTCGTCTATACCGAGCACGGATTTTCGGTCTATCCCATCGTCGCCCGCGCCGCCGGAGCAACCCCCGTTGTGGCCAAGGAACGCGAGCGCGTGGCGGACGTGGATGCCATCCTAAGCGCCTGCAACGACAAGACAAAAATCGTCTACCTCGCCAACCCGAACAACCCCACCGGCACCATGATCGGGGGCAATGAGGTGGCCCGTCTGGCCGATGGGTTGCCCAAGGGTTGCCTGCTGGTGCTCGACGGGGCCTATGCCGAGTTCGTCGAAGGCTTCGATGGCGGCGCAGAGCTGGCCGCGTCTCGCGATAACGTCTTGATGACACGCACATTTTCCAAGCTCTACGGCCTTGGCGGGCTGCGTGTTGGCTGGGGGTTCGGCCCCAAAGAGATCATCGACACGCTCACCCGCATCCGTGGCCCCTTCAACCTGAGCAACCTGCAAATTTCCGGTGCCGTCGCCGCCCTGCAAGATACAGAATTTACAGAGAAAACCCGCAGCGAAAACACCCGCAACCGCGCCCTCCTCGCCAACGGTCTCGCCGCCATCGGCATCCCGTCCGATACCTCCTCGGCCAATTTCATCCTCGCTCGCTTCTCCAGCGCCGAAGAGGCAGAGGCGGCGTTTAACCACCTCGGAAATCAAGGGCTTATCACCCGCCAAGTCGGCGGCTACGGCCTGCCAGAGGCCCTGCGCATCACCGTCGGCACCGAGGATGACTGCCGCGCCGTCATCGCCGCTCTCACCAGCTTCAAGGCCGCCGTATGATCTACCAGCGCATCGCTTTCATCGGCCTCGGCCTCATCGCCGGCTCCATGGCCCACGCCACCCGCCGCGCCGACCTCGCGGGTGAAATCGTCGGCACCGCCCGCTCCGAGCAAACCCGCGAAATCGCGAAAGAAATCAACCTTTGCGATCGCATCACCGACACCGCCGCCGAGGCCGTGGAGGGTGCCGATCTCGTGGTGCTCTGCGTCCCGGTCGGGGCCATGGAAGCGGTCACAAAAGAGATCGCCCCACACCTCGCCGAAGGCTGCACCCTCACCGATGTCGGCTCGGTCAAAAAGGCGGTGATCGACGCCGTCGCCCCCCACCTGCCGGATCACGTCCACTTCATCCCCGGTCACCCGCTGGCAGGCACCGAGCATTCCGGCCCCCGGTCGGGCTTTGCCGAGCTCTTCGACAAGCGCTTCACCATACTCGTTCCGCCCGAAGGGGGTAACGCGCAAGCTGCTGCAAACCTTCGCAAATATTGGGAAGGGCTGGGCGCCTACGTCGATGAGATGGACCCAGAGCACCATGATCTCGTGCTTGCCGTCACCTCCCACTGCCCCCACCTCATCGCCTATACGATGGTGGGCGTGGCCGATGATCTGCGCCGCGTGACCGATAGTGAAGTGATCAAGTATTCCGCCGCCGGCTTCCGTGATTTCACCCGCATCGCCGCCTCCGATCCAACGATGTGGCGCGATGTTTTCCTGAACAACAAGGAAGCTACGCTGGAAATTCTCGGCCGCTTCACCGAAGAACTCTTTGCGCTGCAACGTGCCATCCGCACCGGCGATGGCGAGCAATTGCACGATTATTTCACCCGCACCCGTGCCATCCGCCGAGGCATCATCGAGGCCGGGCAAGATACGGACGCGCCCGATTTCGGACGGGGGGCCAAGCGATGATCCGTTTTGCCTTCGCTCTCTTCCTCACGGCCACGCCAGCCCTTGCCGATGCGCCCACCGGCGCCATCCGCCCGCTGCCGCGCCCCGGCGAAGCTGTTGAAACCGAAACGAAAACCGTGGTCTCCACCCGTGGCGTTGCCCCAAAAGAGCGGCCCGAACCCACAGGCAGGGTGCTTGGCCCCGAAGTTTCGGAGCGACGCCCGCTTCCCCGTCCTGAGGGCTGGATTGCCCCTGTGCTCGGCACGCCAACTCTCGCCGGGCACCAGCCAAAGCCGCGCCCCCCAGCGGCCACGGAGCAGCTCACTGCGGTGCGCGTCATTCGTGGCCCGCTGGCCCGCGAGGCGCTTCAGGCGCAGCCCCGGCCCAAGCACATTGACCGGCTCGTTAAGGAGCAGGCAACGCTTACCGAGGTAAAGTTCCGCAAGAAGGGCTCTGTTTGCGGCATCAATTCGGTGAAAGGGCAGGCCATCAGCAGCTTCGGGCGGCCCGGCAATGGCTGCGGTGTCGCCAATCCGGTGCAGGTCACCTCGGTGCAGGGCGTTTCGCTGTCGACCTCGGCGACGATGGATTGCGGCACCGCCAAAGCGCTCGACCGCTGGGTGCAAAAGGGGCTGAAGCCCGCCGTCGGCAAAAAGGGCGGCGGCGTGAAGCAGATCAAGGTGGTGGCGCATTACGCCTGCCGCAACCGCAACAACGCCAAATCCGGGCGGCTCTCCGAGCATGCCAAGGGCCGGGCGATTGATATTGCAGGCGTCACCCTGCGCGATGGCACCTATGTATCGGTGCTCAAGGGCTGGGGCTCCAAGTCGTGGGCGAAGGCGCTTCGGGTGATGCACAAGGCCGCCTGCGGGCCGTTTGGCACCGTGCTTGGCCCCAATGCCAACCGCTATCACCGCGATCATTTTCACTTTGATACCGCGCGCTACCGCTCAGGCTCGTACTGCCGCTAGGTCGCTGAAATTATTCCAGAATTTCTTCGCGCTTCACGCCCCAAAGGGCTGTTTTGCGCACCCAGCCACGTTCGCCCCCGGCGATGACCCAGCACCATTCGGCGCTGCATTCGCTCAGCCGCGCCACAACGCCCGCTTCGGCCCGCGCGCTGATCGGGGCCTCGTCGTCGGGCCTCATCCGCAGGGCCGCCATGTCATCTTCAACCAAAGCGGTGCGCACGCCCGACAGCAGCGAGTAATGCACCCATCCCCCTGCGCCCTCGCGGTCGCGCACGCGGCGCCAATGGCCAAACTCGGCCGTTACTTCCAGCGGCATGTTGCGGCGGGTGAAAACCCAGTCGATCCGGTGGCTTAGCGAAGGCCCGCGCCGCACGTTGCCCTCATCGGCCTTGAGCGAAACAAAGCGCGGCAAGGGCAGGTTTGTCACCGGCCCGCGCTCATCCGCCGCATGGGCGGCAGTGGTCACGGCGAGGCCCAGCAAGGCACAGAAAAATAAATGAAAAAAGGCCCGACCGTGTCGGGAAACGCCTGTCTTCCGCCCCATGGCTCTTACCACTTTCTGCCTCATCCGGCGCTTGTATGTCGCGCCTTTTCTTGCGCACACTCTAGCGGAAGGATGGTCCTTGAGAAGCGGGAGGATGCAGGAGATGGGCGCAGAGCGGCTGAGTGTTGTCGTAACGCGACGGTTGCCCGAGACCGTCGAAACACGGATGAGCGAGCTCTTTGACGTGGAACTCCGCGAAAGCGATACCCCGATGTCGCGCGAGGAGTTGGTGGCAGCCATGCAAAACACCGATGTGCTGGTATCCACCATCACCGACACCATAGATGGCGGCCTGATCGGGCAGGCGGGCGAGCGGCTGAAACTCATTGCCAACTTCGGCGCCGGGTTTGACCATATCGACGTGGCAACCGCCCGGCAGCGCGGCATTCTGGTGAGCAACACGCCCGGCGTGGTGACAGAAGATACCGCCGACATGACGATGGCGCTTATCATTGGAGTTACACGAAAAATTCCGCAGGGCGCGGCTGTCATGACGGCCGGAAAATGGGAAGGCTGGTCGCCCACAGGCAACCTCGGCGGGCGGATTGCCGGGCGGCGTCTGGGCATTCTCGGCATGGGCCGGATCGGGCAGGCGGTGGCCCGCCGGGCCGCTGCCTTCGGCATGCAAGTGCACTACCACAACCGCCGCCGTTTGCGCCCCGAGGTGGAAGACGAGCTGCAGGCGACCTATTGGGAGAGCCTCGACCAGATGCTCACCCGGATGGATGTGATCTCGGTCAACTGCCCGCACACGCCCTCCACCTTCCACCTGCTGTCCGCGCGGCGGCTCAAACTGCTCAAGCCCTCTGCGGTGATCGTGAACACCTCACGCGGGGAGGTGATTGACGAAAACGCGCTGACCCGGATGCTGCGCGCGGGCGAGATCGCCGGGGCCGGGCTGGACGTGTTCGACAAAACCCAAAAGCTCAACCCGCGGCTCTACGAGCTGCCCAACGTGCTACTGACCCCGCACATGGGCTCGGCCACCGAAGAGGGCCGAGTGGAGATGGGCGAGAAGGTGTTGATAAACATCAAGACCTTCGCCGATGGCCACCGCCCGCCCGATCAGGTTGTGCCCGCGATGCTCTGAGGCGGGCCGGGCAGGCGCATGTCACGCTCCCGCCCGCCCACCCCGCGCGACACGCGCCTGCCGTCTCAGCCCCCGAATGTCGCTTTTGGCTCCAAGGTGTCGAAACCCCATGGCACGGGCGGCGCGATTTGGTGACAGTGGCCCAAGACACCTGAGCCCGGAGCGCGTGCCCCCATGAAGACCCATGTAAAAGCCCTTGTCGTCGGCGGTGGCGCCGTTGGCACCTCGATTGCCTATCACCTTGCCAAGGCGGGCTGGGACGATGTGATGCTCATCGAGCGGGATGAGCTGACTTCGGGCTCGACCTGGCACGCCGCCGGGCTGCTGCCGCTGTTCAACATGTCCTACGCCACTACGCACATTCACCAGTACTCGGTCGATTTTTACAAAACGCTGGAAGAAGAGACCGGGCTGAATGCCGGTTTCGCCGTGGTCGGCAACCTGCGCATGGCCCAGACGCAAGAGCGCATGGACGAATACATGCTCTATGCCTCCACCGCCGAAACCTGCGGCGTGAAATACGAGTGGCTGACGCCTGAGCAGATCAAGGAACGCTGGCCGTTGATCGAGACCGGCGACCTCAAGGGCGCGATCTACCACACCGAGGATGGCTACATTAACCCCGCCGACGTGACCCAGGCCATGGCCAAGGGCGCCCGTCAGCGCGGCGTCGAGATCGTGCGCAAGATGCAGGCGGATGCCTTCGAATGGACCGGCACGCATTGGGAAGTCACCTGCACCAAGATGGTGGAAAAGGGCGGCAACCTTGTTGAAAGCGATGAACAGGTCGTCATCACCGCCGAACATGTCGTGACCGCCTCGGGCAACCACGCGCAGCGCACCGCGAAGCTGTTGGGCATCAAGATGCCCGCCATCCCGGTCGAACACACCTTCATCGTGATGGACAAGGATCCGGAGCTGGTCAAATGGCGCGAGGCGGGCAACCCCGAGCACCCCGTGGTGCGCGATGCCGACAATGAATCCTACGCCCGCGAGGAGCGGGGCGGTTGGATCTTGGGGATCTACGAGCACGGCGCACCGGCCCGCTTCGAATACGGCGTTCCCGACAGCTTCCGCGCCGATCTTTTCCCGCTCGATCTCGACAGGATCGCCGATCAATACATGGCCATGGCCGAGCGTGTGCCCTCCTGTGCCGAGTCTGGCCTGAAAGACGATTTCAACGGCCCGATCTGTTACACCCCCGATGGCAACCCGCTGGTCGGCCCCGCGCCGGGGATGCGCAACATGTGGCTGGCCGAGGGCTTTTCCTTTGGCATCACCGCCGCTGGCGGCACCGGCTATTACCTTGCGCAGATGATGGTGGAGGGCGAGGCCGAGATCGACATGGCGAGCCTCGACCCCAAGCGCTACGGCAGCTGGATGACGACGGAGTACGCCGCGCGCAAGAACGAGGAGTGCTACGAGCACGTCTATATCCTGCACCACCCGGACGAAGAGCGCGAAGCCTGCCGCCCGCTGCGCACCGCGCCTTGCTATGACCGGATGAAGGCCCGCGGGGCGCAATTTGGCTGCGTTAACGGCTTCGAGCGGCCCAACTACTTCGGCCCGCTAGATGCGCCGTCGAGCTTCGACCATGACGCGCGGTCGTTCCGCCGTGGCGGCTGGTGGGAGTATGCCAAGGCCGAGGCAGAGGCCGTGCGCAACGGTGTCGGCCTGATCGACGCGACAGCCTTCGCCAAGCACCGCCTCTATGGCCCGGGCTCCGAGGCCTTCCTTGACTGGTTCACCTGCAACAAGCTGCCCAAGGTGGGCCGCATCAACCTCACCTACGCGCTGACCCCCGCCGGAACGACCCGGACTGAGTATACGATTGTCAGGGAAAACCAGTACGAGTTCTATCTGGTCTCTGCCGGCGCATGGACCGACTATGACGCGGACTATCTTCGCAAGGCGATGGAGGACTGGTCCGCGCGCCACGCCGCAGAAACAGGTTGGATCGCCATCGAGGATGTCACAACAAAATATGGCGTCTTTGCAATTGCAGGCCCGAAGTCACGGGATGTGCTGAGAGAAATCATCAAGGACGCTGATCCAGACACTGCGCTGTCGAACAAGCGGTTCCCTTGGTTGAGCTATCGCAACATCGAGCTGGGCATGTGCCCGGTGCGCGCGATCCGCGTGGCCTACACCGGCGAGCTGGGCTGGGAGCTGCACCACCCGATCGAAATGCAGAACTACCTCTTTGACCTGCTGGAAAAGGCCGGCAAAAAGCACGGGCTGAAGCTGGTCGGAACCCGTGCACAAAACTGGCTGCGGCAGGAAAAGAGCTACCGTGCGTTCGGCACCGAACTGGGCCGCGATGCCACGCCGCTCGAAGCGGGGCTGGATCGTTTTGTGGACCTGACCAAGGACTTCCACGGCAAGGCGGCGATGGAGGCCAAGGGCATTCGCTCCATCTGCGTGACGGTGCTGGTGGATGGTCCGGATGATGCCGACCCGTGGGGCCGCGAGGCGCTCTATGACGGCGACACGAAGGTGGGCCGCCTCACCTCGGGCGGCTACTCAGTGGCCTTCGGCAAGAGCATCGGCATGGGCTATGTCTCGCCTGACTTGGCGAAGCCGGGCACCATGCTGAAGGTCAAGATGCAGGACAAGCTCTGGGACGTGGAGGTGGTGGAAGACAGCCCCTATGATCCGAAGAATGAGACCATTCGCGTTGACGGCTAGCGCGATTGCCTTCGCGGGCATGGCCCGGCCCGACCCGCCGACGGCTAAATGCGGCGCGGTGGAATGGCCCCGCCTACAGCAAGATCAGCCTGTAGGCGGGGTTCCGACCCACCATCAATAATCGCGTTCGAAGAAAATCCCGATGCCCGCGTTTCCGTCCGATGAGGTGGAGCCCTTCACGTTCACGTTCGGGCCGATCTGCAGGTTAAGGTTCAGCTCTGTGGTTCCGTCGCTCTCCACCACCACGTCGGAATAGACGTTATCGCTGATATACTTGCCCGCACGCACGGCGGTGTTGCCCTCTTCGCTCTGGCTTACATCCAGATCATCAAGGCCGAACTGGTCGCGCAAACGGCTCATGATCCCCGCGCCGCCGCGCCCGGCGAGCGTGGCAACAGCGCTCGCGAGTTCCAGCGCCTGCAGGGGCGAAAGGGAGGTGAGGTCGCGCCCGAAGATAAGCTGGGCCAGGATCTCATCCTGCGGCAGGGAGGGCGCGGATGTGAAGGTGATCTGCGGGTCCGAGGGCGAGCCTTCTAGGATAACAGAGATGGTGTAGCCGTCGGTTTCGGTGCTGGCGACGAGCCGCAGATCTGCGTCAAACGAGCCAGTCAGGCGTGCCGTGCCTTCTGTCAGCTGAAACCGCTGGCTGAGCACGTCGAGCCGCCCGCGTACCAGCTCGAAGGCCCCAATGGGGATGACCTCAGAGGTGGTGCCGGTCAGCCGCAGGGAGCCGCCCAACTCCGCATCCAGCCCGCGGCCCCGCACAAACACCTGGTTGGGCGCGGCGAGTGTGATGTCGAGCGCAAAGCCTCCGCCTCCAGCCGCCTCGCCTCCCGTGCCCGTGCCGGTCTCGTTCAGCCCTGCGCGGTCCTGCGTGGCGCGCACCGCCGCTGGTGCGCCGACGTGGGTAATATCGGGGATGTCCCCAACCCCGGAAATCCCGCTCGACGGGATCCGAATTTCGGTGCGCCCAAGCTCCAGCCGCCCCGTAATGCCCGCGCCGCCCGCGAGCGGCCCGGCAAGGGTGACGGTGCCGTTGACGGAGGTGTCGTAAAGCTGCGGATCGCGCAGGTTGAGGCTCTGAAAATTGAGGGTGAGATCAGCGCTTTGTGGCGACGTCAGGCCAACCGTTCCGAGCACCGCGATGCCGCCGCCCTGTCCGCCGGTCGCGGAAACCTCCACACGCGCCGAGCCGCCCGAGAGGATGACGTTGCCGGAGATGTTTTCCAATGACACGCCAAGCGAAGGCGCAACAGCGCGCGCGCCCGAGGTGCGGACGGTGCCGGTGAGGCTTTCCAGTGCCAGCGGCCCGTTTAGCTGCAGATCAATCGTGGCGGGGCCGTTCAGCCGCTGCGGGCTGATGAAGGCATTGGCGAGGCCAAGGGGCGCTTGCCCGGTGATCGAGAGGTTGCCCGTGTCGCCCACAACCGTGCCATTCACTGCCGCCGTGGTGCCGCCGGGGCCGGTGGCGTTGATATCGAGCCCGATGGTGCCGCCCGCACTCGTGACAGTGCCGCTGGCACTGGCCAGTCCGGCGAAGTCAGGCGCGATCAGGCCAAGGTTTGCCAACCGCGCCTCAAGCGTGATCCGGCTCGGCGTGCCGTTGGCGCTGACGTCGAGGTTTGGCCCGTCAAAGCTGGCCGCTTCGATGGTGATCTCCTGCGCCGCATCCGCGCGGCTGACCTGAGCGGAATAGCTGGAACTGCCGGTGATCAGGCCATCCACCGTGGCATTGCCGGTGCCGAGGCGCTGCGCCGTGCCGTTCAGTGCCAGATCGAGCGCGCCGGTTCCAGGGTCAAAAAGACCGGTGGCGGTGGCTTGCGTTGCACCAGAAAGTGCCACCCCCGCAAGGCTGGAGAAGCGCGACAGGGCAGGGGCGTTTGCAGTGAGGTCATAGGTGATCGCAGATTGGCCCAGCGGTTGGGCCAAGGTTGCGGTGCCGGTGATTTCGGTTTCATCCAGCGCAACCAAAAGGTTGGTTACGCGCAGCGGGGCGTTGGTGGCATAGGCCAGATCGGCCCCGATCCGCCCCTCGCCGCCAAGCACCGGGTCGAGCCGCGTGTTGCCAATCCCCAGCCCCTCTGTGGTGCCATCGAGCCTGATATCCGCGCTGCCATTGCCGGGGCGGTAGGTGCCGGAGGCAGAAAGGGTGGCCGCGCCGGTGAGCGGCAGGCCTGCGAGGCCCTCAAAGCGAGATAGGGCGGGGGTGAAGAGCGTTGCGCCAAAGGTAACAGGCCCTTGGCCTGCGGGGGCGGTGAGGGTGGCGGCGCCGTTCAACGTGGTTTCGCCCGAGGTGAAGGCGATTTCGCTCAAGGCCAGAGGACCGTCAGCAACGTAGTCGAACGTGGTTTCCAGCCGGGCCGTCTCACCCAAGGCGCGGGCCATATCAGCGTCTTGCGCCGTGAAGCCCTCGCCCGAAAGCGCCAGAGCCCCATCGGCGCGTGCCAGCCCGCCACGTGCTGTTTGCTCCAGCGTGCCCGCGCCCTCAAGTGTGAAGGCCTCTGCCCCGTAGCCCTCCGTCACGAAGTCGCGGAACGCCGCATTCACCCGCCAGCGCCCCTCCTCGGCCCCATAGCTCATGTCGAGCGTGCCGCCCGAAAGGGCGAGCCCGCCTGCAATCGGCAGGCGGACGCTGCCGCTCTCATCCGTGAGCAGGGCCGCGACTGTGGCGGTTTGCAACTCGGCTCCCGCAAGGGCCACCCGCCCACTGAGCCGCGCCGCGCCGCTGGCCTCCTGCTCGGGAAAGAGCGGTGCGAGGCTTGGCAGCTCTGCGGTAAAATCAAGCGCCGAAACCGCCGTAGCCACAGTGCCTTTAGCGGTGATCGCGGCACGTTCGGTGCGGGCCTCGGCGCGGCGCAGGCTGATCCCGTTTTCGTTGCGCGACACGCTCACATCAATCCGGCCTTCCCCGGCCAGCATCCTGTCTACGACGTCTTGCCCGATGGCGAGATCGCTGGTTGTGCCGGCAAGCCCAAGGTCGAATCCGCCCGAAAGAAGGGCCACATTGCCGGTGATCCCAAGCGCCGCCGCGCCGGTCAGTTCCACGCCGGCAAGCGGGCCAAAGCGGGCAAGGTCTTCGGCGGTCAGCTGCAGGTCGACCCCGGTTGAAAGGTCGGTATCCAACCCGTCCACGGTGGCATTGCCGGTCAGGCCAAAATCTGCGCCGGTCAGGTTGAGGCCGGAAATCCGCAGCGGCTGCCCCTCGTCATAGGCTAGAGTGAACTGCCCGGTGATTGCCTCGCCCATGGCCCGAGCCAGGGCCTCATCTTCCGGGGCGAGGCCCCGCGCGTCGAGCGTGACATTGGCCGCGACCGCGCCAATCTCTTCGGCGTCACCGGAGGTGATGCGGCCATCGGTGCCGATCTCCATCCTCTCGGCCACAAATCCCGTGGTTCGCACGCCCGTTGCCTCTGCCGCGGCGGTAAAGCCGCGCCCGTTTGCCTCATCGTAGTTTAGCTGCATCGTCGCGCTGGATACCGAAGTGTCACCGCCGCCAAAGGGCAGGACCACGGGGGCACCCGCCGGATCGGAGAGGGCCAATTGCAGGGCCATTCGCCGGGGCCATCCCGAGGCGGAGAACAGAAAATCACCCTCCACCGTCGCGGTGCGGGCCGTCAGCGACAGGCCGGAAAGGGAAACCGCGCCATCCGCATCGCGGGCAACGCGCGCCTGCAGGCTGATGTCTTGGCCGAAAAAGTCCCGCAAGCCGGGCGCGAAAAGCGGGGTGACATCGCCCGAAAGGTCTACCGTGACGGTAAAGGGCGCATCCGCCGCCTCGCTGGCGGCAAGTGCGATGGTACCACCCAGCCGTTCCTCCTCATCGGATTGCACGGCCAACTGCAAAGCAAGATCACTCACTGGGCCCTCGCCCTGCAACGTCACATCGAGCGCCGGGGCACCGGGGATGTTCAAAATGCCTGCGGCGATGCCTGCTGGCCCCTCGCGCATGACAAGGTTCACAACAGCCTGCTCGGCGGCGGGGTCATAATCGGCGATGAGGGTAATTTCGCCCTCTTTGCCATCTACCCTATCAAGCTGAACATCCACGTCGATGCCGCCATCTGCCAGATGCACCTCGCCCGCGAGGCTCACCACCGCATCCTGCCCCAGTAGCGCGGCACCAAGCTCAGCTCGTTCCACGGCCAGCTTGGCAATATCAACCGAAACCGGCAGCTCGGGGATCGAGAAAGGCGTTGCCTCTGGTGAGGGGGTATCATCCGTCAACGGCGCACGCGGCATGACAATGCGCTCGGCGGAAAACTCCGAAACTTCAAGCCGCCCGCGCAGCAGTGCGGCGCGGTTCCAATCCAGCACTATGCCCTCGACGGTAAGCCATGCGCCCGCATCATCCTCGATGGTGATGCTATCAATCGTGGCGCGGGAGGACAGCGCGCCCTGAAACCCATCAATCACCACTTGGCGACCGGCGTCAGAAAGTACGTCTTGCAGAAGGTTGGTCAGATACCCCTTGTCGGCCTCTTCAGAGGCGCTTTCCTGCGCTGCGGCAGTGAGCGGGGCGATCAGGAGGAGGAGGCAGAGAACAAATGTGCGCATCTCAGAACGCCTGCCCGATGCCGATATAAAGCTCTACGCCATCCCCGGTGTCGCCGCCCGTCGGGGTTGCTACATCCAGCCGGATCGGGCCAAGCCCGGTTTGGTATCGAATGCCAAGCCCTGCGCCCGCATGGCTTTCCCCTTCGTCGCCCGGCCAGCTCTCGGCACTGACAAGGCCGAAGTCGTAGAAGCCGACCACTTGGATCTTGTCGCTGACCTGCCCGCGCAACTCAACAGAGGCTCCAAGAAAGGACCGCCCGCCAATCTCTTCACCGCCGGGCAAGGTTACGCCGAGCGACTGATAGGGCTGGCCCCGCACCGTGCCGCCGCCGCCGGAGTAAAACAGGAAATCTGGCACCGTTTCGGTCACATCTGTGCCCATCACCGAGCCAAGCTGGAGCCGCCCGGCGAGGGTGATCTTCTCCTCCGCGCCAAAGCTGCGATACCCCCGCGCATCGGCATAGAGCCGCGCGCCGTTGCCCGAGCCGGAGAGGCCGATGAATGGGGTGAGGTCGAGGTTGAGAAAGTAGCCATTCTTCGGGTCAAGGTCGTTGTCGCGCCGGTCCAGCGTGCCGCTGAAGGGCAGGGTAAGCAGGGTAAAATCCCGTGTGCCGATATCATCCTCGGTATGCGAGTAGAGCAGCCCGAGCCCGCCCTGAAACTTGTAGTCCTCGTTCACGATCCGGGTCACGCCAGCCTCGATCTCGAAGCTCTGAGAGAGGTAGAGCGGCTCGTCCTCATGCTCCAACGCGGCGCGAATGTAGAAATCTGTATCGGGGTTGAAAGTGCCGGGGCGGCCAAAGAGCACGCTGAGGCGATAATCCACTCCATTGTCACCGCTCATGCCGATGTTGCTGATCTCGCCGTCAAACCGCAGCCGTTCGGCCCCGCCCAGCAGGTTGCGGTGCAGCCAAAACGCCGAAACCGATGCCCCTTCCAGCGTCGTCAACTCAGCACCAAAGCCGATCCGGCGACGTTTGGCCTCTACAAGCTCCGCCTCGATGTCGAGCGTGCCATCGGGGTTGGCGCGCGCCGCCTCGCTGAGGGTGACCGAGCGAAACGCGCCGGTGCGCTGCAGCCGTGTGGAGGCCTTGTCGACCTCATCGGGGTGAAAGGTTTCGCCGCGCGGAAGGCCGGCGATTTCGATGATCCGGTCGGTGCGGACACGCTCGTTGCCGCGCGGCTCCAGCTGCCCGAACTGCAGCTTGCGACCCGGGTTGAGCCCCACCGACACATCAAGCCGCCGCGCCGGGTGGTTGGCCGTGATGCGCTGGTTGGTGACCTCGGTCTTGGCGTAACCCAACTCACGCCAGCGGTCGATTGCTGCCACTCCCGCCTCTTCGATCACCGGCACCTTCGCAGGCTCTCCAGCCCTGAATGCGCCGGGCAGATTGCTGCGCGGGGCGAGCGGCGCAATCTCGGCGCGGCCAAAGCGAAACTGCGGCCCCG
Organism: Oceanicola sp. D3; assembly: GCF_006351965.1. NCBI lineage: Bacteria > Pseudomonadati > Pseudomonadota > Alphaproteobacteria > Rhodobacterales > Roseobacteraceae > Oceanicola > Oceanicola sp. D3. Next base: position 1,109,168 of record NZ_CP040932.1, read on the forward strand.
GCTCTACCACCACGTTGATTTGCCCCACCTGCCGGGGCACCGCGAAGGGCGACATTTGTGCCGCCTCGCGCCCATCGAGCCGGATCGAAACCACCGGGCCGTAGTAGCCCTCGCCATAAAGCGCCGCGATGATGTGGCGGTAATCCGCCTGCGCCGCCGCCACCAGCCCCTGCGGATCGGCCTCGCCTTCAAGAAGCAGTGAACGGGTGGAGAGAACGGCGATGATCTCATCGCGCAACGCACTGTCGCCGCCCGCGACGGAAAGCCCGATGCGGGTTTCAGCCTGAAGAGTTAATGCGCTGAAAAAGAAAAGGAATAACGCGGTCGCAGCACGGCAGATACGGGGGGGCTTCACTGTGTTTCGCGCTCCTTGGTCCTCGCCGGGACTCTAGGCGAAACCCCGGCAACTGCAACCAGCCTGCCATGTGTCTGGCCCCTGTTTTGGTGCTGTTTGCGCACCTTCCTATAACGGTTAACGCGCAGGCCAGCGGCGCGGTTCCGGTGTCAGCCTGCCGGGGTGATCCGTGCCAATAGGGCTGGCGCATCGGCTTGCGGAATGGCCCCGGCGATCCGCCCACGCGGGCCGGTGAGGCGGGTGGCCGCAAAGGCTTCGGCCACAGGGGCTGGCGCGCTGCGCAGCAGAATCGCGGCGGTGAGCAGCAGGGCCGTGCGCTCGGCAAACCAGCGGGCCTCGGCCTCTGTCGGCAGTCCGGAGGGCCAGCGGGCAAGGTGATCGGCCAGCGCCGCGTCATAGGCAGATGATGCGCCCCGCGCCTCGGAGAGCTCAGCATGAAGCACCTCTCCGGCGAGCGGCTCGCGGGCGAGGGTACGCAGAATGTCGAGGCAGATAACATTGCCCGACCCCTCCCAGATGCCGTTCAGCGGCGCCTCGCGATAGAGCAGGGGCAGGGGGGTGTCTTCGACATAACCCATGCCGCCCAGCACCTCCATCGCCTCGACGCAGACCATCGGGCAGAGCTTGTTGGCCAGAAACTTCGCCAGCGCCACCCCGATGCGGGCAAAGGCGCGAGCCTCTTCGCCGCTGCGGTCGAAGGCGGCGGCCACATGCAGGCCGAGAGCGGTGCAGCCCTGCCAATCGAGCGACAGATCGGCGAGAACGGATTGCATCAGCGGCGCGTCAATGAGGCGGCGCTGGAAGGCAGTGCGGTGGCTGGCCCAGTGGTGCGCCTCCACAAGCGCGGCGCGCATCAGCCCGGCGGGGGCCATCGCGGTGTCGAGCCGCGTGTGGTGCACCATCTCGATGATGGTGCGCACGCCTGCCCCCTCCTCGCCCAGCATCAGGGCATAGGCCCCTTCGTATTCGATCTCCGCAGAGGCGTTGGAGCGGTTGCCCAGCTTGTCCTTGAGCCGCATCAGCCGCACCGCATTGCGCTCGCCCTCCAGCCAGCGCGGCACCAAAAAGCAGCTGAGCCCGCCGGGGGCCTGCGCCAGCGTCAAGAACCCGTCTGACATCGGCGCGGAGCAAAACCACTTGTGCCCGAACAGCCGCCAGCCCGCCCCGTCACTTTCGGCGCGGGTGGTGTTGGCCCGCACATCCGAGCCGCCCTGCTTTTCGGTCATCGCCATGCCCAGCGTTGCGCCCCGCTTTTGCACAACTGGCGCGATGCTGGCGTCATAGCTGCGAGATACCAGCTTGGGCCCCCAGAGCGCCGCAATCTCGGGCGTCGCGGCCAGCGCGGGTGTGGCGGCATAGGTCATGGTGAGCGGGCAGCAGTGCCCCGGCTCAACCTGGCTGGCGAGGTAAACCATGGAAGCATGGGTTGCATGCCCGCCCGCCGCGCCTTCCCAAGCCACCGCCGCATAGCCCGCGGCAGTGCTTGCGGCCATCAACCGATGATAGGCCGGATGAAACCGCACCTCATCAAGCCGCCGCCCGCCCGCGTCAAACTGCACCAGCTCGGGCGGGTTGCGGTTGGCCTCGCGCCCGGCTTCTCGCATCTCGGACCGCCCCAGTGCCGCGCCGTAGCTGGCCAGCGCTTCTGCCTGCCCGCCCGCCGCCGCGACGGCCTCTCGCAGAACCGGATCATCGGCCCAGAGGTCCGCGTCGCCCCGGGCCGGGGGCTGGTTGGTGACCTCATGTGTCGGCAAATGGGAGCGGGGCGGCAACATGGGGCCATCCTACGCTTCGCCGCGCGGCCCGGCTAGCGTTGCGCGGTCTGCCAGTCGGGGTGCACCCATGGCTGCACGTTTTGAGGAGGCAGCGGAGCGCGGCCAAGGATATGGTCGGCAGCCTTCTCGCCGACCATGATCGAGGGCGCGTTGAGGTTGCCGTTGGTGATGCGCGGGAAAATCGAACTGTCGGCCAGCCGCAGCCCTTCCACGCCGATCACCCGGCACTCGGGGTCAACCACCGCACGCGGATCATCGCGCCGCCCCATGCGGGCCGTGCCGCAGGGGTGATAGGCGCTTTCGGCGTGCTCGCGGATCACCGCGTCGAGGGCCTCATCGCTCTGCGCCTCTTCACCCGGCTGAATCTCGTGCTTGAGGTAGGGTTTGAAGGCATCTTGCCGAATGATCTCGCGGGTCAGGCGGATGCAACGGCGGAAATCGACCCAATCCTGCTCTTCGCTCATGTAGTTGAAGAAAATTCGCGGCGCCTCTGCTGGATCGGCGGATTTGAGCGTGACCTCCCCGCGCGAGGGCGAGCGCATCGGGCCGACATGGGCCTGAAAGCCGTGGCCCTCCGGCGAGGCTTGCCCATCATATCGCACGGCGATCGGCAGAAAGTGAAACTGGATATCGGGGTAGTCCACGCCCGCCGCAGAACGGATGAAACCAGCGCTCTCAAACTGGTTGGAGGCCCCGGGGCCGGTGCGGGTAAACAGCCAGCGGGCGCCAACATAGGCTTTGCCCAACAGGTTCCAATACTTGTAAAGGCTCACCGGCTGTGCCGCGGCATATTGCACGTAAAGCTCAAGGTGATCTTGCAGGTTTTTCCCCACGCCCGCGCGGTCTGCCAAAACCTCGATGCCATGCTCGGCCAGGTGCGCCGCAGGGCCGATGCCCGAGAGCATCAGCAGCTTTGGCGAGTTGATGGAACTGGCCGCGAGGATCACCTCGGCCTCGGCGCGGATCACCTCGATGGTGCCGCCGCGTTCCACCTCGACACCAACTGCGCGGCCATTTTCAAACACCACGCGGCGCGCAAAGGCGCGGATCATCTCGCAATTCGGCCCCTTGAGCGCGGGCTTGAGGTAAGCCTTTGCGGCAGACCAGCGCTCGCCCTTCCAGACCGTCATGTCATAGGGGCCGAAGCCCTCTTGCTGCGCGCCGTTGTAATCGCCGGTGCGCGGGTAGCCCGCTTGCACTCCGGCTTCCACAAAGGCGCGGGTGAGCGGATTGAGACGTGCCCCCCGGGTGATATGGAGCGGGCCATCGGTGCCGCGCCATGCCGCATCGCCGCCATGGCCGCCGTCATGCCAGTTTTCCATGCGCTTGAAGTAGGGCAGCACATTGGCATAGCCCCAGCCCTCGGCCCCCTCGTCGCGCCAATGGTCGAAGTCGCGGGCGTGGCCGCGCACATAGATCATCCCGTTGATCGAAGACGACCCACCGATCACCTTGCCACGCGGGGTGGCCATGCGCCGCCCGCCGAGGTGTGGCTCGGGCTCTGACTGAAAGCCCCAGTCATAACGCTTCATGTTCATGGGAAAGCTGAGCGCGCCGGGCATATTGATGAATGGCCCCCAGTCGGTGCCGCCATGCTCGATCACCAGCACCCGGCGGCCCGCCTCGGCCAGCCGCGCAGCCATGGCGCAACCCGCGCTGCCCGCGCCAACGATAACGTATTCGGCCTGCATCAGAAGGCTGCCTCGACATCGCCCATGCGGACGTAAACCGACTTGAGCTGCGAATAGTGCTCGATCGCAGCCTTGGAGTTTTCGCGCCCCACGCCAGAGGCCTTCACCCCGCCGAACGGGGCCTCAACCGGCGCGTCATTGTAGGAGTTGATAAAGCAGCTCCCGGCCTTGAGCTGGCCGATGACGCGGTGCGCGCGGGAAATGTCGCGGGTAAACACCCCGGCAGAGAGGCCGAAGGCGGTGTCATTGGCGCGGGCGATTGCCTCGGCCTCGCTTTTGAAGTCGAGCACGGCCATCACCGGGCCAAAGATCTCTTCGCGCGCAATGGTCATCTCGTCCTTCACATCGGCGAAGACCGTGGGGGCGAGGTAGAAGCCATCGCGCTCAAGGCGCTCGCCGCCCGCCACCAGCCGCGCGCCCTCTTCAATGCCCTTGGCGATGTAACCTTGAACGATCTCCATCTGCCGGGCGCTGACCATCGGGCCAAAACTGGTGGCCTCATCCATCGGATCGCCGATCACAGCGCCCTTCAGCCGCTCCGCGAGGCGGGCGAGGAAGGCCCCCTTGATCCCGCGCTGCACGAACACGCGGGTGCCGTTCGAGCAGACCTGACCGGTGGAATAGAAGTTGGCATTGATCGCACCGCTGACGGCGTTGTCGAGGTCGGCATCGTCAAAGATCACCAGCGGCGACTTGCCGCCAAGCTCCATTGTCACATGCTTCATCTCGCCCGCCGCAGCGGCATAGACCTTGCGGCCCGTCGGCACGGAGCCGGTGAGCGAAACCTTGGCAACACGCGGGTCCGTCACCAGCTGCCCGCCAACTTCGCCCATGCCCTGCACCACGTTGAACAGGCCCGGAGGGGCGCCGGCTTCGGTGAGGATCTCGGCCACCTTCAGCGCGCAAAGCGGGGTGGTTTCGGACGGTTTGAACACCATTGCATTGCCGCAGGCGAGCGCGGGTGCGCCTTTCCAGCAGGCGATCTGGGTGGGGTAGTTCCACGCACCGATGCCAACGCAAACGCCAAGCGGTTCGCGGACCGTATACACCCAATCCTCGCCCAGTTGGATGTGCTCGCCGGTCAGGCTGGCGGCCAGCCCGCCGAAATACTCCAGCGCATCGGCACCGCTCGTCGCATCGGCCACCAGCGTCTCCTGAAGCGGTTTGCCGGTGTCGTAGGTTTCCAGCACCGAGAGGTCGCGGTTGCGCTCGCGCATGATCCGGGCGGCGTCGGTCAACACCCGGCCACGCTCGCGCCCAGTCATGGCCGCCCATGTCTTTTGGGCCTCCGTGGCAGCCTCAAGCGCGGCGTTCACTACCGCAGGCGTTGCAGCATGGACGCGGGCAACCACCTCACCTGTGGCGGGATAAATCACCTGGATAACCTCGCCTGCGGTGTCTTCGAGATAGGCGCCGTTCACGTAGTGGCTGGCGGTCGGTTGCGTTTCATAAGTCATTGATATCTCACTCGCCGCGCGGAAAGCGGGCGTCTTCTTCGACGGTGTTCAGATCCATGTGGTTGCGCATGAAGCGCTCAGAAGCCTTTTGCAGCGGCTGATAATCCCACGGGTAGTATTCGCCGTTGCGCAGCGCCTCGTAGACAACCCAGCGGCGGGCCTGGCTGCGGCGCACCTCGGCGTCAAAGCGCGGCAAATCCCAGCGGGCCTCTGCTTCGGCCTTCAGCGCCGCATAGGCCTCGGAATGAGCCGGGTTGCTCGCCAGATTCTCCAGCTCATGCGGGTCGGCCTCAAGGTCAAAAAGCTGATCGGGGTCGAGCGCGCAGAGGTTGAGCTTGTAGCGGCCTTTGCGGAGCGAAACGAGCGGCGCATAGCTGGCCTCGGCTGCATATTCCATCGCCACCGCGTTTTGCCGTTCCACCCCTTGCCCCAGCGGCTTGAGGCTCTCGCCCGCCGTCCACGGCATCACCTCTTCCATGCTCACGCCCGCGAGGTCGCAGAGGGTGGGGCAGATGTCGATGTTGCTCACCGGCGCCTCCACCAGCCCGGGCTCCATCTCGGGGGAGGCGATCATCACCGGCACCCGGGCGGAGCCTTCGTAGAAGGTCATCTTGAACCACAGGCCCCGCGCGCCAAGCATGTCGCCGTGGTCGGAGACAAAGAGGATCGTGGCCTCCTGCCGGGTGCGCTCAAGCACATCGAGCAATTCGCCCACCTTCTCGTCGAGATAGGAGATGTTGGCAAAGTAGGCGCGGCGGGAGCGGCGGATATCCTCTTCGGTGATGTCGAAGCTGCGCCAGTCGTTGGCATCGAAAATGCGCTTGGAATGCGCATCCTGCTCTTCGTAATCGAAGGCCCCCACCTCGGGCAGCAGATGCTCGCAATCCTCATACATGTCCCAAAACCGCTTGCGGGCGACGTAGGGGTCATGCGGGTGGGTAAAGCTGACTGTCAGGCACCACGGGCGCTCATCGTGGCCGCGTGCCAGATCGTAGAGCTTGCGGGTCGCATTGTAGGCAACCTCGTCATCGTATTCCATCTGGTTGGAAATCTCGGCCACGCCCGCGCCGGTGACCGACCCCATGTTGTGATACCACCAGTCGATGCGCTCGCCGGGTTTGCGATAATCGGGCGTCCATCCAAAGTCGGCAGGGTAGATGTCAGTCGTCAGCCGCTCCTCGAAGCCGTGCATCTGATCGGGGCCGACGAAGTGCATCTTGCCGGAAAGGCAGGTGTGATAGCCCGCGCGGCGCAGGTGGTGCGCATATGTCGGCAGGTCGGCGGGAAACTCGGCGGCATTGTCATAAACGCCGGTGACGCTGGGAAGCTGCCCGCTCATGAAGCTGGCACGGCCCGGCGCACAGAGCGGCGAGGCGGTGTAGCCGTTTTTGAACCGCGTCGAGCGCGCCGCGAGCCGCTTGAGGTTGGGCGCGTGCAGCCAATCGGCGGGACCGTCGGGGAAGAGCGTGCCGTTCAGCTGGTCGACCATGATGATGAGAAAGTTGGGGCGGCTCATGCGAGGGCTCCGAGTTCGTGCGAGAGGGTCGCAAGGGCATGGTCTGTGGCTGTTTGCCCGGTCATATCGTCAGGGTTGGAGGCGTAGCGCAGGTAGAGCCCGTCAATTACCGCGCCGATTCGGTCAGCAATTTCGGGCGCGGCAGTGCCGGCCAGCGGGCGCAGGTCATGCAGGAGGTTGGAGCGCAGGCGTCGGTGATAGACCGAAAGCAGCCGCCTTGCCTCGTCATTGCGGCGGGCGAGCACATAAAAGTTGAGCCATGCCGAAATGACATCCGCCCGGAAGTTGCAGCTTGAGAAGCTGGCCCGCAGGATGCCCTCAAGCCGCTCTCGCGGACCGTCCGACACCAGCAGCGCCCCGCGCACTTCGGCTGCGTAGACCGAGAGCACATGGCGCATCGCGGCGAGGAAGAGCTTGTCCTTGTCGCCGAAGTAGTGGAAGGCAAGGGCCGCCGAAACACCGGCGCGTTTGGCAATCTTGCCAACGGTCACATCGAGCGAGCCAATAGCGCCGATCTCATGTATCGTCGCTTCCACCAACTGGGCTCTGCGCTTGGGTTCTACACTCATCGCCGACTCCAAAAGGCTTGCAATACGGGGATAATCGGTCATTGTTTGATTGGTCAATCAATAAGTGAACCGAGACCTCCGAAGAACTGGGAGACACCTATGAAAACCACCGCAGCCGTATCCGCCCTCGCCATTTGCGCCGCCTCCTCGGCCTTTGCCGCGTGCGACAGCGTCGTCATGTCTGACGTCGGCTGGACCGACATCACCACCACAACCGCCACCGCCAAGCACGTGCTGGAAGGGCTGGGCTATGATGTTGACGTAAAAATCCTTTCGGTGCCCGTCACCTTCGCCTCGCTGGAGAGCGATGATGTCGACGTGTTCCTCGGCAACTGGATGCCGGCCCAGAATGGCGCCATCGGGCCCTACCTGGAATCGGGCGAGATCGAGCAGATCAACGTCAACCTCGAAGGCACCAAATACACCCTCGCCGTGCCCGCCTACACCTGGGAGCGCGGCCTGCAGAGCTATGGCGACATCGCCAAGTTCGCCGAATCGCTGGAAGGCAAGATCTACGGCATCGAGCCGGGCAACGAGGGCAACGCCTACCTCGTGTCGCTGATCGAAGAGAACAAGATGGGCCTCGGCGATGCCGATATGGAAGTTGTCGAAAGCTCCGAGCAGGGCATGCTGGCGCAGGTCGCGCGTGCCTATAAGGACGAGCAGGACGTTGTCTTCCTCGGCTGGGAGCCGCACCCGATGAACGCCAACTTCGACTTGAAGTATCTTCCCGGCGGCGAAGACTTCTTTGGTGGCGAGGGCGTGGTGCACACCGTCACCCGCAAAGGCTTCTCGGAAGAATGCCCGAACCTCGGCAAGCTCTTTGCCAACATGGATTTCACCCTCGAGATGGAAAACGGCATCATGGGCCAGATCCTCGATGATGGTGCCGATCCGGAAGACGCCACCGAAGAGTGGCTGAAGGCCAATGCCGATGTGCTCGACACCTGGCTTGATGGCGTGACCGCGATGGATGGCAGTGATGCCAAGGCCGCCGTAAGCGCGGCGCTGGGCCTCTAATCGCAAATATAAGACCGAACCGCCCGCCACGCGCGGGCGGTTCTCTTTTGGCCAACTGATTCAAGCGCGGCGCGCGCGCTAGGCCAACCGAAGACGAAGGGAGACAAGGGCAGTGGAAGACTGGCTGGAAGAGTACAAGATACCTGTCGGCAAGGGCGCAAAGGTCGTCTTCGACTGGATACGAGACCATGGCGAAGTGCTGCTGGATGGCTTTGCCGCAGTGATGGAAGCCATGATCGACGCCATTCTGTGGGTTATGCAGGAGCCGCCCGCGATCATCGTCATCGCCGCCTTCGTCGTCGCCACATGGTTTCTCCAGAAAAGCTGGAAAGTCTGCCTCTTCGTCTTCCTCGGCTTCCTCTTCATCCTCAATCAGGGCTACTGGGAGGAAACCACCGAAAGCCTCACGCTTGTGCTTTCGGCCTGCCTCGTGTGCATGGCCATCGGCGTCCCTATAGGTATCGCCGCAGCGCACCGGCCCAAGATGTATACCTACCTGCGCCCGGTGCTCGACCTGATGCAGACCCTGCCCACCTTCGTCTACCTGATCCCGGCCATCGTCTTCTTTGGCATCGGCATGGTGCCGGGCCTCATCGCCACGGTCATCTTCGTGCTGCCCGCCCCGATCCGGCTCACCTACCTTGGCGTTGCCTCGACCCCGCAAACCCTGCTGGAAGCCGCTCGCGCCTTTGGTGCCACCCCGCGGCAGACGCTCTGGAAGGTTGAACTCCCCTATGCCTTCCCGCAGATCATGGCCGGCCTGAACCAGACCATCATGCTTTCGCTCTCCATGGTCGTCATCGCCGCGCTGGTGGGTGCCAACGGTCTTGGCGTGCCGGTGATGCGCGCGCTTGGGCAGGTGAACACGGCGCTGGGCTTCGAGAGCGGCTTTGTCATCGTCGTGGTCGCCATCATGCTTGACCGGATGCTCAACGTGGGGGCGCGCAAATGACTACAGCGGTAAAAATCGACAATGTCTCCATCGTCTTTGGCGACAAGCCAAACCGCGCCCTGCCATTGATGGACGAGGGCCAGGAGCGCGGCGAGATCCAACAGGCCACCGGCCAGGTGCTTGGCGTGCACAACTGTTCACTCGACGTGAATGAGGGCGAAATCCTCGTGCTTATGGGCCTCTCCGGCTCCGGCAAATCCACCCTGCTGCGCGCGGTGAACGGGCTCAACCCGGTGGTGCGTGGTGCGGTTCATGTGAACGACGGCCAAAGCATGGTCGACGTGACCAACGCCGACAAACCCACGCTCCGCCGCATCCGCATGCACCACGTGGCGATGGTCTTTCAGCAGTTTGGCCTGCTGCCCTGGCGCTCGGTGCGTGAAAACGTGGGGCTAGGACTGGAACTGGCCGGGATGCCCAAGGCTGAGGCCGATGCCAAGATCGACGAACAGCTTGATCTGGTCGGTCTCACCGACTGGGCCGAGCGCAAGGTGGGCGAGCTTTCGGGCGGGATGCAGCAGCGCGTCGGCCTTGCCCGCGCTTTTGTCACCGATGCCCCAATTCTCCTGATGGACGAGCCTTTTTCGGCGCTGGACCCGCTCATACGTTCCAAGCTGCAGGACGAGCTTCTGGAACTGCAGCAACGTCTCAAACGCACGATTATCTTTGTCAGCCATGACCTCGACGAAGCCTTCAAGCTGGGCAACAACATCTCGATCATGGAAGGCGGTCGCATCGTACAGACCGGCGCACCGCAAGATATTTTCCGCGATCCGAAAAACGACTATGTCGCCGAGTTTGTTCAGCACATGAATCCGCTCGGCGTGCTCCGTGCGCGCGACCTGATGCAGCCCGCCGCCGGCGCTCCATCCGTTACCATCGACGCCGACAGCCTCGTGCGGGACGGTCTGGAGACGGTGACGGCGCAGGCAGAGCCGGTCGGCGTTACGGAAGACGGCGCGCTCGTCGGCCAGCTCTCGAAGGATGACATTCTGGCGGGCCTCACAGAGCGCGACATCACCCCAACGGGCTGACGCGGCACTCTACACGCTGGACCTTGCCGCGCCCTCGGGTATTTTCGCGCCAAAGATGGCCCGCCCAAGGGCCGTCGCAGCGCCACGCAAGGGAAAGCCGCCATGTCCGCCAACAAACGTATCGTCCTGTCCAGCGACCACGCCGCTATTGCGCTGCGCCAGAACATCGCCGCCCATGTTGCCGGGAAAGGCTGGGAGGTTGTCGACATCGGGCCCACCACGCCCGAGAGCACGCATTACCCCAAGCACGGGCAGGCGGCGGCGCGTCAGGTGGCTTCTGGCGATTGCGCTCTGGGTATTATCCTGTGTGGCACCGGGCAGGGCATCATGATGGCTGCCAACAAGGTGCCCGGCGTGCGCTGCGGTGTCTGCGCCGATACCTTCTCGGCCCGGATGATCCGCCAGCACAACGACGCCAACATCCTCTCCCTCGGTGCCCGTGTGGTGGGCGAGGGGCTGGCTCTCGATATCGTCGATGCCTTCCTCGACGCGGAGTTTGAAGGCGGCCGCCACGCTACGCGGGTCGAGATGATTGAAGGGCCTGAAAGCTGAGGCAGGGAAGGGGCTGATCGCACCCTGAAGTCACCGCCGAACAAGCGGCGGTTTCCGGTCAGTGCGCGAACCAAAGCGCGCCTAATCGCTCGAAGCATTGCATCCCGGCCGTATGCCCGCCGGGACGTTCCGCACCAGCTTCAAACCGCTGGTTAGCGCGAGTAGCAGCGCGATTTGGCGCCGCCTCCGGCGGGCGAGCACACCCATCGGCTCGAGCCAGCCACCACCACACGGTTGGGCCGTCGGGCCGGGTTGGGGTTGGCGCGCGCCAGCCAGTCAAACCGGGCTGCGCCCTTGCCGCCGACCGTGTGCCGCTGTGTCACCTTAACCTGCGGTAGCCTGACGGCTGCCGGGTCCGCTTGTGCTTCGGGGGGCATCGCCACCGCGCCGGCAAGCGCCAGTGCAGCACCTGCCACCACGGAGTTCATCCGTCGGAAAGCCTTCATAGTCTGCTCGTCCCTCAATCCATCCGCGGTCCGGCCCCATGAGCGGGCCCGTCCAAAGATTTTTTCATTGCCGCAGAAACTCATTTAAAAACGCTTAAGGATCAAGTGCGGCACGAGCAGGGCAAGGAACAGGCAGTAGAAGTTTCACTCCCGCCAGAGCGGCGGGAGGCGCAAAAGATGTGGGGTTTCAGTGCAGTGAGTCCCGGCGGCGGAAACCCGCCGCCTTAGGCCTTATTCGAGGATCTGGTTCTTAATCCGCCAGTCCGGCAGGCCGAATCCCTCTGGCCACGGGTGAACTTCGCGTTGGTTGAAGTAAACAACACCGACGAGACTGGGATATTCGGAGAGTTCCTGACGCACCGCATCGCGCCAATTGGATACATAGACTTCGTCACCAACATAGCCGAGTTCAGCCACCACCACGGGCTTGCCATAGGCTGCGGCGCGCTCGTAGCGCGGGGCGAAGATATCGGCAAAGCTGCGATCTCCGCCCTCCCTCGCTTGATCCCATGCCTGAAGCCCGAACACGGTGAGGCCGACAAGATCGGCGTAGTCATCGCCGGGGTAATATTCCGTCATCGCCTCGTCGCCGAGAGGGGACCACATGACAGTAATGTTGGGCGCACGGCTGCGGCAGAGGTCAATCATTTGCCGATAGGCCGATATAAAGGCCTCGGGCTCCCAGTCTGACCAGATGAACTGCCCGCTCTCGTCATCCATCTCATGCATGAACCGCAGCGTGACCGGGCTGCGCAGGGTGGCGAGCACATCGCAGACCGCTGTTATGTTGCCATCATAAAGCCCCTCCGAGATGCCGTTGCGCAGGTAGCGGGCGCTGTTGCGTTCATCGCGAGACCAAGTCCACGGCTCCAGCGTGACAAGCAGCGCGCGCTCCCGGGCGAGGGCATAATCATCGGCCATGTTGAGCGACGGCAGAAAGACATCTTCCCAAGGCAGGAAGAGATGCTCAATCACCACCTCCGCGCTATCGCCATAGTCGCCGTCCGGGTCGTAGACACCAAACGGGAGGGTGCCCGGGGGCACGTCCTGAGCAGCCGTTGGCGCGGCGGTCAGCAACAAAGAGAGGGCTCCGGCAAGTGTTGTCGCGCTGTGCTTAATCATGACTATCTCCCTTGGGCGTGGCGCGTGCGCCTGCCTCCTTTGTTACGTGTCCTCAATCCGTCCAACCGAAGCGAAAGCGCAGCCTCTGCGTGCCGGGCCCGCCCATTCCGGCCCCGGCAACCGAATACTCCGCTTGCACAAGTCTTAGCGGCTCCAGCCCATAAGCCAGCGCCTCCACGCCGTCCCCCGCCCTCATCACCAGCGCCGCTACGCTAAGCGCGATGACGGTCGAGACGGTAGCGAGTTGGCCGGGAAAGGCAGAAATCTGGTTGCGCAGCGGAATGCCGTTTTCGCGCATGTGGCGGTGCAGGGCGACGGCCAGCAAGGCGCAGTAGATGCCCGCGTTGAGCAATGCCAGCAGGTAGAAGCCCCGGGCCTCGGTCAGACCGTCGATCGACAACACCGGAAGCACGGCCACCAGGGCCAATACCGCATAGACGCCAATAACCCGCCCCGGCAGCTTCGCCGTGGCCGCTGCCCCCTTCGGCGTGATGCGAAAATCCACGAACCGGCCCGAAAGCCTGTCAGCCACGGCCATGGCGCAGCCCCAAAGCACCCAGGGCCATTGCAGAAATGGAAAGAACAGCCGCTCCCAGCTGAACACCCGCGAGTCTGCCGGGCGCAACACCCCGTCGCGCCGCATCATGAAGGCAAAGGCCAGCATCACGGCGGCGGGTGGCAGGATATGGGCAAGGAAGGCCGGATAGGTGACATCGGCAATGCGCATATCAAACAGCACGGCAAAGATCGGCACGAGGTAGAGCAACGCCATTGTCAGGGCAAAGATCGCATACCAGCTCTGGCATAGCAAAAAGAGAAACTTCAGCCGCAATGGCAGCGCGGAAAGGTAGCGGGGCGTATGGCGCAGGAGCAGCGAGGTCAGGCTACGCGACCATTGAAACTCCTGCGTGACCACATCGGGCAGGTTTGCCGGCCCGTCGCCGATGGCAATCGCATCCACCGCATGCACCCCACGCCAGCCGCCTGCGGCAAGGATCATCGTGGTGGAGTGATCTTCAGCCAGTTCCGGGCCCAACCCGCCTACGGCCTCCAGCGCGCGGGTCCGCACCGCATAATGCGAGCCGATACACATGGGCGTCAGCAGCCGGGTGTAGCCACATTGAAAGCCTCCATGAAAGCCCGCCTCGGCATGGAGCCGGGTGCGTGCTGCCCAGCTTTCGGAGGCATTCGCCGCGCAGATCGAAGGGGCCGAAACATAGCCCACCGCCGGATCCGCAAAGGGCCGCAGCATCTCGCGCAGGTAGCCGGGCTGGGGCACGTGATCGGCATCGAGCTGGGAGACTACGTCATAGGCCTGATAGCCGTATTGGTCGTAGAAATAGGCGAGGTTGCCCTCCTTGCACCGCGTGCGGCGGGGCCATTCGGTGCGATGATACTCCGCCAGGCCCTCGCGCGACGAAATGCGCACACCCCGCGCCGCACACCAGGCCCGGGTTTCGGCATCGGGCGCTTCGTCGGCCAACCACGTGTCATGCGGGTAGTCTTGTGCCAGCATCGCTTCCAGCGTGGGGCGGAGCACGGAGAAGGGCTCTGCAGGCGTTTTTGTCACCACCATGGCCACCCGCCACTGGCCCGGCTGCGGAGCGGGCGCAACAGATCGGCTGGCAAAGTGAAAGACCGTCAGGAAGTAGAGCTGCATCGCAAAGATCCAGCCCATGGAAAGGGAAACAACCCAATACCGCAGCGGCTCGATCATATGCCCTGAAGAAAGCCACCAAACCCAGAACCATCCTGCCGAAGCCACCCAGAGCAGCGTCACGGCCAAGTAGGCCATACGCCGCCGGGGCGAGCCGATCAGCGGAGCGAGCATGGCGTTCCGCAGGGGCGTATGTGCGGCCTGTGTCACCTCACGAGGCACCACCACCGGCTGCCGGCCTTTGTCGGGCCCGCTCGGAGACCATATGGGCGATCATACGTTGCAGGCCCTCCTCAAAAGAGACCGTGGGGCGCCAGTCCAGCAGCTCTTGAGCGCGGGAAATATCAGGGCATCGGCGCAGTGGATCATCCTGCGGCATGGCCCGCCATGTCAGTTCCGACTTCGAGCCAGTTGCGGCCAGCACCAGCGCAGCAGCATCCGAAATGCTGCGCTCATCGGGATTGCCGAGGTTGACCGGCGCAGAGCCCACCTCATCGTTGGCCATCAGCCGCATCAGCCCCTCTACGAGGTCGTCGACATAGCAAAACGAGCGTGTCTGGCTTCCGTCCCCATTGATGGTCAACGGGGCTCCGTCGAGGGCCTGATCAATGAAGGTGGAAACAACCCGCCCGTCGCCCGCCTGCAACCTCGGGCCGTAGGTGTTGAAGATCCGCGCAATCCGAACCTCCACACCATGCCGCGCCGACATCTCGTAAAACAACGTTTCAGCAGCGCGCTTGCCCTCATCGTAGCAGGCCCGTGGGCCCGTCGTGTTTACATTGCCATGGTAGCTTTCTGGCTGCGGGCTAACGGTGGGGTCGCCATAAACCTCGGAGGTGGACGACTGCAAAATCCGTGCGCCTTTTTCACGGGCCAGTTCCAGCAGGTTCAATGCACCCCAGACGGACGTTTTGAACGTGTGTATCGGGTCTTCCTGATACTTCAGCGGAGAGGCCGGGCTGGCGAGGTTGTAAATCTCGGCCACAGGGCCTTTGACGATGGCAGGCTCAATTACATCATGCCGCCGGAACTGAAATCGCGGATGGCTGGCCAGATGGGCAATATTGTCCATGCTGCCTGTCATCAGATTATCCAGACACAGCACGGAATGACCTGCGTCTATCAATCGGTCACAGAGGTGCGAGCCAATGAACCCGGCACCACCGGCAACGATGATGCGGCGTTCTCGCACCCCTACAGAAGACAGCGAAGTGGCCGAAGGCCCTTTTTGAATATGTGTCACAGTTATCCCCCCAGATAATTCCCCAAAAACGGGGATCCGAACCGCCGGAAACCATGAAAGCCAAGCTCTTCGTTCACAATCTGGACGTGCCAAGCATCACCAGCACGTCCTCTCTTCGAAGGCTCAGGAGAAGGACTATAGCAAGTTTTCGCTGATCAAGGTGGCTTTGCTGCGGACGCTGAGACAACAAAAATGTGTGGTTGGATAATTTTGTTTAAATTTAGAGCATTAGTGGATTCTGGAAATGAACCACCTGTCCAAAAGAACAGGTCCGAAGACGCCAGCTCCACACGCTGAGGTGGTGCCAAATTGGAACTTTTTCTTCAGGGTTGTGGTGCTTTTTGCTCAACACAAAAACCGAGTGATTCGGCCGGGTTAGGGGACTCTAGGCCAGAAACGACCACGGCGGACGTCTCCAAATCGAGCATGGGTTGCCTAAAATCCACCGCAAGGAGCCGATCCAGAAGACCAAGGGCTTGACGAGCCACCTCATCGGTTTGGAAAAACGCGCCCGTCGCATGGTGCACGACCGGTTCGGCCCTAGCCGGCCTAATCGACCAGCCCTGCGCACCAAAGCAGACGGATTCCCACAAAGCTACGACCTACGAGCGGAGGCAGGAAATCACCAAGGGGGGAAATGGTGGAGCCTAGGGGAAACCCCGGAAGATCACCAAGTCCCTGTTACTGAACACTAAATCAGTGTGGTGTTGCGTTGTGTGTCACACCTTGTGTCACACTCCGGGTGGCGTCAAGTATTCCTCGGCTCGCTACGACATGTGAAGCACAAGCCTCCCAGTTGCGGGGCTTGAAATGTTATGGAGATCATTACAATATCTAGTATTGGTTCGGTGAATTATTCCAAGGAATTGGGGCATGCGGCTTAAGACAGTTCAAATTGACCACTTCAAGCATGTGCTGAACTCGACGCCAGTTGAAATACAGCCGGATATCACCTGTCTTGTTGGCAAGAACGAGAGCGGTAAGACGGCCTTTCTCGAAGCCTTGCGGAGATTGAAGCCTGCTCAGGGGGGCGTGAATTTCAGCATAGGCAAGCACTACCCCGCTTGGCTTGAGAAAATGCACAAACGGCAGGGCAAAAACCTTGAACAGTCAAGGCCAATCCAGACGGTGTTTGAGTTGGAAGATGACGACATGGCGGCGGTCAGCGCTGTCTTTGGCGAGGGTGTTCTGACCTCGCGCGAATTCAGGGTGAACCGCCGCTACGACAACCTCTACAATCACGGGTTCGAGGTAGACGAGGCCGTAGCCGTCGCCAACGCCGTCGAAGATATTGACCTACCCAAGAAGGTTGCAACGGTAGCCGCCGGAGCAAAGACCTTTGCCACGCTTATTAAGTCGATAGCAACCACGGCTGAGGAGAACGGTGAGGACCAGCAGGTTCAGACCGCCTGCACCGCTCTAAACGAGGCCGTGAAAAAACTGCTGCCTGAGGAAACGAGTTTCACAGCCCGGGTCTGGCAACTGCTCTTTGCCCGCGTGCCCAAGTTCTTCTTCTACTCAGACTACAGCCGCCTCCCCGGGAGGGTGCGCATCCGTGAACTCCTTGAAGCTGACCCCGAGACCTTGGACGAGAACGATCAGACAGCACTCTCCCTGCTTCAACTGGCTGGCAGCGATCAGGAGTATTTGCTGGACCCGGACTATGAAACACGCAGGCGCGAGCTTGAAAACGTGGCGAACGCCATCTCTCAGGACGTGCTCCAGTACTGGACCACGAATACTGACCTGCGCGTCCTGATCGACATTTCGCAGGAGACCGAGCAGCGGAAGGACGGGCAACATGCCGTCCATGACGAGATGCACGTGAGGATGTATGACAACCGGCACATGCTCTCGTTGCCCTTCGATGAGCGGTCATCAGGGTTCCAGTGGTTCTTTTCTTTCCTGACTGCCTTCTCGCGCTACGAGTATGACAACACACCGGTCATCATCCTGCTTGACGAGCCTGCCCTCGGGCTCCACGCCAAGGCCCAAAAGGATTTTCTGCGCTTCATTGAGGAACGGCTGTCGAAGCGCTGTCAGGTGATATATACCACGCACTCGCCCTTCATGATCCAGCCCGACCACCTTGAGCGGGCGCGGCTGGTTGAAGACAAGGGCCGTGAAACCGGTTCCATCACGACCTCGGACGTGTTGACGACCGACAGCGATACGCTGTTCCCGTTGCAGGCCGCGCTCGGTTACGACATCGCCCAACACCTCTTCATCGCCAAGGACAACCTCGTAGTTGAGGGGCCGTCAGACTTCCTCTTCATGCAGGCCATCTCGGAGCGGCTAATTGAGGACGAGCGCGATGGGCTCGACAAACGCTGGTCCATCATGCCGCTGGGTGGTGCTGACGTGATCCCGGCATTTGTCGCGCTCTTGGGCAACCACCTTGACGTTACAGTGGTTGTCGACGCTCGGAAGGAGGGTCACCAAAAGCTCACCGCCCTCGCCAAGGCGGGCTTCCTCGGAGAGAAGCGGATCATCACCATAGGCGAGGTTGCCGGGCGGAAGATGGCCGACATTGAGGACCTGTTCGCCAAAGACGACTATGTGGCGCTCTACAACGCTGCGTTTGGCAAGAAGGTCAAGACGGCGGACCTCAAGGGCACTGACCCCATTGTGCGTCAGATCGCCCGCCATGAGGGCGTGGAGCGATATGACCACAATGCCCCGGCGGAGGTTTTGTTGCGAGAACGCGCCAAGCGAGTTGCGGCGTTGTCGGACGAGACGTTGGATGCCTTCGAGGCGCTGTTCAGACGCATCAACGAGACCCTTGGTTAGTTGCCATGTCGACCATGCACTTCGACACGCTGGTCCACGATGAACTGTCATGCGAAGTGACAAGGCGCACAGACGCGCAGTTCACGGGTATCCTCAAGTACCGGACATTCGAGACTGGGGAGTTCGTTGGTCCTGATGCGAGCAGCATCGCGCAGCAGTTCTGGGCTGTCTGTGAACTCATAGATGAAGGCGGCCAAGTGCGGCACGGGATCATCATGATGGGCTACCACGATGGAACGAATAAGGGGGATGTTCTGCTGGTGGACGGTGAGGTGATCGGTGACTGGGCAATGGAGGAGCATGACGACTTGAGTGCATTCACCGCCAACGGTTCTTCGGAGGTAACCCTGATGGCACCATCTGCTTGGTTGCTCCACGACAGCATCGCAAGCTGGGTTAGGGGTGCTGGAGGAGAAGAGGGGTAGAAGGCACAATTCGCCAGACCCGGCACGGCAGACCCAATTTCACGGCACATTTTTGCGAGGGGGTATCTATCCTTCCCCGCGAACCATGTTCCCCCATAGGCCCCCTTTGGGCCTGTATCCGGGCAGGGGGAGTAAACCCGAAGAACTCGGTTGCGGTAGAGGAGTGGACAGCATGACAAGTGGAAGCGGCAGGCGGCTCAAGGGCTTCAAGGAACATCTGGCAGAGATTGAGGCGCAGCGGAGCACCCGCACAGTGTTCTACCACTTCGACACCTCAGACCGCGTTGCTGAGGTTGTCATTCGCCTCCTGTTGAACGAGGCGAAGCCCTATGTGGACTTGGGCAAGGGGCGGGCAATCATGCACCACAAGGCGCATGTCCGGAACACTCAGGATCACCTTCATTTTCGAGTTAAGGGCACGAACTTCGCTGCCATAAACAAGGATGGTTCGGCCCACGACAAAAGCCATGGCGTCCAACTGCAAAAATGGGCGATGGACGGCATGAGGCGGCACTATCCCGGTTTCCATATCCCCGATGACGGGTTGATTGAGAGTATCTTTGCTGAGGACTTAGTATTGCTGACCGAGGCACAGGATCACGGTCGGGTGCTCTTGTCTCCAGAAGTGCAACGCGACGCTGAGGAAGCTGTCAGGCCAACAAGATCGTAACTGCACCGGCCCCTTGTGACACTCACAACGAACGTTGACATTTGCAACACAGCCTGCCATGCAGCCTCAAGGTACGATCTGCCAGCGAGGCGTGAAGATGCAGGAATATGTTGTTTACAAACGGGTCAGCACCCAAGAGCAGGGGCGCAGCGGGTTGGGCTTGGAGGCTCAGGAGCGTGACATCGGCCTTTTCCTCGACGGGTTCAGCGAGGTGCCTTACGCGGTGGTGGCAACCTTCACGGACATCCTGAGCGGGGCGGACAGCGACAGGCCGGAACTTACGGCTGCACTAGACGTCTGCCGGAAGACTGGCGCGACCCTCCTAGTCAGCAAATTGGACCGGCTCTCGCGCAAGGTATCAGCCATTGCTGCGCTGATGGACGACAAGCGACTGACCTTCCGTGTCGCTTCCATGCCATACGCCGACAAGTTCCAGCTTCATATCTACGCTGCCTTGGCTGAACAGGAGCGGGAGTTCATCTCAATGCGCACCCGGGCCGCGCTTGCCGAGGCAAAGGCTAAGGGCAAGAAGCTGGGCGGACTTCGAGACAAGACGATGAAGCGGAACGCGGTCATTCAGGCGAACGCCGCTGCACGTGCTGACAAAGTGGCTGGGATTATCGAGCCGCTGCGGGAGGCCGGGAAGCCGCTCCGAGAGATTGCAGATCACCTGAACAAGGCCCGAGTTGCCACAGCGAGGGGCGGGCAATGGCAAGCATCACAGGTGAAGCGTGTTCTAGATCGCCTGAGTTCAGCAGAGTAGTTCACACGGGAGATGAGCCGTTGAGTTTTTGGGCCGTACAGAGCCCTCAGGGTGCTCCGGGTGTCTCGGCTCACAAAAGAGCCAGATGGCAGCTAGGCGGGGCTCTCCGTTAATCTGCGGGCAACCAGAAAGCAATGGCCTCAGGGTTATCGGCCACGCCGTGGCTCCTCGGTCGGAAGATGTCGCAGTGCGGGCGAGGTTTGTCGGCCTGACTAATTACGCTGGGCGGGTGTTGCGCCGTACGTTTTCACGCAACCCATTCCTTATTTTACCCAGTAGTGGGGAACCGGGGGGGCTTAGGGCCTCCCAGGCCATAGGTTGGAGGGCCAATGTACACGACTGTTATGTAGCTTCGGTCAGTGTGATAGTGGGATCCTGGCCATAGGTGTCATGAAATGCAGCCTGCATGACCTGGACTATTTCTTCCTTGTGCTGTGCGGCAATGATGAAGCTGTCATGCACGGGCAACACTGGCACGCCTTTTGCAGCGAAGTGCAGCATGATCTGCTCAGCCATGTCACTGTCCTCGCGTTGCAGGTAAAGCCCGATCCCAGTTCCGAAGACACCCGGCAACATGGGGAAGGCCGCCACTACTGCCTTCTGAAACTCCTCAGCAGTCATGCCGTGTGCGTCACAGTCGAAGTTGCGCGGCTCCTTGGTACCGCTACTGCCTGCGTTTAGTAGGGCTAGAAACGTGGTCTTGGCATGGTCGCGTAGTTGCTCACTAGCGGTGATGCCCGGCACAAGGGCGTAGGGGTCAGGCGGGATATCTAGTCCGGCATTGGCGAACAGCATCGCCGGGTGCAGACCCTTGAAGTCAGCTTCGACTGTGGACTGCCCGTCCATAGTTATGAAGGGCCGCAGGTATTTCTTGACGTGCTGCCACCAGCCGCCGTAGAAGCGCCCCCCTTGCTCGAAACTACCGTTGTTGAAGACGCGGTAGAGGGCGGTTCTCTCCCCACTGTACTTGTCATCGAAGTCGGTCAACGGTTGGGTCGCTCGGGTTGTGGCGATGTCGGTGCCATCTAGCAGATCATTCAAGCGGCGCAGGTTGGCACGCATCGATAGCGTCTCGAGCGTGTCGGTGTATGGGGTCAGTCGACCTTTGGTATCTTTGAGCCTAATGACCTCATCCCGCGCGCCGATGGTAAAATCACTGGCGGTAATGCTCTGCAAAGGCAACAGGCCGCACGCTGCTTCGGTCAGGGCATAGCGCGCCGTCTCGCTGTAGTCCTTCTGTCGATGTCCAGCCTTGACCTTCCAAACAAGTCCGCAATCTTGCAGCAGCCCAAGGGCGCGCCGATGATATTGGACTGACATGAAGCCGGGTCGATATCGCACCTCCTGTTGTAATGGCCCCTTGCTGCTTGAAATACCCACCGTCAGGCCTGCGTCCACAGTGCGGACCCGCATGAGGTTCAGCAAAATCGCGCGCAGGCAACCGACGAACTTGCCCTGTTCGACTGGGCTTGGTTTGCGTTGGAAGCCTCGCATCCAGTGGTCACGTAGGTCGTTGAGAACTGCTGTGAGCTCAGCGCTAGCCAAAGCGCTGGATAACTCAAGGTACGGCTCGAACGCCCATGACCGAACGCCCCTTTGATCGGGGCAATCGTCCGGGTCCACACCGAACTGTGCAAGGATGCCGTTGCCGGGGTTCTTCATTCTCCGCGCACCATGTAAGTGTCACCAAACGCCATGGCGCGTCCTTAGCACAGACACAACATGTTGTGCCATTTTGCTTAATCCTCCTCTAAAGAGATAAGAACGCCTACGACCACCACATATTGTGGTGGGCGGTGCGGCGCGAGGTGCCAATGTCATGCTGACATCTGTTTGCTTTCGGGGTCGCTTTGCTTTGATCCGGCGTAGAAGTTAGTTGAGGCGTCTAGTAAACTAGGGGCACCTCAATCATCAGCCTGTGCCACCAGAGAATTTGTGGTAGCCCGCAGGCTCTAGATCTCTAGTCCTTCCCCACCCGGAACAACTCCACCGCATCCCTTGTCTGTTCGATGGTGTAGCCGTCCTTCATGTAGACCTGATGCGTCACCCCTTCGCGCTCATGGCCGATGATGAACTGTATGCGCTCAGTGGGTACATCAGCATGGCCCAGCCGAGTTGCGAAGGTGTGGCGCAATCCGTGGAATACGTGCGCTTCGGTTTTGATACCAAGGGTCTGCGTAAAGGTCCGGTTGAACCACTTGCTGAGGCTCCCGCCGTAGCCGTGCTTGGGGTGGTAGCTGTAGTCCGGGAACATCTTCTCCTGACCTGTCGCCTGTTGCTGCTGGTGGTAGTCCAAAAGCCCGAGTTCGATGAGTTTGCTGTGGATCGGAACCCTGCGTTTGGCAGCGGAGGACTTGAGGCGTTTGTGGGCATCACCTTCATCGTTGAAGTCGAACACCCAAATCCCCTGTACCTCTTTTATGTCGTCAACTTGCAGTTGGCAGACCTCGTTCAGCCGGGCACCTGAGAACATGGCAATGAGCGTTGCCCAGCGATGGCTGGTCTTCTTGTAGAACGCACCCTGCCGATCAGTGAGCGCCGCGTATGCCTTCGCCAGAGCGTCTTGCGCGAACGGCTTCCGTTCCTTTGAACCGTGCCCCTTGGCGCTCACTGTCATGCTCTGGAACAGTGCCTCCGGGGCGTAGTCATGCTTCTCCGCCCAATCCCAGAAAATCTTGAATGCGCTCAGGTGAGCGTTCACCGTGGCGTTGCTAATCCGGGGCAGCCCTTCAACCCTGACGGCATCCCGCAGCGACAGCCCACGCAGACGGGACACTTTCGACCGGTTCGCAGGAAGCGACAGCAGGGCCTCTTTCAACTCCGCTGCATCCCGCTTGCTGATCTTCGCCATGGACCTCTCCGGCCCGAACCACTCGACTGCGATGGCGAGCATGGCACGGCGCTTCTCGACTGTGCCGTGTGTCCAGTTCGCGGACTTCTCATGCACCCGGAAGAACGTCTCCACGGCTTCATTTATGCCGGGGTAGCCCGTTGCATCCTCCGGGGCGTCAGGGGCGCTCACAGCGGCGCTCATCGGCTCCGTGAAGTCGTAGGTCTCTAGCCCCTCAGCATACTGCAAGAGCGCCTTGTACGCGCCAATCCGGGCCTTCCTGATTTCATCCAGCACCCTTGGGATGTGGTCCCGGTACTGTTCCACCGGCAGATCGGTTGCGGCGAAGAACGCGTCGAGTTCCGCCCGTGCATTATCCGAACCCATGAGATGCCAGAACTCGCGGTTCCCGTCTTCAAGCATTGAGACAGACTGCGAGACGCCTTGCTTCTCGGTGTCGGTCAGTGGACCTCCGGCGTCGATCCGCCGCTTGCCGTCCTCAAGCTGTGCCCGGAAATAATCCCTGACCTTAGACCTCAGCTTTCCGTGATCCATGACCGACTTCTTGACCAGTTGTTCTGCCTCAACTCCACAGACTGCAAGATGCCGGGCAAGCATGCCAGCCCGCTTCGGACATCTCGTGTGAAGTGAGATGCGAACGCTGCTGCGGGGGGCTAGGTGGTCGGAACTGGGTATCGGCCAACGGAAGTAAAAGATGCCGTGCCGGGAGACAGAAAGGTAGGTTGCTAGCTGCATTGTGTGTCACACCTGTGTGTCACACCGCTCTAGTGTTCCGCTACCGCGTTGAACTGTAAAGGGATGGTGGAGCCTAGGGGAGTCGAACCCCTGACCTCTTGCATGCCATGCAAGCGCTCTCCCAACTGAGCTAAGGCCCCGGTGAGGCGGACGTTTAGGGAATCGCGGCGGGGGGATCAAGCGAAAACATCGCCACCCGCCACATTTCCCGACGTCGCCTCAGCTCTCTTCTTCGTCAGACGCAACGTCGGCGATATCGTCGAGCGACACATCGTCGTCGTCGTCATCTTCCAGAACGTCATCGCCGAGATCGACATCGCTGTCGTCATCATCATCGTCGTCGAGCACGGCGATATCGGCATCTTCTTCCTCAGTCTCCACAGACTTCGGATCAGGCTTGTCGCCCTTCAACGCAGAGCGGGCCTTGCTGCCGGTATCCAGCACCACGACTTCGCCGGTGTAGGGGCTTACGATCGGGTCTTTACCCAGATCATAAAACCGCTTGCCGGTGGTCGGGCAGACGCGCTTGACGCCCCATTCTTCCTTAGGCATCGAAATCCTCACATGCTTCGGGGTTCGAGCGGGGCCAATGCCATGCCCCGGCGGGCCTGTAAAGGGGGTATCGGCCTTTCTTGCCGGGCGGCGGCGGGCTAGGTTGGTGCAGGGCAAAAGAGGCAGGGGCATGGGCAAGATCACATTGCCGGGGCAGGGGTCGGGCGAGGCCGAGGTGGAGGTTACGCTGCGGCGCTCGGCGCGCGCGCGGCGATTGTCGCTCCGGGTGTCAGGCGTTGATGGCCGAGTAACGCTCACCATGCCGCGCTTTGCGCCCGAGCGGGAGGCCCGCAGCTTTGCGGCCGAGAAGGCCGGATGGATCCGCGACAGGCTGGCCGAGCAGGCCCCCTTTGTGCCAGTGGAACTGGGCGCGGAGCTGCCGGTTGAGGGGGTGCTGCGCCGTATCGAGGCTGCGCCGGTGCGGCGAATAAGCCTTGAGGCTCAAACGCTTTTGGTGCCCGAAGGGGCCACCCGCCTGCCCGCACGTCTTGGGGCCTTCCTGCGCGAGATCGCCCGCGAGCGCCTTGCCGAAGCCTCAAGCCGCCACGCCGCCGCGCTGGGGCGCCCCCACGGCCGCATCACCCTGCGAGATACCCGCTCGCGTTGGGGCTCATGCAGCCATGAGGGCAACCTGATGTACTCGTGGCGGCTCATCCTCGCCCCGCCGGAGGTGCTCGACTATGTCGCCGCCCATGAGGTGGCCCATCTTGCCCATATGGATCACTCACCGCGCTTCTGGGCCGTCTGCGCCCGGCTTTGCCCCGGCTATGAGGCACCGCGCCGCTGGCTTCGCCAAGAGGGTGCGGCGCTTCACCGCTATGGCTTCAAGGGATAGCCGTTTGCCGTTGACGGGCCGCAGATTCGTGATCACGGTTGCGCCATGCTAATCCAACCGCCCCCCGCAGATGCCGCCCCTCCCAGCCGTGGTGCTCCCGCGCCCTCCGGTGCCGCGACCGCCGCGCATGACCGCGTCTACCGCGCCCTGCGTACCCGGATCATGCATGGCGAGCTTCTGCCCGGCCACGCCCTAACCCTCCGGGGTGTCGGCAAAGAGTTTGGCGTGTCGATGACACCGGCACGGGAGGCAGTGCGGCGGCTGGCAGCGGAAGGGGCGCTAACGCTCTCGGCCTCGGGCCGTGTCTCCACCCCGGTGCTGACGAATGACCGGATCGAGGAACTGGCCGCGATTCGTGCGCTGCTGGAGCCCGAGCTTGCCACCCGCGCCCTGCCTCGCGCCCATATCGCGCTGATCGAGCGGCTGGAAGCGGTCAATGCTACAATCGCCGAGGTCACGGCGCGGGGCGATGCGGCGGGCTACATTCGCGCCAATCTGGAGTTTCACCGCACGCTTTACCTGCGGGCTCAGGCCCCGGCGATGCTGGCTCTGGCCGAAACCGTCTGGCTCCAGCTGGGGCCGACCATGCGGTTGCTCTATGACAGGCTGCGGCGCACCGAGGTGCCGCGCCACCACCGGCTGATCGTGGCGGCGCTGAAGGCGGGCGACGAGCCGGGCCTGCGACTGGCGGTGCGCTCGGATGTAACGGGCGGCCTGCGGATGCTGGCCAGCTGAGGGCGCGGGCGGCGCTCAGAGGCTCCGCAGCATGCCCTGCATCTCAAGCGCGGAGATGCCCAGCGAAGCGGCCAGCCGGGCCAGAAAGCCCTTTTCCGAGTGGCTGATCGTGCCATCCGACACAGTCACCATCAGCGCCCCGCGCATCAGGGTTTCGCGCTGTCGGGCATCCAGCCCCTCACCGAAAGCCTTGAAGTCATCGTCCGAAACCTTGGTGCCCGCCATCCCGATGAGCTGCTCGATCTGGTCGGGCGAGTAGGCTGAGCCGGTCAGTTTTTCGCTGGCGAAGGCGATCAGCTTCACCTCTTCCGGGTCCACCACGCCATCGGCCTTTGCCGCATGGCACATCACGTCCAGCACCCGCTGGGCAAAGCCGCCCGCGCCTGTCATCGCATTGCGGCGACGGCGGCGCCCGGCGGCACGGAGCATCTTGAGCAGGCCGAACAGCCCGAAGGTTGCGCCAAGAGCGGCAGAGCCGGCGAAGCCTGTCACAAGCTGGGCGGTCTGCATTTTTGGCTCGGCGGGCAGGCCTGCGGGCACGTCGCCGGCCGCAATCATCCGCTCCAGCCGGGCGGTATCGACCGGAACGAACCGCTCACCATTGCAACCGTCATAGGAAAGCGCGTAGCCGTTCATGCTGCGCCAGAACCCGATCTGAAAGATGTGATGCTTGGTGCTGAGGTGGCATAGCGCCATTGCATTGCCGTTGCCCGAGCTGATGTTCGTCGGTGCGACGAAGTGCAACTGCTGGCTCTCCATCCAGATCGCCCCACCGCCACGGCGGGCCTGGGCTTCATCCGAACTGGCCGTCAGGGCCAGGGCGGCGGTAGCCGCAACTATCCCGAACTTGCGCATCGACATGTCCTCTCGCTTTACTCAACAATCCGGGCTCTTTGGCCCATTCCTTGCCATAAGCGTTAACAGCCGATTTGGGCGGGCGTGGGGCGCAACTTGAGCACGAAAAAGGCCGCGGTGCTGCCACCGCGGCCCTGTTTCAGCGGGGATGTGCCTCAGGCGTGAATGGCCCCATCGCCACAGGCCAGAGCGCTCTCGCGCACGGCTTCGGAGAAGGTCGGATGGGCGTGGCAGGTGCGGGCCACGTCCTCTGCGGAGGCTCCAAACTCCATCGCCACACAGATCTCGTGGATCAGCTCACCCGCCGAGGGGCCGATGATGTGGCAGCCGAGGATGCGGTCTGTTTCCTTGTCGGCGAGCATCTTCACGAAGCCCTCGGCCTGGTGCACCGACTTGGCCCGCGCGTTGCCCATGAAGGGGAACTTGCCAACCTTATAGGCCTTGCCCTTCTCCTTCAGCGTCTCCTCGGTTTCACCCACGCTCGCCACCTCTGGCGCAGTGTAGATGACGCCTGGAATGAGCCCGTAGTTGATATGCGGCTTCTGGCCCGCCAGCATCTCGGCCAGCGCGGTGCCTTCGTCCTCGGCCTTGTGGGCGAGCATCGGGCCGGGGATCGCGTCACCGATGGCATAGACGCCCTTCACGGCGGTCTGGAAGTGGTCATCCACCTCGACCTGCCCGCGCTTGGTCATCTTCACGCCCAGCTCGTCCAGTCCCAGCCCGTCGACGTAGGGCTTGCGGCCCGTGGCCACCAGCACCGTGTCGCACTTCAGCTCATGGGCACTCTCGTCCTTGCGCAGCTTGTAGTGCACCGTGGCCTTGCCGCCCTTGGTCTCCACCTTGTTGACAGCGGCCCCCATCACAAAAGAGAGCCCCTGCTTCTTCAGAATCTTCTGGAAGTTCTTGGCCACCTCGGCATCCGCGCCGGGGGTGATCGCATCGAGGAACTCCACCACCGTCACCTTGCTGCCAAGCCGGGCATAAACCGAGCCAAGCTCCAGCCCGATCACCCCGCCGCCGACCACGACCATCTCACCGGGCACCTTGCCCAGCTCCAGCGCGCCGGTGGAGCTGACAACCGTCTTCTCGTCAATCTCCACCTCGGCACCGGGGATGCTCGCAGGTTCGGAGCCGGTGGCGATGATGATGTGCTTGGCCTCATGCACCTCGTCACCCACCTTCACCTTGCCCGCCTCGGGGATGGAGCCCCAACCCTTCAGCCAGTCGATCTTGTTTTTCTTGAACAGAAACTCGATGCCGCCGGTGTTCTGGTCCACCGTCTTTTGCTTGTAGGCCAGCATCTGCTTCCAATCGACGCTGGGGCTTTTGCCCTTCAGCCCCATCTCGGCAAAGTTGTGCTCCGCCTCATGCAGCATGTGGCTGGCGTGAAGCATGGCCTTGGACGGGATGCAGCCGACGTTGAGGCAGGTGCCGCCCAGCGTCTCGCGGCCTTCGACAACGGCCGTCTTCATGCCCAGTTGGGCGCAGCGAATGGCGCAGACGTAGCCGCCGGGGCCGGCGCCGATGATGATCACGTCATATGCAGACATGGGGTCTCCTTTGCGGGGGTGTCAGGGGGCGTTGCCGCCCTCGGGCAGCGGTGTGCCCTGATGAAAGCGGGCCTGCCACCCATCGGGCGTTTCGGCCCAGAGGGTGGAGCGGGCGGCCCATTGGGTCTCGTCCGGGTAGCGGGTCTCAGAGGTATAGGTAACAAGCGCCACGCCGGGGGCAACCTCACGCGCCTCAAGCCCGTGTAACGCAACCTTTGAAGGGCGGCCCTCCGAAGTATCCGTCAGCAGCTCTTCGCGGGTATAGCGGCGGCCCGAACGCGCCAGCTCAAAAAAGTCGGGCGCCAGAAGCCGCTCAATCTCGGCTCGGTCATAGCCCGAAGCGGCCGACCAGATCGCCTCTTCCAGCGGGGGAAGCGCGGCAAGATCGGTCATCGCGCCACCTCTCCTGCAAGCGCGCCACTGCGAAAGAGGTGCCATGCAAACCACGCCAGTGCGATGGTCGCGGTCACTTCCACTGCCGAAATCACGCTGACCAGCGGCGCAAACCAAAAGCCCGCCGCTGCTGCCATGGTCGCGCGGATCAGCATCAACAGGAAGCCGCAGAGCAGCCACGTGAGCGGCAGCACCACGGCCCGCCGAGCGGGCAGGGCGGCGGAGAGGGCCAGCAGGGTGAGGGCGGGCAGCATGGCCAGCACGGCGAAGATCAGCAGCCACGGCTGAAAGCCGCCGCCCGAAAAGGTGCCAAGCGCCAACACGCCCGAGGTAGAGACCAGCCCTAGCGTAAACCCGCCACGGCGCAGGGCATCGGCGGTTTCGGGTGCAAAGGCGAGGGTTTCGGCGCGTGTGAGGAGGGTCATGGGGCAAGCTCCATCATATCTGCGCTACAGGATGGGCAGTGCAGCGCTTCCGCCGATTTGCGGAACGGGCCAACCTTGAACAGCCTTTTGCGCCGTTCTCCTGCGGGTGTTCGCTCGTTGAGATACTTCACCTCGCCGGAAAAACCGCAGGCCGCGCAGGTAAGGGTTGTTGGAGTGAGCCAGGCCATCGCGCTTTCTACCGGTGGGTTTCGCCCACCCTACAGAGTCCTGCAGGGTGGGCGAAACCCGCCATGCCTCAGAGGTCCATCAGCAACCGGCGCGGGTCTTCCAGCGCCTCTTTGACCCGCACGAGGAAGGTCACGGCGCCTTTGCCGTCAACGATGCGGTGATCGTAGCTGAGCGCGAGATACATCATCGGGCGGATCACGATCTCACCGCCCACAACCATCGGCCGCTCCTGGATCTTGTGCATCCCAAGGATGCCCGACTGCGGTGGGTTCAGGATCGGCGAAGACATCAGCGAGCCGTAGACGCCGCCGTTGGAGATGGTGAAGGTGCCGCCCTGCATCTCGGCCATCGACAGCTTGCCGTCACGGGCGCGGGCGCCTTTCTCGGCAATCGCCTTCTCGATCTCGGCAAAGCTCATCGCATCGGCGTTGCGGATCACTGGCACAACAAGGCCCTGCGGCGTGCCCGCAGCAATGCCCATGTGCACGAAGTTCTTGTAGACGATGTCGGTGCCGTCGATCTCGGCGTTCACCTCCGGCACCTCACCCAGCGCATGTACGCAGGCCTTGGTGAAGAACGACATGAAGCCCAGCTTCACGCCATGCTTCTTGAGGAAGAGGTCTTTGTACTCGTTCCGCAGCGCCATCACCTCGGTCATGTCCACCTCGTTGTAGGTGGTCAGGATCGCGGCAGTGTTTTGCGCGTCTTTCAGGCGGCGGGCGATGGTTTGGCGCAGGCGCGTCATCTTCACCCGCTCTTCGCGTGCCTCGTCCTCGGCGGCAACAGGGCCGCGCGGCGGGGAGGCGGGGGCGGGCGCGGAGGAGGAGGCCGAAACGCCGGCCTGCACGGCCTTCATCACGTCCTCCTTCATGATCCGGCCATCCTTGCCGGTGCCCTTCACGTCGCTCTCCGAAAGGCCTTTCTCTGCCATCATCTTGTTGGCCGAAGGCGCGTTTTCCACATCGGCGCCCTTGGCGGCGGTGGCCGCTTCGGGGGCCTTGGGCGCGGCTTCTTTCTTGCCGCTTTCGGCGGGCTTCGCCGAGGAGGAGCCACCCGAGGCCCCGCCCATCACCGCAAGCTTGCCGCCCGCCTCAACAGTAGAGCCCTCTTCGGCGATGATCTCGGTGATCGTCCCGGCGGAGGGGGCGGGCACTTCAACGCTCACCTTGTCGGTTTCCAGCTCGCAAAGCATCTCGTCGGCTTCGACGCTGTCACCCACCTTCTTGAACCATGTCGCCACGGTTGCCTCGGTAACGCTTTCACCCAGCGTCGGCACCATAACGTCCACGCTTTCGCCGCCGGCATCACCGCCAGCGCTCTCGGCAGGCGCGGCCTCTTCGGCTTTCGGCTTCTCGGCCTTGGGCTCTTCTTTCGCGGGGGCGGCGCCTTCGCCACCCTCGGAAATGGTTGCCAGCAGCGCATCAACGCCCACCGTCTCGCCCTCGGCGGCGACGATCTCGCCCATCACGCCAGCGGCGGGGGAGGGCACTTCAACGGTGACCTTGTCGGTCTCCAGCTCGCAGAGCATTTCATCGGCGGCAACAGCATCGCCCGGCTTCTTGAACCAGGTGGCAACGGTGGCCTCGGTGACGCTTTCGCCCAGAGTGGGCACGCGGACTTCGGTGCTCATTGATCAGTTTCCTTCAATTCCGAGCGCCTCGTTCACGAGGGCTTCCTGTTGTGCTTTGTGCTGCGAGGCGAGGCCGGTGGCCGGAGAGGCCGAGGTGGCCCGTCCAACATAGGCTGGGCGACCGTACTTTGCCTTGATCCGGCCCAGCACCCATTCGATGTTCGGTTCGATATAGCTCCACGCGCCCTGGTTCTTGGGCTCTTCCTGGCACCATACCATCTCTGCTCCCTTGAACCGCTCCAGCTCCTTGACGAGGCTGATCGCGGGGAAGGGGTAAAACTGCTCGACACGCAGCAGGTAGACATCGTCGATCCCGGCAGCATCGCGCGCTTCGAGCAGATCGAAGTAGACCTTGCCCGAGCACATCACCACGCGGCGGATATTGTCGTCGGCCACCAGCTTGGTGTCGGAGTTGCCATGTTCGGCGTCATCCCACAGCACCCGGTGGAAGCTGGACCCGGTGGTAAACTCTTCCCGCCGGCTCACCGCCATCTTGTGCCGCAACAGCGACTTGGGCGTCATCATGATGAGCGGCTTGCGGAAGCTGCGGTGAATCTGGCGGCGCAGGATGTGGAAGTAGTTGGCCGGTGTCGTGCAGTTGGCGACGATCCAGTTGTCTTGCCCGCACATCTGCAAGAAGCGCTCCAGCCGCGCCGAAGAGTGCTCCGGCCCCTGGCCCTCGTAGCCATGCGGCAACAGGCAAACGAGGCCCGACATCCGCAGCCACTTGCTTTCACCCGAGCTGACGAACTGGTCGAACATGATCTGCGCGCCGTTGGCAAAATCGCCAAACTGCGCCTCCCAGAGCACCAGCGCATTGGGTTCGGCCAGCGAGAAGCCGTATTCGAAGCCCAGCACCGCATACTCCGAGAGCATGGAGTCGATCACCTCATACCCGGCCTGACCGGCGCGGATATGGTTGAGCGGATAGTAGCGCTCTTCCGTCTCCTGATTGACGAAGGCCGAGTGGCGCTGCGAGAAGGTGCCGCGCGTGCTATCCTGCCCGGCGAGCCGCACCGGGTAGCCCTCGGTGAGCAGCGAGCCAAAGGCCAGCGCTTCGCCGGTCGCCCAGTCGATGCCCTCACCCTTTTCGATCATCTGAGCCTTGGCGCCCATCATCCGCTGCACTGTCTTGTGCAGCGCATAGCCCTCGGGCGCGGTGGTCAGCGCCTTGCCGACCTCGGTGAAGGTCTCTTCGGCAATCGCCGTCTCGCCGCGCTGATACTCTTCGCCGCGCCGGTCGAGGTGTGACCAGCGGCCATCCAGCCAGTCAGCCTTGTTGGGCTTGAAGTTTTTCCCGGCTTCAAATTCGTCATTCAGGTAGCTTTGGAAGGCCGCCTTCATGTCTTCGATCTCGCCCTCGGGAATGAGGCCATCCTTCACCAGCCGCTCGGTGTAGAGGCTCAGGGTCGTTTTGTGGCCCTTGATCCGCTTGTACATGATCGGGTTGGTGAACATCGGCTCGTCGCCTTCGTTATGGCCGAAGCGGCGATAACAGAAGATGTCGAGCACCACGTCCTTGTGGAACTTCTGGCGGAACTCGGTGGCCACCTTGGCGGCATGCACCACGGCCTCCGGGTCATCGCCGTTCACGTGGAAGATGGGCGCCTCCACCATCAGCGCGATGTCGGTGGGGTAGGGCGAGCTGCGCGAGAAATGCGGCGCGGTGGTGAAGCCGATCTGGTTGTTCACCACGATATGGATGGTGCCGCCGGTGCGGTGGCCGCGCAGGCCGGAAAGGCCAAAGCACTCGGCCACCACGCCCTGGCCGGCAAAGGCCGCATCGCCATGCAGCAGGATCGGCAGCACCTGGGTGCGCTCCTTGTCGCCCAGCTGGTCCTGCTTGGCGCGCGCCTTGCCCAGCACCACCGGGTTGACCGCCTCAAGGTGGCTGGGGTTGGCGGTGAGCGAAAGGTGCACGCTGTTGCCATCAAACTCACGGTCCGAGGAGGCGCCAAGGTGATATTTCACGTCGCCCG
Organism: Oceanicola sp. D3; assembly: GCF_006351965.1. NCBI lineage: Bacteria > Pseudomonadati > Pseudomonadota > Alphaproteobacteria > Rhodobacterales > Roseobacteraceae > Oceanicola > Oceanicola sp. D3. Next base: position 1,141,934 of record NZ_CP040932.1, read on the forward strand.
AGCCATCCACGTCTTCCGGCTTGAAGCTGCCGCCCTGAAATTCGTTGAAGATTGCGCGATAGGGCTTTGCCATCACATTGGCCAGCACCGAGAGACGGCCCCGGTGGGGCATCCCGATCACGATCTCCTTTACGCCCAGCGAGCCGCCGCGCTTGATGATCTGCTCCATCGCAGGCACCAGCGCCTCGCCGCCATCAAGGCCAAAGCGCTTCGTGCCCATGTACTTCACGTGCAGGAACTTCTCGAAGCCCTCGGCCTCGACCAGCTTGTTCAAAATCGCCTTCCGCCCCTCGCGGGTAAAGGCGATTTCTTTGCCGAGCCCCTCGATGCGTTCCTTCAGCCAGGAGGCTTCTTCGGGGTTGGAGATATGCATGTATTGCAGCGCGAAGGTGCCGCAGTAGGTGCGGCGCACGATGTCGATGATCTGGCGCAGCGAAGCAAACTTCAGGCCCAGCACCTGGTCGATGAAGATTGGCCGGTCCATGTCGGCATCGGTAAAGCCGTAGCTCTTCGGGTCCAGCTCGGGGTGGGGCGTCTGGTCCTGCATGCCCAGCGGGTCGAGATCAGCCACCAGATGGCCACGGATCCGATAGGCGCGGATCAGCATGAGCGCGCGGATGCTGTCGAGCACGGCGGTGCGGATCGCCTCTTCATTCACCGGCGCGGCCTGTGCGCCAGCCGCATCCTTGATCTTCTTCGCGGCGCCCTTGCCCTCGGGCGTGGCCTCTGCCGGCCACTCGCCGGTGAGTGCGGCTGTCAGCTCATCCCCCGGCACCGGCGGCCAATCGCCCCGCGCCCAAGAGGGGCCCTTGGCCTCGGCCTTCACATCGGTCTCGCCGTCACCCAGCTGCCGGAAAAACTCGGCCCATGCGCCATCAACCGAATTCGGATCATCGGCGTATTTGGCGTAAAGCTGTTCGAGGTAGGCGGCGTTATGCCCCTGCATGAAGCTGGAGGCATGGAAAAGGTCGTTGGGGCTTTGGTCGGTCATCTGAGCACCTGACAGGTTGAAGGCCGCAGGCGGAGGAGCCCGCCGGCGGCCAGTTTTGGCGTATGTTGCGCGGCCCTAGCCAATCGCCTTCAGCACGGCTTCACCGAGGCCAGCAGGGCTGTCGGCCACCACGATCCCGGCGGATTTCATCGCTTCGATCTTGTCTTCCGCGCCGCCTTTGCCACCGGCAACAATCGCACCGGCATGGCCCATGCGGCGGCCCGGAGGGGCGGTGCGGCCGGCGATGAAGCCAGCAGTCGGCTTCCAGCGGCCCTTCTTCTTCTGTTCGGCGAGGAACTCGGCGGCCTCTTCCTCGGCGGAGCCGCCGATTTCGCCGATCATGATGATCGATTGGGTCTCGTCATCGTCCAGGAACATGTCGAGCACGTCGATATGCTCGGTGCCCTTGATCGGGTCGCCGCCGATGCCGACGGCGGTGGACTGGCCGAGGCCCGCATCCGAGGTCTGCTTCACCGCCTCGTAGGTCAGCGTGCCGGAGCGGGAGACAACGCCCACCGAGCCGCGCTTGTGGATGTGGCCGGGCATGATGCCGATCTTGCAGGCGTCAGGGGTGATGACACCGGGGCAGTTGGGGCCGATCAGGCGGCTCGAAGAGCCTTCCAGCGCGCGCTTCACCGCCATCATGTCGAGCACCGGAATGCCCTCGGTGATGCAAACGATCAGCTCCATCTCAGCGTCGATCGCCTCAAGGATCGAGTCGGCAGCAAAGGGCGGCGGCACGTAGATGACGGAGGCGTTCGCCCCGGTCTCGTGCTTGGCCTCATGCACCGAGTTGAAGACCGGCAGGTCAAGGTGGCTCTGCCCGCCCTTGCCCGGCGTTACGCCGCCAACCATCTTGGTGCCATAGGCAATGGCCTGCTCGGAGTGGAAGGTGCCCTGCGAGCCGGTGAGGCCCTGACAGATTACCTTTGTGTTTTCATCGACGAGAATGGCCATCGGTGTTTTCCTTGCTTCTGTGTCAGTGCGCCGCCACGGGCGTCTGGGTGTTGTGTGTCATGCTCATCGCGGGATCACCGCGAAGGCGTTGAGGCGAAAGACGCCCGGGCCCATCGAGCCGATCATCACCGCTTCTGGCGGCTCCATCGCGCCTTCAATCACATATTCGCGCCGGTCGTTCCGATGACCCTTGGGGATCATGGCAAAGTGGCCTACGGCTGGCATCTCTTCCAGCACCTTCCCGCCCGAGATCGCAATGCCCTCTCCGCCCGGCGCTAGGTCAAGAAATTCGGCTTCAACCGGTTCCACAGGCTCTTGCCCGGCAATCCCGCCAACCTGCTGCACCATGCAATCGCGCATTTCGCTCTGTGCGCCGTAACGGTATCCGCCGGTCACCAAAAAGTCGCCTTCACCGGTGTGATAGGTAATCCACGAGCCATCTTCGGTTTGCGCAAATACCTGTTCGCCATTAGGCCCGGGCACCTTGGCCACCTCGCGCAGAGCCTCGATCCCTTGCATTGCCGGGCGGCAGTAGGCGTCGAACAGCTCGAAGGCGCGGGGCACATCGACAGCGGCGCTTGCCGGGGCTGCGGTGAGCAGGAGGAGGACGACGGCGCGCATGTCTCAGCTGCCCTCCGGGAAATAGAAACGCACGTCGTTGCTGCCCGTGCCGACGCAGACAGGATCTTGCCCGCCGGAGGTGAGGCCGACGCTCCGGAACCTGCCAATCTTCCAGCCCGCACAGCCCTCAACCTCGGCTTCCATCGGATAAAGACCGGCGGCCTGCAGGAAGTCTTCCAGCAGCACCGCCGCATCACCGGAGGATTGGGCGGTATGGGCGACCGAACAGATTGCGCCGTCCATGTAGAGCGAGACGTAGATGTTTGACTTGGGGTGGCTGATCTCGGCCATGCCGATCTCGGGGTCGGAAAAGACATTCCACCCAGCCACTTCGAACAGGGCCTTTGTCCCATCCTCATCGCCACCGCCCAAAAGGCAGGCCGCCCATGCGCCGCTCTGCGCTTCCGCCCCCGCAGGCTTGGAAAGCTGCCGGGTCATCTTGTGCAGTGCAACGAAGTCATCCGCCGCCACCGGGGTGGCGACGAGGCAGGCGAGGAGGGGGAGGGCGCGGTGCATCAGGGTCGCCCCCCAGACCGCGCAGCCGCTTTGGCAATTTCAGCCTCGCTCGCGGGGTTAACGGTGACCGCTGCGACCTCACTGCCCGGTGTGCCAAGGATCGAAAGCCTCACGCCCCGCCCTTCCCTGAGCCAGATGTCAACCATGACACCGGATCGCAGGGGATAGCCTGACTTGCGATAGCCCTTGCTCTGCAAGTGCGAGTACACGATCGCGTTCGCACGCCGCAAGAAGGGCTGCTCCGAGCCGCGCCCGCCAAGCGCGCCGACACTGAAACGGCAGGATCTGCGATCGTAGTTCAGGGTGGAACTGGTGATGAAGCCTGCCGCGACGCTGGCTGGCGCATCATCCTTGTGCAGACCCTTGTAGTAGAAGTTTCTTGGGTTCTTCTTATATCCGCGCGGCTGAAGATCTGTCAGTACTTTGCTCTCTACATAGGCAAGGCAAGCGTCAGCGAGCAGCGCGATTTCGCCATCCACACGATAGGGTGCCGAGGCACGCCAGCCGTCCCGGGTGCTTGCAGGCCCACCGGCCTGATCGGTGGTCGGAACGCAGGCGCCGAGGCTGAGAGCCCCGGCAAGCATGATTGCGATGAGTTTCACCCTTGCTTACCCCTTCACCGCCTTCACGATCTTCTCGGCGCCGTCGGAGAGGTTGTCGGCGGCGATCACGTCAACATCGGAGTTGTTGATGATCTCCTTGCCCTTCTCCACGTTGGTGCCTTCGAGGCGCACCACCAGCGGCACCTGAAGGCCGACCTCCTTCACCGCGGCGATGACGCCCTCGGCGATGACGTCGCAGCGCATGATGCCGCCGAAGATGTTCACCAGAATTCCCTTCACGTTGGGGTCGGAGGTGATGATCTTGAAGGCCTCGGTCACCTTCTCCTTGGTTGCGCCGCCGCCCACGTCGAGGAAGTTGGCGGGCTCGGCACCGTAGAGCTTGATGATGTCCATTGTCGCCATGGCAAGGCCCGCGCCGTTCACCATGCAGCCGATTTCACCGTCAAGCGCGATGTAGTTGAGGTCGTACTTGCTCGCCTCAAGCTCCTTCGGGTCTTCTTCGGTGGTGTCGCGCAACTCTGCCACATCCGCCTGCCGGTACATCGCGTTGCCGTCAAAGCCGAGCTTGGCATCCAGCACCTTCAACTCGCCATTGGGCATCAGGATCAGCGGGTTGATCTCCAGCATCTCCATGTCCTTCTCCATGAAGGCCTTGTAGAGAATGCCCATCAGCTTGACGCATTGCTTGACGGCCGCGCCTTCAAGCCCGAGGGCGAAGGCAACGCGGCGGCCGTGGTAGGGCTGGTAGCCTGTGGCCGGATCGACGCTGAAACTCAAGATCTTCTCGGGCGTCGCGGCGGCAACTTCCTCAATGTCCATGCCGCCCTCGGTGGAGCACACGAAAGACACGCGGCTGGTCTGCCGGTCCACCAGCAGAGCAAGGTAGAACTCGGAGGTAATGTCCGAGCCATCCTCGATGTAGATGCGGTTCACCTGCTTGCCCGCCGGGCCGGTCTGGTGGGTGACGAGGGTTTTGCCGAGCATCTTCTTGGCTTCCTCGGCCGCCTCTTCGACCGACTTGGCAAGGCGCACACCGCCCTTTTCGCCAGCAGCGGCTTCCTTGAACGAGCCCTTGCCGCGCCCGCCTGCATGGATTTGCGCCTTCACCACCCAGAGCGGGCCATCGAGCGCTCCGGCGGCAGTCTTGGCCTCATCGGCCTTCAGGACGGCGCGGCCGTCCGAGACCGGGGCGCCGTAGGAGCGAAGCAAGGCCTTCGCCTGATACTCATGGATGTTCATGAAGGTGTTCCTCAAGCTGCGGTTTGTCCTGTCCTTGACACAGGCAGCGCGGCAGGCAAACAAAAATTTCCTGCAATTGCAGGGGTTGGGCAGGATTAATGCGTTTTGTGATCACAGCCGAGAATTGTGTGATCACAAGTTAACAAGCTGCTAACGCTACCATGAGAATCACCCCGCCCGGCCCGCACCGGGGCTGGCCAGAGCCCGAGCGGGGCGATATGCATAACCACATGAACACGACCCCGAAAGCAGAGGCCTCGCCCGCAGGCAAACCAGGCCGCACCCCCAGCTTTGCCGTTACGGCCACCGTTCGGGAGCCCGCCGAACTGGTGCTGGCCTTCGTCGCGCACCACCTCGAACTCGGCGCCAAGAAGATCATCATCTATCTCGATGATCCCGACGATCCCGTGCGCCCGCTTCTGGTAAAAACCCCAAGGGTCAACGCCATTCGCTGCACCGAGGCCTATTGGAACGAAGTCACAAATGGCCGGGGCCGCCCGCCCAACCAGAATGCCCGCCAAGCGGTCAATGCCTCTCAAGCCTATAAAAAGGTGAAGGCCGACTACCTGCTGCACCTCGACGCCGATGAATTCCTGCACATGGCCCGCCCCTTCGCTGAAGAGATCGCGCGGCTGGAGGACGATGACGTCTGGCTCCGTGTGCCCGCGGTCGAACGCTGCTGGCTGGAGGGCGACGCCTCCGACCATATCTTCTCCGGCGTCTTCCGCCATCCGATCAAACAGGCCCCGCTGATTGCCAAGCGGATCTACGGGGAAGAGGTGACGCCGTTTCTGGCCAATGGGCTGGCAGGCTCATCCCACGGCAAGCCGCTGGTGCGCACCGGGCACAAGGTTCAGGTGCAGGTTCACGCTGCCAAGCTGCCGGGCAAGAACAACGGCTGGGCCAAGCACAAAAAGGCGACCGGCCTGCACGTGCTGCACTTCGACGGGCTGACGCCGCTGCATTGGGCCGCAAAAACCCTGCGCTATGCCGAGCAGGGCGATGAGGCCATCGACAAGCTGCTCCACCAAGAGCGCGCCCGGCAGGTCCGTGAGGTGCGAGATAACATTTCCACCATGCCCGAGCTTTTGCGGTTTTTCCGCAAGATCACCGGGCTGACCCCGGATCAATCCCGCGCGCTCACCGAGCATGGCCGCCTTAGCGCCATGAAGATCGACCCAGAAGCGGCGATGCGCCGCGTCTTCCCCGAGGTCGAGGCCGATTTTTCCTTCCGCGCCTTCGATCTGAAGCTAGGCAGCGAGAACGCCAAGCGACTGATGAAGAAAATCGCTGCAAATCAGGCGGCCTGAACGGCTTCAGTACCGCGCGAAGAGACGGCGAAGGCCAGCGGGAATATCGTTGACCAGCAAGCGAATGGCCCCAAGCAAGCCACTGCGCAGAAGCGGCGTGGCGCTCCCGTCATTTCCAAGGGTCCGGTCGGCGGCGATCAAGCGCTTGATGTGGCGGGCATAGCGCGGGCCGCAAACCTCCTCGAGCGTGCGGAGCTCGCGCCGCCTGCGTTGCTTGCGCAGATGCTTGTGAAGGCGGGGCAGGTGCAGAAGGCGGGGCGCAGCGGTGCGTCGCCCCATGGCCTCCAACGCAGTGAATTCGATCAGGTTGTACTCGGTCGGCAGCACGGCCAACCTCAGATCGCTTTGATACAGCAGTTCGCGCAGCACCGGCTGGTCGCGGTCGTATCCGCTTTCAGTCAAGACGGCCTCGATACTCTGCATGAAGGCGCGCGTTTGCGGTGAGGCGCGCAGCCCGATGCAACCCGAGTTAATCTGCGGAAAGGCCGCCGGAATGGCTGCGCGAAATGGCTTTCGGCCCCAGTCGGAGTTGCGGTTCGGCTCATGAGCGGCGGCGATGTCAAAGTGATCGAGCAGGTCGAACACATCCGCCATCGGGGCCGTGCAGATGACGTCGCCGTCCAGATAGATTGAGCGGTCAAAGCGCGAGCGGCGAAGCGCCTCGAACTTGGGGCGAAACCCTGAGGTTTGCAGCATCGTGACCTGCGAAAACACCGATGCGTCACAAGGCACATCGGTGAACAGGTCTATCGGATGGTCGGGATGGTGGCGGCGGATGGTCTCCGCCGCCCGCACCGTCAGCGGGAGGTAGGCCGCACCGCTGACGGCAAAGACGAAACCTTCGTCAGGCAAGCGAGCTGTCGATGCCCTTGCAGGCCTCGACAAGGCCCTTCACGGCTTCAACCGACTTGTCGAACATCACTTGCTCTTCCTTGTTGAGCTTGATGTCCACAACCTTCTCGATGCCACCAGCACCGATGACGGTCGGCACGCCAACATACATGTCTTTCACGCCAATCTCGCCGTCACAATAGGCCGCACAGGGCAGCACGCGCTTCTGGTCTTTCAGGTAGGCCTCGGCCATCTCGATGGCGGAGGTGGCCGGGGCGTAATAGGCCGAGCCGGTCTTCAGCAGGCCAACGATTTCGGCGCCGCCGTCACGGGTGCGCTGGATGATCGCGTCGAGCTTCTCCTGCGTGGTCCAGCCCATGTCCACGAGGTCCGGCAGCGGGATGCCGGCAACGGTGGAGTAGCGGGCGGAGGGTACCATGGTGTCGCCGTGGCCACCGAGCACGAAGGCGGTGACGTCTTTCATCGACACGCCAAATTCGAGGCTCAGGAAGTGGCGGAAGCGGGCGGAGTCAAGCACACCAGCCATGCCGCAAACCTTGTTGGCGGGCAGGCCACTGAATTTCTGCAGTGCCCAAACCATCGCGTCGAGCGGGTTGGTGATGCAGATCACGAAGGCGTCGGGCGCGTGGGCGGCGATGCCCTCACCGACCGACTTCATCACCTTGAGGTTGATGCCGAGCAGGTCGTCGCGGCTCATGCCGGGCTTGCGCGGCACACCGGCGGTGACGATGCAGACGTCGGCGCCGGCAATGGCGGCGTAATCGGTTGTGCCCGAAAGCGCGGCGTCAAAGCCTTCGCTCGGGCCGCTTTCGGCGATGTCGAGCGCTTTGCCCTGCGGCACACCATCGGCGATGTCAAAGAGGACAACGTCCCCAAGTTCCTTCATTGCGGCAAGGTGGGCGAGCGTGCCGCCGATCTGTCCCGAGCCGATAAGTGCGATCTTCGGTCTGGCCATTATGGGTCGTCCCTCATTGGTGACATGAAATCTCGCCACGCCTAGCCAATGGCTTGCGGGCGTGCAAGGCTGCAATGCAGCAAACATGCCGCACCTGCACATGGGGCACGGGCGGAAAGGCTAGAAGATGCAAGGAGTTGGCAGGCATGTGGCCTGATCCATGGGTGATGGCCGTGGCGGTGCCCGCGGTGATGTTTGCAGGCATTTCCAAGGGCGGTTTCGGCTCCGGCGCGGCCTTCGCTGCGGCCCCGATTCTCGCCCTTGCGATTGATCCGCGCATGGCCGTCGGGTTGTTGCTGCCGCTGCTCATGCTGATTGACGTTTTTACGCTCAAGAGCTTCTGGAAACAGTGGCATACCCCCTCCGCATGGGCCCTCTGCCTTGGCAGCCTGCCGGGTATCGCGCTGGCGATCTGGCTTTTTCAGGTTGCCAATGCCGATACCTTCCGCCTGCTGATCGGGGCCATTGCGATCCTTTTCGTAGCCTATCAACTGGCCCGGTCGTGGGGTCTGCTCAAAATTCCCGACCGTCCGTTCGATCCCGTCACCGGAGGGGCGGCAGGGGCGGTTGCAGGCTTCACCAGCTTCCTCAGCCACGCGGGCGGCCCGCCCGTCGCGGTGTTCCTCTTGGCCCAGGGGATGGGCAAGACAACCTATCAGGCGACGTCCGTCATCGTGTTCTGGGCGATCAACCTGCTCAAGTTCATCCCCTACGCGGCGCTCGGCGTTTTCACCAAAGAGACCGTGGTGCTCGATCTCTGGTTGGCCCCCGCCGCCGTGCTTGGCGCATGGCTCGGGGTGAAGGCGCATCACGTGGTGCCCGAAAAGCCGTTCTTTGCCCTCACCTACGTGATGCTCCTGCTCACCGGCGGCAAGCTGATCTGGGACGCGCTGACCTGAGGCCAGCGCTTCCGCGCGGTATCAGGCGTCTTTCTCACCCGCAGGGATCAGCGCCTCTTCCACCAGTTCAAAGGCCTTGCCCGAGGCGACGAGGCAGGTGATGCCGCTCGGCATGGTCACAACCACCGTCCAGGTGCCGCTTTCCAGGTTGGCGAAGGTCTCGACAACCTGATTGTTGGCGCCCAGCCCAATGGCTTGGCGGCTCTCGCCATAACCATCGGCGAGGCGGGCAACCACCTTTTCACGGTTGGCGCAGTTGCGGTTTTGAGCCTCGGCCCCGGAGGCGGCGAGGCAGGCAAAGCCCGCGGCGATAAAGAGAAGTTCTTTCATGGTCCAAACCCTTTTAGACAGCGTGGTCCCATGTCGGGCGTGCCCGGCTTTGCCGGTGGCATGGGTGGCGCATTCGGCGCCGGTCTTGCAAGGTCGGACTGATTATTGCCGTCTGTCTTGGCGGCCCTGCCAAGAACGGCCCTCCAGTCGCCCGACTCGGTCAGAATGCTGCGCCCAAAGTGGTGATCATCTCGTTAACCCTCCGCGACGGTGGCAAAGGCCCTTGTTCGGCAAGACCGAAAGTTGCCATCCTGTCTCAATTTCAGAAATGATCTTGCGCGGCGACGCAGCATTTGGTCTTTCTGCACGTGCAACCCGCCCGGAGAGAATCAATGCCCGCCACACGCCCCTATCGCTCGCTGCTCTATATCCCCGGCTCCAAGCCCCGCGCGCTGGAGAAGGCGGCAACCCTGCCGTGCGATGCCATCATCTTCGACCTTGAAGATGCGGTGACGGCGGACGCCAAGGAGGAAGCGCGCGCGCTGCTGGCCAAGACCCTCCCGACGGCAGACTATGGCCCGCGTGCCCGTATCGTTCGGGTCAACGGCGCAGACACGCAGTGGGGAGCGGCCGACCTTGAGGCCATGTGCAAGCTGGCCCCCGATGCAATCTTGCTGCCCAAGGTCGGCCACGCTGACGAAATCGCCGCCGTAAAGGCGCAACTCGACGCGGCAGGCGCCAGCAACACGAAGATCTGGGCGATGATGGAAACGCCGATGGGCATCTTCAACGCGCTTTCCATCGCGCAGGCCCCGGGCATGGGCGGCTTCGTGATGGGCACCAACGATCTGGCCAAGGAGTTGAACTGCCGCAGCCGCGCGGACCGGCTGCCAATGATGTTCGCCCTCCAGCAATGCCTCATGGCCGCCCGCGCCGCCGGGATCGTGGCGATCGACGGGGTGTATAATGCCTTCAAGGACGACGAGGGCCTGAAGGCCGAATGCGCGCAGGGCCGCGACCTCGGGTTTGACGGCAAAACCCTGATTCACCCCGCGCAGTTGGACATCACCAACGCCGCCTTCGCTCCATCGGATACTGAAATCGACCTCGCACGCCGTCAGATCGCGGCCTATCAAGAGGTCGAGGCGAGCGGGCAGGGGGTGGCGGTGGTCGATGGCCGGATCGTGGAGAACCTGCATATCGAAACCGCCCGTGCCACGCTCGCCAAGGCAGAGGCCATTGCAGCGATGGCCGAATGAGGGCAAAGTGAACTCAACGGTTCACTTCCTGAGCATACCCAGATGGCACTCCCGCTCATACTCCTGATCGCCGGCCTTGCGCTCTGGTGGCTCGCCCACCTCTTCAAGCGCATCGCGCCAGAGCGCCGCGCGGCGATGGGCAATGGCGGCAAGGGGGCAATGGCACTGGCCCTCATCGCCTCCGTCGTGCTGATGACCTTCGGCATCCGCATGGCAGATGCCTCACCCGACATCTGGTATCCGCCCTATTGGCTGCGCCACCTCAACAACCTGCTGGTGCTCGTCGCGCTCTATTTCACCTCGCCCGGCCCCTCCAAAGGCGCGCTCTTCTACAAAATGCGCCATCCCATGCTCTGCGGTTTCGCGCTCTGGGCCTTCGCCCACCTGCTGGTCAACGGCGACCTCGCCACCGTGATCCTCTTTGGCGCGCTGCTGATCTGGGCTCTGGTGGAAATGGCGGTCATCAACCGCGCCGAGCCGGAGTGGACGCCGCCGCCAAAAGGCTCCATCGCCAAGGATGCGATGTTCTTTGCCATTTCCATCCTGCTGCTCGGCCTGATCGGCTGGATCCACGGCCTGCTCGGCTACCCTGTGTTTGGATAACTCTATGAAACTCTACCGCTTTCTCACCGAAGACGACACATCGGCCTTCTGCCACAAGGTCACCGCCGCGCTAAACAAGGGCTGGGCGCTGCATGGCGACCCGCAATACAGCTTTGACGCCTCCAACGGTGTGATGCGCTGCGGGCAGGCCGTGACCAAGGAGGTCGAGGGCACCTACACGCCCGATACCAAGCTGGGAGAGCACTGATGGGCAAAACCAACCCGGGCCGGTTCTTTGAAGACTACAGGCTGGGCGAGGTGATCCGCCACGCGGTGCCGCGCACGGTGGCCGAAGGCGAGCGGGCGCTCTACCACGCGCTCTACCCGGCCCGCCATGCCTTGCACTCCTCCGATGTGTTCGCGGCAGATTGCGGGCTGGAAGGCTCGCCGCTGGATGATCTCATCACCTTCCACGTGGTCTTCGGAAAAACCGTGCCCGACATCTCGCTGAACGCCGTGGCCAACCTCGGCTATGCCGAGGGCCGTTGGCTGAAGCCTGTCTATGCGGGGGATACGCTGAGCAGCGAGTCCGAGGTTATCGGGCTCAAACAAAACTCCAACGGCAAGTCTGGCGTGGTCTACGTGCGCACCACCGGGCGCGATCAACTCGGCGAGCCGGTGCTGGAATACGTCCGCTGGGTGATGGTGCGAAAAGGCAAGCTAGACGCCCCCGCACCCGAAACCACGATCCCCGAGCTGGCAAAGGTCGTAGCGCCGCAGGATCTGGTGATCCCCGAAGGTCTCACCTTCGCCGACTACGACTTTATCGCCGCCGGTGAGCCGCACCGTTGGGGTGACTATGCCGAGGGCGAGGTGATCGACCATGTCGACGGAGTTACCATCGAGGAGGCCGAGCACATGCTGGCCACCCGCCTCTGGCAGAACACCGCCAAGGTGCATTTCGATGCTACCAACCGCGAAGACGGCAAGCGGCTGATCTACGGCGGCCACGTGATTTCGCTGACCCGCGCCCTCAGCTTCAACGGGCTGGCCAATGCGCAGATGTTGGTGGCGATCAACGGCGGCGCCCATGCCAACCCCTGCTTCGCGGGTGACACAGTGCGCGCCTGGACAGAGGTGCTCGACACCGCAGCGCTGACCGAGGACATCGGAGCGCTGCGCCTGCGGCTCGTGGCGGTCAAAGGTGCCGAAACCCGGGCCGGTGAGCTAAAGGGCGACGACGGCAAGTACCTCCCCCACGTTCTCCTCGATCTCGACTACTGGGCACTGATCCCGAGGTAGAACCTTAAGCGGTGAGGGCGGTTGAGGAGCGAAGGGCAAAGCCGGGCCAGAACCCGTGGATTTGTGATCACGCGCCGGAAATTCGTGATCACAAGCCAAAGAAAACTCTCTGTTAGCGCCCAAACTCCGACCGTTTTTCATCGGTTTAACCCGTGACTCCCCCGACGAAAAATGCCAATGGAAAGGCGCAGCACGCCCGCACGGCCACCCGCGCGGCACGCCACCCACTGCGCCGCGTCCGGCCACTCGCACCGTGACAGCGCCCAACAGGAGAGCGTTCATGGCAGATATGAACCGGGACCGCCCGCTTTCGCCCTTCATGATCGGCCCGTACTACCGGCCCCAGATCACCTCGATCTCCTCGATCATGGTCCGCATCACCGGCATTGCCTCCTTCGGCACCGCCTTTCTCGTGGTGTGGTGGCTGCTGGCCGCGGCCTTCTCGGAGCCTGCCTTCAACTGGATCAACTGGCTGATGACCAGCTTCATCGGCGATATCATCATGTTCCTCGCCAGCTGGGCGATCTGGTATCACATGCTCGGTCGCCTTCGGCACGTGATCTGGGATTTCGGCTACTGCCTTGAGGTCCCGATCTCCGAAAAGCTCGGCTGGGGCATGTTCATCGGCGCCACCGTTCTGGCGCTCTTCACGGCCATCGTGGTGTAAGGGAGAGAGACGATGAAATTCATCACCGACCGCAAACGCGCCACCGGCCTCGGCTCTGGCTCCGAGGGCACCGCGCACCACTGGAAGATGATGGCAAGCTCGCTGAGCCTCGTGATCCTCGTGCCGCTCTTCGTTTTCATCTTCGGCGCCGGGCTGGGCCGCGGCTTTGACGAGGTGCAGAGCTATTTTGCCAACCCCTTTGTCGCCCTCGCACTGGGCATCGGCCTCACCATGGGGCTGCTGCACATCAAGATGGAGATCGACGAGGCGGTAGAAGACTACGTGCACGGCGTCGCTGGCAAACTGCTGCTGATGGCCGTCGCCGCCGGAACCTGGGTGCTGATCGCCGCCGGTGTTCTGGCGCTGATCAAGCTGGCGCTCTAAGGGGCGGCAATGTCTGAATTTACTGACTACATGCAACTGCAAACCAGCGCCGAGACTCTCTCGGCTCTGGAGGCGCAGATCGTGCAGTCAGTGGGTTCTGCAAGCCTGCCGCTCTACGAACTCTCTGGAGACGCCGGAGAAGACAGAGAGCTGGCAGAGGCTGTCTGGGCCGGGCTCGCCAAGCCGCATTGGATCATGATCGGAACCGACGGCACGCTTGAGCAGCTTGCACAGGCCGGCCCGGCCTATCACCACCTCGTTGAAGAAGACTTCGCCACCTGGTCGGTCACAACCTATTTGGACGGCGAAATCCTGTCTCTCGCCTTCCTCGCCGATCCGGCCAGCTACCGCGAGGCAACACTGAGATACGCCGCAACGCAGGTTTACGATCCCGCGCAGCACGGCGAAGAACTGGCACGCCTGGCGCGCTACTTCGGGGTCGACAGCGCCGCGCTTCACTCCACATTCCTGCCAGACGGCGGCGAAAGCTTCAGCGCCCTCATCGGCGCCCGCTACGAACAGATGGAAGACCTCAGCTCCCCCGACCTCGCTCCGGGGCAGGTGGAGCTGGGTGTGCTCTCATGGTTCGAATAGTAGAAACAACCTGACGCGAAAGCGCCCGAGACAACCGCAAGGACGAGACCATGGCAGCTTACGAATACGAGACGCACACCTATGACGTGGTGGTTGTGGGCGCAGGCGGCTCTGGCCTGCGAGCAACCCTCGGCATGGCCGAGCAGGGGCTGAAAACCGCCTGTGTCACCAAGGTCTTCCCGACCCGCTCGCACACCGTGGCGGCGCAGGGTGGCATTGCCGCGAGCCTCTCCAACATGGGCCCCGACCACTGGCAGTGGCACATGTATGACACCGTGAAGGGTTCCGATTGGCTGGGCGACACCGACGCGATGGAATATCTCGCCCGCGAGGCGCCCAAGGCGGTTTACGAGCTGGAGCACTACGGCGTGCCCTTCTCCCGTACCGAGGAAGGCAAGATCTACCAGCGCCCCTTCGGCGGCCACACCACCGAGTTTGGCGAGGGCCCGCCCGTGCAGCGCACCTGCGCCGCCGCCGACCGCACCGGCCATGCGATCCTGCACACGCTCTACGGCCAGTCGCTCAAGCACAACGCCGAATTCTACATCGAATATTTCGCCATCGACCTCATCATGGGCGATGACGGCGCCTGCCAGGGGGTGGTCTGCTGGAAGCTCGATGACGGCACCATTCACGTGTTCCGCGCCAAAATGGTAGTGCTGGCCACCGGCGGTTATGGCCGCGCCTACTTCTCCGCCACCTCCGCCCACACCTGCACCGGCGACGGCGGCGGCATGGCCGCCCGCGCTGGGCTGCCGCTTCAAGACATGGAGTTCGTCCAGTTCCACCCCACCGGCATCTACGGCTCCGGCTGCCTCATCACCGAGGGCGCGCGCGGCGAGGGCGGTTATCTGACCAACTCCGAGGGCGAGCGCTTCATGGAGCGCTATGCGCCCACCTACAAGGATCTCGCCTCGCGTGACGTCGTCAGCCGCTGCATGACGATGGAAATCCGCGAGGGCAGGGGCGTGGGTAAGGAGAAAGATCACATCTTCCTCCACCTCAACCACCTGCCGCCTGAAACCTTGGCCGAGCGTCTGCCCGGCATCTCCGAGAGCGCCCGCATCTTCGCCGGGGTCGATCTGACGAAAGAGCCGATCCCGGTGCTCCCCACCGTGCACTACAACATGGGCGGCATCCCGACGAACTACTGGGGCGAGGTGCTGAACCCCACGGCGGATGACCCCGATGCCATCGCGCCCGGCCTCATGGCCGTGGGCGAAGCGGGCTGTGCCTCGGTGCATGGCGCCAACCGCCTCGGCTCCAACTCGCTGATCGACCTCGTGGTATTCGGCCGCGCCGCCGCGATCCGCGCCGCAAAGGTGGTGGACCCGGCCAGCGCCAACCCCGACCTCAACACCGCCTCCGTCGACGCCGCGCTCGACCGCTTCGACAAGCTGCGCCACGCCGATGGCTCCATCTCCACTGCCGATCTGCGCGACGAGATGCAGCGCACCATGCAGGCCGATGCGGCGGTGTTCCGCACCGACAAGACGCTGGCCGAAGGCGTGGAGAAGATGAAGGCCGTGGCCGCCAAGATGGACGACATCAAGGTGACCGACCGCTCCCTCATCTGGAACTCCGACCTGATGGAAACGCTGGAGCTGACCAACCTCATGCCCAACGCGCTCGCCACCATCGTCGGCGCCGAGGCCCGCAAGGAAAGCCGCGGGGCCCACGCCCACGAGGATTACCCCGACCGTGACGACAACGAGTGGCGCAAGCACTCCCTCGCCACCGTCGAGGGCAACGAGGTAAACCTCAGCTACCGCCCCGTGCACCTCGACCCGCTCTCCAAGCACGAAGACGGCGGCATCGATCTCAAGAAGATCGCCCCCAAGGCGCGGGTCTATTGAGGCATTCGTGATGGGGCAGGGCACCATATCCCGGTGGGCGGCATGATCGTCGCCAACCTCGCCACCTATCCGCCGCGCGAGAGCAACCTCGCTGATGTGGTCGCGGCCATCCTGCCGCAGGTCAACCGGTTGAATATTGTGCTCAACCAGTATGACGCCCCGCTGGAGGCCTTCGCGGGCGAGGAAAAGATCGCCCAGATCATCCCCGATGAAGACCAGAAGGATGTGGGCAAGTTCTATCCCGATGTGAGCGGGGCCGACTGGGTGTTCATGATCGACGACGACATGATCTACCCGCCCGATTTCGTGGCCAACTCCATCGCCGCGATGGAGGCGCTTGGGCCCGGCAAGTATCTGGGCGGCTATCACGGCTCACTCTACTACGAGCCGCAGTTCAGCCTCGCGCCCAGCAAGCTGCTGAAATACCTGCGCTACAAGCCCGTCAACATCGCCGACTACCGCAAACCCTTCCGCTTCTACGAAACGCTGGAAAAGCCCACGGTGGTCGACCAGATCGCCACCAATGCGGCGGTGATGCGCGGCGAGGACTTTCCGCTGCACAGCTACATGTCGGGCAGCCAGAAGTTCGTCGACGTGCGGCTGGCCCGCTGGTGCTTCGAGCGCGGCATTACCCCCGTCTGCCTGCCCCGCGCTGCCGGATGGCTGGGCGAGGTGCGCTTTGAAGAAACCATCTTCCGTGGCTTCACCCGCCAGAACCCGCCCCACGTGGCCGAGGAAATCTGGACCTACGCGCTCAAGGTGCAGGGCCGTGGCCAACCGGTGGAGGCCGCCCGTTGATGGCCCGCCTCATGTGCTTTGCCACCCACCACAAGTCCGGCACCGTCTGGATGCGCCGTACGATTCAGGCCATGGGTTGGGCGTTCGATCTCGATTGGCACGGCATCTGGCGCGACGAGGCGATGTGGAAAGTGCCCGCCGAGGGCCGTGCCTTCCTCGTCAACTGGGCGGGCTACTTCCCGCCTGACCTCTGGGCGCGAGACGACGTTGCCTTTGTCCATGTCATCCGCGACCCGCGAGACATCATGCTTTCGGGCTGCGTCTATCACCACTTTGCCGCCAAGCAGGGCGAGAAATGGCTGCATGAGCCGCGCGAGGAACTCGGCGGCAAGAGCTACCAGCAGCACCTGAACGCGCTACAAGACGACGAGGCCAAGCTGCTCTTCGAGATGGACGGCAAGCACCGCGAAACCGTGGAAGAAATGCGCGCCTGGCCCTGGGGTGATCCGCGCGTCTTCGAATTGAAGTACGAAGACCTCATCGAAGATACCGATTGCGCCCTCTTCGGCGCTGCGATGGCCCACCTCGGGCTTGAGGGCGACGAGCTGGAAACCGCCAAAAAGGCCTTCTGGGAGCAGTCGCTCTTTGGCGGAATGGCCAAGATCGATGACCGCCCCCGCCACCTCATGGGCCATGTCGCAAGCGAAGGGGCGCTCAAGCGGTGGCAAACCGAGTTGCCGCCCGCCGTGGCGCAGGTTTACGCTGAGCGCTACGGGGCCGACCTTGCCGCGCTGGGCTACGAGGCTGATGACAGCTGGCTTGCGCGGCTTCAGGCCCCGGCTCCTGCCGAGCCGCACGAAAGGGCCCACCCATGATCCTCCGCGCCATCCTTCCGCTGATGCTCCTGCTCGCCGCCTGCGACGCCAACCCCGTCGACATCGTCGCGCGGGAGGCGGCCAAGAGCGTGGTGCGCCCCATCGTGCAGGAAAAGCTGCCCGGCGTGCCGCCCGATCTGGTGACCGAATGCCTGATCGACAACATGAGCGCGGGCGAAATCTCGACGCTGGCGCAGGAGGCCGCCACCGGCATCTCGCCGCGCTCGACCGAAATCGTTGTGGCCACCGCCCAACGCCCCGAAGCTATCAATTGTATCACGCGGGAAGGTCTCCCGCTGATCCTGAACGGATAGGAGCCTGACCCATGGTCCAGCTGACACTGCCCAAGAACTCCCGCATCACCACCGGCAAGACCTGGCCGAAGCCCGAAGGGGCGACCAATGTGCGGAAGTTCCAGATCTACCGCTACGATCCGGACTCGGGCAATAACCCGGCGGTCGATACCTATTTCATCGACATGGACCAATGCGGCCCGATGGTTCTGGACGCGCTGATCAAGATCAAGAACGAGATCGACCCCACGCTCACCTTCCGCCGCTCCTGCCGCGAGGGCATCTGCGGTTCCTGCGCGATGAACATCGACGGCATCAACACGCTGGCCTGCATCTATGGCATGGACGAGATCAAGGGCGACGTGAAGATCTACCCGCTACCGCATATGCCGGTGGTCAAGGATCTCATCCCCGACCTCACCCATTTCTACGCCCAGCACGCCTCGATCATGCCCTGGCTGGAAACCAAGACGCAGCGCCCCGAGAAGGAGTGGAAGCAAAGCATCGAAGACCGCAAGAAGCTCGACGGCCTCTATGAATGCGTGATGTGCGCCTCCTGCTCCACCGCCTGCCCGAGCTACTGGTGGAACTCCGATCGCTACCTCGGCCCCGCCGCGCTGCTCCACGCCTATCGCTGGATCATCGACAGCCGTGACGAGGCCACCGGCGAGCGGCTGGACGAGCTGGAAGACCCCTTCAAGCTCTACCGCTGCCACACCATCATGAACTGCGCCAAGACCTGCCCCAAGGGCCTGAACCCGGCCAAGGCCATCGCGCATATCAAGAAGATGATGGTCGAGCGGGTGGTGTGATGCGCCTTGCCGTCAGCGCCGTGGGGCGTGGTAAGGGCACGGCCCGCACCACTCCCGTGGCGCCGGCGGTTGCGTCTTTCGTCTAACGCGCCGTGATGCTCTGGCTCCTTGCCTGCGCCGTCGTGGCATGGCTCGCCGGAGCAGCCGGTTGGCTTTGGTTCTGTGCCGGGCTGCGCCATCAAGGCGCGCGGGGCAGGGCAGGGCGCATCGCTGTTCAACTCTCAGGCTTTGCCCTGCTGGCAGGCACAATGGCCGGAAGCCCCCTGATCGCGCTTGCCGGCGCCGCCTTCCCTCCCTCCGCGCTCTTTCTGATGGGCCGCATCCTGCGTGCCCCTGCGCTCGCCGCCGAGCTGGCACCTTGGGCGCTCGGTGGCTTTCTCCTCGCTGGCCTGGGCGGTTTGCTCTTTCTCAAATGGCGCGGTGCCCGCCCCGTTTGGGCATTGGGTGTCGCGCTGCTTGCGGGCACTTTGGCGATGGTCGTCGCAGGAGAGCTAACAAGCCGCCGGGCGATGTGTGCCGAAGCGGCCAAGCATGGAGCCACTGCCTTCATGCGCAACAGTTTTTCGTGGAGCCTGCGCCACCCGAGGCGCGAGTATAACTTCGAGGTCCACGCGCTGTCTCAGCAAGATGATGTTACCCGGGTCTGGAGCTACCAGCACATGCGTTGGGACGTGATCCCGCCGACAGTCTCGCAAAACATAGACGCGCCGCCGCACCGCATGGTCTGCCCGCGCCAGCCCTGAGCGCGCAAGTCAGTGCCGCATTGCCTCTTCGCGCGAAAATGGCTGACGGCCCCGAAACTCGGCAGGCACCAGCGCGTCCACCGCGTCGCCCTCCGCCTGCCAGCGCCAGCCGCGCCAGTCGTGGGTAAAGATCAGGTCTTCCCGTTCAATCTCGGTGGTGGTCTTTTTCAGCTTGCCCAAAACGCCCGGATGGGTGGGAGAGGCAACGCCGATGGTAAAGGCCATTTGGCAATTGAAGGCATCTTCCCGCAGCCGTTTGCAGGCCCCGCGAAAGTCGCTGTAGGTCACACAAATCTCGACCTCGGGAAATTTGCGCAGGTTGGAGCGAAAGCCAGAAGGGCAGTTGTTCGTCGGATACTGCTTGTTCAGGGCGTTGAGAAAGCCGCGTTTCAAGTCGCCCGAATGTGGCTCGGGGCTGATGAGCTTGGCCGTTGCGTAGGCCGGGATCACCTTGGCGGGTACCTCCGGCGGGGCGTCGACAGGCCCGGACAAAAAAATTGCGGAGAGGACGGAACCAAGTGCGGGCAGAAGCATTATACCTCCGTTGACTGCCATTCGGGTGTTGGGTCGTACGTGCTCAACTCCACCCTAGACTGCTGTCTTCCGCCCTGTCATCCCCCTGTTACCTTGAAATCCAGTTAATGCCCGCCGATTGCGCGGCCTGCTGCGCCCGTGCCCTTTCACTGGGCGCAACTGTCTGCTTACATTCACGCCGAGCAGTCACAATCCCCTGAGCCCCATCATGAGCACACAAGAGCCCGATTATGCCGAGGCCGCCCGCGCGGTGCCGCCGGTCATTTGCTATTCGCCGCACAGCCTGCCGCAGCCGGACCTTGGGCTATACAGCCGTGCCCGCGCGCAGGCCCGCAAAACCGGCGAAGAGCTTGTGCCGCCCCGCGAGGCGCGCTGCATTCCGGTGCGGGCCGGCCAGTTCCTGCGCATTTCCTGTCCGGAGGGCGGGCAGGTGGGCGATTTGAATCTGTGGAACCTCGCCAATCTTTCCGAGCGCTTCTACTCGGGCAAAACCCGGGCACTGCATGGCACGCATATCACCACGGGCGATCGCATGTGGTCATCCTTCCCCACGCTTCGTCCCATGGCCACCCTCACCGCCGACAGCCTTGCCTGGTATGGGGCAGATGAATTCGGCGGCCGGGTGCATGATGTCATCGGCACCCGCTGCGACCCCTACACCAACACCCTGCTGACAGGAGGCCAGTACCACCACTGCTGCCACTCCAACCTCACCCGCGCCCTCGCCGCATGGACGGGGGAGGGCATCCAGGGTGCCGAGCCTCTGGTGCACGACGTCCTGAACGTCTTCATGTGCACCGGCTTCACTGCCGACACTGGCCAGTATTTCATGAAGGCCACGCCCGCGCGGCAAGGCGATTACATCGAACTCTTCGCCGAGATCGACCTGCTCGCCGGGCTGTCCGCCTGCCCGGGCGGCGACTGCGGCGCAGAGCACAGCTCTGATACCGCCCAGTGCTACCCGCTCCTTTGCGAGGTGTTCGCCCCGCCGCCCGCCGCACTGGAGGGCTGGCAGAGCCCGCCAGTCAACGGCTACGACCGAACCCACGGTTCGTGAGGGCGGATCGGTGAGCGAAACCCACCGCTAGCAATAGCGCTCAACCCCGATGGTCTGCGCGTCAGAATACCTGTCGCCATGGGCAAACCCTACCGGCAGGATCGCCTCGATCTCGGCATAATCCTCCGCCGTCAGCTCCATCTCTGCGGCGTCCACCCATTCCTGCAAATGCGCGCCCGTGCGCGTGCCGGGGATCGGGATAAGATGATCGCCGCGGCCCAGCACCCAAGCCATCGCCAGCTTCGAGGTCGGCACGCCCCGCCCAGCGGCATAGGCGCGGAAACCGTCCAGCGCCTTCTGGTTATAGCTGCGGTTGGGCTCCTGCCAACGCGGGCTGTTCCGGCGAAAGTCGGTTTCGGCCATGGTCTCGGGGTTAGGCACCGTGTCGCTCAACTCGCCGCGCGCCAGCGGGCTGAAAGGCACAAAAGCCACGCCCAGCTCTTTGCAGGCCTGAATCACACCCATCTCGGGTTGGCGCGACCAGAGCGAATATTCGTTCTGCACCGCCATCACTGGCTTCACCGCATGAGCGCGGCGAATGGTGGCGGGCGCCACTTCGCTCAGCCCGTAGCCCCCAATCAGCCCTTCTTCCATAAACTTGGCCATAGTTTCAGCCAGCTCCTCCACCGGCCGCTCCTGCTCTCGCCGATGGGCGTAGAATAGGCCAACACTGCTCACGCCCAGCCGTTCAAGGCTCTTTTCCAATTCGCTGCGCAGGTGGTCTTCGTCATTGCGATAGTGCCGCGTCGGCTTGGGCACGATAGAGGCTTTGGTGGCAATCACCGGCGTCGCATCGGTGCCCTTCAGCCATTCGCCAATCGCGCTCTCCGACCGGCCCATGCCGTAGATGTTCGCCGTATCCAAAAAGTCGATCCCGGCAGCCCATGCGGTATCAAGGCAGGCGACAGATGTTTCCAGATCGGTTTCGCCAAAAAAACCAGCAAATGACATACAGCCCAAGCCGATTGCCGAAACCTCTGGCCCGTTCGCACCAAGTTTGCGTTTCTTCATTTCTTGAGTCCTTTATTCAGGAAAGGCCGCTTCCAACGCGATTTCGACCATATCGCCGAAAGTCTTTTCGCGCGCATCACTCGGAAGCGCCTCATGGGTTTTCAGATGGTCAGAAACGGTAAGCACGGCAAGCGCCCTGCAACCGTAGCGGGCGGCAAGAGTGTAAAGTTCGGCCGCCTCCATTTCGACGGCCAGAATTCCGTGACGCTCCATTTGCTCGTTCAAATCGGGGCGCTCGTCATAAAACACATCCGACGAATAGATGCCGCCAACATGGGTCGTGATAGATTTCGCCTCCGCTGCCTTGGCCGCTGCGCGCAGCAGGGACCAATCGGCACAGGGCGCGAAGTTCAATTCCCGAAATATCCCGCGCGACGGGGTCGAAAGCGTGCTCGCCGTCATGGCCAGCACCACGTCCCGCACCGCAACGGCCTCCTGCATCGCCCCGCAGGAGCCGATGCGGATGAGCGTTTTCGCTCCATAATCGCGGATCAACTCATTTGCGTAGATCGACAGCGAAGGCATCCCCATGCCGCTGCCCTGGATCGTCACCGCATGGCCGCGCCACGTGCCGGTGAATCCCAGCATGCCGCGCACCTCGTTGATGCACTTGGGTTTTTCAAGGAAGGTTTCTGCTGCCCAACGGGCACGATACGGATCGCCCGGAAGCAAGACCACCTCGGCGATCTCGCCCGGCTTTGCGCCGATATGCACTGTCATGCGCTGTCCCTCTGTCTGTCAGGGGGCGGCTCTTCTGTCCGCCCCGCACAGAAGATGGCTCAGATAGCGAAATCCTCAAGCGACTTTCCCGCCTCAAGGCCCGACTTGATCCAGGCGGGCTGACGGCCGCGCCCAGTCCACGTCTGGCTCTTGTCGTCAGGATTGGCGTACTTCGGCGCGCCTTTCGGGCCCGATGCTTTGGCGCCCTTACGGCCGCGTTTCGCCGCACCGCCGGTCAATTCATCAAGGCTGAACCCATGGGCCAACGCGGCCTTTTCAGCAGCGGCTTTCGCAGCTTTGCGATCTTCTTCGGCAGCCTTTTCCAGTGCCTTTTCGACATCCGCTTTCAGCTTTTCCAGCTCTTTGCGGTTCATCCCCTTGAGGCTTACGGCCATTATGAAACCCTTCCTAGTTGTTCCGGTTATCGTGTGAGTGGTTACGCGGGAACGTTAAATAGCGCCCAAAAATACAGGCAGCCCGCAAGAGCCCACCATAAGCGAATTAAAAATGAATTAAAAGTGTCAGAGTTCCAAGAGCCATTTCGCCCCAGAATTCCGGCCAATCGCCCTCGCGCGGCAATCTCAGGCGGCCGCTTCCTGCGGCTCGGCCAGTGCAACGATATCCATCATGATCCGGTTCAGCTCAAAATCCTTTGGCGTATACACTTGGGAAACGCCCATGTCTTTCAAAGCCTTGGCATCCTCATCCGGAATGATACCGCCCACGATCAGCGGAATATGCGAAAGTCCGGCCTCCCGCATTCTTTCCAGCGTTTCGGTAATGAGCGGCAAATGGCTACCCGAAAGGATCGACAGGCCCACAACATGCGCCTCTTGTTCCTGCGCGGCGGCCACAATCTCTTCGGGCGTCAGGCGAATGCCCTCATAGGCAATATCCATCCCGCAGTCACGCGCGCGGCAGGCAATCTGCTCGGCCCCGTTTGAGTGGCCATCCAGCCCCGGTTTGCCAACGAGAAATTTCAGCCGCCGCCCAAGCCGGTCCGATACCAAGTCAACAGCCTCGCGAATCTCGTCCAGCCCCTCGGTGCGGTTGGATGGCGCCCGCGCCACGCCGGTCGGCCCGCGATACTCGCCAAACACGGCCCGCATCGCACCGGCCCATTCGCCCGTCGTCGCCCCCGCCTTCGCCGCGGCAATCGAGGGCTCCATCACGTTTTCGCCTGCCTGCGCTGCGGCTTTCAGCGCTTCCAGTGCCTTGGCCACGGCCTCGGCGTCCCGGTCCTGGCGCCAGGCCTGGAGCCGCGCAATCTGGTCGGCCTCAACCGCCGGGTCCACCGTCATGATGCCGCCATCCTCGCCCATCAGCGGCGAGGGTTCGCCCTCGGCCCAGCGGTTGACGCCCACCACCACGGTTTCGCCCGTTTCCACCCGGCCCAGCCGCTCGGCATTGCTCTCCACCAGCCGCGCCTTCATGTAATCAATCGCCGCAATCGCGCCGCCCATCCCGTCGAGTTGCGCCAGCTCCGCGCGGGCACCTTCCTTCAGCGCCTCCACCTTGGCATCGACCGCCGGGTTGCCATCAAACAGGTCGCCGTATTCCAGCAGGTCGGTTTCATAGGCCATGATCTGCTGCATCCGGAGCGACCATTGCTGATCCCACGGGCGCGGCAGCCCCAGCGCCTCGTTCCACGCCGGAAGCTGCACCGCCCTTGCCCGCGCCTTCTTGCTCAGCGTCACAGCCAGCATTTCGATGAGAATGCGATAAACGTTATTCTCCGGTTGCTGCTCCGTCAGCCCAAGGCTGTTGACCTGCACGCCATAGCGAAAGCGCCGCATCTTCGGGTCGTCCACCCCGTAGCGCTCCCGGCAGATCTCATCCCAGAGGTCCACGAAGGCGCGCATCTTGCACATCTCGGTCACAAACCGGATGCCCGCGTTCACGAAAAACGAGATCCGCCCCACAAGCACCGGAAAGTCCTTCTCCGGCACCTGCCCCTTCAGCGCATCCAGCACCGCAATCGCCGTAGCCAGCGCGAAGGCCAGCTCCTGCTCCGGCGTCGCCCCCGCCTCTTGCAGGTGGTAGGAACACACGTTCATCGGGTTCCACTTGGGCACATTGGTGTAGCAGTAGGCCGCGACGTCGGTGATGAGCTTCAGCGAGGGCTTGGGCGGGCACACATAAGTGCCACGGCTCAGGTATTCCTTGATGATGTCGTTCTGCACCGTCCCTTGCAGCTTCGACACATCCGCGCCCTGCTCTTCGGCCACCGCGATGTAGAGCGCCAGCAACCACGGCGCGGTCGCGTTGATCGTCATCGAGGTGTTCATCTGCTCCAGCGGAATATCGGCAAACAGCGCCCGCATGTCGCCCAAATGCGCCACCGGCACCCCCACCTTGCCCACTTCGCCCTTGGCGCGCGGATCGTCACTGTCGTAGCCCGTCTGCGTCGGCAGGTCGAAGGCCACCGAAAGGCCGGTCTGCCCCTTGGCGAGGTTGGCGCGGTAAAGCGCGTTGGAGGCGGTGGCAGTGGAGTGCCCGGCATAGGTCCGGAACAGCCATGGGCGGTCTTTTTGCTGCGGTTGCGACATGATGGGCCTCCGATGAATCGGTTGAGCAAGAATATTCCGTTCGACGTGTTTCTGGCGAAAGATTATACCATTGTCAATTCGCTGCAACGCGGCGAGGGCAGGGATGCCGCAAATCTGCCAAACCACGGCGCATTCGGCGGCCTCTGCCGGGGATTTACCCGGGGCGCGGCACCTGCAACTCTCTTCTCATGACGCAGACGGTCTCGCTCCCTCTCTGGCTCTTTCTCCTGATCCTGCTGTTTGCTGGCGTCACCTTTGCCTCGCACTTCCTGTTCCCGTCCGTCCGCTGGTTCTTTCGGCGGCGGCTGGAGAAGGCCGTGGCCCGGCTCAACACCCGCCTTGCCCGCCCCATCGAACCCTTCAAACTGGCCCGCCGGCGCGACACGATCCAACGTGTGACCTACGCGCCCCAAGTGCTCGCCGCCGTCACCGCGCACGCCAAGGCCGAGGGCATCCCCGAAGAGGTCGCATTCGAGCAGGCCCGCCGCTACGCCCGCGAGATCGTGCCCGGCTTCTCCGCCTTCGCCTACTTCGGCTTTGCCATACGCGCCGCCAAATGGCTGGCCACCTCGCTCTTCCGCGTCCGCCTTGCGCGGCTGGATGAGGCCAAGCTGGCGGCCATCCCGACCGACGCCACTGTCGTCTACGTCATGAACCACCGCTCCAACATGGATTACGTGCTCGTCACCTACCTCGTGGCCCAACGCACCACGCTCTCCTATGCCGTGGGAGAATGGGCGCGGGTCTGGCCGCTGCGCACGCTGATCCGGGCAATGGGTGCCTACTTCATCCGCCGCAAATCCCGTGGCGAACTCTATCGCACGGTGCTGGCCACCTATGTCGGAGTGGCCACGCGGGCCCATGTGACGCAGGCAATGTTCCCCGAGGGGCGGCTTTCTCTCACCGGCGCGCCCGGCGAGGCCAAGCTGGGGCTGCTGGCCTATATCACCGAGGCCGCGCAGGATGGCACCGAAGTTGTCTTCGTGCCCACCGCCCTCAACTACGACAGGGTGCTGGAAGACCGCGTGCTCATCGCCGCGCAGGGCGGCGGCGGCTTTCCCACTCGCATCCGCGTGGTCTTCCGCTGGCTTCTCCGGCGGCTGGTGCTTCGGGTGCGGGGCATGTCTCACCATCTTGGCTACGCGGCGGTGAGCTTTGGCGATCCGCTCTCGCTGGCCAGCTTTCCCGGCGATACCGAGGCGTTGGGGGGCGAGTTGATGCGCCGGATCGAGGCGGTGATGCCGGTGCTGCCGGTGCCGCTGCTGGCCACCCTGCTGACCGAGGCCGAAGAGCCGCTGTCGCGCGCCGAACTGGAGCGCCGGTGGAACGCCCGGATCCGCCAGTTGGAAGCCGCCGATGTGGTGCTGCACGTCCCCCGCGCCAACCCGGCCTACGCGCTGGAAAATGCCCTGCGAATCCTGCGCGACCGCAACCTGCTGTCTGAAACCCCGGAGGGTATCGCCGTTATCCGTGAAGAAGCTGCACTTTTTGCTTTCTACGCGGCCTCCGTTGCCCCGCAGTTGGCGCAGGTTACAGATGCTGCAGATGCAACCTTGCCACGCTCCAGACTCCTGCCTGCCGATGATGCAGCTGCGAAGTACACTGCCCAGGCTGACGCCGATCCAAAATCCAGTGAGACATAAAATTACAAATTAGACGTCAGCCGTATTGCAATCTTGCGCAGGCATTCGTAGAACCTCGTGAGATCAAGGCGCGATTCTGCGCCGCAGAACGACCTGAGGAGAGAAACCATGGCTCTGGACACCACCGAAGCCCCGCAGGCCGCTTACGAGGCCGAGGAGAAAGAACTCTACGAAATCGGCGAAATGCCCCCGATGGGCTACGTGCCGCCCAAGATGTATGCATGGGCGATCCGCCGCGAGCGTCACGGCGAGCCGGATGTGTCGTTTCAGAAGGAAGTGGTCGACACATGGGAGATCGACAGCCACGAGGTGCTCGTTCTCGTCATGGCCGCAGGCGTCAACTACAACGGCGTCTGGGCCGGTCTCGGCCAGCCGATCAGCCCGTTTGACGTGCATGGGGAGGCCTATCACATCGCGGGTTCCGACGCCTCGGGCATCGTCTGGAAGGTCGGTGACAAGGTGAAGCGCTGGAAGGTCGGCGACGAGGTGGTGATCCACTGCAACCAGGACGACGGCGACGACGAAGAGTGCAACGGCGGCGACCCGATGTTCTCGCCCACCCAGCGGATCTGGGGGTACGAAACCGGCGATGGTTCCTTCGCCCAGTTCACCCGCGTGCAGGCCCAGCAGCTCATGCCGCGCCCGCGCCACCTGACGTGGGAAGAAAGCGCCTGCTATACCCTCACGCTGGCCACCGCCTACCGCATGCTCTTCGGCCACCACCCGCATGAGCTGAAGCCGGGCCAGAACGTGCTGGTCTGGGGCGCCTCGGGCGGCCTCGGCTCCTACGCGATCCAGCTTGCCAACACGGCGGGCGCCAATGCCATCGGTGTGATCTCGGACGAGAGCAAGCGCCAGTTCGTGCTGGATCAGGGCGCAAAGGGCGTCATCAACCGGAAAGACTTCAACTGCTGGGGCCAGCTCCCCACGGTGAACAGCCCCGAGTATAACGAGTGGCTGAAGGAGGCCCGCAAGTTCGGCAAGGCGATCTGGGATATCACCGGCAAGGGCGTCAGCGTCGACATGGTCTTCGAGCACCCCGGCGAGGCGACCTTCCCTGTCTCCACGCTGGTCGTCAAAAAGGGCGGCATCGTGGTGATCTGCGCGGGCACCTCCGGGTTCAACACCACCTTCGACGTGCGCTACATGTGGATGCACCAGAAGCGCCTGCAAGGCTCCCACTTCGCCAACCTCAAGCAGGCCGCATCGGCCAACCGCCTGATGGTTGAGCGCCGGCTCGATCCCTGCATGTCCGAGGTGTTCCCCTGGGACGAGATCCCGGCAGCCCACATGAAGATGCTGAAGAACGAGCACAAGCCCGGCAACATGGCGGTGCTGGTGCAGGCCCCAAAGACCGGCCTGCGCACCCTCGAAGACGCGCTCGAAGCCCGCGGCAACGGCCTCTGAACACAGCTCCGAGACCCCGCCGCGCACCCCTCCTGCGCGGCGGGAAATGCTCGCTAAGGTTGTGTTTTATTTTCATCGGGAGATGCCCAGTCTCCCGATTTTCTTTGGCTGATTTACTAAACATCGCAACTAAGTGCATAGAAATTGCCATCTCCCCATTTCAGGGGACCGCTTTTCCGCGAATTTTCCCGGGCGAAATCACATGCTAGGGTTGTGTTAATATATCGTTAACCTTTAGGATTGAGGCTGCCTATGAAACACGAGTGGGTACTCGACGTCTTGGCCGATCTGCGGACCTATGCAGAGCGTAACAAGCTGACCGCGCTGGAGGGGAAGCTGCTGGAGACGATCGACGTCGCGCGTCATGAGACGGGCTGCGCGCCTGCATCGTTCAGGGGAGACGCTTCGGCGGACGGCGATGGCAGCTGTGCTGGAACAGTTTATCGAGGGCTTGCAGCAGGCGAGCACGCTTGACGATGTGCAAGCCAGCGTCTTCGATCTGCGCGATATCTACGAGGTCGAGCACGTCGTTTATCACTCCGTCAACGCATCCGGCGGGCAATACGCCGCGCTGACTTATTCCACCGACTGGGTCGATCAGTACCTTTCCAACGGATATGACCGGATCGACCCGGTGGTTGTGGGCTGCTACCAGCGTTTTCACCCGGTCGATTGGCGGCGGCTCGATTGGTCGGGCAAAGTCAGCCGCGATTTCATGGGCGAGGCGCAAAATGCCGGGGTCGGCAATCAGGGCTACACCGTGCCCATCCGCGGGCCCTCCGGGCAGTTCGCCATGTTTACCGTGTCCCATAACGCCAGTGACACGAAGTGGACGCGCTTCACCGAGGCCCACACCCGAGACCTCATCCTTGCGGCCCATTATCTCAACCAGAAAGCCCTCGAAATCGAGAATGGCGGCACCGCCAAGTCCACCGCCAGAGCGCTGTCCCCCCGCGAGCGCGACGCGCTGACCCTTCTGGCCCTCGGCTACAGCCGGGCCCAAGCCTCCGAAAGCCTCGAAATCTCCGAACACACCCTGCGCGTCTACATCGAAGGGGCCCGCTATAAGCTCGGCGCGATGAACACGACCCACGCGGTGGCACTCGCATTGGCGCAAGGACGGCTGGTTTTCTGAGCAGATCGGCAAAAGATTTATGCAATCTTAACGTGTCGAATTTAGCTTCTTAACAACCTTAACGATAAATTCCTAATCTGACTCCCGTTCCAAGCAACCATGACGGAGGGAGTCCCAATGTTGCGCTATATCTACGGTGAAGAGCTTTCCAAGTTTCCCAAACTGCGTGAGACCATGTTCCGCGACCGCGCCCGGCAATTCTCGGATCGGCTGGGCTGGGCGGTCACGGTCGATGCCGATGGGGCGGAGCGGGATAGCTATGACGCGATGAACCCGCTCTATGTCATCTGGCAACGCGCCGATGGCAGCCACGGCGGGTCCATGCGGTTTTTGCCCACCATCGCTCCCTGCATGGTGAACGATCACTTCACCCACCTCACCGATGGCGTCACCATTTCCCACCCGCTGATCTGGGAATGCACCCGTTTCTGCCTCGCGCCCGAGGCCGAGGGGCGGGTGGCCGCCGCGCTCATGCTGGGCGGGGCCGAACTGGGGCAGGGCTTTCACCTGACCGACGCGGTCGGTGTGTTCGATGCCCGAATGGTGCGCATCTACGCCCGGCTTGGCTGGCCCCCCACCGTGCTCGGCACCTCCGGCACGGGGCGCGAGGCCATCTCTGTCGGGCTGTGGCAAATGTCCGAGCCCACCCGCCTCGCCATGGCACGCAAGGCAGGCCTCAGCCCGGCGCTTTCCCGCCACTGGTTCGACCGCGCCTTTGGCCGCCTTTCCGGCGCGCGCGAGGCGGTTTCGGCCTAGCAGCCCGGGGGCGGAGCAACTAAAGCCTTTCGGGTTCTGATCGTTGAACCCTGCAGCGCTTTTCGCGTTCGACCGCGGGAAGAGGCAGCGAATAAGCGATTCAATGTGCACCCGAAAGGCTATAGTCTCCGCCCCATGACCCTCCCCGCACTCCACCTGTCCGACGATCAGGCCCAAGCCTGGGATACCCTGTCCGATGTGCTGCGTCGCCACGGTGTCGATCTCGATAACGAGACAACGACCCCAATGGCCGAGGGCAAGGGCAGCGTGACGGCGGTGATGGGCAAGGCCGGCTCGGGCAAAACCCTGCTGCTCGCCCGGCTGGCCGATGCGCTGGCCGAAGCCGGGGTGGATGTGATCTCGGGCGATTGGGAGGGCAAACCCCGCAAGGATCGCCGCACCCTCGCCATCCTCGCCCCCACCAACAAGGCCGCCTCGGTGCTCCGCAATCGCGGCGTCGCGGCCACCACCATCCACCGCATCCTCTACACGCCGGTCTATGACCCCGAGTATGAACGCATCGCTGAATGGCTGGCAGGGCAGGGTGAGCGCCCCGAGCCGATGGAAGGCCTGACAGAGGCCGCGCTGGACCGCGCCTTTGCCGTCTATCAAACCCACAAATCGGTGCCCGCCGCGCTGGCCTCCGCCGGCCTTCGCGGCTCCGACTTCATCACCGGCTGGAAGCGCCGCGAAGAGCCGCTCGATATCGGCTTCATCGACGAAAGCTCCATGCTCTCGGATGATCAATTCGAAGACCTGCGCGAGATCTTTCAGGCGCTGGTCCTCTTCGGCGACCCGGCCCAGCTCGCGCCGGTCAAGCAATCGGGCAACATGGTCTTCGACCGCCTGCCCGAAAAGCGCCGTCTCGAACTGCACCGCATCCACCGGCAGGCCGATGACAACCCCATTCTAGACCTCGCCCACGCGCTTGCCGATCCCGCCCTGTCCTTTCAGGACTTCGAGCAGATGGTGGCCGACAAGGCCCGTGCCGACGACCGCGTGGTGATGGCCGAGCGGGTCGAGGCCGCGCTCATGGCCCGCTCTCCCGTGCTGGTCTGGCGCAACAACACCCGCATCCGCCTCATCCACGCCTTCCGCGCCGCCTACCACGCTCCGCCTGACGCGCTGCTGCCCGGCGAGCCGCTGATCTGCGATGGGATCGAGCTGCCAATGAAGCACCGCAAAAAGCGGCTCGACCTTGAGGCGCGTGGCTTGATCAAGGGCGCACAGGTCGTCTACCTCGGGCCGGGCAAGAAGGCGGGTTTCTCCAAGCTCCACGTCATCGGGGCCGAGCAACCGCAGGTCTCTGCGGCTTCCATCGTAAAAATCGAACTGCCCGACGAGG
Source organism: Oceanicola sp. D3 (assembly GCF_006351965.1). NCBI lineage: Bacteria > Pseudomonadati > Pseudomonadota > Alphaproteobacteria > Rhodobacterales > Roseobacteraceae > Oceanicola > Oceanicola sp. D3. The sequence continues at coordinate 1,173,330 of NZ_CP040932.1, forward strand.
AAGAGCCCTTCATCCCCTACGCCGCCCGCATGGGCGCGACCTTCCTGCATGGGGCGGCGGTGACGATCCACAAGGCGCAGGGGTCACAATGGCCCTCCGTTCAGGTCTTCGCCCCCGATCTCTTCGTCGCCGCCCGCATGGGCCGCGAAGAGGCCGGCCAACCGCTGTGGAAACGCCTCGCCTACGTGGCCATCACCCGCGCCGAAGAGCGGCTTCTGTGGTGCACCCGCAACCGCCTCGCCCGGCCCACCGAGCCGCTCACCACGGCAGATCTTGAGGCCCCCGTGGCCCCGCTTACGCTGGAGGCGGAAGCGCCGGAGTAACTCCATCCCGCCAGCAGAAGCGCACCGTCATCCTCGGGCTCGACCCGAGGACCTCTTGGCGGGGAGATCCCCGGGCCAGGCCCGAGGATGATGCCTCAGTACCCCGCGCCCCGATCCACCAAGCCAATCAACGGCTCCCCGGCCTCAGCCCGGCGGATATTCTCCGCAACCGACTGGCTCGCACTCCATGGCCGTGTTTCCGAGGCTGTATGCGCCGTCACCGTTACCTTGGGGTGCGCCCAAAACGGGTGCCCCTCCGGCAACGGCTCCTCGCGAAACACATCCAGCGTCGCATGGGCCAGCTGCCCGGAGTCCAGCGCTGCAACAAGCGCCGCATCGTCAATCAGCGGCCCGCGCCCGGGGTTGATCACACATCCCCCCTCCGCCATCGCCGCAAAGGCGCGCGCGCCCATCACATTCTCCGTTGCGGGCGTGTCGGGCAATAGCAGCACCACAATCTCGGCGCCCTCCAAGGCCGCCATCAAGCCCGCATCGCCCGAAAAGCTCTCAACCCCGGCAATCTGCTTTTCGCTCCGCGACCAGCCCCTGACCCTGAAGTTCAGCGCCACCAGCGCCTCGGCGCAGGCCGTGCCCAAGGCACCTGTGCCCAAGACCGTCACCACCCGGTCACGCGCCAGTGGCGGGATCACGAATTTCCACTCATGTTCGGGGTTCACGATATGCCGGTCGATCCCGAGATGGTGGCGCAGCACCTGCCCCGTCACCCATTCCACCATGCCCTCGGTCAGCGAAGTGTCCACCATCCGCGCCAGAGGCATCGCCAGCGTGTCGTTGCCCACGATCTGCTCCACACCGGCCCAAAGGCTCAAGGCGGCCTTGGCGCGGGTGAAGGGCGCAAAATCCTCTACCGGGCCATTGGGCGCAAAAACGATGTAATCCACATCCTCCGCCGCCACGTCGCCGGGTTGAAACACCTGCGCGTCAATCCCGGCCTCGGCCAAGGCGCGGGGCAGGGGGGCTTCGTATTGCTTCCAGAAGGTCGGGCGGGCGGAGAAGAGAATATTCAGGGTCATGCCGCGGACCCTATCTGCGCCCGCACCCGCCGCCAAGCCGCTCATCGGCCCGTGCGGCCCTCTTCGCAGATGCGATGCGCGGCCGCGCCGTCAGGCAAGGCCGCAAAGAGCTATCCGCGCCCTCGCGGTCGATGCACATGCGCGCTCTGCACCAGCCCAAAGGCCCCCAGCAGCACGATCATCGCCGAGCCGCCATAGCTCACCAGCGGCAAAGGCACGCCCACCACCGGTGCGAGGCCCATCACCATGCTCATGTTGACCGCGAAGAACAAAAAGAACGTCCCCGCAATCCCCAGCGTCAGCAGGGACGAAAACCGGTCGCGGTTCTTCAGCGCCGAGGCCACGCAGAACACGATGATCAGCACGTAAAGCAGCAACAGCGACACGCCCCCGACAAAGCCAAACTCCTCGGCCAGCGTGGTGAAGATGAAGTCTGTATGTTTCTCGGGCAAAAAGTTGAGCCGACTCTGCGTGCCCTCCATCAACCCGCGCCCTGTCCATCCGCCCGAGCCGAGGGCGATCTTGGATTGGGTGATGTGATAGCCCGCTCCCAACGGGTCGGACTCCGGATCGAGGAAGGTGTCGATCCGGCGATACTGATAGTCCTTGAGCAGCTGCCACGCCGTCCCGCGTGAGGCCAGAACCGCCGTCACAAGCCCCGCCCCCGAGGCGAAGACCACGCCGAAGTAAAGCCAGTGCACCCCGGCGCAAAACATCACCATCGCCCCGCCGACGACAAGCAGCAGCGCGGTGCCAAGGTCGGGCTGGCGCAGCACCAGCGCCGTTGGCACGAGGATGATCAGCACTGGCAAAACCACCCAGAGTGGCCGCGATGTCTTGCCCACGTCCAGCCAGTCGTAATAAGCCGCAAGCAGCATCACGAGGGTGATCTTGGCCACCTCCGATGGCTGAAGCCGCATGAACCCAAGGTCGATCCAGCGCTGCGCCCCCATCCCGATATCGCCAAAAAGTTCAACGAACACGAGCAGCAGCAGCGATCCGAGATAGGCCAGCAAGGCCAGGTTGCGCCAAAAGTAAATCGGCACCATCGCCACAAGAAACATCAGCACGAGGCCAAGGGCAAAGCGCTTCATCTGCGGCTCCGCCCAAGGGCTCAGCGTGCCCCCGGCCACCGAGAAGAGCATCAGGAAGCCCACGGAGCACACGGCCACAAGCAGCACCACCAGCGCCCAGTTGATGTAGAGCACCTTGCTCAGGCCGGTCGGCACCGTCTCGCGGTTGTATTCAAGATAGCTCACGCCGCGCGCTCCCTCATGCCCGGTCGCTGGCTTCCTGCCGCAGGTCTTCGCGCAGCTTCAGATCCTTGCGCATTTCCTGCACCTGCCAGCGGCTCGCCTTCGGGTAGGCTTCCAGCGGCGGCAGCCCGCCGTAGAGCGCCTGAAGCATCACATCGCGGGCGATCGGCGCAGCCACCGCCGAGCCCCCGCCGCCATGCTCCACAACCACCGAAACCGCGTATTTCGGGTTATCGTAAGGCGCAAAGGCGACAAACAGCGCATGGTCTCGCTGCTCCCACGGCACATCTTGGTTGCGCACCACGACCGAGCGCACTTGGCTGGTGCCGGTCTTGCCCGCCATGGTCATGCCCTCGGCCACAATCCGGCTGCTCCGCGCGGTGCCCCGGGAGGAGTTCACCACGTTGTACATGCCCTTGCGCACCTGTTGCAGCGCGGTCGGCGAAATATCCAGCGGCTCCAGCCCCTTCACCTCGGTTTCGCGCCCGTCGACCGATTTGATGAGCCGCGGCTCGATCTGTGTGCCACTGGCCAGCCGTGAGGCCATCACCACGAGTTGCAGCGGCGAGGCCAGCACAAAGCCCTGCCCGATCGAGGCGTTCAGACTGTCGCCCACCACCCAATCCTGATCGTAGCGCTCCGCCTTCCACGCCTTCGTCGGGGCGATCCCCTCGGCCACGGCGCTCATCGGCACATCATGGCGCACGCCAATGCCGAGCTTCTTGGCCATCGCCGAGATGTTCTCGATCCCCGCCTTCAGCGCCAGCTCGTAGTAGTAGACGTCACAGCTCTGCTGGAGCGATGCATCAAGATCCACCCAGCCATGGCCCGAGCGTTTCCAGCAATGGAAGCGGCGGCCCGAAACCTCCTTGTGGCCCGGGCAATAAAACGTCTCGCCCGCCGTCACCACGCCCGCCTCCACGGCGGCCAGCGCGGTGACCATCTTGAAGGTCGAGCCCGGCGGATAAAGGCCCTGCGCCGCCTTGTTGGCCAGCGGGCGGTGGTCGTCTTCGGTGAGGCCTCGGTAGTCGGCCACCGATATGCCGCGCACAAAAAGGTTCGGGTCAAACGACGGGGCCGAGCCGATGGCCAGCAAATCGCCATTGGTCACATCCATCACCATCGCCGAGGCGCTCTCATCGCCAAGCCGCGCCTGCACGAAGTTTTGCAGCTGGCTGTCGATGGTCAGCTGCAAATCGGTGCCCGAAACGCCTTGCTGCCGGTCCAGCTCGCGCATCACCCGGCCTGAGGCGTTCACCTCGATCCGCCGGTTGCCCGCCTTGCCCCGCAGCGGCTCCTCCCACTTGGATTCCACGCCGGTCTTGCCAATCTGAAACTGCGGCAATTTCAGCAGCGGGTCCGGGTCTTCGATCTTGCTCAGGTCATAGTCACTGACCCGGCCCACGTAGCCAATCACATGGGCCAGATCTTCGAGCATCGGGTAATGCCGCGAAAGGCCAACTTCGGGCGAAATGCCGGGCAGGGCAGGGGCGTTCACCGCCACCTCCGAAAGCTGCTGCCAGCTCAGCCGGTCGGCGATGGTGTATTCGAGGAAGGGCGAGGATTTGCGGATTTCCTCCAGCGCCTCCGCCATCTCCTCATCGGAGATCGGGATGATCTTGCGCAGCCGCGCCAGCGTGTTCTCGATATCGCCGGCATCCTCGGGCACGATCACCACGCGATAGATCTGTTCGTTCACCGCAATCGGCCGCCCGTTGCGATCAAAGATCAGCCCGCGCTCCGGCGGGATGAGCGAAAACTTGATCCGGTTTTCCTCGGCCAGCAGCCGGAAGGTGTCGGCCTGTTCCACCTGCATGTAGCGCATACGGCCCGCCAGCAGCGTGGCAAAGCCGCCCATCAGCCCGCCCATCACCAGCCCGCGCCGGGTGATCTTGCGAACGCTTTCCTCGGTATCCTTTGGCGCGCGCCTCATAGCCGGTGCCCCAACGCATCCACCTCACCCGGTGCCGCCTTGCGCAGCCCAAAGAGCATGTGTGAAGCCGCCACCACCAGCGGGTATGTCACAAGCGTCATGCCCATCTGCAACATCGCCACCCCCAGCGGCGGGCGCGGCACCATGAACAGGGCCAGCAGCGCCATGTTCGCCACCATCAGCACCACCATCAAAACGCCCGCCATTGCCCACTCCAACGGAAACGGCAACTCGCGTGAAAGGCCCTGCCGCGCGCGCAAAAACTCTGCGCCCAGTAGCACCAGCAGCGCCCAAAGCCCCGGCGGGCGCTGAAAGATGAAATCTGCCATCAGGAAGACGCCAACGATGAGGGCAGGGGGCACAAAGGCCGGGCGGCGCAGCACCCATGCGAAGGTGAGCGCCAACATCACATCGGGGCCGGGCATGCCGCCCGCCGTGGTGTCGAGCGGCAGCAGGCGGAAGAAGGCCAAGGCCATGCACAGGCCCAAAAAGGCAGCGCGATAGGTCCAGATGCGCGCTGTGACGGGGTCAACCATCCGAGCCTCCCTCGGCCTGGCTCACCTCTTCTGGATGCGGGTTCGGCTGGCCCTCATGCGTCAGGATCAGCCCGCCGGGATCGGCAATCACCTCGGCCTCGTGGCTGCGCAGCACCCGCAAAAAGTCGAGCCGCTCGTAGTCCGCTGAAAGCCGCACGCGCAGCCGCCCGTCACGCCCTTCCACCAGTTGCCCCACCAGCAGCCCGGCCGGGAACACTCCGCCATCGCCGGAAGACACAACCCGGTCGCCCGGCTGCACGGTGTCGCGATCTTCGATAAAATCCAGCGGCGGCGCGGCGCGGTTGTCACCCGCCAGCATCGCATGCTGGCCCGAAGGCTGCACCGTCACCGGTATGCGGCTGGCGGCATCGGTCAGCAGGATCACACGAGAGGTCTGCTCACCAACCCCGGCAATCCGCCCCACCAGCCCCAGCCCGTCCATCACCGCCCAGCCATCGCGAATGCCATCGCGCCGGCCCACATTCAGCAGCACGGACTGGCGAAAGGGCGAGCCGCTATCGGCAATCACCACGCCCGACACGCTGGTCAGCCGCGGGTCCAGCCGCAGGTTGTTCAGCGCCAGCAGCTTGGCGTTTTGCTGCTCAAGCTGCACCGCAGCCTCTTTCCACGCCTTCATCTGCTGCAACTCGCGCCGCAGCTCCTGGTTCTGCTCGTAGAGCCGATTGTAGCTCTGGAAGCTGTCGGCCATGTTGCCAACCTTCGTCGCGGGCACACTCGCCCACTCAAAGCTCGGCACCACCGCGTCGATCAGATTGCTGCGAAACCGCTCCACCCGTGGGCTGTCGATCCGCCACAGCAGAAAGAGCCCGAAGCAGAGCACCACGAGCACAACGGTCAGGATGCGCCTGACCGGGCTGACATAGTCAATGTTCGTGTCTCTCTTCGCCAAGCGGGCAGCCTTTCCGCAAGGCCGCTCCCCAGCGTGCGGCCTCAGCTGTCGTAGTCTATCACATGCCTGAGCTGTTTTTCATATTCCAGCGCCTTGCCGGTGCCCAAGGCCACACAATTGAGTGACTCGTCGGCCACCGAGATGGCAAGCCCCGTCTGCTCGCGCAGCGCAAGGTCCAACTCGCCCAACAGCGCGCCGCCCCCGGTTAGCATCACGCCCCGGTCAACGATATCAGCGGCCAGGTCGGGCGGGGTGGCTTCCAGCGCGGTCATCACCGCCTCGCAAATCTGCTGCACCGGCTCGCTGAGGGCCTCGGCCACCTGCGCCTGATTGATCTCGGTTTCCTTCGGCACGCCGTTCAACAAATCGCGGCCACGGATCTGCATCGAGGCCCCGCGCCCGTCGTCGGGCATCCGCGCCGTGCCGATCGAGGTTTTCACCCGCTCGGCGGTGGCGTCCCCGATCAGGATGTTATGCTGGCGGCGCAGGTAGCTGACAATCGCCTCATCCATCCGGTCTCCGCCCACGCGGACAGAGCGCGCATAAACAATATCGCCCAGCGAAAGCACGGCCACCTCGGTGGTGCCCCCGCCGATATCCACCACCATGTTGCCGGTCGGATCGGTGATCGGCATGCCCGCGCCAATCGCCGCCGCAATCGGCTCGGCAATCAACCCGGCCCGCCGCGCGCCCGCGCTCAGCACAGACTGACGAATGGCTCGCTTCTCCACCGGCGTCGCGCCATGGGGCACGCAGACAATGATCTTTGGCTTGGTAAACGTGGTGCGCTTGTGAACCTTGCGAATGAAGTGTTTGATCATCTCTTCGGCAGTGTCGAAGTCGGCGATGACACCCTCGCGCATCGGCCGGATCGCCTCGATGCTGCCGGGTGTGCGGCCCAGCATCAGCTTGGCGTCTTCACCCACAGCCAGCACTTCCTTGCGCCCGCCCTTGGTGTGATAGGCCACCACGGAAGGCTCGTTGAGGATAACCCCCCGGCCCTTCACGTAAACCAATGTGTTGGCGGTGCCGAGGTCGATCGCCATATCCGACGAGAAAAGACCGCTCAGAAAAGCCATTCGAAGTTCACCCCTGCCCTATGCCACAGCACGTTCGGGGCACGACTCAGCCGCCCCCACGGAACTTTCGGCTTATAGGGGCTTGGGCGGTTGAGGGACAAGGGGGCGCGATGGCCGAACACGGCAAGTTGCTGCCGGGTGCCGCGCCCCTTCGCCCCTCCCGGCGGCCCGGGCCCTCTTCGCAGCGGCGAAACTTGGGGCTAAAGTCAGCCCATGGCGGAGATAAAACCAAAAGAGCAGGATCTCTACGCCCCCGTCAAAGCCCTCCTCGAAGCGCAAGGCTACGAGGTTAAAGGCGAGGTGGGCGCGGCGGATGTGGTCGCGGTGCGCGAAAATGAGGCCCCCGTGGTGGTCGAGCTCAAGCTCGCCTTCTCGCTCGCCCTCATCCACCAAGGCATCGCCCGCCAATCGCTCACCGATGCCGTCTATCTCGCCGTCCCTCGTGGCTCGGGCCGCCGCTGGATGGCGGCGATGAAGCAGCACCGCACCCTCTGCCGCCGCCTCGGCCTCGGCCTCATCTACGTCCGCCTCTCCGACGGCCACACCCAAATCGCCCTCGATCCCGCGCCCTACCAGCCGCGCAAATCCGCCCCCCGCAAGGCCCGCCTCCTGCGCGAGTTCGCCCGCCGCGAAGGCGACCCGAACACGGGCGGCGCGGCGCGCAACGGCACCATCGTCACCGCCTACCGGCAGGATTGCATCCGGCTGGCCCAACACCTCGCCGCCAATGGCCCCTGCAAGGGGGCGCATGTCGCCAGCGCCACGGGTGTCGAAAAGGCCACGCGGATGATGGCCGACGATCACTACGGATGGTTTAAACGGGTGGGCAAGGGTATCTACGCGCTGACGCCGAACGGCGCACAGGCGGTTGCCGGAAAAGTGGAAGGACAGGGCCTCGGCTGAAAATTTCCGCAGGCTATCAAGAGGTTGAATATGTATCAGGTGCAGTCAGCAAGTGACGCGAGGATCTTTGCCGCGCTCGATAAATGGATTCGGTTGCGGCACGGGCGCATTCTGGCATGGCTGGACGAGATGGAGGGCAGCACCGGGCGCGTGCAGACGCCGGTGCTCCCGACCTGCCTGAACGACAAGTACACATGGCGCAAGATATTCGATCGAAACCCGCTGTTCCGCATCGCCAGCGACAAGCTCGCCACGAAAGACTGGGTGGCGGAACAGGGCTACAAAATCGCATCCGCGCGGACGCTGTGGCAAGGCAACCGGCCCGCTGACATTCCCGAGGCGCTGCGGCTGAAACCGGGGTATCTCAAGGCCGCCCATGGCTCGGGCCGCAACATCGCCTTGGGGCCCGATGCGCCGCCGCGCGATGAAATGGTGGCAAAGGCAAAGCGCTTTCTCAAGCAGGGGTACGGGCGCGGCGCGGGGCAGTGGGGCTACTACCGCGTGCCGCGACGCCTTCTCATCGAGGAAGACCTTGCCGGCGCCGCGCCGGCGGCAGACATCAAGTGTTTTGTCTTTGGCGGCCAAACGCAGTTTGTGGCGCATATCATGCCCCAGCCCGAGGGCGGCTACCGTGCCGATGTCTTCGACCTCCACGATGGCAAGCTGGTGCGCTCTTCGCGTCAGTTCAAACCCGAGTATCCCCTGCTTGAGCAGCCATTGCCCAAAACCATCGAGCCCGCGCTGGCGCTGGCGCATGAGATTGGCGCGCAGTTTGACCATATGCGGGTGGATTTCCTAACAGACGGCACCTCGCTCTGGATGGGCGAGCTGACGGTCTACCCGCGCGGGGGTGTCCAGCGCGACTTCGGCACCGATCCAGACCACCCGGCAAACATGGCATGGGACTTGCGGCAAAGCTGGTTCATGCAAACCCCGCAAAAGGGGTGGCGCGAGGTTTACCGCAGGGCGCTGCGGCGCGCGATGGACGCGGCGGATGAAAATGAGAGGCCAGCCCAGCACGGGCAGGCCTCTGCCGGATCACAAAACATGTCCACGTAAGGCCGTAAGCGGCACGGCCGAACCGTGGATCAGCCCGCGTCCTTGTAGCTCACTTCCCGGGTGTCCTTCCCGCCGAGCTTTTCCTTGCGCACCCGCAGCCGGTTCAGCGCGGTCACATAGGCCTTGCACGAAGCCACAACCGTGTCCGTATCGGCGGCCTCGCCGGTGGCCAGCACGCCCTCTTCCTCCATCCGCACGGTCACCGTTGCCTGCGCGTCAGTGCCCTCGGTCACAGCATGCACCTGATACAGCTGCAACCGCGCACCATGCGGATAAATCGCCTTTACCGCGTTGAAGGCCGCGTCCACCGGCCCGTCGCCCTGGGCGGTGGCCTGCTGGTCCACGCCGTCCACGCTCAGGGTGATATCCGCCGATTGCGGTGCTTCGGTGCCGCAGATCACCCGCAGGAACTTCACCTTCAGGTATTCCGCCGCCGGGTCGGTGCTGGCCTCGCGCATCAGCGCCACCAGATCGTCGTCAAACACCTCTTTCTTGCGGTCCGCCAACTCCTTGAAGCGCACGAACACGTCCTTCAGCTGGTTGTCGCCCATCTCATAGCCCAGCTCCGCCAGTTTCGAGCGCAGCGCGGCCCGGCCGGAGTGCTTGCCCATCACGAGGTTGGTGGCGGAGAGGCCCACATCTTCGGGGCGCATGATCTCGAAGTTCTCGGGGTTCTTCAGCATCCCGTCCTGGTGGATGCCGCTCTCATGGGCAAAGGCGTTCTTGCCAACGATGGCCTTGTTGGGCTGCACCGCAAAGCCGCTCACCGTGGCGACGCGGCGCGAGATGTGCATGATCTTGGTGGTGTCGACGCCGGTGGTGAAGGGCATGATGTCATGCCGGGTCTTCACCGCCATCACCACCTCTTCCAGCGCGGTGTTGCCCGCGCGCTCGCCCAGCCCGTTGATGGTGCACTCGATCTGCCGCGCACCCGCCTCAACGGCGGCGAGGCTGTTGGCCGTCGCCATGCCCAGATCGTTGTGGCAGTGGGTCGCAAACACAACATCGCCCGCGCCCGGGATCTCGGCAATGAGCCTGCGGATCAACTCGGCGCTCTCACGCGGGGCGGTGTAACCCACCGTGTCGGGGATGTTGATCGTGGTCGCGCCCGCCTTGATGGCGATTTCGATCACCCGGCAGAGATAGTCGAACTCGGTGCGCGTGGCATCCATCGGGCTCCACTGCACGTTGTCGCAGAGGTTGCGGGCGTGGGTCACCGTCTCGTGGATGCGGTCGGCCATCTCGTCCTGCGTCAGGTTCGGGATCTGCCGGTGCAGCGGCGAGGTGCCGATGAAGGTGTGGATGCGTGGAGATTTGGCGTGCTTCACCGCCTCCCAGCACCGGTCGATATCCTTGAAGTTGGCGCGGGCGAGGCCACAGATCGTGGCGCTCTTCGCGGCGCGGGCAATCTCGCTGACGGCGGCAAAGTCGCCCTCCGAAGCAATCGGAAACCCCGCCTCGATGATGTCCACGCCCATTTCGTCGAGCAGGCTGGCAATCTCCAGCTTCTCGGCATGGCTCATGGTCGCGCCGGGCGATTGCTCGCCGTCGCGCAGGGTGGTGTCAAAGATCTTTACTCGGTTGTCGGTGCTCATTGGTCCCGTTCCTCCTCAGATACGGTCCTTGGGGGCAGGCGCGCGGCCCGAATCCCCGGAATTCGGTTCGCCCTTCGGCTCGATGAGGAGCACTTTCGCCTCCTCTTCGGCTCGGGGCCGGTGGACGACGCCAGCAGGCACGATGACAAGCTCACCCGGCCCGGCCTTCACCGGGTCGGCACCTTCGAAGTCCATCACGATCTCGCCTTCCAGAACGAGGAAGAAGTCGTCGGTGCCGTCATGCTTGTGAAACGGGTACTCGCCCTTGATCTTCACGACCATCACTTCGTTGTCGTTGTAATCGCCCACCACCTTCGGATCCCAATGGGAGTCGAAGAGCGCGAGCTTCTCGGCGAGGTTTATGGCTTTCATCGGGGAAGTGTCCCTGGCGTCTGTTGCGGTGCTTCGGCGCGTCTATACCCCTGAGCGGTCGCGCCGGAAAGGCACGCTCAGAGGCAGGTAAGCAGAAGAAGCAGGCCAGCAAGGGGCAGGGCGACAACAGCGAGAAGGGGAAGCCGGGGGGCTTCCTCCTGACGGGCGATTGCGATGGCCCGCGGCTGGTTGTGGCGCTCTTGCGTCATGAGGGCGACTATACTGCCCGTTTGGTAAAAGGGAAGTGAAGATTTGCCCCGGCCCTCATTGGGCACATTCGCGGCCCGTGCCGGCCTAGTTTGGCGGGTGGATGAGCGGCTTCAAACCGGTCGGAAAAAGCGCCGGCCCGCCTGCGTCCAGCCCGTCGAAGTCAAACCAGCGCACCGTGAAGGGCAGGCCGTTGTCCTCGCGCACCTCCAGCGAGTCGCTCTCCAAGAGCCGCCCCGGCGGCAGTGCAATCGGCGCGGCAAAAACCACCTCATGCCCTGACTCGCCCTCGTGGGTGTAGATGTTTTCCATCACCACCGGCGGCCCGGTCACGGCAATCCGCACGCCAAACTCTTCGGCCCACTCCCGCGCCAGCGCCTCTTCCCAACGCTCGCCAAATTCCACGCCTCCGCCCGGCGGGCGCACGCCCTTGAGCCGCCCGGCATCGTCACGCACCTCTGCGGCCAGCAGGGCGGAGCCGCGCCAAGCCAGGCCGATGGCAAGAATGCGTATGCGAGGGAGGGGGCGCCACTGTGTCATGCCGCCGCCATAGCACGCGCCGGGCGGGCGGGGCAGGGGCCACCGCCACTTCCCCCCGCGCGATCAATCCCATAGCGTCCTCCCATGGCCCGCTACCTTGCCTCCCGCCTGATCTCCCTCGCGCTCTCGCTCGTCGCGGCCAGCGTGGTGATCTTCTTCATGCTCGAGGTGATCCCCGGCGATCCGGCAGCCTTCATGCTCGGCCTCAATGCCAGCGAAGAGACCGTCGCCGCCCTGCGCAGCGAGCTTGGCCTCGATGGCAGCACGGTGCAGCGATACCTGCGCTGGATCACCGGGCTGGTGCAGGGCGATATGGGCACCTCCTACACCTACCGCGTCCCGGTCGAAGAGCTCATTGTCGACCGTCTCGCGGTGTCGGCGCCACTGGCCGCCTATGCGCTGGCGCTCTCCACGCTTATCGCCATCCCCGTCGGGCTGGTGGCGGCCGCCTTCCGGGGCCGCGCGGCGGATTACGGTATCATGGGGGTCACCCAGCTCGGCATCGCGGTGCCCAACTTCTGGTTCGGGATGCTGCTGGTGCTCGCCTTCGCCATCACGATCCCGCTCTTCCCCGCAGGCGGCTTCCCGGGCTGGGACGCGGGGCTTTGGCCCGGGATGAAGGCTTTGACCCTTCCCGCCATCGCGCTCGCCCTGCCGCAAGCCTCCATCCTCGCCCGCGTCATGCGCTCGGCTCTGGTTGAGGTGCTGGGGCAAGATTTCATCCGCACCGCCCGCGCCAAGGGCCTGACCCGCGCCCAAGCCCTCACCCGCCACGCCCTGCGCAACGCGCTGGTACCGGTGCTGACGATCCTCGGGTTGCAGTTTTCCTTCCTTCTCGCAGGCGCAATCATCATCGAAAACGTCTTCTACCTCCCCGGCCTTGGTCGCCTGATCTTTCAGGCCATCACCCAGCGAGATCTTATCGTGGTCGAAAGCGCCGTGATGCTCCTCGTCTTTGCCGTCATCTGCGTAACCTTCCTGACCGACATCGCCTACGGCCTCGCCGACCCACGGTTGAGGAGGCGCAGATGAACCGCTCTCATGGGGCAGGACGAGCGCCGAGCCCCCCCTCACCCCCTAACGCAACGCAAGCCGTGCAGCGCCGTCCCGCGGGGGGGCGCATGCAACGTATGTTCGGAGCGCTTTATGGTGAGTTTGTCATCTTCCCTCCGTGGGCAGAACCAACCTCACCCAAGCGCCGCCCCGGGGGGCGGGACGGCGCTGCACGGCGGCTGCGCCTTGATTCCGTGCAAATTCTCTCCATAACCGAAATTGCTAAATACTCTTTGCGCACAGGGCCCTATAACGCGGCCTCCATCCAGATACGCACCCCAACACCCCGCACGCAGCGCCGCCCCACGCCACCCAAAACCGTAGCACACCACGGTCGGCTCCGCGCTGCACTCCCCCTTACCCGAGCGCCGCAATGAAGCTCCCCGCCCAACTCCTCATCGGTGCAACTCTCACCGCCGTCTTCGCCGCCGCCGCGCTGCTCTCCCTCGTCTGGACACCCCACTCCACCCTCGACCTCGACATCGCAGGCAAACTCGCCGCGCCCAACGCCACCAACCTGCTGGGCACGGACCACCTCGGGCGCGACATGCTCTCCATGCTCATGGCCGGGGCGCGCACCTCCATCGCCGTCGCCCTTGTCGCCGTCACCATCGGCCTCACCATCGGCGTGCCCCTCGGCCTCACCGCCGCCGCCACGCGAGGCTCCCTGCTCGACGAGGTCATCATGCGCGCGAACGACCTTACCTTCGCCTTCCCCTCCCTCGTCATCGCCATCCTCATTACCGCCACCTTCGGCCCCTCCGCGCTCAACGCGATCCTCGCCATCGGCATCTTCAACATCCCCGTCTTCGCCCGCGTCGCGCGCGGCGCGGCGCTGGGCGTGTGGCAGCGCGAGTTCATCCTCGCCGCGCGGGTGGCAGGCAAATCCCGCGCCCGGATCAGCGCCGAGCACATCCTGCCCAACATCGCCAACCTGCTGGTGGTTCAAGCCACCATCCAGTTCTCCCTTGGCATCCTCGCCGAGGCAGGCCTCTCCTACGTCGGCCTCGGCGCACAGCCGCCCACGCCAAGCTGGGGCCGAATGCTGGCCGATGCGCAAACCTTCTTCTACGGCACCCCGCGCCTTGCCATGCTGCCCGCCTTTTCCATCGTCTTTATGGTCCTCGGCCTCAACCTCATGGGCGACGGGTTGCGTGACATGCTCGATCCCCGCCTGAGGCGCGCCGTCCAATGATCGCGCTGCAAAACCTCTCCCTCGCCATCCACGGCACCCCCATCCTGCGCGAGGTCTCCCTGACCCTTGCCCCCGGCCAAATCCTCGGCCTCGTCGGAGAGAGCGGCTCCGGCAAGTCGATGACAGCCCTCTCCCTCATCGGCCTCCTGCCGAACGGGGCGCACACCACCGGCACCGCCATGCTGGACGGCGAAGACCTGCGCCAAGCCACCGAACGCCGCCTCTGCGCTCTGCGCGGCAACGAGATCGGCATGATCTTTCAAGAGCCGATGACGGCGCTGAACCCGATGCAACCCATCGGCGCACAGGTTGCCGAAACCCTGCGCATCCACGGCGCTGCCTCCCGACGCGAGGCCGCCGCCATCGCCCGCGAAAAGCTCGATCGCGTCGGCCTGCAAGACATCCCCGCCACCCGCTACCCCCACGAGCTCTCCGGCGGCCAGCGCCAGCGCGTCTGCATCGCCATGGCCATCGCCCTGCGCCCCCGCCTGCTCATCGCCGATGAGCCAACCACCGCGCTCGACGTCACCACACAGGCCCAGATCCTCGACCTCTTGCGCGACCTCACCCGCGACGAAGGCATGGCCCTCCTGCTCATCACCCATGATCTCGCGGTGGTTTCCAACATGGCCGACGAGATCGCGGTGATGAAGCAGGGCAGGGTGGTCGAGCACGGGCCCGCCGCCCGCATCCTCACCAACCACCGCCACCCCTACATCGCCGCCCTGCTGAAGGCCTCCGCCCACCAGCCGAACCGCGCCGCAACCCGCATTGAAGAAACGCCGCTCCTCTCGGTCCAAAACGCCACCCGCGAATATCCCACCCGCAAAGGCCCGTTCCGCGCGGTGAACGACGTGTCCTTCACCCTGCGCCAAGGCGAATCCCTCGGCCTCGTCGGCGAGAGCGGCTGCGGCAAATCCACCCTTACCCGCGCCATTCTTGGCCTTGATCCCCTGCAAGGCGGCACCATCGCGCTCGATGGCCAGCCCGTCTCGCCCGCCATGGGCTTCGAGCTGCGCCGCCGCCTCCAGATCGTCTTCCAAGACCCCTACGGCTCCTTCAACCCGCGCCACCGCACCGCCCGCCTCATCGCCGAGCCCTTCCACCTCACCGGCAAACCGCCCGACCTGCCCGCGCGCATCGCCGAAGCCCTCACCGCCGTTGGCCTGCACCCCGATGACGCCCACAAATATCCGCACGAGTTTTCCGGCGGCCAGCGCCAACGCATCGCCATCGCCCGCGCCCTCGTCACCCACCCGGAGCTGATCGTGCTCGACGAGGCGGTCTCGGCGCTCGACGTGCAGGTCCGCGCCACCATCCTCGACCTGCTCGCCCGCCTCCAGGCCGAGCGCGGCCTGTCCTATCTGTTCATCAGCCACGACCTCTCGGTGGTCCGCAACGTGACCGACCGGGTGCTGGTGATGAAAGCCGGCGAGATCGTGGAGGAAGGCCCCACCGAGCAGGTCTTCACCGCCCCCGAGCACCCCTACACGCGCCAACTCATCAAGGCCGCCCCGGTGCTCGCCGCGTAGGTTGGGCAATATGCCCACCGCCACCCAGACACCATCAAAATGGTATACCATCCCCCTTCCCAACCGGGCGCCACCACCCTAACCTCCCAACCGGAGGAGCCCATATGTCAGACATCACCGCAGGCTGGTTCGACCCCAGCGAATACCTCATCGCGGGCCAGTGGCACGATGCCCCCGCCACGCTCCCCATCGAAGATCCCTCCACCGGTGCTGAAATCGGTGCCATCGCCCGCTGCGGCGCAGCCGAGGTCTCCGACGCTGTCGCCGCTGCCCAAACCGCGCTGGATGGTGAATGGGGCGGCCTCACCGCCGCTGAGCGGGGCCGCACCCTCCTGCGCCTCTCCCGCCTGATCGAGGAGCGCGCCGAAGCCCTTGCAATGCTGGAGGCCCGCGACGTCGGCAAACCCCTCACCCAAGCCCGCGCCGATGCCCGCGCGCTGGCCCGCTACATGGAGTTCTACGGCGGCGCGGCAGACAAGATCGCGGGCCAGACGCTGCCCTACCTCGACGGCTACACCGTCTACACCCTGCGCGAGCCGCATGGGGTGACCGGCCACATCATCCCGTGGAACTACCCGATGCAGATCATCGGTCGCTCTGTCGGCGCGGCGCTGGCCATGGGCAACGCCTGCGTCCTCAAACCGGCGGAAGAGGCCTGCCTCACAGCCCTCGCCTTCGCCCGCCTCGCGGTTGAGGCGGGCCTGCCCCCCGGCGCGCTCAATGTCGTTCCCGGCACAGGCGAAGAGGCGGGCGCCGCGCTCTCCCGTAATCCGGGCGTCCGCCACCTCAGCTTCACCGGCTCGGCAGGCGTCGGGACGCTCATCCAGCAGGCGGCGGCCCATAACATCACCCCCGTCACCCTCGAACTCGGCGGCAAGAGCCCCCAGATCGTCTTCGCCGACGCCGATCTCGACGCCGCAATGCCCTTCCTGCTCTCCGCCGGGATCCAGAACGCCGGTCAAACCTGTTCCGCCTCCTCCCGCATCCTCGTCGAACGCCCGCTCTGGGAAGAGGCGATGGCCCGCATGTCCGAGGCCTACACCAAGCTCACTACCGCCCCCGCGCTGGAAGACGCGGACCTCGGCCCGCTCATCTCCGCCCGCCAAAAGCAGATCGTGCAAGGCTACCTCTCCCGTGACGAGGGCCTGCAACTCCTTGCCGAAGGCCATGTCTCCCAAAGCGCCCCGGCGGCGGGCCACTACATCGCTCCCCGTCTCTACGCCACCACCGACCCGGCCAACATCCTCGCGCAGGAAGAAATCTTCGGCCCCGTGCAGGTGATGATCCCCTTCGAGGGCGAGGAGCAGGCCGTGGCCATCGCCAACGGCACCGGCTACGGGCTGGTGGCCTCCATCTGGTCCGAGAATGGCGCGCGGCAGATGCGCATGGCCAAGCGGCTGAAGGCCGGTCAGGTCTTTATCAACAACTACGGGGCAGGGGGCGGCGTCGAGCTGCCCTTCGGCGGGGTCGGCCGCTCTGGCCACGGGCGCGAAAAGGGCTTCGAGGCGCTCTACGGATTTTCACAACTCAAGACGGTGGCGGCAAAACATGGCTGAACTCTTCAACAATCGCTTCGCCAACCGCAAAGCCATCATCACCGGCGGCGCCTCCGGCATCGGCCTTGCCGCCGCGCTGCGGATGCAGGCCGAAGGGGCCACGGTGACGGTCTGGGACGTGAACGAAGCCGCCCTCGCCCGCGCCGAGGCAGAGGGCCTCACCCCGGCCCTCGTCGATGTGACCAACCCCCAAGGCGTCGAAGCCGCGATGAACTCCGCAGCCGAGGCGATGGGCGGCCTCGATATCCTTGTCTGCTCCGCGGGCATCACCGGCCCCAACGTGCCGACGTGGGAGTATCCGCTGGACGATTGGCACGCGGTGACCAACCTCAACTTCCATGGCGTCTACTACTGCTGCCGTGTCGCCGCGCCCCTGATGAAATCCGCAGGCTATGGCCGCATCGTCAACATGGCCTCCGTCGCGGGCAAGGAGGGCAACCCCAGCGCCCCCGCCTACAGCGCCACCAAGGCCGCCGTCATCGGCCTCACCAAGTCGCTCGGCAAGGAACTGGCCGACACCGCCGTCACCGTCAACTGCATCGCCCCGGCGGCGGTGGAATCCCCGATCTTTGACCAGATGACCCCCGAGTTCATCGCCTACATGAAAAGCAAAATCCCGATGAACCGCTTCGGCACCCCAGATGAAATCGCCGCCATGATCTGCTGGCTCGCCAGCTCCGAAGCCAGCTTCACCACCGGCGCCTGCTTCGACCAGTCGGGCGGGCGAGCGACGTTCTGAGCCGATCACATCGTTACCAGCCCCGTCACGGCATCCGGCGATGGCCCGGCCATGCAACGAAACGCGACTCGCTGAAGGACCAGATGTACGTTAAGCCGTCCTTTCTCGCCGTAGCGTGGGGCGAATAATACATCCGTTCATCCGAGTGCAGCCCGAGGTTGGCGCGCCAGAACCGCACCGCCAAGACCTCCTTCGCATCCACATTCTCAAGCCCGTTCCTGTCTGCCTCTCGTGCCATCAGCCACCGCCAGTTCAGTTCCGCGCTGGTGACAAAGAGAACGTAGGCAACAAGCACCGTGCCGACCGCAACCAGCGGCACAGCCCAGCCCGCACGCACGCGGCGATATGAATTGAGAACGAGCGCGCCGTAACTGAGCCCGCTGAAAATGGCTGGCGTCACGAAGGCTGGGTAAAGGAATGCACCCAGGTAGAGCGTAAGCGGGATGAAGGGGAAGCCGAGCCCGAACGTGAAGAAAAGAAGGGGCAGCGTGAGCGGCACCGCGATCAGGCCGCCGAAGCAGAGCGCCAGATAGTTCATCACAAAGAAATAAGGGAATCGCATGGAGGCATTCAGCATCTCAACTCGTTCTTCCGGCTAACGGGTCTGCGTGCGCTTACGCACCGGCTTCCAACTAGCTGGTTGGAGGCCGTCATGCCACCTCCCGGAACTCGGTCGCAAAGCCCCGCTGCCAACGTTGACCCCGCATTAAGGTTAAAGCGCTCCCCCTGTTCATTTTCTTGCTGCAAATATCTCCGGGGGTGTGGGGGCAGCGCCCCCACTCCAACACCAGCTACCCGCGCCACCGTGCCCCCCTTGCACCCCGCCCCCACATGCCCTCTGATCCCGCCACCAACAGGGAGGACAGACCATGAGACTTGCAGGTAAACGTGCCATCGTCACCGGCGGCGGCTCTGGCTTCGGCGCGGGCATCGCGCGCAAGTTCGCCGCCGAGGGGGCCGAGGTGCTCGTCACCGACATCAACGCCGAGGCGGCCATGGCCGTGGCCGATGACATCGGCGGCAAGGCCCTCGCAATGGATGTCACCCTCCTCGCCGACTGGGAGGCCCTCGCCACGAGCCACCCAGCCGACATTCTGGTGAACAACGCCGGTGTCACCCACCTTCCCGCGCCGATGGAGGAGGTCTCCGAGGAAGACTTCGACAAGGTCGCCGCCGTCAACATGAAGTCCATCTACTATTCCGCCCGCACGGTGATTGCCGCGATGAAGGGCAGGGGGGCGGGGGCCGTGCTCAACATCGCCTCCACCGCGGGCCTCTCGCCGCGCCCGCGCCTCAACTGGTACAACGCTTCCAAGGGCTGGGTCATCACGGCCACCAAGGCCATGGCGGTGGAGCTCGCGCCCGAGGGCGTGCGGGTAAACGCGCTCTGCCCGGTGGCGGGTGAAACGCCCCTGCTTGCCAGCTTCATGGGCGAGGATAGCCCGGAGATGCGCGCCAAGTTCCTCTCCACCATCCCGCTCGGGCGCTTTTCCACCGCCGAAGACCTCGGCAACGCCGCCTGCTTCCTCTGCTCTGACGAGGCAAGCATGATCACCGGCACCACGCTGGAGGTGGATGGCGGGCGCTGCATATGAGCCTGCCTCCGGCCTGGTGGGCGGCGACGCACGGCATGGCGGCGGTCACCGCAAGCTATTTCGCGCTCTTCCTGTTGGGTCTGCCGCTGGCGTCGCGCCGCTTGCCCGCCGCCCACGCGGGCGGCTAGGGTGGCCCATGCGCCGCTTCCTCCTTCGCCTCTTCGGCCTCGCCCCCCGCCGCGAGGCGCGCCGCCCGGCCCCGCCGCTGGCAGGCCGCCGCCGCGTGCACCTGTTTTCCGGCACCTTCGGCAACGAGCCAGAGGCGATGAGCTATGTCATGCCCCCTATGGAGGGCCCCGTGGCCGACGCGCCCGCGCCGCTCACCGTTGACCTCCCCGAAGCCTTTATCGACCCGGCCTATGTGCAAATGGGCCACGGCACCGGGCTGGAGCCTCTGCTGGAGCAGATATTTTCCGACGAAACCCTGCTCGACGTGCGCCACATCACCGCCGGGGCCGACACCGTGGTGGTGATCGACGAGCGGGCGATGGGCGGCTACCCTTTCCGCCTCACCGATACCCCCCGCCTCACCTACCACAGCGCCTTCGACATCCCCGCCTGATCGCGCCGCCCCATCCGCCTCTCGCATCGCCGTGCAGCACAACGGAAGGCCGCGCCCCCTTGCGCCGCGCCCGCAAACCCGCTTGAACATCCCGCAAGGGAACGAAGGGGTAACGATGAAACCGGGTCCACGCAATCTCATCACCGATGTCGCCGGGCTGCGCGTCGGCAATGCCACCAACGCACAGGTCAAATCCGGCGTCACCGCACTGGTGGGGGATGATCCCTTCACCGCCGCCGTGCACGTCATGGGTGGCGCGCCCGGCACCCGGGAGACAGACCTGCTCGCCCCCGACAAGCTGGTGCAAAAGGTCGATGCGCTGGTGCTCTCCGGCGGCTCCGCCTTCGGGCTCGATGCCGCCTCGGGCGTGGCTGACGGGCTGCGCGCGCAAGGGAAGGGCTATCAGGTGGGCGAGGCGGTTGTGCCCATCGTGCCCGGCGCGATCCTCTTTGATCTGCTCAACGGCGGCGACAAGGGCTGGAAGGAAAACCCCTACAAGTCCCTAGGCCGCATGGCACTCGATGCGGCGGGCACCACCTTCAAACTCGGCTCCGTGGGCTGCGGCACCGGTGCGACCACGGCCACGCTGAAAGGCGGGCTCGGCTCTGCCTCGCTGGTGCTGGAGAGCGGCATCACCGTGGGCGCGGTCGTCGGGGTCAACGCGGTTGGCTCGGCAGTAGAGGGCCGTGGCCCCCGCTTTTGGGCCGGGGCCTGGGAGATGGCGGGCGAGTTCGGCGGTCTCGGCGGCCCCGAAACAACAGACCCGGGCTTTGAGCCTTCGCTGGAAAAGCTGGCAGGCGAAGCCACCACCATAGCCATCGTCGCCACCGATGCGGCGCTCGATTCTGCGCAATGTCAGCGCATGGCCGTGGCCGCCCATGATGGCATGGCCCGCGCCCTCGTGCCCTCGCACACCCCGTTTGATGGCGATCTCGTCTTCGGTGCCGCCACCGGCCGCAAGGCCCTGACGGACCCGGATTGGGACAGTCTGCGCATCGGCCACGCAGCGGCCACCTGCCTC
This sequence comes from Oceanicola sp. D3, assembly GCF_006351965.1. NCBI lineage: Bacteria > Pseudomonadati > Pseudomonadota > Alphaproteobacteria > Rhodobacterales > Roseobacteraceae > Oceanicola > Oceanicola sp. D3. The sequence goes on from NZ_CP040932.1 coordinate 1,194,330, forward strand.
GCCCGCGCCATCGCCCGGGGCGTCTATGCCGCCACACCCGCCAAGGGAGATACGCTGCCCACATGGCGGGAGGCCTTCGCGTAGGGTGGGCAATCTGCCCACCATCGCATCACCGTACCATCGCACCACAGCCGCAGGCCGCTACGCGCCGCCCATCTTCTCCAACCGCTGCCGGGCCACGGCCTCGTGGCCCTCGGCCTTCACCTGCTCGGCCAGCGCCTGCTCCACAAAGTCCAGATGCGCCTCCACCGCCGCCCGTGCCGCCGCCGGGTCGCGCCCAAGGATCGCTGCGGCAATCGAGCGATGCTGCTCCAGCAAGCGGCTGCGCGTTGGCTGGTTCCGGAACATGATCTGCCGGTTGTAGAAAACGCCCTCCCGCAGCAGCCCGAACATCGCCCGCATCATGTGGAGCAGCACCACGTTATGCGCCGCCTCCAAAATCGCCATGTGAAAGCCCGCATCCAGCTCTGCCTCTTCCTCGGCGCTGGAGCGTCGCCCGTGGGCCGCCTCCATCGCCTCCAGCGCGCGCGCAATCACCGCATGGTCCGCCTCGGTCCCATGCACCGCCGCACGCTCGGCAGCCTGCCCCTCCAGATCGCGGCGAAAGCCGATGTAATCCACCACCGCCTCCCGGTGCCCGGCAAACAGCCGCACCAGCGCCGGCGGAAAGACCGAGCGCAACTCCTCGGCCACAAACACACCCGCGCCTGCCCGCGCTTCCAGCAACCCTTTTTCTTGTAGGCTGCCCAAGGCCTCGCGCAGCGAGGGCCGCGACACGCCCATGCGCTCGGCAAGGTCACGTTCTGCAGGCAGCCGCTCTCCCGGGCGCAGCACGCCGCGCAGGATCAACAGCTCGATCTGCTCCACCACGGCCTCGCTCAGGCGGGCGGCGATGACAGGTTGGAACGGCATGAAAAAGCCCCCCGGAATTGGTCAAGTGATTTGACCACGTTCCGGGGGGAGGGGGCAAGGTGCCCCCGCCATAGGGGCGGCGGGAGCAAAGACGGAACGGGGCAGGGACAGGCCCCGATCCGAAATGCGTCAGGTGTTCGGGATGATAATGATCTCGACCCGGCGGTTCGCGGCACGGCCTTCAGGCGTCTGATTAGTCTCAATATTCTGCTGCTCGCCCCGCCCGATGGCCTGCACACGGCCAGAGGAGACGCCGCCATTCAGCAGCACGCTCCGCACGGCCAGCGCCCGGCGCTCCGAGAGATCCTGGTTGTAAGAGGCCGCGCCGGTGCTGTCTGTATGGCCGATCACCTGCACGGTGGTGTTCGGGTAGTCGTTCAGCGAGCGCGCCAGCGTGTAGAGGTCATCCTGAAGCACGGCCGAGAGCGCGGTGCTGTCGGTGGCGAAAAGGATGTCCTGCGGCATGGTCACGATCAGCCGGTCGCCGGTGTTCACCACGTCGATCCGTCCGTCGAGGTTCTGGTCCAGCTCGCGGGCCTGCTTGTCGAGGTTTGCGCCAATGGCACCGCCCACGCCTGCGCCCACGGCCGCGCCCAGAACGGCACCGCGGCGGCGGCTCTCTTCATCATCGCCCAGTGCCACGCCAGCCAGCGCGCCCACGGCAGCGCCGGCAAGCGCCCCGTTCTGGGTTTTCGGGCCAACGCCTTCGCACCCTGCAAGAAGGGTCACGGTGGCGGCGGAAATCATCAGTGAATTGCGGATCATGTCTGCTACAGTCCTTGTTTTATCGAGTGGTCCCCATGGACATTGAGGCCTTAACGCCCTCTTGAGCGCTTCGTTCCGTTAAAACGTGACATAGCCAACTGGATTTTACGTGATCTGCCGCCTGTGAGCGGAAAGTCGCCAGAGACGGGGCGGCAATGTTTCAGCCACGCGCCCCGATGTCACGTGACGTGAGTCATGGGGCTGATGCGCCTCGGCGCAGGCACCTCCGCGCCGTCGTCGCGCTCACCCCGCCGCCAACCCCTCGCGCCGCGCGGCTTCCCACGCCAGGATCGTCCGCTTCACCGGCAGCCCCCAGTGATAGCCGCCCAATCCGCCCGATTTGCGCATCGCCCGGTGGCAGGGGATCAAAAAGCTCACCGGATTGCGCCCCACCGCCGTACCCACAGCCCTGACGGCACGCGGGTTGCCCACCGCCTTGGCGATCTCCGAATAGGTCGTCACATGGCCCGTCGGCACCTGCATCAGCGCCTCCCAGACCTTGATCTGAAACGGCGCGCCGATCAAAAACAGCGGCGTCTCCTCCACCCGGCCCTCAGCGCCAAAGGCGCTCTGCACCCAAGGCCGCAACGCCATCGGATCTTCCGTGAAGACAGCCCCCGGCCAGCGCCCCCGCAGGTCCTCCATCGCCGCCTCCGGCCCCATCTCGGCGGCCAGGGCAATGCCGCAAATCCCCTTTTCGGTCCCCATAACCAACGCCGGGCCGAAAGGGCTTTCAAACCAGCCCCAGCGAATTTCCAGGCCCGCACCGCCCTTGGCATACTCGCCCGGGCTCATCGCCTCCCAGCGCAAGAACAGGTCATGCAGCCGCCCCGAGCCGCTTAGCCCCACCTCATCGGCCGCCTCCAACGTGGTAAACCGCTCGCGCAGCAGCGCCTTGGCGTGGCCAAGGGTCAGATATTGCTGATACCGCTTCGGGCTCACCCCAACCCACTGGCTGAACAACCGCTGAAAATGCGCTTGGCTCATGCGCATCTCCCCCGCCAGCGCCTCAAGCGTCAAATTGCCCTCGGCCCCGTCGATCACATCGAGCGCCCGGCGCATCACCTGATAGTGGTAGCTCTCTTCCATCTCTCTCACGGGTGCATTCATCGCCGCATCTCCTTCAAGCCTACAGCTAAGCCGCATCGCCGCACAGGGCGACCCGGAACTTGCGGGAGCGGGCCGGGCAGGGCATAGGAAGGCGATGCCTGCGCCCGTCATGACATATCACCAGATCTCCGAGGTCTTCGCCCGCTTCGCCGCGCAAGAGGCCGAGCCCAAGGGCGAGCTGGAGCACACCAACGCCTACACGCTGGTTGTTGCCGTGGCGCTCTCGGCCCAAGCCACCGACGTGGGCGTCAACAAGGCCACCCGCGCGCTTTTCGAGGTGGCCGACACGCCGCAAAAGATGCTCGACCTCGGGCTCGACGGCCTCACCGAGCACATCAAAACCATCGGCCTCTTCCGCCAGAAGGCGAAGAACGTGATGAAACTGAGCCAGATCCTCGTCGATGACTACGGCGGCGAGGTGCCCAGCTCCCGCGAGGCGCTTGTCTCGCTCCCCGGCGTGGGCCGCAAAACCGCCAACGTGGTGCTCAACATGTGGTTCAAACACCCGGCACAGGCGGTCGATACCCACATCTTCCGCGTCGGCAACCGCACCGGCATCGCCCCCGGCAAGGATGTCGACGCCGTCGAACGCGCGATCGAAGACCGGATCCCCGCCGAGTACCAGCAACACGCCCACCACTGGCTCATCCTGCACGGCCGCTACACCTGCAAGGCCCGCAAACCGCTCTGCGGCACCTGCCTCATCCGTGACATCTGCCTTTTTGAGGAGAAGACCCTGTGAGTCGCACCCTTGTCTCTTCCGGCTCCTACCTTGAGCCGATCATGGGCTTCTCCCGTGCCGTGCGGGTGGGCAACCATGTGTCGGTCGCGGGCACCGCGCCCATCGCCGAGGGCGGCGGCACCCACGGGGTCGGCGACGTGGCCGCGCAGACTCGCCGCTGCTTCGAGATCAGCCTGAAGGCGCTGGCCGAGGCGGGCGCGGGGCCAGAGCACGTCACCCGCTGCCGCCTCATGCTCACCGACATCAGCCGCTGGAGGGAGGCCGCCGAAGTGCATGGCGAGATCTTCTCCGCCATCCGCCCCGTCCTCACTGTTGTCGAGGTTTCCGCCTTCGTGGAACCCGACTGGCTGGTGGAAACCGAAATCGACGCCATCATCACGGAGACACCTGAATGACCACCCAATACGACGTCGTCGGCATCGGCAACGCCATCGTCGATGTCATCTCCCACGGCGATGACAGCTTTCTGGATAACATGGGCATAGAGAAGGGCATCATGCAGCTTGTCGAGCGCAAGCGCGCCGAGGTGCTCTACGCCGCAATGACCGACCGGGTGCAAACCCCGGGCGGCTCGGTGGCCAACACGCTGGCGGGGCTGGGTACGCTGGGGCTGGCCACCGCCTTCGTCGGCCGGGTGAAGGATGACGCGCTGGGCCGCTTCTACGCCGAGAACATGGAGCTCGAAGGCACCACCTTCCCCAACCCGCCGGTCGAGGATGCCAGCCAGCCCCCCACCTCCCGCTCGATGATCTTCGTCTCCCCCGATGGCGAACGCTCGATGAACACCTACCTCGGCTGCGGCGCCGAGTTCGGCGAGGATGACGTGGACGTCTCGGTGATGGAGAACACCCGTTATCTCTTCCTCGAGGGCTACCTTTTCGACAAGGACAAGGGCAAACGCGCCTTCATGGCCGCCGCCAATGCCTGCCACCACGCGGGCGGCAAAGCGGGCATCACCCTGTCAGACCCGTTCTGTGTGGATCGCCACCGCGACAGCTTCCGCGAGCTGATCGAAAACGACATGGATTACACCATCGGCAACGAGGCCGAATGGAAATCGCTCTACCAGACCGAAAGCCTCCAGACCGCGCTCGATGAGGCGGCAATGATCTGCCCCGTCGTGGTCTGCACCCGCTCGGGCGACCCGGTGATCCTGATCCGCGAGGGCGAGCGCGTCGAGGTGCCGGTCGAGAAGGTCACGCCCGTCGATGCCACCGGGGCAGGGGACCAGTTCGCCGCCGGCTTCCTCTATGGCCTCGCCACAGGCCAAACGCTGGAAATGTCGGGCCGCATGGGCGTGACGGCGGCGGCAGAAGTCATCCGCCACATCGGCCCCCGCCCCAAGCGCCCGCTGCGCGAGGTGTTCCACGACGCGGGTCTGCTCTGAGGCAGAGTTCCCCCGCGCCGGGAGCGCCCGGCGCAGAGGGCTGGCCAAAAGAGATACAGGCCTTCGGCGAGGATATTTTCAGAACCAATGAGATGCCAAAAGAAGAAGGCGGGCGCCGCACTTGGCAGCACCCGCCCCTGACAGAGCAAGGCTCTCATCGGTCCACGGTCATCGCCGTCCCCGGCTGTACCGTGGCCCCAGTCTTCACCAGCTTGGTTAACAAGTCCTTACCCGCCCCCTCATTGGTCCTGTAAATATTCCTCGGGGGGTTCGGGGGGCAGACAGCCCCCCGTGCGAGGCTGCATCCCTGCGCGGCGGATCGGTCAGTCGCCCAGCTTGGCGTGCACCTCCTCAAGGTCGATCTCGCCAGTGGGCATCTTGTTGCCCGGGTTCTCGAAATCGTATTTGAACAGGTGAAAGTCCCGCTTGTAGATCTCGTAGACGAGATGCATCGACAGGTCGTCGAAGTAATCCTCCACCGGATGCGCCCGCTTGGGCCCGTGCCCTTCGCTCTCGTTAAATCTCGGAATATCCTCGATATTCACCTCATGCGGCACCTCGATCTCGTCGAGCACCGATTGCATCCCCTCGTTGAACTTCTCGGTCCAGAAGATGTTGTCATAGGTGCCACCGTTCACGATGAAGGTGCTCACGTGCCCGGCCATCGCGCTCCAGTGAATGTCCGGGTCCATCGGGCGGCGCCAGCGAATGGTATCGCGCGCAAACAGCAGGAACCGCCGGAAACTCTTGATCTGGTCGAAGTCAAACTCGTCCTCCGGCGAGCCAACCTCGATCCCGTATTTCTGGATCAGCATCGGCACCAGCTTGCCGCGGTAGCGCTTGCCGTTGCGCTGGATGCCGCAGATCTTGTCAAAGAAGCTGGAGAGGATGCGGGTGTAGGGGTTGCGCACGCAGGTGAAGGCGTAGCTCTGATGCGCCGTCACATTCGCCTCGATCAGCGGCTGGCTCTCTTCCTGCGCCCATTTGTGCAGCCCGCTTGTGCTGTCATGAATATCGCCGTCAAAAAACTTGCCGTGATCGGAATAGAACATGATCTGCCCGATCGTCGAACAGGCGCACTTGGGCACCACCCGGTACACAACGCTCTCACTCTCGGTCATCCACGTGCCGGGAAAGCCCATGATTTACTGCCTCCAGAAATGCAATCGGCCACAAGTTGCTCTTGCGGCATCATTGTCGCGGAAATTTACAAGGAAACCCTGTCTTTTCAATGTTTGGTTACGCTACTAACCCTAAACAGTGGTTTCAAAACAGGGCAGAAAGTTTCCACATTGGCCAGAATCGCCTACATCCTCCTCTGTCACAAGGATCCAGACGCGGTTATCGCTCAGGCCCGCAGCCTGACGGCGGTGGGCGACTTCATGGCGATTCACTTCGATGCCCGCTCCAAGCCCGAGCACTTCAACCGTATCCGCGAGGCCCTGAAGGACAACCCCAATGTCACCTTCGCCCGCAAGCGGATCAAATGCGGCTGGGGCGAGTGGAGCCTTGTGCAGGCCACGTTGAACACCGTGGAATCGGCGGTCGAAGCCTTCCCACGCGCCACCCATTTTTACATGCTCTCGGGCGATTGCCAGGCCATCAAATCGGCTGAATACGCCCATGAGTTCCTCGACCGGGAAGACGCCGACTACATCGAGAGCTTCGATTACTTCAACTCCGACTGGATCAAGACGGGGATGAAGGAGGAGCGGCTGATCTACCGCCACTTCCTCAACGAACGAAAGAACAAATGGCTGTTCTACAAAAGCCTTGAGCTGCAACGCGCCATGGGCCTTTCGCGCAATGTGCCCGGCGATCTGCAGATGATGATCGGCTCGCAATGGTGGTGCCTGCGCCGCCGCACGGTGGAATGGGTGCTGGAGTTCACCCGCCAGCGCCGCGACGTGATGCGCTTCTTCCGCTCCACATGGATCCCGGATGAAACCTTCTTCCAAACCATCGTGCGTCACCTCGTCCCCGAAAACGAGATCCGCTGCCGCACGCTCACCTTCCTGATGTTCACCGACTACGGCATGCCGGTCACCTTCTATAACGACCATTACGACCTGCTGCTCAGCCAGGATTTTCTCTTCGCCCGCAAGATCAGCCCCGAGGCAAGTGAACTCAAGGAGCGGCTGGGCATGCTCTACGCCTCTGAAGGGCAGGAGTTTCAGATCTCCAACGAGGGGCGGCGGCTGTTCCATTTCCTCTCCGGGCGGGGCCGGATCGGGCGCCGCTTTGCGCCCCGCTTCTGGGAGACCGAGGCCAGCCTGGGCCGTGGCCGCGAGCTGATGATCGTCCTGTGCAAAAAGTGGCACGTCGCCAAGCGCCTCTGCGAGCGGGTCCGGGCCACCACCAACATTCCGGTCATCGAGTATCTCTTCAACGAAGAGGGCACCGATCTGCCCGATCTCGGCGGCATCCAGACCACGCTGGAAAAGCGCACGCGCCACCGCCGTGCGCTGATGCGGATGCTGTTTGACTACCACGACAGTGACAGGCTGGTGATCTGCCTCGATCCCTCCAACATCGACCTGATGCAGGATTTCCACTCCGACAAGTCGGTCACCAAGATGCTCGATATCGAGTGCGATTTTACCGACGATTACCTGCTCGGCCACGCCCGCCGCGTTGGCTTGGCAGGCGATCAGACACCGCAAGACACGCTGGAGCGGCTGCTGCCGACAATCCGCTACGATATCGTTTTTGAAAAAGAGCGCATCCGCGACGCCGGCTTCGAGCACCTCGACCGCATCCGCGAAAGCGCCAGCGTCGAAGAAAACGTGCCCCCGCTCGCCCGCTTCTTCGACATCCCGATCGACACCGCGTGGGAAATTGCCTCCACGCCGCATCTCTTTACCGACTGAGGAGGCCCCGGCTCATGGGCTACAGCTACGACCCCGAGAACATCTTCGCCAAGATCCTGCGCGGCGAGATCCCAAACGACACAGTGCTGGAAACCGAGCACAGCCTCGCCTTCCGTGACCTCTATCCGCAAGCCCCGGTGCATGTTCTGGTCATCCCCAAGGGCGCTTACGTGAGCTACGACCACTTCGCGCAAGCGGCCAGCGAGGCCGAGATCGTCGATTTCACCCGCGCCATCGGCAAGGTCTGCGAGATGGAAGGGGTCGCGGCGCATGCCGAGGGCTGCCGCTTCATCTCCAACGCCGGATCCCACGGCGTGCAGGAAGTCCCCCATCTTCACGTCCACGTCCTCGGCGGCCGCCCCCTTGGCCGAATGCTGAACCCCGCCTGATCCGGGGCGCACCCCGCGCCATCCACCGTAGGGTGGGCAATCTGCCCACCTCCAAACCCAACCTTCAAACCCCACCTAACGCGCCAAAGCCTCCAGCGCGGCGCCAATCACATGCCGCGCCGCCTCCCATTGCGCAGGCCCGGCCTGCGCATAGGCATCCAACCCCGGCGCGGCGTTCACCTCCAGCACCACCGCCTCTTCTCCCACAATCACATCGACGCCGCCCCACCGCAGGCCAAGCGCCTCCACCGCCCGCACCGCCAGCGCCTCAGCCTCCGGCCCCGGTCCGCCCTCGCGCACCGCCGCGCCTGCTGAAAGGTTGCCCGGCCCTCCGGCGGGGCCGACCCGCTCGTAGGCCAGCACCACGCGCCCCTCCAGCACCATCACCCGAAACTCCCGGCCCGGTACATCCACCTGAAGCAGCACATGGCGGTTCGCCGCACGCAGCGGCGCCATCGCCTCGCTCAGCGCATCGGCATTCGCCACCCGCACCACGCCTTCGCCGCCGTGGCCGTCATTCGGCTTCACCCAAAGCGGAAAGCCGCTCTCCTCCCGCGCCCATGCCAGCCCCGGCGCCGCATCGCGGCCCGCCAGCACAATCACATGCTCGGGCACCGGCACGCCCGCGTAGGCCAGCGCTTTGGCGGCATAATCCTTGTCGCCCGCCAGCCGCGCCGCCGCATCGCTGTTCAGCCCAAGGGCCGCCCCATGCACCGGATGCGCCCGCCCGCTTGCCGTGATGAAAAACCCGAACCGTCCATGCAGCGGCTCTGCCACCACCCGGCCCCCCATCGCCGCGCCCGCCTCCGACATCAGCCGCAGAAAGGGCCGCGCGCGCTCCGTTGGCGCGACAAGCCACCGCGCATCCTCAATGCCGTTGCCCACTTGCGCCATACCCCCATCCTGCTATTTTCGCCCCCAATTCTGGCCCGCCCCAGCGACCCCCGCAAGGAGACAACACATGCCGATCGACGCCCCCGAAACCGAAGTGGTCTCCGCCTGGCGCGTCGCCTGTGATGGCGGCGAAGGGGCACTTGGCCACCCCCGGGTCTGGCTGTCGCTTAGCCATGAAACCGGCGAAGTCGAATGCGGCTACTGCGACAAGAAGTTCATCCACGAAAGCTTCGCCAAGGCCTCCTGACCTGCACCCTTAATTTTCTTGCCCGCATTGCAAGCAAAGAAGGCGAGGGCATTGGTACCCGGCGCTTCAGTTCTGGAAGTCGGCTATGCGGACAGAATTGCCCTTCATTGGTCGAACCTGTAGGCCAGCTTTACTCTGAATCTACGGCAACGTCGGTGCGCTTGACTGGATCATCGAGGCGCTTCTCCATCAGAAAGTTCGTCAGTGTAACGCCAGCCAGTTCGATCTGCTGCTCGCGAACGACTTCCCAACCCTGCTGCTCAAAAAGACCTCGGACGAGATAGCTCGCTTGAGAATGAAGGCACGCGATATTGGCTTCACGCGCCAATGCCTCGATCCGAGCGTAAAGACTCCCTCCGATACCTTGCCGTTGGTATCCAGGTGCGACGAAAGCTAGATCTATGTAGCCATCGCTATCTAAAGTCATGAAGCCAACGGGTAGGCCCGCCTTCCGCGCAACTAGCGTTTTCTGAGCGGCCAGCCGCGACACCCAACTCGGCCCCGAAGGTGTCTTTGACGCCCAAGCCTGTCGCTGCTCTAAGCTATAAAATTCAGTCGCTCCATCGCGCACTGCATCGAAGAATATGACACCGAGTTGATCTGCTTCTGACGCTTCGAAGCCACCAATTTCTACGGAGGAGTTCTGCATTCCTTTGGCCTCTCTAATAGCATTTCAACGAGTGTGATCAAATCCAAGCATCGTATAAGCCGACCTTCATGCGAAACGCAGCATTGAGCAGTTTGGGCTCAAAGCCGACGTTGAGCGTCGAATCTTCAAAAAAATGCTTATCTGCGCTACAAGTGCACGGGGCTGGCATCAAGCCCAGCCTAGCCCATATCCCTTCGAACGGCGCATTTGCTGTCCAACCGCCCGCTGAAGCAAAATTGGAAAACCGCGCAGAACACGGCGAATTGGCGGAAAAACCAACGCTGGTCAGAGCCTCGCACTATTGGCTGCTCTTCCTCGTGCATAAGCCAATTTTCTTGCCGCAAATATCTCCGGGGGTGTGGGGGCAGGCCCCCACGCCGACATCCGCTTCAGGCACAACGATCAGGCGGCGCACCAGCGCACCACCTCCCGCAGGGCGGGACGTGTCCCGCTCCCCCTCACCGCGTCATGATCATGCAGGTCGTCGAGCCGGTCGCATAAATCCGCCCGTCCTCCACACCCACGATCTCGCCCCGCGCAACGCCGGTCGAGCGCCCCACATGCTGGGTCTCGCCAATCGCCAGCACCTCGCAGCCCACCGGGATCGCGCGGGTGATATTCACCTTGTATTCCAACGTCGTATACCAGCTGCCCTGTGGCACCTTCGTCATAACCGCGCAGGCCATGCAGCTGTCCAGCAGCGTGCCATACCAGCCGCCATGGGTGCCGCCCATGGGGTTGGCGTGGGCAAACTCGGGCGCACCGCGAAACACCACGCGCCCGTCCTCCACCTCATCCAGCCAATAGGTCATCACCTCCGAAATCGGCGGCCCCGCAATCTCTCCGCTGAGGATGCCCCGCATGAAGGCCAGCCCCGACATCGAGGTGAGTTGCTCAAAGCTCGCCAGCTCCTCCGGCCTCGCCGCAATCTTCCTGCTCATCCCGCAAATACCCCCGCGTATCTCTCCCGCAGCGTCGCCTTCTGCACCTTGCCCATGGTGTTCCTCGGCAGCGCGTCCACCAGCTCGAAGTGCCGCGGATGCTTAAACCGCGCCAGCGCCTCCCCCAGCGCCGCCTGCACCGCATCCAAATCCACCGACGCCCCCGGCTCCGCCACGATCACCGCCACCGGGCTCTCACCAAAATCGGCGTGCGGCGCGCCCACCACCGCGCTTTCCAGCACGCCCGCCACATCGTCGATCACCGCCTCCACCTCCTTGGGGTAGATGTTGTAACCGCCGGAAATGATAAGGTCTTTCCCGCGCCCGACGATGCTCAGATACCCACGCTCATCCATCACGCCCAAGTCGCCGGTGATAAAAAACCCATCCGCGCGCAGCTCGGCAGCCGTCTTCTCAGGCATTTGCCAATAGCCGCCAAACACGTTCTCCCCGCGCACCTCGATCATCCCCACTTCGCCATCCGGCACGGTGTCGCCGCTCACAGGGTCGCACACCTTCAGCTCCACGCCCGGCAGCGGCCTCCCCACGGTGCCCGCCACCCGCTCGCCCTCATAGGGGTTCGAGGTCAGCATATTGGTCTCGGTCATCCCGTAGCGCTCCAAAATCCGCTGCCCCGTGCGCGCTTCAAACTGCCGATGCGTCTCCTCCAGCATCGGCGCAGAGCCGGAGATGAACAGCCGCATATGCCCCGCCACCGCGCGCCCAAACCGCGCATCCTCCAGCAGCCGGGTGTAAAACGTCGGCACCCCCATCATCGTCGTCGCCCGTGGCAGCGCCGCCAGCACCTGCGCCACGTCAAATTTCTCCAGCCAGATCAGCGGCGCACCCGCCAGCAGCGCCACATTGGTCGCCACAAACAGCCCATGGGTGTGAAAGATCGGCAAGGCATGCAGCAGCACGTCCTCGCCGGTAAACCTCCAGGCCTCCACCAGCACCCTCGCATTGCTCAGCAGGTTCCGGTGGCTGATCATCGCGCCCTTCGAGCGCCCCGTCGTCCCAGAGGTATACAAAAAAGCCGCAAGGTCATCCTCGTCCCGCGCCACCGGCGCAAACGCGGCAGAAGCCCCCGCCGCCAGCGCCGCAAAGCTCCCCGCCGCCCCCGGTCCAAGGGTCTCAACCCTCGCAAAAGCCTCCAGCGCGCCCAGCGCCTCCCGCTTGCCCGGGTCGCACAAAAACAGCCGCGCCCCCGAGTTCTCGACAAAGTATTCAAGCTCCGCCGCCGGATACCCCGTGTTCAGCGGCAAAAACACCAGCCCAGCGGCAATGCAGCCCCCCACCAGCGCCAGCATCTCCGGGCTCTTCTCCAGCTGCATCGCCACCCGGTCGCCCGGCTCCAGCCCAAGGCCGACCAGCGCATTGGCATAGCGCCCCACATCGGCATGAAAATCCTGATACCCGAGCAAAACCGAGCCATCCGCACGCAGCAAAAACCCACCCTCGCGTCCCGCGCAGGGCGCAATCAGCGCGTCATAAAGCGGGTTCATTCCGCCGCCACCTCGCCAAGCCCGCTCAGCGCCCGGATCTCGCCAATCACTGCCTCCACGCCCTCGCCATGGCGCATCGCGCAAAAGAAAAACGGTCGCCCCGCCCGCATCCGCGTCGCATCCCGCTCCATCACCTCCAGCGAGGCGCCAACATGCGGCGCAAGGTCCGTCTTGTTGATCACCAGAATGTCCGACTTGGTAATCGCCGGCCCCCCCTTGCGCGGAATTTCCTCGCCCGCCGCCACGTCGATCACATAAATCGTCAAGTCCGCCAGCTCCGGCGAGAAGGTGGCCGAAAGGTTGTCGCCCCCGCTCTCGATCAGCACCACCTCCACATCGGGGTGCCGCTTCTGCATCTCCGCCACGGCAGCAAGGTTGATCGAGGCATCCTCACGGATCGCCGTATGCGGGCACCCGCCCGTTTCCACCCCGATGATCCGATCCGCAGGCAGGATCTGCGCCCGCACCAGCGCCTCGGCATCCTCGCGGGTGTAAATGTCGTTGGTAATGACCCCAACCGAATGGCGCGGCGCAAGTGCCTTGGCCAGCGCCCCCGTCAGCGTCGTCTTGCCCGCCCCCACAGGGCCACCAATGCCAATCCGCAAAGGTCCGTTCATCCGGGTCATGTCAAAGCTCCATAGGTCAGAATGAGAAATCCAGCGCCGAGCGCCGCAAAGACCAGCCCCGCCAGCCGGTTCACCGCGCAGGCAATCCGGCCTCCGAGCGCCCACCGCACATGCAGAGCCGCAAACACGGTCAACACCAAGGACAAAAGGAGTGCAAGCAGGGTCATCGCCCCATCATTCCCACGGCCTCTGAAGGCGCGCAAGGTTGTCCAAACACACAGCAATGCGCATTTTCTTGCTGCAAATATCCAATCCCGCGGGCGCAGCCCAAGTGCGGCCCGGCTTTGAGGCGATCACGGCGCAACACGCCCCGCCGATGAGGCGCAGCCGAAGAGGCCCTCCGCCGAGCGCAGCGAGGCCACCGAGGCGCCTCAGCTCCGGAACACGCGGGAATAGAGCGCCTCATGCCGCATCGCCGCCACATCGGCGGCAAAGCTCGCCGTGCCCATGCCCTCCAGCCCACTGGCAATCGCGGCCTGCGCCACCGCCTCACAGCGCCCCGTCAACCGCGCGAGGATCGCCTGCGCCTCGGTCTGGCCCAGCGGCACCGCGCGGGTCGCCACGGCCACGAGGTTGCCGATGAAGGCTTGCAGATACATCACCGCCGTCAACTCCAGCGGCAGGCCATGCAGGCCCGCGGCCCGGCCCACGGCCACCGGGTAGGCGGCGGGCTCCACCGGCAGATCCGGCCAGAGCGCCGAGACAGTGGTGGCAAAGGCCGTGCCCTGTTCCACCGTCTCCGCCATCCGCTCCGCCGAGGGGGCCATGGCCCGTGCCAGCGCATCCACCTCACCCAACGCCGCGCCCTCTGCGCCGTGGGCCTCGGCCAACAGCGCCACATCCGCGCGGCCCGCGCCATCGGTCAGAATGCCCTCCAGCCAGCTCTCCACGCCATCCCGGTCCACCCGGCCTTCCGCGAGCGCCGCTTCCAGCCCGTGAGACCATGCAAAGGCTCCAACGGGAAAGCCGGGCGAAAACCATTGCGCCAACCGCAGCACGTCCGCCGCCGCCGCGCCCGGGTTCGCGGCCTCAGCTCTCATGCGCGTGCTCATGTCCGTGGTCGTGATCATGCCCGTGCCCGTGATTATGCCCGTGCCCGTGTCCGTGACCATGCTCGTGGGAATGTCCGTGGCCATGCCCCTCCGGCCCATGCTGCGCCCCATGGTCATGCCCATGCGTGCGCCCCTCCCCATAGGCCCCGCCTTCGGGCGTAAACGGCTCTTCCACCTCCGCAACCTCGGCGCCGAGGCGGGCCAGCATGTCGGCCATCACGTGATCGCGCTGAATGAGCAGCCGCCCCTCTTCCACCTGGCAGGGGGTGTGCCGGTTGCCGATGTGCCAAGCCAGCCGCACCAGCTCTGCGCCGCGCACTTCCAGCAGCGGCTCCTGGTCCGCCTCCACGGCCACCAGCCCGCCGCTCGCAAGCACCAGCGCATCGCCCGCATCCAGCGATGTCGTGCGGGGCAAATCCACCAGCACCCGGGCCCCGGCCTCCGTCACCAGCACCTTGCGCCGCAAAAACCGCGCATCGTAACTCAGCCGCACTCGGTCGCCCGCTTCTGCGCCACCGCCGCGCCGCACCTCCTGCGCCGTCTCAAGCTCTGCCATAAACTCTCTCCATCCTCTCGCGCCGCCAGTGTCGCCGCCCATGTGCCGCGGGCTCAATCCACCGCTTCGATGGAGACGTATTCATAGCGGTCCACGTTGTCATCCTCATACCATGCGACCGCATAGCTAAAGCCAAGCTCGGGCAGATAGCTGCGGGTCTCCCGCGCCACCAGCTCGCCATCCTCGTAAATCCGCTGCTCCACCGGCACCGCCGTGTAACGGCAGTCGCCAATCACAACCTCTTCCTCGGTGCCAAAGCGGATGCCGAGCATTTCGGTCACCAGCTCACCGGAATAGGTCGCCACCATCCTCACGCCCCAGCCATGGCCGGGCAGCGGCTCGGGCGTCTCTGCGGGCAGAACCGGGAGGGCAAAGGTCGAGCGGGTGTCGGGCAGGGGGCCTGCGGCAGTCACATCGATGGATTCCAGAAGGTAAACGCCGCGCGCATAGGTAAACCGCGTTGCTGTGTCCGCGCCCTGGCTCAACCGGCTCTCCACCAGCACCTCGCTGGTGGCACGAAACACCTCCGTTTCGCCATCCGTCAGCGTCAACCGCACCCCGCGCGCTATATCCTCCGCCTGCGGACAGGCCGCCGCGCCCGCCGCACTCGTGACCGTCACCGCAGCCATAAGCACCAGCGCCCCTGCAAGTCCCATGCCCCGCGTCATCGCACGGCCTCCACGTTCACATAGGTATAAACGTCCTCACTCTCCTCGTCGGCATAGGAGGCAAGGTAAGAATGGCCGAGCGCGGGGAAGTAATGCGCAACCTCCCGGCTCATTTCCTTGCCCGCTTCGCTGAAGTGCCGCGCCGTAACCGGGATCATCTCATAGGCGCACTTGCCAAGCGTCCATGTGACCACCGCGCCAAAGCTGTAATCATGCCGCTCGCGCTTGGTCGCCTCGCCGGTCACCGTAACCTCTAGCGAAACCTCCAGCCCCGGCGCGGGGGTGGGCAGGGGAGAGGTGGCATAGGCAAAGGTCTCCGGCGTGCCGGCAGGAACGCCGCCGTTCAACGAGGCAATCTCCAAAGGATAAACCCCATGGGCCAGCCGCACCACGCTCACATACCCGTCCGCGCCATAGCTCGAAATCACCTGCCCCGCATCATCCGCCCGCCTGGCCGTTTCCACATCGCCATTCGCCACCTCAAACCGAATGCCCTTGTCCATATCGGCCCCCACCGGGCAGGCGGCATGGGCGGGCAGGGCCATGGATGTGGCGGCTGTGGCAATGGCGAGGGCCAGGGCGGCGCGGCCGAGGCAAACAGAGTGGCGCAAAGCAAAACTCCCGGTAGGCTTCACGCTGAGCCTACCGGGAAAATCCCGCAATGGAAGGGCAGGGGCTCAGCTGTAGAGCAGATCGCGGAACACATGCCGCGGAATGTCTTCACGCTTCAGGCCCATCGCGTTCAGCTCCCGGTCGGAGAGCGCGTTGAGGCGGGTGATCTGATGCATCCGCGACCGGCTCTCCATATAGGCGTTGAAGCCCATGCCGACCGAGGCAAAAAAGCGGTCGAGCCGTGCGCGCAGGCCGGTTTGGTCGGCGCTGTCTGTAGCTTGATGTGTCATATGCGGAAACCTTGTCTGTCGTTCGGGTTGCAGGGTTTCCTCCCTTGCATTCAACCTAACATCGGAAGGGCAGGGGGGAAGGCCCCGGGGCGCAGGGCAGCCATGTGCTGGCGGCAAGTCTGGCCATTGGCGGGTAACGCCCTGTTAACCGCGATTGCGCCACTATCGGGCCATGAGCCGCATCGAATCATTCCCCGCCACCGCCCGCCCCGCTGCCCCCATCGCGCTGGCCGATGCGCTGGGCGCGATCCGGGCGCAGATCAAGGCGCTCAAGGCCTGCGAGGCCGAGCTGCGCCGCGCGCTGATCGAGGCCCGCCCCAACGCTGCGGTCGAAGGCGAGGCCTACACCGTCACCCTACGCCACAGCACCCGCCGCGTGCTCGATAAAAGCCGCTTGCCCGCCTACATCCGCGACGATCCTGCGTTCTACCGTGAAAGCCGCAGCACTACCGTCGTCACCCGGCCCGTCAGGCAAAACCAGCCCGCGGTGCAGCCGGAGGACGAAGACGAATTCGACGTGATCGAGCGCTTCGCCTGAGCCTGTGGTGGGCGACGACCGCCACCCGCGCCGTAGGGTGGGCATTTTGCCCACCACCCCATATCCGGGGCGTCACTTCGGTCCCTGCCGTCCTCATCGCAGCTGCGAAGAGAGACCGTAAGGCCCTGATGAGCTGCTGCCTGCCCTCAAAACATGAAATACCGCTGCGCCATCGGCAGCCGCTCCGCCGGTTCGCAAGTGAGCAACTCGCCATCGGCCCGCACCTCGTAGGTCTCCGGGTGCACCTCGATCTGCGGCTTCGCGTCATTCAGCTTCAGCGCCGACTTGCCAATCCCCCGCGTGCCCTTTACCGCCAGCAGATCCTTCGCCAGCCCAAGCTGCCCGCGCAGGCCGCCCGCCACCGCCGCCTCGCTCACGAACAGCGCCGCCGAGCGTTCCACCGCGCGGCCCATCGAGGCAAACATCGGGCGCGAATACACCGGCTGCGGCGTCGGGATCGAGGCATTCGGGTCGCCCATCTGCGCCACCGCAATCGACCCGCCCAGCAGCACCATCTCCGGCTTCACCCCAAAGAACGCCGGTGACCACAGCACCAGATCCGCCCGCTTGCCCACCTCGATGCTGCCGATCTCATGGCTCATCCCGTGCGCAATCGCCGGGTTGATCGTGTATTTCGCCACGTAGCGCCGCACCCGGAAGTTATCATTCTCCCCGGTCTCCTCGGCCAACCGCCCGCGTTGCTTTTTCATCTTGTCGGCGGTCTGCCATGTGCGGATCAGCACCTCGCCCACACGCCCCATCGCCTGACTGTCCGACGCGATGATCGAAAACGCCCCCATGTCGTGCAGGATATCCTCCGCCGCAATCGTCTCGCGCCGGATGCGGCTCTCGGCAAAGGCCACGTCCTCGGGGATCGACTTGTCGAGGTGGTGGCACACCATGAGCATGTCCAGATGCTCTTCCAGCGTGTTCACCGTGAAAGGCCGCGTCGGGTTGGTGGAGGACGGCAGCACATTCTCCTCACCACACACCTTGATGATATCCGGCGCATGGCCCCCGCCCGCGCCCTCGGTATGAAACGCGTGGATCGTCCGCCCCTTGATCGCCGCCACGGTATTCTCGACAAAGCCGCTCTCATTCAGCGTGTCGGTGTGGATCATCACCTGCACGTCCATGTCGTCAGCAACGCTCAAACAGCAATCAATCGCCCCCGGCGTCGTGCCCCAGTCTTCGTGCAGCTTTAGCGCACAGGCCCCACCGTTCACCATCTCCACCAGCGCGCCCGGCAAGCTCGCATTGCCCTTGCCCGCGAGGCCAATGTTCATCGGCACGCCATCAAGCGCCTGCAACATCCGGCCGATATGCCAAGGCCCCGGCGTGCAAGTCGTCGCCAGCGTGCCATGCGCCGGCCCGGTGCCTCCGCCCAGCATCGTCGTCAGCCCCGAATGCAGCGCATCGTCAATCTGCTGCGGGCAGATGAAATGGATATGGCTGTCAAAGCCGCCCGCGGTCAGGATCTTGCCTTCCCCCGCAATCGCCTCGGTGCCGGGGCCAACGATGATATCCACCCCCGGCTGCGTATCCGGGTTGCCTGCCTTGCCGATGGCGGCAATCCGCCCGTCCTTCAGCCCGATGTCGGCCTTGTAGATCCCGGTATAATCCAGCACGAGCGCATTGGTAATCACGGTATCGACAGCCCCCTCCGCCCGCGTCACCTGCGCCTGCCCCATCCCGTCGCGGATCACCTTGCCCCCGCCAAACTTCACCTCCTCGCCATAGGTGGTGAAATCCTTCTCCACCTCGATGATCAGGTCTGTATCCGCCAGCCGCACCTTGTCACCGGTGGTCGGGCCAAACATCGCGGCATAGTCGGAACGGGGGATTTGTGTGGGCATGGCGGCCTCCGCTGAGTGACTTAAAGGAGCGAACTAGAGGGTTGGATTGAAACATTTCGTGATCGTTCCAACCTGAAAATCTTCTCTTTTTCAGTCAGTTGGTTGTCAGGAGCGAACCACTGACCAAGAGTCAGTTGCGCTACTCGGTGCAAATATTCGGGCAAGAAATCTGGTAACAATCTGGCTGTCCCGACCCAACGAAACGATTGCCGAGGTAGCAATGTCCGAACCCCAACTCCTTCTCCAACTGCTGATCGCAGCCCTCGGTGTGCTGCTGGTTCTTGCACGATACTTCGGGTGGTTTTGAGAATTCGCTCCATCCCCTCAACCCGCCCACAAACCATGTTTCTTGTGCCAATCCTCAAGGCTCAGCTCGGGATAGGCGTCATAGGTCTCGTCCTGCGGCCCTGCCTCCAGCGGCACCCAGTCCGGCTTGTCGGCCAGCAACAGGTGCACGCGGTGCGGGGCCGGGGGCAGGGGGGTGTCGATGGCGCTTGCCATCGGGTGAATGAGGTCGGGCCATGTCGGGTCGAACAGCCACAGCTCCGAGCCGCATCCCGGGCAGAAGTTGCGCTCGCCGGTCGACACCTCGCAGGTGCCGCCCCGGTCGATCTCGGCCCGATACACCGCCGTTTCGCCCGTCACCTCCATCGTGTCGGCCAGCCCGCCAAGGTTGATCGCATAGCCACCCCCGCCGCCGGTCTTGCGGCAGATCGTGCAGTAGCAAAGCTGGTAGGGCACCGGCGTGTGGCTTTGCAGCGAGAAGCGCACGGCACCACACCGGCAGGAGCCTTCAAGACGCATCGGCATCAAACACCTCATCCACCGGCACCTGCAGCGCCGTGACCATCCCGTTGGTCATCATCGCCGCGCCGATCACCCGGATCAGCTCGGCGTGCATCTCCTCGCTCATCCCCTTGGCCTTCGCCGCCGCCGTGTGGCTGTGCACGCAATACGAACACCCGTTCGCCGTGCTCACCGCCACGTAGATCATCTCCTTCACCAGCGGGTCGAGCGCCCCCGGCCCCATCAGGACCGAGAGCTTGCCCCATGTCTCTTCCAGCGCGTCCTCGTCATGGGCGAGCGCGCGCCAGAAGTTGTTGACGTAATCGGTGCCCCGCGCCTCACGGATCGCGGCAAACACCGCCGCCGCGCGGGGTGATAGCTCCTCGTCGCTCAAAAGGGGCACCGTCGCCATCACACCACCGCCATCACGCGGGCAGGCCCGCCGGTGCCACCACCATGCTTCGGCGCGCCAACAAACAGCGTCGCCCCGCTCGCCGGCACCGCATCGAGGTTCGCCATGTTCTCGATCCCGTAGCGCCCTGCGGGCAGCCACGAATAATGCACCGCGAAATCCGCCGAATTGCCCGGATCGAGCGAGAGCGTGTCCACCCCGATGCTGGCCACACCCATGTCGAGCAGCATGTCTGTCGCCGCCTTGGCAAAGCCCGGAAAGGCAAAATTCCCCTCGCCGTCATTCCGATAGGCCGCCTCGCCCATCTTCGCCCCCCAGCCCGAGTTCATCGCCACGCAGGCCCCCTCTGGGATCTCGCCATTGGCCGAAACCCAGGCCTCGATATCCTCCGGCTCCACCATCGCGTTCGGCTCCTCGGCGGCCTTGGCCTTGAGGTCGATCACGCAGAGCGGGCACATCAGGCTCTCGGGCGGCAGCATGTCCACCGTGTCGCCGTCCTCGGCAAAGTGGGCAGGCGCGTCGATGTGGGTGCCGGAATGCTCGAAGAAGCTCACCTTCCAAACCTTGTAGCCATCCGGCCCATAGTCCTTGTCGATCTCCATCTCGATCCCCGGCATCCCGTCAAAGGTCGGGAACTCGGGCGTCAGCGTATAGGTCAGGTCCACCACCTTGCCGCTGGATTGCGCCAGCGCGGGCTTCGAGGCCATCGCCCCGGCAGCCACCGCAGCGGCCCCGGCGGCGGCGGAGCGGGCAAAGAAGCTTCTCCGGTTCATCGCGCTCTTGCGAACATTCTCGATCAGGCAGGCATTACACATCTTTCAGTACTCCCTTTCCGGTTGGTCTTCCCGTCACCCCTTCACCGCAGCTTCGGCCCCCGCTTGGCGAGCCGATACACGTTCGAGCGGGTCTTGCGCCGCACCGGGCGCAGCGCGGCAGCGGCCACGTTGCGGCCCCCCATCGCGGCCAGCGAGGCCTCCTGCGCGGCCTTCACAAAGGCCACCTGCTTTTCGCGCACCATCCGGCTGTTCTCGCCGCCGGCCACGTTCCATGCCCCGGCCATGCCCATCATCCGCATCCAGATCACGGCGCTGGCCTCCATGGTCATCACCGCCATCTGCATCTGCAGGCGGATCAGCGCAGCAGGGCTCATTCCAGCGCCCCCATGACCTTCTGGTTGAAGCCATAAATCTTCCGGGCGCCGCCAATCGCAATCAGCTGCACCTCCCGCGCTTGCCCGGGCTCAAACCGCACGGCGGTGCCTGCGGCGATGTCCAGCCGCATCCCCCGCGCGGCGTCGCGGTCGAAGTCGAGCGCCGCGTTGGTTTCGGCAAAATGATAATGGCTGCCCACCTGCACCGGCCGGTCGCCGGTGTTGGCCACCATCAGCGTCACCGCCTCGCGCCCCACGTTCAGCGCGATCTCGCCGGGCGCGGTCATAACCTCTCCGGGGATCATTTGCGGCTCCAGAGCAGGGCCGCGAAGCCCGCTGCCACGATCACCGCCAGCGCGGCCATCAACGGCAGGGCCGAGTTGGCCTCATGCGGGTGCAAATGCGCGCCGGAATGGGCGAGGGCGGGGGAGGCAGTGGCCAGCAGGGTAATGGCGTATTTCATGTCTCGGTCCTTATCAGCGTATCGGGTTATGCACGGTCACCAGCTTGGTGCCGTCGGGAAAGGTCGCCTCCACCTGCACCTCGTGGATCATCTCGGCGATCCCCTCCATGCATTGCGCGGCGCTCACCACCTGCGCGCCCGCCTCCATCATGTCGGCGACCGAGCGGCCATCGCGGGCACCCTCCACCACCGCATCGGTGATCAGCGCAATCGCCTCGGGGTGGTTCAGCTTCACGCCGCGGGCCAGCCGCTTGCGGGCCACCTCGGCAGCCATGGCGATGAGGAGCTTGTCCTTTTCGCGGGGGGTGAGTTGCATCTCTCTAGAGCCTCCAGGATCGTGGAAGGGTATTGCCGCTAAGTCGGTCCAGCGCGGGCATCAGCAGGCGGCGCAGGCCAAAGCCATCGGGGCCAAGGAATCGGGCCACCATCATATCTTCTGCGATCAGCGACGCGCCCGCCAGTGCGTCTTCGGGCAAGGCATCGCGCAGGGCATCGCGCTGATGTTCGGCATCCGCGCCAACATAAACCACCAGCGCCGAAGCCCGGCAGCCCGCGCCGGTGGCAGGCCCCGCAAGCTGGGCAGAAATGTCCCCTTCCAGCCGGGTCGCATCGGTAAAGGCCCGCTGCCCGTCGCGAAACAGCTCCACCCGGTCGCTGAGCCAGCCGTCCGTCAGCTTCTCACCCATCGCCGTGCGGCCAAAAACCAGCGGCTCGCACAACAGCAGCCGCGCATCGCCCTCAAGCTCCACCCGCAGCCGCCGCCTGAGCGCGCAAGCCTGAAACAGGATGGTCTCCTGCGGCAGCCAGTGCAGCACTGCGCCCGCACCCGCCTTCAGCCGCACCGACACATCGGCACATTCTCCCGGCTGGGCGCGATAGGCCCGCTCGGCGGCCTGAGTCGTCAGGCTCAACGCTGCGCCCGCCTCGGCCTCCGCCTCCAGCCTGAAGCGATCACCCCCGGTGATCCCGCCCGCCGAGTTGACCAGCATCGCCTGAAGCACGCCCCGCGATTGTGGAAACAGCAGCTTCAGCGCCCCCGACATCCGCAAATCACCAATCCGGCTGCCCCCCGCACCACGCCGGGCCGAAACCCGGGCCGCACCCTCGGCCCTTGGCTGTTTCGCCCGCACCGCGCTTATCTTGCTCTCAATGGTGATGGCCGGTCCCCGTGTCTGCATCCTGCCGCCGTTTTCACCATGCGGCCCGGCGGCTGACCACATGCGAGAGCGGTTCTTGTCCTCAGGTCAAGTGATGTGCGCAATTATTGGGCGATAGCCCCGTTTGCCGCTCATGATTTAATCATTTCCGGACGGGGGCTGAATTTCTGCACCGGCAAATTTGCGCCTTTCGGGCTCCGCTACGAAGCATGACCTCGCCCGGCAACGGTGGCCCAGACGCCACATCCGGGTGCGCAGCCACCGCTGAGGGAGATCAGGCGGACCGCCCGCGCAATTGGCAACAAGAACTGGTTCCGGGGTCTCGATGCGTGCTGCCAAAAGCCCGCCCGCACGCCCCGAACGGAGGGATGAAATGACAACTTTCAAGAAAACCGCCGCCTCAGTGCTGGCCCTCGGCCTCACCGCCGGCGCCGCCTCGGCGCAAGAGGTGAGCTGCCCGATCAAGGTCGGCGTGCTGCACTCGCTTTCCGGCACCATGGCGATTTCCGAGACCACGCTGAAAGAGACAATGGAAATGCTGGTCGCCGACCAGAACGAGAAGGGCGGCCTGCTGGGTTGCGATCTCGAAGCCGTCGTCGTCGACCCGGCCTCCGACTGGCCGCTCTTTGCCGAAAAGGCCCGCGAGCTGCTCACCGTCCACGAGGTCGATGTGATCTTCGGCAACTGGACGAGCGTAAGCCGCAAATCCGTGCTGCCGGTGATCGAAGAGCTGAACGGCCTTCTGTTCTACCCGGTGCAGTATGAGGGCGAAGAGTCCTCCAAAAACGTGTTCTACACCGGCGCCGCTCCCAACCAGCAGGCCATTCCGGCCACCGACTACTATCTTGAAGAGCTGGGCGTCGAGAAATTCGCGCTGCTGGGCACCGACTATGTCTATCCCCGCACCACCAACAACATCCTAGAGTCCTACCTGAAGGACAAAGGCATTGCCGAAGAGGATATCTTCGTCAACTACACCCCCTTCGGCCATTCCGACTGGTCCAAGATCGTGTCCGACGTGGTGGCGCTGGGCGCCGACGGCAAGAAGGTCGGCGTGATTTCCACCATCAACGGCGACGCCAACATCGGTTTCTACAAGGAGCTGGCCGCGCAGGGCATCTCCGCCGAAGACATTCCCGTAGTGGCCTTCTCCGTGGGTGAAGAAGAACTCGCCGGTCTCGACACCTCCAACCTCGTCGGCCACCTCGCCGCCTGGAACTACTTCATGTCCGCCGACACCGAGGCCAACGCCGAATTCATCGCCAAGTGGCATGAGTTCATCGGCTCCGAGGATCGCGTCACCAACGACCCGATGGAAGCCCATTACATCGGCTTCAACATGTGGGTGAACGCCGCCACCGAGGCCGGCACCACCGATGTCGACCCCGTGCGCGAGGCGATGTGGGGCCAGGAGTTCCCCAACCTGACCGGCGGCACCGCCGTGATGGGCGTCAACCACCACCTCTCCAAGCCGGTGCTCATCGGTGAAATCCGCGAGGATGGCCAGTTCGACATCATCTCCGAGACCGATCCCGTGCCGGGCGACGCCTGGACCGACTTCCTGCCGGAATCGGCTGTGCTGAAGTCGGATTGGAAAGATCTCGAATGCGGCATGTACAACACCGAAACCTCGACCTGCGTGCAGCTCGAAAGCAACTACTGAGCCCTCTCGCTCAGCCGGGCGGCGCCCCCTCGTGCGCCGCCCGAATTGCCATCGAAAGGGGCGGCCCGCGCTGCCCCCTTCGGACCCAAGGAACAAACGCGCGGTGGGACTTTCCAGCATGATCAAGGCCTTGAAGGCTCTGGCGCTCCTCGGCGCCCTCATCCTCGGCGCGCCGCTCTCGGCGCAGGACACGGCGACTGACAGCCCCGCTGACGCAATCACCCCAGGCCCGATCCAGAGCCTGCTGCAAGAACACGCCGCCGACATCGCCAAGCCCTCCCGCCGCACCATCCAGCCGGTGATCGACGCGCTCGCAGGCTCCGGCCTGCCCGGCATGCAGCAAGTGCTGCAAACCTGGGAAGCCCGCGAGATGTATCAGCGCGAAAGCGACGGCTGGTTCTTCGCCGGCGAGAAGGGCCCCGAGCGCACCGTGATCCTTACCGATTTCGACAGCGGCGAAGTGCTGGAGCCCGTGCCCTCCGATACGGTCGATATCCTGCGCCCCAACTCCGGCGTGCGCGGCCTCATCGCCTCCGCCCTCGTCCGCTTCCAGCTGCAAGACGAGAACCCCGCGCTGCGCCAAGACGCGCTCACCGCCATCTCCCGCAACCCCGACCCCTCGCACCTCGCACCCCTTGCCGAGAGCATCGAGGGCGAGCCGGACCCGTCGATGAAGGCCCAGAAAGAGCGGCTGCTGACCCTTCTCACCATCGCCTATGGCGAGGAAGAAGCCGACCGTGTCGCCGCGATCGAAAGCGTCGCGGGCGATCTCAACGTCGACACCCGTGCCACCCTCAACCCGCTCGTCGCCACCACCCGCCGCCTTGCGGAAGGTGAAATCCCCGAGGCGGCCAACGTCGCCCGCACCCTGCGCCCCGGCACCGAAGAGCTGCCGCGCGGCGAAGCCTATGATCTGGTCGCCGCCGAGGCCGGTCTGCCTGCCCGGATCGACCCCGCCGACAGGCGCAACGTGCTGCAAGCCAATGTCGCTGACGGTGCCGTCGGCGGCGTGCCGCTGGCAGAGCTGAACACCGACGCCGCCCGCGAACGCGCCTATGAGGCGCTCGAAGCCTCCGGCGCCGTTCCACCCGCGCCCACCGAGGCCGAGATCGACGAGGCCCTTGCCCGTTTCACCTTCTACGAAGAATACGCCGAGCCCTCCGAGGCGGTGACGACCGCCGCCACCAAGGCCCTGCGCACCATCGATTCCAAGGTGGCGCTCAACACCGCCGCCGACCTCGGGCTCGACGCGCTCTCGCTCGCCTCCATCTACTTCCTCGCCGCCATCGGGCTGGCCATCACCTTCGGGGTGATGGGCGTCATCAACATGGCCCACGGCGAGTTCATCATGATGGGCGCCTACACCGGCTACGTGGTGCAGCAGATCATCCCCAACCACACGGTTTCGATCATCGTCGCCATTCCCCTCGCCTTCGCCGTCACCTTCGCCGCGGGCGTGGCGATGGAGCGGCTGGTGATCCGCTGGCTCTACAACCGCCCGCTCGAAACCCTGCTGGCCACCTTCGGCATCTCTATCGCCCTCCAGCAGCTCGCCAAGAACATCTTCGGCACCCAGGCCCGCCCGCTCACCGCGCCGGGCTGGCTCGACGGCCAATGGCAGATCAACGAAATCATCGGCATCTCCATGATCCGCGTCGCCATCTTCGTGCTGGCCATCGTCTTCCTGCTCTTCTTCCTCTTCCTGATGAAGAAAACCCGCCTCGGGCTGGAGACTCGCGCCGTCACCCAAAACCCCCGCATGGCCGCCTCGATGGGCATCAACCCGGGCCGCGTGAACATGCTCACCTTCGGCCTCGGCTCCGGCATCGCGGGCATCGCCGGGGTGGCCATCGGCCTCTATGCGAAGGTGACGAGCGAACTCGGGGCCGACTACATCGTGCAGAGCTTCATGACCGTCGTTGTCGGTGGTGTCGGCAACATCTGGGGCACGCTCCTTGGCGCAGGCATGATCGGGAGCTTGCAGAAGGGCATCGAGTGGCTGAACCCCTCCAACACGCTCGCCGCGCAAACCTACATGATCATCTTCATCATCATCTTCATCCAGTTCCGCCCAAGGGGCATCATCGCCCTCAAGGGCCGCGCGGCGGGGGATTGAGCATGTTTGGTTTGACCCTCCGCACCCCCCGCCTGACGTCACAGAGCAAGGCCAGCGCCCGTCCCGCACGGGGCGCCTTCCAACAAGCGCGGCCATCACCGCCCCGCGCTCCGGCGCCGTTCGCTATAACGTCACCGAAGCGCCCGCCCCGTCACGCCGAAGGCGTGCCTCTGGCACGACGGGGGGCGGGACGGGCGCTGGCCGCCGTTGGCGGCCGGGTGCTTCGCTCTTTCCGTAGCTCAATTGTTCGGAGGGCCACCCAATGAACCGCTCCTTCATCGCCCGTAACCCCTCCATCCTCATCTTCCTCGCCTGCCTCGCGATCTTCACCGTCGCCGTCACCGTGGCCTCCGAAGGCTTCGGCCTCGGCCTCATTTCCACCTCCTTCGTCAAGACACTGGGCAAAACCCTCTGCCTCTGCCTCGTCGCCGTCGCGATGGACCTGATCTGGGGCTACTGCGGCATCCTCTCCCTCGGGCACTTCGCCTTCTTCGGCCTCGGCGGCTACATGATCGGCATGTGGCTGATGTATGAGCGCACCCGCCTCATCGTGACCGAAAGCATGGCCGCGCAGGAAATTCCGCCAACCCCGCAAGAGGTGATCGACGCCATCGGCACGCAAATCTTCGGCGTGGTCGGCTCGTCCGAATTCCCCCTCATCTGGTCCTTCGCCCACTCGCTGACCCTGCAACTCATCCTCGTGGTCGCCGTGCCGGGCCTCCTCGCCCTCGTCTTCGGCTGGCTCGCCTTCCGCTCCCGTGTCGCAGGCGTTTACCTCTCGATCCTGACCCAAGCGATGACCCTCGCCCTCGCGCTCTACCTCTTCCAGAATGACTCCGGCCTGCGCGGCAACAACGGCCTCTCCGGCCTGCAAAACCTCCCCGGCGTCACGGCCTCGCAAGACGTGGTGTCGATCTGGTTCCTCTGGGGCTCCGCCCTCGCGCTCGGCCTCGGCTACCTGCTCTCCGCATGGGTCGTCTCCGGCAAGTTCGGCTCGGTCATCCGCGGCATCCGCGACAACGAGGCCCGCGTGCGGTTCTTGGGCTACTCGGTCGAAACCTACAAACTGGCCATGTTCACCCTCACCGCCTGCATCGCAGGCATCGCGGGCGCGCTCTATTACCCGCAAGCGGGCATCATCAACCCGGCCGAAATCGCCCCCATCGCCTCGATCTACCTCGCCGTCTGGGTCGCCATCGGGGGCAGGGGCCGCCTCTACGGCGCAGTCATCGGCGCAGCCCTCGTCAGCCTCGTCTCCACCTACTTCACCGGCGGTCAGGCCCCCGACATCCCGCTCGGCTTCTACACCATCAGCTGGGTCGACTGGTGGACGGTTCTGCTCGGCCTCACCTTCGTTCTCGTCACCCTCTTCGCCCCCAAGGGCATCGGCGGGCTGTTCGACCTCGTGGCAGAGCGCTTCCCGTCCAACCGCCACGGCGCAGATTACGGCCACGACGCGGGCGCCAAGCGCGAGGAGGAAGGCCAATGAGCACCCTGCTGGAAGTCAACGGCATCTCCGTCACCTTCGATGGCTACAAGGCGATCCGGAACCTCAGCTTCAACATCGGTGAGGCAGAGTTGCGCGCCATCATCGGCCCCAACGGCGCTGGCAAAACCACCTTCATGGATATCGTCACCGGCAAGACCAAACCCGATGAGGGCAAGGTGATCTGGGGCGAGATGAGCCGCAACCTCGTGGGCATGAACGAGGCCAAGATTGCCCAGGCGGGCATTGGCCGCAAATTTCAGAAGCCCACCGTGTTCGAAGATCAGACCGTGCGTGAAAACCTCACCATGGCTCTGCAAAACAAGCGCGGATGGTCCTCCGTCCTGTTCTGGAAGCCCTCCCGCGCCGATGAGGGCCGCGTCGAGGAACTGGCAGGCGAAATCGGCCTCGCCGATGCGCTGGAGCGCACCTCGGGCGAGTTGTCTCACGGGCAAAAGCAATGGCTCGAAATCGGCATGCTGCTCGCGCAAGAGCCGCGCCTCCTGCTGGTCGACGAACCGGCCGCAGGCATGACTCTGGCCGAGCGCGAGCACACCACCGAAATCCTCAAGGAAGCGGCCAAAACCCGCGCCGTGGTGGTGGTCGAACACGACATGGAATTTGTCCGCCGGCTCGAATGCAAGGTGACGGTGCTGCACGAAGGCTCGGTGCTGGCCGAAGGCTCGCTCGACCACGTCACCTCCAACCCAGACGTCATCGAGGTGTATCTTGGCCGCTGATCCTTCCAAACCCGACATGCTCAAGCTCGACGGCCTAACGCTTCACTACGGCCATAGCCAGATCCTCCACGGCATCTCCATGGAGGCCCGCCTCGGCGAGGTCACCTGCGTGATGGGCACCAACGGCGTCGGCAAGACCTCCCTGATGAAGGCCATCTCCGGCACCCATGCCCGCTCCGGCGGCACCGTCACTTTCGACGGCACCGAGATCGGGAAGCTCCCCGCCCACGAGATGGCCCAACGCGGGCTGGCCTATGTGCCGCAGGGGCGTGATATCTTCCCCCTGCTCACCGTGAAGGAAAACCTCGAAACCGCCTACGCCTGCCTGCCCAAGTCAGAGCACTTCATCCCAGATGAGGTTTTCGAGCTCTTCCCGATCCTCAAGGATTTCATCGCCCGTCGCGGCGGCGACCTCTCCGGCGGCCAGCAACAGCAACTCGCCATCGCCCGCGCGATGATGACCAAGCCCAAACTGCTGCTGCTCGACGAGCCGACCGAGGGCATCCAGCCCAACATCATCCAGCAGATCGGCAAGGTCATCGAATACCTGCGCGACCGGGGCGACATGGCGATCATCCTCGTCGAGCAATACTTCGAGTTCGCCTACAACCTCGCCGACCGTTTCGTGGTGCTGAGACGCGGCGAAGTCACCGCCCGCGGCGCGCGTGGCGAGATCGAGAAGAGCGAGCTGATGGCCGAAGTCTCCGTCTGAGTTTCCGACCGGCATGGCGCTCCCGGACCGTGAGCCTGGCAGTCTCATGGCATCAACGGCGTGTTGCATGAGCGAACCGCCCAGCCACCATGGGCAGCCGGTTCGCTGTTTGAAGGTCTGCTGTGCGGGACTTTGCTGCCGTTTGGTCTCGGACGTCCAATGTCTGCGTCATCACTTGTGCCGCTCGATATTCCCGCCATGATGGGGGCTTGATTGGCCTGTTGACACGTCCTGTTTATAGCGCCTCTGCGACGCAACACAGAAGAAGAGTAGGCCATGGGCGCAGTACTCGGGACCGATATCTTTGAAGCGGACAACGCAAACCTGGTTCACCCGGATGGCCATTCGGTTGGATCAGCAATGGCAGATGACATCGAACAATACCTGGATGGCATCAAGGGCCAGGCAATGGTTGCCTACGCAAAGGAGGTCATGGCGAAAGGCGGAACCTTCAGCGTTTACGGCTACGACTTTGCGGCACCGTTTCGGGCTGAGATACCGGAAGATATGTTGCCCAAGAAACTGCTCGTCGATACGGGCGCAAAAATTCCAGACTACTACTCGAACTTTGGCTTTTTCTTTGTCAGCAATGCTTTCAAGATGTTGGTCGACGAATTCGACGCAGATCAGCATCAGTTTTCGCCAGTCGAGATCGTGGACAGGTCTGGGGCCGCATATTCCAGGTCCGACTATTTTGTTTTCAATTGCCGCCAGGTTCTGAACACGGTTGATGAAACCAGCGAGAATTTGGAGTTTGTGGCGTCAAGCAACCCGAAGCCCGGCGACGGCGATCCAATCCCGTTTACATGCACCTCGGGAAACCCATTCCGAGTGTTCAAGGATAAGATCGGTGATGCGGGTCTTTGGCAGGAACTCAGATGTTTGCGCGCAACTTTTGCTTCCGAGGCTTTTTGGCAGGAGGCCAAGGCCCGGAACTTGACCGGAATGATGCGCCATACCGACTTCGAGGAGATTTGACTTGCGCAAGAGCAAAGAGTCACATCGACCTTAAGTCTGGCAGTGTGCCCTAAAGAACGAGTTTGTTAGAACACTAGCGAAGAAGCAGACCCTAGCTGCACCGCAGAGAATCTGCACAAAGGGCTCCCCTCCGCTATTCGCTACACAACCCAAGAACAGCCGCTTTTCATACAAAGCCCCCATCCGGCTTGCGCCGCCCATCCGGCTTGCGCCGCTCAACCGGCGCACGCGGTCGCCACTGTCGCCCAGCGCGCCAGACCCCCAGCCGACACACATTCCCCCCCGGAGCCCTCTCGCGCTACACTTGTCCAGCAACGAAAGGCCTCTGATGACCCTCATCCCCCAAACCCTCTCCCTCATCGGCACCGGCATGCTGGGCCGCGAGATCGCCCGCGGCCTGCTCGCCTCAGGCCATCCGGCCGAGCGGCTGATCCTCGCCAACACCACCGGCACCCCGCCAGAGGGCCTGCCCTGCCGCACCACCACGCCCGCCTTGGCTGCTGAAGAGGCCGATGCGATCCTCCTCTGCGTGCCGCCCGCCGCCGCACCCGCGCTTGGCCTCAGCACTACCAAGCCCGTGCTCTCCACTATGGCCGGCGTCACGCTCGCCCGGCTCGCCGAGCTCACCGGCAGCCCCCGCACCATCCGCGCCATGTCCTCCCCCGCCGCTGGCCTGGGCCTCGCCTTCTCCCCCTGGGCCGCCGCCCCCGGCGCCACACCGGCGGACAAAGCCCTCGCCAACGCCCTCTTCTCCGCCATCGGAACCACGGCCGAACTCCCCGACGAAGCCCAGGTCGACGTCTTCACCGCCATCACCGGCCCCGTCCCCGGCTTCGTCGCCTTCTTCGCCGAGGCGGTGCAGGCCTATGCGCAATCCGAGGGCATCGCCCCCGAAACCGCGCTCGCCGCCACCCGCCAACTCTTCCTGGCCGCCGGGCAGATGCTGGCGACCGGCCCCGCGCCCGCCGGACATGTGCAACAGATGGTCGACTACGCCGGCACCACCGCCGCCGGGCTCGAAGCCATGCGCGCCTCGCCGCTCGCCGACCTCATCGCCCAAGGCCTCGCCGCCGCGACCGCCCGCGCCCGCACCATCGGCTGACGCGGGGCAGGGGGCTTTCCAGCCCGCCCCGCCCGGTGCTAAACCGGCGCGACCTCAGAAAGACCACCCATGACCAGCCCCAGCTACGCCCGCCCCCCCGGCGGCCTCCCGCCGCAGACCGATAAACTCGCCTCCGCCGCCACCTTCACCCCGGCCTACGCGGTGATCCCGGCCAGCGTGCAGCGCGATATCGTCACCTCCTTCCTGCCCGGCTGGCGCGAAACCCGCTTCTGGGTGCTCGCCCGCCCGCTCTCGGGCTTTGCCGAAACCTTCTCGCATTACATCGCCGAACTCGCCCCCGGCGGCGGCACCACCCGCGAGGAGGGCGAAGAGGGCGTGCAATCGGCGCTCTTTCTGACCCACGGCGCGGCGCGGCTCGACATCGGCGGCGAAACCCACCTGCTGACCCCGGGCAGCTTCTGCTACATCCCGCCTTCCGCGCGCTGGTCACTCACCGCCGAAGGCGAGGGCGATTGTGTCTTCCACTGGCACCGCAAGCGCTACCAACCGGTCGATGGGCTCGACGCGCCCGCCTTCCTGCACCGCAACGAGCAGGAGATCACGCCCACGCCCATGCCCTCGGCGCCCGAATGGGCGACCACACGCTTCGTGGACCCGGCCGATCTGGCGTTTGATTTCCACATCACCATCGTCACCCTGCAACCCGGCGCCAGCATCCCCTTCCTTGAAACCCACGTCATGGAACACGGCCTCTACGTGCTTGAAGGCAAGGGCGCCTACCGGCTCAATGCCGATTGGGTCGAGGTTGGGCCGGGCGATTACATGTGGCTGCGCGCCTTCTGCCCGCAAGCCTGCTACGCCGGTGGCCCCGGCCCCTTCCGCTACCTGCTCTACAAAGACGTCAACCGCCACGCCGTCCTGCCGCCGGTGCCCCACCTGTAGGGTGGGCAATCTGCCCACGACCCCGGCCCCGCCTCAAAACACCAGGCTCCGGTGCACCGCCGCCCCGGTAAACGCCCCTTGCCCCACAGCCAGCGCGATCGAATGCGGCTGCTTCGCCGCGTCTCCGCAAGAAAACACCCCCGCCACGCTGGTCGCGCCCATCGCATCCACCACCAAAACGCCCCCCATCGGCGTTTCCTCCACCGCGCAGCCCATCGCTTGCGGCAAGGGCGACGCGGGCCACACCCGGCTCACCGCGAACAATCCGGCAAACCGCAGCGCCCGCCCGTCGGCCAAATGCGCCACCGGCCCGGACTCCAGCCGCACCAATTCCGCGTCCTCAACCCGCACCCCGCGTGCCGCCAGCGCCGCCACCTGCTCCGGCGTGGGCACCGCCCCGGCGGGCAAAAACGTCACCTCGCCCCACTCGGTAATCAACTCCGCCACATGGGCACTCAACTCCGAGCTGCCGATGACGCCAATGTCGCCGCGCTCCAACTCGTAGCCGTGGCAATAGGGGCAATGAAACACCTCCCGCCCCCAAAGCGGCTCCAGCCCCTCGATCTCCGGCAGGTCATCCCGCACCCCCACGGCAAACACCAGCCGCCGCCCCTCCAGCACCCGGCCCCCTGCCAGCTCCACCCTGAAGCCGTCCATCTCGCCAGAGGCCGCAACCGCCCCGCCCTCAACCCACTCCAGCGTGCCATAGCGCTCCAATTGCGCCCGCGAAATCTCCAGCAAGCTGCCCGGCGGCGTGCCATCACGGGTGAAAAACCCCTGCGCATGAGCCGCGCGCCGGTTGCGCGGACGGCCTGCGTCCACCACCGCCACCGAGCGCCGCGCCCGCAGGAGTTGGAGCGCAGCAGATTGCCCGGCGGGGCCACCGCCGATCACGATCACATCGAATGTCATTGTTTTACCCTTTCAAAGCTCCGCCGGACTGTCCGGCAGCCTTATGCGCCGCAAACCGCGCGCCAAACTCTTCGGCCAAATCGGCCAGCGTCACCGCCTCAAACCGCTTGAGCAGCAAGGCCTCGGCGGCGGCAAAGGCATCGTCCATCACTGCGTTCACCGATTGCTCCACAAGGCAGCCGGGCGCCTCGCTCTTGTTGCCGATGGCAAACACCGTCGGCTCTCCCAGCGCCTCATGCAGCGCCCGCAGCGTCACGCTTTCCAGCGGCACCGCCACCTCCCAGCCGCCCGCCGCGCCCCGTGTCGAGGTCACCAAGCCGGCCTCGCGCAGCAGCCCCATGGTGCGCCGCACCACAACCGGGTTGGTGCTCATGCATTTGGCCAGCACCTCCGAGCTCATCGGCCCGTCATGCTCGGCCATATGCAGCAGCGCATGAAGCACCGAAGAGAGCCTGCTATCGCGTTTCATCACTGCCTCCGACTAAACGTAACTTTTGATATTACGATTCGAGCCCGCCATGCAATCCCCTTCACAGCCTCGTCATCCCGGACCGCTCCGGCTTTCCAACCCGCGCCAGCGCCCTTAGGCCATCGCCAAACCCACCGGAGCCGCCAATGCCCTTCGTCTTCACTCGCTTGCCCCAGATCGCCCCCGACCTGCTGCTCGCCCACATGAACGATGCGCGCATCGCCGCACACCTGCCGCTTCTCACCCAGCCCTGGGCGGCGGATGACGTGGCCGATTTCGTCGCCGCGAAAGAGGCCACCTGGGCGCGTGACGGCCTCGGCCACTGGGCTTTTCTCGACGGCGAGAGCTACATCGGCTGGGGCGGCTTCCAGAAAGAGGGCGACGAGTGGGATTTCGGCCTCGTCCTCACCCCGGCTGCCTTCGGGCTGGGCCGCCGCATCGCCGCGCAGGCGCTGGACCATGCCCGCGCCGACCCGCGCATCCCCTTCGTTACCTTCCTGCTCGCCCCCTCCCGTCGCCACCTCTCGGCACTCCGCCGGATGGGCGCCGCGCCTGTGGGCGAAGTCGCCCACGCGGGCCAGAGGTTTCTCAAGTTCCGGCTCGATACCGCATAGCAGGGCAGGGGTTGCCCCCGGCGGCGGCCCGTCGCAGCCTCCGGCCAAACCTGCCACCGAGTCGGAGCCCCCATGCCCACCATCGCCATCAACGGTTTCGGCCGCATCGGCCGCACCGTACTCCGCCAGCTCCTCGCCTCCCGGCCCGGCATCACCCTCGCGCTGATCAACGACATCGAACCGCTGGAAACCTGCGCCTACCTCTTCGCCTATGACAGCGTCTTCGGCCCATGGCCCGGCAAGGTCACCACCGCCACCGAGGCGCTGGTGATCGACGGCAAGCCGATCCGCTTCACCGCCGCGCCCGACATCTCCACGCTCGATCTTTCCGGCGTCGACGTTGTGCTCGAATGCACCGGGCTGGCAGGCAAGCGCTCGGTGGCCGAGCGGGGCTTGGCGGCAGGGGCGCGCACCGTGCTGGTCTCCGGTCCCTCCGACGAGGCCGACATCACGGTTGTCATGGGCGCAAACGACGCGGCGCTCACCAATCAGCGCATCGTCTCCAACGCCTCCTGCACCACCAATGCCCTCGCGCCGCTGCTTCGGGTGTTGGATGAGGCCTTTGGCATCGAAGCCGGCCAAATGACGACCGTCCATTGCTACACTGGCGCCCAGCCCACCGTGGATGCGCCGCGCAAGGCCCCCGAGCGCTCCCGCGCGGCGGCCCTCTCGATGGTGCCCACCACCACCTCCGCCGCCCGGCTGATCGACCGCGTTCTGCCCGCCCTCGCGGGCCGCATCGAGGCCCGGGCGCTCCGCGTGCCCACCGCCTCCGTCTCGGCCATCGACCTCACCGTCACCACCCGGCAGCCCACCAGCACTGAGGCGGTCAATGCCGCCCTCGCCGGTGCCACCGGGCCGATCATCGGCACCACCGATCAGCCCCTCGTCTCCTCCGATCTGCGCGCCCGCCCCGAAAGCCTCATCCTCGCCCCGCGCGAAACCTCCGTGGCAAGCGGGCTCACCCGCGTCTTCGGCTGGTATGACAACGAATGGGGCTTCTCCGCGCGGATGCTCGACATGGCCGAGCGTATGGGCACCCGCTGACGCGCCAACTGGCCGCGCCCGCCTCCGTGCGCCGGTTTCAAGGCCCCGTCACACCGCATTAACGGCGTGCGGTGCTCGTATTCTCGTAGGTATGGGGTGTGCATAGGATGTGCATGGGTTGTGCATCATTACTAACCATAGTTAACGCCAAATATCCCGGCATTACGTGCGGAGCCGCACAGCCGCCGCTCCCCCCTAAAGCTCCCGCAACTGCGCATTTCTGCTCCGGCTAACTATGCAAGTGTTTCCCAAGTCACTGGCAATAAACGGATAAATTAGGCCGAGCTCTCTGCCGAGCGCCGTCCCCGCCCACCTTTAACCCCTCCATGCCATACTCCAGCACAGCAACGAGGGCTTCATTCCCCCCACCAGCCTGCTAGGGTCGCCCCAGTCAAACCAACACAAGGATCAGCCCAATGGCGGGATATCTCACCACCCACGTGCTCGACACCGCCCGCGGCCTGCCGGCAGAGGGGCTGGTGGTCATGCTGTTCCGGATCGAGGGCAGCGAACGTCGCGGACTCGTTCAGATGGTCACCAATGAGGATGGTCGCACCGATACGCCCATTCTCCCAAAAGAGGATTTTGAAACAGGAACTTACGAGCTCCTGTTCCACGCGGGCCACTACCTTCAGGCCACCATGCAGGGTGAAGATGACACGCTGTTCCTCAACGAGGTGCCGATCCGCTTCACCATGACGGAAGACACGCATTACCACGTCCCCTTGCTGCTCTCGCCCTACAGTTATTCCACCTATCGCGGCAGCTAGGCTCTTGACCTTCCAGTGACTGGAACCCCTATGTAAGGTGCCGGACACTCCCGTCCCCGGAGCCTTACCCATGCGCGACGATACCACAGCAACAGCCCGCCTCAGCATCTCAGGCATGGGCTGCGGCGCCTGCACCGCCCGCGTCGAAGCGGCCTTGCAGGAGGCGCTCGGGGTGCAATCCTTCACCGTCACCCGTGCGCCGGATGAGGCCATAACCCTCTATGATCCCTCGCAAACATCTCCCGCGGCTCTCGCTGAGGTGGTGGCCGCAGCTGGCTACCCGGCCACCGTCCAAACGCCCCAAATCGCAGAGCCAGCCCCAGCCGAAGAGCAGAGCGATGAGGCCCGCCCCCAAACCGATGAGCGCAGC
The DNA here is from genome assembly GCF_006351965.1 of Oceanicola sp. D3. Classification (NCBI taxonomy): domain Bacteria; kingdom Pseudomonadati; phylum Pseudomonadota; class Alphaproteobacteria; order Rhodobacterales; family Roseobacteraceae; genus Oceanicola; species Oceanicola sp. D3. Next base: position 1,230,789 of record NZ_CP040932.1, read on the forward strand.
GAGGAGGCTCTCCAAACAACCCAACTCAACATCGCAAACATGCACTGCGCCTCCTGCGTCTCCCGAGTCGAGCAGGCCCTTTCCGCAGTCCCCGGCGTGAGCTCGGCCAGCGTAAACCTCGCCACCCGCCGCGCCACCGTCGCGCATAGCCTACCCGCCGAAACCCCGCTGCTGGAGGCCGCCGCTGCCGCAGGCTACCCGGCAATTCTCCAATCCCGCCAAGAGCTTGCCACCCCACCCAACGCAACGAATGAAACCCGGGCAATGGCCCGCCGCACCTTGATCGCAGCCCTGCTGACAGCCCCGGTCTTCCTTATCGAAATGGGCGGCCACCTCTACGCGCCTCTGCACCACTTTGTCGCCGCCACGATCGGCGTAACCCCCTGGCGCATCGTCCAATTCCTGCTCACCACCGCCGTGCTCGCAGGCCCCGGTCGCCTGTTCTTCAGCTCCGGCATCCCCGCGCTCCTGCGTGGCGCGCCCGAGATGAACGCCCTCGTCACCCTTGGGGCAGGGGCCGCATGGGCCTATTCCACCCTTGCCACCTTCGCGCCGGGCCTGCTGCCCGAGGGGGCGAACCACGTCTACTTCGAGGCCGCCGCCGTCATCGTCACCCTCATTCTGCTGGGGCGCACGCTCGAGGCCCGCGCCCGTGGCCAAGCCGGTGCGGCGCTGCGCGGGTTGATGGCGCTCACGCCCGAAACCGCCCCGGTCGAAACCCCACAAGGCCTTAAAAACACGCCGCTTTCCGAAATTGCCCCCGGCTCCATCCTGCACCTCGCGCCCGGCGCGCGCGTGGCGGTGGACGGCGTTGTGACAGAGGGCAGCGGCTGGCTCGACGAGGCCATGATCACCGGCGAGGCCCAGCCCGTCGCCAAGGCCCCCGGCGACAGCCTCACCGGCGGCACCCTCAACGGCACCACCGCCCTCAGCTACCGTGCCACCGCCGTGGGCGCCGATACCGTGCTCGCCCGCATCGCCGCACAGGTGGAGCAGGCCCAAGCCACCAAGCTGCCGGTGCAGCGCACGATTGACAGGGTCACCGCCATCTTCGTCCCCGCCGTTCTGGTCATCGCCGCCCTCACCGCCCTGCTCTGGCTGGCCACCACCGGAGACATCTCCCGCGCCCTCGTGGCGGCGGTCTGCGTGCTTATCATCGCCTGCCCCTGCGCCATGGGTCTGGCCACGCCCGTCTCTATCCTCGTCGCCACAGGGCGCGCCGCCGAGCTGGGTGTGATCTTCCGCAACGGCGCGGCGCTAGAGCAGCTCGGTGCCGTTGAAACACTGGCGTTCGACAAGACAGGCACTCTCACCGAGGGCCACCCTGCGCTGACCTCGGTGACCACCTCCGGCATGGATCGCGCCGAAGCGCTCCGCCTCGCCGCCTCCGCCGAAGCCCGCTCCGAGCACCCTTTGGCCAAGGCCCTGCTTGCCGCCGCCGAGGCCGAAGGGCTCGCCCTATCCCCCGCCACCGCTGCCACCGCAAAGCCCGGCTACGGTCTCACCGCTATGGTTGAGGGCAAGGCGCTGGTGTTGGGCGGCACGCGGGCCATGGAAGCCGAGGGCCTCACCCTCCCGCCCGCGTTGACCGAGGCGCTGGAAGCCGCTGAGGCCCGGGCCGAAACCGCCTTCTTCCTCGCCGCCGAAGGCGAGGTCGCTGCGCTTTTCACCGTCGCAGATCCGATCAAACCAGATGCCGCCCAGGCACTGAAAACGCTGAAATCTAATGGCATTTCCCTCGCGCTCCTCTCCGGCGATTCCCCCCGCGTGGCAAAGGCCGTCGCTGCGCGCTTGGGCATCGACGCGCCTGAAGGTGGCCTGCTGCCTGATGGCAAACTCACCCGCATTGAGGCTTTCAAGGCGCAAGGGCCGGTGGGCTTCGTCGGCGACGGCATCAACGACGCTCCCGCATTGGCGGCTGCCGATGTTGGCCTTGCCATCGGCACTGGCACTGAAGTGGCGGTTGAGGCCGCCGATGTGGTGCTGCTTTCAGGCCGCCTTGAAGGGCTCACCGCAGCGCATGAAATCTCTCGCCGCACCATGGCAAACATCCGCCAAAACCTCGTATGGGCCTTTGGCTACAACGTGCTGCTCATCCCCGTCGCGGCAGGCGTCCTTGTGCCCTTCGGCGGCCCGCAGCTTTCGCCCATGATCGGGGCGGGGGCCATGGCGCTCTCGTCTCTCGCCGTCGTCGCCAACGCGCTCAGGCTCAGGAGGGCCGCCGCATGAATATTTCAGAAGCCGCAACCCGCGCGGGCCTGCCCCCCAAAACCATTCGCTACTACGAAGATATCGGCCTCGTCGCGCCCGACCGTGGGGCCAACGGCTACCGCTCCTTCTCCGAAAGCCACATCCACAAGCTGCACTTTCTCGCGCGCGCCCGCGGCCTCGGGTTTTCCATCGAAGATTGCCGCACGCTCCTCGCGCTTTATGAAGATGCAGGCCGCGCCTCGGCAGATGTGAAATCGGTCGCGCAGGAGCATCTCGGCCAGATCGAGGCCAAGATTGCCGAGCTAACCGCCATGCGCGACACGCTCACCGAGCTTGTGCAGGCCTGCGCGGGCGATCATCGACCGGATTGCCCTATTCTCAAGGGGTTGGAGCAGTAAGGCGCGGCAGCCGTTGCCGATGTTCAGCCTGGGCCGCCCGCAACCCCTTCAGTAGGGCAGCCCAACGTAGTTCTCTGCCATCACCTTCTGTGCTGCTTCATTGGAGCGCAAAAACTCCAGTTCGGCCCGCTGAATCTTCAGATCAAATTCGGTTTGATCGGGGAAGCGGTGCAGCAGCGTTGTCATCCACCAGCTGAAACGCTCGGCCTTCCAGATCCGGGCAAGCGCCTTCTCCGAGTAGCTGTCGAGCCCCTCGGTATCCTTCTGTTCATAAAATTGGACTAGACCATGATACAGGTAATGAATGTCCGAGGCGGCGGTGTTCAGCCCTTTCGCGCCAGTGGGCGGCACGATGTGGGCGGCATCCCCGCACAGGAACAGGCGGCCCCAGCGCATTGGCTCGCAGACAAAGCTGCGCAGGGGCGCGATGGATTTTTCGATAGAGGGGCCTGTGATGAGGTTGGCCGCATGTTTGGCCGGGATACGCTGCTTCAGCTCCTCCCAGAACCGCTCGTCAGACCAATCCTCGGGTTTGTCGGTCAACGGGCACTGAACGTAGTAGCGCGAGAGGTTTTCGTTGCGCATGGAGCAAAGGGCAAAGCCCCGCTCGGAGTTGGCATAAATCAGCTCTTCATGCACCGGCGGCGTTTCTGACAGGATGCCAAGCCAGCCGAAGGGGTAGGTCTTTTCATATTCCCGCCGCACGTCTTCGGGGATCTGCTGGCGCGAAACACCATGAAAGCCGTCACATCCAGCAACGTAGTCACAGTCGAGCCGCACAACCTTGCCGTCCTTCATGAAGGTCACATAGGGCGCATCTGTTTTCAGGTCGTGCGGCATCACGGCAGAAACCTCGGTAAGCACCCGCCCTTCGTCCTGCTGGCAGGCGTCGTAAAGGTCGCGCGTCACTTCGGTCTGGCCATAAACGATCACAGAGGTGCCGGTATGTTCCTTGAAGTTGATTTCAAACTCTTCGTCCCCGTAAGAAATCAACGTGCCGTCATGGACATAGCTCTCATTGTCCATCCGCTCGCCCACGCCCGCTTCGCGCATCAGCCCGACAAATCCGGTTTCGAGAATACCGGCACGGATGCGGCCCAGCACGTAGTCGCGCGAGCGCCGCTCAAGCACCACGCTGTCGATGCCCTTCTTGTGCAGAAGCTGCGAAAGCAAAAGGCCCGAGGGGCCGCCGCCGATGATGGCAACCTGAGTGCGCATGATGTCTCCTCCCTCATGTGGTGTCACACAATGCCGCGGATCGGGCGCGGGCCGAATGGACGGCTCGCGCGAAGACTTGTATATTTCGAACATGGAGCCCGCGTCTGAGATCACAAATTACAACCTCTTCGGTGAGACCGACGAAATGGCCGATGTGGTGCATTGCGAGACCATCGCGGCCCGCTCTGCCCTGCATGACTGGGAGCTTTCTCCCCATCGCCACGCGCGTCTGCATCAGGTGTTGCTGCTGGCCTCCGGTGGCGGCGTGGCGCTTGTGGAGGGGCAGGAAAAAGCGCTTGGCGCGCAGGTCATGTTGAACATGCCCGCGGGCGTGGTGCATGGCTTCCGCTTCGATCCCGGCACCGAGGGCTGGGTGCTGACTCTCCCGGCTGATCTGGTCGATCAGATCCTGCGCCCGGCAGAGGGGCTCTGGGCCGAGCTTCGCCAGCCACGGGTAGAGCCCGGCGCGGGGGTGTTGGCCGCGCCGATGCGCGCGATATTTGGCGAATACGAAGGCCGCAGCTTTGCCCGTGCGCAGATGCTGCGCATGCTCGCCGGGCAGGTTCTGGCGCTGGTGGCCCGTCATCTCGCGCAGCGGGCCGGTACGGGGGAGGGGGCGGCGCATCCGCTCTTTCGACGGCTGGAGGCACTGATCGAGGCACAATATGCCGAGCGCCCCTCTGTGGCGCAGGTGGCGAAAGCGCTGGCCGTCAGCCCGCAGCACCTGAGCCGGATCACCCGCGATGCCACGGGCCAGCCGGTCAGCGCGCTGCTCGCAGCCCGCAGTCACCGCGAGGCCCGGCGGCTGCTGACCTACACCAATCTGCCTGTCCAGCAGGTCGCCTTCCGGCTTGGCTACGCCGACCCTGCGCATTTTTCGCGGGTGTTCTCCCGCGAAGCCGGTGTGAGCCCGCGCGGATTTCGTGCCGCGCTTGCCTAGGGTTCGCCCCGCTTCGTCGCGCGCATCAAAGCTTCAGCGCCAACCCGGGTGAGAGCACATTAATCCCCAGAGCACGGCCCACCGCGTAGTTCGTCAGCCGTCCCGCGTGGGTGTTGAGCCCGGCCAAAAGGTGCTCATCCGCTTCACAAGCCGCGCGCCAACCCTTGTTGGCAAGCTCAATGACGAAGGGCAGGGTGGCATTGCCGAGCGCAATTGTAGAAGTGCGCGGCACCGCCCCGGGCATGTTGGCCACGCAGTAATGCACCACACCGTCAACCTCGTAGATCGGCGCGTCATGTGTGGTGGCCTTCGAGGTTTCAAAGCAGCCACCTTGGTCGATCGCCACATCCACCAGCACAGCACCGGGCTTCATGCCCGCAAGCTCCGCCCGGCTCACCAGCTTGGGGGCGGCCGCACCGGGGATCAGCACCGCGCCCACCACCATATCGGCCCGCGACACCAGTTCGGCCGTTGTGGCCGCAGAGGCGTAGCGGGTGGAGAAGGCGCCGCGGAAGGCGTCGTCGAGGTAGCGCAGGCGGGGCAGGGAGCGGTCCAGCACCGTCACCTGCGCGCCCATCCCGGCAGCCACGCGGGCGGCCTGCGTGCCCACCACGCCCCCGCCGATCACCACCACCTCCGCAGGGCCCACACCGGGCACCCCGCCCATCAGCACACCGCGCCCGCCATTGGCTTTTTGCAACGCCCATGCGCCCACCTGAGGCGCCAGCTTCCCGGCCACCTCGCTCATCGGGGCGAGCAGGGGCAGGGCGCCCGCGCGGTCGGTGACGGTTTCATAGGCGATGGCGGTCACGCCGCTGTCGAGCAGATCCTTGGTTTGCTCCGGGTCCGGCGCGAGGTGAAGATAGGTAAACAGGATCTGCCCTTCACGCAGCATTGCCCGCTCTGCGGTCTGCGGCTCCTTCACCTTCACCACCATCCCGGCCTCGGCAAAAACCTCCTCCGCGGTCGTCGCAATCCGCGCACCCGCGGCCTCATAGTCTGCATCGCTAAAGCCCGCGCCCGCCCCGGCACCACGCTCCAGCAGCACCTCATGGCCATGCGCCACAGCCTCCTGCGCTGCGGCGGGCGTCAGACCAACGCGAAATTCCTGTGCCTTCACTTCCATCGGGCAGCCGATGAGCATTGCGGTTCCTCCTCCTGATTGTAGCACCAACGTGCCACGCCCCCTGTGCAACAGCTTTGACATTTCGCGCCTGCCCAGCCAGCTTGACGCGCAAATACCAGCGCCGATGTGGCCAAGGGCGGGAGATACGTGCGTGGAAACGGAAATTGACGAGACCGACCGTCGAATCCTCTCGGCCCTTCAACGGCGCGGGCGGATGACTTCGGCGGAGCTTGCGGAGGCGGTCAACCTCTCACCTTCGGCCTGCCATCGCCGGGTGCAGCGGTTGGAGAAGGCAAAGGTGATCCGCGATTACGTGGCACTGCTCGACGCCCGCAAACTGGGGCTGGCCACCACCGTTTTTGTCGAAATCAAACTCGCGGGCCAGACAGATGACATCCTCGACGCCTTCGAAAAGGGCGTGGCCCGGGTGCCTGCGGTGCTGGAATGCCACCTGCTCGGCGGTGCGGCAGATTACTTGCTGAAGGTGGTGGCTGAGGACACCGAAGATTTTGCGCGGATCCACCGCCAGTATCTTGCTCGCCTGCCCGGCGTTCAGGGCATGCAATCGAGCTTCGCCCTGCGCACGGTGTTCAAGACAACGGCTCTGCCGACCTGACCCCCCCCTAGATTACCCTTTCAAATGCAAGCTCTGCGCCCCGCTCATTCCGCGCAGTCGCCCCATTGTGGCCACGCTTCCGTGTCACCTGAGGAAACAATAGGGGTATTTTCGAGGGATCGGGATGCGCAGGCAGATCCGCAAACTTCAAATTGGGGCATGGCTATTGGTGCTGATCGGGCTGGCGAGCTTTGGCCTCGCCGGTGTCGGCCTGTTGAAGCAGCTGCATGAGGTTGAACAGCGCAAGGTTGCATTGGCCTCCGAGGTGCCCACCCCTGTGGCAATTGAGGAGTTCAACCGCGAGACCGATGTTCACCCACTTCGCGAAGTCCGGGTGATCGGCCAGCTTGATGTTGAACTGCAATACGACCTCATCGCCACAACCCCGGATGGCGACCGGCTCGGCGTGATGATTCCGCTCTATCCTGCCGGTGCAGAAAATACCGCAGTCCCCGCGCCAGCCGTGCTGCTCTATGATCAGGGGCCGGGCGGCGAAACCATTGGCGATGCCGAGATCAACACCCTTGTCGCGCAGATCGACGGCGAGGGCGGAGTTGGGCCGATGATCACCCTTGGCGGCACGCTGGGCCATGGCAATATCTTCGGGCCGCTGATTGCTGACAGCTTTGCCGAAGCGGGCCGTCCGCTGGCAGAGAACGTTGTTATTATCTTCCCCTTCCGCACTGACCGCGCCACTGCGCTGGCAAGCGGGCCGCAGTTTGAGCAGCTTATTCAGGTGGTGTTCATTGCTGCCGGTTTCACCCTCGTGGGGATGATCTTGCTTGCTTTCGCGCGCAACCGCTTGCGCCGGCTGGCGGCGGGCGATCCGGCCGATGCAACGGATGCGGCGGATGCCGCGCCCGAACAGGATGCCGATGATCTGTTCAGCGATTACGCGCCAGAGGTGAACCCCGTCAACGGTGCGGTGATCATCCCGAGCTACGCGCCCGAAATGGCCGATGGGTCAAACGGGCTCGCCGTGATGCGTGAGGTTCTGGCCATCGGGCGCAGCAGCGAAGAAACCGGCACCTACACAGCGCGCCGGGACGGGATCGACGATTTTGCTGCGCTCGACAGCGGCGGGTTGAAGCGCGCTCTGCCGGGCCGGGGCATTCCCGAAAAGCTGGCCGGGCCGAAGCCGGTAAAAAAGGAAAGCCCGCTTGCCGCAAAGCAGGATCCGACACAGGCCGCCGATATCATGGCTGCGGTGCAGGCCGAGATCACCGCGCCCACTCTGGCCCGAGCAAAAGGGGAAGCCGGAGATATTTTCGCGGCAGTGCAGGCGGCTGTCGGTAGCCGGTCCTAGGCACCGGAACTTCCACGAAAAGGATCGCCCCTATATGCCGGGCCGCGCCTCAGAAGTCGGCGGAGACGCCGGGTAGTTTGAGGTTGGTGATCAGGTCGCGCAGCTCTTGCCGGGCGGCAACGTTGGAAATGTTCAACCGCTCCACGCCCACATCCCCAAGGTCGAGCAGCGTCAGCCCACGCGGGAACAGCTCGCGGAAGATCACGCGCTCCGAGAAGCCTGCCGAAGCGCGAAAGCCGATGCGCTTGGAGAGCTTATCGAGCGCGTCGCCCATCTTTTTCTTGTTGTGCATGGCCTGTGGGCCGAGCCGGTTGCGTACCACCAACCAGTCAATCGGCGGCAGCCCGGCCTGCGCCCGCACCTGACGGGCCGACCAGACCATCTCGGAATAGACCGAGGGGCCGAGGATCTTGCCAGTTGCCGGGTCGATCCGGGCCAGCAGGTCGAAATCCACGAAGCTGTCGTTCAGCGGTGTCACCAGTGTGTCGGCCAGAGAATGCGCCACCTGGCTGAGGCGGGTGTGCGAGCCGGGGCAGTCGATCAGGATAAAATCCATGTCGCCTTCCAGCCCGGCCACGGCAGCCGAAAGCCTGCGGTCATAGATGTTCTCGCCGTCTTCAAGGCTCGCCTGATCCACCTGAGGCAGTTCGCGCAGCACCGGGCTGGCAAGCTCAAGCCCTTGGCTCTCGGCAAAGATCCGGCGGTTGTCGAGATAGCGCGCAAAGCTGCGTTGGCGCAGATCGAGATCGAGCGCGCCCACTTTCCTGCCCATCCGCGCAAGCGCAGTGGAGATATGCATGGAGGTCGTGGACTTGCCCGACCCGCCCTTTTCATTGCCGACGACGATTATATGCGCCATGGCCCTTGCCCTTCTGGCCGCGCGTCACAGCGGCCTCTGCCCCTTCTTCTTTGGCGCGCACCTTATATCTCGGAGTCTGCCGGGAAAAGCGGCTATCGGGCATTTTTGGCAGATCGTTGTGGCTGCTGGCCGGGGCGCGTTTTGTCCAACTCTGCGTGCGCGGTCTGTCCAAGCCAGCGGCGTCGGCTGCGCCTAGACTTCAACCTGCACTGTATTTTCAGGATGAACCCATGAATTATCTTTCCCGTCGAAATTTGCTTGCTATCGCATCCGTTGCGGCTCTTCTCTTCAGCCAACCCGCCATCGCTGACCCATCGGAAGTCGGAGAGAAGGTTGGCCAGATTTGGCTCGATGCCCTCGCTGAAACCGCGCAGATGGTGGAAGGGACGCCGCCTGCGGAGGATATCAAGGCTGACTTCACAGCCATGAAGGAGGCCAAGATTACCGAGTTGGTGGAGCTTGGCCACGAGATTGCCGAAATGGATGCCAGTTCCAAGGCGCAGGTCGAGGCCAAGGTGAGCAGCGCCTACAACAAGGCTTCGATGGATCCGGACATTTCGGCTCAGTACAAGACCTATTTCGAAGCACAGAAGGCCTACCAGAAGAGCGACTCAGAGTTCTTCAATGAATTGAAAGCCATCAACATTCTGACCCAATACGCGTTTTTCGATCTATTGAAGCAACAGGCCCCCGAGGAGGCGGAGCGGCTCGGTCTTTGAGGCCGGGCGAGTGGCGTAACGTCTTAGCCGTCTGCCCCGCTCGGGAGTGTTCCGGGCGGGGTTATTCTTTCGGCATCAGCGTGCGTGTCGAGCCTCTCCGGGTGTCATTCCGTAGTGGGCCTTGAAGCACCGGTTGAAGTAAGAAATATCACCAAATCCGCAGCCAAGGGCGATATCGGTGATCGCCGTGTCCTCTCGTTGCTGAAGGGCAGCCATGGCGCGCTCCAGCCGAATGTTGCGCAGCCGGGTGGAAAAGCTCAGCCCTTCCGACGCCAACAGCTTGCGGATATGCCCGGGCGACAATTGCAGGCGGCGCGCAACGGTGTCGATCCCGAAGTCCGGCTCGGTGGCATGGCGTTCAATCTCGGCAGAGATCGCCGCAATTCTGGCCGCCGTCAGCCCGCCGCCCGCAGCTGAGGCGATTTGCCAATGGTCGCGGCTTCCACCCAGAACCAGCCCCACAAGCTCCTGCACCTGCCGCACCGCCATACGGGCAGCATCTGCCGCGTCGGGGGCCGTCTCTCCGGGCAGCAGGGCACCCGCGAGGAGCATACGCAGGTAGCCATCCAGAAGCCCGAGCGCCGGTGTTTGCCCGGGGATCACGGCAAAGCCGAGGCGCCCGAGGTCGCCCACCTGAGCGGCCACCGCGCTGCGCGGAATGCTAAGGGTCAGAAATTCACCCGCCGTCGAGACAGTTTCGGCCACTTCGGAACTGTGCCGCACCATTGCACTTCCCGGGCCGAACTCCGCCACGTGGCCACGTTCGTTCAGTTGCATCTTGCCCCGTTGAGGGATGAGGAGGATCAGGTCATCATTCTCGTCTTCCAGCAAGCGTTTCGTCCGGGCGCAGCGCATCGCACTGACCGTGCCCCCGGAGAGCGTCAGGCCGGGCATCGAAAGCAGATCGACGTCAAAGCGAAACGGTGCATCGCCCAGCGGGCTGATGTCGAGGCGCAGAAACTGCTCGGCAAAGTGCTCTCGCCACGAGTTGACGCGGGACTCTTGCGGAAACATCGCGGCAGAGAGCTGACCACGCAGAACGGGCGGGGGCATGGGGCTGCTGTCTATGACAATGGTCCTCCATGAATGACGAATGCCCGCCGCCTCACGCGGGCATGCGGAAACTCAAATGTCAGGCCTGCTCGGGGCTGGCCCCGCGCGCGACTGACCAAGTATGGGCCCGTCCAACGGATTGACGCAAGGGAAGCTTTGTTCAGGCCGCCCCGGAACTGCGCGGCGCGTCGCCACCCTGCGCAGTTCACGCGATGGTGTTGGCTTTTGCGCTTCAAACGCTGTAATGTTCGCGCCAGAAGGCCGACGACAGATCGGCCCCTATCGGGCGGCCCCCTGCGCGGGGCGACATAACAAGAGGCGGGAACGAGGCACATGGGTTCCGAAACAGCTGCTATGGCGCAGGAGATCGACTTCTCCCTGCTTGCGCTTTTCATGCGCGCTACCCTGACAGTTAAGATCGTGATGATCATGTTGATCATTGCATCCTTCTGGTCGTGGAAGATCATCATCGAAAAGATACTGATGTATCGGTCTCGCCGGTCAGAGGCGGGCAGCTTTGACCGGGCGTTCTGGTCGGGCGAGCCGCTGGACGAGCTGTTCGACCAGATCGGAACAGAGCCAAAGGGCGCGAGCCAAAAGATTTTTGCCTCCGGTATGATAGAGTGGCGGCGCTCGCACCGCGAAGACGGGGCGTTGATTGCCGGTGCGCAGGCGCGGATTGACCGCTCGATGGACGTGGCAATTGCCAAGGAGACCGACCGGCTCAATCAGGGCCTGCCGTTCCTGGCCACGGTGGGCTCCACCGCGCCCTTCGTGGGCCTCTTCGGCACGGTCTGGGGCATCAAGAACTCCTTCGAGGAGATCGCCATTTCCAAATCGACCGATCTGGCCGTGGTCGCGCCCGGTATCGCCGAGGCGCTTGTGGCCACGGGCCTCGGTCTGCTGGCTGCTATTCCGGCGGTGATTTTCTACAACAAACTGTCGAGTGACAGCGACAGGATCGCCGGCAATTACGAGAGCTTCGCCGACGAATTCGCCACCATCCTCTCGCGCCAGTTGGACAGCTGAGATGGGTGCGGGTGTCATCAACACCGGCGGCGGCAATCGCAAGCGCAGATCGCGCGGGCGGGGCCGGGCTGCCGCGATGAGCGAAATCAACGTCACGCCCTTCGTTGACGTGATGTTGGTGCTGCTGATCATTTTCATGGTCGCCGCGCCGCTGCTGACCGTGGGCGTGCCGATCCAGTTGCCCGAAACGGCGGCGCAGGCGTTGCCTTCCGAGCAGGAGGAGCCGCTGACCGTGACGCTGACAGCCGAGGGCGAAACGCTGATTCAGACCACCCCGGTTGAGGAGGGCGCGCTGATCACGCGCCTGCGGGCGATTGCTGCTGAGCGCGCCGATGACAAAGTCTTCCTGCGGGCCGACGGGGCCATTCCCTACGAGCGCGTCATGCGGATCATGGGGGCCCTCAACGCCGGTGGCTTTGGCAACATCGGCTTGGTGACAGATACTGGCGGACCCACGCTCGACGGGTCGGACGGGTAGGGGGCACCATGCCCGAGAGCCTCGACAAAAGCACGATCATCTCCGGCGCGGGCCACCTTGGCCTGATTGGCTGGGCGCTGGTTGGCGGCATCATCCATTGGGATACGCCGACGGAGACCGTCACCAACGTTAGCATGATCTCTGGCGATGAATATGCCGCGCTTGTGTCGAACTCTACCCAAGAGGCCACGCCCGGGCCTGAGGTGCCCGAGGCCCCCGAAACGCCGGAGCCGCCCGAGGTGGCCGAGCCCGAAACACCAGAGCCGCCCACGCCCGAAACCGAGCCTCAGCCCTCCGAGGCCCCGCCGCCGCGTGCTGCCGAAGTGGCGCCTGACGAGGCCCCTGATACCTCCGCTTTGGAGCCTTTGCCCGAAGCGGAGGTGACAGAAACCGCGCCCCCCGCGCCCGAGGCACCGGTTTCAGACCCCGATGACACCCCCGGGGCAAGCCTCGTGCTCGACAGCTCGAAGCGGCCCAAGGAACGCCCGGCACAGCGGGTTGCGCCAACGCCAGCCGTGGCCCCCGAGCCCGATGCGGCGGTGGATAGCGAGGTGGCCGAGGCCGCTGAGCCGACCCCTGCCGAGGAGGAGCCCGCGCAGGAGGCACAGGAAGACACCGCGCCCGAAGCGGCAAACACCGAGATTGTCACCGAGGCGGAGGAACCGGCGGGCGGCGAAGTGGTGGCCCTCGCCCCGACCGGATCGCCCCGCCCCAAGAGCCGCCCTGCACGCCGCACGCCAGAGGCAGAGCCGGCGCGGGCCGAAACCTCGCAGGAGACTTCCGATGCCATTGCCGACGCGGTGGCCGATGCGGTGAGCGAGGGGCAAGCCGCCTCCGAACCTGCCACCAGCGCCCCCTCCCGCAGCGGTCCGCCGATGACAGCGGGCGAGAAGGACGCCTTGCGCGTGTCCGTGCAGCAATGCTGGAACGTCGGCAGCCTTTCGACCGATGCCCTGCGTGTGACGGTCACGGTGCTTGTGGCGATGAACGAGAACGGCACGCCCGACAATGGCTCGATCCGCATGACCGACTCCGAAGGCGGTTCCGGAGATGCCGTGCGTCAGGCCTTCGAAGCAGCGCGCCGGGCGATCATTCGTTGCGGCGCGAGGGGCTTTCCGCTTCCGGCGGAGAAATATGGCGAATGGGCCGAGATCGAGATGGTCTTTAACCCCGAAAAGATGAGGATCAAATGAGCTGGCCCCGCGTGCATGCCGTGCTGCTATGCGGGGCGCTGGCCCTTTCATCGCATGCGCTGGCGGCAGAGGAGCCTGCGCCGCGCCTTTCGGAGATGATCCCGGTTGCCGAATGCTGGAACGTCGGCGGTCTCTCTGCCGAGGCAGTTCGCACGTCTGTCACCGTGGCCTTCTCGCTGGACAGGGCGGGCAAGCTGGTGGACGGCAGCTTGGAGATGGTCGAGTGGGACGGAGCCGATGTAGCTGCCGCAGAAGAAGCCTATAAGGCGGCCCGGCGCGCGATTTTGATCTGTGGACGGCAAGGATTTGCCCTTCCGGCGGAACAATATGAAGCGTGGCGGAATATCCGGTTAACCTTTGACCCGCGCAACATGGTCGTGTCGTGATGTCGTGGGACGGTGCAACTGGCGGAAAATTTAGCGCCCCGGAGGCCTGAGGCGCGCAGATCGGAATGGCAGGAACCTGCCGATATTGAATAACAGGAGCCTAAGAGGCTTCATGAGCGGTGAAATGCGAGGAATGAGAGCGGCATGAAAAAGTTAACGCACCTTTTGGCGGGGTTTGCCCTTGCCCTCGGTCTTACACCTGCCATCGCGCAGGATGGACCGCTTCGGATCGAGATCACCGAAGGCGTGATCGAGCCGTTGCCCTTCGCCATTCCAGTATTCATCGCCGAAAACGCGGCTGCGCAGGAATATGCCGCGCGGCTCAGCCAGGTTGTGGCCGCTGACCTTCAGGGCACCGGGCTCTTCCGCCAGATCCCGCAGGACGCCTTCATCTCCGGTGTCTCCAACTTCGACGCACCGGTGCAATTTGCCGACTGGAAGGCAATCAACGCCCAGGCGCTGATCGTTGGCGCGGTTTCGGTGGCAGAAGGCGGGCGGGTGAACGTGAAGTTCCGCCTGTTTGACGTGTTCTCCGAAGCCCCCCTCGGTGACGGCCTCCAACTTGGCGGCACCACCACAAGCTGGCGTCGGATTGCGCATAAGGTGGCCGATCAGGTGTATTCGCGGATCACCGGCGAGGGTGGCTACTTCGACAGTCGTGTGGTTTTTGTCCATGAAGAAGGCCCCAAGAACGCCCGCCAGAAGCGCCTTGCGGTGATGGATTATGACGGTGCCAATGTGCAGTACCTCACCAACAGCGCCTCCATCGTGCTGGCCCCGCGCTTCTCGCCCACCGGTGACCGGGTGATCTACACCAGCTACGAGACCGGCTTCCCGAAGATCTACATCATGGACGTGGGCACGGTGCAGCGCCGCATCCTCGACGATCAGCCGGGCACGATGACCTTTGCGCCGCGCTTCGCGCCAGATGGGCAAACGGTTGTTTTCTCGCTCGAGCGTGGCGGCAACACCGACATTTACAAGCTCGCGCCCGGTGGCACAGCGCAACCGCTGACCAACGCCCCTTCGATCGAAACAGCGCCGAGCTTTTCGCCTGATGGCACGCAGATCGTGTTCGAGAGTGACCGCTCCGGCAACCAGCAGCTTTACAAGATGTCTGCTTCAGGTGGTGAGCCGACACGGATCAGCTTTGGTGAGGGTCGCTACGGCACGCCGGTATGGTCGCCCCGCGGCGATCTCATTGCCTTTACCAAGCAGCATCAGGGCCGGTTCCATATTGGTGTGATGCGCACCGATGGCTCGGAAGAGCGGTTGCTGACGGCGAGCTTTCTCGATGAGGGCCCAACGTGGAGCCCCAATGGGCGGGTGATCATGTTCACCCGTTCGGGCAGCGGAGCGGGCGGTGAAAGCGCACTTTATTCGGTGGATATCTCGGGCCGCAACCTCAAGCGTGTGCCCACCCCGGGCGCCGCGTCTGACCCGGCCTGGTCGCCGCTTCTGCCCTGAGGGCGAGCGCTTCGGCGCGGTAACACAGGTGTTTCCCAACACCCGCGCAGGGTGGTATAGACGTCACAAGGAAAGCGCCCGCAACAGGGCGCACCATGAGAGAGAGGCAGTCGAGATGAACAATATCCTCGTGAAATCCGGGTTGATCGCCCTGGCGCTGGCCGTGACGGCCTGTACCGACCCTGGCCGGTTTGGAGCCGGGGGCGCTGGCGGTGACGGCACGGTGGGCGCTGATGCCTACGATCCCAATAACCCCGCATCCAACCCCAGCTCGCCCGAGTATTTCTCGCAGCGCGTCGGCGATCGGGTGCTGTTTGCTGTCGACCAATCGACCCTCTCGCCGGAGGCGCAGCAAACCCTGACGGCGCAGGCGCAATGGCTGAACACCAACAGCTCCTACGCCGCTATCGTTGAGGGCCACGCCGATGAGCAGGGCACCCGCGAATACAACCTTGCGCTGGGCGCACGCCGCGCCAATGCGGTGCAGGAATACCTGATCTCCCAAGGCGTTGCCGGCTCGCGGCTGAAGACTGTCAGCTATGGCAAGGAGCGCCCGCTGGAAGTCTGCTCGACAGAGGTCTGTTATTCCAAGAACCGCCGCTCCGTCACGGTGCTTTCGGCCGGCGCGGGGTTCTGACATGAGGCTCCGGGGGGCTCTCTTCGCATCGTTCGTCGCATTCGGCGGCCTGCCTGCTGTGGCGCAGGATGCGCAAACGCTGGCGGATATCCGGCAGGAACTGGCGACTGTCTATGTTTCGATGCAGGAGCTGAAGCGTGAGCTTTCGACCACGCAGGGCGCTTCAGGTGGCGCTGTGGCTGGTTCGGTGCTGGACCGGGTGAATGCCATTGAAGCCCAGCTTCAGGCGCTCACGTCGCGCACCGAAGAAATGCAGAACCGGATCGACAGGGTGGTGGCCGATGGCACCAACCGGGTCGGAGACCTCGAATTTCGCGTGTGCGAGATCGAGCCGAGCTGCGACTTCGGAGAAATTGGTGACACGCTGCCACTCGGGGGTACGGCCCCGGCGAGTGGCGGCGGGGGCGGCCAGCAGGCTGTGATCACCCCCGACAATGGTAACGGCAACGGCGGCACCACCGCTCCCTCTACCGGCCCCGCGATGGCCGTGGCCGAACAGGCCGATTTCGACCGGGCGAAGGCGGCCCTCGACTCTGGTAGCTTTCAAAGCGCCGTTGACCTCTTTGCGTCCTTTACCCAATCCTACCCGGGTGGGCCGCTGACCAGCGCTGCGCATTTCTGGCGCGGCGAGGCGCTTTATGAGCTGTCGAAAGTGCCAGAGGCCGCGCGCGCCTATCTTGAAAGCTACTCCTCCGATCCGCAGGGCCCAATGGCTGCCGATGCGCTTTATAAGCTGGGCACCTCGCTGGCCGATCTGGGCCAGAACACCGAGGCCTGCACCACGCTGGGCGAGGTTCAGGTACGCTTCCCGAACAGCGACGTGGCGTTTGACGCTGGCGCCGCCCGCCGCACCATCGGGTGCAGTTGAGCTTCGCCGCAAACGTCTCTGCCGCTTACTCGCGCCTTTGGACGGACGGGCCGCCAACCCGGCTTGGTATTGCCCTTTCGGGGGGAAGTGACAGCACGGCGCTGCTGATCCTGACGCGTGAGGCCTTGCCCGAGATACAGCTTTTTGCGGCGACGGTAGACCATCAGTTGCGGGAAGGGTCCGGCAAAGAGGCCGAGCAGGCCGGGCAGCTTTGCCATTCTCTCGGTCTGCCGCACGAGATTCTGCCTTGGGAAGGCTGGGCCGGGGAGGGAAACCTTCAAGCAGCGGCCCGATCAGCGCGGAGCGCCTTGCTTGCAGATTGGGCAGAGCGCAACGAGTTGGCGCATGTTGCCTTGGGCCATACACGCGACGATCAGGCAGAAACCGTGCTGATGCGCCTTGCGCGGGGCTCTGGCGTGGACGGGCTCGCTGCGATGGCACCGTTGCGCAGATCGGCTGGCATAAGCTGGCTTCGCCCGATGCTGGAGGTTTCGCGCCAAGATCTGCGCGCGGAACTGACCGCGCGCGGGGTAGCGTGGGCAGATGATCCCTCCAACGATGACTTGCGGTTCGACAGGGTGAAGGCGCGGGCGATGACCAAGGAGCTATCACGCCTCGGGCTGACGCCGGAGCGCCTTGTGCGCACCGCGTCCCAGATGGCCATGGCGCGGGACGCCTTGAACCACGGCGCCGCGGCCTATCTCGGACGCGCCAGCGTCGAGCAGGGCGACCTGCTGATGCCGAGCCCCGCCAGCCTTTCGGCCCCCCGTGAAACCGTGCTGCGGGCCTTCGCTCACGCGCTCTGCTGGGTGTCTTCCACCGTTTATCGCCCCCGGTTCGAGTCGCTCACGGCTATGCTGGATGGGCTTGAGCAGGGCAAGGCCGGCACGCTGCATGGCTGCCGGATTTCCAGCGAAGGCGCCACTTGGCGGATCACACGCGAATATGCCGCAGTGGCCGATGTGGCCACGCCGCCCGCCGCACTATGGGACAAGCGCTGGCAGTTTCACGGCCCCAAGCCGCCGGATGGTGCCCATGTGGCCGCACTTGGAGCTATCGGCCTTGCAGAGTGCGAAAACTGGCGCGACTCCGGCCTGCCAAGGGCGTCTCTGCTGGCCTCGCCCGCGCTCTGGCTGGGAGACCGGCTGCTCTCTGCCCCGCTGGCTGGGCGCCCCGAAGGTTGGGCCGCGCGGCTATGTCACGGGGCGGAACATCTTGTTTCCACCCTCCGGGCCGATTGAACCCCGGGCAAAAACCCCTATGTTGTGCGATGAACCGCGCCCGCGCGGCATTTTAGCTTTCCGGGAGGTGTCTGCCTGATGGGCAACGCACGAAATATCGCGTTCTGGGTCGTTCTGTTTGTTCTGATCCTAGCGCTCTTCAACCTCTTCTCCGGCGACAACGCCACTATGTCGTCGCGCAACCTCAGCTACTCCGACTTCATCGAAGCGGTCGAGGATGGCTCGGTGACGGAGGTAACCATCGACGGCGAGGAGATGCGCGTCCGCACCACGGATGACACCACCTACACCACGATCATTCCGCCCGAGGTCGACCCGACCGAGGTGCTGATCGACAATAATGTTGAGGTCTCAGCCAAGGCGCAGCAGCAAAACGGCCTGCTAGCCTACATCGGCACGCTGCTGCCCTTCATCATCCTGATCGGCATCTGGATTTTCCTGATGAACCGGATGCAAGGCGGTGGCCGTGGCGGGGCGATGGGCTTCGGCAAGTCCAAGGCCAAGCTGCTGACTGAAAAGCACGGGCGGGTGACGTTTGACGATGTCGCTGGCATCGACGAGGCCAAGGAAGAGCTCGAAGAGATCGTCGAGTTCCTCCGCAACCCGCAGAAGTTCTCGCGCCTTGGCGGCAAGATCCCCAAGGGTGCATTGCTCGTTGGCCCTCCGGGTACAGGTAAAACGCTTCTCGCACGCGCCATCGCGGGCGAAGCGGGCGTGCCCTTCTTCACCATTTCCGGTTCGGACTTTGTTGAGATGTTCGTCGGTGTTGGTGCCTCCCGTGTGCGCGACATGTTCGAGCAGGCCAAAAAGAACGCACCCTGCATCGTCTTCATCGACGAGATCGACGCTGTGGGCCGCTCCCGTGGCGTGGGCTATGGCGGTGGCAACGACGAGCGCGAGCAGACCCTCAACCAGCTTCTGGTGGAGATGGACGGCTTTGAGGCCAACGAAGGCATCATCATCGTCGCCGCCACCAACCGCCCTGACGTGCTCGACCCCGCGCTGCTGCGCCCGGGCCGGTTTGACCGTCAGGTGCAGGTGCCCAACCCCGACATCAAGGGCCGCGAAAAAATCCTTGGTGTGCATGCCCGCAAGGTGCCGCTCGGCCCCGATGTGGACCTGCGCATCATCGCACGCGGCACCCCCGGGTTCTCGGGCGCAGACCTCGCCAACCTCGTGAACGAGGCCGCACTGATGGCCGCGCGCGTGGGTCGCCGTTTTGTGAC
Organism: Oceanicola sp. D3; assembly: GCF_006351965.1. Lineage (NCBI taxonomy): Bacteria > Pseudomonadati > Pseudomonadota > Alphaproteobacteria > Rhodobacterales > Roseobacteraceae > Oceanicola > Oceanicola sp. D3. The sequence continues at coordinate 1,249,760 of NZ_CP040932.1, forward strand.
GATGGAAGACTTCGAGAACGCCAAGGACAAGGTGATGATGGGGGCCGAGCGCCGCTCCATGGTCATGACCGAGGACGAGAAGAAGCTGACCGCTTATCACGAGGCGGGCCATGCTGTTGTGGGCCTCAACGTTCCGCAGCACGACCCGATCCACAAGGCTACGATCATTCCGCGCGGCCGGGCGCTGGGCTTGGTGCTGTCGCTGCCCGAGCGTGACCAGCTTTCGGTGAGCTACACCAAGTACAAATCCAAGATCGCCATGGCGATGGGCGGGCGCGTGGCGGAAGAGCTGATCTTCGGCCCGGAAAATGTGACCTCGGGGGCCTCTTCCGACATTCAACAGGTCACGCGGATTGCCCGCGCGATGGTAACGCAGTTCGGTTTTGACCCCGAGCTGGGATATGTCGACTATGCCAACGAGCAGCAAAGCCACCTTGGCAGCTATCAGGGCCAGACCAGCCATTCCGGGATCACCCAGAAGCTCATCGACGATAAGGTGCGCGAATTGGTGGATGAGGGCTATGAAACGGCCAAGCGGATCCTGACAGAGAAGTCGCAGGATCTGGAGAACCTGGCTCAGGGCCTGCTGGAATATGAAACGCTGACCGGCAATGAGATCACCCGCGTTATCGCCGGTGAGCCGCTCAACCGGGGCGACGATGACGATACCGGCGCCACGCCCGGTGGTGGTCAGGATGACAAGCCTTCGCTGACGGCGGTTCCAAAGACCAAACCGCGCAAAGGCGGTGGCATGGAGCCTGAGCCATCGGCTTGAGGCGATAGCTCCAGCCGCTCAGAGCTGGGCTGATATCAAATTCAGACGCCGCGCCTCGCGCGGCGTCTTTGTCTTAGGCCCCCCAGCGCCCGATCGTGGCTGCCCGGTCAGCGCGCTCTTCCCCTTCTGGCAGCTCTTGCATAGGGTCCGCCGCAGAAGCGGAAGGAGCACTTCGATGGCAGGGCTGAAGAAACTCGATACGGTGGCAACCGTCGCTTGGCTCGGCTGGGTCGAGAGCCGCGAGGCGACGCTGCGTTCGGAGCCGCTCAAGGCGGTGGGCGCCACGCTGGAGGGCTTTCCCGGCGAAGACCATGGCGGGGTAACGCGGCCCTCCTGCTCGCGCGTTCTGGCACTTTATCCCGAGCGGGGCACGACCATTCGCAACACGCGGCAGCTTTCGATTGTCTCGGAAGAAGAACTGGCGGAAATTGCCGAAACTTTGGAGCTAGAGCATCTCTCGCCTGATCTGATCGGCGCTTCGCTGGTTGTTTCCGGTCTGCCCAATTTTTCTCACATCCCGCCCGGCACCCGTCTTCAGGCGCCCTCTGGCGCGACGATCACGGTTGATGTGGAAAACGGCCCCTGCAACTTCCCGGCCAAGGAAATCGAAGACACTCATCCGGGTCATGGGAAGGGCTTCAAGGCTGCCGCTATGGGCAAACGCGGGGTTACGGCGTGGATCGAGCGTGAGGGGCGGATTGCGCTTGGGGATCCGCTTTCGGTCTTCATACCCGATCAGCCCGCATGGGCCGGGCACTAGTTGCCTGAAAAGCGTGGTGCTGTGTGGTGCGCGCTGTAAAAGGGCGTGCGTTAGGGTGCTCAGTTTCCAATCTGCCGCCTCGGTTTCCGCGTCTGGGCGTTTCCGCGCTGGAATGTGTCGGAAAACGCGCCCTGCCGGGCTGGTGTGAGCGTTACCACGTCAGTAATACCGCGACCGGAGGAGGGAGGCCCCATGAGCGTCAAGTCCGACATCGAGATTGCCCGCGAGGCAGTGAAACGACCCATTCAGGAGATCGGGGCCAAGCTGGGGATCCCATCTGCCGACCTGCTGCCCTACGGCCATGACAAGGCCAAGGTGGGGCAAGACTTCATTGAGGGCCTTAAAGACCGCCCCAATGGCAAGCTGATCCTCGTCACTGCGATCAACCCAACGCCCGCGGGCGAGGGCAAGACCACGACGACAGTGGGCCTTGGCGATGGGCTCAACGCCATTGGCAAGAAGGCGGCGATTTGCATTCGCGAAGCCTCGCTTGGCCCGTGTTTCGGCATGAAGGGCGGCGCGGCGGGCGGTGGTTATGCGCAGGTGGTGCCGATGGAGGAGATGAACCTTCATTTTACCGGTGATTTCCACGCCATTACCTCGGCCCACAACCTGCTGTCGGCGATGATCGACAACCATATTTACTGGGGCAATGCGCTGGGGATTGATGAGCGGCGGATCACGTGGCGCCGGGTGCTCGACATGAACGACCGCGCGCTGCGCGATGTGGTGGTGGGCCTTGGCGGCGTGGCCAACGGCTTTTCCCGTCAGACCGGGTTTGACATCACCGTGGCCTCTGAGGTCATGGCCATCCTGTGCCTTGCCACCGACCTCGCCGATCTTGAAGCTCGGTTGGGCCGGATCATCGTGGCGTACACCCGGGATCGTGACCCGATTACCTGTGCCGACATCGGGGCCAGCGGAGCGATGACCGTGTTGCTCAAGGATGCGATGCAGCCAAACCTCGTGCAGACGCTGGAGCATAACCCTGCCTTTGTTCATGGCGGGCCCTTCGCCAACATCGCTCATGGCTGCAACTCGGTAATCGCCACGACCACGGCGCTAAAGCTCGCGGATTATGTGGTGACGGAAGCCGGCTTCGGGGCTGACCTCGGGGCCGAGAAGTTCATGAACATCAAGTGCCGCAAGGCAGAGCTGACGCCCGATTGCGTGGTGTTGGTGGCAACGGTTCGCGCGATGAAGATGAATGGCGGCGTGGCCAAGGCCGACCTCGGGGCGGAGAACGTGGGGGCCGTGCAGGCAGGCTGCCCCAACCTCGGGCGGCACATCCAGAACCTCAAGGGTTTTGGCGTGCCGGTGGTGGTGGCGATCAACCACTTTGTCTCCGACACCGAGGCCGAAGTGGAGGCGGTGAAGGACTACGTGGCCGAGATGGGGGCCGAAGCGATTCTGTGCAAGCACTGGGCTGAAGGCTCGAAAGGCACCGAAGAGCTGGCAACCCGCGTGGCCGAGATTGCCGATAGCGGTCAGGCCCAGTTTGCCCCGCTCTATCCCGATGAGATGGGGCTGTTTGAGAAAATCGAAACCATCGCGACGCGCATCTACCATGCCGATGAGGTGCTGGCCGATAAAAAGATCCGCGACCAGTTGCACGCATGGGAGGCGGCTGGATTTGGCAACCTGCCGGTCTGCATGGCCAAAACGCAATACAGCTTCTCGACAGATCCGGGGCTGCGCGGTGCGCCAACGGGCCATTCGGTGCCGGTGAGAGAGGTGCGGCTTTCGGCTGGCGCGGGCTTCGTTGTGGCGATATGCGGTGAAATCATGACCATGCCCGGCCTGCCACGCCATCCGGCGGCAGAGTCGATCGGGCTGAACGACGCCGGAGAGGTGGAAGGACTATTCTGATGCGCAAACCCCCTGCCGAGATCGACAACATGGCCGAGATGCGCGCCCAGATTGATGAGATCGACGGCGCGCTGATTGCCTTGCTGGCCGAGCGGCAGGCCCATGTGGATTGTGTGCCGGCGCTCAAGAAGCTGGCGGGTATTTCCGCAGCCGCGCCTTCGCGGGCGGCCGATGTTTTGGAGAAGGTCAGCGCGAGAGCCGAGGCGGAGGGCTTCGCCCCGGACTTGGCGCGAGCGATGTGGCAGCAGATGATCGACTTCTACGTAGCCCGCGAGCAGGAACACCTCGGCACTGCCGGAGCCGACCTTTAGGCCCCTCGCGCCACGGTCGCCGATCGCCAAATACGCACCCAGATGGAGAGCCACATGAGCGCAAAGATCATCGACGGAAAAGCCTTCGCGGCAACGGTTCGGGAGAAGGTGGCTAGCCACGTGGCTCGGCTGAAGTCTGACCACGGCATCACGCCCGGGCTTGCGGTGGTTTTGGTGGGCGAGGATCCGGCGAGCGAAGTTTATGTGAAGGCCAAGAACCGCCAGGCGGTTGAGGTTGGCATGGCCTCCTTTGAGCACAAACTGCCTGCGGACACCCCCGAGGAGGAGCTGTTTGCGCTGATCGACAAGCTCAATGCTGACCCGGCGGTGCATGGCATCCTCTGCCAGTTCCCCGTGCCCGACCACCTCGACGAACGCCGCACCGTGGCCCGGATCGACCCGGCCAAGGACGTCGACGGGCTGAGCGTTGCCAATGCCGGGCTATTGGCCACCGGCGGAGAGGCTTTGGTAAGCTGCACACCGCTGGGCTGCCTGATGTTGCTGCGCGATCAACTGGGTGATCTGACCGGGCTTGATGCTGTGGTGATCGGGCGCTCCAACCTGTTTGGCAAGCCGATGGGGCAGCTTCTGCTGCGCGACAATTGCACGGTCACGATTGCACATTCGCGCACGAAAGATCTGGCAGAGGTCTGTCGCCGCGCCGATGTGCTGATCGCCGCCGTCGGGCGCGCCGAAATGGTGAAGGGCGATTGGGTGAAGCCGGGTGCCACGGTGATCGACGTTGGTATCACGCGCATTCCGCATCCCGACAAACCGGGCAAGACCCGCCTGATTGGCGACGTTGATTTTGCGGCGGCATCCGAGCGGGCTGCGGCCATTACCCCGGTGCCGGGCGGCGTGGGGCCGATGACGATCGCCTGTCTTCTGGCCAATACCGTGACGGCGTGCTGCCGCGCAAATGGGCTGCCCGAGCCCGAGGGCCTAACGGCCTGACCGCAGCCGTACCTCCCGTGCAAGCGCCTTGCGTTCGTCCGCCAGCGCACCTTCGATGGCAAAGGCTTCTTCAGTAACGGCACCCGGATCTTCCTGACCGTCGCGCATTGCCTCTTCGAGCCAGTGCAGGATTTCATCCTGACTGCGCCCTGCAAAGAGCATGGCGATGACCTGGCGTTGCGCGATCAGGCGTCCTTCGATGGTCGGGTCCATGTGGTCCTCCTTGAATGGGTTTTCATCAAGGATAGTAGCGCGTTTGCGGCGACAATCACTCCAAGGGCACTGCCAACGCCCGTGGGCCGGTGAGCACGGCAATGGCGCGGGCGCTGAAAAGGCCCCGCAGTACCGGAGTACTGCAGCGCAAACCGCCGGTGTAGGCGCCGAAGGCGGGCAATATCAGGCGGCGCTGATCATAGACAAAGGCGGGCCGGGAAGTGCCGGAGCGGGGCAGCCGGTGCTTAGGGTGGTAGTGGCCCGAGACTTCGCCTGCTTCGGGTCGAGGGCTTGCGATATGGCGAAACACCAGCCCTTCCTCTGCCAACTCTGCCTTGTGCTCGCCGCCCAGTTCCAGCGGCCCCGGGTCATGGTTGCCCTCGATCCATATCCAGCGCCGCCCGGCCTGCATCGCCTGAAGCCTTAGCTGCATGTCCTCTGGCAGCGCGAGCGCGGCTCCGAGATCGTCAAAGCTGTCTCCGAGGCACACCACGCTACGCGGCATCAGCGCAGCCAGTTCCGCCTCCAGCCTCGCTAAGGTCTCTTCCGTTTCATAGGGCGGCAGCAGCGCCCCGCCGCGACGTGCCATGCGCTCGGACTTGCCAAGATGCAGGTCGGAGACGCACAGCAGCCGCGCATCCGGCAGCCAGAGCGCCCCGGATGGCCGCGCTTCAAGCCTGCAACCGGCAAGGGTGAAACTGTGGGCGTTCATGATCCGTTCTTAGGCTGGAATGTTGGATTTGTGCAAGCCCTAGCCCTCGAGCCCGACCTTGGCCATGAGCGCTTCGGCCTCTTCTTCCGCTAGCCGCTCGCGCCCCTTGCCCGCAACAGGCACCTTGCCCACTTCAAGCAAAAGGGGAGCGGCCATGGGGGTGACGCGATCCAGCTGCATATGGTCGATCCGCCCGGCAACACGGGCGAGCATCTCTTCGACACGTCCGAAATCTACAAGCCCCTTCATCGCCTCTTCTCGGGTGATCCGCATGAGCAAATGGTCGGGGTCATACTTCAACAGAGTGTCATAGAGGATATCGGAGGAGAAGGTGGCCTGCCGTCCCGACTTGCGGTTTTGCGGCAGGTTGCGCTCGATCAAACCAGCAATGGTGGCAGAGGCACGGAAGGTGCGTTTCATCACGGCGTTCTTTGCCAGCCACCCCTCCAATGCATCGCGCAACACCTGCGGAGCGAGCAGCGGATCCGGGTCTTCCACCGGCTCAAGGCCCCAGATGAGCGTGGCATAGTCCGTCGCCACAAAGCCAAGCGGATCAAGCCCCAGTTCTTCCATCCGGCGCGTTACCAGCAGCCCCAATGTCTGCTGCGCGTTGCGCCCGGCGAAGCCATAGAGGCATGTGTGAGCGCGGCTGTCGTGCGGAAAGCTCTCGACAAGCAGCCTGTCGCCGCGGGGTAACTGCGACGCGTTGCGTTGGAGCGCCAGCCACTCTTGCACGTGGTGAGGCAGGGCAGACCAATCGCCGTGGATCAGCTCCAGAATGCGCTCGGTCAGCCGGGTCGAGGCCGAAAATTTGGTGCCGCCGAACACAGCGATCTTGGGCGTCTTGTTACCCGAGCGGGAGACCTGGACGGTCATCTCCTTGAGCCCTTCATAGCGAACGATCTCGCCACCGATCAAAAAGGTGTCTCCCTCGGTGAGGGTCGCGGCAAAGCCCTCCTCGATTTCGCCCAGCGGTTTGCCACCGCGCCCGCGAAGGCGCACTTTCAACAGCTCAGTGTCTTGGATCGTGCCGATGTTCATCCGGACACGCTGCGCCGCGCGGGGGTCGCGTAGCGTCCAGCGGCCATCGCGTTGCATCAGTTTCTGCCAACGATCATAGGCTTTTAGCGCGTAGCCACCTGTTGCGCAAAAATCCAGACAGTCATCAAACGCGGCCCGGCTGAGATTGCTGTAGGCTCCCACCGACTTCACCTCGCCGAAAAGCTCGGTTTCGTCGAACGGACCGGCGCAGGCGCGGATGAGGATGTGCTGGCAGAGCACATCGCGCGGGCCGGGGCCGCGCGGCTCGCCATCGAGGTCATGGGCGGCAACGGCCTCCAAAGCGGCGCGGCATTCGAGCACTTCGAAGCGGTTGGCAGGCACAAGCCGCGCTTTTGACGGCGCGTTGTAGCGGTGATTGGCCCGGCCGATGCGCTGAACGAGCCGCTTGATGTTCTTGGGGCCGCCGATCTGGATGATCAGGTCTACATCGCCCCAGTCGATCCCCAAATCGAGCGTGCCTGTACACACAATCGCCCGCAACTCCCCGGATACCATCGCCGCCTCAACCTTCTGGCGCTGCTCGCGGGCGAGGCTGCCGTGATGGATGGCGATGGGCAGGCCTTCTTCATTGGCGAGCCAGAGGTTGTGAAAAAAGATCTCGGCCTGAGCCCGGGTGTTGTGGAAGATCAGGGTGGTGCGGTGCTTGCGCACCTCCTCCAGCACTTCTGGTAGGGCATGGGCCGCGCCGCCTCCGGCCCAGGGCGGTGGGGCGGCTGTGTTGAGCATCGCAATGTCGGGGAGGGGGCCCGGATCGGCGAGGATCACGGGGCAGGGATCCGGATGACGGGCGAGTTGGTGAGCAAGCGCGGGCGGGTCTTCTACCGTGGCGGAAAGGCCAACGCGGCGCAGGCCGGGGGCAAGGGCCTGAAGCCGCGACAGCGCGAGCATCAACTGATCGCCGCGCTTGCTTTCTGCCAGCGCGTGGATTTCATCGACAACGACGCGGGTGAGGCCAGCAAAAATGCGGGGAGCATCCTCGTAAGAGATCAGCAGCGCCAGCGACTCAGGTGTGGTCAGCAAAATATGCGGAGGGTCGGCCCGTTGACGTTTGCGCGCTGAGGCGGAGGTATCGCCGGTGCGGTCCTCGATGCGGACGGGCAGGCCCATCTCCTCCACCGGACGGCGCAGGTTGCGGCGAATGTCGGCGGCCAGCGCCTTGAGCGGCGAGATATATAGGGTGTGCAGCCCCTCGTGCGCGCCATCGGCCAGTTCAACCAAGGAGGGCAGAAACCCGGCGAGGGTTTTGCCGCCCCCTGTGGGGGCGATAAGCAAAGAAGCCGGCTCTTCAGCGCGTGCGAGCATCTCCAACTGGTGGGGGTGCGGCTGCCAGTCATGGCTTTCAAACCAGCTGGCGAAACGCGGTGGAAGAGCGGCCATGCGGCTTTAGCTGCCCTCCGGCGCTTCAGCGAGGTCGGCGAGGCTCTTTCGAAGGTCGGCTATTTCAGCGGCAATCCGCCCGCTCGGATCTTCCGGCGCATCTGACCAGCTGGAAAACCTTTCGAGCAGGGGCACGAAGGTGCGCACCTCTTCTTCGGTCCAGCTCTTCAAGAAGTTCCCGAGGGTATAGAATTTGAAGGCCCGAACGGCCTTAACGATGCGGCCGCCATCTGGCGTGACTTCAAGAATGGCCCGCCGGGCATCTTCTTGGCTGACACCGCGCCGGATAAGCCCCTTGCGTATGAGCTCTGTTGTCAGGCGGGAGGCACGAGAGGGGTCTATGCCAAGGCGGTTGGCCACGCTGCCAACGGTGGTTTCGCCCGACACTTCGTCGCCAAACTCATTCGAAGGCCGCCACACGGCAATAAGCGCATCCAGCTCTGCCAGTTCGACCTTCAGCCCAAGCTCCTGCACTGCCCGGATGCCCAGCTCGCGCTTGAACACTCTGCGGCGCCAGCGCTGTAACACTGCATCCAGATCAAGTGCGCTTCGGGCCAGGGATTCATCAACCCCGACTTGCTCCAACTTGCGCACCACTTCGGTGTCTCTGTCGCCCAAGGCGGCCCTCCTGCTTCGTGCTGTTGACACATGTATGTTGACGACACATATATGCGCTATGCAGTTTTCCCAAGCCCTTTGGCTTGAATGGAAAGGAAATACATGTGCGACCGGCAGACGAAAAGACATTTGTGAGCAACGAAGAGCACAAGAGCCGCATTGGGCTGGTTCTTGTGGCTGTAGCGGCCACTTTGCTCTTTGCCTCACTGGGCCAAACCATCGTGACAACCGCGATGCCCACTATGGTGGCGGAGCTTGGCGGGGTGGATCACATCACCTGGATCATCACCGCGTTCTTGCTGGCATCCACCATCGGCGCACCGATCAGTGGTAAACTGGGTGATCTCTTTGGCCGCAAGATCGTGATCCAGGGCGGCATCCTCGTTTTTGTCCTCGGTGCCGCGATCTGTGGTTTTGCCCAGTCGATGGAAATGCTGATTGCCGGGCGCGCTGTGCAAGGGCTTGGCGGCGGCGGGCTGATCGTGGTGTCGATGGCCGTCGTTGCCGATGTCTTGCCGCCGCGCGAGCGTGGCAAGGCGCAGGGGCTTTTGGGCGCGGTTTTCGGTGTTTCCACGGTGATCGGCCCGCTCATTGGCGGCTTTCTCGTCGAAGCGCTCAGCTGGCATTGGATTTTCTTCGTGAACTTCCCCGTCGGCCTGCTGGCTTTTGTCGTTCTTGGCTTTGCACTTGAAACACCGGTGCGAGAGAGCAGGGCGAAACTCGACTTTGCAGGCGCCGGGCTTCTGGCCACCGTCCTTTCGGTGGCAGTGCTCGGTTCCAACCTCGGCGGGACGGTCCTCCCCTGGGACAGCCCTGCGTTCCTCGGCCTTGTGGCTTTAGGCGTGGCGGCTGGCGCCGGGTTCGTCATTGCCGAGCGGCGTGCGGAAGAGCCCATCCTCCCCTTGGGGCTCTTCCGCAACAATACCTTTTTGGTGGTGAACGCGGTCGGTTTCATGGTGGGGGTGGCGATGTTTGGCACAATCACCTTCATCCCGCTTTACCTTCAGGTCGTGCAGGGCGTTTCCCCAGCCGTTTCTGGCCTGTTCCTGACACCAATGATGGCCGGGCTCATCGCGTCCTCTACGGCCGCTGGGCAGATCATGGGGCGCACGGGGCGCTACAAGATCATGCCCACGCTCTCTACCGGGCTCCTCGCGGCCGCGATGCTGTCGCTTTCCACTCTCTCGGAAGGCTCGCCGCTCTGGTTGGTGGCTGTGTCGATGGTCTGCGTTGGTCTAGGCCTTGGGCCGGTGTTCTCCATCGGGGTTGCGGCGATCCAAAACGCCGTGCCGCGGCACATGCTCGGCGTCGGCACCGCCTCTGCCAATATGTTTAGGCTCATCGGGGGCTCTATCGGCACTGCGGCGTTCGGCGCGCTTTTTGGCAGCGGGCTGGCGACTAACCTTGGCGGAGCCCTGCCGGACGATGCCAGCCTCAGCTCCATCAGCGCCGCCACATTGGCGGCCCTCCCGCCGGAAGCGCAGCAGGAGGTGACGCACGGGTTCTCTATGGCCCTGCATCCGATCTTCTGGACGGCGGCGGGCGTGGCGGTGATCGCCTGCCTCGTCTCGCTCGCATTGCGAGAACTGCCGCTCGAGCAGGGCCCGGCCAAGGCCTGACGGTTAACGGTTGCCTGATCTGCCCTAATCCCCCATCACGGGGGCGAGTGAGGCAGCAGTTGAGCGTTAAAATGCCACTTCCAGTGACGATCCTTTATGCCAAGGGCCACGCAAAGCGCGGCTCAGTAACGATGCGGGCGATGCAACTCGCAAAGATCGGCCAGCGCCACTTAAAGGACTTCGACGTCACCGCTCGCTCAATGCCCCAGAGAGATACAGGAGAGCAGATCGGGGCGGTGCGTGACATTACCGAGGGCGTGGTGATCCTCTGCAAAGCGATGATCCAGCATGTCGATCACGAGGTGATTGAGCATCTCAAATCGAATGGTGTCGCCGTCGCCGCAGACTGGATCGACAAGGCCCCGCGCTCTCGCCACATGGCGGCAATCGACCTGCACATCGGCTCATCGCGCAAGCAGGTGGTGGAACTGGTGGAGAAGATGCCGGGCATTAGGGTTGCCTACGTCACCCACCATTGGGACGTGCGCCTGCAAAAGCTGGAGTTTGCGCCGCTTGACCGCCTGAGGATGATGTATCTCGGCCGGCCCGAAAACACGGCGATGCCCGACGGCGTGGAGGCCGAGGTGCTTCAGGCCGAAACCTCGGAGCAGTTCGAGGCGGTGCTGGCGCGGCTGCCAGAGTTCAACCTGCATTACGCCGTGCGCGCCGATGACACGCCGGAGGGCATTTGCAAGCCCTTCACCAAGGGTTTCACCGCCGCGGCCTGCCAGTCGAACATCATCCTGCAACCGGATGTGGATGACGCAGTCAGCTACCTTGGTGCCGATTATCCCTACTTCGTTGCCAACGATTCACCGGAGGCCGTGCAGGACATGCTCAAGAAGGCACGTGATGAGTTTGGCGGGCCGGTCTGGGCGGAGGGGCTGGAGCGGATGCGTGACGTGGCACACCGTGCCTCCCCCCGGCAAGTGGCGCGGGAGCTGGGCGCCGCGGTGGAGGCTGTCGCAAAGTAAAACGCGAAACGCGGACCCAAAGGCCCGCGTTTCTGATTAGTGGCTGACGCGTCCGCCTCAGTGCACGATTTTCTCTTCCTTGACGAACATGTTCGCCCAGGCCCGGTCGATGAGCTCAGGGCTCATCTGGTAGGGGATGCCCTCGAACTCGCAGATGGCGATCATCTGGTCGATCAGGAAGATCGGCTGATAGTTGGCGTAAACATTGTCGATCTCAGGGTACTTCACCTTGAGCAGGTGAATGAGCGCGTCCTGATCCAGCGGCATGCCGCGCTTCTTGGCGACCATAGCGAAGATCTTGAGATAATCCTCCTGCTCCGGCCCGTCGATTTTGATCTTGAAGAAGATCCGGCGCAGGGCCGCCTTATCGAAGATCTCATTGGGGTGGAAGTTGGTGGAGAAGATCACCAGCGTGTCGAAAGGCACCTCAAACTTCTCGCCCGATTGGAGCGCGAGGATATCCTTGCTTTCTTCCAGCGGAACGATCCAGCGGTTGACCAGCGCCTGCGGCGGCTCGGCCTGACGGCCAAGGTCGTCCACGATGAAGATGCCGCCTGACGACTTCAGCTGAAGCGGCGCCTGATAGGTGCGGGCGGTGGGGTTGTAGACGAGGTCCAGCATGGAGAGCGAGAGCTCACCGCCGGTGATCACGGTGGGCCGCTCGCAGCGCACGTAGCGGGTATCGAACCGCCCCGAGGTGCGGCGCAGGGAGTTTGGATCATCGCCCTCTTCTTCGACTGCATTATGCACAATCGGGTCGTACACAGTGATAACCTGACCGGCGTACTCAATGGCGCGGGGTACAAAGATCTTGTCACCCATGGCATCGCGAATCCCGTTAGAGATCGAGGATTTACCGTTGCCGGGCGGGCCATACATAAGGATCGAACGGCCTGCTGACACCGCAGGGCCGAGATGGTCCAGCAACTCGTTTGGCAGGATCAGGTGGCCCATCGCATCGGTGAGCTGCTGACGGGTGATCTGAATGTTGCGGATCGACTGGCGCTTCACCTGCTCCTGATAAACTTCAAGCGGCACCGGCATTGCGCCGTAGTATTCAGACTGCGCCAAGGCATCCAATGCGCGGGCCTTGCCAGCATCGGTGAGCTGATAGCCCATTTCGCCCGTACCGCCGGCCATCATCGAGCCGGTGGCCTCCACCAGCTTTTGCGTGCGGGCCAGATCAACCAGTTCCTGCGTTACCGGGATTGGCAGGCAGATTGCGGGGGCAATCTCGGCCACGGTTTCAACGTTCTTTCGGAAAATGGTTTTCAGCACGATGTCGCGCATCATCACCAGGGGCAACTGCATGTCTTCCAACCGCTTGGGGGCGGGGGGCGCAATTACATTGGCCACTTCCATGTTCATCCGGATCACCTGCTCATTTTTGGCGCGCGTCTCATTATTTCCCCGAGTCTCGCCCGATAACCGCCCAAAGCGTGGACAATACCCGTGGTGAACAAGACTGTGCCTCGCTAATGTGGCCAAAAAATGGACAAGAGCAGTGATGAAAAAGACAAACTCGGGAAGGTTGTTCGCGTTTCTGCTGGCCGTTCTGGTGATTCAGGCCGGAATTGCCGCGTGGCGTGGGGAACTGCTGGTAGGCAAGCATGAAGGTGACACGCTGCATCTGCTTGAGATTGTCTTTCGCATGTCCGAAGGCGAGTGGCCGCATCTCGATTTCATGACACCCATCGGCTTCATGGCTTTCGCTCCCATCGCACTTTTCGTGAAGCTGGGGGCCGGGGTTGGCCATGCAATCCTTTACGCGCAGGCGCTGGTTGGGTTATGCCTCGTGCCGCTGGCGTGGCGGGCCGGGCTTTCGCGGCTTGGGGGCTACTGGCCCTACCTGTTCGGGGCCGTTCTGGTCGTTCTGGCCACTGCGCTGGTGCATGGCGAGGCGCAGCGCTCCGTGTCGATCTCGATGCACTACAACCGCTGGGCCTGGGCGGCAGCCTTCCTCGCCATCCTGATCGCCATGCTGCCTCCGGTCCCGGAGCGCCGCAACCAGATTGCCGACGGGCTGGTGGTGGGCGTGGCTCTGTCGTTCATGGCGCTTTGCAAGGTCACCTATTTCGCTGCCTTCGTGCTCCCGGTCGGTATTGGGCTGCTGGTGCACAAGCAGCATCGGGCCCTGCTCGTAGCGTTGATCACCGGGCTGACGGTGGCTGCCATTGTCACGGCTTTTGCCGGGTTGGATTTCTGGCTGGCCTATATTCGGGATCTGCTGCGCGTTTCCGTTTCGGAAGTGCGCTCCAACCCGGGTGAGCCCTTTGTCGCCGTGGTCGCCGCGCCGGCCTATCTTGGCGGCTCGCTGGTGTTGCTGGCTGCCGTTATCCTTCTGCGACAGGGCGGTAAGTCGGCGGAGGGCATGTTGCTCTTGCTGCTCACGCCGGGCTTCTTCTACGTCACCTTCCAGAATTACGGGAACGACCCGCAGTGGCTGCTGCTGCTCGGCATCCTTCTCTTCGCGGCCCGGCCCTCGCACGATGTAAGCAATGGCCTAGGCTGGGACATGCATAATGCCGTCGGCCTCACAGCCGCGGCTGCCTTCGCGATGATAGTCCCTTCGGCGATAAACCTCGCCTATAGCCCGCTTCGCCACCTTGGCCAAAAGGCCGAAGACCACGCTCAGTTGCTGCCGCGCGCCACGCTGCATGGCGATCTCAAAGCCGCTAAGATCAGGGTCTATAGCGCCGCGAAGCGCGTGCCGATGGTCCTGCCGGGCGACGGCACCGCAGATTGGCCGGAGCGGCCTGAACAGGAAGAGCCACAACTGCTTAACGGCGAGCCGCTGGCCCAATGCGAGATCATGATCGGCGTGCCGGCTTGGTTCGACTCAATCGCGCGGAGCCTCGAAGACAGTGGTCATCGGGGAGAGCGGATTTTCTTCGCCGATCTCTTCTCTTCGATCTGGCTTTTTGGAGAGTTCGAGCGGCTGGAAAATGGGGCACCTTGGTACTACGGCGGGCTCCCGGGCTTCGACAGCGCCGATTACATACTGGTGCCCATTTGTCCGGTTCTGCCGCCGGTGCGCAAGCTGGTGCTGGAGCGGATCGAAGAGCGGGGAGTAACGCTTGAGGAGGTGGATCGCACGCCGCTCTACATGCTTTTCAGAAAGAGCTAAGCGGCGCTACTGAGCGCCGTATTTCGCCGCCATCGCCAGATAGGCCGCAAGCGTACCGCCTAGGGCAAGACCCATAGGAAAGTCCTTCCGCTTCCAGCTTTCCCACTCCGGCACAAGGTTGCGCACAGGCGGGATGGCGCGGGCGAGACGGTGCGTGACGAAGGCGGCAAGCATGATCGCAGCGAAGAGCATCATCACGTTGAACAGATCGCCGAGCGCGATGAAGGGGGCCATGGCTGCAGCAAACTTGGCGTCCCCTGCGCCGAGCATGCCGACCATGTTCATCACGAAGCCGATCGCCAGCACCACCACGATATGAAGCCATCGCCATGCATAGTCGCTGAAGGGCAGCAGGATGAGCCCCGCCACGGCGAAGACCAGCAAGGTGAGGATAACCGCCTTGTTGGGGATCTTCATACGCGCCATGTCTGACCACGCGACGAAAAAGCAGATCGGCGCGGTCAGCCAGAAGAACCACAGGCTGGGGTAGGCGGGGGCGAGCATCTAATGGCCCCGCGCTCAGTTGGTGACGTTGTTTTCCAGCGCCCTGAGAGCCCGCACGGCCTCTTCGAAGTGCTGTGGATGGGCGTCGATTGCTTCCTGTAGCAGGCCCTTGCCAGTTTGCACATCGCCCTGCTTCACAGCGGCCAGCGCTGCGGTGTGCAGAAGCTGAGCACGCTCGACCTGCGTCATCTGAACCAGCGGCAGCCGGTAGTTGCGCTGGGCACCGCGCGCGAGGACGAGGTTGTTTTTGGCGGTGAAGAGCTCGGGATCATACTGAATCGCTTCAACAAAGAGCTTCTCGGCGCCTTTGTAATCGCCGCGGGAGAGCTTGGAATAGCCCCAGTTGTTAAGCACACCGGAGGGCTTTGTCGTAAGGCCCACGGCTGTTTCGTAGAAGCTATCGGCCTTCTTCCACTCCTTGTTGCTGTCAGCAACCATGGCCTCAAGGCGGTAGCGCTTGTAGGTCTCGTGGGTGGGGGGGATGCTGTCGAGCTCGGTCTCGGCTTCTTTCCAGTCACCGTTGCGCAGAAGGGCGTCGGCGAAATCGACCTTATCGTCGAGCGTGCTGTCTTCATGTTTGATGACCCGGCGCCATGCTGCAACGGCTTCGGTGCTCTTCTTGGCGCGGACGAGGCTCATCGCGAGACCGCGTAACAGGTCGATCCGCTTGGGATTTTCCTTGCTGGCGCGCTTGAAATAGCTGACGGCTTCGTTGGGGTCGGCGACTGTTAGCATGATGTCGGAGAGGCCGTTTTCGTCTACGGCGTTTACCGAGGCCATGGCTCGGGAGACTTCTCCATCGGCCGATTTTTGGCAGGCCGAGAGGGCCAGGGCACTGGTAAGTGCTAGGGAAATAGCGATTTTCTGGCGCATTTTGCTGCGTCCTTTTACTGCTCTTGCTGCCTCACGGTGTGCCGAGAAGGAGGTATTGCCCACTGCCTCTGCGCACCAAGTCGAAATTGTATTCTTGTTCTTCTTCAGGACCATAGCCGGGGATCTTTATGCGATCCATAGCGAGGTTCAGGTTTTTCTTGATCTCGGCGGAATTGCCACTGTCCAGCGCGAAGGCGATTTTGAACACCCTTGCGGCCTCTCCGTAATTGCCTTTCTCCATCAGAATAACGCCTAAGTTATTCCAAGCAGGGGGAAATTTCTCGTCCTTCTTGACGGCGCGGCGGAGCAGATCCTCGGCTTGCCCAAGCCGACCGAGCTTGAGATTTGCACTGCCAAGTGCGCTCAATACATCAACGGTCAACCCCTGTTCGGCCCCGGCCCGATAATAGGCGGAGAGCGCCAGCTCATACTCCCCGGCATTCATCAGACGATGCCCCACAACCAACCCGTCCGGATCCTCGAACGACCGGCTCACAGGGGCCTTAGTGCCTTGATTCAACTGCGAAAGCCGATCAGACCCGCAGGCCGCCAAGGCGAGCAGGAGAAGGGCCGCGAAGGCCTTGGGGAATGTTGCCAGCTGTGACAGGAGACTGCTCGCCTGCGTTGTTTTTCTGCCCGCGAAGATGCGCGTGATCCCCCCATGTGACAAGCCATCTTCCGGCCGTCAGGCGGCGAAAGGGGCAAAAAAGTGACAGCAACGCCCGGTGGGGCAAGGGGCGCACGGGGGGTAACAGAGCACCTCAGCACAAGTGATGCACAAGCTATGCACAAGTGATGCACATGTCGTTTGACATAGTGGGATGGTTAATGGGGTGGGGCGGTGGGGGAGGATTTACTCCACTCATTTTTGGGTTGATCCGGCAGATGAGCGCTCGAAACACCTTGGGCGGATACGAGACATGCTCCGCAGCGGCGAAGTGTTCAAATCTGGCGGGGAAGAGCTGAACTTGGGTCTCCGGCAGCAATTTTTCGTTCTCAATGAAGAAAATCGAACTGCCGCTATGGAGCGAATTCGCAAGTGAATTTATCAACGGCACTGATCTATTGAAACGAACTTTTCGATGCACTATTTATACTAGGTCCATTGTTGCGATGGCGTCCGACGTGAAGCTGGCACTGTCCATGCGGATCGCGCGTCATGGTGGCGATACCGAGGTGGCCGTGGCTGCCAACGTGTCCCTTGTCTGGGAATATACAGGCGAGATGGATGGTCTGAACCCGACCGTTGCTTTTGAAGCTGTGAGTGCCCATAGTTTTGGCCCCCAAGCAGCAGATAAGCATTCTACGCGGCGGGCCGGGCCGGGGCGGAAAGCGCTTGACAGCGCCCAAAAACCTTTAAGGTGGAAGGCGACGAAATGTGTGGATTCTCCCCGAAAAACCGGCTCCTTGGAGCTGGCTCACCGGCTTGTGCGGTTTCGCGCTCGCCGTAGCGTCCATTGTTGCGATGGCGTCCGACGTGAAGCTGGCACTGTCCATGCGGATCGCGCGTCATGGTGGCGATACCGAGGTGGCCGTGGCTGCCAACGTGTCCCTTGTCTGGGAATATACAGGCGAGATGGATGAAGTGCCCGTCAACGGTCGGAGTTGCATGTGCGGGGGACCGAACCGGAGAAACGTATGGGTGATTTAGTTAAGGCCGTCCGTTCAGAGAGCAACATGTTTGCCGCTTGGCGTCATGTTAAGAAGAGTGCCCTAAATTCAGGAAGCCCTGAAATTAAAGGGGCTGCTGCGCGCTTTGAGCATCAACATCAGCGCTATATCAGGCGCTATATCCGTGAGCTGCAGCAAGGGAAGTTTGTCTTTGACAAGGTTGAAGGCGTGCTGGCCGACAAGGAAAAGCGCGAGAAAGCCCAAAAAGACCCGCGACCCATTGCAATCGCGACACTGAAAAATCGCCTCGTTCAACGCGCGATATTGCAGATATTGCAGCCCCGCAAAGCGAGAGACACCAGTGAGGTCGATCCTCGTTTCTTAACCGTCACAAATCCTGCGCTTGGCAAGATCAACGCCGTAAATTCCTCTGAATTTGGGGTTGGTGGTCTTATCAAGCCCCATGGAGGGGTAGAGCAGGCTATCAATCTGATCATGTCCGCTATGTCTCAGGGAGCGAGACTATTTTACCGCTCGGACATCAAAGGCTTTTTTAACGACATTCCACAGGAACCTGTTGTCGAGTTTGTGCGCAATGAAACTGGTGATGATGAACTGGCGGATTTGTTCGCCAATGGTCTTGACGTGCAACTGGCGAATGCGGATCAACTCGATGGTTATGCCGACCTTTTCCCCTCAAATGGTCGTGGAGTAGCCCAAGGCTCTTCTTTGTCCGCCTTTGCGGGTAACGTACTGTTGTATGAGATGGATCATGAAATCAATTCATTGGACGTAGGCGTAACTGCGGTCCGCTACATCGACGACATCATGATCGTTGCTGACACCCAGGAGAGACTCAATGCCTCAGTAAGTTTGGCCAAACTCAAGCTTGGAGGGATGGGTTTCGAACTCTACGAGCCGACAGAGTCAGCCGACAAAGCCGAAACCGGAAAGTGTTCTGACGGCTTTGGGTTCTTGGGGTGCACGTTGCATCCGAAAAGCTGTAGTCCGAGCTCTGCGTCTGTGAAACGTGTCATCGGTGACGCTGAAGAGACGCTTTCGAAATCTCAGGGTGCCATCAAACGTTTCAAGGACAAGGGTGGCATTTTTCCTTCGGAGCAATCTCCAAGCTCAGTGTTATATGCTCTCGGCAAAAAGCTGTACGGCTGGCAAAAGTCTTTTGCCTTTTGTGATGATATAACCTCTTTTCAATACCTCGATGAACGTATCGCGAAGCGCGTTGAAAAATACAATCAGATCGTGGGGCGCCATACTCGAGGGTTGGTTCCATCCGAAAAGGCTAAAGTATACGGTATTCCTTCCACCGCTGAAATGTCTTGCGCCAAAGGTTGGAATACGTCCGCCGCATCATAATGGATCGTCCGATGTCTGCTGTGGAGAAGCTACGACGCAGCGGCGGTGACCAAGATCAACTACAAATCGGGGCCGTTAGAGGCCCCCATTAGTGCAAAAGCGCCGCCCAAGAAGAGCGGCGCTTGATAGCAATTCGAGCTACCCCTCAAAAGAAGGTCGCATTACTCAGCGTTTCATAGATCTTATAGACCGACGGGCCGATCAGGATGATCATCAGCGGGGGCACGGTGAACATCATGGTGCCCAGCGTCAGCTTGGTGGGCAGGACGTTGGCCTTTTCTTCGGCGCGCATCACCCGCTTGTCGCGCATCTCTTCGGAGAACACCCGCAGGGCGTCTGCCATCGAGGTGCCGAAGCTGGCGGACTGGATCATCACCGTCACGAAGCTGGCGATGTCTGGCACGCCGCAGCGCTCGGCCATGTCTTTCAGCACGTTGGTTTTGTCTTTACCGGCCTTCATCTCATGGGCGACGATGGCGAATTCTTCGGCCAGCGCGGGGTAGCCCTGTTCGATCTCCTTGGAGACGCGGATGATGGCTTGGTCCATCGACTGGCCGGCCTCGACGCAGACCAGCATCATATCCAGCGAGTCCGGGAAGCCGTTGGTGATTTCTTCCTGGCGCTTCTTGAGGCGGCTGTTCACCCAGTAGCGGGGCAGGTAGTAGCCCGCGAAGCCCGGCAGGAGCACTGTCAGCAGGAGTTGCTGGGTCGACACCTCGCCGTTGGAGGAGGAGATGATGGCCACCAGCAGGCCGATCAGCAGCGCGCCGATGCCCAGCGAGAACTGGATGAAGTGATACATCCGCACCGCGTTTTTGCCACGGTAGCCGGCCTGCACCATCCGCAGGCGCGCGGCGCTCATCTCTTCCTCGCCTTGCGGTTCGAGGAAGGAGGCGAATTTATCAAGCTTCTCGGCGTTCTTGTCCCTGGTGCGCAGCGTGGCGGTTTTGCCGTTGTCGACCTTCGCGGCGCGGTTGCCGCCGGTGCCCTTCAGCTTGTCCATCGGGTCGGCCTGCCGCTTCAGGAAGGAGGGCAGGGTGAGCAGCACCAGCAGCAGCCCGAGCGCGCCGATGGCGTAGAGCGGGCCCAGTTCGCCGAAGGTGGCGATGAGCCAGTCGTTCGCTTGTTGCAGGAGTTCCATGGGCGCGGCCTCAGACTTTGATGTTCACCATGATCTTCATGAAGATCACGTTGATGGTGAGGAAGGTGCCCACGACGAGGCAGGCGGGGATGAAGGCGGCGGTGTCCTTCACGTCATCGTAGTAGTCGGGCTTGATGACGTTGATCATGATGATCGCGAGGATCGGGAACATCGACAGGAACATGCCGGACCATTTGGCTTCTGCGGTGATCGCCTTGACCCGGCGGAACAGTTTGAAGCGCGAGCGGATGACCTTGCCGAGGCCTTCGAGGATTTCGGCGAGGTTGCCGCCCGATTGCTGCTGGATGGTCACGGCGACGGCGAGGAAGCGGAGATCCTGCATGTCCATCCGTTCGGCGAGATCCTTCAGGCTTTCGGAGACGTCGCGGCCATAGGCGCTTTCATCGGCGATGACGCCGAATTCGGAGCCGAGCGGATCGGGCACTTCCTTGGCGACGATGTTGACCGCCGAGGAGAAGGGGTGGCCGACGCGCAGGGAGCGGACCATCAGTTCGACGGCGTCGGGGAGTTGCTCTTCGACGAGGCCGAGGCGCTTTTTGGCTTTGCGGTTGACCCAGACGTAGACGCCGCCGACGCCCATCACCAGCGAGACGATGAGGCGGATGCCGAAGCCGGCGGAGGAGGCGACGGAGAGGGCCCCGAAGGCGACCACGGCGAGGCCCATCATGATCAGCACCAGCGCACCGGGGGAGAAGGCGATGTTGGCCTTCTGGGCCTTGTCCGCGAGGATCGAGTAGAGCGGGATGCTCTTGGTCGACATGTGCTGCTTCATCTCCTTGCGGAGCTGTTCGAGCACCTCTTCGCGGTTGCCGCCCTTCTCCATCATGTCGAGGCGGCGGTTGACCTTGCTGTTGAGCGAGATCGACTTGCCGAAGACCACAAGGTAGAGGCCCTCGACCAGCACGATCACGGCCACGAAGATCAGGCCGTAGATGAGCGGTTCTGCTGAGATTTGCATGTGCTGCGCTCCCCCTTATTGCGCGGCGATGGGTTCGAAGATCGTCGCCGGGAGGTCGTAGCCCCAGGACTTGAAACGGTCGGAATAGGCGGAGCGGACGCCGGTGGCGTTGAAGCGGCCGATGATCTTGCCGTCGGAGGCAAGGCCGAGGCGCTCGTAGCGGAAGATTTCCTGCATCGAGATAACCTCGCCCTCCATGCCGGTGATCTCGGTGATCGAAACCATCCGCCGCGAGCCGTCCTGCAGGCGCGAAGCCTGCACGATGAGGTTCACAGCCGAGGAGATCTGCGAGCGCACGGCTTTCAGCGGCATTTCGATACCGGCCATGGCGATCATGTTCTCAAGACGCGACACGCCATCGCGCGCCGAGTTGGCGTGGATCGTGGTCATCGAGCCGTCGTGGCCGGTGTTCATGGCCTGCAGCATGTCGATCACCTCTTCGCCGCGGGTCTCACCCACGATGATGCGGTCAGGACGCATACGCAGGGCGTTACGCAGACAGTCGCGCTGGGTCACCGCGCCCTTGCCCTCGACGTTGGCCGGGCGACTTTCCATCCGGCCCACGTGGGTTTGCTGGAGCTGAAGTTCGGCCGTGTCCTCGATGGTGAGGATGCGCTCGGCATCGTCGATGAAGGACGACAGAGCGTTGAGCGTGGTGGTTTTACCGGAGCCGGTACCGCCGGACACGATCACGTTGAGGCGGCAGGCCACGGCGGCCTGAAGGTAGGCGGCCATCTCCTCGGTGAAGGCACCGAACTTGACGAGGTCGTCAATCGCCAGCTTCTCTTTTTTGAACTTACGAATGGACACCAGCGAGCCGTCCACCGCGATCGGCGGGACCATGGCGTTGAAACGCGAGCCGTCGGAGAGACGGGCGTCAACGTAGGGGTTGCTCTCATCGACGCGACGACCCACGGCGGAAACGATCTTGTCGATGATCCGCAGCAGGTGCCGTTCGTCTTTGAAGGTGATGTCGGACATCATCAATTTGCCGGCCCGTTCGACGAAGATCTGCTTGGGGCCGTTGACGAGAATATCGTTGACGTCGTCGTCTTTGAGCAGGGGCTCCAAAGGGCCGAGGCCGGTGACCTCGTCGTAGAGATCCTGGTGCAGCGTCGCGCGCTCTTCCTTGTTCAGCACCACGCCCATTTGCTCGAGCGTTTCGGCGGAGATGGCGACGATTTCGGCTTTCAGGTCATTCTCGGTCGCGGTTTCGAGCGCGGCGAGGTTGAGGTTGTCGAGCAGCGCCTTGTGCAGCTCCACCTTGATCTCGGAGATCCGCTCCTTGCGCTTCTTTTCCTTGTCCTCGGGCGTGGCCACGGCAGACACCTTGCCCGGCTTTTGCGGAGCAATCGCGGCGCGCTGGATCTTGGCCTTGGGCGCGGCGGCTGCTGCGGGAGCGGCGGCTGCGGCCGGGGCGGCCTGATTTGCGGCGTCGGGGCCAGCCTGCTTTTTGTAGCGCGAGAACATTGGCTTATTCCTTCAGGTCTATGCGGTCAGCCCGCTGTCTCCTCGACCCGGACAAGGTCGAGCAGGGAGTGGGCGAGTTTTTGAACATCGCGGCGGAATGCGTTTTTCGGGGCGAATTCACCCAGCGGCTGGCCGTGGTCGGCGCTATCGCTCACCTGCTTGGCGCCGTTGGCCAGCATCAGCTCGATGTCGATGTCGAGCCCCTCGGCCATGCGCTTGACCCGCGATTTGCCGGAGAGATCGGTGAACTTGGGCGAGCGGTTGAGCGCGAAGCGCAGCTTCTCGACCGGCAGATCCTCGGACTTCAGTGCGCGGATCATCCGCATCACGTTTTGCGCCGAGCGCATATCCAGCTCGATGGTGGAGAAGTAGATTTGCGAGGCTTCAAGCACCGTCTCCGTCCAGGCGCAGACCGTGCTGGGCATGTCGATGATGACAAAGTCGAAGTTGTAGCGGGCCACGTCGATGACGGCGGTGATATCTTCAGGCGTGACGATATCGAGCGGCAGCATTTCGGAGGGTGCGGTGAGCACCTGGATCTTGTCGTTGTAGCTTTGAAGCGCGGCGAGGAATGCGGCGCTGTCCATCGAGGCGGTGTCGTTGAGGAGCTCGAAGACGGCTTCCTTGCGATCCAGGTCGAGGTAGGTGGCGGTGGAGCCAAACTGAAAGTCGAAGTCCAGCAGGCAGACCCGGTGGTTTGCGACCTTGTCCAGCGTTGCCAGCTCATAGGCGAGGTTGACGGCGAAGGTGGTGGCGCCAGTGCCGCCTGCCATGCCGTGCACGGCGAGCACAACGCCGTTGCGGTCGCTCGCGGTATAAACGGTGGGCACGCCTGCCTGACCGGGCGCCTGCATTTGCACCGGCGCGGGCTCTGGCTTGCGGAGGCGCTCGATGGCCTCGTGCAGCGCACTCTCGGGAAGCGGGTAGGGCACGAAATCATCCGCACCGCCATGCAGCAGCTGGTGCAGCACGATGGGGCTGACATCTTCGGCAATCACGATCACCTTGACGCCCTTGTCGCGGGCCTTGCTGATCAGCGAGGTAATTTCGGGGAGGCTGCCCTCATCGCTCGAGTCGAGGGCGATGGCGAAGAACTCTAGCTCTTTCGCCTCATCCTGATCGAGGAATGAGTAGGCATCTGCAAAGCCGAGGTCGCCCCAGCTTTCACCAAGTTCGGTTTCCATATCTTCGATGAGCAGATCGAAGTTCTGCACATCTCGTGACACGGTGCATGCAGTGATCGGCGCCGGTTCTGGCTGCAAAACTGCTGTCATCGTCATTGCCTCACGTCCTTTACTAACGGCAACACCCGGATATCCGTTGAGGGGAGGGGCAACTTTTGCTGGCTTCCGCCCCCTCTGGTCCGGGTGCCTGCGCGAGTCGCTATACGCGCACTGCTCCCAATGAAGAGTTGATGCCCGCGAAGTTAGGCAAGATTGCGGCTGAAAAGCCGAAATTGTTGGGTATCTGCGGGGGGATTAACCCCTTGGAAGCTTGTTGTTTCTTGGACTCGGTGCAATCGGCTGCTTTCTCCACAGCATTTGTTGCAAGTCTGGAAACGAAGCTGCCGGAACGAAAAACGCGCGCCGGGGTGCGGCGCGCGTTGGTTGTTTCGGTTTTGGGGCCCCTGCCGCGTGAGAGGCAGGGCAGGGGAGATCCCCGCCCCGAGGTTAACGCTCTTCGGCGTCGCCCCCTTCGTCGATGATGACCAGCTCGTGCGGCTCTGTCGCGGAGGTGATCGTTTCGGAGTAGGAGAACAGCGCGTATTTGCCGTCCTGATACTGCTGGCGCTTGCCGAGGAAACCCGACACCTCTGTGACCGTGCGGCGGTTGCGACGCTCGCGGGTCTGGGTGTGCACCAGCGGCTGGGTTTCACCGTAGGAGACCACCGCCTCAAGCCGGGAGCGGGAGATGCCGCGCGACACGAGGTAGTTGACGGCCGCCCGGGCACGGCGCAGGCCCAGCGCCTTGTTGTAGCCAGCCGAGCCGACGAGGTCGGTGTGGCCGTAGACGCGGAAGCGCACCGTCGGATACTGGGCGATCCAGCGTGCCTGCTTGTCCAGCGCAGCCCGGGCCGAGGCGTCGAGTGCGGCGGAGTTGAAGGCGAAGGTGATCGTTGTCGGGGCTTCCGCGGCGAACTTCCGGCTCAGTTCGATGGCCGCATTGAGTTGGCCGGTGTGAACGAGATGGTTGTTCATCGAAGCGTTGCCGAAGCCGCCGATGTCGAGGTCTGCCCCGGCCACCTGGCCGGGTTCGTCGCATCCGGCCACTGCAAGCGCAGCAGAGAGGATGCCGAAGGTGAGTGCCTTTTTCATGGTCTTCACTCCATCACGTAGCCGTAGGAACCGGAGAAGTCCTGCCGGGCCACTTCGCCTGCGCCACCTTTGGTGGAGGTGCGGGTGGAGGAGCCGTTGGCGGGCATGGCATCTTTGCCGCCGAGGAAGAACTCACGCTCGGTGGGGGGGCGCACACGGTCGGTGGGAAGCGCGAGGGCTTCGCCGGTGGTGGGCGACACCAGGTGGGCCGAGACGATGATCACCAGCTCGGATTGGTTGCGCTGGTAATCCGACGAACGGAACAGCGTGCCCAGGATCGGGATGTCACCGAGCCATGGCACCTTGGAGATGCCGTCGGTGAAGTCGTCCTGCAGCAGACCAGCGATGGCAAAGCTCTCGCCGTCGCGCAGCTCCACGGTGGTCGAAGTCGACCGGGTGCGGAAGCCGTTGACGGTGAAGCCCGCATCGGTGAAGCCGATGGTGGGATCGACACCCGAAACCTCTGCCGTCAGGCGCAGGTTGATGTTCTTGCCGATCACGCGGGGCGTGAAGTTGAGCAAGATGCCGAAGGGCTTGAATTCGACCGTGACAGAGCCGTTGTCGTTTGACACGGGCACCGGATACTCGCCACCGGCGAGGAATTCGGCGTTCTGGCCGGAGAGCGCCGTCAGGTTGGGCTCGGCCAGCGTGCGGATGAAGCCGCGGGTCTCGAGCGCCTCCAGAAGGATCGCCAGCTCGACATTAGAACCGCCGAAGCCAAAGGAGATGGCACCGGTGCTTTCGCCCGACCGGGTAACCTGGGTGTTGGGGTTGCCATCAAACAGGTTGCTCAGGTTGTTGCCGTCGATGTAGGTGCCCGAGCCGCCGGCAGAGCCGAACTGACCCTCACCGCCGGAGACGCCGTTGATGCCCACGGACGCGGAGAGCGACTTGGACACGGAGCGGTTCATCTCGGCAAAGCGGACTTTCAGCATCACCTGCTGCGAGCCACCCACCGACATCATGTTGGACACCCGCTGGGGTGCATAGCGCTGGGCGAGATCAAGCGCGCGGTCCAGAGAGGCCGCGGAGCTGACGATGCCCGAAAGGATCAACCCGTCATTGGCGGGGCGCACCTCGATGTGCTCGCCGGGGAGCACCTCGCGCAGACGTTCTTTCAGCTCGGAGATATCCGGCGTGACCTGAACCTCGACGTTGGTGATGAGCGACCCATCGGGCGCAAGAAGCGTGAGCGTCGTGCGGCCCGGCGCCTTGCCGAGCACGTAGATGGTCCGCTCCGACAGCGTGGAGATGTCCGCGATGCCGGGGTTTGCAATGGAAAGCTCTGCGAAGGCCTCGTCGCTCTCGACGACAACGGCCCGGTTCATTGGAACTTTCAGACTGGAAGAAGCCGAACCCGACATGACCCGTAGGGTCTGGGCGGCTGCCCCCTCGATATGGGGAATGAAAGCAGCAAGGCCCAAAAGGCCCGCCGCCATAAGCGTTCTAAGTTTCATGTGACCCTGCCTCTATAGTCACTAATAGGAATGGAGCCTTATGGCCCACTTGTGGTGACCACATCCTG
Organism: Oceanicola sp. D3; assembly: GCF_006351965.1. Taxonomy (NCBI): domain Bacteria; kingdom Pseudomonadati; phylum Pseudomonadota; class Alphaproteobacteria; order Rhodobacterales; family Roseobacteraceae; genus Oceanicola; species Oceanicola sp. D3. The sequence continues at coordinate 1,275,923 of NZ_CP040932.1, forward strand.
CGAGGACTTGTGTTTTTTTGCAAGAATCAAAGCGTTGTGGCGATTCCTTTATGTAGTTTCACAGCAACAGGGGGCTATTTGTAGCGGGCCGCCTTGCGAGTTGCCCCTAGGTATAGCGGTCAAGGTAATACCAAGCCGAGGTCACCCGGACGTTGGGGCAGGCGCTCGGTGCCAAATGTCAGGCGAAACCGACTTTTGTGCCGGTTTGCTGACCCAGATGGCGGGGGCAGAACGCCTAGCGGCCGTTCCCGCGTCGCGCAGCAAATGTCCGCTTCGAGCCCAGACTCACCGATGCTGCGGGGCGCGCGAATGTCGGCTTTCGTCCGGCGCGTCGCACCATGATGGAGTTAGTCAGCTTCCACCAAGTCACTCCGGGCATCGCGGATGATCATCCACGACGAATGCAGGAAAAGCCCCGCGATCGCGAACGCGACGATCAGGTCGGGCCATGCACTGCCAAGCCACGCGACCAGCCCGGCGGCGATGACCACGGCGAGGTTGCCGATGGCGTCGTTGCGAGAGAACAGCCAGACGGCTCGCATATTGGCATCACCCTTGCGGTGCTTTAGCAGCGGCAGCACCGCGAGGATGTTTACGATCAGCGCACCTACCGCGAAGGCTCCCATCAACCCGGCTTCTGGCGTGGTCTGGTTGAGGACACGCCAGAGCGTGCTGCCGACAACGCCAAGGCCCAGAAGGCCCAGAAACACGCCTTGGATCATCGCCGACCGCGCCCGCCATGTCAGGCTCCAGCCGATGGCGAGCAGGCCCAGAAACGTGATCGCACCATCGCCCAGAAAATCGAGCGCGTCTGCCTTCAGCGCCTGCGAACCGGACAGGAACCCGCCGAACATTTCGACCACGCCGTATCCGAGATTGAGCGCGACCACGATCCAGAGCGCGCGGCGATAGCTCGGGTCCTTGTAGGCCGGATCGGACGATGTATCGCCGTCCTCGATCTTCTCGAAACCGTAGCCGGTCGCGTCGAGCGCGGGCCGCACTTTCGGCAGATCGCCGTCCGCGATCCGCAATGTCATGATGTGGGTGGCGGCGGACACTTTCACGTCGCCTTCGGCCACGCCCGCAGACCGGGCCGCGCGCTCGATCTCGGCGGCATCTTTCGCGCAGTCCATGCCTTGCACCCGCATTCGGATCGGGGAGGAGGCTGTCGCCAACTTGCTGTTATCGGGCTGGCTCATGTGCGATCCTTTTTGTGGTGGCGGGCGAAAAGGTACGCTGCTAACGTATCAGTGGATAATGATATGACAGCGCAAAACATTCAAGACGATCTTTCGGCACCCGATACACTGGAACTGCGGGCAAAGCTCTTCCGGGGCCTAAGCGATCCCAGCCGTCTGACGATCCTCGATGCGCTGGTGTCGGACGAACGCAACGTGCAGGAAATCGTCGGGCATACGGGTTTGGGTCAGCCCAACGTCTCGAACCATCTGCGCTGTCTGCTGGAATGCGGGCTGGTCAGTCGCCGCAGCAAAGGCCGCTTCGTTCGGTATCGTCTGGCGGACAGGCGGGTCGCCGATCTCATCCGTGATGCAGATCAGCTACTTGCCTCGACAGCCAACGGAGTTGATGCCTGCCAAAGCTATACGGACTAACCGGCGCGACCTGCTGCAATGTCCTATCGGTGCGCCAAACCTGAAGCAGCCATCTGCGCATCCGCAGCGAATGCACCCTTTGTCCCGCAAAGCCGACGCTGACACAGACTGCGCCCGGTGTCTGGTTCGGGTCGTGAAGTGCGTGGGGACCGGGGCGGGTTTGCGCGGCGTGGAGTATCGACGCGGTTCAGGAAATGCATAGGGTCGCGTCGGTTTCGTATGGCATTCGAGACTCGGGCAGCCGGGCGGCGTGGGCGTGTGATAGTGTGCCGGAAGTTGACCTGCGGGTGAGGCCCCCAACGCCCTGCCACGACGCGGAAACTCCCACGCCACCGCGATTTGCCCCGCACAGAGAAAGGCCCGGCGCCTCAGGTGAGGGCCGGGCCTTTTGTGCAAGTGAGTGAGCCCGCGCGGCCCCGAACGGGCACCGCGCCGGGTGTTGGCTTAGTTGGTGCAGGGGATCGGCTGCTCGATCACCTCGGCGCCCTTGCGGACTTTGGTGGTGCAGACCTTTTCCACTTCGACCTGACGCACTTCCTTGTCCTTGATGCCCAGAAGGCTCTTCTGGTCGACTTCGATATCGGCAGAAACGGTGTCATCTTCTGCGCCAACGAGCGAGAGCGTAAGCCGCCCGGTGCTCTGCGCCTGGGCCAGGGCAGCCACCTGATCGGGCCGGACCGCGACGGTGACGGTTCGGGCGATCGACGGGCTGCTGTAGCCTTCGTCAGAGGTCTGGTCGACGGCGATGAGCTTGATGCTGGTGTCGATAAGCTTGGTCGCCTCGCGGCCGTTGATCGAGCCGGTCCAGTATACATCGACCCGGTCGCCGGGGCGCAGGAAGCCCGAGACGCCTGACGTGCGGTCGACCTTGATGGCGAAGGCGCGCATGCCCTTGCCGAGACGCGAGGTCAGGCCAGCATCTTCGCCCGGCTCGGTCACTTTGGATTTCAGCACCGGTTCGAATTTGTTCATTGCAGTGATGACGGTGCGCGGGTCTTTTCCGACCGGAAAGAGCTCTTCCATCTCAAGGTAGTGGCCAGCGGGCAGGCTGTCTTTTTGCCAACGGATTGACACTACATCTTCTGGCAGGATGCGCTCGCCGTAGGCTTTATCCTTTTTCACCACGATCACGTTGACCGTGGGCTTTGCTTTTTGCTGCGCTGCGATCAGCGCGTTGCGTTCGGCGGTGGTTTTGGCGAGGTAACCCTGCGCCATGTAGACAGCGAAACCTGCCAGCGCGACCCCGATGATCAGGACCAGTCCGAAAACCAATCGCATGGTTTTTCCTTTCTCACTTGCCACGGGTCGGGGGGAGGCGGATGAGCCCCACGCGCCGCCCGCGAGTCAAACTTGCTCGTGGCTCCGTTGTCGTTGAGGAATTTGGCAAGATCGGGGCGCGGCGACGGCGGCAGTATGGAATGTTGGAAAAAAGGAAACGCCGGCCTGTGGCCGGCGATGATTGCCTCGATCCGGCTTCGCGGATCGGACCGCTCCTGAGCGGCGAAATCAGTCCCGCAGGACTGAAATGGCGCCAACCTTGTTTCCCAGGCTGGTGGAGTGATTGATGGCCCCATCCTTGAGGATGAGCGCCACTGTTACGCCAAGAACGGCCATCGCCCCCGTAAGCACCACCCAGTCCACTGTAACGGCGCCATCGTCTTCGCGTGCAAAAGTCGCAATCAAGTTTCGCATGTTTTCATCCACTCAGGTCAGCCGGCATTATCGCCGTGTAATAGCTCGGTGCCCTTCCCAGTCTCTAGCCTGCCAAGCGAATGTGGCACGATTGGGAATTGAGAAAGGCCTTTGTGGGATAAAGACCGGCCCTGGCGAGCTTGCACCCGGGGCAGGCACACACAAAAGAAAACCGCGCCTTCCGTGGAAGACGCGGCTAACTTCAGACCTTGCGGTCGGCTTAGTAGGTGCCGACGCTCTGGCCTTCGAGGGCGCTCGAGATCTTGCCGGACAGCGAGGTCACGCCGTTCGAGACGGAGGCGAGGACTGCGATGCCGAGGCCAACGATGGCGGCGGTCAGCACAACCCAGTCAACGGTCACAGCACCGTCTTCGTCGTTGCGGAAGTTTTTGATCATGTTGAACAGTTTCATAGTATATCCCTCCAAGGATTTTCGCTCGTTTCCAGTGTTTACCTTGTCGGATCATTTCGGACCGGCCTCTGAAATGGCCCAATCCCCGTCTCGGTATGGCTGCTAATTAGCCCGTCGAATGGGGCATGAATTTGGCGGGGTTCGTACAATTTTGGAGCGGTGCAGAAAATCGCGTTAAAACTTGCTAAGATGCTGCTTTATAATGATAAAAAGGTTAATAAAGGGTGTGCAGGGACGCCGGATTGAGGATGAACTGCGGCAAAATCACCGCGTCCTCTGGCGTTTGTTTCCTGCCGGGTAGCCTTGTGAGCCGGTTTTTGCGAGGCTCGGGCAAAACGACAAAACGTCTATTGAGCAGGAAAGGCGCGAAACATGCGTCAACAAGTTATGGCCGCTCTGGCCTTGGCAGGGGTTTGCCTCTGCGGGCCGTTATATGCGGAGGGCGCGGGGCGATACCCCGATTTCACATTCAAGCGCGTGAAGGCGGGCAAGGGGCTGCCCGGTAAACGGATCACCGTGCAGATCGACCCCAAGGCGCAGGCTGAGTATATAGCCGCGCTTCCCAAGCCTGATGCCAAGGACAGCGCCGAGCCTGCGGTGGCCAAGGAAGGCGAGGGCGAGGTGGTGACGGCCAGCGTGGCCCCCACGGCTTTGCCGAATGCGCCGGCCTATGGCTGGTTTTGGACGGAGATTTCGCCGGAGCTGAGCGCGAAGGGCCCTGGGCGGCTGGATGCGGCGGTGCAGATGCTGACGCGCGGCCCGGACGGCAAGACGGTGAAGGCCCCCCGGCTGGCACATATGAAGAAGATCTCCGACAAGTACGGCTCCGAGATTTTGAAAGCGACGATCGGCACCGATGTGTCGCCCGCGCTGGTGCTGGCAGTGATCGGAATTGAGAGCTCGGGCAAGGTGAAGGCTGTGAGCAGTGCCGGGGCGCAGGGGCTGATGCAGCTTATGCCCGACACGGCTGCCCGCTTTGGCGTGACCGACAGCACCGATCCGGTGCAGAACATCAAGGGCGGCGTGGCCTATCTCGACTTCCTGATGAAGGAGTTTGACCGCGATCCGCTGCTGGTGCTGGCCGGCTATAATGCGGGCGAGGGCGCGGTGAAGAAGAACAGCGGCGTGCCGCCCTATGCCGAGACCCGCGATTACGTACCCAAGGTGCTGGCCGCCTGGACGGTGGCGCGGGGCCTGTGCCTCACCCCGCCGCAGCTGGTGAGCGACGGTTGCGTCTTTGCCGGAGGGTAAGCGGGGTGAGCGATGCCAAGCCGCTGGTGCTGGATGTCGACGGCACCTTTCTGAAGACCGATCTGCTGCTGGAAAACTTCTGGGCCGGGTTGGGGCGTGATCCGCTGCGCACGCTGGCGGTGAGCTTTGCCCATTTCCGGCGGCCGGAAAAGCTGAAGGCCGCGCTGGCCGATATTGCGCCGGTGCGGACCGATCTGATGCCGGTGAACGATGATATCCGCACGCTGGCAGAAAGCTCTGCCGCTGCGGGCCGCGAGGTGGTGCTGGCCTCGGCCTCCAACGAGGCGTTGGTGCGGCAGGTGGCGCAGGATCACGGCCTGTCGTCGCGGATCTTTGCCTCGACCGGCGAGATCAACCTGAAGGGCGCCGAAAAGGCCCGCGCGCTGGTGGAGGCCTATGGCGAAGCCGGGTTTGACTACGCGGGCAACGCGCCGGTGGATGCCAAGGTGTGGGACCACGCCGAAAACGTCATCATGGTGGGCGAACAGCCCTCGGTGGCCGCAAGGCTGGCCGAGAAGGGCCGCAATGTGGTGACCTATGGCGGCGGCTGGCGGCTGGCTGACCTGATGAAAGCGCTTCGCCCGCATCAGTGGGTCAAGAACGTGCTGCTGCTGTTGCCGATGATCGCCGCGCATGCGTTCACCCTTGCCACGTTGCTGCCGGTGCTGCTTGGCATCGTCGCCTTCTCGGCTGCGGCCTCCTCGATCTATATCGTCAACGATCTGCTCGATCTGGAGGCCGACCGGCTGCATAAGACCAAGTGCCGCCGCCCCTTTGCTGCAGGCACCGTGCCAATCGGGGTGGGTATGATCATCGGCGGGGCGCTCGGCCTTTGCGCGCTGATCCTTGCCGCCGCGCTCAACTGGGCCTTCTTCGGGATCGTGGTGCTTTATATCCTCACCTCGCTGGCTTATTCGCTGAAGCTCAAGCGGATGCGCTGGGTGGATATCGTGGTGCTGGCCTCGCTTTACACCATTCGCGTCATTGCCGGGGCTGCCGCGGGCGAGGTGGCGATTACCACGGCAATGCTGGTCTTTGTCTTTCCGGTTTTCATCACGCTGGGCTGTGTGAAACGGATCACCGAACTGGCCAAGGCGGAGGGGGACGAACGCCTGCCGGGCCGGGGCTATGGGCGGCCTGACCGGCATGATTTGCTGAACGTGGCCGGGATAGGCGTGTTTGGCGCGATGCTGATCTTTTTCATCTACACGCTCTCGCCGCAGGCCAAGGCGCTTTACCCCGACCGCTGGCTGCTGTGGGCCGCCATGCCCTTTCTCGCCCATTGGCTCATCCGCATGGTGCGGATCGGCTGGCAGGGGAAGATGGATTATGACCCCATCGTCTTTGCCGCGCGGGACCGGGTGGGGCTGGGGGTGATGCTGTTCACCATGTCGCTGATGTTCTGGGCGGCGGGCCTCTGGCAGCAGTGGTTCGGCGGGTAGGCAGGGCGGGGCTCATCCGTCCTTAGAGACGTCTTCGCCCCGGTGCGGTGCCACGCCCAAGCAAGGAGGGGCCGCAGGCTGCGAAAAGCGGTGCTCTCAGCGCGCCCCGTCGCTGAATTGCACCAGATCCCAGAGTGTGCCGTAAAGATCACGGAACACGGCGACAGTGCCGTAAGGGGCCTTTTTGGGGGCGCGCTCGAAGGTGACGCCCTTGGCCTTCAGGTCTTCATAGTCGCGCACGACGAGGGCGATGTGGGCGATGGATTGGGGCGTCAGAGGCGGGCCAGAAGCTCGGCCTTCTTGGCCTCGAACTCGGCGTCGGTGAGGATGCCGTTGGCCTTGAGCGCGGCCAGCTTTTCGATCAGGGCGATGATGGTGTCGCTGTCGGCGGGCGCGGGGGCTGCGGACGTTGGCGGGGTGGGCTGTGCAGATTGCTCGGCCATGGGGGCAGAGGGTGTGATGGGGGCTTCCGGTTGGGCAGCCGGGGCTTCGGCTTCAGGCTCCGGTGCCTCTGCCTCTGCCGCGCCACTGGCGACCTTCTTCAGGTCGGCCAGGCGCACGAGGCCGTGCTGGCTAGTGAAGGTCAGCGACTGATCGCCGCTTTGCTGTTGGCCGACGCCGGAGATCTGGTGGTCGGCGGTGTCATAAACCTCGACCTTGCCGTTCAGCTCAATGGCGAGCCTGCGGGTGGCGGGGAAGACGGCGTAGCGCATGTTGTTTTGCGCGCCCTGCGAGGAGGGTGCGCCGAGTTCTTCCGGCCAAGCGGATGAGGCCGCGCCGCCGGAAACGAAGAGGCTGGTGCCGTGGCTCTGACTTTGGCTCTGGCTGGCGGCGGGGCGCTGAAAGGTGCCGCTCTGCTGGAGCAGCGCGGAAAGATCGGCGCAGAGGCCATCGACCTGCGCCTTCAGCGCGTTGTTGAACATGTCGCCCACCATGGTCATCCCGCCCTGCGACCATTGCCCCATGCCGCCCAGCTCGGGGTGGTTGAACTGGGCCTGCGTGCCTTGCCCCTGCACCAGCGCGAAAAGCAGCGCCTCGGCGGCGCCGGGGGAGACGCCGTGGCGGGCGGCGATTTCGGCGGTGGCTTTCTTGCCGTCTTCGGTGAGGGCAGACATCGGGGGCTCCAGTGCTGGCGGGGTGAGTCCGGCCTAGCAGCTAGGGCCCGCGCGGGCCATCGGATAGCGCTCAGACCGAGAGTTTTTTGAAGATCGGCTCGGGGACGGAGCGGATGATGGCCATGATGTAGCGCCAGAAGAAGGGGGTGTAGAGCACGTTGCGGCCCTTGCGAGCCTTCTTGAGCATGTGGGCGGCGACCTGCGCGGGGGAGGCGACGAGGAACATGCCTTCGACATCCCATGTCATCGCCGTGTCGACGAAGCCGGGTTTCACCGTCATCACATGCACGCCGGAGCGCCCCAAGCGGTTGCGCAGGCCGGAGAGATAGGTGGCGAAGCCCGATTTGGCGGCGCCGTAGACGTAGTTGCCGATGCGGCCTCGGTCGCCCGCCACGGAGCCGACGCCGATGACGATGCCCTTGCCGCGTGCCTCAAGCCGAGGCGCGAGCAGTTGCAGGAAGCGGGCGGGGCCGGTGAAACTGTCGGTCACCGTGCCGTCAATCAGGGAGGGGTCTTCGTCGATGGCGTCTTGCGGCGGCATAGAGCCGACGAAGACCGCTGCCGAGAGCGTCTCATCGCCTGCCAGCTCTTCGGCCCGGGCCAGCAGCGGCGCGAAGGTTTCAGGATCGCGGGCATCGAAGCGGACGGCGATGGCGCGGGGCGCACCGCGCAGGGCGAGGTCGGTGGCCTGCGCCTCGAGGTCGGCCATGTCGCGGCCTGCGAGCACGAGGTTTGCGCCCTCACCCGCCAGTTGGCGGGCCATGGCGCGGGCCATGGAGGAGGTTGCGCCGAGGAGAATCCATGTTTCGGTCATTTGGCGTTCCTCAGGTTCAGGCGTTTTGTCAGGTCGGTCTCGAAGGCGTGGTCCGGGTCCACCCCGTTCACCGTCTCGGCCCAATCGGTTAGCTCGGGATACATGGCGGGCATGTCCTCAGCCCGGGCCACGCTGTCTTTTGCAAAATAGATCCGCCCGCCGGCGGCCTTGGCCTCTGCGATCAGCTCGGAGATCAAGCCTCGGGTGCCCGGTCGATTGCGGAAATCGACGGCGAGCGTGTAGCCCTCCATCGGAAAGCTCAGGTGCCCGGCGCGGCCGGGGCCCATGCGCTTGAGCACCGCGAGGGGCGAGGCGAGGCCGGAGCCTGCGATGGCGTCGAGCATGGTGCGCAGCGTGGCGCGAGCGGTGAGGGGCACGACGCATTGGAACTGGTGGAAGCCCTTCTTGCCGTAGAGCTTGTTCCAGTCGTGGATGCGGTCGAGCGGGAAGAAGAAATCGTCAATCGGTTTGACGAGGGTGCGCCCGGTTGAGGGCACGCGGTTGTAATAGCTCTTGTTGAAGAGGCGCACGATGGGGGCGGAGAGCGCCCACCCCGGCGCGTTGAAAGGCACCCGGCGGCCGCGTTTGGCGGGGGGCACGAGGCCTGCGCCGGTTTCTCCCTCTTCGAGGATGCCGCGCCCGAGGGCCTCGCCTGTCGCCGTCGCGTCGATCCAGCCGACGGTGTAGGTGGCCTCGGAGGTGTCGAGCAGGTCGAGGAAGGCCTCAAGATCGTCGGCCCGGCGCTCGGTGACCATCATCACATCGACCTTCGCGCGCAGAAGTTTGAGCTTGGCCGAGGCGATGGGGCCGGTTTGCCCGAGTCCGCCGACGGTGGCCTTGAAGAGCGGATCGTCGGGGGTGAGCACCTTGCCGGAGGCGAGGGTGATCTCTGCCACATGCTGGCCGAAGCTGCCTGCGCCGTGGTGGTTTTTGCCGTGCACATCCATCGCGATGCACCCGCCGACGGTGGCGAAGCCGGTGCCGGGCATGACGGCGGGCAAAAAGCCGCGCGGGGCGAGGATGCGGGCGAGATCGGCGATGGTGATTCCAGCCTCGACCTCGATCAGCGCATCGGCCTCGTCGAAGAACAGGATCTTGTCGAGCCGGGTCATGTTTATGGCGCGGCCTTCGCTCACCAGCGAAGCGTCGCCGTAAGAGCGCGAATTGCCGATGGCCGGAGCCTGCGTTGCAAGTTTGCCAAGGGCGCTGCTCCGCTCGGGGCGGGCCAGCTCGCCGGTGGCCGAGAGGACGCGGCCCCAGCCTGTCCAGGTGTCTTTTTTCCAGCTCATGCGTGTGCCTTGGCTTTTGCTTTGAGAGAGGCCCGCTCGGCGAAGGGGAAGACCAGAAGGCCGATGCCGATGGCGAACCAGAGGGTTGTGACGCGGATGATGGCGGTGGCGGGCACCGACACTTCCAGCGGGATGCCGTGGAGCCCGAGCAGCGCGATCATCGCTGCTTCGGCCCCGCCCACGCCGCCGGGGGCCCCGGTGAGGCCGCCTGCGAGGGTGGAAAACACGAAGATGGCCACGGCGGAGAAAAAGCCGATGTCGGCGCCCATCCACATCAGCAGCAGGTGGAAGGCGTAGCCCTCGGCGACCCATCCGGCGAGGCCCAGCGTGAGCGAGCCTGCGATGACCGGCGCGGTGGAGAACTGCTTGAGCGAGCGCGCGGCGGTGCGGATGCGGGCAAAGAGCCGGGGCAGCCAGCCGGTGGCGCGGTAGCAGAGGGTGACGAGCGCGGTGAGCAGGGCAGGGCGTGTGGCGACCACCGCAGCGGCCAGCGCCAGCGCGGCCACGGTGACGGCCCCCTTGATGCCCATGGCGGACAGCGAAAGGGCAACGGCAAGGATGAGGCCCATCGCGGCAAGGTCGGAGGCGCGATCGACCAGCACCAGCGGGGCGGAGCGGGTGAAGGGCCAGCCCGCCTCGCGGGAGATCCAGCGCATCCGTACCAACTCGCCCACCCGGCCCGGTGTTGCCGTCATCGCGAAACCGCCGAAGAAGTGGCGCATGCTGGCGCGGAGATCGAGGGCGATGCCGAGGCGGCGGGCGAAGAGATGCCAGCGCAGGCCACGGAAGAGATAGTTGACGAGGGAGAGCGCGAGCAGCGCGGCCAGTTGCAGCGCCGAAAGCTGCATGACCTGCTCCCAGCTTTCCTGCCATCCGCCCGCAAGGGCGAGGCCGAGCAGGCCGAGGGCGAAGAGGCCAAGCAGGAGCAGCACAAAATACATCTCGCGCCCCACGCGGGGTGTGGCGCGGCGTTTGGTGCCGGAGGTATTGCTGCTCGTTGCCATTGTCATTGCTCGCTCGGGTAGCAACAGAATAGGGCGATAATGTGAAGTTGTTTCCAAATTCACAACGGTAGAACGGAAAAGGGCCACCCGATGTGGGGCGGCCCTTCTGGCAGTTGGTTTTTTGGCCCCCGGAGGCCCCTCGTCGCGGCTGCGAAGGGGGCCGGGTGGGCCGATGCGCCGGTGCTAGGAGACGATGGTGGCCTCGGTCGCGGCGCGCAGCTCTTCTTCGGTGACGCCATCGGCGAGTTCGACGATCTTCAGCCCGCCCTTGACCACGTCGAGCACGCCGAGGTTGGTGATGATCCGATCAACCACGCCGGTGCCGGTGAGCGGCAGGGTGCATGCCTTCAGCACCTTGCTGTCGCCATGCTTGTTCTGATGGTCCATCACCACGATGACGCGGCCGACACCGGCGACGAGATCCATCGCGCCGCCCATGCCCTTCACCAGCTTGCCGGGGATCATCCAGTTGGCGAGATCGCCGTTTTCGGCCACTTCCATCGCGCCGAGGATCGCGGCGGCAATCTTGCCGCCCCGGATCATCCCGAAGGAGGTGGCGCTGTCGAAGTAGCTGGTGCGGCTGAGTTCGGTGATGGTCTGCTTGCCGGCGTTGATCAGGTCCGGGTCTTCCTCGCCCTCGAAGGGGAAGGGGCCCATGCCAAGCATGCCATTCTCGGATTGCAGGGTGATATCCTTGTCGCCGACGTAATTGGCCACAAGGGTCGGAATGCCGATCCCGAGGTTCACGTACCAGCCGTCTTCAAGCTCATCCGCCGCGCGGGCGGCCATTTGGTTGCGATCCCACCCTTTTGTTTCGCTGGGCATCATGCTTCCTCCCGCTTGCGCGTTGTGCGCTGTTCGATCCGTTTTTCGTGCTCGCCCTGAATGATCCGGTGGACGTAGATGCCGGGCAGGTGGATGTGGTCGGGGTCGATGGAGCCGCGCGGCACGATCTCTTCCACCTCGACCACGCAGGTCTTGCCGCACATGGCGGCGGGCGGGTTGAAGTTGCGCGCGGTCTTGCGGAAGACGAGATTGCCGGTGTCGTCGGCCTTCCAGGCCTTGACGATGGAAAGATCGGCGAAGATGCCCTCTTCGAGGATGTAATCCTTGCCGCCGAAGTTTTTCACCTCTTTGCCCTCGGCAATCACGGTGCCAACGCCGGTGGCGGTGTAGAAGCCGGGAATGCCAGCGCCGCCGGCACGCATCCGCTCGGCCAGGGTGCCCTGCGGGTTGAACTCCAGCTCAAGCTCGCCGGAGAGATACTGGCGCATGAATTCGGCGTTTTCGCCGACGTAGGAGCTGAGCATCTTCTTGATCTGCTTGGTGTCGAGCAGCTTGCCGAGGCCGAAGCCGTCCACCCCGCAGTTGTTGGAGGCGATCGTCAGATCCTTGGTGCCGGCCTCTACGATGGCGTCGATCAGCAGCTCGGGGATGCCGCACAGGCCGAAGCCCCCGGCGGCGATCGTCATGCCGTCGAACAGGAGGCCGTCGAGCGCCTCTGCCGCGGAGCCATAGACTTTTTGCATGGTGTCTCCTCTGGATGTCGTCCCCTCGTTTTCACGCCGCGCCGGGCGGGAGTCAATGAAACTTATGCTGCGCTGCGGCAGGGTGGGGCGTTGGGGGAGGCGGTGGCGCGGTGGCTTTGCCGGGGCTGTGGCGGGCAGATGTGCCGGGCTATTCAGCGGCTTCGGGCGCCTCTCCGCGGGCCGCGCGTGCGACGCGCCGTTCCAGAATGTCGAGGCCGTAGCCCACGACCAGCCCGGCAAATCCCCAGACCAGCAGCACGCCGACGGCAAAGCCCGCCAGATGCGCGATGGTCATCGGGTGGCCTGCGTTCACGCTGTCGACGTAGGCATTTGCCACGCGCAGCAGGCCATAGACCATGGCTGCGATGGGAAAGAAGATCTTGGGCCGCACCCAAGAGAGGATTCCGTCGAACATCTGCGCATCTCCTGCTCGTCGAAAACAGGGTTAATTCCGGTTTCGGGCAGCAGGGGCGCGAGATTGGGGAAATACCGTGGCGAAGGCTATTTCTTCGCCGCGGTTTTCTTTGCCGGGGCCTTCTTGGCGGCAGGCTTCTTGGCCGTTGTTTTCTTGGCTGTCGCCTTCTTTGCTGCAGGGCGCTTCTTGCCCTTCTGCGCGGCCTTCTCGGCAATCAGCTCAACGGCGGCATCCATGGTAAATTTCTCGGGGTCTTCGCCCTTGGGCAGAGTGGCGTTGATCTTGTCCCATTTCACGTAGGGGCCGTACTTGCCCTCCATGATTGCCACGACGCCACCGGCCTCGGGATGTTCGCCCAGCTCACGGAGGGTTTTCGCGGCGCCGCGCCCGCCCCGGGAGGCGACCTTTTCGGCCAGAAGCTGCACCGCGCGGTTCATACCGACTTCCCAGACCTCGTCGAGCCCTTCGAGGTTGGCATTGGTGCCGCCCCGATCCGACGTGCTTTCGGCGTGCTTCAGGTAGGGTCCGTAGCGCCCGATGTTGGCCCAGACGTTCACGCCATCTTCGGGGTGGGTGCCGATCAGGCGGGGCAGGGCCAGCAGCTTGACGGCGGTGGCCAGCTCAAGCTCTTCGGGCTTCCATTCCTTGGGGACCGACTGGCGCGGGGGCTTCTTGTTGTCTTCCGTCACCTCGCCGCGCTGGACGTAGGGGCCAAAGCGGCCCTTCATCACCCAAATCTTGTCGCCGCCATCCTCGCCCAGCAACTTGCCCTCGGGCGGGATCGCGCTTTTCTCGGCTTCCGGATCGGGCGGGCCGAAGGGGCGGGTGTAGCGGCACTCGGGGTAGTTGGAACAGCCGATGAAGGCGCCGCCGGAGCGGGCGGTGCGCATCGAGAGCCGGCCCTTGCCGCAATGAGGGCAAAGGCGGGGGTCGCCACCCTCGGGGAGCGGGGGAAACAGGTGCGGTTCGAGCACCTCGTTGATCTTTTCCAGCACCTCGGTGATGCGCAGCTCGGAGGTCTCTTCGATCGCGGCTTTGAAATCACGCCAGAAGGAGGCAAGCACCGCTTGCCACTGGGCGTCACCGGCGGAAATCTCGTCGAGCTCTTCTTCCAGCTTGGCAGTGAACTCATAGCCCACGTAGCGGCGGAAGTAGTTGGACAGAAAGGCAATAACCAGCCGGCCCTTGTCTTCGGGGATCAGGCGGTTCTTGTCTTTGCGGACATACTCACGATCCTGAATCGTGGTGACAATTGAGGCGTAGGTGGAGGGGCGGCCGATGCCCAGCTCTTCCATCCGTTTCACCAGCGTGGCCTCGGTGTAGCGGGGCGGGGGCTGGGTGAAGTGCTGCTCTGGGGTGATCTGCTTTTTGCCCGCGGCTTCGCCCTCGGAAACCTGCGGTAGGCGGCGGTCGTCATCATCCACCACCTCGTCGTCGCGGCCCTCTTCGTAGATCTTCAGGAAGCCGTCAAAGAGCACCACCTGCCCGGTGGCGCGCAGCTCAACCTGCCCATCGGCGCTGCCGACGGTAACAGTGGTGCGCTCGAATTTGGCGGAGGCCATCTGGGAGGCCAACGTGCGCTTCCAGATCAGATCATAGAGCCGGGCCTGCTCGGGTTCGAGGTTCAGGGCCTTGGAATCCTTGGTCATATCCGTGGGGCGGATACACTCGTGGGCTTCCTGCGCGTTCTTGGCCTTGTTCTTGTAGATGCGCGGCTCGCCCGGAACGTAGTCTTTGCCGAAGCGCTCGCCGATGGCTTCGCGCGCCGCCGTCACGGCTTCGGGGGCCATGTCGATGCCATCTGTCCGCATGTAGGTGATGTGCCCGGCCTCGTAGAGACGCTGGGCGGTGCCCATGCAGGCGCGGGCGCCCATGCCGAACTTGCGGCTCGCCTCCTGCTGGAGCGTGGAGGTCATGAAGGGCGGCGAGGGGTTGCGGGTGTTGGGCTTGGCCTCGACCGATTTGACGGTGAGGTCACGCGAATTGATCGCCTGCACCGCCAGCTCGGCGGCGGTTTCGTTTTCGATGTCGTAGCGCTCAAGCTTTTTGCCACCGAGCACGGTGAGGCGGGCCTCGTAGGTTTGGCCGCGCGGCGTGTCGAGCAGGGCCTTCACGCTCCAGTATTCACGGGCGCGGAAAGCCTCGATCTCCATCTCGCGCTCGACGATGAGGCGCAGGCAGACCGACTGGACGCGGCCTGCGGAGCGCGCACCGGGCAGCTTGCGCCAGAGCACGGGGGAGAGGTTGAAGCCGACGAGATAATCGAGCGCGCGGCGGGCGAGGTAGGCCTCGACCAGCTCCATATCGACCTGGCGCGGGTTGGCCATGGCCTCGGTCACCGCATCCTTGGTGATGGCGTTGAAGGTCACGCGCGACACCGGCGTATCTTTCTTGATCGCCTTGCGCTTGGTCAGAGCCTCCTGCAGGTGCCAAGAAATCGCCTCGCCCTCGCGGTCGGGGTCGGTTGCGAGGATGAGCGCGTTGTCATCCTTCAGGGCGTTTGCGATGGCGGCCACGTGCTTTTTGCTGTCGGAGGCCACCTCCCATTTCATCTCGAACTCATGCTCGGGGTCCACCGAACCGTCCTTTGGGGGCAGGTCGCGCACGTGGCCGTAAGAGGCCAGAACGGTGTAATCGGAGCCCAGATATTTGTTGATTGTCTTGGCCTTGGCGGGGGACTCGACAACGACAACTGGCATGGGTGGCCTTTCGGGGCTGGGGGGTGACTCGGACTGGCGCGCAACATGTGGGGGCTGTTGCCGCCTTGTCAATGGAGCCATTCACGCCCCGCGCCGAGCCTTCGCGCGGGCGCGCGTGGAGGCGGCAAAAATCACGCAGTCTTTATGATGAGCCCGCCGGGCTGACGGGTGATCTGGCCGTCGAGCTCCAGTGAGAGCAGGTTTTCAGAGAGGCGCTGGGCGGGCACGGAGAGATCGCGGGCGAGTTGATCTTCGGCCACGGGAGCGGGGCCGATGAGGCCGAGGATGCGGGCGTGGAGGGCGCGGGTGCTGGCCGGGCTTCGGCGGGGCGGCTGGGGCAGGTCGGCGGGTGCGGGGGCCGGGGCGGATGCGGATTGGGGGCGGGGCGCGGCCTGCGGGCCGAGGGCTTCGATCACGTCATCCGCGCCGCGCACGAGGGTGGCCCCGTCGCGGATGAGCAGGTTGCAGCCCGAGGCGCGGGCATCAAACGGGTGGCCGGGCACGGCGAGCACCTCGCGGCCCTGATCCAGCGCCATGCGGGCGGTGATCAGGCTGCCCGAGCGGGCCCCTGCCTCGACCACCACCACGGCGCGCGACAGGCCGGAGATGATGCGGTTGCGCTTGGGGAAGTGGCGGGCCTGCGGCTGGAGGCCGGGCGGCTCTTCGGACACAACGAGGCCACCCTCGGCGATCTGCGCCATCAGGGCGGCGTTTTCCTGCGGGTAGGTCACATCCACCCCGCCCGCAACCACGGCGATGGTGCCGCCCTCCAGCGCCGCCTTATGCGCCTCGGTATCCACGCCGCGGGCGAGGCCGGAGGCGACCACATGGCCAGCCTTGGAGAGTTCGGACGACAGCCGGGCGGCCATGCGGCGGCCGAGCGAGGAGGCGTTGCGCGCGCCGATCACGGCGAGGGTAGGCTGGTTGAGCAGGGTGAGGTCGCCCTGAGTCCAGAGCAGGGGTGGGGCATCGGGCAAATCGCGCAGGGCGGTGGGATAGTGTGGCTCGCCTGCGGCGATGAGGCGGGCACCGGCGCGCTTGCCGGCGGCCAACTCGCGGGCGGCGAGATCGTGGGGGAAGGGCTGGTAGCTGCGGACACCGGCGGCGGCGGCAACCTCTGGCAGCGCGGCAAGCGCGGCCTCGGCGGTGCCATGCTCGGCCATCAGCCGGTAGAAGGTGGTGGGCCCCACCCGCCGTGAGCGCAAGAGACGAAGCCACGCCAGCCTATCTTCTTCCGAGGTGGGTGGTGCGAGGGGGGGTGGGGAAGAAAACAAATCCACGCCAACGTCGCTCCGTCTGCTTGCAGGATTGGTTTTAGACTTAAGTGGTTAACTGGCCCTTAACGCGCCGTGAGATTCTGGGCGGAAATGAGAAATTTCTCTCTGCCCCGCCGCTCGGTCTTGATTTTGTGGCTGTATATTAGAGCGTTAGAGGCGCCCGCCCGGAATGCTCGGCGTCTTCCGGGCGTTGTCTTGCCAAAATGGGCCCGCTTCGGGCAGCCAAACTGCCCGAAACAGGGTTAATGCGGCGAACTCACCCCGCCGCGCCGCCCACCGTCAGCCCGCCGATCCTGAGCGTGGGCAGGCCCACACCCACCGGCACCCATTGGCCCGCCTTGCCGCAGGTGCCGATCCCCGGATCGAGCGACATGTCATTGCCGATGGCGGTGATGTTCTTCAGCGAGGTCGCCCCGTCGCCGATGAGGGTGGCCCCCTTTACCGGCGCGCCGACCTTGCCGTTTTTCACCCGGTAGGCCTCGGTGCAGGAAAACACGAACTTGCCGGAGGTAATATCGACCTGCCCGCCGCCGAAGCCGACGGCGTAGAGGCCATCTTCGAGCCCGGAGAGGATGCTCTCGGGGCTCTCGGAGCCGCCCAGCATATAGGTGTTGGTCATCCGGGGCATCGGTGGGTGGGCGTGGCTTTGGCGGCGACCGTTGCCGGTGGCGGGAACGCCCATGAGGCGGGCGTTCTGTCGGTCTTGCATGTAGCCCACGAGCACACCGTCTTCGATGAGCGTGGTGCGCGACGATGGCGTGCCTTCGTCATCCACCGAGATCGAGCCGCGCCGGTCGGGGATGGTGCCATCATCCACCACGGTCACGCCTGGCGCGGCCACCTGCTGACCCATCAGACCGGCAAAGGCGGAGCTGCCCTTGCGGTTGAAATCGCCCTCCAGACCGTGCCCCACGGCCTCGTGCAACAGGATGCCCGGCCAGCCGGGGCCGAGCACCACGTCCATCGTGCCAGCAGGCGCGGGCTCGGCAGAGAGGTTGACCAGCGCGATTCGGAGCGCCTCGCGGGCGGCGGGCTGCCACATCGCCGGGTCGATCAGCCCGCCGAGCGCCACGCGCCCGCCGCCACCGTGGCTGCCGCTTTCGCGCCGCCCGTTCTCTTCAACGATGAGCGACACGTAGATGCGGGTCATCGGCCTTGTGTCGGACACCTTGGTGCCGTCGGGGCGCAGGATGACCACCTCTTGCAGCGCCGCCGAAAGAGAGGCCGAGACCTGCACAACGCGGGGATCAAGCGCGCGGGTGAAGGCGTCTATCTCGGCGAGTGTGTCGATCTTTACGGGAAATTCGACACCTTCGATCGGGTCGGAATCATCATAGAGCTTGCGGTTGGTGGCCTGGGGGCCGGGCGCAAGAACGCCGCCGCCGTCGCCCACGGCGAGCCGCGCCGTCTCGGCGGCGCGCAGCAGGGCCTTCTCGGAAAGTTCGGTGGAATGGGCATAGCCTGAGGTTTCGCCCTTCACGGCGCGCAGACCGAATCCCTCCGACGCATCGAAGCTTGCTGTCTTTACCCGGCCATCCTCGAACACGAGGTTTTCGGAAGCGCGGCGCTCTAGGAACAGCTCGCCATCATCTGCGCCATCGGTCGCCGCACGCAGCGCCCGAAGGGCTGCGGCTTCGTCGAGGCTTGTTTCAAAGGGGCGGAAGCTGCTGGACATGGTATCTCCAAGGGTGATTTTTGCGGGTCACGCGCCACATTGCCGCGCTGGAACCGCTTGAGCGATCTGACGTAATATGGTTTGAGACGCGCGAAGGAACAACGGGTGGCCCCGCGAACGCCACCCCGCAGACGCGCTTCATGACAAGCGAAGGGACGTGCCGATGAAGATTTTCAAGCTCCTTGCCGCCGTGACGACCGGCCTGATGATGGCGTTTTACGGCCTTGCCGCCCACGCCCAGGACGGGATTGAGGGGCTCGAAACGATCGGGAAGCCCCATGAGAAGGGGATTGACTGGCAGCCCGCCGCCACCGAGCTGGCGCGTGACATTCACTGGCTGGAAGGCATGGTGAACGTGATCATCATCGCCATCTCGCTTTTCGTGGTGCTGCTGCTTGCGATCATCATCCTGAAATTCAACAAGAAGGCCAATCCGACGCCTGCGAGCTTTACTCACAACACGCCGCTCGAAATCGCGTGGACGCTGGGACCGATTTTGATCCTCGTCTTTATCGGGGCCTTCTCGCTGCCGGTGCTGTTCAAGCAACAAGAGATTCCGGAGCCGGAGCTGACCATCAAGGCCACCGGATACCAGTGGTACTGGGGCTATGAGTATCCCGAAGAGGGAATCGCCTTTGATGCGCTGATGCTTCAGCGCGACGAGCTGGCCGACTATGGCTACGCCGAGGACGAGTATCTGCTGGCCACCGACAACGCGATGGTGATTCCGGTGGATACGGTTGTCGTCGTCCGGGTGACCGGCGCGGACGTGATCCACTCGTGGACAGTGCCGGCCTTTGGTGTGAAGCAGGATGCCGTGCCGGGCCGGACCGCCGAGCTGTGGTTCAAGGCCGAGCGCGAGGGCGTTTACTTTGGCCAGTGCTCCGAACTGTGCGGCAAGGACCACGCCTATATGCCGATCACCGTGAAGGTGGTGAGCAAAGAGGCCTATGCCGCGTGGCTGGAGATGGCCACCGAGGAATTCGCCGGGATCAAGCCTTCGGTGAAGGTGGCTTCGGCCGACTGATCAGTTACCGGGCAGCCAAGCTGCTGCCCGGCCACTTGCTACTGCGCGGGCGATGCGAACAGGGCCCGCTAGGGAGGCAGACGATTTGAGCGACGTGAATGCATATGAGCGCACGGAAGAGCCGGGCTTCGGGGACTATGTTGCCCTGATGAAGCCGCGGGTGATGTCGCTTGTGGTCTTCACCGCCATGGTGGGCCTGCTGGTTGCGCCTGTGCCGGTGCATCCGTTTATTGCCTTCACCTCCATCCTCTTCATCGCCATCGGGGCCGGGGCCTCTGGCGCGCTGAACATGTGGTGGGATGCGGATATCGACGCGGTGATGAGCCGCACACAAAAGCGCCCGATCCCCGCCGGGAAGATCCAGCCGGGTGAGGCGCTGGGCCTTGGCGTCGCCCTGTCGGGCCTCAGCGTGATGATGCTGGGCCTCGCGGCCAACCTCGCCGCTGCGGCGCTTCTGGCCTTCACCATCTTCTTCTACGCCGTGATCTACACGATGATCCTCAAGCGCTGGACGCCGCAGAACATCGTGATCGGCGGCGCTGCCGGGGCCTTCCCGCCGATGGTGGGCTGGGTTGCCGCCACGGGCTCGGTTAGCCTTGAAGCCGTGCTGATGTTCGCCCTCATCTTCTTTTGGACGCCGCCGCACTTTTGGGCGCTGTGCCTGTTCATGAAGTCGGATTATGCCGACGCCAAGGTGCCGATGCTCACCGTGACCCACGGGCATGACGCAACGCGCTGGCAGATCTTCATCTATACCATCGTGCTGGCCGCTTCGGCGATTGCGCTGGGCTTCACCTCCATCGCCGGGCCGGCCTACATTGCCACCGCACTGGTGATGAACGCGCTCTTTGCCAAGGGGGCGTGGCACATTCTGCGGCGGAGCACCGAGGCTGCGCAGGCGGATGGCTACAAGGTGGAAAAGAGCTTTTTCAAGCTGTCGCTGATCTATCTGGCGCTGCATTTCGGGGCCCTGCTGGCTGACGCCGCCTTGCGGGCGCTGGGCGTGATCGGGGGTGCGGCATGATCCGGGCGGAACACGAGATTCACCAGCGGCGGCTGGGCCGGAACGTGGGCGTTGCGATTTCGCTGATTGCGCTTGTGGTGATTGTTCTGGGGCTGACCTTTGTGAAGGTGACCCGGGGTGGCATTGGCGCGATGGAAGGGTTTGACCATGCGGTTCGCCCGGCGATGACCACGCCAGAGGCGGGCAACTGATGGCCGGGCCCGAGCAGAAACCCGAGCAAAAGAACGCTCGCGTGGCGCTTTATGCCGTGGGCGTTGTGGTGTTCATGGGCGCGATGGCCTGGGCGGCGGTGCCGTTTTACAACTGGTTCTGCAAGGTCACGGGCTACGGCGGCACCACCTCGGTGGCCGAGTCGGGCAGCGATGTTGTGCTCGACCGCGAGATCACCGTGCGCTTTGACGCCAATATCGAGGCCGACATGGAGTGGCAGTTCAAGCCGGTGCAGCAGAAGATGACCCTGCGGATCGGCGAAACGGGCCTGGCCTTCTACGAAGCCTACAACCCGACCGACCGGCCCATTGCTGGCCAAGCCACCTACAACGTTGCACCCTTCGTGGCGGGCGGCTACTTCGACAAGATCGACTGCTTCTGCTTTACCGAGCAGGTGCTGCAGCCCGGCGAGCGGGTGCAGATGCCGGTGAGCTTTTATGTTGACCCGGAGATTGTGAATGACCGCGATGCGAAGTTCACAAACTCGATCACCCTGAGCTATACCTTTTACGAAATCGACCTGCCCGAAGAGCAGGCAGCCCTTTCGCCCAACGCGTCCGACCCGGCGCCGCGGGCCAACTGACCTGAATACAGAGACCGTCCGAGGAACCAAAGATGGCCCACGAAAAGAACCACGACTACCACATCCTGAACCCCTCGATCTGGCCCTTCGCCGGTGCGGTCGCGGCCTTTGTGATGCTCTTCGGGGCGGTGCAGTGGATGTCTCCGCAGGTTGAAAACAACCAGCCCTGGATTTTCCTGCTGGGCTTTGTTGGCGTGCTTTACGTCATGTTTGCCTGGTGGTCCGAGGTGGTGGACGAGAGCCAGGTGGGTGACCACACCCCGGTTGTTGCCATCGGCCTGCGCTACGGCTTCATCCTGTTCATCATGTCGGAGGTGATGTTCTTCGCCGCGTGGTTCTGGAGCTTCTTCAAGCACGCGATGTATCCGATGAACCCCGACATTGATCAGGCCCCCGCCGTCGATGGCGTTTGGCCGCCGGTGGGCATCGAAACTTTCGACCCGTGGCACCTGCCGCTGATCAACACTCTGATCCTGCTTTGCTCGGGCATGGCCGCCACATGGGCGCACCACGCTCTGGTGCATGAGAACAACCGCAAGGCCATGGCCGAGGGGCTGGTCCTTGCGGTGGTGCTGGGACTGATCTTCACCGTGCTCCAGGCCTACGAGTACAGCCACGCGGCCTTCGGCTTCGCAGGCAACATCTACGGCGCCAACTTCTTCATGGCGACGGGCTTTCACGGTGCGCACGTTGTGATCGGCACGATCTTCCTGTTCATCTGCTACCTGCGCCTGCGCGCCGGGCACTTCACGCAGGAGAAGCACGTGGGCTTCGAGGCTGCCGCTTGGTACTGGCACTTCGTGGACGTGGTCTGGCTCTTCCTCTTCGCCGCGGTCTACATCTGGGGCGGCTGAGCGGATGGTGGGCAGATTGCCCACCCTACGGAATACGGAGCGCGGGCTGGAGACGGCCCGCGTTCGGCTTTGAAGGACACCCCATGCGCTACCTCTTCCCGGCCATTCTCGGCATCTGCGGCATCGCCATTCTGGTGAGCCTCGGAACGTGGCAGCTGCGGCGGCTGGCGTGGAAAGGGGCGATGCTGGCGGATATCGACGCCCGGATCACCGCCGCACCGGTTGCGGTGCCCGCCGCGCCCGACCCGGAGGCCGACCGCTTTTTGCCGGTGCAGGCCGAGGGCACGCTGGGCGGACAGGGGATAATGGTGCTGGCCTCGATCAAGCAGGTGGGGGCGGTGCATCGCTTTGTTACCACGCTGACCACGCCGGAGGGCCGGGTGCTGCTGGTGGACCTCGGCTATCGCAAGGTAATCTCGGCGGATGCCTCCTTTCCGCAGGGCGCGGTCACGGTGACGGGCAACCTGCATTGGCCGGATGAGGTGGATGGCTTCACCCCCGACCCGGAGGGCGCGCTGTGGTTTGCCCGCGATGTGCCCGCCTTGGCCGAGGCGCTGGGGGCGGAGCCGCTGCTGATTGTTGCCCGCGAGGTGCGGCCCGGCTCCACCATCACCCCGCTGCCTGTCAGCTCCGTGGGCATTCCGAATGACCACCTCGGCTACGCGGTCACATGGTTTGGCCTCGCGCTGGTGTGGCTGGGGATGACACTTTTCCTGATGTGGCGTATCAAGCGCCGCACCGCCTGAAGGACTTCCAATGCGCTATATCTCCACAAGGGGCCAGGCCCCGGTTCTGAGCTTTGAAGATGCCATGCTGACGGGCCTCGCCCGCGACGGTGGCCTCTACCTGCCCGAGACCGTGCCGAGCATGAGCGAAGGCGAGATCGCGGCGCTGGCCGGGGTGAGCTACGAAGAGGCGGTGGCGCGGGTGATTGCGCCCTTCATCGGTGACGCGCTCGGCTCGCCGCAGGAGGTGGAGGCGCTGATCGGGCGGGCCTATGCGGGCTTTGGCCACCCGGCGCGGGCGCCACTGAAGCAACTGGCGGACAATCACTTTTTGCTGGAGCTGTTCCACGGGCCGACGCTGGCCTTCAAAGACTTCGCCATGCAGCTCATCGGCCAGATGTTCCAGACCGTGCTGAAGCGCAACGGGCGCAAGATCACCATCGTGGGGGCGACCAGCGGTGACACCGGATCGGCGGCGATCGAGGCCTTTGCGGGGCTCGACAATGTGGATGTGTTCATCCTTTTCCCGCATGGTCGGGTGAGCGAGGTGCAGCGGCGGCAGATGACCACGCCGGAGGCGGCGAACGTGCATGCGCTGGCCGTTGATGGCGATTTTGACGATTGCCAAGGCATGCTGAAAGAGATGTTTGCCGACTTCAGCTTCCGCGACGAGGTGGGGCTTGCCGGGGTGAACTCGATCAACTTTGCCCGGGTTCTGGCGCAGATCGTGTATTACTTCACTTCCGCCGTGGCGCTGGGTGCCCCGCATCGGAAAGTAAGTTTTGCCGTGCCCACGGGTAATTTTGGCGACATCTTTGCGGGCTTTTTGGCCAAGCAGATGGGCCTGCCGATCGACCGGCTGATCGTGGCCACCAACCAGAATGACATTTTGCACCGCTGCCTTGAGACCGGCGACTATGCCAAGGCGGGTGTAAAACCCTCTATCTCGCCGTCGATGGATATCGAGGTGTCTTCCAACTTCGAGCGGGCGCTGTGGTTTGCCTATGGCAAGGACGGTGCGGCGGTGGCGGCGCTGATGGATGAACTGAAGGCGGGCAAGTTCCGCGTGAGCGAGAACGCCATGGGCGCGCTGACCGAGCACTACAGCTCGGGGCGGGTGAGCGAGGACGAGACCCGCGCGGAGATTGACCGCATGTTCAAGGAAACCGGCGAGGTGATCTGCCCGCATACGGCAGTCGGCACGCGGGTGGCCCGCGACCACCTTGGCGCGACGCCGCTGGTGACGCTGGCCACCGCCCACCCGGCCAAGTTTCCGGCGGCGGTGGAGGAGGCCTGTGGCATCCACGCTGCCCTTCCCAAGCGCATGGCCGACCTATATGACAAGTCGGAACGGGTGACCCGGGTTGAGAACGACCTTGGCGCCATCGAAGCTCTCATCAGGGAAAGGCGGTCTGCGTGAGCGTGCAAATCGACAGGCTTGGCAATGGAATGCGGATCGTCACCGAGGCGATGCCGGGGCTGGCGAGTGCCTCCTTGGGCCTGTGGATCAACGCGGGCGGGCGGCATGAGCGGCCCGAGCAGAACGGGATTGCCCACTTTCTGGAGCACATGGCCTTCAAGGGCACGGCGCGGCGGAGCGCCTTGCAGATTGCCGAAGAGATCGAGGATGTGGGCGGCTATATCAACGCCTACACCGGGCGCGAGATGACGGCCTATTACGCCCGCGTGCTGGAGGCCGATGTGCCGCTGGCACTGGATGTGATTGCCGATATCGTGCTGGAGCCCGCCTTTGACCTGAGTGAGATCGAGGTGGAGCGCGGGGTGATCCTGCAAGAGATCGGGCAGGCGCTGGATACGCCGGATGATATCATCTTCGACTGGCTGCAGGAGGCCGCCTATCCCGAGCAGGCGATGGGACGCACCATCCTTGGCCCGCCTGAGCGGATTCAGGCCTTTGGCCGGGGCGACCTTGCGGGCTTTGTGGCCGAGAACTATGGCCCGGAGCATTTGGTGCTGGCGGCGGCTGGCGCCGTGGATCATGACCAGATCGTCCGGCTTGCCGAGAAGGCCTTTGGCCACCTCACCCCCCGCCCGCGCCGGGTGGAGGAGGGCGCCCGCTTTGTGGGTGGCGAGTATCGTGAGATCCGCCCGCTGGAGCAGGTGCATTTTGCCATGGGGCTGGAAAGCCCCAACTACCGTGACCCCGACATCTACACCGCACAGATCTATGCCAGCGCAATGGGTGGCGGCATGTCTTCGCGGTTGTTTCAGGAACTGCGGGAGAAGCGGGGCCTCTGCTACTCGATCTATGCGCAGGCCGGGGCCTATGGCGACACCGGGCTGATGACGATTTACGCGGGCACCAGCGGTGATGACATTGCCGGGCTGTCCGAGGTGGTGATCGACGAGCTGCGCCGTGCGGGCGATGACCTGAGCCACGCCGAGCTGGAGCGTGCGCGCAACCAGCTCAAGGCCGGGCTGTTGATGGGGCTGGAAGGCCCGAGCAGCCGCGCCGAGCGGATGGCGCGAATGGTGACGATCTGGGATCGGGTGCCCTCGACGGCGGAGACGGTGGAAAAGATCGACGCGGTCACGCTGGACGATCTGCGCCGCTTTGGCACGCGTCTTGCCTCGGATGCGCCGGCGGCGCTTGCGCTTTATGGCCCTGCCGAGGGTGCCCCCGGCCTGTCGGGCTTGAAGGAGCGCTTGGCAGCCTGATGCGGCTGGGGCGGCGAAAGGTTCGGGTCGATACGCCGCGCCTGTTGCTGCGTCCGCCCGCGCATGGCGATTATCGCGACTGGAGCGACTTGCGGCTGCAGAGCCGGGAGTTTCTAACGCCCTGGGAGCCGACCTGGGCCAGCGACCACCTTTCGCGCAAGAGCTTTACCAACCGGGTTTACTGGGCGCAGCGCGCGATTGGCGGCGGTTCGGCGGTGCCGTTGTTCTTGTTTGCGCGGGACGGCGAAGCGCTGCTTGGCGCGATCACGCTGGACAACATCCGCCGTGGCCCGGCGCAATCGGGCACGCTGGGATATTGGGTTGGCGAGCCCTACAAGCGGCGGGGCTACATGCGCGAAGCCATTGAGGCGGTTGTGCATTATGGCTTTACGGTGCTTGACCTGAGCCGCATCGAAGCCGCCTGCCTGCCCGAAAATGCCGCCTCGCGCGGCGCGCTGGAGAAATGCGGCTTCAAATATGAAGGCGTGGCGCAGAGTTACCTCCAGATCAACGGGCGGTGGCGAAATCATGTGCTTTACGCCAATTTGCGCCGCGATCGCCGGGGGCGGACGGAGGCGGGGGCATAAACTTTTCGTGGGGGCGGTTCGGCGCGGGAATTTTGCGCTAGCCTTGGCCGCAGGAGGCCGCGCCCATGCTCAGACCACTCTTCGCCCTTGCAGGCCTCATCGCCTGCGCCAGCTCCGCCGCCGCGCAAGACAGGCGACCCTCGCACTGCATTGCCTTGGCGCAGAACACGCCGGGGATGGCCTATGTGCAAAAGGCCGCCTGGGCCGATCCGGTGGAAGAGGATGCAGTGCGGATCACCTATGTCGATCACTCGGTTTACGTGATCCAGACGGCGGGCGGGCTGGCGGTGGCGACCGACTACAACGGCTACCTCGGCCCGGAAGACTTTGTGCCGGATGTTGCCACGATGAACCATGCGCACAGTTCACATTGGACACCCAACCCCGACCCGCGCATTCCCCATGTGCTCAAGGGGTGGGGCGATGCCGAGGGGCCTGCGGATCATCATCTGGACCTCGGCGAAATGCTGGTGCGCAATGTGCCGACGGACATCCGGCAGGGCTTTGGCGGGACCGAGGAGGATGGCAACTCGATCTTCATTTTCGAGGTGGCGGGCCTTTGCATTGGCCACCTTGGGCACCTGCACCATGAGCCCAACGCCGAGCAATACGCCGCGCTGGGGCGGCTGGATGTGGTGATGGCGCCGGTGGATGGGGGCATGACGGTGGACATTGCCACCATGCAGCGGATCGTCAGCCGGTTGCGCTCGTCCATCGTGCTGCCGATGCACTGGTTTTCGGGCTATTCGCTGGAGCAGTTTCTGGAGGGCATGGCGGGAGAGTTCGCGATCGACCGGCGCATTGGCAGTTCGTTAACCGTGTCGCTCCGAGACCTGCCATCGCGGCCCACCATCGTGGTGCTGCAGCCTGTTGTGCTCTCTGGCTTCGATTGAATTTTGCGCCGAGCCGTGCGTAATGGCTCTCATGTTGAATGATGCGACCCCCGACATTGTAGAAACCTTCCGCGCGGCCCTGCCAGAGGGCGTGGTGCGCGGCGTGGAGCAACGTTACCTCGAAGAGCCGAGAGACAGGTTAACGGGGCGCGCCGGGGCGGTGCTGTGCCCTGCATCGGTGGAAGAGGTTTCGGCCATCTTGCGGCTGGCTTCGGCGCAGCGGGTGGGCGTGGTGCCCTATGGCGGCGGCACCGGGCTGGTGGGCGGACAGGTTGCGCCGGAAGGGCCGGTGCCGCTGGTGCTCAGCCTTGAGCGGATGACGGCGGTGCGCGGCATTTGGCCCGAAGAGGGCGTGATGACCGTGGAAGCGGGCGCGATTTTGCAGGATATTCAGGGAGTTGCGGAAGATGCCGGGCGGCTCTTTCCGCTCTCGCTGGCAAGCGAGGGGACGGCGCGGATTGGCGGGCTTTTGGGCACCAACGCGGGCGGTGTGAACGTGCTGCGCTATGGCAATGCGCGGGAGCTGTGCCTTGGGGTTGAGGCGGTGCTGGCCGATGGGCGGGTGATGTCTGGCCTGAAACGGCTGCGCAAGGACAACACCGGCTATGATTTGCGCAACCTGCTGATTGGGTCCGAGGGCACGCTGGGGGTGATTACCGCCGCGTCCTTGCGGCTGTTTCCACGCCCCTCGGATGTGTCGGCAGCGGTGCTGGAGGTGGCCAGCCCGGCGGCGGCACTGGAGCTGCTGGGGCGGGCGCAAGCCCTTGCGGGGCAAGCGATTTCGGCCTTCGAGCTGATCGCGGCGCAGGGGCCGGAATTTTTGGTCGAGCACCTGCCGCAGGTGCGCTTGCCTTGGGCCGAGGTGCCCGAATGGAGCGTGCTGATCGAGATCGGCACCTTTGGCGGGCAGAGCGCGCAGGAGCTGCTGGAGCAGGTCTTTGCGGAGGGCTTTGAGGCCGGGCTGGTGCGTGATGGTGTGGTGGCGGCGAGCGAGGGGCAGCGGGCCGAATTTTGGGCGATGCGGGAGGCTTTGCCGGAGGGGAACCGGAAGGTTGGGTCGGTGGTGTCGAACGATATTTCACTGCCGCTGAGCCGGGTGCCGGAGTTCATTGAGCAGGCGGGGCAAGCGATTGGAAAGACAGGGGATTTCAGGATCAACTGCTTTGGGCACCTGGGCGACGGGAACCTGCATTACAACGTGTTTCCGGGGGCGGGCAAGGCGCGGGGGGACTACCCCGAGAGCGCCTATGAGGAGCTGAAAGACATTATAAATCAGCTGCTTGCAGATATGGACGGCTCCTTCAGCGCCGAGCACGGCCTGGGGCGGGCGAAGGTGGGGGATCTGGAGCGCTGGGGCGATCCGGTGCGGCTGGAGATGATGCGCGCGATCAAGAAAACGCTCGATCCGCTGGGGATTTTGAACCCCGGGGCGGTTGTGCGGCAGGGGTAGGTGGCGCGGCGTTAACCCCAAAAAGCACAGGGCAACACCCTGTGCACAATCCATGCACAACCCATGCAGATGTCAGATGACATAGGCGCGGCCGATTAACGGACCGGGCGCGGGGGCTTGCCTGCGCCTGCGCCTTGGGGTAGCTGCGGCGCCTTTCGGACAGGAGCTGCGGTGATGGACAGGCTGGCGATCGACTTTGGCACATCGAATTCGGCGGCTGCCGTCTATGCGGGCGGCGCGGTGCGGCGGCTGCCGGTGGAGCAAGGCGCGGAGACGCTGCCGACGGCGGTGTTCTTCCCCGAGGGGGGCGGTGCGATGCGCATTGGCGCGGCGGCGGGCACGGCGCTGATCGGCGGCGAAGAGGGGCGCTACATGCGGGCGCTCAAGAGCGTGCTAGGCGTGCCGCTCTTCCATGAGAAGCGGTTGATCGAGGGCAAGCGGCGGACGCTGGCCGATGTGGTGACGGCGTTCTTGGTGCAGGTGCGGGAGCGCTCGGAAGAGTTCACCCGGGCGCGGTTCACCCGGGCACTCTCTGGGCGGCCTGTGCGGTTTCACGAGGACGCGGAGAAGGACGCGCAGGCGGAGGCCGACCTGCGCGGGTGCTATCTTGCAGCGGGGTTTGAGGAGGTCGAGTTCATGCCCGAGCCGGAGGCGGCGGCGCGGGCCTGTCAGGGTATGGGCGCGGCGGGTGGCGTGGGGCTGATCGTGGATATCGGCGGCGGCACCAGCGACTTTACGGTGTTTCGCTCGGGCGAAGAGGTGGAGATTGTCGCCAGCCACGGCATTCGGCTGGGGGGCACGGATTTTGACCGGGTTGTCTCGGTCGCCGAGGTGATGCCGCTGTTAGGGCTGGGCGGCGAATTGCGCCGTGAGTTTGGCCCGGGCCTGCTGCCTGTGCCGCGTGCGGTGTTCGTTGATCTCGCGACATGGGCGAAGATCCCGTTTCTTTATGCGCCGGACGTGCGGCGCGAGGTGGCGGGCATGGTGAAGCTGGCGGTGGAGCCGAAGCGGCTGGGGCGGCTGGCGACGGTGCTGGAGGACGAGCTCGGCCATGAGCTGGCCTTTGCGGTGGAGCGCGGGAAGATTGCGGCGAATGATGCCGGCACCGGGCGGATCGGCATGGGGATGGTTGAGCCGGGGCTGGCGGCCGAGCTGAGCGCGGCGCGGATGGGCGAGGTGCTGGGCGAAGCGCAAGCGGCGCTGGGCGGCGCGGCGCGGGAGGTTCTGGCGCAGGCCGGGGTGGCACCCGGCGAGGTGGGCCGGGTGGTGCTGGTGGGCGGCTCGAGCCTGATGGGGTTTGTCGAGGCGGAGATGCGCAGCGTTTGCCCGGGGGCGGAGGTGCTGCGCTCGGAGGCGTTCACGGCGGTGGTGGACGGGCTGGCGATGGCGGCGGCGGGCTAGGGCTGACGGTGGGGTTCAGCCATCCAACGGGGCAGTGGTGGTGGGCAGATTGCCCACCCTACGAGGCGGTGGTGGTGGGCAGATTGCCCACCCTACGGTGTGGGGGATGGCGCGCGCGTTATTCGCCTTCGTAGGAGGTGAGGGCGTGGACTTCCATGCCGAGGCCTTCGAGGCGTTTGCGGCCGCCGAGGTCTGGCAGATCGACGATGAAGGCGCAGCCGGTGATGACGCCGCCGAGGCGCTCGACCAGCTTGATCCCGGCTTCCGCCGTGCCGCCGGTGGCGAGCAGGTCATCGACCAGAAGGATGCGCTCGCCGGGCTGGATTGCGTCGTCATGCACCTCCATCACCGCCTCGCCATACTCCAGCGTATAGGCCTCGGAGATGACCGCGCCGGGGAGCTTGCCCTTTTTGCGGATCGGCACGAAACCCAGGCCGAGTTGGTGGGCGATGGCACCGCCGAGGATGAACCCGCGCGCCTCCAGCCCGACCACCTTGTCGATCGGCTGGCCGGCGTAGGGGTGCAGCATCTGGTCGACGCAGAGGCGCAGGCCGCGCGGATCGGCGAAGAGGGTGGTGACATCGCGGAACATGATCCCCTCATGGGGAAAGTCTGCGATAGTGCGGATGTAATCGGCGACGGTCTTCATCGGCTTACTCGGAGGCTTCGCCTTCGGTGGCGCCCTCAGCCGCGCCCTCTTCGGATTCCTTGAGGGAGTTCTGCACGATGGCCTCTGTCACCTGAAACAGCATGGCGTTGGGGTTTTTCTGGCATTCGGCGAGGGTGATCTCGACGATCTTGCCGCCGCCGACTTCCTGCATCTTGTCGAGGAAGGCGGTGGGCTGGCCGATGGAGGCGTGGCTCCAATAGCCCAGAATCCAGCCTGCCACCTGCCCCTGATCAGAGATGTTCTGGGTCACGAAGGCGGCGCGGGCGCGCTCGCATGTCCAGCGGCCGGTGCCCATCATGAAGGCCTCGGCAAAGGCGGGCGCGGTGGTTGCGACGCAGAGGGCGGCGGCGAGGATGGTGCGATACATGTGAAGTCTCCCGTGTCGGTCGCGTCATTGGTAGCGGGGCGGGGCCGGGATGAACAGGGGTCACCAGAGCGACGGGCGGGCGACCATGAGCCAGAAAACGCCCATCAGCGCGGCGAAGGCGGGCCAGCCGAGGGCGAACCAGATGCGATAGGCGCGGCGGGCTTCTGCCGGGAGGGGCGCGCCGGTGGCAGCGGCGGTGCGGGCGAGGGTGCGGATGCGGATTTGCAGGTGCACCACGGGTGCCCAGCAGAGAAAGGCGAGGAGATAGAGCGCGTAGGTGAGCAGCAGCCACGGCTCGGTGAGGCTGTAGCCGAGGGTGTGGATCAGCAGCAGGCCGGTGAGTGGCTGCACCACCCCGGCGGGCGTGGTGAAGAGCCAGTCGGCCAGCACGACGTGGTGGGCGGTATGGGCGATGCTCTGGGCGTTTCCGGTGCGCATGGCCATGACCATTTGAAACGCCGTGCCGATCCCGGTGCCGAAGAGCACGGTGGAGGAGAGGATGTGGAGCCACTTGAGGGTGAGGTAAGGGTCCATGTGCTGTCCTTGCGGTGGGCGTGCCCGGGGATGAAGCGGCAAAGGGGCTGCCGGGTCAAACGGTTCGGTAGAGGACGGGCCGATTTTGTGCTAAGCTTGTGCGTGAGCTTGCCCCCTTGTTTCCGGCCCCTGCCGGAGGAGTGAGTTTGCCATGTCTCCGACCCTTGATATTCAGCAACCGCAGCCGTTTGACCTTGTTGGACAGACGATCCTGATTGCCGGAAACGCCGCCGCTTTTGAGGGGACGCTGACCATCAGCGTGACCGAGGGGCATGACGAATACGCGGGGTTCACAACGGTGGGCTCGCTGGGGCTGCGGCAGTTTCAGGGGGAGATCGAGATACCGGCGAGCAACAGCTTTCAGCTCAACCGGCTGTTCGTGACGCTGGCCGATGATACGGGCAATGAGAATGGCCCTTCGGTGACGATCCCGGTGCTGTTTGGCCCGCGCATCCTGCCCGGCTACCGCGGCTGGCAGCCCTATACGGTGCAGCCGGGCGATACGCTGAGTTCAATCGCACAGGCGCAGTATGGCACTGCGGATTTTGCGCCGATCTTCGAGGCGAACCAGCATGTGCTGGCCAATCCGAACCTGATTTTTCCGGGGCAGGTGCTGCGCATTCCGCGCAACGATATTTGACCGGACGGCAAGGCGTGCGAAGCCAAAGGGCCGCCCTGCGGGAGGAGCGGTGCGGCCCTTGCGTTCCGACGTAATGAGGCGAGGTGACCTGCTAATCTCCACGAGCCTGCGCCAGCCCGCGCAAACTGCGGCTGCGGTTGGGAGAGCTTTGCAGCGCCGCTTCGTAGGCCTGGGCCGCCCCGCTCGCATCGCCCGTCGCAAGAAGGAGATCACCCAGCAATTCACGGGCAGGCAGAACATGGTCGGGCGTGACAGGGGCCTTGCCGACCTTGTCTTCGGTATCGGCAGCTTCGCGCAACAGGGCAATGGCTTCTTCATCACGGCCTTCTGCATGGGCGAGCCATGCCTCGATGCTTTTGGTCTGAGCCTCGTGAAGCGCGAGCCAGTAGCCCATGCTTCGGTCTTCCATGATGGTGCCGAGATTGCCCAGTTCGGCCAAGGCCTCCTTGGCGGTAGCCTCGTCGCCCGCGCGGGCCGCACCGAGGCCGATGGCGAACCAGCGGATGGCGACGGCCTGGGGGTAACGCTCCCAGCTGACGGCGGGGTGCAACTCTGTCGGCAGAGCCGCCGCGGCTGACCAATCGTCCTGTTCCAGCGCCATGCGGGCCGCAGTCGCGGCGGCGGCATAGGCCGTGCCGAAGTTGTTTTCGAGCTTGGGAGTGCTTTCCATAGCGGCGAGCACAGCGGCGGCCTGCGCGGTCTGGCCGAGTTGCAGGTGGGCGTAGACGCCGTAATCGACCGCATGCGGATAGTGGTTGGAGATCACGTCGCTGACCGAGTGCTCAATGGCCGCCGCCCCGCTGCGTGCGTTGAGCGCGGCGGACTCCTCCCAGAGCCCGAGCCGGGTGAAGATATGGGTGGGCATGTGCAGCGCGTGCGGGACTTCGGGTGCGATCGACAGGTAGCCGCGGGCCACCTCCAGGCCACGCTCGGCGAGGGCCGGGTGATCGTAGGCGTGAATGGAGTAATGATAGGCGCCCGGGTGGCGTGGAGCTTCGGCGCGCAGCGCATCTGTGCGTGCCCCTGCCTCGATCAATTCGGGCACGGCGTCTGGGCCTTTCGGCGCGACCGTCATCTGTGCCAGAGAGGCGAAGGCCTGCGCATCGTGATCGCTGGGGTGGGCTTCGA
The DNA here is from genome assembly GCF_006351965.1 of Oceanicola sp. D3. NCBI lineage: Bacteria > Pseudomonadati > Pseudomonadota > Alphaproteobacteria > Rhodobacterales > Roseobacteraceae > Oceanicola > Oceanicola sp. D3. Next base: position 1,308,922 of record NZ_CP040932.1, read on the forward strand.
GAACTGCCCGTTGCGACTTGGCCCAGCTGGCGAGTCGGGCGGGGTAGGGCACGTCTTCGCCCGCGTAGAACGCGAGCACGGCCTTGATGAACGCGGCCTCGCGTGGCGTGCCCTGGTCCATCGCCAGCAGCCGTGCGGCAGCGGCGCGCCCTGCCGTGGTTTCTTCAGGCGTGGGGCCGCCCGGCCAGAGTGGGTGAAACTTCGACATGGCGATGCCCCATTGCGCCATTGCGCAATGGGGGTCGGCGGCAGAGGCTTGCTCGAAGGCCGCTGCCGATTGGCGATACATCATGTGATGCAGCAGTTTAAGGCCGGTATCGAAGGCGGCCTCGGCGGCCTCGGTGCAACTTGTGGCGAAACTCACTTCGCCGAGCTGCGCGGGTGTGCCCTGGGCGAGGGCGGGCTGATGGGCCGCCGTTGCAAGCAGTGCGGTGAGGGATACGGCAGTGGAATATCGGGATATCAATGTCATCGGTACGCTCCGTCCGCTGTGTCGAGGGGCGCAGGCGCACGGGCCGCAGGGCTGACTTTCGACCGGCGCGGCGGGTGATCCTGCAGGCGTGAAACAGGTGAAGCGTGTGAGATTTGCTGACCGGTGACAAATGAGTTCTCCTGAGGACTTGGGCAAGATATTCTTGTGCCAGATGAAAAAGCGCCTGCCTTCCCTCACCGCACTGCGGACGTTCGAGTGCGCGGCCCGCAACCTCAGCTTTGCAAGGGCTTCGAAAGAGTTGGCGGTGACCCCGGCTGCCGTAGGCTTTCAGATCAGGCAGTTGGAAGAGGAACTGGGTGGTGCCCTGTTCATTCGCAAGCATCGCGCTGTGGAACTGACCGAGAAGGGGAAGACCTTAAGCGCCCGGCTCGTGCCCGCCTTCAAGAGCATTCACCGGGCGTGGAACAATGCGCTTGAGCCGGATGACATGACACTGATGCGGGTGTCCGGCCCGGCGAAAGCCGTGCACAGCTGGGTCATGCCAGCCCTCGCCAGGGCGCAGGCGCAAATGCCCGATGTGCGGATTTCATGGGACATCAGCAAGCAGACGCGCGATGTGGCCAGCGGTTGCGTCGATCTTGCTGTGCGCTGGGCGCTGGAGCCGGAGGGCGATTTGCATTGGGAGCCAGCCCTGCGCACATGGTTCACGCCGCTGGTGCAGGCCGAGGCTGCGCGCTTCTTGTTTCGGCCCGAAGACCTGCCGGCCCAGGGGTTGATCGGGGTGGAATATATGCTGGACCCTGGACAGGGTGAGAGCGCGTGGGATGCGTGGTTTCGGGCGATGGGGCTGGCTCCGCCGCTCGACTTCGCGGTGATGTGCAGTGACACCGCCAGCGCGGTGGACACGGCCGTTGCCACGGGGCATGTGGCACTCGCCGGCTCTTTCCTCGCGTCTGACCCGCTGGAGCGTGGCACATTGGTGGCGCTGTTCGACACGGCGATCATGCCCCGATCCAGGTTCTGGCTGGTTTGCCGGAAGGGCTGGGAGAGTTCCGCCGAGTTCAGGTGGTTTCTGGAGGCGGTCATGGAGGAGGCCAAGCGCATAGACCGGCTGGCTGCCGGGATGCGGTTGCTGCATCCCGATGGAACGCCGGTGGCAACCTGACAGGGCCACGCGAGCTATCCCGTGTCGTCAGCCCGCCGGGTAGGCCCGCTTGCAGGCGGCGATCTTGGCGCTGGCTTCGCGCTGGAGCTGGTCGCGCTTGGTGATCATGTTGCGCAGTTTGCGCTGCTCGGCGCCCGGGTCGATGGCCACCTGCTTGTTGCGGTAGCGGGTTTCGGGGCGGTGGCACCATTTGATGCCGACATTTTCCTTGGCGGAGCCGACGCACATTTGAAAGCTGGTGGCCACGTAGGGCTCGCGCTCGATGGCATAGCCGCGGTCGACGTTGGCGCGGGTTTCGGCGATCAACTCGTTCATCACCCGCAGATCCTTGGTGGCGCGGTTTTCGCAGGCCTCGCGGGGCGTGGCGCAGGCGGCGGCGAGGGGGATGAGCAGCAGGGGCAGAAAATGCCGCATCGGGCGTCCTTTCAATGGCTTGGGCCCCTGTTTAGGCTCGCCGCGCGGATTCGCCAAATCACGAATAAGGGGGAGGCAGGCCATGGATGCTGCGATGAAAGACGAGAAGGCGCGGGCGGCGGCGTGGTTTCATGCGCTGCGGGACGAGATCGTGGCGGCGTTCGAGGGGCTGGAGGACAGCTTTGAGGGCGAGGGTGCGGCGGGGCGCTTTGAAGTGACGCCGACGGTGCGCACCGCCGAGGATGGCAGCGACGCGGGCGGCGGGCTGATGAGCGTGATGCGCGGTGGGCGCGTCTTTGAGAAGGTGGGGGTGAACGTGTCGGAAGTGTTCGGCACGCTGGGCACGGCGGCGCAGAAGGCGATGGCGGCGCGGGGCGTGCCCGGGGTGGCGGAAGACCCGCGCTTCTGGGCTTCGGGGATCAGCCTTGTGGCGCATATGCAAAACCCGCATTGCCCCGCCGTTCACATGAACACGCGGATGTTTTGGACCCCTTCGGCCTGGTGGTTTGGCGGCGGCTCCGACCTGAACCCCTGCATCGAATACGATGAGGATACGGCGCATTTTCATGGGGTGCAGAAGGCGCATTTGGACCCGCATGGGGCGCAGCTTTACCCCGAGCTGAAGGCCTGGGCGGATGAGTATTTTTTCATCCCGCATCGGGGCCGGGCGCGTGGGGTTGGCGGCATCTTCATGGATGATCGCAACACGGGCGATTGGGAGGGGGATTTTGCGCTGACGCAGGATATCGGGCGGGCTTTTTTGCCGGCCTATGTGCCGTTGGTAGAAAAGCGGCGCGGCATGGCGTGGGGGGAGGCCGAGAAGGATGCGCAACTGGTGCATCGGGGGCTCTATGCCGAATACAATCTTGTCTACGACCGGGGCACCAAGTTTGGGCTGGCCACGGGGCATGACGCAAATGCCGTGCTGATGAGCCTGCCGCCGATGGCGAAGTGGGTGTAGCCGCTAGCGCTCGGTATCCAGCGCGCGGGCGGTGAGCAGCAGGGCGAGGATGGGCAGGTTCTTCAGCAGTGCGCCGTAGGGATCGAGCCAGAGGTGCGGGGCGATGGCCGTGAGGCCGATGGTGTAGCCGGTAACGAGCAGGAATTGCGCCCAGAAGGTGAGGCGCGGGTGCCAGTTTCGGAACAGGGCGGCGGCAAGCGCAAGGTCGAGCACGCCGAAGGCGCGGGCGGCGGTGATGAGGGTGTCGTCCGGCAGGCCGGTGGCGGCGAGGTCTGGCAGGTAGGCGCTGGGCGGGGCGAAGAGGCCGAGCAGGCCGGAGATCAGCCAGAGCAGCAGGAGGGTGAGGCGCAGGAGGGGGCGCAGCAGGTAGAGGCGTGCGTGCCAGAGGTCGGCGGGCGAGGGCGGACGTCTGGCGAGGAACTCGGAGGCGCCGCGGAGGGGCTGCGCGGTTTCAGCCAGCACGCCGTGTTCCAGTTGGTTGATGGCGGTGGTGGAGAAGGGGCCTGCGCGCATGGCGTCACCGAGCTTGCCCATGAGGCGGGCCATCGCCATGGGAATGGGCAGCGCGGGCACGGGGCGCAGGCCGAGGTGGGCGCGGGTGGCGGCGGTGAGTTGCTTGAGCGTGAGCGTATCGGCCCCGCCAGTGACGATGGGCTTGGGGCCATTGTCTTCTTCGGTGGCGGCGAGGAGGCGCTGGGCGAGGTCTTCAGCGTGGCAGGGGTTGAAGCGATGCTTGCCGCGCCCGAGGACGGGGGTGAGCAGCGGGAAGGCGGCGAGGCCGCGCAGCACCGCCGAACCGCCATAGGCCCCATCGGAGAGCACGAGGCCCGCACGCAGGATGGTGAGGCGGTGGCGGCCATTCTCGGAGGCGAGCTGTGCGGTGCTTTCGCCGGTGCGGCGGGCTTGGGCGAAGGGGGTTTGCGCCTCGATGCCTACGGCGGAGAGCAGCACGAGGAAGCTGCCGTGGGGCAGGGCATCATAGAGCGCGGCGGGGGCGTGTTCGTGGACGGCGGCCATGGCGGAGGGCGAGCCGGTGAGCAGGCCCGCGCAGTTGATGACGCCGTGGGCGGTGCGGGCGAGATCCTTCCAGCTTGAGGCGGAGTGCCATTTTTCGGCGGTGAGATCGGCGTGGAAGGTTTCAAACCCCAGCGCCTTCAGCGCGGCGGTGCGCCGCGCGATGCAGGTGACACGGTGGCCTGCGGCGCGGGCGGCGAAGGCGACGTGGCGGCCGATGAAACCGTCTGCGCCGAGCAGGAGGATGTGCTTGGTGTCGCTCACGCGCGGCGCAGCATGGCGGTGGCCGCGGCCATGGTAAGGAGCGCCCCGCCGCCTGCACGGGTGAGCCATGTCAGCACCGCGGGACGGCGGATGGTGGCGCGGAGCCGGTCGGCGGCCAGCGCATAGGCCAGCGCGTTGACGGCGGCGAGGGTGACGAAGGTGGTGGTGAGGATCGCGAACTGGGGGAGCAGTGGCTGGGCGGGGGTGACGAACTGGGGCACGAAGGCGATGAAGAAGGCGATGCTCTTGGGGTTCAGCGCCGTGACCGTGGCGGCGTGGCGGAAGATGGTGGCGGGGCGGGCCTGCGCGGCTTCGGGGCGATCAAGCGAGGCGGCGGGGGCGCGCAGGAGCTTGAGGCCGAGGTAGGCGAGGTAGAGCGCGCCGGCCCATTTGAGGATCGTGAAGGCGGTGGCGGAGGCGGCGACCAGCGCGCCGAGGCCCGCGAGGGAGGCGGACATGGCGATGAGGTCGCCTGCCGCAACGCCGCTGGCGCAGGCGAGCGCGGTGCGGCGGCCCTGTGACAGCGCGTAGGAGAGCACCAGCAGGACGGTGGGGCCGGGGATGAGCAGCAGGGCGGTGGAGGCGGCGGCGAAGGCGAGCCAGAGTTCGAAGGGCATGGGTGTCTCCTTTGGAGGGGAGGAAGCCACGGGGGGCACGGGGCGTCAATGGGGTGGACAAGTTAGCCATGGTGAGCACGATGAGTAAGAAAACAGGGTCAAGGTATGACGCCAAAACAATTGCGCAGGCGCGTTAAACTTCTGGAGGAAGACACTCCCAAGCACAAAGCTCTGGAGCTTGCGCTTTCTGAAGGCGTTGGGTTTGGAAACGCTTGGTATTCCAGCCAAAAAGAACATTGCCTGGGGTGGCTCGCCCAATATGACAGTCCCGGCGCTTACAATCGAAAGATCACAAGCGGTCGGGACGCTCGCTTCTTCTACAACCACGGGCAATGCGCGCCGATGCTGGTTTGGCTTGCGGAAGCAGTCTGTGTGCCGAGTGAAAAACTGAGCGCAGGCATTGCTTCTGTGCTCAAGGCCGGGCCGCGCAACGCGAGCCAGTGTGGAGCATTCCGCAAGCATGTGACATGGGACGACATTGAAGAGCGGCTTCCTGAGCCCAAGAGCTTCATTAGCAGATTACTGAGCTGAGGTGAGGGGCGGCACATGTTTGAGACGGTGACGGCGGTTCTGGATTGGTTCGGGCTTTGCGTCTTTGCGGTGACGGGGGCGTTGGTGGCCTCGCGCAAGGAGATGGACGTGGTGGGCTTTGTGCTGCTCGCGGTGGTGACCGGCGTGGGCGGCGGCACGGTGCGTGACCTCGTGCTGGGGCTGTCGCCGGTGTTTTGGGTGGAGCGGCCCGAGGTTTTGCTGGTCTGCGCGGGTGTGGGGGCGGCGGTGTTTTTCGTCGCCCATATCCCGGCCTCGCGCTACCGGGTGCTGCTGTGGTTTGACGCTGTGGGCCTTGCGCTGTTTGCCGTGACCGGCGCGGAGCGGGCGCTGGAGGCCGGGGCGGCGCCCTCGGTGGCGGTGGCCATGGGGGTCGCGACGGCGAGCTTTGGCGGCATTCTGCGCGACCTCTTGGGCGGAGAAGAGCCGGTGATCTTGCGACGGGAGATTTATGTGACGGCGGCGCTGGCGGGCGCGACGGTGCTGGCGCTGGCCGATGGCGCCGGGGTGGCCCGCGAAATCGCGCTGGGCGCGGGCTTTTCGGTGGCGCTGGCGCTGAGGGCGGCGGGCCTGTGGTGGGGCCTGTCGCTGCCACGCTACCGGGGCCGGCCCGGGCGGGAGGTCTCCGAGATCGAGGGGGATGGGGAGTGCTGATCCAGCTGGTTCTGGGCTCGGCCATAATGGGGCTGACAACAGTGGTGGCGGCGCTGTCGCTTTGGGGGCTTGAGGTGTTTCTGGCCCGCATCCACGCTTGGGTAATCCGCCCGCCGCAGGGGCCGCGACTGGTGGCGGCGGTTTCGGCGGTGATGCTCTGGACCATTCTGGTCATGTCGGCCGCGGTCTGGATCTGGGGGCTGGCCTTCTGGGGGCTGGGGGTGTTCGTGACGCTGGAAGCCTCAATTTACTTCTCGCTTGTTTCCTTCACCACGCTGGGCTTCGGAGACATCCTGCTGCCGCTGGAATGGCGCCTGCTGGGCGGGCTGGCGGCGGCGAACGGGCTGTTGGTGTTTGCCCTGCTGGCGGCGATGCTGGTGGAAACCCTGCGCCAGACGCGGCTCCGGCAGCGGGGAGACCGGGGGTAGGGCGGCAAGTGAGGCGACGGCTTTCCTAATCGAACCCAGCGCGGAAACTGGTGGCCGTCAGGGTGACGTGGTGCTCCAGCGGTGGGCGGAGTTCGAAGAGACCCGGCGCTCGAGCGAAGTTGTAGAGACGGAAGAGGTGCCACTCCTCGCGCTGGGCACTGGCCACATTCAACTCATTTTGGGAGATATGAAACGGGGTGCGGTCTGGCCCGTTTGTTGTTTTGACTTCCAGCAAGCGTGGCTGACCATCGGGGGTGAAGCTCGCGATATCAAAACCTGCGCCATCCCCTTCTTCGCGACTTGTCCAGACGACCTGTTTTGCCAGATCTCCGCGTCCAGCGCGGCGCAGACTGTCTTTCTCGTGCTCAAAGGCCAGTTCCTCTCCAGCAGTTCCAAGGGTGCGGTTTCTTTCGTCGCGAGCGGCCACGTCGAAATGCCGAGCTATGGCGCGGACTTGCTCCTCCTCTTCCGTTGGAGGAGCATTGCGCAGGGTCGGAGCGACGCCTGCAAAGAGCGGCGGACGCTCGCCCATGCCTTGCGGCGCGGCGCGGGGCAGGCGCTCGATCCATTCGGGGTGGTGGGTAAGCCAGCGGTTGATTGCCTCTTTCAGAGAGTCCTGAATGTTGTACCGCGGCAGGTAGCCGGTGAGGATCGGTTGGGCAAAACCGAGGAGGGCAGCAGAGATGTTACAGTGTTTGAACTCTACAGAGCCGCGGGAGCGCCCGGTTCTTGCCTGAAGGGCCCGGTTATGTGCTGCTTTGTTGTAGGCGCGCCCGCAAAGGTCATCAGCGAGCATATCGAAGTAATCCGCGACGATCGCGTCGTTCTCTTCATCTGTCCACGGTCCTTCTGCCATGATGGCCAGGGTAAGGACTCTTGGCGCAGGGCGGCAAGGGCTGCTCTGTGGGGCTTTCCTTTGGGGCGCGGGCGTCCCACATAGGGGCCATGACGGGTGAGACGCGACAGGTGAGGGTGCGGGGCTTTGTGCGGGAGACTTTCGGGTTTCGTGGCACGCTGGCGTTGCATCGGGCGGCCTTTGGGTTGGATCTGGTGCGGGCGCCGGTCAACGTGGTTTTGGCGCCGCTCTTCCTGCTGGTGAAGCTGCTGGGGCTGATTGCGCGGCTGTGCCGGGCGCGGCGGCTGGCGGGGTGGCTGCTATCGCGGCGGTTGCTGTTTGAAACCGCTGTGAGCCGGAAGGTGGCGGCGCGGGTGCGGGGCTTTGTGGCCGAGTTGGACGCAGCGGGCGTGGGGCCGGGTGCGCCGGAGCCTGTGGTGGCGCAGGCGGTGGAGGATTACGTGGGCGTGCGCAACGCGGTGGCCGAGATCACAACGGTGCTCTTTGTGCTGCTGACGGGCTGGGCGCTGTTCCATTCGGCCACGCTGGGTGTGATTTCGCTTGCGGGGCCGGTGGCCGATATGCGGGCGCAGGCGCTGGCGATTGAGAATTACTGGGCCGGGCAATGGCTGGGGCAGGTTTACTTTGGCTGGTTTCCGCGCTCGCTGGACCCGTGGCAGGTGGTGGCGACCGGGGTTGTGCTGGCGATGGCGGCCTCACTGGTGACGACCTTTGCCGGGCTACTGGCGGACCCGGTGCAGCTTTGGCTGGGCGTGCATCGGCGGCGGATGATGCGGCTGTTGGCGCGGCTGGAGCGGCAGGCCGCGAGCGCCTCGGGCCTCAGCCGGGAACATGCGGTGGCGCGGCTGGGCGACCTTACCGATATTGCGCTGGCACTTTGGCGGGCGATGCGGCCCTGACGTTTGTGGGCGCCACGCGTTTGCCCGCCCGTCTTGTCAGGTTTTGACAGGCAGGGCGCTGATTTCAGAGGGAATTGAGGTAGCGCAGGAGAGCGGCGCGGTCTGCCGGGGGCATGGTTGCCACCTTGTCACGCTGGGCCTGAGCCTCGCCGCCGTGCCAGAGGATCGCCTCCAGCAGATTGCGGGCGCGGCCATCGTGGAGGAACTGGGTGTGGCCCGAAACCTGCTCTGTCAGGCCGATGCCCCAGAGCGGCGCGGTGCGCCATTCGCGGCCCGTGGCGCGGGCCTCGGGGCGGTGATCGGCCAGCCCTTCGCCCATGTCATGCAGCAGAAAGTCGGAATAGGGCCAGATGAGCTGGAAGCTTTGCTCGGGCTGGTCGGTGAGCCTGTGGGTGACGAATTTGGGCGTGTGGCAGCTTGTGCAGCCTGTTTCGTAGAACACCTGCTTGCCGCGCAGCACCTGCGCGTCATCGACGGCGGCGCGGGCGGGGACGGCGAGGTTGCGGGAGTAGAAGGTGACGAGGTCGAGCCCGTCGGCACCGATCTCGAAGCCGCGGGCGTCGGTGTCGCCGTGAGGGGCTTGTTGGCATGCGGCTTGGGCGAGGGCGCAGTCACCGGCGCCACTGGGGTGCAGGGGCGAGCTGATGCCGATGTCACCGGCGAAGGCGGCGGCGGATTGCTCGCGGATGGTGGGCATCCCGGCCTTCAGGCCGAAGCGGCCGAGCATGGGTTTGTCATGCTCCAGCGACCAGACGATGTTGGCGCGGCCCGAGATGCCGTCGTTGTTTTTATCGTCGGGGTCGGCGTTTGCGAGGATGTCGGCGGCCGGGATCGCCTCGATCAGGCCGAGGCCGATCATTTGGGGCGCGACGCGGGGGGAGAGCATGGCCTGCGGGTGGAGCGGGCCCCAGCCGAGGTTTTCGGCGGTGTAGGTGGGGGCGCGGAGGCTGGCCGTTTCACCGCCTGACAGCTGCACCGGGATTTCCGAATAGGTGATGCCGAGGCGGTATTCGGCGGGGATGCCCGGCAGGGAATGGTCCTGCATTTGGCCGCCGTAGGTGGGCTCGGGGAGGGTGGCGATGTAATCGGCGATCTCTTCGATGCCGTCCTCCGGGCCGCCGGGGATGGAGACGCGCAGGAACATGGTGGTGCCGTCATCTTCACCCGCAACGGGTGGGTGGCCGCGCCCATCTTTCAGGTGGCAGCGCTGACAGGAGCGGGCGTTGTAGAGCGGACCGAGGCCATCGGAGGCGAGGGTGGAGGCGGGGGCGGAGACCCAGAGCTTGCGGAACAGGCCGTTGCCCAGTTTGAAATCGAGCTCGCGGGCGAAGTCGATGTTGCCGGAGGGTTGGGAGAAGGCATCGGCGTTGTCGCGACGGCGGACGGTGGCCGCGCCGCCGGGGTTTTGTTCGAAGGCTTCGGCGGCGGTGAAGCTGGTGGCGGGGGCGGTGACGGCCGAGATACGGACGGCTTCGGCCTCGGTGCGGGGGACCACGGGCAGGTGATCGTCGGCCAGGGTTTGGGCCGTGGCGGGTGTGGCCAGCAGGGCGAGGAGGGCGGAGAGGCGGAGGGGCATGGTTGGCGCGTTCGGTTGGTGGGTTTCGCCCACCCTACGGCGGGTGGGGGACGGGATCATGCAGTGGTTACGCGCGATGACCCCGGATTATTCGGCCCCTCCTCAAGCTGTCATCCTCGGGCTCGATCCGGGGATGTCCCGCCGCAAGAGATCCTCGGGTCAGGCCCGAGGATGACGGGCGCGTCCCGAGGATGACGAGGCGAGGCGCTACTCGGCGTCCGCAGCGGTGGAGGCGTTGATCTGGGCGTAGTTCTGCTCGCCCACGCGGTCGTGCAGATCAAGCTGGGTTTCGAGAAAGTCGATATGGCCTTCTTCGTCGGCCATCAGCTCTTCGAACAGGTTTTTCGACACGTAGTCGCCCACGCTTTCGCAATGGTCGCGCGCTTCCTTGTAGAGCGTGCGGGCCTCGTGCTCGGCGGCGAGGTCGGCTTCCAGCATTTCCTTCGGGGTCTCGCCAATGCGCAGCGGATCGAGCTTTTGCAGGTTGGGGTGGCCTTCAAGGAAGAGGATGCGGGTGATGAGCTTGTCGGCGTGGTGCATCTCTTCGATGCTCTCCTCGCGCGATTTGTCGGCAAGGCCCTTGAGGCCCATGTCGTCTTGCATCCGGTAGTGCAGCCAATACTGGTTGACGGCGGTCAGCTCTGACCGGAGTGCTGCGTTGAGGTATTCGATGACCTTTTCGTCGCCTTTCATGCGCTCTTTCCTCTCATGCGATCTGTTCTGAGGCCGCGCAATTCGGGCGGAACCTCCAGGTTGGTATTAGCACGCATGGTGGAGAGAAACAGGGGCATACAGCCGCCGCAATCGGCGCGTTTGCCGAGCGCGTGGTAGATCTTGCCGGGGGTGATGATCGTTTTCGGGTCGGCGGCGCGCATCCAGTCGATGGCGGCGTGGATATCGCGATCATTAATGCTTTGGCAGTGGCAGACGATCATTTTGGCAGGCCCTTGGCTGGCTGTGCTGTGGCGTGCGGGGGCGCGGCGGGGCGCCCCCGGGGGTGTTTTGTGAGCGTTTCACTTGGGCGGTTTTGGCGCAGCAGCCCAATGAAACGGGCCGGTTTTACTGGAACACGGCGTCGGGCTGGTCGAGGCTGTCGGAGCCTTCAACCGCGATGCCATCGAGGCCGAGCGCGGTGACTGCCCGCTCGATGGAGCGGGTCTGGGCGACGAGCGCATCGACCGCGCCCATCACCAGCGCTTCGCCTTCGGCGTTGCCTGCCGCGAGCATCTGGTCATAGGAGTAGCCCGCTTCGGCGGCGGTCTTGATCTGGCCGAGTTCGCGCATGGTGTGGGCGAGGGCTGCTGTCAGCTCCGCATTCAAGGCCGGATCGGCCGCTGCGACGAGGGAGGCGAGGGATTCACCGGAGACAACGGAGCCGTCAACGCGCTGGTATTCACCGAGGTAGACGTTCTGGATGCCCAAGCCGTCGTAGTAGTGGCTGTTGTGGGTGTTGTCGGAGAAACAGTCGTGCTCCTCCTCCGGGTCGTGCAGCATGACGCCGAGCTTCATCCGCTCGCCGGCCTGCTCGCCGTAGGACAGCGAGCCCATGCCGGTGAGGATCGCGGTCAGACCGGCGGTTTCATCGGCCAGCACGGCCTCGCGGCCTTCGCCGCCTTCGGCCCAGGCTGCTGCCATGTCTTCAAGGTCGTTCACCAGCAGGTTGGTTGCGGCCTTGAGGTAGGCGGCGCGGCGCTCGCAGTTGCCGCCGGTGCAGGCGTCGCCGGTGGCGTAATCTGTATAGGGGCGTTCGCCCGCAACGTGCTCGGTGCCGTTCAGATCCTGGCCCCAGAGCAGAAATTCGATGGCGTGGTAGCCGGTGGCGACGTTGGCCTCGACTTCATCGGCCTCGTGCAGCGTGTCCGACAGAAGCGCCGGGGTGATCTCGGTGGCGTCGATCTTTACGCCGGAGATGGTCAGCGTGGGGTTGGCCACCACGTTAAGCCCGCCGAGCGGGTTTTCATCGGTTGCGCCGCCGTTTTCGACGTAGTCGATCAGCCCTTCATCCAGCGGCCATGCATTCACCTTGCCTTCCCAGTCGTCGACCACGGCATTGCCGAAGCGGAAGACCTCGGTTTGCTGGTAGGGCACGCGGGCGGCGAGCCAAGCGTCCTTCGCGGCTTGCAGCGTGGCATCGGAAGGATCGGCGATCAGCGCGTCGATGGCGGCTTGCAGCGTGGTCGCGGTGGCGAGGCTGTCTTCATAGCCGGCCTGGGCGATGTCGGCATAGGTGGCGAGCACCTCGGCGGGGCCGGCGAGCGCCGGGAGGGGCGCGGCGAAGGCCGTGGCGAGGAGCGTGGCTTTGAGCTTGGAAGTCATGTGGCTTTTAATGTCCTGTTGGCTTTTGTGTTTGGTGTCAGTGGATTACGCGGGGAGCGGCGAGCACCCCGGCCATGTGAGAGAAGGCCAGCCCGGCGAGGGCGGCGGCCCCCAGAAGCCCGAGGGGCGGGCGACCAGAGAAGAGGTGGAGGGCAAAGCCCGTTGCGGCCTCTTCATCGCCCTCCGCCGCTGCTGAGAGCAGCTGGACAAAGGCGCTTTCGTCGCCGCCATAGCAGCGGCAACCGGGCGCGTGATGCGGGAAGGCGCGGGGCCGGGCCGCAAGCGCGGCGGCGAGCCGGGCAAAGGCGGCATGGGCCTCGGAGCCGTCTTGCGGGCCAAGCAGCAGGGCGAAATCCTCGGCCACTGCGGCGCTGTCGCCGGTCATCTCCATGCGCAGGTAGGTGACGGCGGCCAGCTCGGGCGGGGCCAGCTCTGCGGTGCGGCCCACGGGCGCGGCCCCGCGCGGGTTGGGGAGGACCGCGTGCTTCATTTGGTCAGGATCAGCTTTCCGGCGCGGGTGATGCGCAGGAAGTAGGTTTGCCCGTCGAGCTCGATCATGGCCTGGATGCCGCCGTGGGTCAGCGTGCGGGCATCGTGCAGGGGCAGGGAGGTGGCGGGGGTGCTCACATGTGCGTTCATGCCCGGGCCTCCCCGATCATCCGACGAAAAAGCCGGGCCTCTCCGGCGCCGTAGTGGCGGCAGAAGAAGCTTTGGAGGAGGGAGGTGTATGGGTCACTTGGGTGCGCGTTTCTCATGGGTCCGCCTGTTCGCTGGTGTCTCCGATTGTGCGACGTGTCCGGGCTGGCCCTGTGGTGGGGTGGCTGGGAGTCGGGTTAATTCTGAGTGAATCGCTCAGGCATGTCAATTCCGATTGTTTTGCTCGGATTAATTCCGCCCTCCAGACCCTTCAATTGCGGGGCGTTTCGGGCTAGGGCGGGCGGATGAGAAGGGGTGCGTGATGAGCGAGATCCGGTTGGATGGGGCAGGATATGGCGTGGCGGAGCGGGAGATTCTGCGCCCGCTGACGCTGGAGCTGCGCGAGCGCCGCATCGGGATTGTCGGGCGCAATGGCTCGGGCAAGAGCACGCTGGCGCGGCTGCTGGCCGGGTTGATCGCGCCGAGCGCGGGCAGGATTGCGGTGGGCGGGGATGACCTGTTTGCCGACCGCAAGGCGGCGCTGGCGCGGGTGGGCATTCTGTTTCAGAACCCCGATCACCAGATCATCTTTCCGACCTGCGGCGAGGAGGTGACCTTTGGGCTCGCGCAGCAGGGGCGGCGTGAGGCCGAGGCCGAGGCTGCCGCGCGGGCTGCCCTCGAGAGTTTTGGCAAGGCGCATTGGTGGGACAGGCCGGTGGGCAGCCTGAGCGGGGGGCAGCGGCATTTGCTGTGCCTCATTGCGGTGCTGGCGATGGCGCCAGAGTGGCTGATCCTCGATGAGCCTTTCGCGGGGCTCGACATTCCGACCACGCGGGCGCTGCATGGGCGGCTCGATGCGCTGGAGCAGCGGGTGGTGATGATTTCTCACGACCCGGCGGCGCTGGAGGGCTTTGACCGGGTGATCTGGCTGGAAGCCGGTGCGGTGGCAGCTGATGGCCCTGCGGGCGAGGTGCTGGCGCGGTTTCGGGCGGCGATGGAAGGGATGGGCGATGATCTCACTGACCTCGCCGGTTGAGACGGTGTTCCATCGCTGGCCAGCGGGGCTGAAGCTGGGCCTGCTGTGCGTGGCGACGACGGGGCTGTTTTTGCTCGCGTCGCTCGCGGGGCAGCTCGCTGCGCTCGCCGGGGTCGCTGCGCTTTATGCCCTGCCGGGCGTGCGCTTTGCGCGGGCGGGCCTCGCTGCGCTCCGCCCGGTCTGGCTCTTCGCGGTGCTCATCGCCCTGTGGCATTTGGCAACGGGGACGCCGCAGGAGGGGGCGGTGATTGTGCTGCGGCTGGTGAGCGCGGTGGCGTTGGCCAACCTTGTGACCATGACGACCCGGCTGGCGGACATGCTGGGCGTGCTGCATTGGCTGACGTCGCCGCTGCGCTGGCTGGGGCTGCGCACCCGCCCGCTGGAGCTTGCCATTTCACTGGTGATCCGGTTTATCCCGGTCTTGAGCGAAAAGGGCGCGGCGCTGGCCGAGAGTTACCGGGCGCGCTCGCCAAGACGCCGCGCGGGCTGGCGGATCGCCGCCCCGCTGGCCGGTGTGGCGCTGGATGATGCGGACAGGGTAGCCGAGGCGCTGAGAGCGCGCGGCGGATTAAGCGAAGGGGCTGAGCGATGAAACGGGTTTCGGAACGCGATGTGGTGATGATTGCGCTGTTTGCGGCGCTGATCGCGGTGCTGGGGCTGATCCCCAAGCTGACGCTGGCCTCGGGCATTCCGATCACCGCGCAGACGCTGGGCATCATGCTGTGCGGCACGGTGCTTGGCGCATGGCGCGGTGCGGCGGCGGCGGCGCTGTTTTGCCTGCTGGTGCTGCTTGGCCTGCCGCTTCTGGCGGGCGGGCGTGGCGGGCTTGGCGTGCTGATGACGCCCTGGGCAGGCTTTTTCGTGGGCTTCCCGGTTGCGGCCTTCGTGGCTGGGCTGGTGATGGAGCGGATGCGCCGCCAGCCTGTGGCCTATGGTGCCGCCGCAGGCGCGGTGCTGGGTGGGATCGTGGCGCTCTATGCGATTGCGCTGCTGTGGTACATGGTGGCCAAGCCTGCGGGCCTCGGCGAGGCGGTGACGGTGGCGGCGCTGCCCTTCATCCCCGGTGACATCATCAAGGCGGTCCTGGCCGCGCTCGTGACCCAGGCGCTGGCAAAGGCGCGCCCGGGTGCTCTGCCCAGCCGGGGCTGATACGGTGGAGGGGCGACCCCGCCGGGAGCTGAGTGTCAGCGAAGCGCTGGCACAGCGGCGCTCGGTGCGGGGCTTTTTGCCCGACCCGCTGGAGCGCGGCACGGTGGAAGCGATCCTGACCGACGCCCGCCGCGCGCCCTCAGGCGCCAACCTGCAACCCGGGCGCTTCATTGCACTCACCGGCGCGCCGCTGCGGGCGCTGTCAGCCAAGCTGGCCGAGGCGATTGCCGAGGGGCGGCCGCAGGTGGCGGAATACTCCTACTTTCCAAAGAAGATGCCGCCCGACTTGAAGGCGCGGCAGCGGGCGGCGGGCTATGCGCTTTATGAGGCGCTGGGCATCGAAAAGCGCGACCTTGAGGGGCGGCGGCGGCAGTTTGACCTGAACTACCGCTTCTTTGACGCGCCGGTGGGCATTGTGGTGACGATCGACCGGGAGATGGGCAAGGGCTGCTTCATGGACCTTGGCATGGCGATCATGGCGCTGCTGGCCTCGGCGGAGGGGCGGGGGCTGGCCACCTGTGGTTTGGGTGCCATCGCGCATTACGGCGATGTGGTGCATGAGGCGCTGGCGCTGCCGGAGCGGGAGTTGGTGGTGTGCGGCATTGCGCTGGGCCGCGCCGACCCGGTCCATCCGGCGAATGCGGTGCGCACGGCGCGTGAGCCGTTGGAGGTTTTCGCGGAGTTGCGCGGGTTTTAGCGCCGTGGCCCGGCGTGGGGCCTCAACCGCGCCAGAACGCCCTTAGCGAAAACAAAGTTGCCCGCCCCGACTAGGGATAACGTGGGGCGGGCAGGCCTGCGTGAACCTTAGGGGGAAAGGCTGTGGCGCAGGCTTTTTGCGTGAATCAGGCGGCGACGAACTTGAGGCTCACCCCGTTGAGGCAATGGCGCTTGCCGGTGGGCGCGGGGCCGTCATCAAAGATGTGGCCAAGATGAGAGCCGCAGCGGCGGCAGTGACATTCGGTGCGGACCGAAAACAGCTTGCGGTCTTCCTTGGTGCCAATGGCGTTTGCCAGAGGCTTCCAGAAAGACGGCCAGCCGGTGCCGCTATCGTACTTGGTTTCGGAGGGGTAGAGCGGCAGGTCGCAGCCTTTGCAGATGTAGGTGCCCGCGCGCTTTTCGTCGTTCAGCGGGCTGGTGCCGGCGCGTTCGGTGGCCTCTTCACGCATCACGGCAAATTCTGTGTCGGTCAGCATGGCCTTCCATTCGGCCTCGGACCGGGTGATTTCGAAGTTGCCTTCGGTGGCGGCAAAGAGCCGGGGGCTGAGCACCATGGCCACGGGCAGCGCGGCGGTGGCAGCTGAGAGGAATGTGCGGCGGTTCATGGTGGTCTCCTTTGGATGGTTGGGGCGGGGCGGGCGCGGGGCGCTCTCGCTGAAGTGCGGTGGCACCTCCCCGCGGTGATCGGAGGACGGAGAGGTGCCGAGCCGCCGCCGGAGGCCCGAAGGTTCCGGCGGCGAATTGCGGTGCGTTACATCTTGGGCAGGAGCACCGCGTCGACCACGTGGATGACGCCGTTGGACTGCTTCACGTCGGCGATGGTGACGGTGGAGATGCCGCCGTTTTCGTCTTCGATGATGATGTTGGTGCCCATCTGCTTGGCCTCGAACACGCAGCCACCGACCGTTTTGATCTCATGGGAGCCATTGTCGGAGATGATCATCTCGGAGAGCGCGGCAGACATCACGTTGGCAGACACGACGTGGCAGGTGAGGATCTTGGTGAGCTGGTCCTTGTTCTCGGGCTTCAGCAGGGTTTCGACGGTGCCGGCGGGCAGGGCCTCGAAGGCGGCGTTGGTCGGGGCGAACACGGTGAAGGGGCCTTCGCTGGAGAGAGTCTCGACCAGACCGGCGGCCTGAACGGCGGCGACGAGGGTGGTGTGATCGGCGGAGTTCACGGCGTTTTCGACGATGTTCTTGTTTTCGAACATGTCGGCACCACCGACCATCGGGTTGGCAGCCCATGCGGTGCCGGCGATGAGTGCGGCGGCGGCGGTGGTGGCGAGCGTTTTGGCGAATTTCATTTGGGTCTCTCCTGATCTGTCATTTGCCTCGGCCATTGCGGCGAGGTTGTGCAGAGAGTTACGGAGCGGCTTTGCGATTGGTTTCAAAAGAAGCTGAGAAAAAGTGGTATCTCGCTGATTTTGAGAATAAAAATTTCCGCGCTTCGCTTAGAGCGCCTGCACCTGCGCTGCCGCCAGAACATCACCCGTGGGGGCGCCGGTGGGGGAGCCGCCGGGGGGTTCGTCGGAGATGGCGAGGGTGCCGCCGGTGAAGGCGGCGCGCAGGGCTTCGGGCACCTCGATGCGCACGTCTTCGGCCTCTGGCAGCACGCCGAGCGAGACCGGTGCGGGCGCGCCCTCGGCGATCAGCCAGAGCTCCAGCGCACGGCCCGGGCGGGCGGTGCCGGCCTCGCGGATCAGGTGCAGCTCGCCCTCGGCGCTGAGTGCGGCCTGCACCACCAGCGAGCCGTCTTCGGCGGAGATTTGCGCCTGATGGGTCGGAGGCGCAACGGGGCCGGGCGGCACGGCGAAGAAGAGGGCAACGGCGATGAGGGCGGCCACGAGACCGCCGGTCAGCCAGCGCCACGGCGAGATGCCCGCGCGGCCGGGGGTGGCCTCGCCGTAGGCTGCCGCTTCGATGCGGGGCCAGAGCGCGGCGGGGGGCGTTTCGGCCACCTCATCGGCCAGCGTTGCGAGGCCCTCCTGCCACTCGGTGACGAGATCGCGCAGCGCGGGCTCGGCGGCCAGACGGGCTTCGAAGGCGGCGACCTCTTCGGCCACAAGCAGACGCAAGACATATTCGCCCGCGAGGGCGATGTCGTCTTCGTCGTATGTGGCCGTCTCGCTCATCTTTCGAGGCACTCTTTCAGTTTTATCAGGCTGCGTCGCAGCCATGTTCTCATCGTGTTGAGTGGCACGCTGTAGCGGCTTGCCAACTCATCATATGTGGCGCCCTCAAGATAGGCACCGCGCACCGCAGCGGAGCGCTCGGGCTCCAGCTCGCCAAGGCACGCGCCGATCCGGGCGGCCTCGCCAGCGGCCACCGCCGATTGCTCGGGCGTGGGGCCGGAAGCGACCAGTGGCGGCGCATCCTCAAGTTCGTCCGCCGGGGGGGCCTTGGCCCGCAGACGGTCGATGGCGAGGTTGCGCGTGACCGTCGACAACCAGGCCATGGGTGACGGCCCGCCCGCCGTGTAGCTATCGGCTTTCCGCCAGATCCGCAGGTAAACCTCCTGCAGCGCATCTTCGGCTTCGGACCGCTCCTTGAGGATACGGAGGCAGATGCCAAAAAGTTTCGAGCTGGTGGCCTGATAAAGGTCGGCAAAGGCAGAACGGTCTCCCAGACCGCATCGCGCAATCATCCCCTCGATATCTTCCGTCGTTACCATGGCGCGGACCCTAACAGCCCCGTTCCGCGATGGCGAGACGTCCGCAGCCCTTGCCGACTGCGGACGCCTCTTCCCTTCACACTCGTAAACCAGACCGAGGCTGCGCCCTCCAGCATGGCACCGCGAGAACGGCCTGTGAGAGAAGACACGGGGTGGGGGTGCGATGAGTTTCACTGTCGGACGAAAAACTTCCTGTGGCCTCCATCGTTTCGGTGCAATGGCCCGTATTTGGTTGCGGCCCCTCTGGGCGCGGGGCATGGTTGACGCCCGCTTTGAGCGGGTATTCGCAGTATGTTCTGAGGGTGGATTTGCATGAGAATTTCGAGGGATGGGCGGCTCTTGCGGCTTGGCGTTGCCGCCCTTGCGGCTGTGATGCTTGCGGGCTGCGTGCCGCCGGAACAGGCGTCTTCGGGAAAAGGTGCGCGCTGGCAGGATGCGCTGGCCGCCTTCGAGGAAGGGTGCCTCGCTTCCATGGGCAGCATTAGTAGTGCGCACAGGGCCTTCAAAAGGCATGGCATCAGATACCTGTCAGCCTACAATGGCGAGACATCGGAGGGCATCGGCTTGTATACTGCACGCACGCGAATTCAGGCTGGTCCACCCATCCCGGGTGACCGGACTTGGGATGCCCGGCTTTACGGCTGCTCAATTCAATCGGTTGGCTTGGGGAGCAGGGATGCAGTCGAACCTGTCCGGATGGCTTTGGCGCGCTATGGCTATCAGCCGATAAAGCCGCTCTCGCTCGGCGACTCTACAAATCTGCCTTCTCGATCTGGATACTTGAGCTTCCGTGGCGAGTATCAGCGCAACGGAGAGCGGTTTGTCATTCGGCTTGCGGAGGCCAAGGCGAATACCCCTCCGGGCACTATAACTAATGGAGATGTGGTCTATCGGCGCGGCAACGCGCGCACGATATTCCAGATAGAATCTCTGAAGATACCGCCAAAGCCGATGTGAGGCTGCGAGCGAAGGCCGCTCACTCCGCCTTCCACTTGATCGAACAGCCCATCGACGGCACTTGCTCTTCTGGCCCTTTGCCGGTGGTGGCCACTTGCATCATGGCTTCGACCAGCTCGCGCGGGGCGTCGGCGGGGGCCGCTTTTTTGCCGAAGGCGTCGAGGCGGCCGCGATACTGCAATTCACCTGCGGAATTGTAGCCGAAAAAGTCTGGCGTGCAGACGGCACCATAGGCCCGGGCGACCTCTTGGCTTTCGTCATGAAGGTAGGGGAAGGGGAAGGCATGTGCCTTGGCGAATTCGGCCATTTTCTCGAAACTGTCGGCGGGGTGGCTGGTGGCGTCATTGGCGCAGATCGCGGCCACGCCAATGCCTGCGGTTTGCAGGGTTTGTGCATCCATCACCAGCCGCTCGATGATGCCCTTCACATAGGGGCAGTGGTTGCAGATGAAGATCAGCACGGTGCCCTTTTCGCCGGCCACATCGGCCAGGCTCCAGGTTTTGCCATCGGTGCTGGGCAGGGAAAAGTCGGGCGCTTTTGCGCCGAAGTCGCAGGTGGGGGGCTGTGCGGCCATGGGGATCCTCCGGTGTTCGTTTCGAGCAGAGCCTAGGGCACTGGTGCGCGGTGTCGAGGGGGCTCATCCGCCCTTCGAGGCGTCTTCGCCCATGCGATGAGCGGCCCCGGAGGGCCGAAGAGCTACCCGTCTTTCACCACTTCGAGGGCAACGAAGGAGGAGGTGGAGGCGACGTGGGGCAGTTCGGAGAGCTTTTCGCCCATGACTTCGCGGTAGCTGGCCACGTCCTGCGTGCGCACCTTCAGCAGGTAGTCGAAGCCTGAGGCGATCATGTGGCATTCTTCCACCTCGGTCAGCCGGGCGACGGCGGCGTTGAAGGCCTTGAGCGCCTTTTCGCGGGTGTCGGTGAGGCGGACCTGCACGAAGGTGACGCAGCCGAGCCCGAGTTTGGGCCAGCTCAGGGTGGCGTGGTAGCCGGTGATCAGCCCGGCCTCTTCCAGCCGTCGCACGCGGGCGAGCACCGGGGTTTTGGAGAGGCCGACGCGGCGGGCGAGTTCTGTCATCGAGAGGCGGGCATCGCTGGCCAGCTCGCGGATGATAGATTCGTCCAGCGTGTCGAGGTCGAGCGCTGCGTTTGGTCCGATCTTCTGCATGTTTTTGATCCGTTTGGCGGGTGGGTCGGCCAAATTTAGACACATCGTCTGCGGAAAAGGAATGATAATCGCCCCATGAGCATCCTATCCTTCACCCCCGCCACAGGTGCCGCGCTGCGGCAGATTGATGACCTCAAGCACCAGCCGGAACCGGATCTGGTGGCCCGGCTTGTGGATGCGGCGGCGCTGGATGGCGCGGCGCGGGCGCAGATTTCGGCCAGCGGTGCCGATCTGGTGCGGCGCATCCGCAGCGATGCCCGGCCCGGGTTGATGGAGGTGTTCCTCGCTGAATACGGCCTGTCGACCGATGAGGGCGTGGCGCTGATGTGCCTTGCCGAGGCGCTGCTGCGGGTGCCGGATTCGGAAACCATCGACGATCTGATCGAAGACAAGATTGCCCCCTCTGACTGGGGCCGCCACATCGGCAAGAGCGCTTCGCCGCTGGTCAATGCGTCCACATGGGGCCTGTTTCTTACCGGCAAGGTGCTGGATGAGCGCCCCGGTATCGCCACCCGGCTGCGCGGGGCGGTGAAGCGGCTGGGCGAGCCGGTGATCCGCGCCGCGGTGGGCCGCGCGATGCGCGAGATGGGCCGCCAGTTTGTGCTGGGCGAGAGCATTGGCGCGGCGATGAAGCGGGCCAGTGGGATGGAGGCGAAGGGCTACACCTACAGCTACGACATGCTGGGCGAGGCGGCGATGACCCGGGCCGATGCCGAGGGCTATGCCAAGGCCTACGCTGACGCGATTGCGGCGATTGCCACGAACTGCAAAGGCGCGATGGCCGAGAACCCGGGCATTTCGGTGAAGCTCTCGGCGCTGCATCCGCGCTACGAGGTGGCAAAGCAGGCGCAGGTGATGGAGGAATTGGTGCCGGTTGTCACCCGGCTGGCGCGGCAAGCGGCAGAGGCGGGCATGGGCTTTGCCATCGACGCCGAAGAGGCCGACCGGCTGGTGCTTTCGCTCAAGGTGATCGAGGCGGTGCTGGCCGATGAGGCGCTGGCGGGCTGGGATGGCTTTGGCGTGGTGGTGCAGGCCTATGGCCGCCGTGCGGGGGCGGTGCTGGACTGGCTTCATGGGCTCGCGGAGCAGCTTGGCCGTCGGATCACCGTGCGGCTGGTGAAGGGTGCTTATTGGGACAGCGAGATCAAGCATGCGCAGGTGGAGGGGCTGGAAGACTTTCCGGTGTTCACCGCCAAACCGGCGACCGACATCAGCTACATTGCCTGCGCCCGCAAGCTGCTCGCGATGACGGACCGGATCTATCCGCAGTTTGCGACCCACAACGCCCATACGGTGGCCGCCGTGCTGCACATGGCCGAGGGTCTCCCGCGCAGCGCTTTCGAGTTTCAGCGGCTGCACGGGATGGGCGAGCGGCTGCATGACCTCGTGCTGGCCGACAACGGCACCCATTGCCGGATTTACGCGCCTGTGGGCACTCACAAGGACCTGCTGGCCTATCTCGTGCGGCGGCTACTGGAGAACGGGGCGAACTCGTCCTTCGTGAACCAGATCGTGGATGAGAGCGTGCCGCCCGAGATGGTTGCTGCCTGTCCTTTCGAGGCGTGGGACGGCACGCGGGCAAGCATTCCGACCGGGCCGGAGGTGTTTCCGGGCCGGAAGAACTCTCGCGGGTTCGACCTGAGCGATGTGGGCACGTTGGAGCAGGTGGGCGCGGCGATTGCCGGGGCCAAGCCGGTGGGGCCGGTCGCCGATGCCAGTGCCGAGAAGGTCGAGGCGGCCCTGGGCACCGCGCGCGCGTGGGATGCGCCGGTGGCCGAGCGGGCCGAGGTGCTGCGCCGTGCGGCGGATCTGTATGAGCGGGATTACGGGGCGCTTTTTGCGGTGCTCATCGAAGAAGCGGGCAAGACGCTGCCGGATGCGGTGGGCGAGCTGCGCGAGGCGGTGGACTTTTTGCGGTATTACGCGGGCGAGGCGGTGGAGGCCGAGGCGCGGGGCGTTTTTGCCTGCATCAGCCCCTGGAACTTTCCGCTGGCGATTTTCACCGGGCAGGTGGCGGCGGCGCTGGCCTCGGGCAACGGAGTTCTGGCCAAGCCCGCCGAGCAGACGCCCCGGATTGCGGCGGCGGCGGTGGACTTGCTGCACGAGGCCGGGGTGCCTGCGGAGGTGCTTCAGCTGGTGCCCGGCGACGGGGCCGTGGTGGGCGCGGCGATCACCTCTGACGCCCGTGTAAGCGGCGTGGCCTTCACCGGCTCCACCGCCACGGCCAAGGCGATTGCGCGGGCGATGGCCAAGGGCATGGCACCGGGCACGCCGCTGATTGCCGAAACCGGCGGGCTGAACGCCATGATCGTCGACAGCACGGCTCTGCCGCAGCAGGCGGTGCGCGATGTGGTGGCCTCGGCCTTCCAATCTGCCGGGCAACGCTGTTCGGCGCTGCGCTGCCTTTACGTGCAGGAGGACGTGGCGGACAGCTTCATCGAGATGCTGACCGGCGCGATGGATGCGCTGGCGGTAGGCGACCCGGGGATGCTGCACACCGATGTGGGGCCGGTGATTGACGCCGAGGCGGCGGGAGAGATCCGCGCCTATGTGGAGGCAGCGAAGGCCGAGGGGCGGCTGGTGAAGCAGCTCGAAGCGCCGGATGGCAATTTCGTGGGGCCCGCGCTGATCGAGGTGGGCGGGATTGCCGACCTTGGCGGGCGTGAGGTGTTTGGGCCAGTGCTGCATGTGGCGCGGTTCAAGGCCGGGCAGATCCGGAAGGTGGTGCAGGATATCAACGCGCAGGGCTATGGGCTGACCTTTGGGCTGCATACGCGGATTGATACGCGGGTGCAGGTGGTGTCGGACGCGGTGGAGGCGGGCAATGTCTATGTGAACCGCAACCAGATCGGCGCGATCGTGGGCAGCCAGCCGTTTGGCGGCGAGGGTTTGTCGGGCACCGGGCCGAAGGCGGGCGGGCCGCATTATTTGCCGCGGTTCCGCAAGGGCGGCGCTGTGGAACGGCCAGCAGAGATGATCGAGATGCCCGGCCCGACGGGCGAGGCGAACCGGCTGCGGATGGTGCCGCGCGGTGGCGTTGTGTGCTGCGGGCCGGACACGCGCGCGCAAGTGGGGGCCGTTGAAGCGCTGGGCGGGCGCGCCGTGGTGGCGACGGTCGCGGAGGCGCTGGCGCGCGACGCACTGTCGGCGCTGCTGTTCTGGGGCGAGGAGGCGGAGGCGCGGGAGATTGCGGTGAAGCTGGCCGAGCGCGACGGGCCGGTGGTGGCGCTGGTGCGCGGGATGCCTGACGTGGGGCACGTGATGCATGAGCGGCACCTTTGCGTGGATACCACGGCGGCGGGAGGCAATGCGGCGCTGCTGGCGGCGGTGTCGGAATAGGGGCGGGCGAGTGGTGGGCAGATAGATTGCCCACCCTACGGTGTCAGACCGTCAGCGCATCGTTTCGGGCAGCCAGAGCACCAGGGCCGGGAAGGCGACCAGTAGCACGAGCCGTGCGATGTCCATCAGCACGAAAGGGGTGACGCCCCGGAAGATCTTTGTCAGCGGCACTTCGCGGGCGATGGAGTTGATGACGAAGACGTTCATCCCCACCGGCGGGGTAATGAGCCCCAGCTCAACCGTCATCACGATAATGACGCCGAACCAGATCGGGTCGAAGCCCATCGCGGTGACGACGGGGAAGACGATGGGCACCATGAGGATGATCATCGCCATCGCGTCGAGGATGCAGCCGAGCAGCACGAAGGCGATGAGGATCACGGCGAGGGTGCCGTAGGTGCCGATGTCGAGGCTGACCAGCCATTCGGTCACCTTCTGCGGCGCGCGGGTGACGGCGAGGAAGTAGCCGAAGAGGATGGCGCCTATCAGGATGGTGTAGATGGCGACCGAGGTGCGCAGCGCTTCGATCAGCGAGTTCAGCAAGGCGCGGGCCGAGAGCTTGCCACGCCCGATGCCGATGAGGGCGGTGAGCAGCGAGCCGACGGCGGCGGCTTCTGTCGCCGTTGCCACGCCCATGTAGATCGAGCCGATGATGGCGATGAAGAGCAGCAGCACCGCCCAGATGCCCTTGAGCGCGGCCAGCGCGGGGCGCAGCGCGAAGGTACCGGAGGCGGGCAGGATGCGGCCGTAGGCGAGGCGCACGGTGAGCATGTACATCAGCACCGCCAGCAGGCCCGGCACGACGCCCGCGATGAAGAGCTTGCCCACGTCCTGCTCGGTGATGAAGCCGTAGACGGCGAGCACCACCGAGGGCGGGATGAGGATGCCCAGCGTGCCGCCTGCGGCGATGACGCCGGTGGAGACGTGATCGGGGTAGTTCTCGCGACGCATTTCGGGGAGGGCGATCTTGGTCATGGTCGCCGCCGTGGCCACCGAGGAGCCGCAGATCGCGGCGAAGCCCGCGCAGGCCCCGATGGTGGAGAGCGCGAGGCCGCCGCGAAACTGGCCGAGCCACTTTTGGCCCGCCCGGAACAGCTCTGACGACATGCCGGAGTTGGTGGCCAGCACCCCCATCAGCACGAAAAAGGGGATGAGGGTGAGGTTGAAGTCGGTCACCACGCGCAGCGGCGACTGGGCCAGCAGGTTGAGCGCGGGTTTCAGGCCGGTGATGCCGGCAAAGCCGAAGACGCCGACCAGCCCCATGGCCACGCCGATGGGCACCCGAAGGAGGATCATGGCGAAGAGGGCGGCGAAGCCTGCGATGGCGATGAGGTCGGGGGTCATAGGGTGGGGCCTTCGGCGCGTCGGGGTGCGGGACAGGGAACGGGAGCCGGACGAGCGCCGGGCCGGGGGGTGGCGCTGCAACGGCAGGTCGGGTGCGCTTTATGGTTGGGTGGTCTTCGGACGGTCGAGAAATGGGCAAACGGCCAGGAAGCGCCAGCCCGCGGGCCGGGCCGGCGCTCGACCGGCGCCTTCGGCTTGAGTCCGGTCGGGCCGGTGCTCGCACGGCGGCTGCGCCGTGATTCCGTGCGGGGTGGCGCCTCGGTAGACGTCATTCCACATGCTCCTCGGCGCTGTCGAAATGATCCAGCGAGCCGTGGCCGAAGAGGATGATGAGCAGGCGGGCGGTGATAGTGGCGAGACTCACGGCCACCCCGGCCCAGATCAGGGCCATCAGCGGCCAGGCGGGCAGGCGCAGGTCCATCGTGGCCTCGCCGGAGCCCGCCGCGGATGTCACCCTTCCCAGCAGCTTCCACGCGAGAAGCGCCGTGAAGAAGAGCAGCACCGACCAGGCGAGCGCATCGAGCCAGCGCCGCACCGGGGTGGGCAGGGCCTCGGCCAGCAGGTCGACCTTGATGTGCGAGCCGCGAAAGCCGACGCAGGCGAAGCCCCACATGATCGCAGCCCCCAGAAGGTAGCGCGAGAGGTCGAAGGCATCGGGCAGGGGCCAGGCGAAGAGATAGCGGGTGACGGCGGAGACCACCACGAGCAGGGTGATGAAGCCCATCATCACGCCGGCCACGATCTCGACCCAGTGGGAAAAGCGCTCGAGGGCGCGTTGCATGTTGCGCATGGAATCAGCCGGGGTTCAGCCGGGCGGCACGGGGTGCGTGCCGCCCGGAAGGTTGCTCAGAAGCGCGCGTCGTTGGCGTCGAGCGCGTCGAGGTAGCCCTGGTAGATCGCCTCGGCATTATCGCCCGCCTCGGATTTCCAGGTGTCGATCAGCGGCGCGGCGGCGTCTTTCCACATCTGCACCTGCTCCTCGGTCGGCACGTTCACGGAGTGGCCAGACCCTTCGGCCAGGGCCTTGTCGCGGCCAGAGGCCTCGTTTTCGGCCCAGCCTTCGGAGAACTTCTGGCTCCACTCCGGCGTGCAGTGATCGTCGAGCACCGCCTTCAGGTCGTCGGGCATGCCGTTGTAGGTGTCCCAGTTGATCAGCAGGAGCTGGGCGGAGACGTAGAAAGGCATGTCGAGGTGCTGCTTCAGCTCGCTGTCGATGCCGAAGATCCAGACCGAGTTCCACGGGAAGGTCATGGCATCTGCCGCGCCGTTGGCGATGGCCTCGCGGGCCTCGGGGGCGGGCACCTGCACCGGGCCGCCGCCGAGCATGGAAACAAAGCGGGACATGGTGGCGTGGGCAGGGCGCACGTTGAGGCCGTTCACGTCACCGGGCTCGAGGATCGGCTCCTTGGAGTGGAAGGTGCCGGGATCATGCGGGTTGGCGAGGCAGAACTTGACGTCCTTCATCTCTTCCTCGGCGATCGGCGCATACCACTCGTGCATGGCTTTTGCGCCGCGCTGGGCGTTGTCCATGTGGAAGGGGATCTCGATCAGTGAGTAGATCGGGAAGCGCCCGGCCTGGTAGCCCGGGTTGGTGTAGGAAATGTCGGCAATGCCGTCGCGGGCCATGTCATAGTGGTCGGGCGCGGCGCCGAGCTGCTGGGCGGGGAAGATCTGCACGTCGATCCGCCCGCCGGAGGCCTCCTTGAGGGACTCGACCCAGGGTTCGATGCCCAGCGTCTGGATCGGGTGGGTCGGCGGCACCCAGTGGGCGAGGCGCAGGGTGACCTCCTGCGCGGATGCGGTGGTGGTGCTCAGGGCAGCGAGCGCCGCCCCTGCAAGCAGGGCTTTGAGTTTCATCGGTTTTCTCCTCCCGTGGCGCCGGGGCTCCTCTCCCCTTGGTGGCGCGGTTGTGTGGCGCGGAATCGCTGTGCTCCGCTGTGGGGAAGAATTGCTTATATCTTATAACTATTCAATGGAGTTTGCGGAAATCGGGGCAAGCGGGCGGCGGGACAAGTCCCGCCCTGTGGGGTGTTGCACGAGGAGCCTTCGTCGGAAGCGGCGGACTAGCCCCGGAAGATCTTGCTGGCGCCGATCATGCCTTCGAGGGTCGAAATCCGCTCGGCGGAAGAGCGGGCGGCGCGGGTTTGCACCTCTGCCACCAGCGCTTCGATGAGCAGGTTGATGGCGAGGGTGGAATCCCATGCGGAGGGCACCTCGACCATCGCGCGGAAGACGTGGGCCGCGTGACGCTCGATCGGCGAGCCCCATGCGTCGGTGAAGAGCACCACTTCGGCGCCCGCTTCCACCGCCAAGCCGGCCAGCTTTTCCAGCTCGCGCTCGTAGCGGCGGATATCGAAGACCACCAGTACCGCCTCGGGGCCCATATCGAGCAGGGCCTGCGGCCAGACGGAGGGCGAACTGTCGAGCAGGGTCACGCCGGGGCGGATGATTTGCAGGTGGTTGAAAAAGTAATGCGCGTTGGAGCGGGTGATCCGACCGCCGAGCAGATGCAGGCGGCGGGCCGGGTCGGAGAGCAGGGCGGCGACGGCATCGAAGGTGGCAAGGTCGAGCCGGTCGAGGGTGCGGTTGATGTTGGCGGCCACGGCCTCGGTGAAGCGGGCGATGATGTGATCGCCCGGGCGGGGCCCGACTTCGAGCTTGGCCAGCGGGCGCTTCATCCGGGCGGCGATTTCTTCGCGGATGGCGTCTTGCAGGTCTGGGAAGCCATCGAACCCGAGTTTGCGGGCGAGGCGAATGATGGTGGGGGTGGATACCTCCGCCGCCTCGGCCAGCCGGGTGATCGACTGGAGCCCGGCGACGAGGGAATCATCGAGCAGCACCGCAGAGAGCTTGCGTTCGGCGGCGGTCAGCTCTGCCTGTTTTTCCTTCAGCAGGTCACGGATCAGCGGCTTCGGGTGCAGAGGTTGTTCCTTTCGGTACATCTGGAGGGCGAATGTAGGGAATGCTACAGGAAAAATCTTGACATGCTACAAATTCCTGTAGTGATGATTACGAAATCTCACACGGGGGACGACAGTGGCCGAAAATTGGGAGCCGGTAGAGGTGACACGCGCCGAGGGGCGCGGGCCGGTGGTGCTGGTGTGCGAACATGCCAGCCGCGATTTTCCGCAGCCCTGGGGCGACCTTGGCCTGAGCCCGGAGGCCGCCGAAAGCCATGCGGCTTGGGATATTGGCGCGCTGGATGTGTCTCGGGCGCTGGCCGCGCTGCTCGACTCGCCCTTGGTTTCGGCCTGCGCATCGCGGTTGGTGTACGACCTGAACCGCCCGCTGGAAGCTGATGATGCGATTCCGGTGCAAAGCGAAATCTATGAGGTTCCGGGCAACGCCGGCCTCAGCCCGCAGGAGCGGGCGTTGCGGCATCGGGCGTTGCATGATCCGTTTCATGACCGGCTGGCCGAGGTGCTCGACAGCCGGCAGAGGGATGCTTTGGTGACGATCCACAGCTTCACCCCGGTGTATCGCGGCAAGCGGCGCGAGGTGGAACTGGGCTTTCTCTATCACGAGGATTCTCGCATGGCCGAGGCGGCGCTGGAAGTGGAGCAGGCCAAGGGCAGCTATCGCGCGGCGCTGAACGAACCCTATGCCGCCTCTGATGGCGTGACCTACACGCTGCGCAAGCATGGCGAGGCGCGGGGGCTGCCCTCGCTGATGATCGAAATCCGCAATGACCTGATCGACACCGAGGCCCGCGCCCGCGACATGGCGGTGCACCTGATGCCCGCGCTGGCCGCCGCGATTGCCGCCGTGGCGGAAGATCGGCAGGCGGCGGAATGAGGGCATTGCGCGGCTTCGTTGCGGTGGTGGACCGCTTCAACTACGGGCTTGGCCGGATCATGATGTGGGGCATCTTCGCGCTGATGGGCGTGTTGCTCTGGTCGACATGGACCAAGTTTGCCGGGGCCCCCTCGCTCTGGACGCTGGAAATGGCCCAGTTTGTGATGGTGGGCTACTACATCCTCGGCGGGCCCTACGCGATGCAGATGGGCTCCAACGTGCGGATGGACCTGTTTTACGGTGATTTCAGCCCGCGCCGGAAGGCGGCGTTTGATGCTGTTACCGTGCTGTTTTTGCTTACCTATCTCGGCATCCTGATGTGGGGCGGGGTGGAAAGCACGATGTATGCCTTCCAATATGGCGGCGAGCGGAGTTCGTCGGTTTGGCGGCCCTATATCTGGCCGATCAAGGTGGTGATGTGCATCGGGATCGGGCTGATGATCCTGCAATCGCTTTCGGAACTGGCGAAAGACATCCTTTTCCTGCGCACGGGCGAGCCCAAGCGCCATGACAGCCAGCAGGAGCCCGGCGATGCCCTATGAGTTGATCGCCATCCTGATGTTTTCGACCATGATGGTCATGCTCTTCACCGGGCAGCGGGTGTTTGGGGCCATCGGCTTTGTGGCCGTGGTGGCCGCCGTGCTGCTTTGGGGAGACAGGGGCGGCTATGACCTTGGCTTTGCCGCCGCGATCAAGCTGATGCGCTGGTATCCGCTGCTGACGCTGCCGATGTTCATCTTCATGGGCTACGTCATGAGCGAGTCCAAGATTGCCGATGACCTCTACAAGATGTTCCACGTCTGGTTTGGCGGCATCTCGGGTGGGTTGGCGATTGGCACCATCGGGCTGATGGTGCTGATTTCGGCGATGAACGGCCTCAGCGTGGCGGGCATGGCGATTGGCGCGACGATCGCGCTGCCGGAGCTGCTGAAACGGAACTACGACAAGATCATGGTGACGGGGGTCATTCAGGCCGGGTCGTCGCTTGGGATATTGGTGCCGCCCTCGGTGGTGCTGGTGCTTTACTCGATGATCGCGCGGCAACCGGTGGGCCAGCTCTGGCTGGCGGGCGTGGTGCCGGGGCTGATGATGGCGGCGCTGTTCATCATTTACATCTACATTCGCTGCAAGGCGAACCCGGCGCTGGGCCCGGTGCTGCCCAAGGAAGAGCGCGACGCGGTGCCGATGGCCGAAAAGCTGCGGCTGCTGACGGCGGGGATTTTGCCGGTGGCGATCTTCGCGGTGATGATGGTGCCTTTTGTCACCGGCTACACATCGCTGGTGGAAAGCTCGGCGATCGGCGCACTGGCGGCCCTGCTGGCGGCGGTGCTGAAGCGGCGGATGAGCTGGCCGGTGTTTGAAACCTGTCTGCGCCAGACGCTGGGCATTACCTGCATGTTCATGTGGATCATCCTCGCGGCGCTCGCCTTTGGCGCGGTGTTCGACGGGCTGGGCGCTGTGAAGGCGATTGAGAGCCTCTTCACCGAGCAACTCGGGCTGAACCCATGGGTGATCCTGATCCTGATGCAGCTGAGCTTCCTGGTGATGGGCACTTTCCTTGATGACACGGCGATGCTGGTGATCGTTGCGCCGCTTTACGTGCCGCTGGTGGGTGAGCTTGGCTTCAACCTCATCTGGTATGGGGTGCTCTACACGATCACTTGCCAGATCGCCTATATGACCCCGCCCTTCGGCTATAACCTCTTCCTGATGCGGGCGATGGCGCCGCCGGAGATCGGGTTGAAAGACATCTACCGCTCCATCGTGCCCTTCGTCGGCGTGATGGCCGTGGCGCTGGCCCTTGTGATGGCCTTTCCGCAGATCGCGCTGTGGCTGCCGGACCTGATTTACAACAACTGAACCAGAGGCCGGAAAACGGCCCCCCACAACAAGGAGAGAGAGAATGACTTCGAGAAGAACCTTCCTCAAGGGCGCGGCGATTGCCGCCCCCGCCGCGCTGGCCACCCCGGCCATCGTGCGTGCGCAGACGGCGATCAAGTGGCGCTGGCAGACCTATGCGGGTGCCGCGCTGGGTGAGCATGTGACCAAGCCGATGGTCGATTACATCAACAACGCGGCCAATGGCGAGCTGGAGATTGAGCTGTTCTACGCCGACCAGATCGTGCCCACGGGCGAGCTGTTTCAGGCGCTTCAGCGCGGCACCATCGACGCGGTGCACTCGGATGATGACTCGATGGCATCGCCCACGCCGCTGCGCCAGTTTGGCGGCTACTTCCCCTTTGCGACCAAGCACATCCTCGACGTGCCGGTGCTGTTCAACCAGTACGGCCTCAAGGAGATCTGGGAAGAGGAATACGCCAAGGTTGGTGTGAAGTGGCTTGGGGCTGCCGGGCAGGATCCGTGCAACTTCAACACCAAGAAAGAGATCAAATCGGTCGCCGATCTTGATGGGCTGAAGCTTTACACCTTCCCCACCGCCGGGCGGTTCCTGTCGCAGTTCGGCGTGGTGCCGATGAACATTCCTTACGAGGATGCGGAAGTTGCGGTGCAGACTGGTGAGCTGGACGGCATGGCATGGTCGGGGATCACGGAAGATTACACCGTGGGCTGGGCCAATGTGACCGACTACTTCCTGACCAACAACATCTCGGGTGCGTGGATCGGCTCCTACTTCGTGAACCAAGAGCGCTGGGCCGAGCTGCCTGAGCACCTGAAGACCCTCGTGATGGCGGGCGTCGAAGCGGGCCACACCTACCGCAACCAGTGGTACTGGGGCGGCGAGGCCAAGCTGCGCGCCACCGGCGACAAGCTGGAGCTGCGCACCGTGCCGGCGGAAGAGTGGGCCGAGGTGGAAAATGCCGCCAAGGCATTCTGGGAAGAGATTGCCGAGGAAGGCGAGATCCAGCAGAAGATCGTTGGCATCTTCAAGGAATACAACTCCGTCATCAATCAGGCTGGCCCGCCCTACACCAACGGCTGATCTGGTTTGAAGAGAGCAACAGGGTGGTCCCGTCGCGGGCCGCCCTGACCCGTGAAAGGATAGAAAAATGCCCGGCAACCTGACCCTTGAGACCCTGAAAGAAATGGCCGCGACCGGCGAGATCGACACCGTGCTGGTGGCGCTGGTCGACATGCAGGGGCGGCTGATGGGCAAGCGCTTCCATGTGAGCAACTTCCTCGAACATTCGGTGGAAGAGACCCATTGCTGCAACTACCTGCTCGCCACCGACCTCGTGATGAGCACCCCTGATGGCTATAAGGCCACCAGTTGGGAGGCGGGCTATGGCGACTACGTGATGCGCCCCGACCTGGCCACCCTGCGCCATGTGCCGTGGCTCGAAGGCACGGCGATGGTGATTTGCGATATTCTCGACCATCACCACCACGCCCCGGTGCCGCATTACCCCCGCGCCATGCTGGCCGCGCAGGCGGCAAAGCTGGCCGAGATGGGCTTTTCGGCGGCGATGGCAACGGAGCTTGAGTTCTTCCTCTTCGAGAAGGATTACCGGACCAACCAGAAGGAGGGCTATCGCGCACTGGTGCCCTTCAACGGGCACAACGAAGATTACAACCTGTTCCAGACCACCAAGGAAGAGGGCATCATGCGGCCCCTGCGCAACGACCTCGTGGGCGCGGGCGTGCCGGTGGAGAACACCAAGGGCGAGGCGGAGCTGGGCCAGCAGGAGCTGAACATCCGCTACGCGGGCGCGATGGATTGCGCCGACAACCACACCATCGCCAAGCACGCCACCAAGGAGATTGCCTGGGCGAATGGCGTTTCGGCCACCTTCCTGCCGAAGTGGAAGGCTGGCATGGTCGGCTCTGCCAGCCATGTGCACATGTCGCTTTGGAAGGACGGTGAGGCCTCGTTTTATGATGCGGATGCGCCGCATGGGCTGAGTGAGCTTGGCCGCCAGTTCAGCGCCGGGCTGCTGAAATACGCGCCCGATATCATGGTTTTCCTCGCGCCCTACGTGAACAGCTACAAACGCTTCGCGCCGGGGACCTTTGCGCCGACCAAAACCGTCTGGTCGGTGGATAACCGCACCGCGGGCTTTCGCCTGTGTGGCGAGGGCACCAAGGGGGTGCGGATGGAATGCCGGATCGGGGGCAGCGACATGAACCCCTATCTGGCGCAGGCGGCCCTGCTGGCTGCCGGGATCGCCGGGATCGAGGAGAAGCTGGAGCTGGCGGACCCGGTGAACGGCGATGTCTATGCCGATGATGGTGCGCAGGAGGTGCCCCGCACGCTGCGCGAGGCGATGGAGACCCTGAAGGACTCGGCCATGCTGCGTGCTGCCTTTGGGGATGACGTGGTGGACCACTACTACCGCGCCGCCGAATGGGAACAGGAAGAGTTTGACCGGGCGGTGACGGATTGGGAAATCGAACGCGGGTTCGAGCGGGCCTGATGTAACTATTGAAGACGTAGTTATAACTATGCATAACTTGCGTAGGTAACTACGGAGAGATGCGATGTCGAAATATGACCCTCTGACCAAGGCGCTTGAACGTAGCGCCCGCGCGGCGGTGCCGATGAGTTTCGCTGAGGTCGAGCGTATTCTTGGTTTCGGGCTTCCGCGTTCGGCGCGCACCTATCGTCCGTGGTGGAGCAACAACGCGGAGTCTCATACCCAGGCGCGGTCGTGGCTCTCGGCCGGATTCAGGGCATCCGAGGTGAGCCTCGAGGGCGAGGAGGTGGTATTTGTGCGCGATGAGAGCCAGGGAGGGCACGCCCGACCCGACGCGACCGGGACCGGCCCGCATCCCGTATTTGGCTGCATGGCGGGCACTGTCACTGTCCCTGTAGGCACCGATCTGACCGAACCGGGGGTGCCGGAATGGGGAGATTGGGCGGGTGAGACGAGGCTCTACAATGAGTGAAGTGCTTTTGGATACCTGCGCGGTGATCTGGACCGGCAGCGGCGCGGAGATCTCCGAGGCGGCCCACAACAGGCTCGATGCGGCACGCGAGGCGGGGGAACGCAGCTTCGTTTCCCCATTCACGGCCTGGGAGCTGGGCATGTTGGTGGCGCGGTCCCGGCTTCGGCTGACCCGGGCTCCGGCGGATTGGTTTGACGATTACGTTGAGCAGGGCGAGATGACGCTTGCGCCTTTGACCCCCCGGATACTGGCGGAGTCGGCGGCCTTGCCAGGGACACCGCCCAGCGACCCGGCGGACCGGATCATCATCGCCACTGCGCGCTCAGAGAACCTGACTATCCTGACTAGGGACCGGCCGATCCTGACCTATGCAAATGAAGGACATGTGCGGGCGCTGGCCTGCTGAAGGAGACAGAATGACAACGTTGAAATGCATTTCCCCGATCGACGGATCGGTGTTTGCCGAACGCCCTGTGCTTACGCTGGAAGCGGCCCGGGAGGCCGTGGCCAAGGCGCGGGCGGCGCAGGCGGATTGGGCCGCGCGGCCGCTGGCGGAGCGGGTGAAGCTGGTGATGGCCGGTGTTGCCGCCGTGGGCGAGATGAACGACGAGATCGTGCCCGAACTGGCCCATATGATGGGCCGCCCGGTGCGCTATGGCGGCGAGTTTGGCGGCTTCAACGAGCGGGCCAGCTACATGGCCGAGATCGCCGAGACATCGCTGGCCGATATCGAGGTGGGCGAGGATGAGACCTTCAAGCGCTACATCCGCCGGGTGCCTTGGGGCGTGGTCTACGTGGTGGCGCCGTGGAACTACCCCTATATGACGGCAATCAACACCGTCGCCCCGGCGCTGATTGCGGGCAACACCGTGGTGCTGAAGCATGCCACGCAAACGCTGCTGGTGGGCGAGCGCATGGCAAAGGCCTTCCACGCGGCGGGGGTGCCTGAGGATGTGTTTCAGAACTTCTTCCTGAGCCACGATGTGAGCGATGCGCTGATCCGTGAACGGGCGTTCAATTTCATCAACTTCACCGGCTCCGTGGGCGGCGGGAAGGCGATGGAGCAGGCGGCGGCGGGCACCTTTACCCCGGTATCCACCGAGCTTGGCGGGAAAGACCCGGGCTATGTGATGGAAGACGCCGATGTGGATGCGGCCATCGACACGCTGATGGATGGCGCGATGTTCAACGCCGGGCAATGCTGCTGCGGGATCGAGCGAATTTATGTGCACGAGAGCCTTTATGACGCCTTCGTCGAGAAGGCGGTGGCTTGGGTCAAGGCGCTGAAGCTGGGCAACCCGATGGACGAGGCGACAACGCTGGGGCCGATGGCGAACGTGCGTTTTGCCGAAGTCGTGCGCGCGCAGATTGCCGATGCGGTTGCGGCGGGCGCGGTGGCGCATATCGAGACGCTGCCGGAGGATGACGGCGGGGCCTATCTGACGCCGCAGGTGCTGACCAACGTGAGCCATGACATGGAGGTCATGCGGGAAGAGAGCTTTGGCCCGGTTGTGGGCATCATGAAGGTGAGCGGCGATGAAGAGGCCGTGCGCCTGATGAATGACAGTCGCTACGGGCTGACCGCCTCGCTCTGGACCGCCGATGTGGACCGTGCCGCCCGGATTGGCGATGCGCTGGAAACCGGCACCGTCTTCATGAACCGCGCCGACTACCTCGACCCGAGCCTCTGCTGGACCGGCTGCAAGGACACCGGCACGGGCGGCGGCCTTTCGGTGATCGGCTATCACAACCTCACCCGTCCCAAATCCTACCACCTCAAGAAGGTCACGAAATGAGCCTCACAGGAAACTGGTCTTACCCCACCGCCATCCGCTTTGGTGCCGGGCGCATCGCTGAACTGCCCGAAGCCTGCATTGCCGCCGGTATCAGCAAGCCGCTGCTGGTGACGGACAAGGGCCTGAAGTCGATGGAAATTACCACACAGGCGCTGGATACTCTTGATGCCGCCGGGCTGGGGCGTGGCCTCTTTGCGGAGGTGGACCCGAACCCGAATGAGCTGAACCTTGAGGCGGGGCTGAAGGTGTATCGCGAGGGCGAGCATGATGGCGTTATCGCCTTTGGCGGTGGCTCCGGGCTGGACCTTGGCAAGATGGTTGCCTTCATGGCCGGGCAGAGCCGCCCGGTGTGGGACTTCGAGGATATTGGCGATTGGTGGACGCGTGCGGATGCCGATGCGATTGCGCCGATCATCGCGGTGCCGACCACGGCAGGCACCGGGAGCGAGGTGGGGCGTGCCAGCGTCATCACCAACTCCGTGACCCATGTGAAGAAGATCATCTTCCACCCCAAGGTGCTGCCGAGCGTGGTGATCTGCGATCCGGAACTGACGGTGGGGATGCCAAAGCACATCACCGCGGGCACGGGCCTTGATGCCTTTGCCCATTGCGTCGAGGCGTTCAGCAGCCCGCATTATCACCCAATGAGCCAGGGCATCGCGCTGGAGGGGATGCGGCTGGTGATCGAAAACCTGCCGCGCGCCTATGCCGATGGCACCGATATCGAAGCCCGCGCCAACATGATGAGCGCGGCGGCGATGGGGGCGACGGCCTTCCAGAAGGGGCTGGGGGCCATTCATGCGCTGAGCCACCCGATTGGGGCGGTATACAGCACGCATCATGGCACCACCAACGCGGTGTGCATGCCTGCGGTGCTGGACCTCAACGCGCCGGAGATCACCGCGCGGTTTGACGCGGCGGCGGGCTACCTTGGAATCGAAGGCGGCTACGCTGGCTTCCGCGCCTTCGTGCAGGAGTTCAACGACTCGCTCGGTATCCCTCGCAAGCTCTCGGAGATGGGCGTGGGCCGTGACCGGATCGCGGAACTGACGGCAATGGCGCTGGAAGATCCGTCTTGCGGCGGCAACCCGGTGACGCTGACCGAGGCTAATGTGACGGCGCTGTTTGAAGCGGTGATCTGAGCAGGCGCTTTGCGGAGGGGGTTACAACACCCGCTCCGCAATCGTTTTGAGCTTGGCAACGAGGGCCGGGTCGCGCGCTTGGGGTGCGGTCATGATGGCATGCTCCAGCGCGGTGTCGCATCCGTGGGGGCAGGGCGCGTGCTCTGGCCCGAGGCGGGCGGGGAGGCCCGCGACGGTGGATTTGGCGCGGGCTGAATTGCCGTGGAGCGTGGCGAGGATGGCTGTGATGTCGACCGAGCCATGATCGGGGTGCCAACTGTCGTAATCGGTGATCATGGCGAGGGAGGCATAGCAAAGCTCCGCCTCGCGGGCGAGCTTGGCCTCGGGCATGTTGGTCATCCCGATCACATCGGCGCCCCAGCTTTCGCGATACATCTTTGACTCTGCGAGGGAAGAAAACTGCGGGCCTTCCATCGCGAGGTAGGTGCCTGCCGAATGAACCTTGGCCCCGGCGGCGCGGGCGGCTTCGGCCACCCCGGCCCCGAGGGTGGGGCAGGTGGGGTGGGCCATGCTCACGTGGGCGACACAGCCGGTGGTGAAGAAGCTCTTTTCGCGGGCGATTGTGCGGTCGATGAACTGATCGACGAGCACAAAGTCGCCCGGTGCCATCTCTTCGCGGAAGGAGCCGCAGGCGGAGATGGAGACCACATCGGTGACGCCGAGCGATTTTAGCGCGGCGATATTGGCGCGGTAGGGCACGGTGGAGGGCGAGTGCACATGCCCACGCCCGTGGCGGGGCAGGAAGGCGAGGGGGACGCCGCCAAGGGTGCCGGTGAAGATGGCATCGGAGGGCGCGCCCCATGGCGTTTCGACGGTGAGCCAGCGAGCGTCTTCCAGCCCGTCAATGTCATAGAGGCCAGAGCCGCCGATAATTCCGATCATCCGTTTCATGCCATGCTCTCCTTGCCGCGTTGTGCCGAGTGGACCCCTCTGCGGGCCAAGCTGCAACCCCCGGGTTAGGGATAGCTTGACCTGCCGCACGGTTTGGCTGACCCATAGGCAACGCTGACTGTTTTCAGGGCGGTGGGCTGGGGAGGAAGAAGGAATGATCGAGCGAGCCCCTCCGGGGGTGGAGTGGCAAGATCTGGCCCGGGTGCGGCGCTGGCAATTTGCGGTGGAGATCGCTCTGCCGGTGCCGTGGCTGGCGCTGTCGCTCTGGCTATATTCCGGGGCCTTCTGGCCGCTCGGCCTTGCGGCGAGCTTTGTGTTTTTTCTCTGCTGCCTGCGGCTGAACCATGAGGCGATTCACGGCAACCTCGGGCTGGCGCGGCGGTGGGACCACGTGATCATGCATGTGCTGAGCGCGTTGATGCTTGGCTCGAACCATGCCGATGCCTTTTGCCACCTGAAGCACCATGCCGACACGCTGGGCGCGGAGGATCACGAGGGGCATTGCACCTCGATGAGCTTTTGGCAGGTGCTCGCCTACGGCCCGCGCTTCCCGGTTGATCTGAACCGGGCCTGCTGGCGCGAGGGGGGTGGGCGCTGGCGGCGGCGGTTGCTGGTGGATTGGGGCTGCGTGGCAGGATTTGCCACGGCGGCGTTGCTCTTTGGCCCGCCCGCGCTGAAGCTGCACCTCGCCGCGATGGCGCTTGGGCAGTGCCTGACGGCCTTCTTTGCCGTCTGGATCACCCATCAGGGCACGGAGGGCAGCGGGTTGGCCGGGCGCAGCCAGCGCGGGGTGCTCGCGCGGCTGGCCTACCTGATGTTCTATCACCGCGAGCATCACCTGTTTCCGCGCGTCCCGGTCAGCCGCTTGCCCGAACTGGCGGCCCGGCTCGACGCCGGGGTTGCGGGTTATGCCGAGGCTCGGATGCCTGTTGTGGGGCGAAAATAGCCGCAACACCCGCCCAGAGCGGCTTTTCGGGGGGTTTTGCCGCTAGCGCAAACATGCTAGCCGCAGCGCAGCGAACAGCCAATCAGCCGGATGATATACCATGAGTGAGACGCCACGCGCGGGCAAGAGCCCGTTTTTCGCCTTTGCAAAGGGGCTGATGGGAGACTTCCGGCAGGGCGACGAGCCGATGGCGGGGCGCGTGAAAACCGAGGTGCTCTCGGGGCTTACGGTGGCGCTGGCGCTGGTGCCCGAAGCGGTGGCCTTTGCCTTCGTTGCGCAGGTGCACCCGCTGGTGGGCCTCTACGCGGCCTTCATCGTGGGGCTGATCACGGCGGTCTTCGGCGGACGGCCCGGCATGATTTCGGGGGCGACCGGCGCTCTGGCAGTGGTGATGGTGGCGCTGGTGGTGGAACACGGGGTGGAATACCTCTTTGCCACGGTGATCCTGATGGGGCTGATGCAGATTGCCGCCGGGATATTCAACCTCGGGCGGTTCATCCGGCTGGTGCCCCATGCGGTGATGCTGGGCTTCGTGAACGGGCTGGCGATTGTGATTTTCCTCGCGCAGATGAGCCAGTTCAAGGTGCCCGGGGGCGAGGGCGAATGGCTTGGCGGCTGGTCGCTGGCGCTGATGCTGGGGCTTGTGGCGCTGACGATGGTGATCATCTGGGGCCTGCCCAAGCTGACCAACGTGGTGCCCGCGCCGCTGGCCGGGATCGGGATTGTCGCGATTGTGGTGATCGTCTTCAACATTCCGGTGCCGCGGGTCGGCGATATGGCCTCGATCGCGGGCACGCTGCCGCCCTTCCATATTCCCTTCGGTGAGGGGGAGGGGCTTTATGGCTCGCCGCTGGCACCGCTGAACCTTGAGACGCTTTATATCATCTTCCCCTATGCGCTGATCCTCGCGGCCATCGGCCTGATCGAGAGCCTGCTGACGCTGAACCTCGTGAACCAGATGACCGACCAGCGCGGCGGTGCCTCGAAGGAATGCCTCGCGCAGGGTGCGGCCAACACCGTCACCGGCTTCTTTGGCGGCATGGGCGGCTGCGCGATGATCGGGCAGAGCATGATCAACGTGAAATCCGGCGGCCGCACCCGGCTGGCGGGCATTGCCGCCGCGCTCTTCCTGCTGAGCTTCATCCTCTTTGCCTCGCCGCTGATCGAGCAGATCCCGCTGGCGGCGCTGGTGGGCGTGATGTTCATGGTGGTGATCGGCACCTTCGCGTGGAACACCTTCCGCATCATGCGAGTGAGCACCAAGTTCGCCAGCTTCGTGACCATCCTCGTGACGGTGGTGACGGTGCTGGAAGACCTTGCCATCGCGGTGGTTGTGGGTGTGATCGTTTCGGCGCTGCACTACGCCTGGCAAAACGCCAAGCGGATCACCGCCAAGAGCTACACCACGCCGGAGGGTGCGAAGGTGTATCAGGTGATCGGGCCGCTGTTCTTTGGCTCGGCGGATGGCTTCATGGAACTTTTCACGCCGAAGAGCGACCCAAGCGTTGTGATCGTCGATTTTGCCGAGAGCCGGGTGGCCGACCAGACGGCGCTTTCGGCCATCGAAGGCATGGCCAAGAAGTACATCGACGAGGGCAAGGAGCTGCACCTGCGCCACCTGTCGCGCGATTGCCGCAAGCTGCTGGGCCAGACCGGGCTGATCGTGGAAAAGAGCGAGGACGATCCGGAGTATCAGGTCGCGGCCAACTACCCGGTGCAGACCGGGCTGTTTGGCGACGCGCATTAGGCTGGCGGGTCCGGCGGGGCCGTGCGAGGCTTTGGCATGGACATGATTGCTGAGGCCCGCGCGCTTGATGCCGCCGACCCGCTCGCCGACCGGCGCGGGCGCTACCTGATCCCCGAGGGGGTTATCTACCTCGATGGAAACTCGCTTGGCCCCGCCAGCCACGCGGCGCTGGCCGCGCTCGATGTGGCCGCGCGCGAGGAATGGGCCGAGGGGCTGATCCGGTCGTGGAACGCGGCGGGCTGGTTTGAGCTGCCAATGGCGCTGGGCGGGCGGATCGGGCGGCTGATCGGGGCGGGCGAGGGCTGCGTGGTGGCCTGCGACACGATCTCGGTGAACCTCTACAAGGTGCTGCACGCCTGCCTTGCCCTGCGCCCTGACAGGCGGGTGATCCTTGCCGAGGCAACGAGCTTTCCGACCGACCTCTACATTGCCGAGGGCGTCTGTGCCGCCGCCGGTGCGCGGCTGGTACTGGCCGAGGGGCCGGTGGAGGCGGCGCTGGGGCCGGAAGTGGCGGCGATGCTGGTGAACCACGTGGACTACCGCAGTGGCGCGTTGCGCGACATGGCGGCGCTGACGGCGGCGGCCCATGCGGCAGGTGCGCTGGCGGTGTGGGATTTATCCCATTCGGCAGGGGCGCTGGAGGTGGGGCTGGACGCGGCGGGCGCCGATTTTGCCGTGGGCTGCACCTACAAGTACCTCAACGGCGGGCCGGGGGCGCCGGCCTTCGTCTACGCCGCCACGCGCCATCATGGGGCCATCCGCCAGCCGGTGACAGGCTGGTGGGGCCATGCGCGGCCCTTTGCCTTCGAGACGGGCTTTGAGGCGGCAAAGGGGATGAAGGCCTTCCTTGCAGGGACGCAGCCGGTGCTGTCGTTCCGGGCGCTGGCGGGCGCTTTGGAGGATTGGGAAGGCGTCGAGATGGGGGCAGTGCGCGCAAAGAGCATGAGGATGACGCAGGCCTTCATCAACTGGGTCGAGGCCGCCTGCCCGGGGCTTGAGCTTGCCTCGCCGCGCGCGGCGGAGGCACGGGGCAGCCAGGTGTCGTTTTGCCATGCGAATGGCTACGAGATCATGCAGGCGCTGATCGCGCGTGGGGTGATCGGAGATTTCCGCGCGCCGGACGTGCTGCGCTTTGGCTTCGCGCCGCTCTACCTGAGCTTTGAGGAGGTGGCGCGGGCGGTGCTGGCCTTGGCCGAGGTGCTGGAAAGCGGCGAATGGCGCGAGGCGCGGTTTGCCGAGCGGGGCGCGGTGACGTGACCGTCGTTATGGTTGGGGGCTCGCCCCCGCACCGCGCCGTTCAGTGGGGGGCCAGCCCCCCACGCCCCCCGGAGATATTTCCAGCAAGAAAATGAGCAGCGGTAACTTAAAGTTAAGGTTAACGCGCCATGATGGGCCCACGGTACAGGCTGGAGAGCCGATGACCGTGCAAGGAAATGCCCCGCCGTCGCTGGTTCTGAACCGTCCCGGCGGCGGGGTTCGCCAGCAGCGCGCCGCAAAAGCGCGCATTTGATTCAAATTTTAGCCGTTTGTGCTCGGTGCTTGGTACGGCCTGAATGCGTTTGCCGGAGTGGCCATGAATGTTCCGTGGTGAGATCGGGTGCCCTCTGGCAGCGGTGATGCCGCTTTGGTCGAGTTGGCCCCATCCCGGGCAGGGAGCGGTGCAAGGCCCATTCAGCGTGCCACCGCCCTGTTCATTTTCTTGCTCCAAATATCTCCCGCCGGAGGCCTGAAATCTCTTTTGGCGCTTCGGCGCGGTGGGCGCGGCGTCAGTCGTCGGGGCGGGTCAGCTCGAAGACGTTCTCCACCACCGCGTAATCGCGGTATCCCAGCCGGGAGAGCGGCTGGAAGGTGGTTACGTCAAAGCGGCCGTCTTTCAGGCAGGTGTCGCGGATGTGCACGCCGGTCACTTCGCCGATGACCATGTGATTGTCTTTCCCCTCCAGTTGGATGAGCTTGGTCA